>JACKFL010000005.1 GCA_020632495.1 Candidatus Omnitrophota bacterium | reverse complement strand
CCCATACGGCTGCCAGCCTGACACCGGTACCCGGAAAGATATCAAAGGGATCCGAGATGGCCGATGTCAGGCCGGGAGCCGTGGCAATGAGTGAATACATCTCCCCCGCGGTGGTAACGGACAAGCCGGTAAACTCGACCTTTCCACCGGATGCGGTAAGCGTCGTGGTCCCACGCAACTCACCGGCCCCGGGGTTGTTAAAGATATCCAACGTAACTTGAGTGGAGTTGTCGGTTGTGACAAGGTTGTCATTGGCATCGCGGATTTCGATTATCGGTTGGCGGCGAAATTCCACGCTGTGCTTTGTTGCGGAAGGGTATTGTGTGAAGACCAGTTTGGTGGGAGCGCCGTGTGACAAAGACTCGGCGCTGGGGGAAGTGCCACTCGAAAGGCCCGAATTGGGCCCGCCCGTATAGATATCATCACCAAGGGATGATTCTTCGTCCCCGCTAAAGGGACCACCTGTAAATTGCGCATACGATACCGTCGGAATTTGCGCAAATATAAACAGAACCGCGACGACACACGTCACGGCCCTGTGCAAATGGAGATACCAGCCTGATTTTGTGGATTTTCTCATAAAACCTGAAAGTGCCAACCGTTATCTGAACCAAGTGGTTCGACTTATTTCAGCTCCCCGTACCGGAAGGATGAAATATTGCTCACCATGAGTACCGAGCAATGTCGAAGCCCTAAGGGGCCGTGCGAGCCAAACGGCCCCCCTGGAATACCCCGAATGCCGGATCGAAACGCTGGTAGTACCCTTGACTATCCGGGTCGCGCGTAGCGTTGGTCCGGGTGGAAATCTGGAACAGTCTGACATCCGCGGATTGAAAATCCCCGCCGCGGGTTCCCGAACCGACCGTGGACGTCACGCCGCGGTTCGGATCGACCGGATCAATTCCCGGCCAGTCAATGTTGGTCGCGTTGCCGGCATATCCGGTGGCGCTGGAGAGTATACCGTCGCCGTGCGAACCCAAGAAATTGCGCCCTTCCGTACGACCGACCGACACCACCATTTCGGCCAGATTACCGGACAACTCCATGGTGCCGTAAAAACCGGAGCCGCTCGTCACCCGGTTGGTGGAGTCTTCGGCAAAAATACCGACGCGCAACGGCCCCTTCTGTCCGTCGGCCGGGCCGCCGGGACGTCCGTCTCCCGATGACCAGCTCAGCGCGTTACGGTTAAGATTGGCCGCGCCGTCGAAAATCTGCTCCTGGCCGGTCTCGTCAGCGTTCGGATAGATTTCACCGGCCTGAGCGTCGTTATACGTCGTTTTTCCCCAGGCATATTCGTCAGCCACAGGCAAAACATCAACTCCGCGCGCCGCTTTTTCGTACTCCAGTTCGGTAACGGGCCGCAATCCCGCCCAGTCGGCGTAGGCCAACAAATCCGGCCACGAGATGTACGTCACCGGACGGTCGGGCCGCGATGTCCCGGCCTGTGAGCGAGGATTGCCGGCATCCCAGCTCACCGTGTTGCGGTTAACGATCGTATCGGTATTCTTACCGCCGCGGCTGGCGGCCGTAATATCGCGGTTCATCTTTTGCGCATAACTTAAGGTATTAAAAAAGCTGACCCACTGTCCCTCGGTCAATTCATACTTCATTACATAAAAAGCGCTGTATCCTTTGGGAAACGACGTGGGTATCAAGAATGAGGATCCGGTGGCACTTTCTCCGCTGGCCCCGGCGCTTTGGTAATAGTAGCCGTCACTGCCCGCGTTGGCGACATTGATCGCCCCGGAACTTTCGATGTACCACGGATCGTTGTCACCCAATCCTTGCTTAAAGTGATGCGCCGAGGAGCTGTTTCCGTCGCCCGCGTAAAAGGCGCCTTCGGGAATCTTGACCATTTCGATTCCGAAAACCTTGGTGATCGTATTGGCTGCCATGGCCTGTTCATCACTAAGACCGTCCTGGGCATAATCCCAGGAAAATCTGACACCCTGGACATTCACATCGCCGCTGCTGAAGCTCGTCGGCTCCAGAAAAAATCCACGTTCGTCATTAGGAACCACGATCTGGAAGCCCGCCGGAGCGGCAAAGCCGATGGGATTGAGTCCGCTGGATGTCATACTGGCGTGGTTCCAGGTCGCGCCGCCGTCGAGGGAATACTTGACGAAGACCCAGACCGCGTCGTTGCTGTTGACATTCCGCCAGCTGTTTTCCCACATGAAATCTCCGGTAAATGTCATCATGTTGCTGGCCTCATCGATCGCCGTCACCTCATAATTGTCGATCTGCAGGTGATTGGCCAGCGCGGTTCCCGGGAAAATCAGGGCTAAGGATGTCACTGTTCCCAGAACGAATCGCAAGGCAGGTCTCATATCAATTCGCATCATCAGTCCTTACTCCTCTGCCGCCGCTGTCGGAAGATGCGGCGGGGTTGGTCTCCGCGGCCCTGGAACGGTCGGAAACGCGCAGTGTCCCTTGGGACGCGGCAAAACTTCCGCCCCGGTACCCGGATCCGTCAGCGCCGTCCACTCCACGGGCCGGCGTGGGATTAATTCCCGGCCAATCGGACTGATTGGCGTATCCCTCGAAACCGCTTGCGGTGGAAAGTACTCCGTCACCGTGAGAACCGGCAAAGTTACGACCGCTGGCGTTACCGATGGTCACGGTCCGCTCCCATACATTTCCGGATAGCTCCATGACACCGTAATAGGAGGCGCCTGAGCTGACCCGGTTGGACTCGGAACCTGCGAAAATCCCCTGGCGTAAGGGGCCGTAGGCATATTCAGCCCCGTACACGGCATCACCGCCGCTGATCACGGCGCTGCCGAAGTGGGCGTTAGCACCCGCTGTCAGAACGCGTTCGGACCCGCCTTCGTCGCCCGTTGTCACAGTGTTTGCGGCGGTAATCGTTTGGTCTCCCCAGGGAAATTCTCCCTCTTCCGGGACGACCGGTCCGCGGGAGGCCTTTTCAAATTCCAGTTCGGTCATCGGACGCAGGGCCGCCCAGTCAAGAAAAGCCGCCAGATCCATCCACGTCAAATAACCTGCCGCCCGGTAGGGCCTTTGTGTCGAGCAGGTTACCGGAGAGCCGGAACAACTGACAGTGTTTCTGGCACGCACCGCGTCGCTGTTTTTGTGATTATTATCGGTCACATCATGATGCGCGCGCGCCGCGGCGGACGGGAGTGAATTCAGAAATTCAATCCATTGCCCCTCGGTCAGCTCATACTTCATCACGTAAAAGGCCTTGTAACCATTGGGAAATGCGGCCGACACCGAGAATGCGCTGCCGGAGGCATCTTCACCGGCGTGCCCGACCGCGGAATACCGATAGCCGTCCATGGTCGGGTTGGAAACGGACAATGGCCCGGCCGACATAAGATGCCACGGATCGGCATCCGCGCTGCCTTCGGTCAGGACCGCCGTACTCGTCCCGTAGTCGCCGGCGTAAAATGCGCCCTTCGGGATGTAGACCATCTCCAGCCCGAAGACACTTAGGTAGACTGAATCATCCGCCGCGAATCCGCAGGCTTCGTAATCGATCTCGATCTGAATGCCTTGTGAGACGACATTCGGCTGAATGCCGTAGTCCGATAAACGGATAAACGCCCCGGCTTTGTCCGTAGGAACATAAATTTCGATATTGGGGGATGTGCCGGTACCCGTTCCTGAGGGGTTAATCCCCGAGGCCGACAACGGGCACAATTTCTTGGCCACGGGATTGGCTCCTGCCTTATGCAGACGGAGCGTGACCCATACCGCATCGTGGTTGATTTTGGTTTTCCAGGCGTTCTCCCAGGTAAGATCGAACGTGGCGGTCAGCTTCTTGGTTGACGGATTGCGGGAGGCAATGGCGACATTGGACACGGAGAGATTGCTGGCGAGGGCGTCGGATCCGCAAAACAATAGTATAAATAGTATTGAGGGGATCTGGAGATTGACTAAAAATAAATTTCGCATGTGACTGTAGGACCTACCGAATGATACCACCCGTTGTGCCCGGACTGACCCGGATACAACATATAGGTTGTTGAATCATACAGTTTTCAGGCGGTAAATCATCCGATTTACTGTAGATCACTCTAAGTTATTGCGTTAATTTGCCAACCGATGGTGAATGCGCCAATGACACAAACGACAACTCACTCAAGTTACTTATTGATATCTTTTTCCAGAATGGAGTCCAGTGTTCCCCGGATCTCCAACTGGGCGTGCATAATCTTTTCGTTAACGAAGGCGCGGTCCTTAGCGTCCGGATTCAGATAGAGGTACATCTTATAATGTTTTAGCGCCGTCTTGAAATCCCTTAAATACTCGCTGCTGACAAATGCGAGATTGAAATGCGTGTCCGGGTCGTTGGGCATCAGGGTAACCGCCTGGTAGTACTCGCGCGCGGCGATCTCGTAGTACCCCTTCTCAAAATATATGTTGCCCATATTGTAGTGAGCCTTCGCGGCATCCATGCGCAGACGTTCATCGTTGATATTGTAGGTGTCGATATTGGACAAAAGGTCGAGCGTCTGGTGTTCGCGGTTGCGAATCTCTTTGCCTTCGAGTTGCGCTCCGGCGGTGCCAACCAGGCCGAGTATGAGGCTGCACATAAGACATACGATTATCGTCGGATGGTGGCTGCTTTTCATCTCAAGTCCTCTTTGGCGCATATGTAAGCCCTTTGTCATAAAGTTTGTTATTCGTTACTATACGATTTAAAAGGTTTGATGTTGCCATTCATCTGCGCGTAATCTTCGTGGCCTTTAATGACGTGCGGCGTCAGAAATATGACGATCTCGGTTTGTGCATATTCATCGGAAGTCCGGCCGAAGAGAGCCCCCATCACCGGAACATCCATCAGCCCCGGAAAACCCTTCTTGGAGTGGACCCGGTCATCTTTCTTAAGTCCGCCCAAGACTATACTGTGCCCGTCGTGTACCATGACCGTTGTTTCCACTTCGGTCTTGTTCACCTGAGGGATACCGCCGCCCTGCGACTCGACGACGCCGACAATCGTGGAAATTTCCGGACGCAGGCGCATGGTCACAAAGCCTTCGTCATTGATGATCGGTGTCACGTTGAGTTTAAGACCGACATCGATAAACCGGACATCTTCGCTCGTAATGGCATTGTCGCCCGTTCCGGAAGTTGTGGATATAATGTACGGAACCGTATCTCCGATGTGAATCTTGGCTTCCTCATTATTAGTCACCAGGATCTTGGGATTGGACAAAATCTTGGTTTCACTAACCTGGCGCAAGGCGCGCAAAGTCAGCTCAAACGAATCAACATTGATATCTCCGAAGGCAACCTGACCGAAGGTATTGGCCAGATTGTCGCTGTTGGACAAATTGTCGGCATTGAGATAAACGTTGTTGAATTGGAGCTTTCGCAATTCATCGTCACCACTCTTGCGAAAATCCTTATTCCAATCAATGCCCACGTCATACTCCGGATTGAGAACGACTTGGAGAATACGCGCGTCGACCAATACCTCCTTTGTGGGAGAGTCGAGCTTCTTCACGATCATTTCGATTTCGCGGCGACGTTCGGGGAAGGCCCGGACGATCAGCTTGTTGGAGCGTTCATCGGGCGTGATCGAACCGACAGCCTTGGCATCTATGCGCGCGCGCAATTTATTGGCCACCACATCCGCGCTGGCATACTGGAGCGTGTAAATGTATGTCTCCAAGGGCTTTTCGATCTCTTGGATGGCCTGACGCATTTTAGCGATGGATTCGGGGGTATCGATCATAACCACCGATCCGGTGTCTTCATCTATAATAATGCGTCCAACGTTGCTCTTGATGCTGTCCAGCGCGGCCAAAGCGTAACTGGGCTTGGCATAATTCAGGCGCTCGATGGCCACGACCGTCTGATCGCCGAAACGTTTGCCGAACATCGATTCATATTCAGCGGAGGTCATGATCTGGACAATCTCGCCCTGAATCTTGTAGGCTAAGTTATTGGAAATAATAACGATATCAAGCGCATCCTTGATGGTTACGCTGTTCAACAAGACTGTCGATCTCCCCTCAACGGTTGGGGAAATGACCACATTAAAATCCCCTTTCAGGGCCAAAAACTTGATGACGTCGACGATATTCATATCCCGGACATCCAGGGTGATCGTCCGCTGCATGCGTTTGAGTATCTCTTCCTCGTAGTTTTTCACCTGGATAGGACGCGGGGCTTGCGCCGCCGCGAACGTGGAATTACCGGCAACCAACGCGAGGGCGCCCAAGAGCGGGAGAAACGCTCGCCGTCGTACAGTCTGTTTACAGTTGTGGTTTGTCATATCTCAGTATCATCTCCTCGTTTTCAAGAGCAAGTTCCACGCTGTCAGCGTAGATTGTCTTGACTTCGATATTGCCGATTTTTTCACCTTTTTGCAGGAAGTAGGTGACCTGCTTTTCGGTATCTTCAATCATCGCCGAGGCGCTTTCGACGCGATCCATCCAGGAAATCCCTACCAAACGAAGATTTTCGGTCTTGCGGGTAATGGTCATCAGTTCCTGAACGGGGCTGACGTCGGCAAAGATCTGTTCGTCATAGGGCCGGAAAATGTTGCGGCGGTTCACTCCGGCCAGATAAAACGGCAATTTTTGGACCGTGTGCACTTTGTCGCCATCCATCGAGTCCGTCATCCCCCGCTCCGCCTGGATGTCAATGCCTGCTCCCATGATGTCCATGCCTTTTTTGATCTCAAGGCCTACAAGGACGGCCACCCCGACAATTAAAATCAGCAACACGCTGTTGAATGTCTTCAGGAGCGACAAAGCATCTTGTTGGCGAGACGTTTTGCGTTGAACGCGCGACGCCGCACCGGCATCTCCGGAGGAGGCCTCGATCATTTTAAGGAGCTTTTGCTCAGCAGTTTCTTTCTTCTTCAAAATCATATAGTTATAATCTTATAGTTACGTATCTCTAAATACAAGACGAAATTCTTTTTTTTTCTTAATAAATTTAGAAAAACTAGGTGATCAATTTTCTCGTCGAGAAAACGCTATTTTTCCGGCCACAGGTTGCCGGAAAAACACGGATTTCACTTTCAGTGGACGTAATACGACAAACAGTTTCGGCCAATATGTCCAAAACGCAAACGGCCTGCCTGATCAACTCTGCGAGAAATGACTGAAGGAAATTCAATGGCATCGGATAACACCAACAAGACCCGAAACATGCGGCGGAATGAAGTGAACCCAAGTGGATGGACTGAGTTGAGGTGTGATGAGGATGGTTCAGATTCATTGTCCCGGCCAAAACTGGGCGCCCCTCGGCCCGGTTTGGACACGACATCGATCTTGTTGAAAGATATGACCTTCCAATTATAGCGAAATATGGTTCGGAAAATCTGATTGGGGTCTTGAACACGTCCTTATATTAGCATATGCCCCTATCGGCACAAGCCAATTTTACCTTTTTTTTGTTTTTCGGCGGCCGAATGACATCAAAATCCCCGACGAGAAACCCATGGCACGCGCGAATGCACGCAAATATAATACCAAAGTGTAAAAAATTCCGTCAAACATGTTGGGACAGATCCTAAAACAGAACCCTGCCTGCAACAGCATAAGAACTCCGGCCATGGCGGCTACGCACACCGCCGGCAGACCGAACGGCAAAGCCAGCAGCGCCAATCCTGTCAATCCCGCCAACCCCACCTCCGCAATATCTTTCCAGAACGTATAGTCGTCCCCCCCGGTCATATGCGGATGGGCGCGATACATTTTAACCCGCCAGAAACCATGCCGGAATTGCTCCCGCAGATAACGCATAACCCGCTCCGGGTGGTGATGACCGACCCGCGAACGCGGATCGAAGCGGATTTTATACCCGGCCCGCCGGATCCGGTAGCTCAGGTCATTATCCTCTCCGGAGGCCGCCGGATACGACTCGTCAAAACCGCCCACCTTGACATAGACATCCCGCCGGATGGCCACGTTAAAACTGCCGAAAGCCCGGGGATACTCCGGCATCAAACGCAGATGCCGGTACAGAATCTCAGCGTGAATGCAGCGGGCCAGCCGCGACCCTGGATTGACGATATCGTAGCTTCCGGCCACAGCCCCGACATCCTCCCTCACAAATCCGGCCGCTGCCGCAGCCACCCAATCGGGGGCCGGAACGCAATCGGAATCGGTGAGCAGGACGATATCCGCCCCGGTTTCGCGCTGACCGCGGTTGCGGGCGGCTGCAGGCCCCGCATTATCCTGTCGCACACAGCGCACCCCGGAAAACGAAGCAGCCACAGCCGAAGTCCGGTCCGTGGATCCGTCGTCCACAACGATAATTTCCTGAGGGGGGATGTTCTGTGATGTTAACGCCTGCAAACAGAGAGGCAAGGTCTGCTCGGCGTTATAAGCGGGGATGACGACCGCAACGGACAGTTGTGTCATCGCAATTTGGCAATGGTAAACAATAACATTCCGAAAACCGGACCGAAGAGTCCGTCGGGAGAAAAAGCGAAGGGAACCGTATTGATCCCACCCCGGGCGAGGACCTGGAGATGATTCCGTTCATGCAGGTCGACCAGCTCCCCCAAACGGAAAGGGTCTTCTTTTATGCCCGGCATGTAAAGCGGCCGGATGAGCTCCCACGGCGACCACCGGTTGGGAACGAAGGTGACAATCACGCCGTCGTCGGCGAGGACACTCATTAAATTGCGGATGATACGATCCTGGTCGGCAGGAACAAAGTGCTCCAAAAGTCCGTCGGTAAAAACGAGGTGATAGCGGTCCGTTAACTTGACAGACAGGTCATCCTCCACGAGATTCGCCTGGACCAGCTTGGCACGGCCCCGCGTCTTAGACCCGGCAATCTCAAGAGCGGACCGCGAGTAGTCGAGGGCGGTGGCGCGCATTCCGCTTTCACAAAAGAATTGTGAGAAAAATCCGCTTCCGCACCCGGCATCGAGCGCATGGCATCCGGTTCTTAAGTACGGTTGCAGTATCCGAATGATCCTCCGCTTGGACCAGCTGACACGCGTGAACCGCTGGGTTTGTCCGCGCTCCCAGTAGTGGTTCCAATCCTGCGCCCCGGGTAATTCAAGATTTTTGGTTTTCATGCGCGCTTTCCTTCAGCTCAAGCTCTTCTTTCAGTTGGCGGATTTCAAATTCGAGAATCCCGATCTTTTGCGCCATGGAATCGTTCCGCTCATTTTGCTGGCATAAAAAAACCGTCATCAAGAAACTCAACACCACAAAAACTCCGGAGAGACTGAAGAATATAAAATTGCTGGGCAATTGAAAACCCAACGCGTACGCCAATTGATACAACAGCCCGTCGAAAACGGCAAAGAAAACCAGTAATGCGCCGACACCCAGCCACGCAAACGCATATTTAAAAGTCAAACGCTCTTTGCGGATCAACTCCAGTACAAAAACAACCATCACCAAACCCGCGCTCACCGTTATAAATTTAATGATCATGTGGTGCTATCCCCTCTTGGTTTTAAAGCGGCCCAGCAAAATGGCGAGTGTTACTTTGAGCATGTAGTACAACGTCTTGAAATAACGGATCGAACTCGAGCCCGCTTGCCGTTCCCGCATGGTCACCGGGACTTCACGGATGCGCGCACCGTATCTCCCGGCCACGACGATAGCTTCCGGCTCCGGAAAATCGTGCGGATAATAACGGGCGAAAATATTGATCATTTTGCGGTTATAGGCCCGGAATCCGCTAGTCGGATCCGTTACCGGGGATCCGGTTAAAGCGCTCAAAAGGCGGGCAAAGAAATTAATGCCGATCCGCCTCACGAACGAGGATTGATAACCGAGATACGGCGGGATAAAACGGCTTCCGATCGTCATATCCACTTCATTGTTCAGTATGGGATTGACAAGAGCTCCCAGAAAATCGACATCGTGCTGGCCATCACCGTCCATTTGGACCACCAAATCGTAACCCTGACGCAAAGCAAATTGAAAACCGGTTTGGACCGCCCCGCCGATACCCAAATTAAACGGCAGTGAAATTACATTCACCCCTGCGGCCCGCGCCTGCTCGAAAGTTTGGTCCGTCGATCCGTCGTTCACCACCAACACGTCCAAATTCCATGGAGACAACATAATATCGGACACCACCGCACGGATGCTCCCTTCCTCATTATAAGCAGGCACGACGATCAGGAGTCGTGCTTGATTCACTGCGCCCTTATCGGACGGGAACGTCTTGAGGCCGGGTGCTTTTTTCATAGGGATGCGTTGTCTTTCTGGTTTACGTAGAGAATGTATGTCGCCGCATACTTGAGGATGTCATCCTGATTCATGCCGGCCACGTGCCGGTCCGGGGTTAATCCTTGGAAGCTGAAGACTTGGCCGTCAGGATAGTGGCCGCGTGCGGTCACTAATAATAGCATAGATTCATCATCCAGCGGAAACATACTTTTGAGAAACACCTGTCCGGCGGAGTTCTCACCCAATAATACGGCGCGCCGGCGCTGTTGCATCACTCCAGAAAAAAGCTCCGAGGCACTGCCGCTGCCCTCGTCGATTAGGATCGCCAACGGGCCGTCATAATGATGCTCCTGCGGCAGTTCGGGGACATCCAACTCGGCCTTCGGTTTGTTTTTCCGCTGAAAATAGGCAAATTCCTCTCCTGCCGGCAGGAAAAACGATGATATTTCACGAGCCGCCAACGGTGGACCGCCGGGATTACCGCGCAAATCAATAATCAGCCCCTTGATCGGCCCATGTTGACGATAAAAAGTGAGAAACCGAAAGACATCCTCAAAAGTCTTGCGGTTAAAGCGCTCAATTTTCAGGCAATAAATCCCGGGCACCGGTATAGGAACGTCGAACACCGCTTGTTTAAAATACTCTTCGGAAACCACGTCGACTTCCCGGGGCTCCCGGGTTTGTCCGTCCAAATAGACCAGCGATACGACCGTGTCTTCCAGCGGCCGCAAGCGATCACGCACATCCTCCTCGCTGAGACCGCTCACTTCATCCTGATCGATCCTGACCAGCAAGTCGTTCTCGCGCATTCCCAGCTGGTAGGCATTCGAACGCGGCTCAACGAAGGTCAGCCGGAAACCGACCGGAAGCAGCTCCCCCTCCAGCCCAAGGTCGATGCGCTTGCCCAACGCAGTTTCTTCGTACTCCTTGGCCGGCTTCGGCGGATAAAAAGCGGAAAAGATATCGTCGTCTTCCTTCAGAAAGTCGACCAGAAATGCGGCGCTGCGCCAGCGCACAAAGTCATTCGACTTCCCCTCGCCATTCAGCTGGGCAAATATCTTCTGGTCAAAAGTTTGCAAAAAGCGGTCGTAGTCTTCCTCATCGATATCCTTGTAATAATTCTCCCGCATGATGTCGAAAACTTCCCGGAAGAAGGCCAGATACTCCTGATAGGTTTCGCTACTCTTTACATCGGATACGCCGGTGCCACCGGGCTGCGATTGAGCCCGGACCGGCACCAGGGCAGGCCCGCACAGTGAGGCAAGAGTCAATCCCGTCATTAACAAAAGGAAGGGCTTTCGGGAACGACGGAATGTCGGTGAATGAAGGATCATAAAGTGGAAAGTCACACGGCGGGAAAACGGCGTGACCGGTTAGTTATCGTGAATCTAATTTAATCGATTGGCGATCTCGCCCACTTCGTAACGACTGATCTGCCCGTCCTGATCAGAATCGAAGTCCCTGAGCAAATCGGAGCTAACCCGGAAACTCCCGCGATTTTGGACCGAGGAAACAACATCCCGATAGAAATCGGAGACTTCATCCGGTTGCAGGAAGCCGTCACGATTCAAATCATAAAGCCGCTCGACCCTGTTGGTCACACGGGGTTGAGCGGACGCCTCTTGGACAGCCGGCTCCGTTGCGTAGTCGCTTCGATAGTAATTAATGGCGCGATCCTCCGCCTTGACCTTCCGGATTGGCTGCAGATCGGACTTGGCGGATTGCTTCGGCGACTGACGTTGACTCCGTCGGTTGTAATTAATCATTTGTGCTTCGGCGACAGAGGCCGTCGCCAACATACAGACTAGCAGTACCATTCCTGAGCGATTACTCATCATCATCGTTATCTCCTCTCGTAAGTCCGGCAGAAAAATCTCTTTCATTATAGAACGCCCCCAACGCGTGTCAATCATTGGAAGCAATTTGTATCCGGTCTAAAGCCCCACATGGACCTGAACGGCGCCGCGCAATCCCAGTAGACGCGACTGTTCGGTCGCCGACACCTCTGACGGCACCGGGCTGGCGCGGAATTGCCGCGCCAAGCCGTCGATAAAACGCCGGGGCTCAACTCCGGAATTCGCGACAAATTCCAAATGGGGCCGGGCCTGCCGGTAATCGGGCATAGTCGGCGGCGTAGACAGATATCGTTCAATCAAGTTCAGGTCGGCGTTATATAACAATGTTCCGTGGTGCAAAATATACCGCCGGCCCCGTTTTTGGGCATTGCCGGAGATTTTTCGGCGGCTTCCGGTTAATGCGATATCCGAGATCGGCCAATAATCCGCCTCTACCCCGCATTCCGACAGGGCTGCCGTCACCCTGGACAGGATATAACCGTAAGACCGCTTGAGATCCGCGATCTCCGGCTGTTCATCTTTTGATAGGACCAAAGCAAAATTCAGACATCCCGGCCCCTGCACGACCGTCCCTCCGCCGGAACACCGACGCAGCACGGATATACCGTGCTGTATAACCGCGGCGACGTTCAGTTCGTCAGCGGGCCGGCCGATACGGCCCAAGACGATAAACGGTACGGGCGATTCCCAAAAGCGCAACGTCTCGCCGGCCTCCCCCGCCTCCGCGGCCTCAAGCAGAACTTGATCGAACAATATGTTGTCCGCTGGGTCCGGAAAGGAAATTTCGCGCAGTGCCGTCATCGGTCAGGCAGATTGCTGAAAGTAGCTGGTATTCAAATCACGGGCCGCCTTGACCTCATCGGGGCGGGTCACCGGAGTAGTGGCGGGAAACTGATGGGCCTTTTCCGGCGCGGACCGGCTCAGCTGATCGGCCGCCATCATCGCCTCGATAAAGGCATCGATCGTAGCCTTGGATTCGGTTTCCGTCGGCTCGATCATGATCGATTCTTTTACGGTCAACGGGAAGTAAACCGTCGGCGGATGAAAGCCCTGATCAATCAGAAACTTGGCGATATCCAGGGCATGCACGCCGCGCTCGGCCTGATTCTTCGCCGAAAAGACAACCTCATGCATGCACCGCCGGTCAAACGGCAGATGATAAACGCCCCTGAGACATTCCTTAATATAGTTGGCGTTGAGAACGGCGTGATCGCTGACCGCCCGCAAACCTTCTTCTCCGAGCAACAGGATGTACGCATAGGCGCGCAGCAGAATTCCGAAGTTGCCGTAAAAAGAAGCGATATAACCGATGGTGTCCGGATAATCGTATTTTAAGGCGTAAGTCCCGTCTTCCTTCTGAATCACGCGGGATACAGGCAGGTAGGGCGTCAATTTCTTCGTAACGCCAACCGGCCCCGCTCCGGGTCCGCCGCCGCCGTGCGGCGTGGTAAATGTTTTGTGCGTGTTAATATGCATGACGTCAAAGCCGATGTCGCCCGGCCGGCAGCGGCCGAGAATTGCATTGAGATTGGCGCCGTCGTAGTACATGATACCGTCTACCGCGTGAATCATCTCGGCGATCTTGTCGATGTCGGAGTTAAACAAGCCGTGCGTGTTGGGACAGGTCAGCATCAACCCGGCGACTTCCTCCGTGATGCACTCTTTTAACTTTTCAAGATCCATGACTCCGTTGGCGTCCGACGGAATGGCGATGGTTTCATAACCGGCAATCCGGGCGGTGGCCGGATTTGTTCCGTGGGCGGAGTCCGGCACGATGATATATTTCTTGTTGTTCCCGCGCGCTTTGTGGTAAGCGGCCATCATCATTACACCGGTCAATTCCCCGTGTGCTCCGGCCAAAGGCTGCATCGTGATGGCGTCCATACCGGTCATTTCACACATCCATTTCTCGAGTTCGTAAAGCACTTCGAGGGCCCCTTGAACGAATTGATCACCATGTCGCAGCTGCGGGAGCAGCGGATGCAGTTGCGTAAATTCGGGAAACTGCGCGATTTCCTCACAAAACTTGGGATTGTATTTCATCGTACAGGAACCGAGAGGATAAAAGTGCGTATCGATCGAGAAATTGTATTTGGAAAGATTGGTGTAATGTCTGACCACCTCGAGCTCGGATAGTTCCGGCAAGGGGCAATCTTCGGCACGCGCCAACTCAACCGGAAATTTGACTGCCACATCCACATCGGAGCGTGAATTTAGAAATCCACGCTGCCCGGGAACGCTTTTTTCGAATATCAACTGCACGCAGCCGTCTCCTTGGATAATTCATTGAGAGTGGTCTCCAATGCCGAAACATACGCGTCAATTTCGCGCCGCGTTCGTTTTTCCGTTACCGCGACGATCATATAATCTTCCATGCCGGGATAGTAGCGGCCGAGCGGAAAACCGGCGGCAAATCCTTTGTCAATCATGCGCTCAACAACACAATCCGCTGCCAACGGCAGTAATACCGTAAATTCGTTAAAAGTCGGCGCCGAGCGCTTGACCTCGACACCGTCGATACTTTCCAGACGCTGCCGCGCGTATTCAGCCTTTTCAAAATTGAGCGTGGACAACTCCTTAAATCCTTGCTTGCCCATCAGACTCATAAACACCAATGCCCGCAACGCGCACAAGGAGACATTGGTGCAAATATTCGAAGTGGCTTTTTCCCGGCGGATATGCTGCTCGCGGGCCTGAAGCGTGTTTACAAAACACCGCTTGCCGTTCTCATCTACGGTCTCGCCGACAATCCGGCCGGGCATTTTCCGGATATATTTTTTTCTGGTCGCCATAAATCCCAAGTACGGGCCGCCGAAATTTAAAGGCAAGCCGAGGCTCTGCCCTTCCCCGGTCACGATATCGGCTCCCATCTCGCCGGGTGTCTTCATCAGCCCCAACGCGATCGGATACACGCTTTCAATGACGAGCACTCCCAACTCATGGGCCCGCGTGACAATGTCGGCATGATCGTCCATCGCACCGAAGAAATTCGGATTTTGCAGAATAATCGCCGCGGTGTCCTTGTCCAGCTGCCGGAAGATCTCGTCACGGTCACTGTGACCGTGCGTTACCGGAGTTTCAGCGAATTCATAATTCAGGTTTGTGGTATAGGTGCGCAGAATCTTGCGGTATATCGGACTGACCCCGCCATCCATTACGATCTTGTTGCGGCCATTGATACGGACCGCCATCATCGCGGCTTCGTACAGGGCGGTGCCGCCGTCATACAGCGACGCGTTGGCCGCTTCCATACCGGTTAGGGCACAGATCGAACTTTGGAACTCGTACAGCGCCTGAAGGGTGCCTTGAGCCACCTCGGGCTGGTAAGGAGTGTATGCCGTGTAAAATTCACCGCGTGAGATCACCGCGTTGACCGCGGCCGGGACGTAGTGGTCGTAATAACCGCCCCCCAGGAAGGAGATAAGACCGGATTTGTTGCGTGAGGCCGCTGCCCTGAGCGTCGAGATTACTTCAAATTCGCTCAATCCCGCCGGAAACCGGAATGACTTCGGGCGATGACGGTCCCGGATGTCCGCAAAGAGATCATCGATGGAAGCGACACCGATACGGGCCAACATTTCCTCGACTTCTTGCTCGGTGTTGGCAATGTAAGGGATCATGCTAACCCGTGCTCTCCAGGAACCGTTCGTATTCCTCGGCCGTCATCAGATTGTTTTTCTCTTCGATATCACTCAGGCTCAGCCTGACGATCCATCCTTTTTCGTAGGGAGACTTATTGATGATTCCGGGGTCGTCATTGAGGTCCTCGTTGACTTCCAGGATTTGTCCGGACATCGGTGAGAAAATATCGCTGGCGGCCTTGACCGATTCCACCGACGCCAGCTCTCCGAACTGCTCGACGTCGTCTCCGGCGGCGGGCAACTCCACAAAGGTTATGTCGCCCAGCGACTCTTGGGCGTAGTCGGATATCCCGACGGTGGCCTCATCGCCGTCAATGTTGACCCATTCATGCTCCTTGGTGTACAACAGATGATCTTCTACTTCCATCGCTTTCTCCTTCTTAACTTTTTACAGATCCGTTACGGTAAAAAATTTTGCTGGAAACGGCAGCTTCCTCCTGTTGCTCCTCACTGCCGAATCTGATTAAATCATCCTTATGCAATTCCACGCCCTCGACACGGGCCAGTCCGATCCCTTTTTTCAATTGCGGTGAATACGCGCCGCTCGTGACAGTCCCGACGGCTTTACCGGCGGCGGTGTAAATCTTGTGACCGGCGCGGGGTGAACGTCTCGTATTTGAGACCAGTCCGATAATGTGTCCGGGCAACGGATGTTCTTGCTTCTTCATCAATGCGTCTTTACCGATAAATTCCTTTTCAAAGTCGATGAACCGCGACAACCCGCATTCCAGCGCGGAGACGTCTTCGGACAATTCATGGCCGTACAGACTGTATCCCACTTCCAGCCGCAACAGGTCACGTGCGCCGAGACCAGCAGGCTTAACTCCCTTAGCCTCCAAAAGAGCGTTCCACAGATAAGTGGTTTTATCCCAAGGATAAAAAATTTCGTAGCCGAGTTCGCCGGTATAGCCAGTCCGGCTGATGAGGACATTCTCACCCAAAAGCGGGAAAAAATCAAACGTATAATAATCAAGCCTGCCGATATCTCCGACAAATTGTTGCATCACTTCGCGCGCGTGCGGCCCTTGAATGTCCACCTTGCCGATCTGCGCCGAGACATCTTCAAAGTCTTCCGCCGAACGCAGGTGGGTGCGAATATGGTCGGCATCCTTGGCGGTGGTCGCCGCGTTGACCACCAGAAACCATTTGTCTTCTTGCATGCGAAACACGATGAGGTCATCCAAAACCCCGCCGGCATCATTCAGCATGGCTCCGTACCGGCAGGCCTTCACGGGAAGATCCGTGAGGGTTTGCGTCACAATTCGGTCTAAGCCGCTGTTCACGGGATCGCCGTGAATAATAAATTCGCCCATATGGGAAATGTCAAAGACCGTTACCGCGGCGCGCGTATGCGCATGCTCATCAAGAATGCCGCTGTACTGCAAAGGCATGTCCCATCCGCCGAACGGCACCATTTTGGCGTGATGGACGATGTGATCCTGGTAAAGGGCCGTGCGTTTCAGAGGAGCGTTGGACGTCATGTCGAAATTGAAATTGAGACGGATATGTTCCGGTGAATTAATTCGGGTGTATCTTATAAAAAACTTTTCTCATTGTAAAGACATTTCATGCACGACGAGGGCCGCGGAGAAAAATAAAAAGCGCGCCTGAGAGGATTCGAACCCCTGACACCCAGTTCCGAAGACTGGTGCTCTATCCAACTGAGCTACAGGCGCAAAATGTCGGCACGTATACGCGGGACGACATGGGAAAATTGATGAAATGTGACGGAAAGGAGATTTTAGAATATAGCACGGCCGTGGCAGATGGCAACAACTATTTTACGGTCCGCCCTCCGCGGCCCGCTCTTGCGCCTGTTGTTTCAAGCGGGAGACATAAGCGGCATCCACCTCTTCCCCCAGAAAACGCGCCCGCACCGTATCATCCAGCGCCTGGCCGTAGTTGCCGGCGGCCAGGTGCAAAAAAGAGCGCTTGTAATACACATCACCCCTCCCGGGGTCCATTTGCAGGACCGTCCCGTATGCCGCCAATCCCTCTTCGATCCGGTTTTCTCGGGCGTGCAACGTACCCAACAAAATCCGCGCATCCACGCTCTGCTTGTCAAGGGCCACCGCCCGTTCGTATTCCAACAGGGCCCGCGGAAACTCGCCTTGGGCTTCAAAAAACTGCCCCAAGGCCGCAGCGATCCGGCTGTCGTCAGGTCGTATCCTTTCGGCGTGCCGTAAGTCTTCCCGGGCCGGCTCATAACGCTTCTGTTTGATCAATACCCCGGCCCGACCCAGGTATCCCTCAACCTCCTGTGGATCATCGTGAATCAATTGTTCGTAAGAAGAAATGGCCTGGGCATAACGGCCAAGCCGTCGAAATAAATCGCCGCTTCGACGCAGGGCCTCCCCCCGCTCCTCCGGTGAATCCAAGGCCCGGGTGTAATCGTCGAGGGCCATGGCCAGCAAACCCTGGGCTTCGTGCACTTGGGCGCGCAGCAAATACGCCGGTCCGTAACCGGGCCGCAGGTTGAGGGCCTTGGTGACGTGCGCCATGGCTTGTTGATAGTCCCGTGCCTGCAGGTCGTGTTGCGCTTGACGCAGCTGTCCATCCGGTCCGTTTTCCCGGTTTCCGCATCCGGCGAGAAAAATCCCCAGTAAACACACGCAACCAGCGGTCAAAAGCGATGGCCTCACGTTCATGATTCCGTGGGTTGAAGCACGCCATCCGGCGCCACAGTGGACTCCTCCGGCCGCTGGAACCGATAGCTGATATTGGATGCAGACGCACGGCCTTCCACGACCGCGTAAAGCGTCGTCCCGAACGGTAATGGCACATAGCGTGATAAGGCGAGTTCCCAGCCTTGCCAACCGGCCAAAAGACGGTTAACCCACTGCGGCGGCGGCACGGCGGTATCGGAACGGGGGCGCCCCTTCCCCCTGAAAAGGCGCCTGAAAATTCTTAATGGAGCGGCGAGCAAAAAAACCGCGCAGTAATGGTATCCCATCCGGGTGACCGGCAGTCCCGCGTCTTCAAGCAATCCACGCAGCTCACGGCGATGGTACCGGCGGAAATGACTCAGGGCCTCATCATGCGGGCTCCACAGGAATTTGAATGCCGGGACCGTGATAATCACACGCCCGCCGGCCTTCAAGACCCGTCTGATTTCCCCCACCACCCGTTCCGGATCCGGCACATGCTCAATCACGTCGAGCGCGGTGATGACATCGAAAGCCCCGTCCCGGTAGCAAAGACGTTCCAGATCGCACTGAACCAGACGACCGCCTCCCGCGCCCCGTGTGTGTTGCAGGGCCGGAAACATGGCATCACAGCCGAAACATTCCGCGGAGGCGTCCCACTGCCGGAGGTTCAGGCCGGTGCCGCATCCGGCATCCAGTAACCGCGGCCGGGTACCGTCAAGCGGCCCGACCAACTGCCGGACAAGATTCCGTTTCGCCTGAAACCACCAGTGTTGCTCCTCGGCACCATGCATCGCGTCGATTTCCGCGGCGCTCATGTGCCGCGCCATGACGGCCCCGCTGTAGGCATGCCAGTTGCGGATTTGAAAGATGTTCATCAGCATCCGCCAGGAATCGCTGATCAAATTTGTCTTGGACGCGTCCACGTGCCGCCAATCCACCGGAACCTCGGCCACCCGGCAGCCCAATAGCCGGGCCAAATAAAGCAGCTCCAAATCAAACCCGAAGCCTTTGATATTCAGGCGTCCGAACAGCGGCCGGACCACTTCACGGCGAAACATCTTGAACCCGCACTGCGTGTCCTTGATATCGGGCATCAAGAAGCGGTGGACAAAGAAATTAAACACCTGTCCGACAAGTTTACGGTAACCGCGCGCCTGCACGCGATGCTTCTCATCGGCGAGCACCCGCGAACCGATCACGATATCGTTTCCTCCCGATAACAGCGGCGCATACTCTTCGATCATGCTCGGCGGTGTGGATCCGTCGGCATCCATAAACAGGACGATGTTCCCGCGGGCCTGCAGGACCCCTTGCTTGACGGCATACCCTTTCCCTCTGTTTTTCTTCAAGACGATCAGATGCAGGCGGGCAAACTTGGCTTGAAACTTTTCCACCACATCCGATGTTCCGTCACGGCTGCCGTCGTCGACCACGATTATTTCATATTGTTGAGGAGATGCCTGACAGAAACTGATCACATCCAGCAAGAATGTCGGCAGACGCCGCTCTTCGTCCTTGGCGGGGATTATTATCGAAATATCAGGCACGGGCGGGTTGCGCATACGAATTATTATAGGGATTTCGACGTGATATTTAAGGAATTTTATGGACTTCTTGCCACGCGCGCTGCGACGACGCGCAGGTCTGCCCCTTAAGAAAATTCATCATGTAGTAGCGTGTGTGATAATCCTGGCGCCGGTAACGATACAAGAATTTCATCCAGTCCTCCTGCGTCCGGGCGGACAGGGCCTCATCTTTGGTGAACGCGCTGAACATATAGTACGCGCGTTCAGGGTAGCTTTTAAAGTAGTACCTCAGATAAACCGTCCCGAACCCGATCGCGACTGCGAGGATCACCGGTGCCACAAAGGGCGCCCGGCGGCAGACCGTTGCCAGGACCCATCCGCTCAGCAGGGCCAGGAACGGCCAATAGAGCAGCATGCGCAATGAGTGCGGGATATCCTGCCACGTCAACGCCGCCGGCACGATCGCTAATAAAATGCCTCCGATCAGCTCCGCGCTCACCGTAATTCCGGATAACGTCAGACGGCCTGTACCGCGAACCGACCGGAATACCGCAATGATGGCAAGGATAAACCCCAGGGCCAGGGCCAACATGTCAAGCCATCCCAGCAGCCCGAAGCGGCCTGTGGAATATACAAAGTTTTCGTCGCCGTTGATAAACAAAAAGTCCGGCCGGAGGTGCTGTGCGTAATTATGAACAAAAATCCCCGCGATATCCTTTGGACGGCGGGCCTTTCCCTGCTCCGCCAGAAATTTCTCCGAGAAAATGCCGATTTTATTGAACCGGCCCATGTATTCCCCCGACAATGTTCCCAGTACCAGCGGAATATTCACTATGACCAGGGCGGCACCGAGGGCGAAGACCGGACCCAGCCGGCGCCGCCCGCGCAGCCAGCGGGTGATGACAAACAACAACAAAAAAAGCGGGACAAATAACCGGGCGGGCGGATAGGAATACATGGCCAACGCGAACATCGGGCCGCCTAATACCGCACCGACGTAGGGCCGGCGCCCGAGCAGGCAGTATATCCCGGCCATTACGAAAAACGGCGCGAGTCCCGGTTCGAGGGCCACACGTGAAATCTGAAAGACCGTCGGCGACAGACTGGCCGTGAGAGCCGCCCAAACCGCCGCCTCCCAACCGAACATCCGGCGGGCCAGCGCAAACAGCATCCCGATGGCCAGCACCGTGATAAATGCCGAAAAGGCCCGGTAACTGCCGATCGAATGCCCGAACGCACGCGTCCAGAGTATGGCGGGGTACAAATATGTCGGCGGTTTAGGCGAGCCGTAATTCAAGTTGGCAAAAAGCGGGTACGGCTTGCCCGTGGCATCGACTCCCTCGGTTTCAAGGCATTGGACGGTGACCGCGCCGGAGAGCTCATCGACATGGAATCCGGGAGGGCTTTGTTCCAGTCCGGTAAACCGGATGACGTTGACCGCGAGTACGACGAGCGCGGCGACGGTCAAGGCGCCCGCGTGCATCACCTTGACCGCTTGTGTTTCCCGGAAGTTCAATCCATCCCCTTGCAGTTAGAAAAATCGTGAGTAAACAAAAAGTAGCGCGAACCCGGTGAGGACCGCCAGGCAGAACCAGCTGAAGGCGATTTCGATCCGGTTGGGCCGCGCCTCGACGGGCACATTCTCAGCGGTGACGGTCCGCAGATTGATGTAAGCGAAGACTGGCGTGGCCAAGAAAGCCAGCGTGGTCGCAAAATCGATCAGAGCCTTCATACGGCCCACGAAACATCCGATAATCACGGTGGAGACTGCCGCCACTATCAGAATCGCGCCCAGGTAGATCTGTTCTTTACGATCTTCCAGTGCGGGATTCACCATCACGCAGACCTCCCGGATGACCCGCGGGAAGGCATCCAGACAACAGATAGTGGTGCTGAACATCGTCGTGGCCGCGGCCACGCCGATGACCCACTTGCTCCACGGGCCCAATGCCGCGGTGTACAAATCGATAACTTGACCGGTGAAAGCGACGGCGGAACCGGAGAATTCCTTTCCGGTGGCATACATGACCAGCGCCCCCAAACCCAAAAAGAACAGGGCCATGATCATGGTCCCCCAATAACCCAAATGAAAATCGAACAGCGCGTGCCGCAGCGACGGACGATGCCTCGTCTGTTTTATCCTCTCAGCGCACCAAAAGGAATGCCAGACGGAAATTTCCAGGGTCGTCGGCATCCACCCGACAAGCGCGACCAGGAATGCGACGTCCTTTTTGTCTCCGAAAGAAAACACCTGCCCCGCCCCCGGAACGCCCGCCGGCCCGCGCATCAGCGCGGCCGCAAAAGCTGTGATCGTCGAGACACCCAGGAAGAGGATCATGATCTTCATCAACTTGTCGAGAAGCGGATATCGCCCGGCCAGAAGAATGACACAGCACACCGCCAGCAACACCGCGCTCAGGACCATCGGCGGAAACGGCCAGCTCAACAAATTGGCCAGCAATCCCGTGGTCACCAAAGTGACGGCCGCCTGTATCGGGAACATCGTGCACAGGGACAGACCGCAAAACAGGTAGAAGGCCCAGCGACCGACGCGGCGATATCCGTGCAGCAGGTGCTCGCCGGTGGCGACGGTGTAACGCGGCCCGTATTCAAAAAACGGATACTTGAAGAGATTGGCCAGAATGACGGCCAGGATCAGTCCGAAGCCATAGACAGCGCCCGCGCGCGTGGACTGGACGATGTGCGACACCCCGATGCTGGTGCCGGCAAAGATGAGTCCCGGACCCAGCGTCTTAAGAAGCTTATCCAACCGGCTGTCGTTAGTGGCGTCGGGCCCGTTCACACATCCTCCCCATGGTTAGACCCAAACCGATCCCGCCGGCGGCGAACAGCGGCAACAGCACCAGACAATTGCGGCCAAACGTGTCCGCCTGCCATCCGCTGATGTGTAATCCCCCGTCCCAGGAAACACTGGCCAACAGGAAACTCAGCACGAATCCGGTCGGCATGCCCCACAAAAATATGCCCACCAGCACCCATGACTGCGTCAGACCGTTCATTTTGAAGAATCTTCTTCCTTGAAATTCTCAACGACCTTCTTGACCTCCAGCTCGGCCTTGTCGATCTTGGATTTGCACTCCTTGATCAGAGCAGCAGCCTCTTTTACTTGGCTGGACAGTTCGTCGACATCGATTTTCTGATTGTCGATCCTATTGATAATCTCTTCCAATTTGGCGATGGACTTACTATACTTATTCTCCGTCACGGTTGTTCTCCCTCTTGATGGTTTTGACTTGACTCCCCAACTCGCCCCCGACGACTTGCGTGACGATTTGATCACCCTCCTTCACGGCATCGGCCGAACGCAGGACGCGCCCCTGGCTGTCACGGGTAATGCTGAAACCGCGCTTCATGGTATTGATCGGATGATACACATCGACAATCTTGGTAAAATGTCCCAAGCGTGTCTTCTCCTGATCGACCCGACGTGTGGCGACACGCATCAGCCGTTCTCTTTGATCACCAATTTGCCGGCGCGCGTCACGCAGCAAGCGGCCGGGCGCCTTCGTCAGGCTGTGAGAGCACTCGATCAAGCGTTGATTGTAATCTTTTAGAAAATGATTGGTGGATTGCTGCAGCCCGACGGACAAGTCCTTCAAGCGGCGCACGCTGTCCTTAAGCAGGATCAGCGGAGCCTTTCGAAGTATGTGACTGTACTCATCGAGACGCCGGTTGTAGTCCTTTAGGAAATGGCCGGTGGCCTGCTGCAAACCGACCGACAAGTCCTTCAGCCGGCTCCGCTCTTCCCTGACGATCTTTTGCGACTCGCCCAGAATATACTCCATCCGGTTATCGAGTTCGCCGAGATAATCTTTCACCAACAGTACGAGATACTGAGCGATAGCAGTGGGCGTCTTGGCAAAGGTGTGCGCCGCCATATCCGTAATGGTGGTATTGATCTCGTGCCCGATCCCGCTGAGGACCGGCAGCCGGCAGGCGGCGATCTTTTCGGCAATAAGTTTATTGTCGAAGTCAGATAAATCCGCGATGGAGCCGCCGCCCCGGGTAATGACGATCACGTCCAAGTCCCGCACTTCCTCCAGCGCCGCGATGGCCCGGGTCACGTCGCCTTCGGTGCGTTGTCCCTGCATACTGGAATTCTTCAAATACACCCGAAACCCGTAGCCGCTGCGCGCCAACTCCGAGATAAAATCATTATACGCCGCGGAATCGTCGGAGGTAATCAGACCGATATTAAGCGGCACCGTGGGAATGGCCAGCTGCTTATTCTTATCCAGTAATCCCCGTTCACGTAAATCCGCTATGATCTTTTGCCGCTGCTGGGCGAGTTTACCGAGTGTGTATGTCGCATCAATAGTCTCAACGATCAGGCGCATCGCTCCGTGCGGCGGATAAAAATCCATACGGCACTGAAACTTGACTTCGATATCATCTTTCAGCTCAAAACCGTTTTCGCTTTTGCTCAACACCTGATCGATATAACTCCGCCGGTTGGAGAAAATGACCAGACCGATTTTTGCCAGGACCGAATCGGATCGCTTGTCCTTTTCGACCAATTCAAAAAATACATGACTTTTGCCCTTATTGCGGTCGTATCCCTGAATCTCCCCGCAGATCCACAGCGGCTGCGGAAAAGCGGCATTGATAACGCCCTTGATGTAGGTATTGATTTCGGATACGGTGTAGATGTCTTCAGGCATAGACCTATCCTTCCAGGAGTTGGCGGTACAGTTGTCCGTCGGCGTCGGAAAAACAGCAAAAGATGACTTTTCCGGGAAATTCCTGACCGGAAGTATGTTCCGCGACGGCAGCAATGGCGATGCGGGCGGCATCTTCCTTGGGATACCGGTAGACGCCGGTACTGATACACGGAAAGGCCACGGAAACCAAGCCGTGTTCCGCACACAACCCCAGGCTGCGGGCATAACAACTCGCCAACAGCTCCGGCTCACGCTGCCGGCCCCCGTGCCAAACCGGCCCGACTGTGTGAATCACATGTTTGCTGGGCAAATCGTACCCGCCGGTAATCTTGGCATCTCCAACCGCGCAACCGCCGAGCCCGCGGCATTCTTCAAGTAATCGCGGCCCGGCCGTCCGGTGAATCGCACCGTCAACCCCGCCCCCGCCCAACAGCGATGTATTGGCGGCATTGACTATGGCATCCACCGACAGCGCGGTGATATCTCCGACGACAACTTCCATTCGGCCCATGGACTATTCCTTCGTCCAGATCCGGGTATTCAGATTCAAATCTTCGACAATCCCGACGGCCAGCTGCAAATCCTCGAAATACTCCTGAATGGGCTTGAAATCCAGCAGTGTCTGAAAAATACGCGGCTCAAATAAATTCTTAAAATACGGGATCGCTATATAAACATTGGCGTTAAGGAAGGACAACGAGACTGTGCGCCCGGCCTTCTTCTTAAATTCCGTAATACGCCGCATCAGACTCGGAGACAATATATAGCGCGCTTCAATCTGATCATCACTGTATACCACGAACAGCTTTTCAAATTCGGGATCCTCCAGCTTAACCAGTTCCGGCCGGGTCATGCTCATCGACTGAAAGACCTTGCTCAAACTGCCGAACAGTTTCTCGCTGCGGTCCGGCAACACAAAGGTGCGCCCTTTAAAATGTTTATTGAAGTCCCCGACGAAGAACAAACCTTTGAAGATCGTATGATGCTGTGTCCGCCCCTTGCTGTCGCGGGTAATGTACTGGGTATGTAATTCGGAAAATTCTATGGCGGTGGCTCCGACCTTTCCCTGAACATGATCGTCGCCTTTATACACATCATACCGGCGGGTGAAGAGGCGGCTGTCCTTGTAGAGACCCGGCGCGATATAAGCGGTGGGATTGTAAGTCAGCCCCTCATCGATAAAGCGGACGATCTTCTCGATAATCGCCCGCTTAAAGTCCGAGACATAACCGCGTACGATCGCGGCGTACATAATAGCCGCCACAACCGCGGTCAGCACCAGTATAAAGGACGGGAGATCCTCCGCTTCATGCAGCGCCAATGCCAGCAGACCGCCGACCGCCAATGTCGGCCCGATCATAACGACCATTTTTCTGACATTAGCCAGCCGGACTCCCTCCAGCTTCTTCAGGTCCGGCATCAACTCGGAGTTGTAGTAGTCTCTGAGTTCGTTTAAAGTCTTCATCAGCCAGTGAGTTGCTGCTATTTACTGAACAAATCGCCCACGTTCGGGTTACTGCGTTGTTCGTCCGGGATCTCGAACATTTCTTTACGGCGATACCCCATCATAGACGCCACAATGCTGGTGGGGATCATTTCTACGGCATTGTTGTAGTCGAGCACCGAGGCATTGTAGCTCCGGCGGGAGGCGGAGATTTGCTCTTCGATTTCGTTCAATGAGCGCTGCAAATTCATAAAATTATTGGATGCCTTGAGATCCGGGTAATTTTCCACGGCGACCATAATGCCGCCTATCGCTTTGGAAATCTTGTTGTCGATGGCGACTTTCTCGTCATCCGACAAATTTCCGGACATGGCCTTAGAACGCAGCTCCGTCACCTCGGTTAAAGTATTCGCCTCATGCTGCATGTACTGCTTCACCGCGGCGACCAGGTTGGGGATAAGGTCATAGCGCTTCTTGAGCATAACGTCCATGCCGGAAAAGGCATTCTCCACCTGATTCTTTTTGCCGACCAGGCCGTTATACATCATGAAGTAAATCAAGGCCAGCACGGCAATGACGATCAAAACCGGAATCATAGCATCCTCCCTCTATTAGGTTAATCTACTGCGGGGGTTCCTTGAAGGGAACGCCTTCGACGAACTTCAACGCGGCCCCATTGATACAATAACGCAGCCCCGTCGGCGGCGGCCCGTCCTTAAAGACATGTCCCAAATGGGCTCCGCTGACCGCGTCCACCACCTCGACACGTTTCATAAACAAACTGTTGTCATCACGCAATTCGATGTTGCCTTCATTCACCGGGCGGTAAAAACTCGGCCAGCCCGTTCCGGAATCAAATTTGTGATCGGAGTGAAACAGGTCATTGCCGCTGACTATGGATTTGTACACGCCCGACCGTTTGTTTTTGTTGAGCGGACTGGTGAAGGGCCGTTCAGTCCCGGCCTCAAAGGCGACATGATATTCCAAATCTGTCAGCTTATCCTTCATGGTCTCCGGGGCAAAGCCTGAACGGTAAGCGACAACGGTTTGCCCCCGCTCAAGGTCATACACATTGACCGGCTCCATCTTTGTCGGCAATGCCTGTCCGGCACCCTCCGAATGATGTTGGAGGATCCGTGAAAAGGCCAACGCCATCAGGATAATCAATACAGCCGCGGCGATAACTCTCTGCATTTCCTGTTCCTTAACTGCACTGATTCGCCGACATGTATTCCACCACGCGCGGATCGAGCAGGACGTGATGATCATAAATCGGCTTACGCAATACGATGCCTTCGAAGGTGGTGCAGCGGCTCATGGCGACATAAATCTGCCCATGGGAAAAGGTGCCGTTGCCGATATCGATGATCACTTTGTCGAAGGTCTTGCCCTGGCTCTTATGAATCGTTACCGCCCAGGCAAGTTTGAGCGGCAGCTGGGAGAACGAACCCACGACCTCCGATTCGATCCCCTGGGTATCTTCGTTAAAGAAGAATCGGAACATCTCCCAGGTGACCGGCTTGACCTCGACGATGTTACCGCCCTGGATCTTGACCTCAACACTCCCTTCTCCGAAGCCTTCCTCATCCAGAAAAGTGATCTTGCCGATAGTCCCGTTCACCCAGCGGCCCTGCGGATCGTTGTTGAGCATCATCACCTGCGCGCCTTCCTTCAATTTCAGCGTCAGCCGCGTGGGCAGGTCTTTTTCCTTGAACTCACCGATCAAATCCCCTTCGCGCTCACACACATCTCCGTCGAGATTGGCCAGCTGCTCCTGATTGACCCGGTCGGCGATCGCATTGGTGGTGGTCAGCGAAATATAGTATTCCCCCCGCGGAATCTTGAACCCCGGATTAACCCGGCGGTTGAGCTCCACCATATCCCAGCGGGAAAATGTCCGATTGCGCAGACCGCCCAGCAGATTGATAAACTCCTGATCGGACTGGCGGTAAATCTTTTCGAGCTCCACCAGGCGCAAATTCAGATATTTGTAAGCTTTCGCGTCGAAGAAGAACGGGCTGGGATAGACATCCCGAAAAAGACTTTGCTCCCGCTGGGTCACCACCGGCGGCAATTGATAGAGATCCCCGAAGAAAATCATCTGCACGCCCCCGAACGGCTGGTCTTTCTTTTTGCCGTACAATCTCAGAAAGGCATCGATGCAGTCGAGCAAATCAGCACGCACCATCGACACCTCATCGATAACCACCGCATCGAGGCTTTCATAGAGTCGGCGCTGCGACCGGTGCAGGCGGATCGAGAAAATATTTTCCGGCGTCGTATCCGGCCGGAAACAGAAAAATGAATGGATCGTCTGCCCCTTGATGTTGACGGCGGCCACGCCGGTCGGCGCCAGGAAGACGACCTTTTTGGTGGTATGGTCGCGAAAGTACTCGAGAAGAGTCGACTTACCGGTGCCGGCCTTCCCTGTTATGAAAAGATTACAATTGTCGTTTTCGAGCAGGTCATAGCAAAACGCGAACTTGTCATTGAATTCGATATTTTGCTTGTCTTCAAACGTCTGTGTCATTGGACCTCTTCGAGTAGGATCAACGTGGCCAGATCCACGATGTCTTTGTGAGTAAGGATTCCGCAAATCTTGCGGTTGGCCTTGATGATGGGAATACAGCCGGTGTTCTTGCGGGTCATAGTGAGAACGGCTTCTGCGACGCTGTCGTCCGGCCGCAAGGTGACGGGGTTGGGATTCATGATCCGCGTGAGTTTGAACTGATCGAGCTTATCACGCTCGTAAAAGGAATCCCCGTCATAAACGACGTCCGGCGAGTACCCCGCCATCTCATTGCCCATGTTCTTGCGCGGCGCCACGGTTTTATAAAGGTACTTGTGCGTCACTACTCCAACGAGTTCATTGAGCCGGTTCACGACGGGCAGATAATAAATGCCGTGTTCCACGAACAACTCCTGCGCGCGGCTGACCGTGTCATTGTCGTTAATCTTAATGACAGGCACGGTCATAATCTCTTTGATCTTGGTCTCCTTGAGAAGCCTTTGGATATAAATAATCTCGGGTTTGAATTTCATGGATATTCCCGCCCCTTATTTCTTGATCCAGGTTCCATCGGGTTTTTGCACGTTCTCTCCCGGACCGGCCTTATCACGCTGAACCCGGGCAAAGACCTCTTCGATCACCGGCAAGGCGTCGGCCAACCCGTTCTGTTCGGCTATCGTTTGATAAATAACCTTACGGTCCTTGTTTTCGTCTTTGACCATTTCCGCGGTCTGCGGATCGTGCTTCAAAACGGAAATATAGCCCTTGTTGTTCTCTCCGATGGCCCCGCTGGACTTCAAATCGGCCAAACGGTCGAACCGCTGCCGGCGGCTTTCCAGGGCCCGCGATACCTCGGCGGTCATCTGTTTGATGTTATAATCCTTGGCCTGCGCGGCGGGGGTAAAACCCGTCAACACAGCAAGGACCGCTGTCATGGCAATTAGGGGGATACGCATCGCACTCTCCTTGAGTCTACATTTTTGAAGATACGGCGGCACGGTCTCCGCTGACATAATCCTCAATATTCGTGGCCGTGTTTTCCAGCCCCTTGATATCGATCTTAATATTGGCGTTGATAGTTATCGGACGTTCCGGATCGCCCACGGCCTTTACCGTGCAGCCGCCGGCCAGCACGCCGAGACTAACCCCCAGCGCCAACCACAGATTAATTCCGGACATAAAAATTCTCCAATGATCCATGCTTGAGTCCATAGTCCAACTGACGGACAGTGGTCATCAGATCGCCGTCGGACTGGATATCGATGGTGGGATTTACGACAAAGGTGTGTTTACGTGTTTTCATATTCATCTTGATTCGAATGTGGTGCTGCCCCTCGCTTTGCAGGGCCATATCTACGGCGTAATACTGCATCATCGGATAACGCCGAACCTCCTCCTTCATCATCCGGAACAGGGAGTCTTCCAGCTGGCTGTTGACCACAAGCCAACCCACCAGACCGGAACGAATATTCATATCCTGCCGGGTCGTCAAATTAACATCCAGATTTTGCATCGAATGGGCGTCGCCCACGACATACATATCCCCCGAGACCACGCCCTGGACATCCCGCTCCAGATCGTGATAGACTTGATTCAGGTTGGCCGTGGGAATATTCAACAACACAATGGTTCCCGTGTAGGGTTGACGGCCGGCCACTTCAAACTGAATATCCGCCTTAAGCTGTCCGCCGTAGAAATTCGCCTCTTTGATACGCAATTCGAATACCGGATCGCCGCCGCGAATATCAAACTGTATTCCCTCCAGAAGGTAGCCGCCGGCCGTCATTTTTCCTACGATCCCGGTGCCGTCAACTCTGTGTCTACCGGAGCTTGTCCGGTTCAGGGTCAAATCCACCATCATATTCTGAAAGTCGGCATCATGGTCCTCGTAAGCGCGCATCAGGATCCGTCCGACCAGAGGGTGCTCTCCCCGGAGAAAATCGAATATGCGTGACACCTCCACCCGGTCGAAAATAACATGATGCGGTGTGCCGCGCTCTCGGAAGGCCAGCGCCACGCCCCCCAATTCGATTCGGGGCGGATAGCGGAATTTCGCCGTTTGAACGGAGACGCCTTTGACTTCTATTCCGTCAAAAAAAAAGCCGACCGCCAGCGGGGCGAGCTTTTCATAAAACCGCGTCGTGTTCAGACCGATCAGCAACAAAACCGTCAATACGGCCGCGCATACAAGGACGGCGATTATCAAATAACAAAGCTTCTTTACCAGGGCGATCATGAAGGCGTCAGAATCCGCTGTCGCGGGCCTTGTCCCGGGCGCGGTCGAAATCTCTCAGGGTATTCTCCTGAAGGATTTTCTGCCGCTCCAGGTCCGGGCGGATCACTTTTTGCTCCGTTCCGATATTTCTCGGCTGGTTGTCCGTCGGATTGATGGCCTGCGGTTGGCGAATATCCTGCGGTTGACGAATGGTCTGGGTCGTCGTTGACTGGGATGTCTCGGTCTTGCTCTTGGCTTGCGACTTTTGAGTCACCTTAAGATAATTTTCAAAGGTGTCCGGCTGCTGACCTTCGTAAATGTCTTTGATACCGACGGTACGGCGGCGTTCTTCCAGGCGTTGCCGGTAACCCAGATAGTTTTGATTCAGCTGGGCGGCATAGTTGCGGTCTTCAACCAAACGTTTGATGTTGACCTCAATCAGCGCGCCGATATTCTTTAGGAACAGCTTGCTCTCAAAGAGCCGGTGACGGGTCACCTGCAACAGCTGTTTATCCAGTTCAAGAATCTCCTCAATGTACTGATCTTCCAGGGCCTTGTTTTTCTCTACAATACGGAAGAAAGAATCAAAGTCGGCCAGCTTTTGCTTGTCGATCCTTTCAATCAGGGCTTCCATCTGCTGTCGCTCTTTTTTGTGTTGCTCGACAAGCCGTTCACTGCTGAGTTTGAGGCTGTTGAGCACGCGCTTCTGTTCAATCTCCAACTCGGAATAAAGCTGAATCAAATCGTTGAGGTCCCGGGCGGTAATCTTGATCATCTTTTGTACCAGCTCCCGGTACTGCCCCCTGCGGTATTCATCTTGTTCGAGTACGTAAGTTTCATCCGTGTCACTGTTGATCATCTGATTATTATAGGCCCGCCGGGCCTTCTGTTTGATTTTAACGGCGTTGACAAAGCGCGGTTCGATTTCCTGTTGAAAATCAATCAGGACTTCATTCAGGAATAGTTTGGCCCGCTGCACATTGGCCTCGAGACACTGCTCGGTGGTCTCACAACCGCTCAGCGAGACAAGATCTTTTTGGATAACGGTCGAATTGACATAGTCGAGCAATTCATTGATGTCCGCGGTGGAGACACCCCAATCCCGGCCTCCGTTGAGGGCTGCGATCTTCGCCTTGATCTTGTCCATATTCTGCTGACGCAGTCGGAGGTTGTTGATGTTATACGTTTCCATCATCAACTCCCCGAGCTCTTGCAGGTCCCGGTTGTAGGCCATGAACTCTTCTCGTTCCTGACGGATTTCCTCCGCGTAGAGTTCGGCTTCCTGAAGTGTTTTGTCCTTTAGTTCGATGAGTTGGGCAAGCAGTACGTTGCGGTTATGCACCAGCTTGTCACGTTGCTCCTGAATTTCCTGCAGTTTTTTGGAAAGCCGGGCGAGATTGTATTCGGCGCTTTCCTGAAAGGTGGCATACTTTGATACCGATGTGCGGCCCGGGGTGTCGACACTGCCCTCTTGGGCGAGCCCTCCGTAGTCCAGAACCTTGGATATGGGGCTTTCCCCGGTTTTTTCCGTGATGTACTGATCGTAGGTGAAGACGCCGATGACGACGAACACGATCAGCAAGATTAAAAATGTTTTATCCCCCATCTTCTTCCCCGATCTGTAAGTATTTCCGGTCTAAAAATTTAGACTTAATTTTACCTCATTTTCCAATTTTCCTCAACCTTTCCCTTACAATTCACCGGGACCGCAGAATACACCGGAAACGACGTTCTAAAACGATGCCGCAGGAGACTTTAGGAACTCCAATTCCGTCGAAGTCGAGCGGCGGTTCAGAACCTCATTACGGTGGGGAAAGCGCTCAAATCTCTCGATAATGTCGTGATGACGCTTGGCGAAATCGTACACCGTGAGAAAATAGTCCACGTTATGCGGCTCCAGAGTCTCGGCCGCTTCGGCCAGGCCTTTGTAATAGTCCAATGATTTCTTCTGGATAAGCATATTCTCCGAATGCATCATCGGCATGTACAGAAACTGCCGCTGGATCAGACTGAGTTCCTCATCAAAACCATTTTTGACGGCCAGCAGGGAATATTCCAATGCCTGCAGATCGGTATGAAAGGCCTTCGCGGAATTGCGAAAGATATTGCGGGAAAACTGATCCAGGAGGATGATCAGCGCCAACGATCCCACGGAGGTATCCATCCATGACGAATATTTGCCTTTTCGCGCCTTGGTCAAGTCCGACCCGAACTTGGTTTTGATTTCCTGGTCCACGGCCTCGTTGTTGGCGAACCAACGCTCCCTGACCGCTACATCCTCGCTTAATCGAGTCTCTTCGGTGATCCCTTCGAACCAGTAGTCCAGGATCGCCGCTACACGTTCCATCATAATGCTGTCTTTCCTTTTTTCTGTTTAAGATTGCTTATGGATTCACCCGAATAAAAATCACGGGATACCTTCCTAACCGAACAACACCGAACCGCGGCCGACAAAAAACAAGCCGGCCACACATCCGGTCATCAGGCAGGCCAGAGTCGCGGCAAGCAACGAACGGGCCGCCACGGCAGATAAATCCCGGGTCTTCTCAGGGACAAGCGCCGAAACACCGCCGATAAAAATCGCTAAAGAGGCTACGTGCGCGAATCCGCACAACGCGTACGTGGTGATCACGACCGAACGCTCGTGAACCACGGCACCCGCCTTGATTACACTAGCCAAATTCTGATAAGCTGTCAACTCGGTTACGATCAGCCGCTCCCCGATGATCTTGGACAACACTCCCGCGTCGTCCAGAGGGATGCCCATCAGGACAGTAAACGGGTAAAAAACGGCTCCGCAGATCCCGGCGAGACTCCATGAACTGCCGGGGAATAATTGCCGGCCCGCGGCCCCCAGCAGCTGATCGGTTAACGCGACCAAACCCAAAATGGCGATCAGCAGTGCGCAGATCCCCACGATCAACTTAACGCCGGCCTGGGCGCCGTTGATCACCGCCTCAAAGAAACTGCCGTCTTTATCATAGTGCGGATCGACGTCAATGCCGCGGGTTACCGGCTGTCCGTCCTCAGGATACAGCAATTTGGCCATCATCACCGCGGCCGGCGCGGAGAGCAATGAGGCGGATATCAAGTGTCCCGCAATATTGGGAAAGACATCACGCAGACTCAACACATAAACCGCCAAAACGTTCGACGCGACCGTGGCCATACCCGCCGTCAATACGACGCACAACTCCGAGCGTGTCATTTCCCGCAGATAGGGACGGACGGTGGTCACCGATTCGATGCCGACGAAAATGTTGCTGGCGGCACACAACGCCTCAGCTCCGGAGACGTTCATCAATGTGGTAAACAAACGCGAAAACAGTTTGATCAGGAACGGTAAGACGCGCCAGAAATAAAGTATGGACATCAGACTGGAGAAGAACACAATCGACGGGAACACTTGGAACGCGAAGATAAATCCCAGGGACTCCTCCCCGGCCGGACCGCTGCCGCCCGGCGGAACAGCCAAGGGCCCGAACAGGAATCGCGCCCCCGCGTTGGACGATTCGATCAGAAGTATCACCCCTTCATTCAACAGGTGAAAAACCCTGACGCCCGAGGGGACAACAAAAAGAAACCAGGCGATCAGCAACTGGAAACTGATACACCAAACGACGATATGCCAATTAACGTGGCGGCGTTCTTGGGAACAGGCGTACGCCAAGAAGATCAGGGCCACCATACCCCCCAGACTAATGAAATTTTGCCACTCCATTATCCCAAATTCTAATACAATGCCTTTTTTTGTCAAGACAGGCAAAAAAAAGGGCCGGTCATGTGACCGGCCCTGGGGAGTGTCCCGAAAGATTAATCGAGCGGGAATGTTAGAATGTCTACCAAACCGCCACCGATATCTTTCAGCATATAAAAGGGAGATTCCACCAACCCCTTGGTGAATCCTACCGGGGTCGATAGATGGTCGTCCATCTCGGACTTCGTATGGCTGAAAATGATCAGGGGTGATTTGACGATCTTGACCACACCGGACGTCAGTTTTTCAACCGGTCCGTACATGGCCATGGCCGGGCCTGCCGTGATAAACATCATGGCCAGCGCCAGCATCAGCGTCAGTGCCTTTTTCATCCTCCTCACCTCCTTCCCGCCGAACTCCTTCTTGCCCAGCAGGAAGGAACCGGCTCAGAAAAATGACCTGCCTTCGCCCCCGATGCGGATACCTGGCCTTGTCGAAGATTCGACGGCCGCCATCGCGCACCCCGCACTACGCACTGCGAAACGTGACACGAATTGAACGGCCGAATCAGGCATCATACTGAAAGTATGACATATTTCCGGATGACTCACAATCACTTGAACAGCCCTAAGCTGTTCCTAATAATTTATTTATAACACTATGTGACATTTTTTTACATTTTGACGCGCCATATGGGCCAAATAGCGCTAAAGAGGGTACTCATTGAGGATAGTCAAAACCCGGGAAATTTGGGCCTTGTCATTATAAACATGCGGAGTGACGCGGATCCGCCCCTTCCACGAGGCGGTGTAAATCTTTTCTGCCTGCAATGCCCTGTGCAGCCCGGCATTACCCGAGGCGTCGGTGAGCGACAGCACGACCAGGTTGGTCCTGTGGTCCGGCTCAACAGGCGAAATGAGCCGGTATTTGGCTGGATCCAGGCCGTCGACCAGCGCGTTGACCAGCCCGCTGTTGTGCTGCTGAACGGCATGTGGGGTAATCGAGAGCCAATACTGGAGGGCCGCCTGTAGGGGAACAAAATTAAAAAAATTCGCGGTCCCGAACATGTCCAGACCGCGGGCGCTGTCGATATGCTTGCGGGCCAGCGGCCCCTCGACCTGCAGTTCCTCGGCCGTCAGATAACCGCTCCAGTAGGCTCTGTTCAAACTGAGCTGACGGCGCACTTCGGGTCTTATCCAGCAAAAGCCTGTTCCGTACGGCCCGCACAGCCATTTGTAGCCGACGGCCACGACGGCATCCGCTCCGAGCGCCGCGACATCGACCGGACGGTTTCCCAGCGACTGCACCACATTCAAAACAAAAAGGATCCCGTGTTGGCGGCACACCGCCGCGACCGCCGGGGCATCGATCATATGACCGCTGAAGGTATGAACATGGGATAGGCAGACGACCCGTGTGCGCGGCGTAATGTTCTGCGCGATCTCCTCCGCCGTCAGCACCCAACCGGCCGGCTTAACCTGCCGCACCGTAACCCCCCGGTCCTCCAACGCCAGCCACGGCAGAATATCGGTCGGAAAATCATTCTCCATCAACAGGACATCATCCCCGCTTTGCCACGGCAGCCCGTCGGCCAGCAGGTGCAGGCCGTAACTGGCGCTGTTGCCCAGGATCACCTCAGCCGGGTCCACATTCATCAGGCTGCCGATGCTCTGCCGCAGCTCCTGCGGGACCCGGATAAACTTCGGAATATCCAATTGATGCACGGCCCTCTTCCAGGCCACGGCCTCGGCCAAGGCCTCTTTCGCCGCGTTGGGCAACGGGCCTTCGCTGGCGGCGTTCAGCCAGATGACGTCCTCGAAATCATGAAAGTCGCGGGCGTAGGAATTCATCGATCCTCCGATAACTCGAGCATGGTTTCATGAATGTAGCGGATGAACCGCTTGAAGAAGATAAACCACAGTACGAGGAGAACCCCGTTTATGGCGAACCGCAGGCGGGCATCCGCCACAGTCATAGAATTGGCGAGGATAAACACCGCGATGTAAAATCCCGGGCGGGTCACATTGCGATACTCTTGGCGGGGAAACTTCAACAATTTCCCGCACTCCTCACAGCGCAACGGTCCGGTCAGGACCTGCTTGATCGAAAGATGACTGTGACAGTTCGGGCATTGGGCCATAGCACTCAGACGGCCGGGGCAGTCGCGAACAAGAAAAATCCCTCGACGGCCGGGCTCACTCGTATTCGATATTTTTTTGGCTGATGCTGTCGGCCAAATCCTCGACAGCCTTGCGGGCATTGCGGCGGGATGTCTTAAACAAACGGCGGTACAGTTCGATCGCCAGATCATACTCCCCTTCAATGATCAAACTGCGGACGTCGAACATGGTGGCCTTGCCTTTATCCGGATAGATTCCCTTTTTACGGGCCTGATTGATCAGCCATATCCAACGCGTATGGCTAAGCACCAGCCAGGTGGTGAGGATCACCAAAAAAGTATACAAAAACGTCATACGCGGCTACTACTCCGGGGTGCCGAGGCAATCCTTAATCCGGGCCACCAATTTGGCAATGTCGACCGGCTTGACAAAATACTCCAGGCTGCCTTCAAGTTTGAATACATCTTCCATCGTTTCGTTGGCGGTCAAAATGATAACAGGCGTGTGCTCGTGCCCGTCCAGGTTTTTCAGTTCCTGCATGAATTCGTAGCCGTTCAACTTCGGCATACCGATGTCCAGCACGATAAGGTCGGGATTTTCCGACCTGACCATTTCCAGCCCGACATCGCCGTCCATCGCGGTACTGACGTCATAGTGATTGGCAGCCAGCCCGAATTTTACCAGCGAAAGACTGACCCGCTCGTCATCGATTACCAATATTTTGTGAGCCATTAATACTCCTTGCAACGATTGATCATTGTACAGAAATTAAGACAGGGAAACCAGCAAAAAAAATGATTGCTTTCATTAGGCATGTCATTACAATAACTTAAAAGGATAATTCGATGCCATTTAAAGACCTGCTGCAAAAGTTAAAATATTGGGATCACCTCGCCGCCCGCTGGCTGATGAGGCATTTCTATTTCACCTTCTTTCAGGTGGTGCTGCTGGTCATCTTTGCCTTCTGGTTCCGCAATCTGCTAAACGTCATCGACATCAACCTCCATCAAACCGATAAGACCTTTGTGGAGGCCATCCTCACCACGCAGAACGTCAATTCCAGCATCCTGGTCGTGCTGCTCCTGCTCAATTCCTTCTGGATGCTCTATATCCTCAATGCCTTGCAGCGGCTGGCCAACCTGATCAAGGATGTCAGCTACAACATCAACCGCCTGCGCAGCACCCAATACCGCAAAGACTAAAAATACTCAAAATACAGCTCCTTCACCTTGTTGATCAGGCGGCGCCCCCAATCGACATGCTGTTCGGCGGTCATTTGTCCCTGGTCCTGGAACTGCCAGCCGCGGTGCGCGCAGCTTACCGCCGTGGCAAACACGGCCGCGTTGGAAACATTGCGCGGCGTCAACTGTTGAATCTGGGCGAGCGACACTTCCAGCCTGGTCTTTTCTTCGATCCGCTCGATCAGCCCCGGCAATAGGGCTCCCCCTCCCGTTATCCTGATCCCCGAACCCAAATACTCGTACAGGTTGGACGCCCTGATGGAATCGTCGATCTGTCCGATCAAACTGTCCAGCCGGTCAGCGATCGCCTCATAAATTTCTCCGTGCTTAATCGGCATATACGCATTGTCCCGCTTGACCAACACCTCCTCTTCCTGAATCTGGGAGGAAACGGCGGTGGCATAGGAACGTTTGATTTCTTCGGCCAATTCGAAATTGAGTTTAAGGCGCAACGCAATATCTTTGGTGAGCTGCTGTCCCCCGATCGGGATGGCGTGCACATACTTGATAATCCCTTCATGAAAAACCAGAATGCTGGTCACGGTGGCCCCCATGTCGATGAGGACGCATCCGTTCCGCCGCTGATTGGGAGTGAGCAGCAAATGCGAGCAGGCATAGCTGCCGAAGAAGATATGCCGAACTTCATATCCGGCATGGTTGATGGATTTGATAATATTCTTGGCCTTGTCGACGTCCGACACTACCATCAGGGATTGCACCGCCAGCTTACGTCCGTACAACCCCACCGGATTGGCCGCCGCATTGATATCGTCAATAAGGTAGGTCTGCGGCATCTCATGCAGGACCTCTTCTTCCATCTTGACGCCCAGCAGGCGCGCCTGCTTGTTTAGCTTAAGCACGTCACCCGCGGCAATCACCTTGTTGCCGCGGTCCACCAACGGAATCGCGGCGGACGTCTTGCGAATCTTGACCAGATTGCCGTCGAGACCGACCTCAATGTCCTTCACATGGACGCCTGTCTTGGCAGCCAGCTCGGTCATCACCTGGTGAATGCATTCGGAAAATTCATTGAGATCATGGACGCAGGAATCTTTGAATCCGTGTACCGGGTGTTCATACGCTCCGAGTATTTCCGGCTCTCCGTCCTTTAACTGCACGAGGCCGACCTTCAGCTTGTTGGCCCCGATGTCCAGTCCGCAATAGAGTTTGTCTTTCAGGACTCGGTTCAGCATTACTTCTTTCCGATAATAGGATCTTTGAATCTGAGGTCGATGTAATTGACTTCCCGCAGATCGAGGTTGCCCTGGGTCAAGACAAATCCCAGCACATTAATTTTGCGATCGACGCGTTGATCGTCGAGGATGGCCTTGATATCCCGGTCGAGATAGACCATGATCTTGGATGATTGGTCGATATCGAGGTTATCGATTCGGTAGGAAGACAGCGCCGCGTTCTCGTTAAAGGAGGTGATGATTTCAAGCGCTGTGCGCAGCCGCTGGTGACGGATCCGGGACCCGAGTTCCACCGGCCCGCGCGGAATCTTAAACCCTTCAATGGCGGGCAACTCCTTATCGCGTTTATCCTTTTTGGCCAACACCACCCCTTCGTCATCCACCACCAGAAAACTCTGCCGGAATGGCACCTGGGCCAACTGCATCCGCTTCTTGGCCACCAGATGGATTTCTTCGGGAAATCTCCGCTCCACCCGCAGCTCGGAAATCTCCGGATACTTCAACATCAAACGGCTTTCCATATCCTGCAAATCCACGTCGAATATGCTTTGCCCCTGAATAACCTGCAGGTCGCGGTGCTGTATGAATCGCAGGGTGGGATCAATGACGATTTTCTTGACCGTAAAACGGCGTGAAGTCCGAATCAATTCCCCGCCTTCGACATAACACAACAGTCCGATCCCGCCGGCTGCTGCGATGATAAGCAGGATCAGAAGAGATTTAATGATCAGCGGTAATAAGTTTTTTTTCTTTTTTCTGGGCATAAGCAAGGTTTAGCAAGGTTAGACAAATTTTATCGAAGGTGATCTGTGCGTGAGCGGCCGCTTTTGGCAGAAGGCTGTGCGGCGTGAAACCGGGGATTGTATTGATTTCCAGTACGAAGGGCTTCAACTCCGGATCAAGACGAAAATCCACCCGTGATATGTCGCGGCAGCCCATCACCGTATGGACTTTAAACGCCGTCTCCTGCAGGACATGTCTGATTTCGAGCGGCAGGTCCGCCGGCACCTTGTACTCGGTCTGACCCTCCTGGTACTTGGCGGTAAAGTCGTAAAACGGACGCTGCGTCACCACCTCCACCGCATCCAGCGGGACATCGCCGAGGATCCCGACGGTCAGTTCTCTGCCGGGCACAAAGCGCTCGATGAGCACGTAGGGCCCGTAGCCCCAAGCCTCCTCTACGGCCCGCCGCAATTCGGTCTCGTCCCGGACAACGGTGACGCCGATACTCGATCCTTCGCAGGCCGGCTTGACGACAAAGGGATAACTCCCGAGACTGGCCACTGTCGCCGGAATACGGTCCGGGTCCTGACTCTCCATCGTCACAAAATCAGGCACCATAACATTATGCGCCAGCAAGGTGCTCTGAGTGATAATCTTGTTATAGGCGCGCCGGCTGGCGACCGCGTCGGAACCGGTATATGGCAGTCCCAGCTGCTCGCAGAGTTTTTGAATTTGGCCGTCCTCACCGAATCTCCCGTGCAGGGCAATGAACACGCCATCCACCTTTTTTTCCAACAGCAGATCACGTACGCGGTCCGGCTGATCATCCCGCAGATCGATAGCCTGGACATCGAGCCCCATACCGTGCAGAGCGTCATACACCGCCTGCCCCGACTGCAGGGAAATCTCCCTCTCCGAGGAACACCCCCCCATGAGCACGCCGATTCTTCCGAATTTATGTTTATTTTGACTCACTGATCTTCTCCATTTGCTTCTCCAGTTTCATTCTCTTTTTTCGTACGAACTCATAGCCCACCTGATTGACGTCGCCCGCGCCCAGCGTGATGATCAGATCTCCCGGCATGGCGGTTTTAAATAGGTGGTTGACGATCTTTTCCTGCTTGATATAGATGACCGGATGATCGCTGATTTTTTTCAAATCATTGACGAACGCCGCGCTTTCCACTCCAGGAATCGCGTTTTCACTCGCCGCATATACATCGGTAACAATCAGATAATCCACGTCCTTAAGGCTTTCGACAAACTCCTTCCATAATGCCTTCAGCCGGGAATAGCGGTGCGGTTGAAATATCCCGACAACCCGACCGACGTGCTGTTCATGCGCCGTCTGCAAAGTGGCCAGAATCTCGGTGGGATGATGCGCATAGTCGTCGACGACCATAACATCCTCGACGATGCCCAAGGTTTCGAAGCGGCGCTGGACGCCGCCGAACCCGGACAGGCTTTCGGCCATGACATTGAAATCGATGCCGAGCTGACTCCCAAGGCAAAGACATGCCAGGGCGTTAGCAATATTGTGCCGGCCGGGAATGGGCATTTCCACCTGGCCGGCCAATTCCCCCCGAATCACGCAATCGAATGAGGTATGAAATTCCTGCATCCGGATATTAGTGGCAAACACATCATCATCGGATGAAAATCCGAAGGTCTTGAACTCCCGGCCGCTTTGCCGGATGAGATCGCATAAACGGTGGTCGTCGCCGTAGGCGATAATCACTCCGCCCGCCGATGTCCGCTGAAAGAATTCCTGGTAGGTGTCGGCGATGTGTTTCCAGTTTTGGTAGTAATCCAGGTGTTCCAGGTCGATGTTGCTGATAATGGAATAATCCGGAGAAAAATACAAGAACGACCCGTCGCTTTCATCGACCTCAGCCACAAAGTACTTGCCCTTCCCGAGCGCGGCGTTCGAGCCGCTGCCCATAACAATCCCGCCGATGGCCGTGGTGGGTTCCAGTCCGGCGGCGCTCATCATTTGGCCGATCATCGAAGTCGTGGTCGTCTTGCCGTGGGCGCCGGCCACCGTGATGCCGGTGTGCTCCCCCATTAATTGCGCCAGCACCTGGGCGCGCCGCAGGACGGGGATACCCCTGCGATGAGCGGCAGCGAGTTCGCAGTTCGCGTCGGTGATCGCCGAGGAGTAAACGACAACATCGGCATCTCCGATGTTTTCCGAATTATGCCCAACGGTGATGGAAGCCCCCTGAGCGATCAGCCGGCTGACTGAGGAATTTTCCCTCACATCCGAACCGCTCACACGCTGCCCTTTGGCCAATAACAGCGATGCGATGGTGCTCATCCCGATCCCGCCGATTCCGATTAAGTGATAATGTTTAGTCATTGTCGAGAAATTTGACCCAAGCCTCATTTAGGCGATCGGTATTTTTGAATCTGGGATAGGACTCATCCAAGGCCCAATCAAATGGTTTACCTTCTTTTAATTTACGGCAGAAGCGTACAAATTTTTGCTTGCCGTGCTCATCGATCATGAACTTCACGATGCTGGCGGCATGGGTATAGAACAACGCTGCTTCCTGCCGCCCGTTTATCCCCCGCATCCCGGTTAGAGTCAGCTCCTCAAGCGTACGGAATTGCCCGTGCCGCCTTGCCTCGCGGACCGCGTTGTGAGCGCCGAAGCGCTTGGCACGTTCCGCGTACATGGCCACCCCCTCCTCAAACCACGTCGGAATAAATGTACGGTACCCTACATATTCACGAAAAACGATATGAGCCAATTCGTGAGGCAGCGTCGTGTCGAAAAAACCCGAGGCTGCGGGATAGGTCCGGATAATCTTTTCATAGGGAGAGGCCACGCCGTGGGACCAGCGCTTTTGTTGGCCGACGGTCACATACTCATCCTCGTTGTCATAAATGTAGATTTTGACCCGTTCATCATACGACCAAACACCGCGCCGGGGAAATCCAAAGGTGCGGGTAATACGGGAATAATAATCTTCGGCCGACTCTTCAACGCTTTGCACAAAATCGCGGGGAGCCGACCGGTAAAACACAATCGTGTGCCGGCCGCGCTCCTCCTGCCATTCGTACTCTTTGGCATAGGCGAGCTGGACCGCGGCCGCTGATATCAAAAAACCGGCAAGCAAAGCTGTGAGTAATCGCGTCATGCGGTGTTTAAGATTTCCCTGGCCAATGTGTCGGTGGCATTATTGACGTTCATTGCGTCCTGCAAACGCGTAAAATCTTTCTGCGGAGGCGGATCATTCAGGAGCTCTCCGATCCGGTCCGACAAATTCTCGGGGGTCAGTTCCACGTCCTTAATCATCAGTGCCACGCCGGCCTCAACCAGCACCCGCGCGTTAAATTCCTGGTGGCCGCCGGCGTAAGGGTACGGCACCAAGCAGGCCGGTTTTCCGAATACCACCAGCTCGTTGACGGTGGCTGCTCCGGCCCGGCACACAATGACGTCTGCCAACGCATACAAAGTGGCCATCGGCCGGTAGTACTCAAAGAGCTGGTTCGGGACCTTAACGTTCGCATAGGCCGCCTCCACCTCGGGCAATCTTCCGCGGCCGCTGACGTGCAAAATCTGGACCGGAAACCTGGCCGCCAACTGCCCGACACAAGCCGGAAAAACGGTGTTGATCCGCTGGCTCCCCTGGCTGCCGCCAAAAACCAGGACCGTTTTGCGATCGGGCGAGAAGTTTACCTTCCGATAAAATTCGTCCCGTCTGAGTTCCGGCGTTCCCGGGCTGACCGGACAACCGGTCACGACTATCTTGCCGGCGGACCAATGCGCGCGCGACTCGCGAAAACTCACCGCAATTTTCCGGACATACCGGCCGAGCAGCCGGTTGGCCCGGCCGGGGACCACATTCTGTTCATGAATGACCGCGGGCACGCCGCACATAACGGCCGCGCCGACCACCGGAAACGCGGCGTATCCGCCGAAGCCCGCGATGACCTGCGGCCGGACCGATTTAATAATCGCCCGGGCATGCCAAGCCCCTTTGATCAGTGAAAGAACTGCGGACAGATCGCGCCGGATACCTTCACCCTGCAGTCCGCGCACGGCTAACTCCCGCGCTTCAAATCCTTCATCCCGCAGCCGCCCCGCGTTGTCACCTAATGCGCCAACAAATGTGACGGCGTGCCCTTCGCGCCGCAACCAACGGGCAACTTCCACTGCCGGGCCGAGATGCCCCGCCGTACCGCCGGCCGCCAACATAACTCTCATATGTCTTCAATTCGGGATATATTCAACAACAGTCCCACGCTCAGCATATTGAACACCAACGCGGAACCGCCGTAGCTGATAAACGGCAACGGAAGCCCTTTGGTCGGAAAGGCCCCGATGCTCACGCCGATATTCACCACGGCCTGCATACCGATCAGCGCCACAATCCCGGTCGCCAGATAGTATCCGAACGGATTAGAGGTCCGTTTGATAATCCGGGCGCCCTGCCAGATGAACGCCGCAAACAGCAACACGGTCATAAGCGTTCCGATGAGGCCGAGCTCCTCACCGATAATTGACAGGATAAAATCCGTATGGGCCGCCGGCAGATAAAACAACTTCTGCATACTTTGGCCGAGCCCGACTCCGAAGATCCCCCCGGAGCCTAACGCGATCTGGGACTGGGACAGCTGGAATCCCGCCCCCTGGCTGTCCTGCCAAGGATCGAGAAAGGCGATGATCCGCCGCATCCGGTACGGTTCACTGATGACCAGATAAACCAGCAACGGCACCGCGGACAGTATCAGGCCGCCGATATAAAGCAACCGCGTCCCGGCCACGTACAACAGGGTGAGAATAATGCTCGCAATCAGCACCGAGCTGCCCAGGTCGGGCTGCTTAATAATCAGCAAACATACACTCCCCATTATAATCAATAACGGTAAAAATCCCTCGAGAAAATTGGTTATTTTTCCCTGTTTGCGGGCCAGAAAGTCGGCGGCATAGATCATGATCGCCAATTTGGTAAACTCGGAAGGCTGAAAACTGATCGGACCGAGTTTAAACCAACGGCGCGCACCGAAACTTGAGGTTCCGATACCCGGAATCAGCACCAGCAGCAGCATGACAAAGGCCCCGATCAGCAGCCACTTGGAGTATTGCTGCAGGATCCGATAATCAATAGACATAATCAGAAAAGAAAAAACAGACCCGATGCCCAGAAAAATCAGCTGCCTCTTCAAGAAATAGGTCCGGTCACCCAAGTTTTCCGAGGCGTAGACCCCGCTGGAGGAATATATCATAATCAGGCCCAGGCATAGCAACAACGCGACAATCATGGCAATGGATATTCGTAACGGCCGCATATCTGTCATCTCAGGTCAACTCCATAACAATCTGTTTGTAAATCGCGCCCCGTTGCTCAAAGTTGGCAAACATGTCGAAGCTGGCGCACATCGGACTTAACAGCACACTGTCCCCGGCAGCCGCCTCATCCCGCGCGCGGTTAACGGCCTGTCGCAAATCGGGACAGCCGAAAACCGGTACCACCTGGGCGAACGTGTCCCGCAATTTATCACTTGCCTCACCGATAACGTACATCGACTTGACCCGCTGCCGCACTAGCTCCCGCAATGGACTGAACTCGATATTTTTATCCCGCCCGCCGCAAATCATGATCACCGGCCCCGGCAACTGGCTGAGCGCCCAGCGTCCGGATTCGGCGGTGGTCGATTTGGAATCGTTAATGTAGGTGACCCCGTGCAAAGAACGGACCAACTCCATGCGGTGTTCCACCCCTTCAAACGCCTGCAAGACGCTGTTGACGACCCCGGGATGGATATTCAGGATGCCGGCGACCAGTCGCACAACCGCGTGATTGGGATTGCCGGCCCGTTGGGGATCCTCTTGACCGGCACCGAAAAAACGTGTGCGCGCCTTCAGCTCACCCGCCCGCTCCCGGCTGCGGGCGCAGCCTTCATTCAGGACCGCGTAATCATCTTCCCGCTGATTCTGAAACAAGCGCCATTTCGCGGCAAAGTACTCATCCAGATCGGCGTGACGGTCCAGATGGTTCTCACTAAAATTCAGGATGACTCCGATCTTCGGTCGAAAACCGCGCGCCGCCTGTGAACGGACTAGCGGGTCCCCCGGGGAAAGCAGCGACTCCAGCTGAAACGAGCTAAGCTCCAGGACGTAGTAGCCATAATCCCGACCATCCCGGCAATAATCCGAGAAAGGATACCCGACATTGCCGCAGAGCCGGGCGGATATGCCTGCCTCCTGCAGCACCCGGGTGATCAGATTGACCACCGTTGTCTTGCCGTTGCTGCCGGTCACGGCAATGACCGGCGCCTGACAAAACTGATAGGCAAATTCGATCTCCCCCATCACAGGCACGGACATCTCCCTGGCCCATTGGACGATCTCCGACGTGAACGGCACGCCCGGACTGAGCACCAGCACATGGGATCCGTCCAGAAAATCCCGAGTATGCCCGCCAAACTCCGTGACGATCCCTTGCTCGTGCAGGGCACTCAGATCGCGGTCCGGAATATCTTCGGCAGGTCGTCTGTCCGTCAAACGCGGCTCCCCCTTAACCCGGCGCACCAATCGGACCAAGGCCAAGCCGGAACGCCCGGCGCCGACAACCGTCACTGTTTTTTCAGTCAAATCCAGCATCTAACGAATCTTCAATGTTGTTAACGCCAACAGCGCCATAATTACGGCCAAGATCCAGAACCGGATGATAATTTTCGATTCCGGCCATCCGGAGAGCTGCAAATGATGATGAAACGGCGACATCTTAAATATCCGCTTCCCCCATACCTGGAAGGAAATAATTTGCAAGATGACCGAGACCGCTTCGATCACAAAGACCCCGCCGATGATGACCAACAGCAGCTCCTTCTTGATCAGGACCGCTAAAACCCCGAGCGTCCCGCCAAGCGACAACGATCCGGTATCCCCCATAAAGACGCTTGCCGGATGACAATTGAACCACAGAAACCCGAGGCTGGCGCCGACGATAGCGGAACACACCACCGTCAGCTCACCCGCATCGGCGATAAACGGAATGAACAAATAGGAACTGAATTTGATATGCCCGGTGATGTAACTGAGGATCGCCAAGGTGATGCTGACCACCAAGACGCATCCGATGGCCAGACCGTCAAGACCGTCCGTTAAATTGACGGCGTTGGAGGTCCCGATAACGATCATGGCCACAAAGGGGATGTACAGCCATCCCAAACTTATGATCGCGTCCTTTAGAAACGGCATGTCCAACTGCGTCGATGTCGTCGGGTTGAAGTAGACATAGGAGCCGATAAAACAGCCCAACAAGATCTCCCAGAGAAGTTTAGCCCGCTTGGTCAGCCCGCGCCGACCGATGCCTTTCAATTTATAATAGTCATCCACCCACCCCAAAGCGGCGAGGTAAACACAGGTAAAAAGTGTCAGCAGGACAAAATGATTCCCCAAATCCCCCCACAGCAGGACCGAAATCACGATGCTGCCGACCACAAACAGCCCCCCCATCGTCGGAGTCCCCTCCTTGGCATTTTGAAACTGATCCAAGTCCGGGCAATCGTCCCGCTTGGCCACTTCTCCGATCTTCATCCTCCGCAGCATGCGGATAATTAACGGCCCGACGGTCACGCACAGCACAAAAGTGGTAAACGCGGCCATGCCCGTACGGAATGTAATGTAACGAAAGATGTTAAATCCGAAATGTGCTTCCCGGAATTGCGACAAAAAATAAAACATATCGGTAACCTAATTCAACTTTCTTTTCAAATATCCAACTGTTTTCTCCATGCGCATCGAACGCGATCCCTTGACCAGCACCAGGTCACCCCGACGAATAATCCGACCGAGCCCCCGGTGCAGGGCCGACAGCGATCCGTAGCCTGTCGCGGCGCCCGCCGGCGCAGCCTGGCGGTAGGCGTCAATGACGTAACGGGATTGAGCGCCATAGCCCAACAACACCGCAACACCGGCCTGCGCCATGCGCCGGCCCAAATCCTGATGCAACCGCCCTGATGACGCCCCCAGCTCAAGCATATCCCCGCACACCACAACGCGACGACTCGCCCCGGGAAACTCTGCTAAAAACTCAAGTGCTCTTTTAAAGGACAATGGATTGGCGTTATAGGTATCGTCCTGAATCCAGATACCCTCCCGGGTCTTGACCAGGTTTCCGCGATTGTCCGCCGGAGTTATCCGGGCCAGTGCCGCACGCACGTTTGCCGTGGGGACACGGAAGCGGCGGGCGCATAGAATGGCGGCCAGCGCATTATACACATGCTGCCGTCCGGGCAGCCCCAAATGATAATCACGCCCTGCGACCCGGAAACGGACCCCGCCGGCAGCGGTGACATGAACTTCCCGGGCGCGGCAATCGGATGGCGAGTCGAGTGAAAAACTTTTTAAGGCCACCGCCCATCCCTCCTGCGGAATCCGCGCGAGATACTCATCATCCGCATTAAACAGGACCGCGGCCGGACCGGGCCGCCCCTGTGCCAAATGGATTTTCTCCCGGTAAACTCCCCGGCGGTCCTTCAGACCGGCCAAATGGGAATCGCCGATATTGGTAAAGACCGTAACGTCCGGCTGAATAATCGAGGCCAGCCACGCCATATCGCCGGGTTGGTTGGTCCCGGCTTCCACGACGGCGATCTCATGTTCGGAGCGCAGCTTCAAAAGCGTCAACGGCACGCCGATCCAGTTATTTTCCGACCGGGCACTCTGAAGTACCCGATGGGAAGCCCCCAGTACGGCCGCGATCACCTGACGGCAGCTGGTTTTTCCGGCGCTCCCGGTGATCGCGATGACCGGTCCGGCAAAGTGCTGCCGGTGCAGACCGGCAATCCGCCCCAACGCGCGGACCGTGTCGCGCACCTGGATCACGGTCAATCCCTTTGCGGCAACGTGTCGCGACACAACGACCGCACGCGCCCCCTTGGCGGCCGCTTGGGCTATGTAGCGATGCCCGTCGAACCGGTCGCCCTTTATGGCGACGAAGAGTCCGCCGGGCTGTACCGTGCGTGAATCTATGGATACCGAATCCACGGTGCCGCGCGCCTCTCCGCTCATGATGCGGCCGCGGCACACCCGGCGAATATCCGCCAGGTTTAACATCGCAAAACCTTTCGCACGACGGACCGCTCATTGAAATCGATGCGCCGATCACCGAGCACCTGATAATCCTCGTGCCCCTTTCCGGCGATCAATACGATATCCCCTTCCCCGGCAATATTCAGACCGCGGGCAATGGCCTGCTCGCGGTCGACCACAACCTCATAGTCACCGCCTGTGATGCCGGATTCAATCTCCGCGATGATTCGTTCGGGGTCCTCTGTCCGGGGGTTGTCCGACGTGATGATGATCTTGTCGGCTCCCGCCGCGGCAATCTGTCCCATCAGTGGCCGCTTTCCGCGGTCCCGGTCACCGCCGCAACCGAACACAAGAATGATCCGCCGCGGACTAATCCGGCGCAGGGCGGTCAAGACGTTCTGCAAGGCGTCCGGCGTGTGGGCGTAATCAATCAGGATCTCATAGTCGCGGTCGGATTCCACACTTTCCAGACGTCCCGGCACGCACTGCAAATCCTCGATGCCTTGATGGATCGCTTCGAGGCAAATCCCTTCATGAAAACCGACACACACCGCCGCCAGAATATTGGACACATTGAACTCGCCCAAAAGCGGCGTGACGATCCTCACCTCGCCGTGGGGTGTCACCAGGAGAAACTCGGTCCCTCTGACGGAATACCGGATATCGGTCGCGTGAATCTCCGCGCGCGGATTCAGCCCGAAGGTCATCACGTGCTGGCTCAATTGCTGATACAAACGTCGTCCATAGTCGTTGTCCACATTTACGCAACAAACCCCGTCCTCCCTGACCAGTTCAAACAATCGTGACTTCGCGGCAAAGTAATTTTCCATGGTCCCGTGATAGTCCAGGTGATCCTGCGTGAGGTTGGTAAACACAGCGGCTTTAAATTGAATGTTGTCGACCCGCTTCTGTACCAGTGCGTGCGACGAAACTTCCATGACACAGTAGCGGATGTTTTGCTCCGCCAATTCATACAGCAGGCGCTGATTTTCCAGGAAGCCGGGAGTCGTATTGACGGCCGGATAAACTTGGCGGCCGACCCGGTAATTGACGGTGCCCACAACGCCGCATTCTTCTTGGGCGCGATGGAGAATGGATTCAACAAGATAAGAAATGGTTGTTTTTCCGTTGGTGCCGGTTATGCCCACCACATTGACCCGGCGCGAGGGATGGCCGTAAAACCTTTCCGCGATCTGGCGTAAAAAGGAATTGGTATCCGCCACGTTCAGCACGCACGCCTCTTCTCCGGGAACGACAGCCGGGGTGTCGTCCGTCACAATGACCCGAGCGCCATGGGCGATCGCGGAAGGGATAAACTGACGGCCGTCGAACTGTTCACCGCGCAGGGCGACAAAGATCTCGTTGGGATCGACCTTGCGTGAATCGCTGCTGATGCCCGCGACTTCCAGATCATGATAATGCTGGGCCAGGGGGCCGGCGTAAATCCCGTCGATGAGATCCTTGAGCTTCAATGCACCGATCCTTCCGCTTGCGCGACTTCCGTAGAGTTCAGATATTTGAGGCTGTTTTCGAGCACTTCCTTGGCGACGGGCGCGGCCACGGTTCCACCGAAATAGCTTGGACCGGGCTCGTCGAAGACCACGACGCAGGCCAGCTTCGGATCATCCGCGGGAGCGAACGCCATGAATGAGGCATAAAATTGACTATGAGAATATTGGCCGTCGATGACCTTCTGCGCCGTGCCTGTTTTTCCCGCCACTTTCACTCCCGCAATTTGCGCGCGCTTGGCCGTGCCGTTTTCAACGACACCGACCATGATGTCACGTACGCGATGAGCGGTCTGCTCACTGATCACCCGATCCAATATCTCCGGCCGTGTCGATTTGATCACCTGATTGTATTTGTCCCGTATGTGCTTCACGATATGCAGGCGCATGTAGTATCCGTCGTTGGCAATAGCCGATAATGCGCCCAATAATTGCAGCGGAGTCACGGTCACCTCGTGACCCATAGGAATCGCCGAGATGGTGGTCTTGGACCATTGGGAAGGGTCCTTCAGCCAGCCGTCGACCTCACCTTTCAATTCAATTTGAGTCGGCATGCCGAAGCGGAATCTCCGGCCGTAGTTATAGACTATTTCCGGCCCCAGCTGCTGGGCGATCTTGCAGACGCCGATATTACTGGACTTTTCGAACACCTCACGAAACGTGAGCGTCCCGTGGGGATGGTGGTCCCGAAGTGTATGGTTGGCCACGCGGTACTGTCCATTTTCACAGAATATCTCGTCCGTTTCAACAAACATCTTCTCTTCCAGCGCTGCCGAGGCCGTGACCACTTTGAAAACGGATCCCGGTTCATAGACATAGCTGACGGCCCGGTTGGTCCGGCTTTCCACACTGCTCTGCCCGACATGCTCCAGGTCATATGTCGGTCGGTTGGCCAGGGCGAGAATCTCGCCGGACCGGGGATCGGCGACGATGATCGTTGCCGATTTAGCCTTGTTTTTCACAAAGGCCTCATCCAACGCACGTTCAGCAATATACTGAATCGTCTCATCGATCGTCAGGACCACATGCATACCGTCCTGGGGTGAAATGAAGTTCTTCGACAGCAACAAGTTACGCTGTTTCGCGTCGCGCAGAAAGACCCCCTGGCCCGCCTTGCCCTTCAGGTAGCGGTCGTAGACCAGCTCCACCCCTTCCAGGCCCTTATTGTCAATGTCGGCAAATCCGATCACATGCGCGGCCAGCGATCCGTTCGGGTAGAATCGCTTGCTCTCATCGATGAACGACAACCCGCGCAGCTTCTTGGCCCGCACGGCCTCGGTGAGGTCCACCGGAAGCTTGCGCTGAATCCAGACAAAGAACTTGTCGCGGTCAAGCCGTTCCCGCAGCATCTCCGGCTCGACGCCGATGAGCCCGGGAAGAATCTCCAGTGCCCGCTGCTTGTCCTCGGGTGACATTATGCGCGGATTGGCATACAGCGAGTGCACCGCGATATTCAGGGCCAGCGGCCTGAGATTCCGGTCGAATATAGTCCCCCGGACCGGCTCCAACTCGATCGCTTGATTGTGCTGTTTGCGGGCCAGTTGGGCGAGATGCTCGGAGTTGAATACCTGAATGAGTACCAGCTTGACGACAAAGACGCCGAAGCAAGCAATAAGAAACAGGAATACCGAGACGAATCTTAGGTCATGACGTCTTATCTGCACGGCTTCTATATTACACGATCACGCAGGCCCGATCATTCAAAATTTCGAGCTTCGGCGCGGGTGGCAAAAGAAAAGATCGTTGAGAATGGATTCTTTTTAACGGCGGAAAGCTGCGTTTTACCCGGCAGCAGGTCATCATTCGGTTCTCTGGAGGAAATGAGGACGATGCTGTCGGGATTGGCAAACTGCAAGCCGCTGTCTTCTCCCAGCATTTCGTGCCCCAAGTTATGAACCGACTTGATGCTCAGGATACTGTAAGTCAAAAACTGCTTTTGTTGATCCAGGCGGGCAATGGTCCGTTCCTGATCCTTGCCCAAATAAGCCAAATCAAAGATTTGCATCTGCATGTGGACATATGAGAGCGCCAATACAGTCACCGCTCCGATGGTTTTCAAAAATGTGGACAATCTCATATGACTCTCTTGATAATACGAAACCGGGCGCTACGCGCCCGCGGGTTGTCTTCCGTCTCCGCTTCACCGGGACGGACCGGCTTCTTAACCAGACACCGGGCCAAGTTGGCCTTTTCAAAAAGTTTAAATTTGTTTTTTACAATCCGGTCTTCCAGCGAATGAAAGGATATGATCCCCATGCGCCCGCCGGGTTTCAGGAGCGTGATTGATTTGTCGATCACGGCCTCGAGCGTTTCCAGTTCACGGTTGACCGCGATCCGCAGGGCCTGAAATGTACGTGTAGCGGGGTGAATGCGGGGCGGTTTGCCCTTCCCGGGAACCGCCTTAAGAATGATCCGCGTCAGGTCGTCGGTGTATTCAATCGGCTGCTTTGAACGCTCCGATACAATCTGCCGCGCGATCCGTCCAGCCCACCGCTCTTCGCCAAAGTCTTTGAGAATGGCCGCGATCTCCCGTTCCGTCAGTGAATTCACCAAATCATAAGCGGATATCGCGCCGTTCTGGTCCATTCGCATATCCAGCGGACCGCTGTTGCGCAGGCTGAAGCCGCGCTCAGGATTGTCGAGCTGATAGCTGGATATCCCCAAATCGAGCAAAATACCGTCGACCGCGTCGATATTTAAGTCCGCCAATGCCTGGTCGATATCACGGAAATCCTGGTGAATCAGACGGCACTGGTGCGTAAATTCCTCGAGATTCTTTTGGGCTTGTTCGAGGGAATGCAGATCACGGTCCAATCCGATCAACAGGCCCTTGGGACCGAGACGGCGAAGAATCGCCTGTGCATGCCCGCCCATTCCCAATGTACCGTCAACGAACACCTCTTCGGATTGCGGGTCCATAAACTGCAGGACTTCGTTCATCAGCACCGACTGATGTGCGGGTGCGTCCGGATCGGGAATATCGGTATTGTCGCTCGTCATGACCGGTTTTATCATTGCCTGTTCTCACCCTCGCTCTTACGCCGAAAAGCAGGGGACATTTTTCTCCTCGATCGCCTGGTTAAAGCGCTCCCTGATACACGTGTATTGCGCGGCATCCCGGAGCTCGTCCCAAGTATCTCTGACTCCATTGCGAAGATATATCCGCTGTCGCTCGCGAAAAATCAGAAACAATCGTGAATGACCGGTCGAGGTCTCCACTGTGGAACAAAAGACACAGTCGCTGTTGGGCAGGTCTATAAGATGATGGAAAACAACGGCATTGGCATCAAACGGCTCCATGGCTAGCTCCCTCGTGGTGGGGGGTTGAGGTTTGAAATTGTCAACCAGGGCTACAGATCCAACATATTTTCGGAAATTTCTTCGAACGACTTGTTCGATTCGGCGTAATATTCCCGCCAAGTCTTATTATCCCAAATTTCGATACGGTTGGAGACGCCGATGAGTACGGTCTCGCGTTCGATACTCGCATATTCCTTCAGGTAGGCCGGTATGATGAAACGCCCCTGTTTATCGGGGACAACGTCCACCGCGCCGGCGAAAAACATCCGGTTGAAGCTGCGCGCTTCCTTGCGGGTGAACGACATATTCTTAAACTTTTGCTCCTGGGAGCGCCATTCGTCTTCAGAGAACATGAAAATGCAGCGATCCATCCCCCGCGTAAGGAAAAACCGTTCAACTCCGTATTCGCGGCAGGTGTCTCGAAAACGGGCGGGCATGATCAGCCGCCCCTTGGTGTCAAGATTATGGATGTACTCGCCGTAAAACATAATAAATTGTCAAATCCACTTCGCTCCACATCATTCCACTATGGACTCCATTTTAACCACATTGCACCCCCCTGTCAATTGAAAAATGGCTGATTTTTGCTGTAAACCGATAAAATACAACAATTTGTGCCGGGATGAGGAGTGCGCACTATATATGGTGTTAAGAAGCTCAAAATGCCTAATAATCAGGCATTTTGAAAAGAATGGTGAGTTATCGGGAGAGGATTTTCTGGGCCAGAACCGCGTCTTCACGCAGCTGCTTGATCAGGTCGATCTTGGAAAGAAACATTTTCTCATTGCGGATACGGCGGACAAATTCAACCAGGACGGTTTCCCCGTAAATGGCGCGGCGGAACCGGAAGATATGGACTTCCAGACTGATGGGTGAGGATTCTTTTTTGAAGGACGGGCGGTGTCCGATATTGACCATCGCATCGTACCGCCGCCCCTTGATGACAATCCGCGCGGCATACACCCCCAGCGGAGGCAATACTTCGTCATTTAAGGAAATATTGGCCGTAGGATATCCCAAGGTACGCCCCCGGCCGTCGCCGCGAATAACAGTTCCCATCAGGGAGACGTCCCGCCCGAGATACTTCTTGGCAAGTTTCAATTCACCGGCCGCGATCAGCTTTCGGATGGCGGTGCTGCCGATCTTTTCCTGATTATCGGCCACCGGCCGTACCGGAGACACCCGGAAACCATGCGCCGCCCCCATCTCCTTCAGCATGGTGACGCCACCGCTGCGGTCACTTCCGAAACAAAATTCCTCCCCGACGACTATCTCCTCGGGGCCGATCCGGTCGATGATATAGCGGCACACAAACTTTTCGGCACTCAACCCCGCAAAGCGGCGGGTGAAATGGACCACAACGCAGACATCTACGCCGAGACCGGCGATAAGTTGCAGGCGGTGCTCGAGCGACACGATATACGGCATATAGCAATCCGGCTTTAGCACCTTCACCGGATGCGGAGCGAAGGTCATGACGATCGCCTCCCCGCCGCGTTGGCGGGCCTTGGCGACAGTCATGGCGATCAGTTTCTGGTGACCGATGTGGACCCCGTCAAAGACCCCGATAGCCATCACGGCCTGCCGATACTTCTTGTCAGTTTGACCAATGCCGTATACAGTCTTCATTCATATCCTCAAGCGTGACGGCGTCCTCAAGGGCGAATCGTCCGACCTTGGTCCGTTGAATCTGAGAAATGCAAGCCCCGCAACCAAGGGCATCACCGATATCCGCGGCCAGCTGCCGAATGTAAGTCCCCTTTGAGCACTCCACGTAAAACTTGACCTCGGGCAGATTGATTTCGCCGACGAGTAATTTATGGATGGTTACGCTTCGCGGTTCGCGCTCCACTTCGATTCCCTTGCGGGCAAGCTCATAAAGTTTCCGCCCCTTGTGTTTAACCGCCGAGTACATCGGCGGCACCTGCTGAATCTCGCCCCGGAACCGGCCGACCACTTCCGCGAGCTGCTGCGGGGTAACGGCATCATAGGGGCGCTGCTCGATAACCTCCCCCTGCTTGTCCGCCGTAGTAGTCTTCGTTCCCAGCACCATCGTGGCCCGGTAGGCCTTGTCAAAGGCCGTGAATTTATTGGACAGTTTCGTCGCTTTGCCGAGCAAAACCACCAGGACGCCCGTGGCCAACGGATCGAGCGTTCCGGCATGGCCGACCTTTTTCATCTTGAACCGCTTTCGGACCCGGGCGACGACATCATGGGAAGTCACGCCGTCGGGCTTGTCGATAACGAGGATACCTTCGGTCATAATTGACTCTCTATCTCTTTGAGGATCATGGTTTTGGTTTCTTTCATGCCCTTTTCTACCACACACCCGCTGGCCCGCTTGTGCCCGCCGCCGCCGAACGCGCCGGCAACCTTGGCCACGTTGACACGCGATGAAGAGCGGAAATTAACACGGGTTACCGAGCGGGTGAATTCCGTCAAAATAACGATCACCTCCACCCCCGCGATAGAACGTAAAAACTTGAAAAGCGCGTCACGCAGATCGAAATCTTCCGACAGACCCGACATGACATTCTTACGAAGCTCCACGCACACCAGCTGGCCTTTCCGGTAGGTTTCAAAACGGTTGATGATCCGTGTAAAAACCGTGACATCCCTCAGCGGGATCCGCTCATAAATGCGCGCGTAAAGCGCGCTGATGTCGATATCAAATTCCATCAGCTTGGCTACCGTCAGGTGCGTCCGCGGGGATGTGTTTTCGTAGCGAAACGAACCGGTGTCGGTCATTATTCCGCAATACAGATTCGTGGCGATGCTTTTGGTCAGGGCGGCCTTCCAAAAAACAAGCAGCTCGAACAGCATCTCGGCCGTGGATGATGCCTCAGGGTCAACGAGATTCACCGAACCGAAATTATCATTCGTAATGTGGTGATCGATATTGATCAGCGGCTTGTCATCCTGCAAAAGCCGCCGCACCTCTCCGATGCGCCCCAGATCGCCGCAGTCCAGAATTATGGCCGCGTCATACTTCACACTTTTGAGTTCTGCCGCATGCTTGATCCGCCCCGCCCCGGGAAAGAATCGAAATCGATCGAGCAGTTCGGTTTCATTAATGATGCGGACTTTCTTTCCCAGCGACCGCAAGTATTCGGCCAGCGCGAGCTCCGAACACAGAGCATCGGGATCCGGATTTACGTGAGTCGAAAGCATAAAAGTGTCGGACTCTTGAATGATTTTGCTAATTTTCTTTTTGTTCATCATAGATTTCCTTTAAGCGCTCTTCAATTTCAACACTGTAGTTGATCGATTGATCATGAATGAAGTTCAATTCCGGGGTGTGGCGGATCACCATCCGCTGACTGACGGCGTGCCGGATCATTCCGCGCGCCTTGTTCAGACTGCCGAGAGCCCCCTGCATCGCCTGCTCATCCCCCAGTACGGTAAAAAACACCTTGGCATTCTTTAAATCCGGGCTGGTATCCACATGTGTTATCGTCACAAAGGCCAGGCGCGGATCCCCGAACTCCTGTTGCAGTATCTGACTGATGACCCGTTTCATTTGATTGTTTACTTTATCCATGCGACTCATATCCGCTACTCCCCTTGTTGTTCCTCGATGATTGATCTTGCCGCAACCAATTCTTCAGCCTTTGATTTCAGCTGGTTATCCAGTTTCCGGTTTAAAACCCCGCGCAGCACTTCTCCGATTTGACGCCCCGAACGGACACCCAAACTTTTCAGATCGTCACCTGAGATCCATAACGCTGTATCGCGATTCTCGATATAGGTGCGCAGATTCACCCAGGCGTTTAATTTCCGATTTGTTTCGAACAGGTAAAACAATGCCTCTTCACTGAATCCGTCAAGCTCGGCATGAAGAACGGACGGCCGCAAACGTTTAGTCTTTAATATTTGCCCCATGCGGTTCAAGTCGTCCAACTGTGCAATAAGCTCGCGGCGCGCCTTGGCAAACGGGACTCTGCGCAGGAGCTCGGCCAGGGTCGCCTGCGTGCTTCCTGCCAGAAAGGCCATCCAGTAGACCGTCCCCATATCGATGCGCGCCCAATCTCCGGGATAGGCCGGATTGTTGGCATACTTGCGAAAATGCTCGAGCAGCCCAAAACGGATCCGCAAATCGGGATGCAGGTGACCGAAGACCTTCCAGCGGTGCAGCCGACGCAAGGCCGGAACCGGTTCCGTCTCCGCAAAAATCTTGTCGATTTCATTAACATAGCGTTGCATCGAAATGGTATCGAAGACCTGCGCCTCCAACGCCTCCTTCAGCAACCCAAGTGTATGCCGCTCGATGCGAAATCCGTAACGCTGCTCGTAGCGCGCGGCACGAAATATCCGCGTCGGATCATCCCGGAAGCTGCCGTCATGCAGCACCCGGACTAAGCCGGCCTCGAGGTCCGCGACGCCGCCTGTACAATCCCACACTTGGGCGAACGTCGACGGGTTCAGTGAAATCGCCATCGCATTGATCGAAAAATCCCGCCGCAAGGCGTCAGCTTTCATGTCGCCTTTGCGGACCGTCGGCAAGGCGCCGGGCTTTTTATAACTTTCGGCCCGGGCCCCCACCAAATCGACGCGACGGCCGCCATCAAATTCCAACGTGGCCGTTCCGAAACTGGGGTGGACCGTCAACCGGCCGCGCAAATGTTTGCATAATTTTCTGGCGAAGGGTATCGCATCGCCCTCCATAACCAAGTCGATATCCGTCGTAGGACGGCTCAGCATGATATCACGCACCGCACCGCCGACCAGATATATACGCCGCCCCGACTGTTCGGCAAATTGACCGGCCCCGATCAGGACCGGAATGAATTTTTTATCGAGGCTCTTTAGCGATACCTTCATCATCTATCCCCGCGGATGAAACTCCTTATGAACCGCCTTTAACCGCTCGCGATCCACATGCGTATAGATCTGTGTCGTGGAGATATCGGCATGCCCGAGCATCTCCTGCACGCTGCGCAGATCAGCGCCATTTTCCAACAAGTGTGTGGCGAAGGTATGCCGCAAGGTGTGCGGCTTGATTTCTTTTTTGACGTTCGCTTTCCGGGCGTACAGCTTAATTATTTTCCAAATACTTTGGCGGCTGATCCGCCGTCCCAGACGGCTTAGAAACAAATGCACCGGTTCCTGCCCTTTGGCCAGCTTGATCCGGACCTTTTGGCAATAGCGGGAAACCGCCTGTTTCGCGCGCCGGCCGATCGGGATAATCCGCTCCTTGCTCCCCTTACCCAGACAGCGCACATAGCCAACTTCCAAATCAATATTTTCCATGCGCAGATCGGACAACTCGGAAACCCGCATTCCGCTTGCGTAAAAAAGCTCCAGGATGGCATTGTCCCGGACAGCCTGCCAATGCCGGCCCTGCGCCGCCTCGATAATCGCCTCGATCTCGTGAGCCGATAAAACCTCCGGAACACGCTTCCAGAGCTTGGGTGTCTCCACGAGATTCGTGGGATCCTCGTCAGCCATCCGTTCCCTGACAAGAAAGCGATGAAAGGTCTTTATCGCCGCCAGCGCCCGGCAAATCGAATTCGTCGATAAATTCTTTTCTTTCTGGGCGTACATGAAGTCGGTCACCATCTTGCGCGAGGCCCGCGCCGCGTCATTGACCCGGCACTCCTCCTTGAGAAAGGCCGCGTATTTGAGCAAATCCCGTCGGTAGGCGAGCAGAGTATTCTGCGCCAGGCCGCGTTCAACGGCCAGGTAATTCAGGAATTCCTCAATCTGGCCGTATATCATAGAGAATCCTGTTGTGGAGGGTAAATCTTGTTCGGACTGAAATTCCGACGTATATCGCGCTCGTAACGCCGGAGCTTGCTGACCAATCCGGCTTCATTGCGAAAGGCATCGGAACTTTGAAAATACGAAAGCGCCGAACGGTATTCGGTCAAAACACCTTGAAGTTGATCTCCCTTATCTTCCGGGGCCCACTTAATCATTCCCTCAATGTTCGTTACCAATTCATTCAGAAAAAATTCCAGCCTTTTATCCGGCATATCCCGTTCCAGGCCGGCCATCAACTCGCGCTCCCACACGCGGTATGTCTGATAGTGGTGGCTGTATCGCTCCGCCCGGCTCACGTCGTGCGCCTCGTACTCGACCGGCTCAAGAATCGGGATAAACTTGTCCTCTTTATCGGACTTTTTCTTTCGCACGAATTTCTGCCGCAGCGTCTGGCATCCGGACAAAAACATCGCCGCACACAGCGTCCCCACGGCAACCGCCAACCATTTTCTATTTTTCATTGATCATCTCCTGAAAGGCTTTCTCCGTTAATACGGTCACGCCGAGCTCTTCGGCCTTCTTCAGCTTGGACCCGGGTGAATCTCCGGCCACCACATAGTCTGTTTTGCGGCTTACGGACGAGACAACCTCGCCACCGAACTGGCGTACCTTCTGAGCGGCTTCGGATCGGGATAAGGACTTCAGCTCCCCGGTAAAAACAAATTTCTTGGCCTTAAGCTGCTGCGAAACCGGCGTTGCGTCCGGCTCGGAAAGATTAACGCCGGCCTTCCCTAGCTTCTTTATTAACGCGACAGTGGTCTTGGCCCGGAAATATTGGGTTACGGATTCGGCAATGACCTCGCCGATGTCATCGAGATCCTTTATTTCTTCCGCACTGGCCGTTTTCAACCTGTCCAGGGTCTGAAAATGGCGCGCCAACACCGTCGCCGCCTTTTGCCCCACATGGGGCACTCCCAACCCGAACAAAAGCCGTGACAACGGTTGCTCCTTGCTCTTGACAACGGCCTGCAACAAATTGTCCGCCTTCTTCTGCGCGAATAAATCCAGCGCCAGCAAATCGTCGCGTTTAAGAAAGTAGATATCAGCCACATCCTTGACCAAGCCGTTGCCCAGCAATTGTGTGACCACGGCCACGCCCAACCCTTCGATATCCATGGCCCCGCGCGAGGCGAAATGAGTCAGTCCGCGTTCCGCAATCTTGGGACAGGCCGGATTGATACACCGATAGGCCACCTCACCGTCCTGATCCCTGATCACGGGCTGATCGCATTCCGGACATTTCTTGGGGATCGGAAAGGCATGTTTGGCCCCCGCGCCTTTTTCAATAACCTTGACGATCTTGGGAATCACATCGCCTGCGCGCTCCACCAAAACGGTATCTCCGGCATTGACCCCGAGTCGCTGAACCTCTTCAAAGTTATGCAAAGTGGCGCGCGATATCGTAACCCCGCCGCATGCTACCGGTTGCAATTCGGCCACGGGGGTCAGCACACCGGTCCGCCCGACTTGTACCGTAATCGCATCGACGATCGTGGTAGCCTGCTGTGCCGGAAATTTGTAGGCCACTGCCCACCGCGGACTCTTCGCCGTATGTCCCAGCCGACGCTGTTGGCTGAGGGAGTTGACCTTGATCACCACGCCGTCGACCTCATAGGGAATGTCCGCGCGCGCCTGCTGATACTTCTCGCAATATGTGATGACTTCTTCAAGTGAGCGGCAGGTTTGGGATCGCGGATCAACGGCAAATCCGTAGGCTTTCACCAGATCTAAGAACTCCGCCTGCGAGTTAAGAAGGATGGCGTCGTCGATCCGCCCGAACGAATGGATCAGGCATTTCAGCCGGCGCTTGGCGGTGATGCGTGAATCCAGCAGTTTGACCGATCCGCTGGTGGCATTGCGGGGATTGGCAAAGACGGATTCTCCGGCCTGCTTCCGCTCGCGGTTCAAGTGAATAAAATCACGCTTATCCATATACACTTCGCCGCGAACCTCGAGCACCGCAGGCAGCCGACCGGCCTTAGGCTTTTTTAAGGTCAGCGGCACGGAACGGACGGTTCGCAGGCTGTGCGTCACATCCTCGCCGGTGACACCGTCGCCGCGGGTGGCCCCCACTTTTAACTCGCCGTTTTCATAGAGCAGCGATGCACTTACGCCGTCGATCTTCAGTTCGACGAAATACTCAACATCCTCATCACCCAAGCCCTTGCGGACACGCTGCCCCCACTCTCGGACTTCCGTGATGGAATAACTGTTGTCCAGCGAGTACATCGGCACGCCGTGCCGGACTTCGGCCGCTCCCGCGGCGATTTTGGTCCCGACGCGCTGACTGGGAGAATTTGCATCCCGGAGCTCAGGATACGCCTCCTCCAAACCGACCAATTCGTGCATCAAAGTGTCGAATTCGGTATCCGCGATGCGCGGGGCGTCTTCAACGTAATAGTGATAGTTATGCTGTTCCAGCACATTCCGCAAGGCGGCGATGCGCTTCTTAGCCTGGCTCTTATTCATGGTTCCTAATAGCGAATTGCGAATTGCGTGTACCGGTCGGCGGCATCGTGCGGCCGCCGGTTAATCCCCGAAATATTGTCGCCGAAACGGACCTTTAACTCCTTCAGGCACATTTCAATGGTCTCACCCTTCCCCGAAATGACCGCCTCGACCCGGCCGTCAGGCAAATTACGGACCCAACCGACCAGCCCCAGGTCCCGGGCAATACGGGCCGTGGTGTATCGAAATCCGACGCCCTGAACATGCCCCGAGAAATAGATATGTTCCGTTTCCATGACCACTCTGTGTGTAGTTAACAATAAATCGAAGAACATAGTTTAGCACTGTTTGCCGGGCAGGTCAAACGTTAGCTGCCCCGGCAAATGGCCATAAGTAGTTTTATTCTCAGTGGTTAAGGCTGGCGGGCGGGGTCAGACTTCCTTGACTCCGAAACCGATGTCGGCCTCGGCGACAAGCTTATCCTTGACGAAGGCCTGCGCCTTCAGAAATCCGGCCTTGGGCATCAGTTTGGTGGTGGTGATCTCGATGACCAGCTGATCCCCGGGAACAACCGGGGCAATGAACTTTGCGGTGACCTTGGCCAGATAGTAGATCAGGTCTTTCCCCTGCATATTCTTACTGTAGTAGAAATAGACGCACCCGGCTTGGGCCATGGCCTCCACGATCAGCACGCCCGGCATCACCTTTTCCTCGGGAAAATGACCGACGAAGTGTTGTTCATTGATGGAGACATTCTTGATGGCGACCAGCTTCTCGTTGGGGGTGAGTTCGATCACCCGGTCGATCAACAGGAAGGGAAAACGGTGCGGAATAATTTTTTGAATGTCGCGAATGTCTAATTCCATATCAGTCCTTTCTGGGAGCTATATTATCGCAAGGACAATCCACCGTCAATCACAATCACCTGTCCCGTGACATAGCGGGCCCGGTCCCCCAGCAGATACGCAACGCAACCGCTGACGTCCGCGGGCCGGCCGATGCGCCGCAAGGGAATCAGCTTCTCAATCTGCTCTATCTTTTCGGGGGAAAAATGCGACACAATGTCGGTTTCGATAAAACCGGGGGCCACCGCGTTAACCCGCACCTGGGTACGCGCCACTTCCTGCGCCAGCGCCTTGGTGAAGGCGTTCATGCCCCCCTTGCTGGCGGAGTAATTCGTTTGGCCGGGCAGGCCCATGACCCCGGAAACCGACGAAATATTGACGATACTGCCAAATTTTTGCTTCATCAGCGTGACGATGCAATGCCTGGTGAGGTTGAACATTCCTGTCAAGTTTGTGTCGATGACCCGCCGCCACTGCTCGCGACTCATCATCATCAGCGGTTTGTCATCGATGATGCCGGCATTGTTGACCAGATAATGAAATGTCCCAAACTCTTCTTTAATGCCCGCGCACCATTCCTTGACCGCCTCAAAATCCGTGACATCCACCCGGGAGGCGGCGCAACGGACGCCCAGCCCGCGGACCTCCTCCGCCAGCCGGCCGGCGGCCTCCTCATTGCGGACATAACCGAAAGCCACGTGGCAGCCCTGCCGCGCCAAGGTGAGAACTATGTCCCGGCCGATTCCCCGGCTCCCCCCGCTGACGATCGCCACTTTGTCGGTGAGATTATTATTCATAACGTCTTAAAATCATACTGGCGTGATTTCCGCTGACTCCGAAGGCACTGATCAACACCGTCGTCACTTGGGCGACGCGTGATTCGTTCGGCACGTAATCAAGATCGCAATCCGGATCGGGCTCCTTGAGATTGACCGTGGGCGGGATGAATCCCTGCTCCAACGTACCAAGTGCCGCGGCGGCGGCCAGCGCCCCGCCGGCACTATAAGTCTCGCCGACCATCGACTTGACGGCGGTGACCGGAATCTCCCGGCTGCGGGAACCAAAGACTTCCTTGATGGCCAGAGTCTCGATCCGGTCGGCGGCCGGCGTCGAGTTGGCATTGGCGAAGATCACATCAATGTCCTGCGGCGCAAGATTTGCATCCTGCAAAGCATCGCGCATCGCTTCGATCATACCGGTCCCCTTGGGATTAAACCTGTTCATACGGAAGGGATCAAAATAGTAACCGAAACCGACGACCTCGGCCAGGATCCGTGCGCCGCGCTTCACGGCGTGGTCGAGATCCTCAAAGGCCATCAGGCACGCCGCCTCCCCGAAGGTGATCCCGTTGCGGCGCCGGTCGAACGGGCAGCTGACATAAGTTTCCCCCGCCCGTGATCCCGACAGATATTCCAGCGTGTGAAAACCCAGGTAAGTCGGTTCACACAGCTCTTCCACCGTACCGGCATACACCAGTTTGGCGCGATTCAAGCGAATAAAATCGGCCGCGTAACTCATGGCGTCGATGCTGGAGGTGAATCCGGTAGATATGGTGGTATTGAAACCCTGTATGTTGTTCCAAATGGAGACCTGGCTTGCCGGTGAGTTGATCACCGTATTGGGAAAATGCGCCGGATTGGTGTAACGCGGCCCTTCGGTGAGCGTCACCCGGTCGAAGTCGCTGATGCTTTTCAGACTGCCGAAAGTGGTCCCCACCGACACGCCCACATCATCGGTGTTCTCTTCGGTGATCTGAAATCCGCTGTCGTCGATGGCCAGACGGGCGGCCGAACACAACAGTTTGGTGGCCCGGTCGAGCGACCGCAACCCCTTTTTGCCCATATAGATCGTCGGGTCGAAATCGTTAATTTCGCCCGCGATATTCACGCGAAAGCGGTCGTCGATGTCGAACAGCGTGATGGGTTGAAAGCCGTGACGCCCCTCACGCAGGGCACGCCAATATTCTTCCTTGCCGTGACCGTTGCAGGCAAAGACCCCTAGACCGGTCACGACAATCCGTTTGCTAGTCATATTTACTTTGCCATCTGCCTTTCGATGTACCGGGCGAGGATGTCGACCTCGATATTGACAGGATGACCTTCCGGCAGCGTCCCCAGGTTCGTATGCTTTTCGGTAGCCGGTATGATATAGACGGAAAATCCATCCGCCGATACTTCACCCACGGTAAGACTGACACCGTTTACGGTCACGGATCCCTTGGGGGCCAAATAACGCGCGATACTGTTGTCCAGAGTGAACCGCAATTCCAGATAGTTTTCGCGGGTCACCCGCTCCTTCAGAGTCTCGATGCGGTCGACGTGGCCGGTGACAATGTGGCCGTCCAGCCGGCCGTCGGCCCGGACGGCCCGTTCCAGATTGACCCGGTCACCGGCCTTGAGCTCCCCCAAGGTTGTGGCCCGCAGGGTTTCCCACATGACGTCAAATGTCAGGCAGGAGCCGTCGCGTCCGGTTACGGTCAGACAGACACCGTCGATAGCAATGCTGGAACCTAATTGCGCATCGACGAAGACCTTTCCGGCCTCGACGGAAAGTACGGCCAAATTGGGACGTTCCTCCAGCCGGTGTACGGTTCCGGTTTCTTCAACGATTCCTGTGAACATCGCCTTGCACCAGTATATCGGGTTTGATTCGTTTTATCTTGAGATTGGTTAATCGATACAGCCGGTTGACGGCCAACACCGGCAAACCGACAACTGCATCCAGGGCCTCATTGTCACCCATGATTTTCGGTGCAATATAGATGTCCATACTGTCCACCAATCCGTCGCGCAAAGCCTGTCCGATCAGGGTCGGCCCGCCCTCGATGAGGACCTTATCCAAACCGGCCCGGGCCAGTTGATCAAACAGGAACGGGAGACTCACCCGGCCACGCTGGCGCGGGCAAAGCAGTACCTTGACACCCATCGCCTCAAACCGCCGAATGCGTTTACTATCTGCCCGGCGGGTGGTGGCCAGCCAGCACAATTCCGGTAATTGAAAGACCTTGGCCCGGGGAGATACCCGGAGAGTGGAATCCACGACGACTTTAATCAAGTTGCCGCGCCGGACACCGGTCAGGCGGGGATTGTCCTTTATGACCGTCTCGGCACCGGTCATGATCGCTTTGAAGCGGTCGCGCCGTTGCCGGGCAAATATACGCGTTTGGGATGAGGTGATCCATTGGGACCGGCCGTTCGCCGCGGCCACCTTGCCGTCCAGGGTCTGAGCGGTTTTAGCCACGACAAAAGGCCGGCGCCGCGACACTTTAGCCATGCGCCCGTTCTTTCAACTTTTCCACTTGTTCGTAGGGTATGGTGGCTTTGCCCAAGTAGGTGTTCTTTTTGGCATCACCGTGGGCGTCCGATCCCCCGGTGGCCACGAGATCGTATTTCTTGGCTATTTTGGCGTAAAATTCCGTCGTTGCGGGTGTACAATTGGGATAGTAAACTTCCAGGCCTTGCATGCCGGCCTCGACAAACTGCGGAATCAGCTCGTCCACCCTGGTGAACATCGGATGCGCCAACACCGCCACACCTCCGTAACTGCGGATCAAATCGATGGCCTCGACCGGCGTCAGTTTTGTCTTGGGAACAAACGCCGGACGGTCGTCGGCCAAATACCTGTCGAAGGCGGCCTGCATATTCGGCACCACGCCGTTCTTGACCAAGACGGTGGCCAAATGCGGACGGCCCACGGCTCCGCTTTCGGTCAGCGAGCAAACCTCATCATAATCGATGCCGGATATCCCCAAGTCGGAGAGCTTTTGGATCATCAGCCGCATACGTTCGCCGCGTGAATGCTGCATGCCCTCAAGACGCTCTTGCATCTCCGCGTTTTCATAATCAAAAAGGTAACCCAGCATATGCACGTCGCGTCCATTGGCCTGGGTGGACAGTTCGACGCCGGGGATGACCTCGATATCATATTGCTCCGCGGCTTTCTTCGTCGGCGCTATGCCGTCGACGATATCGTGATCGGCAATGCCGATACAAGCAACCCCCGCGGCATGCGCCTGCTGCGCCACTTCCTCCGGAGAAGAGGTGCTGTCGGAAAAATGGGTGTGGATATGAAGATCTGCCGTCTTAGTCATCGGTAGGCTCGCCTTGCGGCTGCAGCTCTGTCTTGTGGATCTTGTCCAAAATGCCGTTGACGAATTTACTGGACTCGACGTCCCCGAATTTCTTCGCGAGTTCCACGGCTTCGTTGATGGTTACTTTGGGAGGGATATCACTGGCATACAACAATTCAAAGACGCCCATCCTCAGAATATTGCGATCGATGATGGCCATTCGTTTCAACTGCCAGTTCGTGGCATACTTGGAGATTTTTTCGTCTATGTCTTCGAAGGACTGTTCAACGCCCTCAATGATCCGGTTGGTAAAATTTCTAACGGTGCTGTCGTACTTTTCCTTCAATTCCCAATAATTATCGCTGGCCATGGTGAGCGGCCGTCTGGTAATCTCAGCCTGGTACAGAATCTTGAGCGCCTCTTCCCGGCCTTTGGTTCTTTTTCGCATGGCTTCCGTCCTCGCTGTCGTTCTCGGGAGAGTTAAATCTCCTGGATGATGTTAATCATTTCCACTGCCGCGTCGGCAGCGTCCCGTCCTTTGTTGCTGCCCCTTGTCTTGGCCCGCTGATTGGCCAGTTCCACGGTCGGAGTGGCCAGGACCTCAAAGATGACGGGCTTTTGGGTGAGCAGCCCCACTTCCATAATACCACGTGCTGCGCCGTCCGCAACCAGGCGATAATGATCGGTCTGTCCCTGAATAACGGCCCCCAGGCAGATCACGGCGGCGATCGTCTTTTTTTGGGCGTGTTTGAGGGCCGCAAGGGGGATCTCAAACGCCCCCGGCACCCAAGTAATGACCACATCCGAACGGCGATAACCGTGCTTGGTCAACTGGTCCAAGCAGCCTTCCAGCAAACGCGCGCAAATCGGCTCATTGAAACGCCCGACCACAATCGCGATTTTCTTTTTGGCCTGACCGGCCTTTTTTGCAGTAGCTGCCGTCATTTGTGAAAGATCCCACTTTCTGTCCGGGCAACCCGTGCCGCGGAAGAGGCTTCCGTTACTTCGAAATCAGCTTATCTTGAGACGCCGGCTTAAACGGAACCCGTTCGCTGACCGACAGGCCGAACCCGTCCAGCCCGACGATTTTCCGCGGGTTATTGGTGACCAGACGGATGTCCTTGATTCCCAAATCCACCAGAATCTGCGCCCCCAGTCCGTAATGCCTTAAGTCCGGCAGAAACTGGATTTGATCCTCATCCGCCGGCTTGGCTTCTTTCTTGCGGCCGGAGTCCGACAACGCGTTAAGATTGAGTTCCCGCTGGGGTTTGCGCATATAGATCAGCACACCCGATCCGTTTTCACTGATCATACGCAGGGCCGCGTCGAGCGATCCGGAACTGCGCAAACCTTGCGCGCTGAACGCATCGTTCCACACATTCTCCGCATGGACCCGCACCAAAGTCGGCTGCGCCGCGGCAATATCGCCGAAAATCAGGGCCGCATGTTCGATGCCGTCGACTTGGGACAAGTACTGGATGACCCGGAATTGTCCGTAATCCGTAGTCAGCTGGGCCTCGTCTCCCCGTTCGACCAACCGTTGGTATTTGGTCAGGTGTTCGATCAGACTGTCAATCGTGCAAATCTTGATTTCATGCTTTTGAGAAAACTCCAGCAGGTCCTGCGTCCGCGCCATCGTACCATCTTCATTCATGATCTCGCAGATCACTCCGGCCGGGTACAAACCTGCCAACCGGGTCAAATCCACCGAGGCTTCCGTGTGCCCGGCACGTACCAGGACCCCGCCGCGCTGGGCCCGTAAGGGAAAAAGATGGCCCGGGGTGATAATGTCATCGGGCTTGGTGTTATCGTCGATGAGCAACTTGACCGTGTAACTCCGGTCGGCCGCGGAGATCCCGGTGGTAATACCCTTGGCTGCATCCACGGAGATAGCCCAGCCCGTGTCGCACCGCTGATGCTTCCGACTATGGTCCAATTTCATCGGATGCAGATCCAGTTGGTCAAGGCGCTCAGCCTCCATCGGGACGCAAACCAGCCCGCGGGCCTCCTTGGTCATAAAATTGATGATGTCGGGTGTGATGTACTCGGCGGCACACAGCAAATCCCCCTCGTTTTCACGGCCTTCATCGTCCATGACAATAATCATTTTTCCGGCTTTCAGATCCTCGAGAACTTCTTCAATCGTATTGAACATGTGTACTTATCCTTGCTTGGTTATTGACCCTGACTATTAAAAAAAAATCCCACTACGCGGTTGGGACTTAAGCCATTATTATATTATAATCATAGTAATTTTGGAGCTAATATATTGAAAATGTTAGGGGTTGTCAAGCTTTTTGTCCTGCCCTATAATGGCTACGTGAATGTGGAAACAAAAGTCATTAGGCAACTTAAACTTAGCCAAAAAACGGTCAGCGTTGCTGAGTCCTGCTCCGGAGGCCTTATCGCGCACCGCCTGACGAACGTCCCGGGCTGCTCAAACGTATTTGTTGGAGCAATCATTGCCTACAGCAACTCCGTGAAGCAAAAGAACCTTCAAATCCCGCCCCAACTCATAGTTGAGCATGGCACCGTTTCCAAGGAAGTTGCCCAGGGTATGGCAAAAGGAATCCGCAAGAAGCTTGGCTCAGACTACGGCATCGGGGTAACAGGAATCGCCGGGCCGAGTGGAGGCACCAAGGCCAAACCAGTCGGTTTGGTTTTCATATCTGTCGCCAGTCGGAACGCAGTCCGGTGCGTCAAGTGCCAATTTCACGGAGAGCGCTCCGCAATCAAGAAGAAAACCGCAACTCAGGCGTTACGGATAATTTCAGAGATGATCTCTTAACCCTCGATATGTTTTCCAAAAAGAAATTTTCCAATATTCTGTAGCGGATACCCCCGAACAATCCCCCATGGACAACAGGCCCGAAGCCATGCGACACCAACTCATTCCAACAAAAGATATACTCAAGATTGTTTTCTGGTCACACTGCCTTGTCTGCCTCATAGCTCTTGTGTTCATCTGCCGCTACGCAGACATTCCTCTCTTTCAATTACTGAAAATATTCTCAGATCTCCTTTATAATCCAGGTTACAATATTTTTCATGTTATGCAGTTAGGCTCCATGCATCCAATGAAAATGATTTGCCTGGCCCTATATGGCAGTATTCTCATCTCCACCTTCATATTTAAGATCGTTCATCGGCTTTCATTTGAATCCATGATTCAAATCCTTCCGGACATAACGCGAATCACAGTTGTTTTTGCCATAGCAACGTTGGCCCTATCGGATATGGCGATGCGTATCGCTGATGTGAGGGAAGACATACATCTCTATAGCGGCAAAAGTATCGTTGACCGAAACGCTATCATTTTTGGCGTTCCCTATCAATTTGCTATATCAGCATGCCAGCAACTGGAAGGAAGACACACCGCGGATATTGAAACGGATATCGTATTTTCCGAAGATTCCCACCTTACCCGACGAGCCATTCTGCTTTTTCATATGTATCCAACAGTCAACTTGTACCACAATGTTCGGGCCCCTGCTGATATAAGACTCTACTACCACATCCGAAACGTCGACGAACGAATTCCGGCGAATGAAACCGTTGTCACGCGTAGTCCCGAAGGCATGTTTGTACTAACTGCCGAAAAACCGAATACTAAATGAACGAATTCATCGCATCTCTGAACCTTGGCATCAGCATCGCCATCCCACTCATTGTGGGGCAGGCCGTACTCTGTGCAACTTTCCGTAAACCGCTCCCGCGGCTTCTTAATTATAGTCTCAGTTACGGCATAGGATTGGGAGGCGTTGTTCTGTGGATGCTATTGCTGTATACGTTGGGATTTTCTATTTCAAGATTGACCACAAGTTTACCACTGTTGGGCATATCATGCGCCATACATCTTTGGAATTTCCTGAGAAAATCTGCGGAGGAGCCAACTGATATGGCTCCTCTTTTTCTAGGACAAACCGTCGATGGTCGGATGAGCCTCCTAGAAAAATCCCTTTGGAGCATTATCTGGCTATATATCATCGTAAGTTTAATTTTGGTCGTCATCAAAGCATTGACACTGCCAATCATGACATATGACGCCATGGCCACCGTAGCGTATAAAGCAAAGTTATTTTTCTTCGAGGATAGACCTCCCAGCCTGGCGATGCTGCCTCATAAAACATATCCCCTCCTCGTCGCCTTTTCCGAAACTTGGACCGCTCTCAACCTTGGCTACTGGCATGATGCATGGGTTAAAATAGTCTTTCCCGTCATACTCTTGGCTTTCACTGTCGTTCATTATTATTTTCTCAAAGCTTGTTCTAACTGGAAATGGGCATCCGCCGGGTTAGCGTTGCTACTGACCAGCAATTTGATTGTTTTTCATGCCTCCATATCGTACCGAGACATACACCTCATGTATTACAATTGCTGCACCATAATGGCGATCGCATTGTGGTTCAAAAGCCGGAATCCCCGATTCTTGATTTTAGCTGGTTTTCTTGCCGGGCTTGGAAGTTTTACTAAATTGGAAGGCACTGCATTCTTATCGATTTATACGACACTGCTTGGATTATCTTCAATTTACCTCTATCGCACCAATTTTCTAGCTACAGTGCAAAATTTCATGAGGTTCATCATACCCAGCGGATTGATCTGCGGCTGGTATCATTTTGTTAAAATTGTTTATGGGGCTTTGAAAGATGGATCCGGAGCCATTGACAAAACCGGGTTCGAACTAGATCTCCGCAATCTCGCCTTGTTGCCGGATGTGATTCTAACGTATCGGGATAATATGTTCTTTACGGGAAACTGGAACTTGATTTGGCTGGCAGCCCTTATGAGCTTCATATTGAGCTTTGGAAGAAAACAATCGGCAGAAACATATATTCTGTTGATCAGTTTGTTCCTGTTTATCGGACTCTATACCGCTACCGCTCTTTTCTCAACGAATTACGTATGGATCGCTGGTGAAAAGAATATCACGACTTTATCACGGTTATTCCTTCATTTCTTTCCCCTCGCAGTGCAATATGTTGTACTGTCCAATTTCTCGGCTTTAAACCATACCCGGAGAATCTCATAATTACGCGCGAGATTTAACGAGTTCAATAGTGCAAAACATTCCCAAGTATGGATTTAGAGGGGAAAGAATAATCTCAATAAGGCAGATCAAAGGATAAGTAAAGTTTGGTAAAAGTTGACGCATGGAGACCCCCCCACTAAGCAGATAACGCAGTGGAGTATGGCACCTAAAACTATTTATGCTGAATGCGGGATATTCTTGCATAAATCGCTCCCTGTCGCGGGAAAAAATAATCCAGGGCTGAGCACCGTTGGCGTCTGACATCGGACCATCTCCTTCAATACACCATCCAGCATCCGGATTAAATTGTTCATGATGAAAATTCTGAAAGATGAATCTTCCCCACGGTGTATTGGCCGGTTCAATCATCAGAATTTTCCCTCCCGGACGTAAACATCGCTGCATTTCATTGAGTACCAGTCGTGGTTGTTTGATATGATGGAATACATCTATCATGAAGAAAATATCGACGGATTCCTCTTTAAATGGGATGGCCTCTCCGGAGAAACACACATTCAGATTTTGTAACACAAGAACGTCCGATGTAATAACATTCGGCAGAATATCTTTGATAAATCCTCCGCCACTCCCCAACTCTACGCACACTGACCTACCTAGCCCAGCCATTGCCTTTTCGAGGACCCGATAGTTATCTAAGTAGATATTTCTTAGAAACGGCTTACTACGAATAATGCGCCTGTGAAGTTCGGAGGTATTCGGATCGTCGAGATCTTCTATCTCCCGGACTTCGGGAAGCGTCAACCAAGATCTTATCTTTTGTTTTATACTCGACACAGGAACCTAATGTTAACTATGGTACAACTATTTTTGTGCTGTGATGAAAAGCGATCCTGAGAACTCTTTCAGGATCGGAATACGCTCCAAGTAACGACCAACGTTCTCAACAAACGGAATCAATGGCGGAGGCGTTAAAGGATGAAGAAAATCAAACGGCACTATGGAAATATTCCTGAATTTGTGTGCCGCCAAAACCTTGTGTAAAGAACCTCGGAGAAAAGCCGTTTCATTAGGACTGACGTTCGCCATACGTCGAATGACTTTATGGCTACGTTCTAAGAAAACATGGGGATTCATCAGGTTGGGTTCGGCAAAATATATGGAACCGCCGGGCTTCAATACGCGGAAACATTCCTTGACGGCATCTTCCAACTCCAAATGATGAACAACCGAACTACCGACAACCGAATCAAATGTATCATCTGAGTACGTCAAGTCATAGGCATTCTCCACTTTAAACTCGACGTTCGTGGCAACCACACGACTTTTGGCGACATCCAGAAGATCTGGAGATATATCATTGGCAACTATATACGCGTTCGTTTGCGCTAAATATTCTGTAAAGTAGCCTACTCCGCATCCCAATTCCAAGACTTTCATATCCGGCTTGATATGGGAAGTTATGAGTTTAAGCCGTCGCAGAAAACGCCGCTTTCCGGCCGGCGTCTCCCAGTACCAAAATTGTCCGGACCAGGACTGACGAAGCAGTTTGCCATGCTCAATTTCGTTTTTAAGACGATCGTCGGACATGACTATTCTTCCCGTTTGATGTAAAAGTCACGCGGCGGAATAAGAACCAATTCGAGAAACCCGCGCCAACAGGCCTGCAGCAGGTGAAGGCCGTGCTGGAGTGAGCGCATCTTGGATTCGCCGGAAATCCGGGACTTGTAGTGGACAGGAACTTCCATGATCTTGCTGCCCATCTTGGCGGCACCGAAGAGCAAATCAAAGTCTCCCCATTTGTCCTTGCCCCACTTCATGCGCTTGTAATCCCGTTTGTACAGCGCCTTGGTCCCGCACAGCGTGTCCGTCAGATCCTGTTGGGTGATAAAGCTCATCAGCCAGCCGAAGAGTTTGTTTCCCAGGAGGTTGGCCATCCGCATCGCCTGGTCCTCCATCGGATAGACCAGACGGGTCCCGTTGACAAACTGGCACATCCCCTTATTTAACGGCTCAAAAAAACGGGGCATCTCCTCGGGCGGCGTCGATACATCCGCATCCAGGATCATAATCACTTCTTCTTCTGCCGCGTCGAAACCGGCCTTCACCGCCTGCCCTTTGCCCCGGTTCGGGCTGTAGTCGATGAGTTTGAGGTTGGGGAATTCGCCTTGCAGGGACCGGACCTTATCGGCGGTCCCGTCGGTACTGCCGTCGTTAACCACGATAATCTCGGTCCGCTTTCCCATGTGCGGCACACGACGGACGGCGCTCTCGACATTGCCTTCCTCGTTGTAGCAGGGGATCACCACCGAACACCCGTAGCCCAAATCAGTCGTATTCTCCTGCAAAGGCTGAATGACCAGATACTGGGTGGAGGCCATTTTACTGAACGGCCACAACCTTGTCCCGACCCAATTGGCGAGATAGCCCAGCACCGGAACGTATTTGGGAAACAACAACAAGTGGCCGTGATAACTCACCGATAAGTCCAGCAGATTTAACATCTTCTCCATACTGCGGCGCTCGATAAAGTTGTGCGGCCCCTCGGGCATTTTGGCGCCCATCTTTTCCATAAGATTGAGAATCGGATCCCACCACGGATTAATCGTCGTCAAAATAATCTTGGTGGTCGGCTTGCAGAACCGGTAGGCGCTGCGGAACACATCCTGCACGTCATAAACGTGGTCCACGACATCGACCATGATGATATAGTCAAACTTTTCCTCGAGCTTAACGTCCTCGCAGGGGGCATGCAGAAATTCATATTGCGGGTATTTCTCCCGGGCCCGGCTTATCATCTCCTCGCTGATGTCCACCCCGACCCCACGGGAGGGTTCCATATGTGCGAGGATCTCCCCGGTTCCGCACCCGAATTCCAACACCGAGGCGCCCTTGGGGATAATCCGTGAAATGAAAAGCTTCAACGTGTTGTAGTAGTAAGAGTTTTTCTTCTTCCAGTAATCGTAATTGGGCGCGATCTGATCGAAGTGGTCGCGCACCTCGTCTTTGGTCATAATCGGTGACATGGCGAATCCTATCTCCTGTTTCTCAATTTAGCCAAAAGGCGCAATATTTCGATGTACAACCAGACCAGAGTGACCATCAACCCGAAGGCACCGTACCACTCCATGTACTTGGGCACACCACTTTGCGAACCGCGTTCTATAAAATCAAAATCCAGCACCAGATTAAGCGCCGCGATTGTGACAACCACTAAACTGAAACCGATACCCACCGGACTGCTTCCCCAGCGCATATCGTAAAACAAATTGGCCCCGAAGAAGCCCGCGATCCAAACCACCAGATAGAAAATCATGATCGCTCCGGTAGCCGCCGCGATCCCCATGCGGAACTTATGCGTCACCTGAATCAGGCCCGACTTGTAGACCAACAGGAGCGCAAACAGCGTCCCGAAGGTCAGACCGACGGCCTGGATAACGATTCCGGGATACTGCAATTCAAAGAAAGCGGATATCCCGCCGATAAACAGCCCTTCCAGCAAGGCATAAGCCGGGGCCGTGACCGGAGACCAATCCTTCTTAAAGGTGGTGACCAGGGCCATGATAAATCCCCCGATCGCTCCGCCGAACATGGCCACACCGACGAATTGCGGCGTGTGGGGTGAGCCGCCGTAGGGTGACCCTTCGATCAGAGGCTGGGCGATCGCATAAAACTTGGTCCAAACCCAGCTGGCTGTCATCAGCATAAGGGCAAACAAGGCAAACGTCTTATTGACCGTCCCTTGAACGGTCATGTTTTCGCCTACCGAAAAATTGCGCGCCTGATCAAAGGCGTTGTCGTTTAAAACCGGATTTGATGTACGCATGTCCTTACCTCCATTAAACAATGCCCGCCCATCGGATCGCGATGTGCATGACAATATTGGTGTAGACCCCGGCGACGATATCATCCATCATGATGCCGAGACCTCCCTCAAACTTCTCCATTTGATTGACCGGATAGAGCTTAAACATATCCAAAGCGCGAAACAGAAAAAAAGCGGTTACCAGCACCGGCCAGTCTAGCGGCAGCAAAAACAAGGCAATCAATATGCCGGATACTTCGTCGATCACCACGCAGGACGGGTCCTTGGATTTAAGCATGTCCTCCATCGGGCCGCTGACCAAAAGGCCGAGTACGGTAACGAATATCGTCACCGTCGCGTACGTGAAAGGCATATTCCACAGGATAATCGCCACCAACGCTCCCGCAAAACTGGCCAACGTGCCCGGCGCGACGGGTGAATTGCCCATGTAGAAGAATGTCGAAGATATCTTTATAAAATTTGCTGTCATTGGGGACGGAACACCTGTTTATTGTTGGCGTAGTATGAAAGGCCAGAAGCCAGCGTCATCAGCACCGCCACCATAATGGTGAAATCGATAAATTCCTGCCATCGACTGATCGTCAGATCGCTCCAGCTGTTGGTCGAATCAGCCGAGCGCAGCACGACATAAATGAGAATCGCTCCCGAGCAAAAGACTTGGGACACCGTTTTATACTTGCCGAATTTCTCCGCCGCCAGGATGTGCCCTTTATGTTTGGCGTAAAGCCGCATAAAAGTGATGAACACTTCCCGGCCGAAAATGATCAGAAAGGCAATAACCGGCACAATGCCCATCTTGACGAACACCAGGAACGCCGACAACATCAGGAACTTGTCGGCGATGGGATCCATCAACTTACCGAAATCGGAGACCATCTTGTGTTTCTTGGCGATATAACCGTCGTAGTAGTCGGTAAATGAGGCCAGAAAGAAAATAATGGCGCCCAGCAGCTTAAAAATGAATCCCTCGGCACACATGGCCAGAATGAAAAAGAACGTCAACACAATACGCGAAATCGTCAGAGTGTTGGGCGACAAAAATAAAGGTCTCATAGAGCTTCTCCCACTAAGTCGTACGCCAATGCGTCGAGAATCTTTACCTGAACAAATTCCCCGGCACGCAACGGCCGCGCCGATTGAACATAAACCAGCCCGTCCACTTCCGGAGCGTCGTACTGACTACGGCCCAGGTACAGGCCTTCCTCATTTTGTTGCTGCTCATCGATGAGCACCTCCAGGGTCCGCCCAACGTAAGCGGCCTGAAGTTCCTCCGATATTTCCTGCTGAATGCGCATCAGCTCGTCCATCCGCTCCTTCTTGACCTTGTCCGGAACCTGATTCGGCATGGCCGCCGCCGGCGTATTGTCTTCACGTGAGTACAGGAAAGTCCCCATCTTTTCAAAACGGGTGGCGCGGACAAATTCCTTCAACTCGTCAAAGTCCGCGTCCGATTCTCCGGGCAAACCGAGGATAAAGGTTGTCCGCAGACTGCCGTTCGGGATTTTCGTCTTGAATTTTCGCATGAGATCAATCGTACCCTGCGTGCTGATATTCCGGTTCATGTCCCGCAGGATATGATCACTGATGTGCTGCAGAGGGATATCGATATACTTACAAATTTTATCTTCCTGCGCAATCACGTCGATCAGTTCATCGGTGACATGCGCGGGAAATGCGTACAGCAGACGTATCCAACGAATGTTGTTGGTGACCTTCACCAATTCCTTCAGCAGCCGGGCCAGACTCAGCTCATGGTAAATGTCCATGCCATAGGCTGTAATATCCTGACCGATAATATTTATTTCGGAAACCCCGCGGCGGTCCAGCTGTTGGACTTCTTCGACGACGCTTTCAATCGTCCGTGAAACAAACTTCCCTTTGATCTTGGGAATGATGCAAAAACTGCACTTGTTATAACAACTTTCACTGATCTTCACATACGCGAAGTGGGCCGGCGTCAGCGTGACATCGGACGGCACCGAAGTCCGGTCCAGCCGCTGCGCTCCGATAATCGCGTCGATATCCTTGAATTCCTCAGCTAACTCTTTATGGTAGCGCTGAGCGAGGCAGCCGGCGACGATAACCCGTTTAATCTTGCCCTGCTTCTTCAGCTCCAAAAGATCCACGATCGTATCGAGGGATTCCTGTTTCGCCTCATCGATAAACGCGCAGGTATTGACAATCGCCACCTCGGAATCTTCAATGTCGACGATCCGGTGCCCCTGACGCTTCAAATTGCTGAGTATGGTTTGAGAATCCACCGTGTTCCGGGCGCAGCCGAGATTGATCAAACCGATCTTCTGCCCCTGCGTGACACGTTCCTTCATAAAATCTTTGGTCGTCTTCGTTCGCTCAATCATGGTCATGCGCCGCCGTCAATCATCCGTCACTTCGTAACCGACAATCCGTCTTTAGTAAATGTCACGCTTTTGGCCTTACGATTCTTGCGGCCAAGTGTGCCGATCAACTTGCCGTTCAATTCAAATTCCAAATGTATGATGTTTTTTCCTTTAATTACGATTTCGCTATCAGCCTGCCAGGTCTCCACCGCGCCCTTGGCCAGCGTGGATTGAAAGACCGTCTTGTCGTCGGCCTTGACGCGCAGCCAACTGTCTTTCTGCGCCCTGACCGTAAGGCGCACGTCCTTTTGCGGCGATTCCACCGGCGGCGAAACCACCACAGCCGGCGCGGCCGTGGAAGCGGCTTGCGGAGCGGGTTTCACGATGGGCTTGGGCCGGGGCGCGGTGACCTGCGGAGCGGGCGGCGCTACTTCCGGTTTTGGAATCGGCACCGGAGCGGCTTTCGGCTTCGGAGCCACGGCGGGTTCGTTGCGCACCGGGGCCGGGGTCACCGCCACGGCGACCGGCTCGGGCTTGACCCGCACCGTTTCCTTGGGTTTACGGTTTCTGAACGCCTTCGTCATGAACGTAATGGCGTGGAACAGCACGAAGCAAAAAAGCAAGAAACCCAGCACGGTCATGATTTGCTTGCGCCGTTGATGGGTTAAATATTTCTTGAGCGTTTGTTTAAGCTTGAATTCGAAGTCGGTGTCCACTTCCTGCTTAGTGACCTTGGGCAAGGCTTCCTTTTGAAAGTCGTCAAGGACTTCGGAGACATCAATATTAAGATACTTGGCGTATATCTTCACAAAGCCTCTGATATAGAACGGCGACAAGGTCCCGATCGTATAGTCGTCTTCGATGGCCTTCAGCGCATCCAAAGGAATCTTGGTCGTCTCGTGCACGGCCTCTAAGGAAAGGCCCTGCTCGACGCGGCGGTTTTTGAGTATCAAACCTTTGCGCACCGAAATACCGGATGCCGGCGGTTCAGAAACCGGCGTGACGGCCGATTGCTGCCCCAGACTCTCCTCCGGCAGCTGTTGTTCCCCGGACTTGGACTCTTCGATATCGATGTTGTGTTCGGTTTTACTCATTGTCATCACCCTGCATGTTATTCAGCAGCCACTCTTCCCGATCCACCAGGATTTCCCGCGGTTTACTTCCGCAATACGGCCCGATAATGCCTTCCTGCTCCATCATATCGATCAAACGGGCCGCCCGCGTGTAACCCAGCCGCATCCGGCGCTGCAATATCGAGACCGATGCCTGGTTGGTTTCCATCACCAGCCGGACCGCCTCGTCATAATATTCGTCCTTTTCTTCCGAACCGCCACTCATGCCCGCCTTTTGCGTCGTTAGAATCGTGTCGTCGTAACTCGGCGCCTGCTGGTCCTTGATGAACTGGATCACTTTGGCGATTTCCTCGTCCTTCACGAAATTCCCCTGACCGCGTGTCGGCTTCGAATCTCCCGGTTTTATGAAGAGCATATCCCCTTTACCCAACAGGCTTTCGGCACCATTCATATCCAGGACCGTCCGGGAATCGACCTTGGATGCCACCTTAAAGGAAATCCGCGCGGGAAAATTCGCTTTGATGACCCCGGTGATAACATTCACCGAAGGCCGCTGGGTCGCCAGGATCAGGTGAATCCCCACGGCCCGCGAGAGTTGCGCCAGGCGGGTAATCGATCCTTCCACGCCTTTAGCGGCAACCTGCATCAAATCCGCCAGCTCATCGATGATCACCACGATATAGTGCATGTGATGACCTTCCATGGAATTATAGCCCTTAATATTCTTGGCCTTGACCTTGGACAGCCGTTTGTAGCGGGCCTCCATCTCTCCGACCACCCAATTGAGCACGTTCGAGGCCTTTTTGGTGTCGGTGACTGTGGGGCACAGCAAATGCGGGATGTCGTTGTACATGGCCAACTCCACCATCTTGGGATCGACCATCACGAACCGCACCTCATCCGGGGAGGCATTCAACAATATTGACATGATAATGCCGTTGAGACAAACACTTTTTCCCGACCCGGTGGTCCCGGCGATCAGCAGGTGCGGCATCTCGGCCAGGTCAGCCACCATGGGCTTGCCGCCGATATCCTTGCCCAAGGCGATCGTGAGCTTCGAGTCTGGTTTGCGAAACTCTTGACTGACAAGAACTTCCTTCAAATAAACCGAAGCGGAGGAGGCATTCGGCACTTCGATACCGACCCGGCTTTTGCCCGGGATCGGCGCCACAATGCGAACCGTCGGGGCCTTCATAGCCAGGGCGATGTCATTTGAGAGTGTGGTAAATTTCTGGACCTTGACGCCGGGACCGGGCTCCAGCTCATAGCGCGTTATGGCCGGACCGCGTTCAATATCCACCACGCGGGCCCCGACACCGAAGCTTGCCAGCGTCTCTTCCAGACGCTTGGCGTCATTGATCAGGTTGTTCTGAATCTTATCATTGGAAACTTTGGGCGGGTCTTCCAGCAGATCCAGATTGGGCAGAGTGAATTCTCCGATCACCTGCGGACCATCCACATACTCTTTTTCAGCTTCATTTTCGTTCTTGGCGATGCGAATTTGCGGTTTCTTGGCGACCGGTTCCTCGTCTTCCTCCTCGTCCTCCTCATCCTCATCTTCTTCGTACTCTTCCTCCTCCTCGTATTCCTCTTCATCCTCGTCTTCTTCGTACTCTTCGTCCTCGTCCTCCTCGTATTCTTCTTCGTCCTCCTCGTATTCCTCTTCGTCTTCCTCGTATTCTTCCTCGTCCTCTTTTTCAACCGGCCTGGACTTGGCTGCGGGTTTGGGACGAGCGGCGGCGGTCGCCGCGGTGCCGGTGGAGAGTTTTACGGACGGTTTAAAAGCGGAAATGTGAAAGTCCCCGGCCTTGATACTCTCCTGCAGGGCTTGAAAAGATTCGACCACTTGCTGATACAAACGGACCACGACCGGGGTGACCAGGACTTCTCCGGTGAGGATCAAAGCCAAGGCGCCCAATGTAATTAAGATAATGTACGTGCCCACCGAACCCAGGTATTGCAGTAAGAACTCCGAGACCACCACCCCAGCCAGACCGGCGCGCTGAAAACGGTCGACGGACTCCTGGGAACCGGTCATGCTGAACAGGCTGCTGATAACGACAAATAGCACCAAAAAGCTGAAAAGCTTGGCCGGGGACAGTTCGATTTCACGTGACGTAAACTTGTTCCAACTCCAGAATAGGCAGAAGATCACAATGGAGTAGGCGCTGTAGCCGCAGCAAAACAGGATAGAACCGGCAAGATAGGCGCCGCTGATCCGGATTAAGTTCTTGGCGGGAATATTAGGTTCCGAAGTGAACCAGGGAAGGTCCTGCGGGGTATACGAGATCAGGCTCGCGAATAAAATCATGCCGATGGCCAGCACGATTATCGCCTTAATTTCATTAATGTGTTCTTCGCTCATCCAGCCGCAATATGTTGGTATTAAGGACGTTAAATAAATGAACCAGCGGGTTTGGCGGACACCCCACCGATCTATTTTATCATAAGCCTATCCGAAGGATACCAATAACTCATTACTTTTTTGACGATAATTCTTTATGCGCCTAGTCCGTTTCGGCTGGCGCTGCCCCGAAGAGCCTATCCGCTCAGCGGTGGAAAGACATCAATCGGGACAGAAATCGTATCGGTGCAGTTTCTCCGAGGCCTCATGACACGGCGTTGAAAAAAACAAATAGGCGGGTCTCACGTGAAACCCACCTATTTATCTTGGCAAACTCAACCTGTCCGGACGTCTCAACAGTCTACTTTTGTGCCTGCGCCTTTTCCTCAGCATCCGCCTGCTTCTTGCTGAGGTTCATCCGCTTCATTTGGTCGATCTCGACCAATTTGACCTTGAACTCATCTCCGACCTTCACAACCGAGTTGACGTCCTTGACGTATTCGTCGGCCAATTCCGAAACGTGGACCAGACCTTGACGTCCGGGCATAAATTCGCAGAAAGCCCCGAAGTTGGTGACCTTCGCGACCTTGGCATTGTAGATCTTGCCGACTTGCGGCAATTCCACCAGACCGTCGATAAAGCTCTTCGCGGCCATCGCGGCAGCCGTATTGGAGGCGGCAATCAGGACATTACCGTCATCGTCGATATCGATCGTTTCGGCGCCGGTTTCTTCCATGATCCGCTTGATCATCTTTCCTCCCGGTCCGATGACTTCCCCGATCTTGTCCTGCGGCACGGTGGTCGACAGGATCTTCGGTGCAAACGGACTGATGTCATCCGCCGGTTTGGCGATCGTTCGCGCCATCGAATCGAGGATATGCAAACGGGCCGTGCGGGCCTGTTCAATCCCCTTGGTCAGGACTTCCAACGGCAGTCCCTGCACCTTCAGGTCCAATTGGATCGCCGTGATACCCTGGCGGGAGCCGGCCACCTTGAAATCCATATCCCCGTGGTGATCTTCCAGCCCCATAATGTCGCTCAAAAGGCGGTAATCGGAACCGTCATCCGTCAACACCAGACCGATGGAAATTCCGGCCACCGGATTAGCGATCGGAACCCCAGCCGCCATCAGACTCAAACAACCGGCGCAGACCGAGGCCATACTGGATGATCCGTTGGATTCCAGAATCTCGGAAACCACTCGCACCGTATACGGAAAGTTTTCCTTTTCCGGCATAACGCCCTTGATGGCCTTGGCGGCCAGAGCGCCGTGACCGATTTCACGACGACCCGGTCCGCGGCTGCCGCGGGCTTCCCCCACGCTGAAGGCGGGAAAATTGTAATGCAGCATGAAGTTGCTGTAGGTCAATGGCTGCAACCCTTCGACCATCTGTTCGTCGCGCTTGGTTCCCAGGGTAACAACGGCCAGGCTTTGTGTTTGACCGCGGGTAAAAAGCGCTGAGCCGTGGGTCCGCGGGAGGATGTTGATCTCACTGGTGAGATCACGAATCTCATCGGACTTGCGTCCGTCCGCGCGCCGGTTTTGATCGAAAATGGATTTGCGGACAACATCATACTCGACCTTGTCGAACATCATGTGGATATGGCCGGCCGGCACATCCTGGTCATCGACCTTATAAGCGTCGAAGACACTCATGTCGCCGGTCAGTTCGTCCAGCAGAGCGCGGCGGGCGGTTTCTCGCTCCCCCTTATCCGCGATTTGATACACCTTTTCAAGTTTCTGGGTACAGAGTTGTTCGACCTTGCCCTTGAGGTCCGGATGCGGATTGAACAGCGGCACTTCCGCCTTGGGCTTGCCGTACGTGTCGCGAAAGCTGTTCTGCGCATCGACCACGACTCCGAGATTTTCCTGAGCGTATTTGAGTCCGTTGACAACCGCTTCGTCCGGGGCCTCAAAACCTTCCCCTTCGATCATCACGATACTATCCTTGGTCCCCACAACAAATAGCTCAAGCTTGGCATTCTCCCGTTGAGCATAGGTGGGATTGAGGATGTATTCGCCGTCAACCATAGCCACACGGGCCGCGCCGACGGGACCACCAAACGGAATATCGGAAACATGCAACGCGGCGGACGCTCCCACGGCGGCCAGTACGTCCGGATCATTTTCTCCGTCGGAACTTATGACATTGCAGGTGACGACGACGTCATTGTAAAAACCTTCCGGGAACAGGGGCCGGATCGGACGGTCAATGATGCGGGCGGTGAGGATTTCCTTTTGCGTCGGACGTCCTTCGCGCTTAAAGAATCCACCGGGGATCTTTCCCGCGGCATAGGCCTTTTCCTGATACTCGACCATAAGCGGAAAGAAATCTACATCCGCCTTCGGTTTCGGCGACATACATACCGCCACGAGAACTGTTGTTCCGCCCAAAGTCACGGTCACGGAACCATTGGCCTGTTTGGCCAGTTTACCGGTTTCGAGGACCAGCTTTTGCTCCCCAAAGGGAATTTCTGTACTTTCGTTCTGAATCATTTCTTACTCCTTACGACTTGCGTCATAGCCTTTAATCTTCAAATTCTCAACCGCCGAAAAGCAGCCTCCATGAAGAACGGTTACTTTCGCAGATTTAGTTTTGAGATGGTTTCTTGATACTTTTCGGGGTCTTTTTTCTTGAGGTAGGCTAAAAGACGACGTCGCTTACCAATCATCGTGAGGAGACCTCTGCGGGAATGGAAGTCCTTCTTATGCACTTTGAAATGATCGGACAGGTAATTGATCTTCTCGGTCAGCAGGGCGATTTGCACGGCCGGAGATCCGGTGTCCTTGGAATGCGATTTAAAATCATCAATTATTTCTGTTTTCTTTTCTTTGATTAAGACCACTTTCGTTTCCTCCTGTCGGAACTTACAGTCATGGATAACCTAACCGGAGTACCTGTCCTTACAGCATACCCCAGTCCCGGCCACGAGCCGATCGATTACCCTCAGCTAAGGGCGGTATTATACTATTAGTAATAGGGCAAGTCAAGCTAATAGGTAGCCGACGGCCTGCCGGCCCGGACCGACCGGTGAATCCCATCACTCTGAATTTTAATAACTTACGAACCCTTGGCAATCTGTTTGGCGGCTCGCTTTCGGGTCTTCTTGGCAGTGGCGGCGCGTTTCGCGGTTTTACGGGCGGGTGCTGCGGTCGGCTTGCTTGCGCCTTTCTTGGTGGATTTACGCTTCAATTTACTGCTGATAGACTTTTGTTCCCGCTCAAGTTTGTGGTACTGTTCAAGCAACTTCTTAAGGGCGGGCGAGGTCTTTGAAGTATCGCTCAACTTCACATACTCCTTGCCGATAAGATAATACAGCTTTTCCTTTTTGAGGGTGGTTGTGGTCACCTCGATTTGCATCTTGCCCTTTTGGCTGAGCGTGATGATCTCATCTTCGCCTTTGCGTACGAGCTCGCCGACCTCATGACCAAAGCGGATCAGCTGCTTTTTGGTTTTTTCCCACTCCTGTTTCACATCATAATTCTGGGCCATGGCCTGCCTCCTTTTACTTTTGCAAATGTATTATTTCCATACACTTGAAAGGATATCATAGAACCGCCACTTTGCTAGTCATCCAGCAGTTTTTTTGCGGAATATTATCGGTTGCACGCCTTCTCCGTAGTGGTTATACTAGGAATATGAAAGACGGCCTTTTACTATTTGCTGCAATATGTCTCGTTTTCGGCATCATGATCTATGCCATGGTCAAGTTTACCCGGACCCAATATTCCGCTCCTCAGAAATCCCGCGAGGAAATCGTTCAGGACTACAAAGAAGAGCAGGATTACCGCCAGAATATCGATGACATCGAGCGGCGACGCAAAGACATGATGCGGATGCAAAAACAGCGTATCCGCGATATGCAACGTCGATAGTCATCTCTCTCCCCCTCGCCTCAGTCACGAATGTTCCCGCGCTGACAAAATCCGGTCGGTCATCTCCTTTTCATACGATTCGATAATCTGCTCCAACTCTTTTTTGCCGAGGAAGTGTGTGACGGCCGCGGCGATCGCCTCCAGTCTTTTTACCAGGTACAGATACTCGGGTCGCAGCTGATCACCGCCGGAGTATTTCTTTTCCCGCGCCTTGGCAAACTTCTCGATCTTGTAGTCTTCGAAGGCCTGGACCTTCTTTTTGAATTCCACATTTCCGGACGCCGCCTTGAATTCTTCACTTCCTATGAGTTCCTTAAACAAGAATTCATCGACGACATTTTGCGTAAAGTAACGGTCGATCCGGTCCAGTTCTTCCTTGGTGGTTTTATAACACCAAATTAAATAGCGTTTGATCAAGCGCCTATCGCTCATCGTATGGGTATGGGTCATCGTGTGGGTATGAAAGTATGCGGTCTCGGAAGGGCCAGACGGTTGATGCTACCCTAAGTGAATATTGGAAAAAATCATCCGGATGTAGTATTCAAGTGGATACAGTTTCCGAACAGGTTAGAATGGTTACGAGCAATTGAAAGTGCCGTCACAAGTTTGCGGCAAAGTACAAGAACCGCAACTGGGTATATTGCCGCCACAGCCGTCCGGAGGAGAACCGCATGTAGCACCGGCAGCGGCACAGTCGTCAGGAGTACATTGACAGGCCGTGCCCACACAAGTGGCGTTGGGACCGGTTTCCCCCTGGCACTTGGCATCGCCGCCGCAGGCATGGTTCCCGCCGCAACCGTCCGGATTACTGCCGCAAACGCCCACCCCACAGACTGTGGCGAACGGTGTTATGGTACACTGACAGGCCGTGCCCACACAAGTGGCGTTGGGACCGGTTTCCCCCTGGCACTTGGCGTCGCCGCCGCAGGCATAGTTGCCGCCGCAACCGTCCGGATTACTGCCGCAAACGCCCACCCCACAGACTGTGGCGAACGGTGTTATGGTACACTGACAGGCCGTGCCCACACAAGTGGCGTTGGGACCGGTTTCCCCCTGACACTTGGCGTCGCCGCCGCAGGCATAGTTGCCGCCGCACCCATCCGGATTGGATCCACAGACACCGACCGCACAGACGGTGGCAAACGGTGTCTGGGTACATTGACAAGCCGTGCCTGAACAAGTGGCGTTCGGTCCGGACTGGCTCTGGCAAGTAGCGTCGTTCCCGCAATTGATTTGAGGACCGCCGCAATTATCCGGCCACAGGCCGCATCGGCCGACCGGACACGGTGTGGTGTCCGGCACACATTGGCAGACCGTTCCGACACAGACGGCATTGGGGCCGGTCTCACCCTGGCACTTGGCGTTCCCGCCGCAGTTATAGTTTCCGCAGCAATCATCCGGATTGTTCCCGCAGACGCCGACGGCACACACCGTGGCAAAGGGTGTCGGCGTACACTGGCAGAAGTTTCCGACACAAATCTCATTCGGACAGGAAGTACAGGTGTCCGGACAGGCGACGTTGTTACCGCAATTGTTCGTCTTGTTCCCGCATTCCGTGTTGGCACACGTGCCTCCGGCCGGCTCATCGACACAAATGCAGTTATTTGAACCGTCACAGGAATTATCCGGACTCGAACAGGTAAACGGACAATTCACGAGGTCCCCGCAATTATTGGTGGCGGTCCCGCAGGCAATACCGCTGCAGGTGACTGCCACCGGATCGGGCACACAGTTGCAGGTGTTTCCAACACACACTTCCGCCGGGCCGCACGCCGACGTACCGCAGTCGACCGGCTCAAAGCAATTGTTCAAGGTGATCCCGCATTCAACGCCGGCACAGGAAGCGGCAGTGGATTCGGGAATGCAGTAGCAAAAATTGTCATCCGGTTCGCAGGTTTCGTTGGGTTGGCAGAGGTTTGGACAAACAATGGTCTGACCGCAATTATTGAGTGTGTTGCCGCAAATAAGCGGGCCGCAGAAATTGGCGGGCGGATCCGGGACACAATCATCGCACGTATTCGTACCCGGAATACATGATGCCGGGAAGATACATCCGTTCGGACAGGAGACCGACAGCCCGCAGTTGTTGGTCGTCTGACCGCATTGCAGCCCGGCGCAGGTGACCGGGTCCGGATCAGGCGAACACGGGACGCAAATATTAGACGAGCAATCATCCGGAAAGATACAGGTGTCCGGACAGAAGACATCGTCAAAGCAGTTGTTCTGAACCACACCACACTCCGCACTCGCGCAGGTGACGCCCACGGGATCCGGTATACACCCGCAAAGATTGATCAAACAATCCTGGGCCGGAGCGCAGGTGTCCGGACAAACGACGAGATTGCCGCAGTTGTTTACCACCGGACCGCATTCAACCCCGGAACATGTCGTACCAATCGGATCGTCAACGCATATACACTGGTTATTGACGCACGGAGCGCCGGCGCAATTATCAGGACAGAAGACACTCTGACCGCAATTATTGAAGGTCGGCCCGCAGGCCAACCCGGCACAGGTGGTTAGGATATTGTCGGGCACGCAGCTGGTACAGGTATTGTCGACACAAACGTCCGGCAACACACAAGTATCAGCACAAACAACCGGTGTCCCGCAACCGTTATCCACTGAACCGCACTGAACACCGGTACAAGGACTGGGGTTAGGTGTACACGCGCCGCACGATACCCCCGTACATTGTTGGGGCAAGACGCAGGTATCCGGGCACAGCACGCTTTGGTTGCAGTTGTTGTTCCGCGGTCCGCATTCGGCCCCGGCACAAGTGACATTTAGCGGGTCGGGAACACATTCGCATGCATTGTCCACACAATGCGGCGTGGGATCCACACAGGTATTCGGACATGTGCGTGGATTACCACAATTGTTGACCACGATACCGCACGGCACACCAGAGCAGGTGGTGCCCAAGGGGTCGTCGAGACACTCACAAACATTGGAAACACTGCATACTTCAAATCCGCCGCAAGAGCCGCAGTCCACCGTGATTCCGCAATTATTGACGACCGGTCCGCATTCCGCCGAGGCGCAGGTGACACCAACAGGATCCGGTGTACAGTTCGTGCAGTTGTTGCCGAGGCACAGCTGTGGCGGAGTCAATGTCGGGCATGTATCGAAACAACTGACGACCTGGTTGCAGTTGTTTAAGACATCCCCGCATTCAACTCCGGTACAGGTTGTTGCGGGCGGATCTGGTGTACACGGGACACAGCTGTTGACGACACACACGTCCGGGGGACAGGTGTCCGGACAGGTAACGGGATTCCCGCAATTATTGGTCTGCGGTCCGCAGGCAATGCCGGTGCACGTAGTTAAAAGAGGTTCGTCGACGCAACCCGAGCACGAGTTGCCGCTGCAAATCGCCGGAGAGACGCAGGTATCGGGGCACACCACCAACTGGCCGCAATTATTTACTCTTGATCCACACTCGATCCCGGCACAGGTCGTGGCCAGGGGATCCGGGGTACAGCAGGTGTTGCCCTGGCATACGTCCGGCGATGTACAGCCCCCGCAATCAACCGGGTTTCCACAGTTATTCGTAGTGACGCCGCATTGGATGGGCCCCGAACATGTGGTTGCCGGCGGATCATCCACGCAGACGCAAAAGCCGCCCTGGCACGACAGCGGGGCCGAACACGGCGGACATACAACCGGGGTCCCGCAACCGTCATCCAGCCCGGCCCCACACATCCCCAAAGCGCACGGATCGCTGGGAGCACATTGACAGGAATTGGCAGCGTTACAAAACTGGCCGCTCGGGCAACTGCCGCAGAACAGCAGGACACCGCAACCGTTATTAATTGTGCCGCAATCGCCGACCCCACAAGAAACTGATGGTGTACATCCCGCGGAGGAACAATCGGCCGCACAGCCTGCAGCCGTTTCCCCCGGTTCACAACAACCGTTCCCGCACTCGGGTACACATAATCCGGCCGGATCGAAGCAGGCGGTCTCCGCCATACACTCTATCCCGACAACAGCTTGTTCGAGACCGCCTTCGACGTTTCGTTGCATCAGACCGTTTTCGGTCATGGCGACTAAAATGACAGTGATGACACCTCCAAAGACAAGGAGGTATTCAATGGTTTGTTGAGCGCGGTTGTTAAGGAAGGATTTGATTTTCATCAATTTGGCATCAGTGTTATGACGACGGTATAGTGTAACATATATTTCTATATATTAGAAAGCAGAATATTACCGCATATAACACTTGATTATAAGCCAATATAAATCAGTATATTACGATTGTGGATATTTGATGAAACGAATTTGGGCGCCGTTTACGGAAATTCAGCTCCGCGGATATTTGCCCCCCCAAATTACGCGCCCGGCATCAAATCAACCCTCCACGAAAGCGAGAAGCTAACTACGTACGGGACATATAATTATAACACATCCCCACTCGTTCCCCAACAGTTGGAGGAAGAAGGATCTGGGATCCGCCTAGGCGACTTTGTAAACCTTGTCACCCACTCGGACCGGTTTGGCGAGCTTCAATCCTACCAGCTGCCCCTTACGGGCGGAATTGACATCCACGCTTTCAATTTGCATGGACTCAACTTTCTGGATGATGTCGGTCGATTTCCCTTTAATATTGATGCTATCTCCCAGCTTCATGCCAATCGCCGTGACCTTTACCACCGCCACCTTTATCTTGGCAAAATAGTGCGTAATTTCACCGATTTCCGGTGAGTCTCCTCCGCCCTGCCTTCGCCGCCCACGGGACCCACGTCGCCGCGATCGCCCCAAAGACTCACTGGCCACTGCCGAGGCGCGGATCGCCCCACTGGACTTAGCGGGCGGAGCCGCTATACGAGGCGTCCGTTTCCGTGGTACGGATTTTTTTTGGCTAGCCGTATCAGACTGTTTTGGCCGGGACGGCTTACGGGGCGCCGCTTTTTTGGTGGTCGAGGAGGATGCGGGTTGGCGGGAACGATTGGGGGGGCGGGATCCCTGGTTGCGCGAGGACTGCGAAGGTCTGCGCCGTGAATTTCTTTTGGGGGGCCTGGATTGCTCCCGCCGGCGCGCCGGAGCGGATTTAGACTTACCGGTGCCAGTCAGCCGGGAAAACCAGGACTTAATACTTTTTATCGCATCGCTGACAATCGACATTCTAGAGTGTGATCTTTTCGGCAATATCCGAAACCAGCCATAACCGGGCACATTGCCCATGCAGGACCTGGGATAACCCCACGACGGCATAGCCGGTAAGAATAACGCCGCACAGGCTCAGAAACCATGTTCCCGCCGCAATGTGCCCGACAAACGCGCCCACCTGGGCCACAAAAAGGACCAATCCTTGTTTGCCGTGATGTCTGATAAACGGTCTATTCTTCTTAAACAGTAACGGAATGATACAGAATACGGAGAGATAGGAAAATACGGCTAGAATCTTGCCATCGGCGGACTGCCGACTGTCAGTTGGCGTTTTGACCATCCCCCGCCTTAACTTCAATAAGCGAGTTGATATCGCCGAAGGAATTCCGTTCCTTACGGTTATTCCGCGGATCCTCTTTCCAAACTCCGTCGACGATAAACTGATACTTGTACAAACCCGGCTTGAGCGAAATTTCGGCCTCCCATATGCCGTCCTGTTCGCGCATACGGCAGGTGTCATCAAGCGACCAATCGTTAAAGCTTCCGGTGACGTACACAGATTTTGCCTCGGGGGCCTCAATACTGAATCGCACCGCGGCAATGCCGTTGATCTCTTGACGGACAATTTCCTGCATTTGCTCTGACATCGGAGCCATCGTGCCTCCTGAAAGACGTTCCTCAAGCTCCGTTTCTTCAGCCAAGGTTTCCTCTTCCACAACTGCCGAAAATGATTTCTCCAGATCGGCAATATCCGCTGATACCGACTTCGGAATTTCCGGGGCAATCGGCGCCGCTTCTTCCGCACTGTCTTCCGCCTCCAATTCCTGCTTTTCAATCAACAGGAGCTCCTTGGCGAGACTGAAGTAATCCTTGGAGCCTCGGCAATACTTGTCGTACGTCGAAACCGTTTTCCCCATCACCGCAGACTCCTTGAGTTTGACGTTGATATGGATAATGGTATCGAACAAGATTTCTTCGAAGCGCTCTTTGAAGGTTGAGAGCATCGAGAAAGAGTGCCGCAAACGCGAGTCAAACATGGTTACCAGGATCCGGCACTTTACCTCATGATTGAGGCGGTCCTTGACCAAATTGACGATGTCCATCAGGTGATCCACCCCCTGCATGGAAAACCGGCTGGTTTCGACCGGGACGATAATCTCATCACTGACCCGGATAGCATTGACTGTGAGGATCCCCAGACTCGGGGGGCAATCGATGATGATATAATCATAAGCTCCCTTAATGGGTTCTACGACTTCGCGCAACTTGAGCTCGCGGCCGATTTCATCGGACAGTTCCTGTTCCAGCGTACCGACCAATACATTCGAGGGGACAAGGTCGAAGCTATCCTCGACACGCTGAACAATATTTTCGATCTTCAATTTGCGGGGGGTCAGCTTGGAAATCACGTTGTAAATGCTGTCCTGGCTTTCGATGTCCAGGCCCAGCGAAGCATGCGCCTGCGGGTCGAGGTCCAGCAGCAAGACGCGTTGGCCGTTCTGGCTTAGGGCCGATGCTAAATTAATAGCTGTTGTGGTCTTGCCACAACCACCTTTCTGGTTGGCTATGGATATGATTTTCATGTGAAATTGCCCCCTGCTTATATTTAATTGGTTGTTGCTAGATTCAAATTATCTATGAGTACCAATCCCTTCGGGTTGTCGACATTCCATGACTCCAGCACGAAGGAGATATCTGTAACTGTTGTCCAGTCAGTAATTTGGGTAAATTCTGCGAGCGGGATCTGGTACTGGTTCCACTCCAGGTTGACGCCCTGGATGTAGTAATATGCGGATTCTTTGTAACGATTGTTTATAACCACTTTCACTATCCCGGGAACTCCCTCCTCCTTACCGCGAATGGAAAACTCGAGACTTTGGTAGCGGCCCAGGTCCATGGCGGGTATGGAAACCGAAAAGGTCTCAACCGGATTGGCTGACGACTTAAAATCGTAGGCAAAGCGCATGGGGCCCTGGTTTAGCGAATAGATGACTTTGTTGGTAAGTGTTTCTTTATGCTGGGTGAGAAAGGCAGTCAGACCGTAAAAAACGCTGGCGAAAATTATCGCCGTGATCAGTCCGTTGATCAGCAGCCAAGCATTGAATTGCTTTTTGGTTTTCGCATCATCTTTCTTTCGCTTGCCTAAATAGACCTGAGCTAAGTGGTCATAAATATCATCTTTGGTCATTGGAACTGCTTCTGCTACGGAATATGTTTTGAATAGATTGAATGGCTAGAATTAACCTTACTGCTTTAATTATTTTTATCATAACAAATTCAAAAAGAATTAAAACATTAATTTCAATTTTTTTTCCTTTTTTTTCCGAATCTCACCGTCGAGATTCAATTTCAACCGAGAAATTTATAAAAATATCCCGACAATTGAGTCCGACGTGAATTAAGGCCTCCCTTGTAGCGAGGCCGCTTCTCTCGACGAGATAAGGCTCCAACAGCGTCGAGGAAAGATATTAAAAAAGCCCCCTGCCGTTTCCGACAGGGGGCTTTTTGGCCTGCAACAGATTTGTCGCGTTTTAGAAAGCGACGTTCATGTTGACCAGGATTTGCTTAGCAGTCGAGTTGTTTTCGTTATCGAAAACACTGCCCGGAATGAACCATCCTATGGAAGTACCGATTTGTACGTCTTCGGTATAATCATAAGTCAGGTCGAAGTTGAACTCCTTTCCGAGGAAGTTGCTGTCCGACTTGGCGGCAAGCGCGACGGTCCCACCGTCCGGCTGGCGCACTGTAAGCGTCGGACTGGCCGGCCCGGACCCATCCGGGTCGTGCAGTTCACGTTCCAACCAGATCGCCGTAAGGGCCAAACGGGCTGTCACATCTTCCATCGGTTCCGCTGTCAGGTAGACAGAGTGGATGACGGAGTTGGTCAGATCAAACAATGTGTTGTAGATATGACCACCGCCCTGAGCTTCAAAGAACGGGTTCCATCCACTGTACTCTCCGCCGCCGGAGTGGGTCAAATCCGTATCACCTGTCACCTTGGTAAAGATGTACTGGGCAACCGGATTGTATTCTTCCATGACCGGCAACTGGTAGTTAATGATACCTTGGAACGCAAAGGCTTCGATTCTACTGTGCTCAGTGTCGCTGCCGGTTTGCGTGGTTCCATTTTGCTTGGCGAATTCCAACTGGACGTTCAGGCCTTCGATCGGGTTGGTGCTCCCGCGGATCCCGAAGACGTTGAGCTCATCCGTTTTTGCCGTGCGACCGGAACCTACAATTTCCGTATTTCCTGACCGGTCTCTGGACTTGAAGTAGTACACCTCAACCAATGAGTCCATGTCGTCACCCAACTGATAGTTGGCGTTGATACCGAAGAGGTCGTTGTTGTCCTCGACGTCTCCGATACTCACGTCGCCTTGATCAATCGCTGCATAAAACACCGTTACTGTTAACGGGTTGTAGTCCAAGATCGCGCGGATCGCGTCGAGCGCGGTCTGCTTCGTCAGATCCTGAGCGATGCTTCTGATTCCCGAGTCTCCCGGGGCCAAGTTGTTGGCGCCGGTCGCATCGAAAACCAGACCGTTACCGAACGAAAATACCTGACGACCGATGACCAAGGTCAACGGCGAGTAAAGCATTTCTTTGAGAGTAACGTAGGCCAGGTTGATGTCAATGTCTGAAGACGCCTCATCGTTGTCGGCGCCCCATCCCCGCTCACTGATGAGCGCGATGGTCACGAAGACTTGATCGGTGAGGTCGGCATCGACTTGCAGGCCGGTTTGATTGATGTAAACACCTTGGTGGTCCGTCCCGCCGGATCCCCGACCCAAGTCAAATTCCTTGCGGAAAATGAACGTGTTGTCGGTCCATCCGCTGATTCGGACGTTTTGAACGCTAGCGTCAGCCGGCTTGACAGTCGCAACCATCATCGCCATCAACGCTAATACGATTAGTTTTCTCATTTTTCTCCTCCGAAAAGTAGAGTAAACATACAAAAGAACTTTAACCATATGGTCAACTAGATGCGTGAATTGGGTGTGATCTAGGTTTTTACACTATAAGATGACCAGTATAAACGACGACTCCAAATAGTTATTTTTACCATCCCCCCTTTCTTATTCCAGATTTGAATCGTCACTGGTTTTGTTTTGGCTATCCGAGGCGCAACGGCACAATCCGTACCAAATAGCGACACGCCGGGACACACCGAAACAGTTAAGCATTTATTGGACTTTTTACCATAGCCCCACAGCAGTGTCAATATATATATGACTTTTTTTGTTGCCGCTCTTCACTATATAAAACATTTATTCTCAAGCATATGGAAAAACTGGGCGGCTCCCGGTTCAAGTCTTCCGGTTAGTACCGCTAGCGCAAGGACTTTGCCCCCTGAAGAAAGAAAATGCGCCTAGGTGGACTCGAACCACCCCCTCAGCCTTAGGAGGGCCGTGCTCTTTCCATCTGAGCTATAGGCGCGAAAATCGTCAACGAACGGATCCCATCCGCCGCTTCATCTCAGCCGGTGGATCAAAACCGAGCAGCTCCGCCTCTTCAAGATATTTTCTGGCCTCCGGGACCCGGCCCGCGTTAAAACTGGTCACGGCCAGATTGACCCAGGCATCCATGTGGTCGGGATTGTACCTCACCGTTTGCCGGTACTGCTCAATCGCCCCGTCGAGATTTTCCTGCTGAACATAGACATTCCCCAAATTAAAATGCGCCTCGGCATTGCCCGGATCGTCGCGCAGAGCGAGACGGTAATTGGAAACCGCCTCTTTGAGACGGCCGGCTTCCTCATAGGTATAGCCCAAATTAAAATGAGCCTGAGCGTGCCTGGGTGCAACGCCGATCGCCTGCCGGTAATAGCTCCGGGCTTGCTGCATGTCGCCGCGGCCGTAGCAAATATCCCCGAGCCTTACCAAGGCATCGGCATGCCGCTTATCCTGCTTGACCACTTGTTCAAAGTGTTTGAGCGCCGCCCCCCGATCCCCCTCATCCATCATGAGAACTCCCAATGAGTATAAAGCCTTGATATCGTGCGGGTTTAGTTCCAAGGCTCGACCAAGCGCCTGCTTGGCCGCCTCGCTATCACCGACACGGAGGTAGATCAGCCCTAAATTAACATATGATTCCGCCCCCAAAGACTGCCGATTGGCAAAGTCGACATACGCCTTGATGACATCGAACATTCCCGACTGTAGGGCCACATTGTCCGGTTGACGTCGGAGATACTTGGCGTAAGTTTCGACCACCTGCAGATAGTCCGACTCTCTGACTGGCGGAATCGTGAAATACTGCTTTAAGGCCAGGGCTGCCTTGTCCAGGTCCTTCAAATTTAGATAGATTTCGCCCAAATCAACGTATACCTCCTTAAAACCCGGATCGATCTCAACAGCCCGGCGGAATTTCGCCACGGCGTCGGGATACAACCCCAGGGATTGGTAGTATTGTCCGAGGCGATAGGGAACGTTCGGCAAATCCGGAGCGCTGGCCTCGGCCCGCCGCATCAACGTGATGATGTACTTGACCCGGCGCACCTGCTCCAGTTCCTCCTGGCCCAGATTCAGCTCATAGCCCTGGGCCGCCACCCGGACCATTTGGCGATAACCTTCAACGGCCTGCTGAAAATCATCCTGCGCCAGCAGCGCCACGGCCAGCCCGTTCAAGGCGACCGGCTCCTCAGGAAAAGACATCAACTGGTGCCGCCACAGAGCGATATCGTTTTGCCAGACATACGTTTGCCGATAGGTCAGGACACCGTAGATCCATAGGATGACAGCGAGCCCGGCGATGCTGGTCACACGTCCGCAGATAACCAGCCATCGGCCCGCCTTCGCTTCGAGGCAGATCCATTGGGCAAGCCGGCCGGCCAACAACGAAAACCCCAATCCCGGCAGGTACATAAATCTGTCGGCGGCAAAGCTTAACGATTTCGCAGACCCGAAGATGATCAGAAAGATCAGAGAACAGGCAAAAAAACCGCAGGCAAACCGGAACCAGCGATCCCGGCGTAAACGGATTAAGGCCAGGATAACCACCACAACGATAGCTAAACTGAACAAATATTCCGGTTGTGCCAGTGACACCGGACCCGGCATCCGAACGATCGGAACCAACCCCACAGGCAGCAAGTATTGCCTCAGGTAGTATGCGGACGTCCAGACACCGATCAGCAGCCCCTGCCCCAACGGCACGGAAAGCCCGCGAACCGTGGACGCAAAAGTGATGTAGGCAATGCTTCCCAGCACTAAGGCTAGAGGAATTTTTTCTGCCAGCGCCGCGGCATTCAAGCGCCGGCCGCGAAACCAGTCCAGGAGAAGCAGCGCCGGTACAAGTCCCAGCGCCATCGGATGGGCTAAAATCCCCAGCACAGCAAAGAGATGCGCCCCCACCAATGTGACCCATTGCCGAAGTCGACCGGAACTGCGCAGCAGTCCGACCAGCCGGAAATCGTACAAGATAAAACTGGCCAAAAAACAAAGGCTAAACAACAGGATTCGTCGCTGAGCGATCCAGGCCACGGTCTCGACGCGCAATGGGTGCACGGCAAAGAGCAACGCCGACAACGCCGCCGCCCAAGGACGCAGACCCAATCTAAGGGACAGCGCATAGACAAGCAGCACATTAAGGAGATGCAGGAAGAGATTGGTGGCGTGGTAAATACTTGGCGAGTCGCCGCCGAGCCGGTAGTCGATTACGTAACTCAATACGGTCAGCGGGACATATTGGGGTGTCGACTTTTGCGTCAGGATCCGCGTCAGCCCGTCACTGTCCAACGGAGCGGAAACCGCCTCGTTCTCAGTTACATACGTTCGATCGTCCCATTGCAAAAAATCCGCCCGGAGGACGGGACTGAACGTGACAAACACGCAGCCGGCCAGCGCAAGGCAGATCAATAAATCCGTGACAAATTTTCCTGCGTTCATGTTCAACCACGGCGCCGCGCGGTCGAATCGCAAGTCATTACCGCGCAGGCGCTCTCAGGCGGAGGCCTAACCTAGTACTTCAGGACGGAATAGACCTCAAAATCCTTAAGTTTATCTTTACCCTTAAGCTCGCGTAATTCAATCAGAAAGGCGATTCCGGCCACCTCGGCCTTTTGCGCGGCGATCAGCTTCGACGTGGCCTCGATAGTCCCACCAGTGGCCAGCAGGTCATCGACGATCAAGACCCTGGTTCCGGGTGTAATGGCATCCTCATGAATCTCCAGACTGTCCTCGCCGTACTCCAGGGTATACGTTACGCTGCGGGTCTTGCCCGGCAGCTTCCCCTTTTTGCGCACCGGGACGAATCCGACACCCAAAGCATACGCCAACGCGGCGCCGAAAATAAATCCCCGCGCCTCCACGCCGACAACCTGGTCAATACCCGTATCGCGAAATTTATCGGCCAGCAGGTCCACGGACTTCCGGAAGGCCTGGCGGTCCTTGAGCAACGTAGTGATGTCCTTAAATACGATCCCCTCTTTGGGAAAATCACGGATATCCCGGATGTGCTCTTTGAGCTCCGTTTCTTTTACGGCCTTCTTGTCAGCTGTCATCGCTGGTCACCTTTTTCGTTGTTTTGCGCTGCATGAGTTTTGTCGGCAGGATTTCCTTGTAGGGAAGCTGCAATTTACCGCGCGTGATTTGGAAAAGTTTCTCGGCGCCGATCCGCCCCATCTCGGTCAGGGGCTGGGATACGGTTGTCAACGGAAACGACGAGCTCTGGATCAGGGGGTTGTCGTCGAATCCGACGACCGAAAGATCTTCGGGGATGCGCAGGCCCATTTCCTGCGCCACGTGGCACAGTTCCAGCGCCATCACATCGGAGGCGGCAAAAATGGCCGTCGGCCGCCTTTTTAAATTCAACAATTTCTTCGCCGCCGTTCGGGCCGGGGTCCGCAAAAAGTCACCGAAGGTAATATAGGTGCGCGGAGTCTTGATATCCAACTCCGCCAATGCCTCGCGGAATCCCTCCAGCCGCTTCAATCCGGCCTGCGTTGATACATCACCGGCAATGGTGGCTATCTCGGAATGGCCCTGACGGTGAAAGAACTTCACGATGTTATACGCCGCCGTCCAATTATCCACGGCCACGTAGTTGATAGGCTCGTCGAGAATATTGTTGAGAACCATGCACGGCATCCCGCGGCGGATGGCATTCTTGACCACATTGACGTCGTTGTCGATATCCGCGAACAAGATGCCGTCAATAAACTTGCGGTCCATGAGACTGGAATCCAGCCAGCCTTTGTGTTCCCCCCGGTCAACGATATGAATCAGATAATCGGCCCGCAGGCGGCTGGCGGAAAGGCTGACGCCCCGGATGATCTCACCGGCATAGTAGGAGTGAAAGATATCCTCGAACCGGGGGATGACCAGAACAAACGTCGGTTTTCGCTTCTTTCTATTCAATGTCGTGATTCTTTTCTTTTTGTTCGATGATCTGACGGATTTTCTTGATGGTACCGGCTTCGATCTGACGGACACGCTCGCGGGAGATGCCTAATTCCTTGGCGATTTCCGCCAGGGTCCGCGCCTCGCCGTCCAACAAACCGTAGCGCATTTCCAGAATGCGGCGCTCACGCTCATTGAGGAGCTCCAGAAATCCCTTGGCACGCTCCTTATTGAAGAACTTTTCCAGCTCTTCATCCGGAGAGACGATATTCTGGTCTTCGATAATGTCTTTCACCTGACCGTCACCGTCCTCGCCGATCGGCGCGTCGAGGCTGGACATCTTGGCGATTGAATTTTCCAGCTCACGGACTTTGTCCACGGTTACCTTGAGCTTTTTGGCAATCTCCCCGATGCGGGGTTTGCGCTTGTACTGGTGGGTCAGCTTTTCAACCACTTTTTTGTACTTGAGGATATCTTCGTTCATGTAGACCGGGACCCGGATCATTTTTCCCTGGTCGATGATGGCCCGCGATATCCCCTGCTTAATCCACCAGGCGGCGTACGTGGAAAACCGGAACCCCTTTTCGGGATCAAACTTTTCCACACTCTTCATCAACCCGATGTTCCCCTCTTCGATCAGGTCGCTGAGGGGAACACCGAGATTGATATAACGCTTGGCAATACTGATCACCAAACGCAGATTAGAGCGGATCATCTTGTCACGCGCTTCCCTATCGCCTTTCTGAACTTTGCGGGCGAGGTCAACTTCCTCTTCCGCTGTCAGCAACGGGATCGGACGCACGTCCTTCAAGTATGCTTTGATAGGATCTGTCATATACCTACTTTTTCTTTGCCTGTTTCTTACCGCCGTTCGCCTCGATCGCGGCTTGAGCCGCGGCCAAGCGCGCCACCGGCACGCGGTACGGTGAACAGCTGACGTAGTTTAGCCCCACTTTAGCGAAGAATTTCACGGAATCCTGATCCCCGCCGTGCTCGCCGCAGACGCCGCATTTCAGGTCACGCCGGGAAGCGCGGCCGCGCTCGACGCCGGTCCGCACCAGTTGGCCCACGCCTTCCTGATCGATCGACGCAAAGGGATCCTCGGGGAGGATCTTCTTTTGCAGATACTCTGGCAGGAATGAGCCGATATCGTCCCGGCTGTATCCGAAGGTCATCTGGGTCAGGTCATTGGTCCCGAAGGAGAAGAATTCCGCGTCGGCCGCCACCTTGTCGGCAACCAGCGTCGCCCGCGGAATTTCCATCATAGTTCCGACGAGATACTTGATCTTGGATTTCTTTTCCTGAATGATGGCGTCGGCGGTCTTGCGCGTCAAATCCGCCAGAATCTGGAATTCCTGATCAGTCCCGATCAACGGGATCATAATCTCCGGAATTACCTTAACGCCTTTCTTGGCCACGTTACAGGCCGCTTCGATAATCGCCGTGACTTGCATCTTGCAAATCTCGGGATAGGTGATCGACAGGCGGCAGCCGCGGTGACCGAGCATCGGATTGAATTCGTGCAGGGCCTCGACCTTACGCTTAACGACGTTGACGGAAGTCCCCAGGCGTTTGGCCATTTCGGCCTGCCCGGTCTTGTCGTGCGGCAGGAACTCGTGCAACGGCGGATCCAACAGGCGGATGGTGACCGGGTGGCCGTCCATCGCCTTGAAGATCCCTTCAAAATCCTTGCGTTGGAACGGCAGCAGTTTGGCCAGCGCCTTCTCGCGACCGGCCTCATCCGAGGCGAGGATCATCTCGCGGATCGCCCAAATGCGGTCCCCTTCGAAGAACATGTGCTCGGTGCGGCACAGCCCGATCCCCTCAGCGCCCAGCTTACGGGCATTGACGGTATCCTTGGGGGAATCGGCGTTCGTCCGCACATTGATCTTGCGGTATTTATCGGCCCACTTCATCAATTCCAGATACTGTTTACACAGCGGATGGTTCATGGCCTTCTTATTTCCGTCCACAACACCGGACACAACCGGAGAGGCCGAGGTCTCGACATATCCGAGCATCACTTCACCGGTGCTGCCGTCGATCGAGATCTCCTGACCTTCCTTAACGGTCCGGCTGCCGACTTTGATGGTTTTCTTCTTGTAGTCGATGTCCAGCGCCCCGCAACCGACGACGCAGCACTTGCCCCATCCGCGGGCAACGACCGCCGCGTGAGAGGTCATCCCGCCTGTAGACGTCAGAATCGCCTGCGCAGCCCACATCCCGCTGACATCTTCCGGCGATGTTTCCTTGCGCACGAGGATCACCTTCTCACCCTTGGCCGCCCACTTCACGGCGTCATCGGCTGTAAACACGATCAGTCCGCTGGCTGCTCCCGGTCCGGCAGGCAATCCTTTGGCCAACAACCGGTTGTCCCGGAGGGCCGCTTGCTTGGACTTCGGATCGAAGATCGGGAACAATAACTGGTTGAGCTGCTCACCGTCGATGCGGCTCAAGGCCGTCTTCTCGTCGATCAATCCTTCCTTAACCATATCCACGGCAATCTTGATCGCAGCCAATCCGGTCCGCTTTCCGTTGCGCGTCTGCAACATATAAAGCTTCCCTTCCTGGATGGTGAATTCGACGTCCTGCATGTCCTTGTAATGCTTCTCCAATTTGTGCCGGATCTTATCCAACTCTTCGTAAATTTTAGGCATACGCTTCTTGAGTGTGGCGATCGGTTCGGGAGTCCGGATACCGGCCACAACGTCCTCACCCTGCGCATTCACCAGGTACTCTCCGTAAAATTCGATGGTACCGTCGGCCGGGTTGCGCGTGAAGGCCACGCCGGTCCCGGAAGACTCACCCATGTTTCCGAAGGCCATGGCCTGAACATTGACGCCGGTCCCCTTCAGTCCACGCAGCTTGTTAATGTCACGGTAAGCGATGGCGCGCGGCGCGTTCCAGGATCGGATAACCGCATTGATGGCATGCGTGAGCTGCTCGCGGGCTTCGGTCGGAAAGTCCTTTCCGACGTGGCTCTTGTAGACTTTTTTGTAAGCCGCAACCACTTCCTTCAACTCGGCGGTGGTCAGATCGGTGTCCAAAGCGCGATTGTACTTCTTTTTGATACGCGACAATTCATGCTCAAAATGATCGTGATGGACTTCCATACAAACGTCACCGAACATGTTGATGAAGCGACGGTAGGAATCCCATGCCATGCGCTCGTTTCCCGTCTTCTTGGCCAAACCTTCAACGGCGGCGTCATTGAGCCCGAGATTGAGTACGGTGTCCATCATCCCCGGCATGGATTGCGCGGCGCCGGAGCGGACCGAGACCAGCAGCGGGTTCTTCTTGTCGCCGAAAGTGGCGCCCATAGATTTTTCGAGCTTGGCGATATTCTTGTCGATTTCGGCGTCCAAGGTAGACGGTTTTTTCTCACCGTGGGAGTAGTAGTATTCACACACGGATGTGGCGATCGTAAATCCCGGCGGAACCGGCACTCCGATCGATGACATCTCGGCCAAATTCGCCCCTTTACCGCCCAGAAGTTCCTTCATCGTCGCTTGACCTTCGGCCTTGCCGTTGCCGAAGAAATACACATACTTCGTTGCCATTTTTAGACTACCTTTCCTAAGTGTGTTTAATGAGAAAATTTATCATTGATGAAATTTTTCAGCTGATCAACGGCTATGCGTTGCTGCTGCATGGTGTCGCGTTCGCGGACCGTGACTTGCTTGTCCTCCAAAGATTCGACGTCGACCGTAACGCAATAGAAAGTCCCCACCTCATCCTGCCGGCGGTAAAGCTTGCCGATGGCGGCCGTATCGTCGTACACGCAGGTCACGCTCTTGAGAAGATCCGTCTTGATATTCTTGGCCAAGGTCACGATATCAGCGTTCTTCTTCAGCAGCGGTAAGACCGCCACTTTGGTCGGCGCCAAATCACGGTGCAGCTTGAGGACCACGCGCGGCCGGCCTTCCACCTCTTCTTCATGATAAGCATCTGCCAGGAAAGCCAGAGTGGCCCGGTCAACGCCGCCGGAAGGCTCGATCACATACGGAAAAAAGCGCTCGTTGGTGATCTTGTCGTGGTAGCGGAGGTCCTTGCCGGAAAGCTCCGCGTGCTGTTTGAGATCGTAGTCGGTCCGATTGGCGATCCCCTCGAGTTCGGCCCAACCGAAAGGAAACCGGTATTCCACGTCCGTACAGCCTTTGGCGTAATGGGCCAGTTCATCTTCCCCGTGCGGACGCAGCTTGAGGTTGTCCGCCCGGATGCCGTGATCGAGGTACCACTGAAAACGCTCCTGAATCCAGCGTTCATAACAGGCCTCGGAATCTTCCGCCGTCGTGAAATACTCGATTTCCATCTGCTCAAACTCACGCATCCGGAACACAAAATTCCCGGCGGTAATCTCATTGCGAAAGGACTTTCCGATCTGGGCGATCCCGAAGGGCAGGCGCCGGCTGGTCGAATCGAGGACATTCTTAAAGTTAACGAATATGCCCTGGGCTGTTTCCGGTCGCAGGTACACTTCGGCACTGGTATCGCCTACCGCCCCCAACTGCGTCCGAAGCATCAAATTAAATTCACGCGGTTCGGTGTAGCGGGTCCCGACTTTGGCACGTTCTTCCTCAGTGAGGTGATCGTACCGGTAACGTTTCTTGGTTTCCTTGTCGTCAACCAACAGGTCGGTAAAATTCTCGGCATGACCGGATGCTTTCCAGGTGTCCGGATGCATGAGGATCGCCGCATCCAAACCTACCATATCGTCGCGACTGTGCACAACGCAGCGCCACCAGGCGTTTTTGACGTTCCGTTTGAGTTCCGAGCCGAGGGGACCGTAATCCCAGGCATTGGCGAGGCCACCGTAAATCTCCGAGGATTGAAAGATAAATCCCCTTCGTTTACAAAGTGATACGATTCTATCCATTAAATCCGCGTTACTCATGGAAAGTTATTCTAACAAAAGCCGCCTAAAAAGCAAGCCAATTATATATATACTAGTAAGGATTAGGGGGCCGAATCCCGGTCTAGCGGGGGGATTCCTTGAGCCGGTCGATAATCTCCTGCTCCGCCGCCGGTTTGCTTTTCCAACGCTTGTGGATCCATCCCCCCCACTCATGGGGATATCGGACCACATAAGATTCGATAATTTTGGTGATCCGTGCGACATTACGTTGGATAGTATCTTGTTCATCCTTGCCGGCTTCCAGCTCCAGTTCAGGCTCGATCACAATCTTGTGTCGCATCTCACCGGCATCTCCCAGACAGAAGATGGGAAGTATCGGCGCCTTCGTCCGCAGGGAAAAGACGACAGGGCCGCTTGCGGTCGCCGCCTGGCGGCCGAAAAAGTCGACAAAAACCCGACCGGCACTGCCGTAATTCTGGTCCAGGAGAATGATAAGTATCTCGTTGCGCCGTAACACCTTGAGGGATTCCACCACACATTTCTTAGGTGGCAGGTCGTACACGGTGCGCACCCCTATTTCCTGACGCATTTCAGTAATGTATTGCTCCAGCGCTTCGTCCCGCATTCGCCGCATGATGACGTTCGTCTTATAACCCATCCGCGCCAACTTGTGATACATCAAAATGAAATTCCCGAAATGACCGCCGGTGAGAATGACACCATTCCCTTGGGCGAGCGCCTTATCCAAATGCTCCCTGCCTTCGATGCGCACGTTTTCGTCGGTCAAATGCTGATGGTCCGCGTAATAAATGAGATCCACCAGCCCCTTACCGAAATTCTGAAAATACCGGCGGGCAATGACCTTGAGTTCCGCGTCCGACTTCGACCGGCCGAAGGCGCATTTCAAATTCTGCCAGGCAATGTGACGCTTGCGGTACATGACCAGCTTGCTGAACAATAGAAAAAAATTGGCCAGCACCCGGTACACGGAATAGGGCAAACGCCCGACAATCCAACGTGTCATGTACACCAGATTGCGACCGACGGCGCGCTGAAATTTGGTCATGGATTCGGCCATACTACTCCGCACTTTGATCCTTGGGGGTTTTTGCTTGAAGGTTATAGCTGTGCTGGGGACCGGGGAATTCGCCGGCGGCAACCTCGCGCGCGTAGGCATCCAAGGCCTTAACCACCTCTTCATTCAAGGCAGCATACCGTTTCACAAACTTGGGATGGAAGCGGTCGTACAATCCGAGCAGATCGTGGGCCACCAACACCTGTCCGTCGCAATGGACGCCGGCGCCGATACCGATCGTGGGAATAGGGATCTCCCGGCTGATCGTCCGGGCCAGCTCCGCCGGCACGCATTCGAGGACCAGCGCGAAGCATCCGCTATGCGAAAGCTGCGCCGCCTGATCGCGAATCGCCTGCGCGGAGGCGGCATCTTTCCCCTGCACCACGAATCTCTCCGCCGTTTGCGGTGTCAGGCCGATGTGGCCCATCACGGATATTCCGTCGGCCGTCAGTTTAGAGGCAACCGCCGGACAGTCGACAAACCACTCCAGTTTTACCGCGTCGCAACCCGCCTCGTCGATAAATCGACGGGCATTCTTCCGGGCGAGCGTATCAGTGGCATACGAGCCCAACGGCATGTCACCGATCACCGGTGCCCGCTCGGCGCCGCGGCAGACCGCCTTGGCATGATGAATCATCTCCTCCATGCCGACCTGGACGGTGGACTCCAGCCCGAGCATCACATTGGCCAAAGAATCTCCGACGAGAATCATGTCGACATGCGAACGATCGATCAGGCGCGCCATGGCATAGTCATAGGCGGCCACCATCGTTATTTTGCGGCCTTCCTGTTTGGCGCGCGCGGCAAAATCGGCTATCTTTTCTTTATCTCCCATGAGGCCTTAACCCATTAAAGTTTTATGAATTTGCTGCGCCACGATGCGTCCGGAGGCTATGGCCTCCACCACCGGCCCCGCGTTGGTCACCACGTTGCCGGCGGCATAGACCCCTTTGAGACTGGTCATGCCGGTGTCGGCATCGACCTTCAATGTCCCGTCCTCATTAAATTTCAACCGCTTGCTGATTCTCTTCAGGGCCGTGTTGGGCTCATGACCGATCGCAATGACCACGGCATCCGCCTCCATGACAAACTCCGAGTCCGGCACCGGGATAAGCGACCAGCGGCCGTCGGAGGTCACATCCGCGTAATCAATGCGCATACATTTAAGTCCGTCGACATAATTGTCCTGGCTGGGCAGGATTTCCAGCGGCTTGATCAGCGGTTCGATCACCACCCCTTCCTGTTCGGCGTATTTCCGCTCTTCCTCCCGGACGCGCATGTCGTCGATCGAGCGGCGGAAGACCAGCGTGACATCCTTGCCCAACCGACGGGCCGTGCGCGCGCAGTCCAACGCCGTATTGCCCGAACCGATGACCACGATCTTTTGGCCCAGCGGAAAACTGATGCCGTCAAGGTTAGGCGTGCGCGGACGCAGCTGATTGATACGCAGCAGGAATTCCTCCCCGTAGTAAACGCCGCCCAGGTGCGTCCCGGGCAGGTCCATAAATTTCGGAACACCCGCCCCCAGGGCCAGGACAACGGCCACATGACCTTCCTTCTTGATTTCTTCAAGGGATTTGGTCCATCCGACATAGCAGTTGGTTTCAAAGGACACCCCTAAAGCGCGAATCTCCTCGATTTCTCCGTCCAGGACCCGCGTCGGCACGCGGAACTCCGGAATACCGTAGCGCAACACGCCGCCGGGCTGGTCAAAGGATTCATAAACTGTGACCTGATAACCGCGCTGCGCCAGTTCGGCGGCCGCGCTCAAACCTGCCGGACCTGATCCGATGACGGCAATCTTCTTGCCCTTACGCACCGCCGGATCCCGCCGGGTCCGGGGACGGCCGTGATCGGCCGCGTACCGTTCCAGCAACCGAATTCCGATGGGCGCCCCTTCCTCGTTGAGTATACAGCTTTTTTCGCAGGGGGCTGAGCAGATGCGCCCGCAGATCCCGGGCAGGACATTGTCGCGGCGGATGATTTCATAGGCCTCCTGAACCCGCCCCTCACGCAGTCGCCGGACAAATCCGGGAATGTCGATCCCCAGCGGACAAGCGGCGACACAAACCGCATCGCTGCACTGTGGACAGCGCCGCGATTCCTCGGCCGCTAGTTTTTTAGGATACCCGAGAGAAACTTCGTTAAAGTTTTTGGATCGCTTCCGCTGGGATTGGACGTCGCCTTGCGGTTGTCCCATACCTGCTCCTTGAATGCGTTCATCCGTATTTCATAATCGTCAAAATCTACCCGGTGCCCGTCAAACTCCGGACCGTCGACGCAGGCCAGGACGGTTTTATTCCCTACCCTCAGCCGACAGGCGCCGCACAACCCCAAGCAATCCACCATCATCGGCCGCAACTGAACCAGCGTCTTAACCTTTCGGGGCTTGGTGATCGCGCACACCGTACGCATAAGGTCCGCCGATCCGATGGCATTCACCTGATCGATCCCTTGTTCGTCGAGCAATCGCTCTAATAATTCCGTTGCCAGGCCGCGCCTTTCGTAGGTCCCGTCTTCGGTGGCGATCATCATGCGATCGCAGGCCAGGCGCATTTGCGCCTCCAAAAGGAGTTCCCGTTTGGTCCGGGCGCCGATAATCCCCACCACCTTGTTGCCGGCATCCTTGAGACCGCGGCAAATCGGCAGGATCTGCGCCACACCGATACCGGTAGCCACGCAGACCACAACCCCTCTTTTCTTGATTTGTGCGGGGGTACCGAGGGGGCCCAGAATGGCGTGTATATTCTGCTTTAGCGCCAGGCCGGTCAATGCCTGCGATGTCTCACCGACCTCACGGATGATGACCGAGATCGTCCCCTTGTCTGGATCCTGATCAATAACGCTCAGCGGAATCCCTTCACCGCCTTCAACCGGTCGGATCAAAACAAACTGTCCCGGCTGCACCCGGCGGGCGATATGTTCCGCCGCGATATCGATGCGTTTGATGTTCTTGGCCAGAATTTGCTTGTTGATTACAGGAAACATATACCGGTTATTTTTTAAGCGCCGCCGCGACCTGCTTCCAGGTCCGAGTGTTCAGCACATCCGCCTTGCCCAACCAGCCGCGTCGGGCAATGCTGATTCCGAATTTCATATAGTCCATATGCTCGGCGCGATGGGCATCCGTGTTGATAACAAATTTTACGCCATGCCGTCGGGCCGCATAGACATGCGAAGAATCCAGATCGAGCCGGATGGGAAAGGAATTGATCTCCAAGAAAACATTGTTGTCCGCCGCCGCGCGACAGACCTCATCAAAATCGACGTCATACGGATCCCGTTTCCCGAAGTGCACGCCCAACGGATGGGCAATAATATTGACATGCTTGTTTCGACAGGCGTTAACCAGACGCTTGGTCAGCTGTTGTGAGGTTTGCTGAAAGCCGCTGTGAACCGCAGCGATGACGACGTCAAGTTCCGAAAGTATGCGCTCATTGTAATCCAATTTCCCATGGGTGTCTATCTCCACCTCCGACCCCATAAGGACCCTAAATGATTTTTCCTGCGCATTGAGCGCGTCGACTTCCCGGCGTTTGCGTTTTAAGTCCGCTTCGGCGACCCCGCGCGCGACCCGCAGCGCCTGGGAGTGGTCACTGACCGCCAAATAATGATACCCCAGCTCCTTGGCCTTGTCCGCCATCTCGGCAATCGTATTCTTACCGTCGGAGTAAGTGGAATGGACATGGAACTCGCCCTTGATATGCCGTTGCTCGATCAGGTCCGGGACCCGGCGCGGCTGATCGTCATCAAAGAGTTCGGACGCCCCCATCTCTTCGCGCAACTCCGGCGGCACAAAGGGCAGCCCCAAAACCTCAAAACATTCCTTCTCAGTTTCCCCGGCCAGCCTTCGCTCCGAGTTTTTGAGCTCCTTGAAAATTCCGTATTCGTTGACCTTCATACCGCTCTTTTTAGCAATCTGCCGGAGCTTGATATTGAAATACTTGGATCCGGTAAAATACAGCAGGGCCGCTCCGTAGCTTGCGCCGTCCACCACACGCAGATCGACTTGGACATTCTGACGCGTCCTGACCGAAGACTTGGTATCGCCGTGGGCCTGCACCGTGGCGACCGTCGGTAATGCGGTAAAGACACGCATAACCTCAGCCGGATCCGTGGCCTCTGCCAGCAAATCGAGATCACCCACTGTCTCCCGCCCCCGGCGAAAACTTCCGGCCACATCGATCTTCCTGACACACGGCAATTCTCGCAGACCGGCGACGATCTCGGAGGCGAGCTGATCCGCCATCCCGCGATTGATCCGCTCCATACCCTTGGCCACCACACCGATGCCGTGCAGAATGTTATCGATGGTTTTCTGCTGAATCCCGGGCAATTGGGCCAAACGGCCGTCGGTGGCCGCGGTCCGCAGCTGGTCGATGGTGGTGATCTTCAACTTGTCAAAAAACAAATGCGCCTTCTTGGGCCCTACCGTCGGGATATCAACAATTTCCAACAGGGTCTCCGGAACCTCTGCGGTAAGTTTGCCGTAGGCCTTGAGTTGACCGGTCGCGAGCCATTCGCCGATCTTCTCGGCGATCGTCTTTCCGATACCGGGAATCTCCCCTAATCGGCCTTGCTCAGACACGACGGCAATATCCTCAGACAATCCAGCTATGTTATCCGCGGCCTTGTAGTAAGCCCGGATCTTAAAGGCGTTTTCGCCTTTGATTTCCAGCAGGGTCCCCATTCGTTTCAGAAGGTCGGCGATCTCTTTATTTTTCATAGCCGGACAGTTAGATAAAAACCCAGGGGGGCGGTTTGGGTAATTTGCTGACAACGCCAAGCAGCTGACCCAAAAGCTGAAATGCCCCGCCGATGATCTGACCGGGGACCGCCAACAAGGCGCACCCGCTAAGCGAAAGCGTGACGAAGACAAGGAAGACCAACAACACCAGTTTATGCGGGGACATTCTCATGAGGGAACTTCAAACCATTCATTTTGCAAGAACCGCTTCTTCAAGCCGCGGCGGCGGACAATTTCATGGGTCAGTTCAGTGATATTTTTCTTGTCGCCTTCGTAGGCCGCCCGGTAGCGCGACATAATGGCGGGACGCACATCCACTTGTATGCGGGCGCCGGATAAACGGACTTTCTCGATTTTCTCCAGGGGTATAAAAGTCGCCGAGAGCTCCTCCCCGCCGCTGACAATCAGGATCTTGTGTTCGCTGAGGATGATCGTCCCCTCCAGCCGGAGGTTATCCCGGACAAACGCGCCCTGTCCGTAGGTAACATTCATTCTTTCCCTTGGATGAGACCGCGGGCCTCGAGCACTTCCTGCGCGGCGAACAGGCCGTTCAGCGCCGCCGGAAAACCGGCATAGACGGCCATCTGCATAATGACTTCGATAATCTCGTCTTTGGTGCAGCCCGCGTTGAGTGCATTGGCAATATGCGCCTTGAGCTGCCGCGGGGCGTTACCGAGTGTGGTCAAGGCCGCGATAGTAATCATCTCGCGGGTCTTCAGATCGAGGCCGGGCCGGGAGTAGATATCGCCGTAAGGAAACTCGATCACCAGGCGCGCCATGTCCGGGCTGATATCCTTCAACAGCTGGAGGATGCGCTCCCCCGCCTCGCCGTTGATTTGGCCCAGCGTTTCCCAACCTTTTTGATAACGGTCTTCCGGCATGGCTTTAGAGTTTGGTAAAGATTCGGGTTTCCATCGCGCCTTCCGAAATTGTCGTAATTGTCGAAAAACCTTCGACGGTTTTGAAGCAGTCGATCAGGGGGTAAATGATCCCGTTGAGATATTTACCACGTTCGTCGGCCGGCATCGCGCGCTTGCTATAGCCTTTAATGGTCTCCTGGATCTCGAGGGCTTCGTCAATACTGGCCTCGATGTCCCCCCGGATTTCGTCTTCCCGTTCCTGAAGCTTGGCGAGACTTTTTTCCAGCATCCCCAAATCCTGGCCGGAATCCCGCACCGCCTGCACACGGCTCTCCATTTCCTTCCGCTCCGCTACGGCCGCATTGAGAATTTGCTCATCCTCTTCAATATTCTTCTGAACCTGCGTCAGCCGCAGCTCGGCACCCGTTTTGAAGGCCTCCTTCTTCTGATCGTTGGCGGTGGCCCATTCATTGGACCACTCCAGAATGGAATTGATCTTAAAGGCAAGTTCGTCGATCTCCAGGTACATGACCCCGATACCGTCGGCAGTTAAACCCTGGTTTACCGCCTGGAACGACGCATTGCCGGTAATACCGGCCGCGGCCCCGGAACTGACGTCCACGGATGATTTCAACATCGCCTTGTTCAGAGCGATCGTCAGGTAGTCATTGATAAACGCGTAGCCTGGAGAGACGTAATCCGCTAGCGGCAAGGTGATATAGTTCAAAGTGACGCCGTTGTATTCCTCGGATTGGAACACGACGATGGGTTGATTCCGCGCCAAACCGAGCAATTTCTCCGCCTTTTGCCGGTCGTTGATCTTCAAAAACAGCAACAACTCGGGTATCGGGAACTTTTGATCCAGATGCACCGTGTTCAGGTAGCCGCCGATTTCCTTACCGAACGCCGGCAGGATGTCCCCCTCAATGGTCAATCCGATTAATTTTTCGTATTGCGCTATTTGTTCGGTCGGTGAGGGCTGGCCGGTTTGGGCGGTCCGTTCAAATTCGGCCTTCATTTCTTCCCAATAATAGTTCAGATCGAAACAATTGGACCATTGGTAAGCCAATGCCTGCTGCGGCACGAGTTTAATGCTGGCGTTGGAAACGTTCGTGCAGCTCCGGTAATACTCAGCCACGGAGGCCTGCATTTCATCGAGTACAAAATGAAAGTCGACTTTTGTGTTTAACGTGTCTTTCCACAACGACGATATCCCCACCGATTTGAAGCCGCTGATCGACTTAAACGATTGCTCGACCTGTTCATGGATCAAAGCCTCATCGCCGCCTTGCTTGACGAAGATCTGCTTCATGCCGTCCATGGCGGTCTGCATGACATAGTGCGTGTTGAGGTACGCCTTCATATCCGTTCCGTCAATGAATGTGTCTCTGGTCCGCACGTACTCCGCATCGGCAATCAATCCCGGTGCCGCCTCCTGATGGACATCGATGCTCCGTTGTATGGCAAACTTGTCCAACGCGACGATCAGCAGATCGTTTATGCGCGTGTAGGCGATTTCGATCTTGGCCCCTTCCAGCTTAATCACCTTGATGGGCTGATCCTTGTAGATTACATCCTCGACGGTAACATTTTCGCCGAGCTGGTCCTGAGAACGGGCTATGATCTCAGCCACTTGCGCCTGGGCGTCCAGACGGGTCACAAAGTAAAAACTCTGCCCGATCCGCTGAAGGATGTCCCCGAAAACACGGGGATCTCCCGCGCCGAGAGCGTCGAGATCGATTTCAAAAGGATACACCGCCATACCGATATCCTGACCGAGAAACTTTGACAGCACCTCAGCCTTCTTGGGATCCTCCAAGCCTTCCTGGATGAGCTTGAATATGATCAGCGCCTGCGCATTTTTCTTGTTGCCTTCCATCAAGAGCTCCCAGTTCACCTCACCCAAGGCCTTCCAGAACGGTGTCGTGGCCAGCCGTTCGACATTGGCCCGGGTGTTTCGAAACTCAAAATAAGCCACCGGTTTTTCCGGCAGGACGCTTTCAATCTTAAACTCCTCGGTCTTGAATATGGTAATACCCGCCTGCTTTTGCAAGAAGAACACGCCTGCTCCCGCCAATACGGCCAGGATAGCGATAAATATCAGAAATTTTTTCATAAGTCCTCCACGGCTATGCCAAAAAAGTCCTCGGCGTTTTGATTGAACTGACGGACCGCCTCCTGGGGGTCGAGCTCCTTGAGTTCGCTGACGGCGGTCAGCGTGCGGAACACATCCTTCGGCTCCGCCTGAAATTCTTCCCCGGTGTCACGATTCCGGTAGTACACAGGGCTGTCGGTTTCGATCAGGATCCGGTCCAGCGGCGCGTACTCGATCACCTCGCGCGATTGGGGACTGTAGGCCACGCTCGGTGAGGTGGAAATATAATATCCCGCGTCCAGAATATCCTTCAGCACATCGATCGGCCCGCTGTACCAGTGGAATTCCGCGCGGGACAATCCCACATCCCGGGCCGTTTCAAAGCATTCGCGCCAAACTCCCCGCGAGTGTATGACCGGCGGCAAATCTAGTTCCACAGCAAGTTCCAACAAAGCGCGGTAAACCGTACGCTGTTCCTGCTTCTTGACCTGGTCCTTTCGCACCCACTTGTACCAAAAGTCGAGTCCGATTTCTCCGATTACGGCCAGGTCAGCCCGGTACTCGCGGGCCAGATCTTTTATCGCGTCCACATCGGCCGGATTCGCGTCCGAGGGATGCATTCCCATACCCAGGTATATGGGCGGCCGCGGTGCCTGACGCTTTATCTCCAAACAACGGCGGCACGACTCAAGATTCATGCTGACGGCGACAATCGCCCTTACTCCGGCCTGATCGGCCGCGCTTAAGGCTTGGTCCAAATTTTCAAGATGATCCAGATGGGCGTGGGTATCGTACGTGTTCATGAGTTCAGCTGTCCAGCACGAAAGTCACAGGGCCGTCATTGGTAAGGGATACCTTCATCATCGCCCGGAAAACACCGGTCTGGACCGGTATTTTGAATCCGCGGAACCGGTCCACAAAGTACTCGTATAATTGCTCGGCCTGCGCGGGGGGAGCGGCTTGGTCAAAAGACGGCCTGCGGCCTTTACGGCAATCACCGTAAAGCGTAAATTGAGAGACCACCAGAACGGAAGCATCGAGGTCGCTGACGGACAAATTCATTTTGCCCTCCTGATCCTCGAATACGCGCAATTGGCTAATTTTTTGGGAGAGAAAATCAGCGTCGTCCGTGGAATCACCTTTGGCGACACCGAGAAAAATCAGCAATCCCCTCTGAATTTCACCAACGGTCTTGGCATTGACTTCGACTTTCGCCTTTTTTACTCGTTGCAGGACTGCACGCATGATGATGAGTACCAATACCCCTAATAATAGTAAGACAATAACATAATTAAGGATTATCGGTCAATTACTAAATCCGTATTTATTGACACTCCAGGGGTTTTGTGTTAGAAAACACAACATGAAAATGCAAACCGCCCTTGAGGCACATGGCTTCCCCCCTGAGGCCCGCGCGGCCATCCTCTCCTCCGGCATTACCGATCTCTATCCCCCGCAAGCAGAAGCGGTTAAAAAGGGACTCCTAAAAGGGCGCAGCGTCCTGCTGGCCATACCCACCGCGGCCGGCAAGACGCTGATGGCGGAATTATGTATGCTGCACGCTATCCTCAACGGACGCGGACGCTGTCTCTATATCGCCCCACTGAAGGCGCTGGCGAGTGAGAAGTACAAAGATTTCCACAATAAATACGCCGCGCTGGGCGCCAAGGTCGGGCTGGCTATCGGCGATCACGACACTCCCTCCCATAAACTCAATCGTTACAACATTGTTGTGGCCACTGCCGAGAAAGTCGACTCCTTGCTGCGCGGCAAGGCCAAATGGCTGATCGATGATCTGAGTGTGGTGGTCCTGGACGAAATCCACTTCATCAATGACGGTTCGCGCGGCCCCACGATGGAAATCCTCACCGCGCGGATAAAGGAACTGAACCCCGCCACCCAGCTCCTGGCCCTGAGCGCCACGATCAGCAATGCCGAAGAAATGGCGGCCTGGCTCAACGCGGAATTGGTGCAAAGCGACTGGCGGCCGATCCCCCTGCGGGAAGGTGTTTATTTTAACGGCCAAATCGAGTTCAACGAGCCCCCCAACCGCAAAATCCTGGAGGAAGCCCGTGATGATGTCAGCAAGCTGACCCTGGACACCCTGCGCGGGGGCGGGCAGGTCCTTATCTTTGTCGGGTCCCGGCGTTCGGCACAGGCCGTCAGCCGGCAGGTCAGCGGCTCCGTCGCCAAGACGCTGAGCGACGATGAAAAGAAACGGCTGGCGATACTCTCTAAAAAGATCGTCGGCACGGGTACCGACGCGACCAAGGTTTGCCATAAACTGGCCGACGTGGTCAAACACGGCGCGGCGTTTCACCATGCCGGACTCAAACCTCAGCAACGGGAACTCATCGAGGAGCATTTCAAAGGCAATCTGATCAAGGCCATCTCATGCACCCCCACTCTGGCCGCCGGCGTCAATTTGCCCGCCCGCCGGGCGATCATCCGCGACTGTAAGCGTTTCGAGGCCGGTTTGGGCGCGGCCTTTATCCCGACATTCGAATACAAGCAATGCGCCGGGCGCGCCGGCCGGCCGCAGTTCGACGAATACGGCGAAGCCGTACTGATCGCCAAGAGCCATTCAGAGTCCGCCACCCTCTTCGAACGGTACATTGAGGCCAAAAGCGAGCCGGTCACCTCCAAACTCGCCAATGAATCCGCCCTGCGCATCCACATCCTCTCATCAATCGCCGGCGGCTATGTGTACGACATCAAGGGCATGCTTAACTTTATCTCGCATACGTTCTTGCACCATCAAAATCTCGAACCCAATCTGCTGGATATTATCACCGGGATTTTCGATTTCCTGCACCAGGAGAAATTCGTCGAGAAGGCCGGCTACCGGTTCTTTGCGACGCCTCTCGGCGCCCTGACCAGCCGTCTGTATATCGATCCGTTTACGGCCATCATCATCCGTCAGGGCCTATCCCAGATCTCGGAAAGCAAACCGTATTCCGAAATCGGTATCCTGCATCTAATGACGTGTACCCCCGACTGCCCCACGATACAGGGCCTCGGCAAGGACATCATCGAGGATCTGGAACACTTTGCAACGCACTTCTACGAGCAGTTTCTCCTGACACCCGAAAATACCGAAATGCTGGATGATTTCTATTTCTACCTGTCCACCATCAAGACCACGTGGATGCTCAACCAATGGATGGAGGAAGATCGCGATGAGGCGATCTGCGACAAGTTCAACATCGGGCCGGGTGATATTTACCGGCACGTCGACTCCACACAGTGGCTGCTCTACGCGGCCATCTCTATCGCCGACCTGCTGAACCGTAAGCCGTTAACCACACGCCTGGAGAATCTGCGATTACGCATCCGTAACGGAATCAAGGAAGACTTGCTGGAGCTGGTCCAACTGCGCGGTATCGGCCGGGTCCGGGCACGGCAGCTGGTCAAGAAAGGCATCCTCAAACAGAAAGACCTACAGTTTTTATCGGTCGATCAATTGGCGGATATCCCGACGATCGGATTGGGCTTGGCCAAAGATATCAAAAGTCAGCTCCTGCAAAAATCGGCCCGACTGTCGGCACAGAAACGGCCGACCTCGGATAACGTTGGAACGTGGGACGATTGATGCCCGCCGGCGCCCGCAGCACGCTTTCCGCTCTGCTCATCCTGGCCGCCCTCCTGTTCGTGTATCTGCCCGCTCTGACCGGACACTACTTTTACCACGATGATGTCAATTTCTTTCTCACCTCGCCACACCAGCCGTACCCGAAGAGTTATCAATTAAGCCTGGCAATCGGCCGCTTTGTGGGCGCGCCGGTTTACGCCTTACAAGGACGGCTGGTGAATCATGTCGCCGATCTGAATGCCATACGCTGGATCGGCTTCCTGCAGGTTCTCGTTTGCGTCTATCTCATGCGGCGGCTGCTGCGGCGAAACGGCTGGCCGTCCGGCCCGGCGTCAGTGTTGTCCGCGCTCATCGTGACGCTGCCCTCTTTTCAGATCCTGGTCGCTATGGCCGGCTATGCGTTCCAGCTGACCGGCGTCCTACTGGCACTGCTGGCCGCGACCTGTGCCGACGGCATCCCGGAGGAAAGTCCCCGGCGGGCCGTGACGAGTTGGCGATTGTGGCTCGCACTGCTCTTTTTGCTCTCGGCTATCGCCACGCATCCGTCCACGGCAATGTTTTACTGGGCCGGCGCGGCCATGATCCTGGTTCGCTTTCCGGGATCTCCGGGGAAAACTTTCACTCTAAAGGCGGCTGTCCTCATCGGGACCGGCGCCGCCGGCATGGGGTTGTACGCATTGATCCTTAAGGCCACCCGCCACCTGCACCCCCCCGCCCAGCTCGGTTTCTACAATCCGTACGAACTGAACACGGCCATCGGAAGAAAGGCGGCCTGGTTTCTGTCGGAACCGTTGGTCAACGCGCTAAACTTGTGGAACATATTTCCTTCCGCCCCTTTAACCGCCCTATCAGCCGCCGGGGTGTTGCTGATCGGCTGCGCCGCGGCGATATCACTCTGGCGCCGTTCCCCGTCGGCGGTCGTCCTGCGGGCGTCCCTGCTCGCGGGGATCCTGATCCTCAGCTTCAGTACGAACCTGCTGGCGGTCAGCGATGCCCCGTTTTATCGCTGCTGCATCGCCTTGAGTTCCGTCATCCTGGTGTATTGGTTTGCCGCCGGATTGTGGTGCTGCGAACGATTGCCGAGTCGGACCGTCTTACCGGCCCTTAATGCAGCTCTGCTGATTGCGGGATTAACGGCCCTGGCCGCGGCGCGCCACACCTTAATTCAATACCGCGTCTATCCCAGCCGGATGGAGACCCGGCAGATCAGCGACGAGATGCGACGCAGGGATGTCTTCCAGTTCGGACGGGTCCACGTCTATCGGCCGGACCGCAGGACGTTGGATAACCGATACGACGAATTCGGCGGCCCCACGGCGAGTTTTCGCGGGGATTTGGTCGGCCTGGTGATGGCGGGAATCCGGGAACGAGCCAAAGGACTCTACCGGATCGAACATCTGGAATACGATGTGCGGCAGCAGCAGATGAGCCTCGTCCTGACCGACAAGTCCGGCGCAAAACGCGCCTATCATGTCCTGATCACCGGCGGTGCACGCTCTACACCGATTCACGGCACCTTCCCCACACTTATCGTCAATCTGCCGCAGCTTTATACGGCCGACGGCCCCCTCAACTATTTGCGAAAAGATTAGCGCAGGAATTTGGAAGATTTGACAGGTTGTTCGAGGTGATACTCTAGAAAGTTATGCAGGATATACTTCAATTCCGCGCGCACCTTAGCGGCCAACCCCAGCCGTAAACAGTCCTGCCACGATTCCTTTTCAAAGTGGATGATCGTCGAGACAGTTCCGCGGGATATCAGCGTAAAACTGGTTTCTGTCGTCGGGCAGTCCGGACACACCAGTCCGCCGCCTGCCATGCTGAACCGCACCTTTCCCTGAACCGGCCGCCGGCAGCGCACGCAGCTGTCCAAGTGCGGACTGAAACCGGAATACCGGAGCATCTTGATCTGGAACAGATTGACTAACCGCTCCAGATCCTTTTCGTCCTGCAGGCGCTCCAGGAATTGGAGCAACAGATCATAGACTTCCTTATTGACCTGCTCCGCCGGCATGATCTTATTCACCAGTTCGAGCGCGTAATTGGCGGTCACGTTGCGCTGATAGTCATCCCTGACGCGAAAGAAGTATTGTTTGAGATCACATTGGCTGACCAGATGCAGATCCGACTGGCGGTAATGATAATAAACCAGATCATTGACCGAATATTTGTCGACGGAACTGCCGAATTTTCGCGGATCCTTGCGGATCCCCTTCATGACGGCCGTGATCTTGCCGTGGTCCTTCGTAAAGAAAGTTACAATGCGGCTGGTCTCCCGGTAGTCGAAAGACTTAAGGACGATGGCTTCGGTTTTGGGAATCATGATGACTTCGAAGACTTTCGCAGGGCCGCGGCCGGCCGCTCGCCGAGCGCACGCAGGACTTCCTGCTCTTTGGCGCGCATACGCTCCCGGTCGGCAGCAGCATGATCATCGTACCCGGTCAGATGCAGGATACCGTGAATAATGTAGAGCGCGAGTTCCGAGGCGGGGGTCGTCCCGAAGCGGCGCGCATTCTGCACAACGGCGTCCGTTGAGATAATGACCTCCCCAGTCAGCACCCCGGGTCCGTCTTCGCCGGATGAAAGGTCGAAGGCCAACACATCGGTCGTATGCGCGCGGTTGAGGTATTTTATATTAAGCGCTCTGATTTTTTGGCTGGAGACGAAGGCGAGGGAAAGATCGGCCTTACGTATTTTCAGATGGCGGAGGATCGTCTCGACGTTCGTCTGGATGCTGCTGATCTTGAGCGGGAGCTTCTTCTGCTGATCGGTTATGTCGATTTCCATCCTTGAAAGCACTCCTGTTTTTCTTCGCACCGGTCTTGTCCGCGCCGTTCTTTTTCTCCGGGTACTTGACGCGGCCGTGGTACATCGCGGTAAGGATGCGGATAAAAGTTGACGAAATCTTCTCGATTTCCTTTAAAGTCAGCGGGCACTCATCCAGCTGGCCGTCGATGAATTTATTATTTACGACTTTCTTGACCGTCATTTCGATGTTGGACGGATTGGGATCGTCCAGGGCGCGCGTGGCCCCTTCCACTGAATCCGCCAGCAGTGTGATGGCAGTCTCGCGGGACTGCGGCTTCGGGCCGGGATAGCGAAAGATGTCTTCGTCAACGACCTCGCCATCTGCCGCCTCCTCCACCGATTTCTGGTAAAAATAATAGATGAGACTCGTCCCGTGATGCTGCGGAATGAAATCGATCAGCGCGGGATTCAAGTTGTTCTTTTTCGCCAGTTCAATCCCCTCCTTAACGTGATTCAGGATAACCAGCCGGCTCATGGAGGGTTCGATATTGTCGTGTTTATTGGATCCCATCATCTGATTCTCGGTAAAGTATTCGGGCTTGACCATCTTACCGATATCATGATAATAAGCCCCCACTCGCGTCAACAGCGCGTGGGCGCCGATCGCGTCCGCGGCGGCTTCCGCCAGATTGCTGACCACCAGACTGTGATGATAGGTACCGGGGGCTTCCATAATCATCCGCTTCAGCAATGGCTGATTGAAATCAGACAGCTCCAAGAGACTGAAATTGGTCAGGACACCGAACAGATACTCGAAGATCTTGAGCGTGGCTGCGACGATAAACGCGCAGATAAATCCGTTGAGAAATAACGGCAGCAGGAATTGATCGAAAAACGGTTTTGAGACCAACAGCTCGGGACGCGGGTTCATCAGGAGAATACAAACAACCTGCATGACCGCGATAAAGAGCCCGGCCAGGATCAACTGTCCGCGCGTACGCGCCTCGCGCACCGAATACGCACCCACAAGGCTTCCCATCAGAAACGTCAGCATCATTTCAAAACCGCCGTTAAGAATCAGACTGACCAGGGTACTGGCGGCGAACGACATGACGAATGCCAACCGGCGGCTGTTGAACAGCAGCATCGTCAGCAGACCGACGGCCGGAACCGGCACATAGTAAATGGAAAAATCGCTGTAGGTCGATATGGTATGGGCCGCAAAAACGGCCAGGACCAGCAGCAGCCCCAGATGGAGGAAACGGCGCGCGTCCGCCGTATCCGAGAATTTGAGGTGAAATCCAAGCAGAAAAAGCAGCAAGGGTATGATGAGACTGTAACCCAAGGCCTTGCAGAATAGTGTGAGTCCGGCAATGAAGAGCGCCGAAATCCCGACCCGGTAAATGCTGGTCCGGATGTCGTCGCTACTTTTTTTGAGGGCGCTCATAAGCTTCAATGATCCGCTGGACCAGCTCGTGACGAACGACATCCCGACCGGTCAGCTGGACAAATTCAATTCCCTTAATCCCCTTTAACACGCGGGCCGCATCCACCAATCCATTATCGGTCCCCTTCGGCAGATCGCTTTGCGTGATATCCCCGGTGATCACGGTCTTGGAATCGAATCCCAGCCGCGTCAAAAACATCTTCATCTGAAAAGGCGTGGAGTTCTGTGCCTCATCCAGAATGACAAAGGCATCGTTCAAGGTCCGCCCGCGCATGAAGGCCAACGGGGCGACTTCTATCAGCCCTTGCTCGGACAGCTCTTCGACCTTCACGGCGTCCATCATTTCGTAGATGGCGTCGTACAGCGGCCGCAGGTAGGGTGAAACCTTTTCAATCATATCCCCCGGCAGGAATCCGAGATTTTCCCCGGCCTCGATCGCCGGGCGCGTCAAGATAATGCGCCGGACCAACCCCTTCTTGAACGCATTGACCGCCATCGCCATGGCGAGATACGTCTTGCCAGTTCCGGCCGGCCCCATCCCGAAGACGATATCATTATGCTTGATCGCCTCCACATATTCCATCTGTCCTTTGGATTTCGGCGTCACCAGCTTGCCTTTCACGGTGACGTCGATGCGCTCCTTGGCCAGTTTCTTGAAGTCGATACCCTCGTCCGGCTGCGCCAGGCGCACCGCGTAACTGATATCGCGCTTCTTGATCTCGGAACCCTCGGCGATCATCCCCCGCAGATAATCGAACAACTCCACGGTTTTGTCGACCTGCTGACGCTTGCCGCTGATGTTCAGACCGCTGCTTTTCTGCGTGATCACCACGTCCATTTCACTTTCGATCAGACGCAAATTTTCGTCGTAGCGGCCGCAGAGGATTTGAAGCTCGCGGTTACTGTCAAATTGAAAAGTTCGTTCCATAAATGAGATCGGGGGGTTGCAAATTACTGGACCGGTATTTTGATGCTTGTACCCGGTTGCAGAACGTCGGGGTTTGAGATCACGTCGCGGTTGGCGTCGTAAATCTGCTTCCACTTGCTGTAGGAGTTATAGAACTTCTTGGAAATCTTCTGTAGCGTGTCATTCTTTTGAACCTTGTAGTTCTCAAAGGACAGCTTAGTCTCATACGAATCATCCCGGTACGTCTCCTCGTCCTCGAATTTCGGGATGTCCAGTTTGGGACGGCGCAGCCCGCTTTCGGCGGCGCGGGGTTCCGGCTGACGCCGCGTGCTGGCAAAATTATTGCGGTTATCGCGGACCGGTTCCGGCGCGATCTCATCCTGCATCTCGTCGGATTGCACCAAATAATCCAGGTTGGGTGCGCTGGGCGGCTCTTTGGTAAATTCTACGAAGTAGACTTTGCGGGTATCCTTGGTCCGGTTGGCCTGGGCCTGCGGAGCATTCTGCCAGTTGCCGACGGTCCCATCCACGATCTGATCGAGCCGCTGCTTATCCTGCTGATATGCCCGCACCTGAACATCCGGCGCCAGGCTTTTGCATGCCGACAAGGTGAACAAACCCGTAAAAATAATCAATCCCTTCGCGGTGATGTTACGCATCGTCGTCTCCTTTTTTTAAAGCCATCAGCCCCAAATCCAATAGTTGTTTGTTGTCGATCTCGGAAGGCGCATCGGTGATCAGACAGTTGCCTTTCTGAGTCTTGGGAAAAGCTATGGTATCGCGGATGGAATCCAAACCGGTCAAGATGGCGACCAGGCGATCGACGCCGTACGCCGCGCCCGCATGCGGAGGAGCTCCGTACTCGAAAGCCCGGAGCAAAAATCCAAACCGTTTCTGAGCCTCTTGATCGCTGAAACCTATTATATCAAAAATTTTCTTTTGCATATCCTTTTTGTGGATACGGACCGAGCCGCTGCCAATCTCGTTGCCGTTGAGGACCAGATCATAGGACCGGGCACGCACCTTGTCGTACTCCCCGCTTTCCAAATACTTCAGGTCCTCCTCCTTGATAGAGGTGAACGGGTGGTGTTCGCTTTCCCAGCGCTGCTCCTCCTGATTGTACTTGAACATGGGGAAATCCACAATCCAGGTCAGATTAAACTCCTCCCCTTCCTTGCGCAAATCCGGCTTGTCGCTGTTGTATTTTTCCTTGGCCTCGCGGTGCGTCATGCGCGGAAATGGCACCGGGATATCGATACCCTTGATTTCCTTAAAGATCCGTTGAAACAGACGCTCCGTGACGTTGAACACATCGTTCTCCTCCACAAAGGACATCTCCATATCCAGCTGGGTAAATTCGGGCTGACGATCCGCCCGGAGGTCCTCGTCGCGGAAGCACTTGACGATTTGGTAGTACTTGTCGATACCCGAAACCATCAACATTTGCTTAAATAACTGCGGCGACTGGGGTAAAGCAAAGAACTTGCCTTCATTCAGGCGTGCCGGCACCAGAAAATCACGGGCCCCTTCCGGCGTCGATTTGGTCAGAACAGGCGTTTCGACCTCCAGGAAACCTGCTTTGTCCATGTACTCGTGGATAATCGCGCACAACTTGTGACGCGTCGTCAAGGAATCAAGCATTTTACGGCGGCGGATGTCCAGATAACGGTAGGTCAGACGCAGGTCCTCAGACACCTCCACGTGCTCGTCCACTTCGAAGACCGGCACCAAACTGCTGTTGAGAATTTCCAGTCCCGTGGCGCCGACTTCCACTTCACCGGTAGAAAGATCCGGATTCACCAGCTTGTCGGGGCGCACCGTTACCGTTCCGGTCACTTTGATTACGAACTCCGGGCCCACCTTGCCGACCAATTCATGGGCCTCCTTGGAAATCGCCGGGTGAAAGACCACTTGGGTAATACCGTACCGGTCCCGGATATCAACAAATATCGGCTTGCCGTGATCGCGTCTAGCCGCGACCCAGCCGCAGAGAGTCACTGTTTGATCAGCGTGTTCTTTGGTTAATTCTCCACAAGTATGCGTACGTAACATGATGTGTCTACAACCTTTCCTTTAAGATTTCAATGAGTTGTTGATAGTCGTCCGAACCGATGGACACGTCCTGCTGCTCGCCGGAGGCCATGTCTTTCAGACCGACAACGCCCCGCGCCAGCTCATCCTTACCAAGTATTACTGTTTGCGCCGCGCCGGATTTATTGGCCTGGCGCATAAGGCTCTTCACCGATCCCACCTGATAGGCCATGTCCGCGCGTATTCCGGCCCGTCGCAACAGGCTGGTGGCCTCCCAGGCGCGTTCAAAGCTGTCTTCATCAAAGGCGATGACAAACACGGCAGGACCGTTCGGCACAGCGTCATCCTTCGGATTCAACGCCAACAGGATACGTTCCAGTCCCAAGGCAAAGCCCACGGCGCCCACCTCCGGTCCGCCTAACTGACTGACCAGGCGATTGTACCGACCGCCTGCGCCCAGGGCGTCCTGACTGCCCAGGGCGGAACTTGTAATTTCATAAACGGTATGCGTATAGTAATCAAGACCACGGACGAGCGTCGGGTCCACCCGGTAGGTGATTTTCAATCTGTCCAACGCCTTAAGGACTTGTTCGAAATACGCTTGGCTGTCGTCGCTGAGCTTAAATTGTTGCATATCAATACTTCGGACCACCTTGCGGGTGGCGGCATTCTTGCTGTCCAGCACCCGGAACACATTACGGTCGAAACGGCCCCTGTCCTCCTCGTCCAGCTCGTCGAGGCGCGCTCCCAGCTGCTGCCGTAACCATCCTGAAAAATTCTCCTTGTCTTCGGCCGAACCCAGAGTGTTGATATTTATCACAAATTCTTTTATTCCAGCAGCTTGAAGCATATCAGCACTAAGCGCGATCACCTCGGCGTCCAGAAAAGGGGATTGGGCATGGGGACCGATCGCCTCAACTCCAACCTGATGAAATTGCCGTAAACGGCCTTTTTGCGGCCGCTCTCCGCGAAACATCGGGCCCAGGTAGAATAGCTTGGTCAGCGATTCCCGTCGGTCCAACCCCTGCTGAATATAGTACCGCACCACGGAGGCGGTGTTCTCGGGCCGCAGGGACAGGCCCGACAGTCGCGGCTGGCCGTCCTCGGAAGGCCGCTGAGAGGCCAGATTCAGCATCTGTTTCATAACCACGTCACTGCTCTGCCCCATGGAACGCGCGAATAGCTCGGTGTCCTCAAAAATGGGAGTTCTAATTTCCTGGTAATTATAGGCTTGCAGGACGTCGCGCAGCGCGTACTCAAGGGTTTGCCAGTGGTAGATTTCGGGGGGCGCGATGTCGGCGCATCCGCGGGGAACTGTGTGTTTCTTGGACATGAGAGGTCTATAAATGATCTAACCCCGTCCTCCCGTGACTACGGGCTGGCGGGGCATGATCGTAAGTATCGAAGCATACTAAAGTTACAAGAAAGCGGCTGAATTGGTCGGCAACGCTTTATTTTATTTTTTGTTTCATCTCAAGACCAGGCTTGAAGACCACGACCTTGCGAGGAGGGACAGGAACGCTTTCACCGGTGCGCGGATTGCGTCCGAATCGGGCACGGCGTTCCTTAATCTTGAAGACGCCAAAGTTACGCAGTTCGACCTTCTCGTTACGGACAAGGCTGTCGATAATAACGTCGAATGTCTTTTGGACAATCTTCTTGACGTCCACCTGTTTAATGCCGGTCATGTCGGTGATCTTAAGAACAATATCTTTTTTTGTCATTCTGGCTACCTCCCAATGCTAAGTATAGTAACAACAGGGTCTTACAGTGTCAAGAAATTATTTCCCCGGAGGTTCCGCCAGAATCACCCACCGGAAAGAACGATTTCCTCCCACTTTGGCCCCCTCAGAACTTCAACAGGCAGCATTTGTTCCCCACCAAGTCCTTAATATCGTTCATCAGATCTTCATTCGGAGCGACGAACAAGTTTTTTCCGACCAGAATCTCGACGCTCTTATTGCCTTCGGTTGGCATGCGCAAATAAACCGGAACTTTTCCCGGCGAGCTCGACAATTTTCGCTTCAGCCGGTCTATACCGTGCTGACCTAAACCGGTTAAATCTAAGTTGATGGATTTGATTGCTTTATAAACATCTTGAATCATACCCATATCATTGGCGATGATCGCGGCGTCATCATCACGCAGGCTTACCTTTCCTTTGAGGTAAACGACCTCACCGGACCGCAGCAGCGGCGCGAGCAGGTTATAGACCGACGGAAAAACCACCACCTCCACATCACCCACTTCGTCTTCCAACTTGACGATCGCCATCCGTTCGTTAGTCTTACGCGTGTTCGTCAGCTTGATCTTTTCGATCATACCGACGAAACGAATCTCCTCGCCATCCACGGCTAGCTTGAGATTTCTGGTCGAGAAATCCGTAAATTGTTTTATCTCAGCTTGATAATGAGCCAGCGGGTGCCCGCTGACATAAAAGCCCAGGATTTCCTTCTCGTAAGACAACAATTGAGTCTGCGGCCATTCCTTGATGTCGGGCAAGAGATTTTCCTCCCGGGCAAAACCGTTTGAGTCGTCCTCCATGTCGAAGAAGGAAAATTGTCCCGAGGCTTTCTCCCGCTGCCGTTTCCCGGCGGCCTCCAGCGTCTTTTCCAGTCCGGCCATCATTTGTGAGCGGGTCGCGCCGAATTCGTCCAAGGCACCGCATTTGATTAGGCTTTCCAAAGTCTTGCGGTTCGTTACTTTGGAATCCAGCCGTTCGCAGAGGTCCCTTAAAGATGTGTACGGGCCGTCGCTTTCGCGAATATCCACTACAGCATTAATGGCCGCCGCACCGACGTTCTTCGCCGCCACCAGTCCGTATTGGATCGTCCGGTTATCCACAACCGTAAACTTGGCATAACTGCGGTTGATATGGGGCGGCAGAACCTCCATTCCCAGCAGCTGACATTCCTTAATATACTCCACCAGCTTGTCCGTATTGCTCAATTCGCTGTTGAGGATCGCGCACATAAATTCGACGGGATAATTGGCCTTGAGATACGCCGTGCGGTAGGTAATCAAAGCATATGCCGCGGAGTGACTTCGGTTAAACCCGTAACCCGAGAAGTAATCTATTAGGTCAAACAGGCGGTTGGAACTTTCATGACTGATATCGCTTTGGGCCGCGCATCCGTCGACGAAATCTTTACGCATCTGATCCATGACCGCCTGGATCTTCTTGCTCATCGCCCGCCGCAGATTATCGGCTTGCGCCAGGGAAAACCCGGCCAGGGCCACGGGGATCTGCATAACCTGTTCCTGATAAAGGATTATCCCGTAGGTGGCCTTGAGAATCGGCTCCAGCTTGGGGTGATCGTATTCCACCGGCACCTCACCCCTTTTGCGTTTAATGAAATCGTCAAGCATCCCGCTCTTCATCGGCCCCGGTCGGTACAGCGCGAGGATCGAAATCAGATCCTCAAACTCCGACGGCTGCATACGTTTCAGCAATTCCCGCATCCCCTGAGATTCCAGCTGGAACACACCGAAACTCTTTCCCTTCCCCAGCATCGCGTAAGTATGGGGATCGTCCATACTGAGCGCGTCGAAATCCACGTCGACCTGATGTCTTTCCCGCACCAAGCGCAGGGCCTCATCAATAACGGTCAGCGTGCGCAATCCGAGGAAGTCCATCTTGAGCAGCCCGATGCTGGCAATGCTCTTCATAGAATAAGCGGTAGTGATCTGATCGTCACTGGTCTTGAACAGCGGGCAGTATTCGGTCAAGGGTTTGTCCGAAATTACGACCCCGGCGGCGTGGATGGAGGCGTGCCGAGTCAGGCCTTCCAGAGTCTTTGCCATCTGGAAGATATCGCGGGACACTTTATCGGTCTCACACAATTGTTGAAGCTGGGGCTCCTTTTTCATCGCTTCATCCAGGGTGATCCCCAGGTCATTGGGAATAAGTTTGGCGATGCGGTCGACATCCCCATAGGACACGCCCATCGCCCGTCCGACGTCTCTGATCGCCGCGCGGGCCTGCATGGTCCCGAAGGTGATAATCTGGGCCACGTTGGAACTGCCGTATTTGCGATTAACGTAATCAATAACTTCCCCGCGCCGCTCATAACAGAAATCAATGTCGATATCCGGCATCCCGCTGCGACTGGGATTCAGAAAACGCTCAAACAGCAGTTTGTACTTCAACGGATCGAGATCGGTGATCCCCAGGAGATAACTGACCAGGCTGCCCGCCGCGGAACCGCGGCCCGGGCCGACCGGTATATCGTGCTCCCGGGCATAATTGATGAAGTCCCAAACAATCAAGAAATAGGCGACAAAACCCATTCGTTCGATGGTCTCCATTTCGTGTTTCAGGCGTTCCCGGATTTCCTCCGTCTCCTCGGGATACCGGCGCTTGAGACCTTGGGCACACAGATCGTCCAGAAAATCCTTCTGCGTCTTTCCGGCAGGAGGATCAAAACGCGGCAGGTAGTATTTATCGAAATCCAGCTTCAGATTGCACTTCTCGGCAATAGCCACGGTATTGCGGATCGCCTCGGGCACCTCCTGAAATAGTGTGGTCATGGACTGCTGATCTTTGAAATAAAATTCCGGCGTGGCCAGGCGCATGCGGCGCGGGTCATCCAAGGTCGTCTGGGTCTGAATACACAACAGTGCGTCGTGCGCGTGCGATTGCTCCGGTTCGAGATAATGCACGTCATTGGTCGCCACCAGCGGGATGTCGAGTTCGCGGGAAATCCGGATTAATTGCTCATTGACCTTATCCTGGACCGGTATGCCGTGATTCATCATCTCCAGATAGAAGTTTCCCTTGCCGAAAATATGGTGAAAGTCGTCGGCGGACTTCAAGGCGGCATTGTAATTGTCATGCATCAGATTCCAGGCCACCTCTCCCTTGAGGCACGCCGAGCAACAGATCAAACCTTCGGCATGTTCGGCCAAATATGCCTTGTCGATACGCGGATGATAATAAAATCCTTCCAGGTAGCCCTCGGAGACGATCTTGAGCAGATTCCGGTATCCGGCAATGTCCTTGGCCAATAACAGGAGATGGGAAGTATTTTTGTTCTGCGCGGATTTCTCATGGCGGTCGCCATGTACGGTCAGGTAGGCCTCCACGCCGATAATCGGCTTGATGCCCTGCTTCTCAGCGGCCTGGTAAAACTCGATGGCCCCGAACATGTTGCCGTGGTCGGTCATGGCGACGGCCGGCATATTATAGGCCACTGCCTTGTCGATGAGCGGTTTGATACGGCAGGCGCCGTCGAGCAGACTGTACTGGGTATGAACGTGGAGATGGATATAATCCATGGGGGTCATGCCAACATTATAACAAAAAGGCCATCGATCACAAGAACGCAGAATCAGCGTGAGGCTGTTCGATTAACGGATCGATGGCGTTAGATTATTCCCACTCAATGGTGGCGGGCGGTTTGGAGCTGATGTCGTAGACGACGCGGTTGACGCCGGGGACTTCGTTGATGACGCGGTTGGAGATCCGGCCGAGGACTTCGTACGGGATTTGCGCCCAGTCGGCGGTCATTCCGTCGGTGGACGTCACGGCGCGTACGGCGATCACATTTTCATAAGTACGCTGATCACCCATCACCCCCACGGTCTGAACCGGGAGCAGAACGCCGAAGGCTTGCCAAATCTCGTCGTACAATCCGGCCTTCTTGATTTCATCCATAATCCGCTCGTCGGCCTCGCGCAACATGTCCAGCCGATCCTTGGAAACGGCCCCTAAGATACGCACGGCCAATCCCGGCCCCGGGAACGGTTGACGTTTCAGGATCGAGTCGGGAAGCCCCAGACGTTTTCCGATTTCACGGACCTCGTCTTTGAAGAGCTCGCGAAACGGCTCGATGAGCTCGAGCTTCATATCTTTGGGCAGTCCGCCGACGTTATGATGACTTTTGATTTTGGCGGATGGGCCGCCCGTCGGGGAGATGGATTCAATAACATCCGGGTACAACGTGCCTTGCGCGAGAAAGGCGGTATTCTTCAGACGGCTCGCCTTTTCCATAAAAACCTTAACGAACTCATCGCCGATGATCACCCGTTTTTCTTCGGGATCCTCGATGCCGGCTAAACGGTCCAGGAAACGTTTCTCAGCGGTAGCCACCGTGAGATTCATTTTGAAATTGCCTTTGAAGTTCCGTTCTACCTTGGCCGCCTCGTTCTTACGCAGAAGCCCGTTATCCACGAATATGCAGTACAGTTTCTTGCCGATCGCCTTGTGAATCAGCATCGCAGCAACGGAAGAATCCACCCCGCCGCTCAGCCCAAGGACAACCTTTTTGGACCCGACACGCTCCTTGATCTGCTTCATCGTACTCTTGATGAATTTGTCCATCGTCCAGCGCGGCAGGCAACCGCAAATCTGAAATACAAAATTCAACAGCAATTGGGTGCCGCGTTGGGTATGTACCACTTCCGGATGAAACTGGACGCCGAATATTTTCTTCTGGCGGTTGGCAATGGCCGCGCATGAGGCGCTGAGCGTGTGGGCAATCTTGACGAATCCGGTCGGCAGCTTCTTAATCTCGTCGCTGTGACTCATCCAGCAGGTCAAATTGGTGGGAAGATTTGAAAACAGGTCCTTGTTGCTGTCCACGAACAGCTCGGCCCGGCCGAATTCCCGTTCCTGGCTGGCCTTGACCTTGCCGCCATGCATATGCACGATGGCCTGCATCCCATAGCAAACTCCGAGGACGGGAATACCCAACTTGAAAATCTCTTCATTCGGTAACGGGGCGTTTTCGTCGTAAACACTCAGGGGGCCGCCCGACAGGATAATCCCCTTGGGATTGATTTCCTTAACTTCTTCGGGGGTGATATTGTAGGCAACGATCCTACTGTAGACCTTGTTCTCCCGGATCCGGCGGGCAATCAGTTGGGTGTACTGAGAACCGAAGTCCAGGATGATGACGACATCCTTACTCTTGATCTTGCGAACCTTGATGGTGGCCGCGATGCGGCTGCGCACCTTCTTGAGCTTGGGGACCCTCCCCATGCGTTTCTTGGCCTTACGGGGAGCTTTTTTCACGGCAACACTCTTTTTTGGGGTTGCTGCCGCTTTACTGGCGGCTTTTTTAACTGCTGTCTTTGCCGTCTTTTTGACCGCTTTTTTCACAGCGGACTTTTTGACTGTTTTCTTTGCCGTACTTTTCTTGACTGTGTTCGCGTTTTTCTGTGCTCTTGGGCCCATAAATTGTCCTGGCTTCCTGAATTATGCGCGCTACGTCAACGTCATTTCCCCATACCGACGCCTTGACCGACCTGGAAGACCTTTCCTTCCGTCTGGATCGAGGGCGCGATGATCATTTCCACATCATGCATTTCTTTTATATTCTGGGCTCCCAACGATGCCATGGATGTCTTTAAGGCACCGACGAGATTCTGGGAACCGTCATCTACGCGGGCGGGTCCGAACAGAATTTCATCGAGACTGCCGCTGGTTCCCACGCGTACACGAGTCCCGCGCGGCAAATTTGCGTGCGAGGTGGCCATCCCCCAGTGATATCCGCCTCCCGGAGCCTCTTTGGCCCGCGCAAAGGCCGACCCGACCATGCAGGCATCGGCACCGGCCGCAAAGGCCTTGCAAATCTCGCCGCCGATGCGCATTCCGCCGTCAGTGATGATAGGGACATATTCGCCGGACCGCTTATAGTGGTGATCACGTGCCGCGGAACAATCTACGGTAGAGGTGATTTGGGGAACACCGATACCCAGTACGCCACGGGTGGTGCAGGCAGCTCCGGGGCCGATCCCAACGAGTAGTCCAGACACGCCGATCCCGATCAGTTCGGTGGCCATCTCATAAGTCACACAATTCCCGATCACCATCGGTATTTTAGATTCACGGAAGAGCTTCTTGAGATCGACCACCTGGTATTCGGTCGCCACGTGTTTCACGGAGGCGACGGTGGATTGAACAATAAAGATGTCGCAACCGGCTTCCTGTGCGATCTGGGAATACTTCTCGGCGTTCTGCGGAATACAGCTCACAATCGCCGGCACATCGTGAGACTTGATCTCTTCCACGCGCTTGGCGATCAACGATTCCTTAACTTTTTGGGTATAAACTTCCTGGACCAGCTTGGTCGCCTCTTCGGGCGAGGCACTGGCTATCTGGCTGAGGACTTCAGACGGATTATCATATCGGGTCTGAACCCCGTCAAGGTTCAAAACAGCGATCCCGCCCAATTTTCCCATGGCTACGGCAAAACTTACGTCAACCACTCCATCCATAGCCGCTGCCAGGATCGGAACATCGAAATCCACTCCACCCAATGTCCAAGTGGTGGAGACCTCGTTGGGATTGATAGTTAACATTCCAGGCACAAGGGCGACTTCGTCAAACCCATAGCACCTTCTGGCCCGTCTACCTATACCAATCCACTCGGCCATGACGATCCTTTCATTGAGTGTTTATATGCACGTAAGTTGTTGATTCTGAGTAAGATTTGGTCTGAAAACCCGAGATATAACGCCTAAAAAAGAATTTGGGATGCAATTAAAGTAATAATATAGTCACTCTGGCGGGAAATGTCAAGAAAGAAAAACGTTATTCGCGATCCACTTAGGCATTTTTGCGGGATGCTGATCAGATCAGCTTAGTTTGCAAGCAAACTAAGCTGATCTGTCTGATCCGATAAAGACTTAGCGTTGCGGTCCAACGGATCCAGGGAATCGTAACTGATGCCATTCGATTCATCTTCAGCATTTTCAATCATCCCCAAAAGCATGGGCAGGCTCGGCACCGGGGTCACGTTGATGATCACCGGCACAAAGCCGTTAAGATTAAGCCGCTCGACGGCTCCGTTATATTTCGGGAAGACCAGGCTTCCACTTCCTTTTCGTTGCAGTTCAAAGAGATTGGGATCAAGGTCGATACCCCCGACCTCTTTGCCGGCCTCGGCGATGACCGCTTCATCGGCGATAACGCGCTCCACGGCTGCAATTACCTTGTTGACGTCATCGGTCCCATTTAACTCTCCAGAACGCAACAATTTAAGGTAGCCTTGCAATCGCCGGTATATTTGATGGAAAACATCCGGCCCCTTTTCGCCAACGCCTTTGGTAGCGAGACCCAGCACAAATTGGACCGGATCAATCCGCGGATTACGACTTAATACTTCGATATAGATGTCCTCCAGAATATTTAACTTCTGTGACACGGGGAAGTCCTCACCAATTAAAGCGCCGGTCAGCCGACCCCACGCGAAGACGGCATTTGGATTTTCCGGTTTCGGCTCCAGCCCGTTGGTCATAGCCGCCGCCATGGACAACTTTACAAGTTGGGTATGGTCATCCTTCAACTGAATAAATTGCGGTTGCGCAAGAATCCCGTTGATAATCTGGGTTTCGGTTGATAGAAACTCATCAGCCTGGGTATAACGCGCATTCAAGAAACCGGTCAGGGACTCAGCAAAAAATACCAACTCATCCTCAAGAATCTCGAATCCCCTGTCGGTTTTAATTGCGATTACCCGGTTCAACCATGTCACCAATCGACTACCATAAAGTCGTGGCACGACCTTGCCTGGCTCGAAGATCAGCATGCCTGGCCGTAGCGTATTCATCCGACTTACGATGCCATCAGCAAAATCACTGAAATTAGTGCCCGCCTTCTGGGCTTCCTCTTTAAAGGCTTCACCCAATTCCCGGGCAAAGGCCAACTTCTTGGCCGGATTCTGGTTACCCTGAACCAGCCGGACAGCTGTCTCGGTTACTTCGCGAATTCCATCGGGCATAACCTTGCCGTCCAGGCCAAAACGCAGTTCAATACGTGATGCGATAAGCTCAATCAAGTCGTCCTCAACGTTTCGGATACGGAAGCCCAACATCTTCTTGTCGGCGATCGGCATTCCCATCCAACTGATGGTCCCGTTATTGAACTCCACTTCGTCGGTATCGGACGCGAATGCCTTGATACCATATTGGGACATGAAGAAGGTGTTTACGCCCTCGATAAGGGCGACCTTGGCCTGCTCTTTGTCTTTGCTCCACTGTTGGACCCCAGCCTCAAATGCCTCGGCGAGTCTTGCCCTTACCGCTTCACGATCGCCTCCGTTTACAAGACTTACAGCCTGACGGGCGCGGTCTTTGATACGGACAGCCATGAAACTGTCGACTTCCGCGGACATGGCTGCATCGGCCATAAAGTGCGCGGCCAGTTCTGTCCCCGGCCGAAACTTGACGACCGGATAGGTGGCGCCGCGGTCCAATCGGTACATGGCGGCCACCTGATCACGCGAGTAACGTCCTTCACTTTCATTCGGGCCCAGAATCCACAACCCCAAGGCATGTCCCGCCGCGAGAATAAAGAGCACATCATCTTCATCCAGATCATATTCCTGCAGGCCGACCAATACGCGGTACGGAATCCCGATGGAATGGCGCCAGACACGGCCGCTGCGCAGGGCCGCCTCGAAGAGAATTTCCCCTACATTTTGAATCAGCTCACGGTTGGCTTCCAGAGCGGTGCGGTCGAACGAATATTTGACATCCAGCGGCTCGAAGATTTCGACAATGGTATCTCCGTCTTCCTCACCGACCGTTTCCAGCAGCGTATAAATGACCTTCGTCGGCGACGGCACAGACTGTCCCTCCGCCAAAACCGCTGCATCCTCATCAAATCCGATTTTACGCAGCGCGATACCCGCTTCGGCAACCGCCCGGGTGATCATCGCCACCGGCCTTTTAAGACTGGGAAGAACCTTGTCGGCCTTGTAAAAACGCATGACACTCGGATTCTTATAAAGATCGGCCGACAGGTAACCCTGAGCCAATCGACGCTCATTCAAGGTCACAAAGTCGAGACCATGACTGATGTATTGCCCAAGGGCGAGATAATTTCCCGGCCAGGCTGTATTGATCCCGAAGGAAGTTCCTTGAGGAATACCCGCCTCTAACGCAATGGCGATGGCCTGTTCCACACTTTCCGGAACCTTGGCGCTGTTAAATTGCACGGATATATCATAGCCATCGGCAATCAACCCGGCCACGACTTCCATTTCCAGCTTCAGCAAATTCCGCCACTGCGCGTCTTTGACCAAGGCATCCACTCCGGCAAAACCGAGCGCCGGATTTACCTCGGCCTCATCCAGAAACTTTTCATGTCCGCGCAGACGGACCAAGTCATGCGTATCGAGATCCAGCGTTTCGTACACGAGTGACTTGGACTTATCCGTTCCGACGGCCTCAAGAATCGCCTTCTTCAGAGCGGACCTGAGTTCGCCGCGGGATTGCGTCGTGGAGGTGACATAGGTTAACGGGTGCGCTCCCTTTGCTTTGTAGAACTTAGAAACACTGAAGGTGCTTTCGAACCCGATCGTGGGCGTACTGACCGCTTCTTCGGAAATGGCCAGGCTGCTGACCAATTCCGGGACATTGACACGTGTTTCCTTTTCACCGCGATATACGATCTGACGATTGAAGTCGATGGTGACACGCTGCCCTTGTTCAAGGGTTTCTCCAATCTTTCGTACATTGCGGATAAGTGTTTGAATTACCGGAATACCCAGTTGCCGCAACGCGTTGAGCAAATCGGCCCGGCCGACAAATCCCTCCACCTCGGGGACGATCACCGCACCCAGACGACTGAACTTCTCTCGTAAAGATTCATCCACGATAGTATAGTCGGTCGGCTTCCCCTCTTCCTCCTTGATCTCAATTTCGACATCGATCCCGTTCATCAGTGCCACATAGTCACCCACGTAGGAGGCGTCGAGATCCGCCGCGCTCTTGACTAGATACAGGGGCCGGGTAGCGGCACCCCGATCAAGCGATGAATGGAAGCCTTGAACCAAGGCCTCCTGCTCGAGATCTTCGCCTTCGTCCGCAACGACCACGCCATGCTTGAGTGTGGCGCTGGCCGAGCGAATGACAGCAGCCACCGTTCCCAGGTAGTCGGTCCCGGCGTATCCTCCAGTCTGACCCAGGATCATCAGGATAGCCTCCGCCGCTTCGGGATTGATATTGACCAGATTGACTAATGCCTGGCCACACAGACCACATTTCGTCGATGCGTCCACGGCCGCGGCGGCCACGTGACGGATCGAATCGGTAACAAATGGATGGGCCTCGTTAAAGAGGTACGCCATCATCGGATTATCACGGTCCGCACCCAATGTCAGCTGAGTAAGGTCATTTGTTCCGAACGACAAGAAACTTTTACGTTTGAAGGCCACATCCTCGCCGAAGCGCCCCTGGAACCAGGACAGTTGTTCGGCCTCATGTTTTTTCAGGACGGCAATAAACTCATCCGCCTGGATGACGTTGCTGGGCAATTCTGTCATCTGGCCGACTTCGCGCAGGAAGACCGGCTTACCCAAGGATTCACTCATTTGACGCTCTTCTTCATTCAGAATTTCCGTGAGCCGGTTTAGCTCATTCGGCGTGGAAACAAACGGGAAAAAGAATCCGATATTCCGGTATCCCTTGGCCACCTGACGCAACAACATCTTAATTTCTTCACGCAGGATAATTTCATTCTCCGGTTGCAGCAACCAGCGCGCGCCGCGTTCACCGATCATCGTAGAGACTTCGGGTTCCGGATCAAAGACACGTGAACCGATCAATTCGGCCGCCTCGTTTTTCTTGAAATCGATGCTGCGGTAGAGAACCGCATTCACATCCTGATTATTGGCCGCGGCCATTGTTGAAATCGCACCGCCGTGCACTGCTTCAAAAAAGTCATTGTAGGACATATAACCGATCATCTGACGGGTCGCTGCCGCGATGTCATCGGTGTGGCTGCGAATCAGATCAACGTCTCGCCTTTCGAACCGGCCCAGACTCTTCAAGAATGCCTCGGAGCCTGCCTCTGAATAATTTTCGATCTTGGACTCCGTATCATCGGCCGCCACGATCACGCCCTGTTCACGAAGTTTGTTCCGCGCACCGAAATGTTTCTCAAACCGGACAAGCGCCGTACGCTCCTCATCGCTGAGTTCGTCACGGTACGCCGGATTTTCCTGGGCGCGCAAATAGTCCAGAACAAGCAGATTATCATAGGCCCGTCCGAAGCGCGGATTAACGTTTTCCTCTGCATAGGCGAACTCGCCACGCATCAAGGCAACCCCCGAGAACCCGTTATAACGGGCGATTTTGGACATTTGCAGCATCGGATGCGGCATACCCATGATGTAACCGATTTTCGTATAAATTTCCGGCAGACGATCCAGCTGGATCTCGATATTGCGTTCGCTGATCGGCAATTCACCGGCGTAGACCATTCCGTACCCGGTCTTTTCGTTGGCGTTCGCGTCCACCGTAACCACGTTTCCGGATGTATTGATGTAATCGATAATTCTGCGGGCTTCTTCGGGACCCAGCTCTCCCTCCAGTTTATTTACGAAGGTTTGGATCCCGACTACCGTTGCGATACCCAACTCACGCGACATGACGGCCGCATGCGAAGTCGCCCCGCCGACGTCGGCAATAACACCGTAGACGTTCTTCGTCTGCAGGACCGCATTGTAATCCGGAGTCGTCTCGCGGGTCCGGATGATTATCTTTTTACCGCTGGCAGCCAAGGCCTTGATTTCCTCAAATTGGTCGGTGAGTTCCTTGGATTCATCTACCCTGTATATGACACCGGTAAAGCTGTTACGGGTCGGAATCCCTTGGGCGACCAGTTGCCCTTTGCGCAACTCGGTGGCTTCGCCTTGATCATTGACGACCACCTCGTCGCCACCCTTGGCTTCCTTCAGGTCCTTTTCTTTGACATAAGTGTAGCTGATGCGAATCAAATCCGGCTCCTTAACGTCCGCCAGGACATTCGAAGAGCGGCGTTGCACCGTGATCGGCGTATTGGGACGCCCCAAATTCAGACCGATTCCACCTTCCATATCAACCAGATGACCGTAGCCTTCGGCCTTCTTCATGTATTCCCGGGCCACGTCGATAACTTGACTGTCGGTCACCGAATAAATCTCACGCATAAACTCAGGAACGTCCGTGAACATCGTTTTGATTTCCGGATCTTCACTCTTTTCTTTAACTAGGTGAACCAAGAGCTTGAGCTGATCCTTGTCCAAATCGAAAAGATTGAGATCCTCATCGGTAATCTCAGCGGCGGTGGCATCTACTTTCAATTTGACAAGCCTTTGGATCGTCGCTTGAATGTCCTCAACAGACGCCCCGGCCTTGGCCTTAAACAACGAACCGGAAATCTCTTCCCCTTCCGCCAACCGCAGGTACGGCGCCAGATCCGATTCGGTCATACCCAAGGCCCGGAAGGCCTCCACAGCATATATGGCCTGTACGGTCTTAGTACCCAACTGTTTGCTGAGAATGTTGACCTGGGCCTCTTCCCCGTTCTCTCCGGGAACGATATGCACCAGGAAGGTATCCGGTGTTGTTACCCCCTGGACAATAGACTCGCCCAGTCGCCATGTGAAGGTCATCGTCGCAACACGGCCCTTGTTCAAATATTCCGCTTCGGGCACATTTTGGAACGTAAAACCGGTCCAGTTGCTGCCGATGTCGTGTCCCATGATAACAAAGGAAGTCACAACGTCCGCCATCGGCATGATCGTAACCCCCATCGCGATATTCTCTACGTCAAAGTAAAAGGATCGGCGGGCCTCTACAACATCGACCATCTCGACAAATCCGTTACGGCGCAGGGCCTCTCTCAACTTGACTGAGGTGATAATGTTGAAATTTTTGTCCCGCAGGGCTTCCGCCACCAGCAGATCATCCCGGTTCTTGGAGGCACTCAGCTTTTCGATGATTTGGTCAGATTTCTTTTTACGCGACAAAATATCATCCATGGCGGTAATAACCATCAGCGTGTCACGATATTTCAAGACCTGTTCTGTATAAAGAGAGGAAACGTCATCACGCCAGCGGCGGACAACATCGGCTTCACCGGCTTCGCCCAAATAACTGTCATGCTGTCCGGCATTAGATCCGACCACCACGTCAGTCAAAACCTTAAATACGATCGAGGCATCTTCCGCCTTTCCGGAACTGCGGACCGCGACCAATTCCTGACCGGTGATCTCCACCTGTTTGCGGTAGGCTTCGGCGACGTCGCGGGCAATGTCTTCAGGGATATCGTAACTCACAATAAGGGCGCGGATGTCGCGCTCCGCCTTGACCCGCCCTTGATCATTGGCCACATCCAGGTCATCCAAAATGGCATTTATCCGCGGAATCAAATCGGCGTGCGCCTTCAGGAACTTCGTTGAAGCCGTCGTCGTTCCCCCGAAGCTGCGCAGATTCCCTTCCGGATCCTGTGACCAATAAAGTCCTTGCTGGAATGTCTTTCCTCCGACCAACTCCTTGCCGCGGACTTCATCAAGTACTGACGACTCGTAGTCCCAAACCACATTCTGAGTCAGCAACTTTTCATAATAGTCATCTAAAAAGTTGTCGACCGATGCCTGGATCAGCTCAGCGAGTTGATCACCCACCAGCTTTTGTTCCACTTCCTCGGCCTGAGCCTCGGCCTGCGCGAGGGCTGCGTCAACATCTTCAATAGATTCATCCGCATTAATTTCGGCCGCTTTGTATAATCCGACCAACTCCCGAATCAGCAAATAATCCAACATGTTTTCTTGGTCGGAATCCATCAACTGGTTCACCAATCCCGCGCCAACAGAAACACTGTTTTCACCCACATTGGAGCTGGCGACCCGGTAACTGGCGGCATTACGCAACAATATCACCGGCGATCCATTTTTAATGTCGTCGACAGCCAAAAAGGTTACTCCGTCGACCATATCGTAAAGTTTATCAGCGTCTACGCCCGCCGCATCCAGCACCTCCATCACCCGCGTCTTGCTTAACAAACTTTTAATATTGGGCACCGGATTGAACGTCGAAACCCTGCCTTTTTCCGCTGCGCGGTTGACCCAGCGTTTGACATTAAAAAACAAACCTTCCGTGGCGTCGGTATCTCCCAAACGGATAACACCACGTTTTTTATCCAGGTCTTCGGCAATCAACGCCGCATCCGGACGGGCAAAGTTGAAGGCCACATCCACTTCACGGACATCCGCCAAATCCAGGGTCTGCACCTGGGTGGCGGTCAATCCCTCTTCCACGATCACCGCGTTGTCGGTAAAATCTGCCCCGCCCGAAAAATAATGACGCGGGATACTGTCACCGGTGACCGGATCGACGTCTTCCTTTATATAGTTGTAAACGCCTTTCTTGAAAGACTCGACATACTGCTCATAAATCTTCTGATTGACCCGACGGTCGGCGGTTTCGATCCCGGCCGTCTTGTTCTGCCCGACATAGGCCTTGCCCATCAAACTTTCCTTTAGATTCTCCTTATACCAATCGGCAAGGATCACCGCATGATACACTTGGCGCAGCTGGCTGAAAGTCCGGCCGTGATTAATTTCCCGTTCGATTTCGGGGATCAACACCTCCCGCACCACATCGGCGGCGGCACCCGTGACGACGTCCGCTTCGGCGACGGTCTGTCCGTGCTTATCGAACGCCCGGTGATTCTCCAGCGCCAAATAGTCCTCTTCGAGCATCACTTTCAGTTTGCTTTCAACGATGACGGCCCGATTGGCATGCTCATAAATGACCGCTTTTTCGGGAACGATCCAGATTTTATTAAAGGTATTCATCGGCACTTCCGTGGTGCCGAAACGCTCATAGGCGAGTTTATGCACCCGGGACCAAAATTCCTGTCCGGTCGTCCCTTCCGGGTACATCATCGATGATGTCAGTTGTTTGAGGAGATAATCCTGGGCCAGCAGATCGCGGCCCATTTCAGTCACGCCGAGGTGATTTCCGACAATTCTATTTTCTTCGTATGGGGAGAGGTTGACCCACAACTCGTTCTCGGGAACGGTCAGCGCGGCCAGGAAGTACTTGATCATACGGTTGGATTCGGTACGAAATTCCGCTTCTGCCATAGCGGTTTCGCCCTGGTCCACCAAAAAGCTCATTTGCAGCGGATCATCCGGATGGATCGTGATCCCCTTGATTATGGCCGGATTGAATCGGTCCGTGGGTTCAACGAGCGTCCCCGGAACGGGCAGGTCAAGCACCGACCCGGAGACCGATTGTGCGGCGGCGGGCGGCACAACCGAGGTGGTTAGAAACACCGACAAGACAATAAAGCTTGTCATTTGGCAGGTAAAGCTTCGTTTAAAGGCAGCGATCTTCATACTCATTCCCCTCTGATGAATAGCATTCACAAGTGTTGAATAATAAACACAAAAATTCCGTCGAAGACAGAATCTCCATGGATTTTCTGAGCTGACTAAAGTTGGTTACGTGAAACGGTGTGATTGGGGAATGCTACTAGAATTGAATTATGTATAGTATACACTATAAGAAAGCGCTGTCAATAGACGTTTTTCGCTCCTGAGCGGGTTTGGCAGTAATCCCCCAAACTCCCGGAGGACATGAGAAAAAGGGGCAGAAAGTTATATAACTCTCTGCCCCTCATTCATTTATGTATAACGGACCGGGTCCGGTTGATTTACATCATGCCGCCCATGCCGCCCATTCCCGGCATTCCGCCTCCGGGCATGGCCGGTACGGCAGGTTCCTTTTCCGGGATATCCGTCACCAGCGCTTCGGTGGTCAGCAACAGTGAGGCTATGCTGGCCGCGTTTTGCAACGCTGTCCGGGTGACCTTGGCCGGGTCGATGACCCCGGATTTGAGCATGTCGACATAGGCATCCTGGTTGATGTCATAACCGATCGAGTCGGTCTTTTCCGCCTTCAGACGTTCGACGATGACGGACCCTTCCAGACCGGCATTTTCTGCCAGCTGACGGACCGGGGCTTCCATGGCGCGGCGGACAATACTCACACCGGTCGCCTCGTCGCCTTTCAGCTTGATCTTGTCGATCTCGGCGATTGTGCGCAGCAAAGCGACACCGCCGCCCGGCACAATGCCTTCCTCGACGGCGGCACGCGTGGCATGCAGTGCGTCTTCAACACGGGCCTTCTTTTCCTTCATTTCCGTTTCGGTAGCCGCGCCGACATTGATGATCGCGACACCGCCGGCCAGCTTGGCCAAGCGTTCCTGAAGTTTTTCCTTGTCGTATGAGGAATCCGTCGACTCGATTTGATTGCGGATCTGCGCGATACGCGCCTTGATGTCGGCGGTCTTGCCCGCACCTTCGACGATGGTAGTGTTGTCTTTGTCGATCTTGACCTTCTTGGCGCGGCCGAGATCCTTGATTTCCAGGCTGTCGAGTTTCAAACCGAGATCCTCGGTCACGGCCTTCGCTCCGGTCAGGATGGCGATATCCTGCAACATGGCCTTGCGGCGGTCGCCGAATCCCGGCGCCTTGACGGCCGCGCAGGAAAGCGTCTTGCGCATATTATTGACAACCAACGTGGCCAATGCCTCACCTTCCACGTCTTCACTGATGATCAGCAACGGAGCGCCGGCTTTGGCGACCTGCTCGAGCACCGGCAGGATTTCTTTGATGTTGGAGATCTTCTTTTCGCAAATCAGGATGAAGGGATCATCCAGGATGCATTCCATTTTCTCCATGTCCGTCGAGAAATACGGCGAAAGATAGCCTTGATCAAACTGCATCCCCTCAACCACTTTCAATTCGGTATTGATCGTCTTGGATTCTTCCACGGTAATCACACCGTCTTTGCCCACTGTTTCAAAGGCTTCAGCAATTTTCTTGCCGATTACATTATCGCTGTTGGCGGCAATGGTGGCGACTTGTTCGACTTCCGTGATGTTCTTCAGGTTGATCTTCTTGGACATGCTGCTGATCTTGCCGACAACCGCTTCAACGGCGGCATCGATACCGCGCTTTAAAGCCATCGGATTGGCGCCCGCGGTGACGTTCTTCAAACCTTCACGGTAAATGGCTTCGGCCAAGACCGTCGCTGTCGTGGTCCCGTCGCCGGCATTGTCCGACGTCTTTTCGGCGACTTCCTTCACCATCTGTGCGCCCATATTTTGGTACGGATCCTCAAGTTCGATCTCTTTGGCAACCGAGACCCCGTCCTTGGTGACGGTGGGGGATCCGTATTTTCGGTCCAATACGACGTTACGACCTTTGGGTCCCATCGTAACCTTGACCGCACGTGCCAGTTTCTCGACCCCTTGCAGGATCTCGCGGCGTGCGGCATCACTGAATTCAAGCTGTTTTGCCATGTTTTTCTCCTTGGGTTGCTTCTTTAAAGATTGACGCAGCGTTAACTCGTGACAACCGCGAAGACATCATCTTCACGCATAATCAAATATTCCTGACCATCCTTGGTGGACACTTCGGTTCCGCTGTACTTTCCGTACAGGACACGGTCGCCTTTTTTCAGCTCCGGAGCCCTGACCTTTCCGTCTTCGGTGATCTTACCCTTGCCGACCGCCACGACCTTTCCTTCTTGGGGCTTTTCCTTGGCGGTGTCCGGGAGCACAATCCCCCCCTTGGTCTTTTCCTCGGCTTCCAGCGGTTTCACCAGAATTCGATCAGCTAACGGTTGAATCTCCATCCTGTGTTCCTCCCTTATGTATTGGGTTAATCCGACCAAACCGTCGAAATTATGATTAGCACTTGTGTCTTTGGAGTGCTAATTTATCAAAATATCCCCGAAAGTCAAGCAATTTTTGAATTTGTGACTAAATCTATTTATTTGAATGACTTGCAGACTTGCTTCAATAGAGAGTCAACCGCGGATATGGTGGCGGTAACACAGTACCAAGCCCTTGTGAACCAGGTGCGTATCCACGGCCGGCTCGAGATCGGACAGAAATTGGACCATCAGACGGGCATATCCCCCCGTCACCACGATCCGCGGCCGCCCTTCGATATTGCGGCTGATGCGCCGCACCAGACCGCGGCACATCTCTCCGTATCCGTAAACAAGCCCGCTAAGGATGCTGTGCTCCGTTGTCCGGCCGATCACCGATCGCGGCCGGTGGACCTCTTCAATCCGCGGCAACAGCGCCGCTTTGCGGTGGAGGGATTCCAGGGAGAGTCGCATACCGGGCACGATGACGCCGCCCATGTAATGCCCGTCGCGGGAAAGGACATCCAGCGTAATCGCGGTTCCGAAATCGACAATGACAGCCGGCTGACCAAAAAGTTGCTGGGCGGCATAAGCGCCGACCAGCCGGTCGCGGCCCACCTGTGCGGGATCGCGGTACTTGTTGATCAACGGCACATCCAGATCCTCGCCGACGAAATGCGGTCGAATCCCTAAGTGCTTGGTGAGCAGGTTGCGTACCGGCCTGTTCTTGACGGGAACCACGCTGCACACCAGGACCGCGGTCAGGTCATAGTTACCCCGACGGACAGTCGCCAGGACTTTTTTCATAGCGCCGGTAAAATCCCGCACCGGCTGATTCACATCCACATTTTCGGCGTAACGGACACGCAATCCTTTTACCACCGCGATAGACACGGCCGAGTTTCCGATGTCGACGGTCAGATACGTTTCCACTTCTTCCTCTTGTGCTTGCCCCGCCCTTTCCCGCCGCTTTTCGGTCGCAGGTCGGCGGGGTCGACGCCGTGGTCGCGGATTTCTTTAATTTTATCGCGGATCAAGGCCGCCTTTTCGAATTGCAGGTTACGGGCCGCCGCTTCCATTTGCCCCTCCAGCTCGGATACGATATTGGATAGCGTGTATTCCTCTTCCTTTTGTCCCGCGACATGCATCACGGTCTCCTCCGCCTGTTCGTAGGCGATATCTTCGATCCCCTCCCGGATCACCTTTTGGATCGTCGTCGGGGTAATGTTGTGCTCCTTGTTGAATGCCAGTTGAATCCGGCGACGGCGCTCGCACTCGTGGATGGTGGCCTTCATGGCGAGGCTCACCGTATCGGCGTACATGATGACCAACCCCTCCACATTGCGCGCCGCGCGGCCCGCGGTCTGAATCAGGGAGGTCTGCGATCGCAGAAACCCTTGCTTGTCCGCATCAAAGATCGCCACCAGCGACACCTCGGGCAAGTCGAGGCCTTCCCGAAGCAGATTCACCCCGACCAGGCAGTCGAATTTCTTGGTGCGCAAACCCTTTAAAATAGCGGAGCGTTCGATGGTGTCGATATCCGAATGAAGATACTTCACTTTGATCCCCTGCTCGGCCAAATAGTCGCAGAGATCCTCCGACATGCGTTTGGTGAGCGTCGTGACCAGGACCCGCTGATCAAGAGCCGCCCGGTTGGTAACCTCCGCCACCAAATCGTCCACCTGCCCGGCGGTCGGCCGGATTTCGATAGGCGGATCGACGATCCCGGTCGGACGGATGATCTGCTCGGCGACATGCGGGCCGCTTTTCTTCCGTTCGTACGGACCCGGGGTGGCCGATACGTAAATAGCCTGCGCGACGATCTTTTCAAACTCGGCAAATTTGAGCGGGCGGTTATCGAGACAGGACGGCAACCGGAAACCGTACTCCACCAGCGTATTTTTCCGCGCCTTGTCCCCTTCGTACATGCCGTTAATTTGCGGGATCGTCACATGCGACTCGTCGATCAAGGTGACAAAATCCTCGGGGAAATAGTCGATCAGACAAAACGGCCGACTACCCGCAGGGCGTCCGGACAGTGCCTGCGAATAGTTTTCAATGCCGTGACAGTAACCCATCTCACGCATCATTTCCATGTCATAACGTGTCCGCGAATTTAACCGTTGGGCCTCGGCGAATTTGCCCTGATCTTTGAGAAAACGCAACCGCTCCTTAAGCTCCGCTTCTATCTGGACCATGGCGTCCTCGATCCGCGGAGGCGAAATCAGGTAGTGTTTGGCCGGATAAATGGCGGCCTGCTCCAGCACCTGAATCTCATTTCCCGAGACCGGTTCAATCTGGGTAATCCGTTCAATTTCGTCGCCGAAGAATTCGATGCGCAGCGCGTCCTGGCGATACGCCGGATAGACCTCAATCGTATCGCCGCGCACACGGAGTTTCCCCCGGGTAAACTCGTAATCGTTGCGCTCATACTGCATGTCCACGAGCTTGAGAATCACCTCGTCCCGGTCCATCTCATCGCCGGTGTTCAGGTACAGCAAGAACTGCTGGTAGTCTTCCGGCGAACCCAGATTGTAGATGCATGAGACGCTGGCCACGATAATAACGTCGCGGCGCGTCATCAGTGAAGTGGTCGAAGACAGCCGCAGGCGGTCCAGGCGGTCATTGATGGAAGCGTCTTTCTCGATATAAATATCGGTTTGCGGGATGTACGCCTCCGGCTGATAATAATCATAGTAACTGACGAAATACTCAACGGCGTTGTGCGGAAAGAATTCCTTAAACTCACTGTAGAGCTGCGCGGCCAGGGTCTTGTTGTGCGAGATCACCAGCGTCGGACGGTTGATCTTTTCCACCACATTGGCCAGCGTAAAGGTTTTGCCGCTGCCGGTAACCCCCAGCAGCGTCTGATGCGACCGTTTCTGTTCGATGCCCTTAACCAGCTTTTCTACGGCATCCAGCTGCTCGGTGACCGGCTCGAACTTGCTTTTAAGGAGAAACTTTTCCATGGGAATCGCGGCCGGCGCACCCTGCGGCCCGCCGCTGCCTTTGCCGGAACGGCGTTTATTTGAGAGCGTTGTTCACGGCCTCAAAGATTTGCGCGGCCGCGCGGGGGTGTTTGTAATTCTTCGTCTTCATGAAGGTCATCGAATTGATGGTAACGAAACGCAGCTCCATTTCCGTTTGATTCGGCTGACTGGTGCTGCGCAGAAATACGTTGGCACGGTGATAGCGCGTTCCGAGGACGTAAGGACGCTCTTTAATGTCGGTAAACAGCAGGCGTTCGCGCCCGCCTTGATCCCGAATCGAGCTGTGTTCATACACGGTCGGGTCGGTCTCATCGACCACCGTCCATCCTTTGGCGTTCAGGACCTGTTTGACCGCTTTCAGGGTATCATCAAAATTGGCGTAGATGACCTGCGTTTGCGGATGATCGTCCTTGATATAACTCGGGATGTTCACCGTCGCGCATCCGCTGAGCAAAACGACCAGCGCGAACAACCAGCTTGTTTTTTTCATCCTTTGCCCTTAGCAAATCTTGCCGTGTTTGTAGGGGCGGCTCAGATTCTTGATCGACTTTTTGGCGATCTCCGCTTCGATGTCAATCTTCAATCCTCCGCACAAATCGAACAGGCGGATAAATGTATCGGCAATTTCCTCACGGAAATTGTCATGGTCCTCTTTCCGGTAACCCTCCATGGCCTCCCCGATCTCGGTGACCACCAGCATCAAGGCCTCACCGATATTGCGGTCCTGATCCCAGAATCCCTTCTCCCGGGCAATCCCATGACAGATTTCACACATTTCCGTAATCGTTTTCCCTTTAAGTTCGGTTTCTTGCACAGAGGACCTCCATATCGTTGGGTAGGGTTGAATGAACGGTGATAGCCTTCTTGGTTACGGGATCCCTCCAATGCAGGGATGCGGCGTGCAATGCCGGCCGCCGAAATTTGACCGGAAAATTGCGGGCGACGGAATACTTGCGGTCGCCGACCAATGGATGCCCGAGCTCGCTGAACTGGATACGGATCTGGTTGGTTCGCCCGGTGACCGGCCGAACCTCCAATAGACTGAAATCTTTAAACTCGGTGATCACCTGATACAGCGAAACAGCCGGTTTGCCTTTTGAGAACCGGCTATATTTTATCCGATCCGGCTGCGAAATGAAACCCTCAATTTTGCCTTTCTTGCGTTTCAGGCGCCCCTGAACGGCCGCTAAATAAACCTTCTCGATTTCCCGGCGGCGGAACAGCTCCATCATCCGCTGCTGCGCCTTCTTTCCAAGCGCGTACATGATCACGCCGCTGGTGTCCCGGTCGAGCCGGTGACAGGGATGCAGCCGGGACTGGCCGGCCTCTTCACGGTGCTGAAAGTTTACGATATCCGTAAGGCAGGGCTTGTCGTCGCCCGGGGCCGGAATGACCAGGACACCCGCCGGTTTGTCGAATATGATGATATCGTTTTGACGGAAAAGGACGGGAACGGCCTTGGTCAAGGCCCTGGAAACAGAATCTTCGCGTGGAGGTTTATTCTGACGGGGACTCATTCTCCGGATAAAATTTGTCCTCGATCATGGCGATCAGATAGTTCAATTTACGGATCAAGATGATCGGGAACACGATAAACCATACCAAAAGGCAGGTTTGCAGGATCATGGCCAAGAACAATTGGCCTTCGCTAAGGGGGACATTCAGTGTAGATTCCATGGGGTATTTCCTGGCCGGACCGGAACGGCCGAACCGTTATTTGGATTCGAGATAAGAGCTTACATAGTCCGCGATGCTTTCGGCATCACGCTGGGCGATCTCGCTGAAGAAAATAGCGATGTTGTGATCATCGCTCGCAGCGATCTGTTCGGCCCGCACAACCACGCCCTGGGCCATGATCTGCTTGGTCACGTCCTTGCCGTTCTTGCGTAACGGCAACAGCAGGCAGACCTTCAGTTTGGTCATAGGCTCAATATAGCGGTTGACTTTGCAATACAGACCGGAACGGCTGATATTGGCCGTCTCAGTGACCATATCACCGTCATTCTGCGATATCCGTATGGGGATGTTGTTGCCTAAGCGGGGGTCTTTTCTGCGTTCGTGCGGTGGAGGTGAAGTTACCACAACAATACCTCAATATCCCGTTTCGGGCGTTTGGCGTTCGCACCCGCGGCTAGCTGAGCGGAAGAGGGAAGACTATTCCTTCCCTTCCTCCTCCTGAGCCTTAAGCTTGGCTTCAAACGCCTTGAAGGCGTTCTTATTTAAGAAGTACTTCCCGTTGCGGTAATATCTTCTGGATCGCTTCAGAGTCGTTCCCGTTTCTGCGCATTTTTTGCTGATGTCTTCTTTTTCGTCGGCCATAACGTCTTCAGTCTCCTGTCAGTTCTCCGGCGGCGGCCTAAATGGCAGCGGCCACCATGCCGCGGATCTTTTTTTTCTCGTCTGGAATAATTTCCGGATCGGCAAATGTGACGCCTGCCTGGTACTGATCACTGTAGGGGATTTGCGATACCCATACGATCCGGCCCCGACAGTCCACATTTTGACCCGGTCTAAGTGCAATGTTCAGAATAACTTCGGTACCCAGAGGCAGGAATTCCGGAAGCCTCAGCCGCAGGCCGGTCTCCGATATATCGTAGGCCACGGTACCGGCAAAATGACCGGGGTCCAACAATTCGTAGCGCACCGGCTCTTTAAATGTTATCCTTTTAGCAAGGCGTCGTTCTTCGGCAGTCTTCATAGTCGCGCAACCTCTTGCTCTTTACATGCCTTGAATTTAGTCTGCATTATAACACAAACGGATTGACAGACAACGCTTTTTTTGTCACCGTTTGAACCCATCAGGAGAGCTCGTTCAAACCTTTAACTTCTTACATCACAAGGGATTAAGATCTCACACCCGAAGCACAATTCTGCAAATCTGGGTTTACCCGCCCCCGCCCGCGTGATATAATTCGAGCAAATGTATAAAGAATTCTACAATTTTCGCGAGAATCCGTTCAACATCACCGCCGATCCGGATTTCTTCTTCTCAAGCGTTCAACACAAGGAAGCCATGACCCACCTCGTCTATGGCATCCAGCAGCGCAAGGGGATTATCGCCATCACCGGAGAAATCGGGACCGGCAAGACCACGCTGTGCCGCACCGTCCTGAATCAGCTGGATGAAACCATCAAGACCGCGCTGATCCTTAATCCGAATTTTTCCGACCTTCAGCTCCTGCGGCTGATATTACAAGATCTGGGCATCCGCACCTCCGCCCGCAGTAAGTACGATATGATCGATGCGCTCAACGAGTTCCTACTGGAGGAAACCAGCGCCGGGAACAATGTGGTGGTCATTATAGACGAAGCGCAGAATCTCAAAGTCAGCCAGCTGGAACAGGTCCGCCTGTTATCGAACCTGGAAACTGAGAAGGAAAAACTGCTGCAGATCGTCCTGGTCGGTCAGCCCGAGCTCATCGACAAATTGAAGCTCAACCAGTTACGCCAGTTAAATCAGCGCATCGCCGTGCGCTATCACATCAGCTCCCTGACCCTGGACGAGATGAAGAACTATATCCGCCACCGCCTGGAGAAGGCGCAGGACGCCGCAGATGAAGACCACCGCATCCGTTTTACGGATGAGGCCCTGGAGGCCATTTTTCACGTCTCGCGCGGAACCCCCCGCATGGTCAATGTCCTGTGTGACCGGGCCTTGCTGGCCGGATATGCGGCGGAGACCTTTACCATAGACCATAACATCATTCATCGTTGCTCAAGGGAGGTCGGACAAAAATGAGTATCATCAATGATGCCCTGAAACGCGCACAACAACGGATGAAAAAAGGCGGCCAAGACGCACCGCCCGAGAACAGCTCGGTGCAGGATCTCACTCGCGAACAGAAACCGCCGTCCGTTCAGCATCCTCATCCCCACCCTCATCTACATCCGCGTCCCAAACCGGAAGGCGATAAGCCGTCGCTTAAGAAGAAAAAAGTCTGGTACCGGACCGTCTCGGCCCTGGTGGTGATCTTCTTCTTTATCACCGGCATCCTGCTGGCCACCCTTTTCTTTTTAATGAAGCGCTCCGCCACGGAAACCGATCCGACCGCGGTGCTGCGGCGTGAATATATGCCGAAACCGCTTAAGCGGAACTTTAAACCCGGCGAACTCATTCTTTCGGGCACATCGTTCGTGGAAGACAAGCGCGTCGCCCTGATCAACGACGGCATTTATGAGGTTGGGGATATCGTGGAAGGATACCGGGTTACTTCGATAGAACTTAGGGAAGTGCAACTGGAGAACCTGCGCGGCGACAATGCGATCGTCCTGCGCACCCGCAGCAATAACTAGGGACTACGCCATATACTTGCGTATGGCGGACTTGATGATATCGTCGCCGACCCCTTCGACGACCTTGACCTTACCGAGCGAACTGACCAGAACGAAACGATTCCGGCCGGCAACAAATTTCTTGTCATGACGCATCACACGCATAATGTCCGCCACCTTCTGCCGGCTGACTCTCTCAGGCAGTCCTATATGATCAATTAAGGAGTTGATACGCTGTACCGTGGGAGCCTTAATCATCCCCATTTGCATGGAGATATCGGCCGCCATGCGCATGCCGATCGCGATCGCCTCACCATGGTCATATTGACGAAATCCTCCGACAGCCTCAATAGCGTGCCCGATAGTATGCCCGAAATTCAGGATACTCCGGATCCCCTTCGTCTCCTTCTCGTCAGCCAGCACTACATCCGTCTTGATTTGACTGCAGCGCGTTACGATGTGCAGCAATGTCCTGTGGTCCCACGCGAACACCTTCGGGAACTGCTTTTCGATGTAGACAAATAGTTCTCTGTCCCGGATAACGCCGTACTTTACCGCCTCCGCGAATCCGTTGCGTATCTGGCGCGGCGGCAGTGTCCTGAGCAAGGCGGTGTCGCTAAAGACCATTCTAGGCTGATGAAATGCCCCCATCAGATTCTTGCCGACGCTCAGGTCGACCCCGGTTTTCCCTCCAATTGACGAATCGATCTGCGCCAGGAACGTCGTCGGCACCTGCACATACGGAATGCCCCGCTTGTACGCCGCAGCCACGAAGCCGGCCAAATCCCCGATAACGCCGCCGCCGAATGCGACGATAAAGACTTGCTTCATGACGTCATAACGGGCTATCTGTTCAATCAGATCAACCGCGACCGCCGCCGATTTGCTTTTTTCTCCGTCCGGCACAATCAGCTCTTTGACCGAATAACCGGCCTCGCGCAAAGTGCGCGTCAGGACGCGGCCATGAAATTTCTTAATCACCGGTGAAGTGATCACGACCGCATCGCGACCGATCTTAAGGGACTTCAGGGCCCGGCTCAGGTCCGGCAGGCAGTCATGGCCGATACGGATCTTGTAGGGGTTCGCTTTGAGGGTCATAGTCACCGTTCTCATACGTGCACTCCTAAGACGGCCATAGTGGCCTCAACCGCCGGCAACACAATCCGTTGAAACAGGCCGAGCGGCAGCAGGGCAAACACGATAAACACCCCGTAGGGCTCGAGCCGGCTGTAGGCACGGGCCTGCCGGTTGGGCAACAACCCCATGACCAATCGTGACCCGTCGAGCGGCGGAATGGGCACCATATTGAAAAAGGCCAGCACCAGATTTATATAAATAACGATAAATAAAACGGTTTCTGCATACGGGTGAAGACCGAACTGCAAGAGCAGACTGGCGAGAACAGCGACGATGACATTAACCGCCGGACCGGCCATGCCGACGTAAATAATCCCTCTTTTGGGATTGCGCAGACGGGCAAAATTGACAGGCACCGGCTTGGCCAGCGCGATCGGCGGGAACGGGCTTCCCAAGAGGCGCAGTCCGATCAGCAAAACAGGCAGCAAGACGGTGCCGAATAAGTCCACGTGCCGGATCGGATTGAGGGTCAGCCGGCCCATAGTCTTGGCCGTCGGATCACCGAGCCGGTTGGCGGTCCACGCGTGCGCGTACTCGTGAATCACAAAGGAGGGAAACAGGATAATCAGGATCAAAAGGATTTCGACGGTACCCGGCACATTGACCTCTTGGAATGTGAATTAAAGGACGAGTTGAATCCGCGACACGACGACCACGGGATGATCCAGACCGGCGGCGGGGTCTTGCTTGAGATGGCCTTCGATCTTGACGCGATAGTTGACGAACGGTTTTAACAGCTGGCTGAAACCGTCCAGATAGTAGGTTTCGTCACCGTTATTGACCAGCGTGTATTCGAATCCGTTATCCGCGGCGTTTTCCGTGAGGACGCCGGTGAAAGACGTCTGCATCGCCGGGGCGGGTTCCGGCTCAGGTTCTGTGGACATCTCCAGTTCTTCTGCCGGCGGCTTCGGCGGAACAGCCTTCTCCAACACGGCCAACTCCTTGGCGTCGAGCCAGCGGTCGGCCTCCACATCGGAAGAAACAAAATCAATAAAGTCCTCCCTGATCCAGCCGTAGGTCTCCGGAATGGGACGGATGCGCAACCACTTTTCGTCGGAATCATCGATAACCAGGACGCGGTCGCCCTCGTTGGCCTGCCCCAGGACCGAGAAATTGATGCCGGCACCGCCGCGTACATTGACCCGGTCTGCGGTCACCTCCCCCACCTGAGCGCTGATCATACGCACATAATCACGCGTCAGATAGCTCTTGGCGTCTTTGGGCAGACGGACTTTGTACCAGCTGAAACTCTTCTCCTCGACAATAACGGCCTGGTCCATTTTGGCCTCGCCGAGACTCTCAAAGTTCCGGCTCTGGCCGGCGCGGATATTAACCGACTTGACATTGATCTTCCCGGCGAAAGGAAAGAATTCCTGTTGGGCAGACGCCGGGCCGGGACCCCCCAGCAATGCCGTGGTCAACAATAGTGTGCGGATAAGGTGGATACGGTTACGCGCGGGGAAAGGCGGGCGATGCGGAATCTTACTTGCCCTTCTTCTCGTCATCCTTGGCCTCGGCCTTTTTCTTGCGACCGGCTTTGACCTTGACGATCTTGGTCTTGGGAAGCCCAACCACACTCATGTCGTCGCTCCACTTCCCTTTTTTCATCAGGTCCTTGATCCGTTCGATGCGTGTCAGAACAGTGCGCTGTTGCGCTCCGGCAGAATCAACCTTTAACGATGGGTGTAATGACATTTTAAAATCTCCTCACTAGGCAGTCTTTATAGCGTTCACTAAGTCTCCGGGAATAATTCTTGGCTTCCGCGGCCTGGTTAAACTGGCCCACGGTCACGATGGCGTAATCCCCTTTGCGCAGAACAAATGTTTCATAGCCCTTGTCCTTCAGCCACGTGGCTTCCCGTTGCGCGGATGTGTCCTTTTTGAACGAGGCAACCTGGATCGTGAATTTATCATCGTCCACAACCTCTTCCGGCAATTGGATTTGCATGACCTCTACGCGTTCCGGCTCCGGTTCGGGGACGGCCGCTAACTCCTCCGGCAGTTCGAAAACCTCGGTTTTCTCCGGCACAGAGCTGACTATTATAGCAGGTTCCGCCGCAATGTCAGCAACAATTTTCGGGTCCTCCGATACGGATTCGACCCCTCCCCGGCCCTGCCGGACCCCCAGACAGAAGCACGTGACGTTGGTGATAATCAGGAACAGGCAGATCCCCACAATATGTTCGGTCTGCAGGCGGATCGTGCGGGGCTGGAGATAGCTTAAATTGGGGTGGTATTCAGGCCGCTTCCCGTGGGGAAACAGCTCAAATTGATTATGAATATTACTATCAGACATGTGTCCAATTATAATACTACTGTTTCATCGAACACAAGTAATTTCTGAATTTTTTCTGCCGCGTAAGCTCTATAAATGCTTCCACCACCTTAGGATCGAACTGCGTACCGCTGTGGAGCTTGAGTTCCCGGAGCGCATCCTGGAAGGTCAGCTTTTTCTTGTAGGGCCGGTCCGAAATCATGGCCAGGAAAGAATCCACGACCGCAATGATACGCGCCCCCTGCGGAATCTGCTCCTTGCGCAGTCCGGACGGATAGCCTGATCCGTCATATTTCTCGTGATGGTAGAGAATAATCGGCAAAACCGGCTTGAGAAAATCGACCGGCTTAATCAATTCCACAGCGCGTGCGGGCTGATCGCGGATCAGTTTAAACTCCTCCGGGGTCAGCTGACTGGATTTCGATAAGACATCATACGGGATATCGATGGCGCCGGCATCGCGCAAAATACTGGCGTGGTACAAATTGTTCACCTGGTCCGAAGAAACGCGCAGTTTCTCGCCGAGCATACTGACGATATTGAAATAATTTGAGGTGTTCTTTTTGATCGCCGACGAGCCCTGCTGCTGCAACAGCTCTCCGATAAACTTGATGCTCTCCAGGATTGTCTTCTGCTGCATTTCATAGAGTTGCAGATTCTTAATGGCCGTGACGGATTGTTCGGTAACGACAGAAAGCATATCCCGGTCGAAATCGTTAAACGGATCCTCCCCCCGCTTGCGCTTCACGTAGATCGCCCCGACGATATCGTCGGCAACAAGCGGTATGCCGATCAGACTTTTCTCAAACACGGAAAATCCCTGCAGCATCCGCTCTTCCTTGGGCGTGAGTTCGTTCAGATCCTTACGCTTATCCAGCAGAATATTAATTCGGTTGTCGAATACGGCCTTAAGGATGACCCGCTTTTTGCTGGGATCGAGCAGAAGTATTGTCGACGAGCTCGTTTTGATGAATTGACACAGCAGCCGTGTCAGCCGCAATATCAACTCGCGGACATTGTAGGTGGAGTTGACCAGGCGGTAAACCATGTGTACCGCCGACAGGACCAACTTATACTTTTTTGAATGGATTGAAGAGTTTTTCATGTTCGTCCAATGCGGAGCGGTCGGTCATGCCCGCGATGTAATTGCATATGATGGGTCGCGCTTTGATTTGCAGCTCCTCTAAATCCTGTTCGCCCATCTCGTCGAGCATTGTCTTGCCTGCGCGCGGCCAGTACCGGTAGGGCAGCTGGTCCGGATTTTCCAGGTAGGTCATGAAGATGCCCCGGATAACGCGCCGCGCTTTTTCCGTCATGCGTAAGACTCGATAATGCGAATAGAGCTTGTCCATTAACAGTTTTTGCAAAAAGTTCCGCCGTTTTCTCATCGTCGGAGAAAAGTCGATCAGAGGTTCAGGCAAATCTTGCAGGTGATATTTCTTTACCTCTTCCGAACTCCGCAGCGCCGTTTTTTTCAGCTGCGCCAGGGAATTCTCCAGCAAGTCCCGCGTTTGCGTATCGATCAAAAACTTAACGACCTGGTATTTCAGCATCTCCTTGTTGGTGGGATCCAGCTGTGCGTCGATCTTCTCGTACGAATCCCGCCACAGATCGCTGTCCATCAAATCGTCCTTGGTGATGCATCCCGAGGTCAATCCGTCGTCGATGTCATGCGACAAATACGCTAATGCGTCGGCGATATCAACCACCTTCGCCTCCAGGGTGGGGCCGATATTCTTATATCTATCCAATTCACCGCTGATATCGTAGGTGGTTTCATGTTTCAGAATCCCCACGCGGACCTCTTCGGTCAAATCCAGCCCGTTGAATTTCGGATAGCGTTTCTCAAATTCGGTAACAATCTGATAGCTGCGGAAATTATGGTCGAATTGCTGACCGGCCTCCTTCATCAGATCGTTAAGCGCCTTTTCTCCGGCGTGCCCGAAGGGCGGGTGGCCCAGATCATGCGCTAAGGCGATGGCCTCGATCAAATCTTCGTTGAGTCGCAGACTGCGGCCGATGGTGCGGGCGATCTGCGCGACCTCGATGGTGTGCGTGAGCCGGGTCCGATAGTAATCGCCTTCGAGAATGACAAAGACCTGCGTCTTGTACTCCAGCTTACGAAAGGCCTCGGAGTGGACCACCCGGTCCCGGTCGCGCTGATAACAGGTGCGCACGGGATGTTGGGAGTTGTCATGTTCGCGGCCGTTGGAGTCCTTACTGCGCATGGCATAAGGCGCCAGCGTCCGGTCTTCGAGGGCTTCAATATCTTCTCTGGTATGCATCGACGAGCCTCTTGTGGACCTCTTTCAACGATTGAGAAATCACCTTGGTGTCCGCCGTGACCGGCATAAAATTGACATCCCCCTGCCACCGGGGAACAATGTGCATATGAACATGCCCCGGAAAGCCGGCTCCGGCCTGCTTGCCCAGATTGATACCGATATTCAGCCCCTGGGCGGACACCGCATCACGCAACAGCACCTTGCCGATCTCCATGGCCTCGTAAAAATCGGCCCGCTCGGCGGCTTTCATTTTGGCGGTGTCATTGACGTGACGATAAGGCACAATCATCAGATGGCCGTTGTTGTAAGGATATATGTTGAGAACGGCGTAACAGAATTCGCGACGGAAAATCACGAAATGACTGCGGTCCCGGCGTTTTTCCTTAGCGATGTTGCAGAAGACGCAACCGGTCTGTTTACCGACAAGACTCGTCACGTACTTTGATCGCCACGGTGCCCACAGCTTATCCATTACATTTTCACTTTCACTATTTTCGGAAAGATTTGCCTGTCCTTGATGTCGATGATGCCGTAAGAACAATAGGGCGCCAGAACCATGTCATTCGGACTGCCCGGGTTGAAATAAAGGACCTTATTGATGGTTTCGTTGCAGGGGATGTGGGAATGACCGAAGATCACGATATCCACCTTACTGCTGCGAAACTCCCGGATGGCATTGTTAAGGGTATCTTTCGGTGGACCGTAGCTGTGGAAGAGCCCGATCATAAAATCTTCGCACTTAAAAATCTGCCGCTGCGGCAAGATATCGCGAAGATGGGAATCGTCCATGTTCCCCACCACCGCCTTTACTTTAGTGATTTTCTGAAAAACTTCAAGTTCTTTTGTCGTGCAGAAATCGCCCGCGTGAATGATCATGTCCACCTTCTTGAAGTCATTCAGCATTTGCCGGGGAATATCAAGGGAATGCGTGTCCGCCACCACACCTATTTTCATCGCATAATACTGGGTTTGTCGAATAATGTTACCAAGGCCTTGATTTCTTCCTCGTTCCAGATCCAAAACCGTTCCTGCAATGCTCTGAGCCGGGTGTGCTGGTCAAGCTCTGACAGGGATATGATCAGGCATTTCTCCGGCTTTCGTTCAAGTTTCTTGGCCTCGGCCACGATCGCGCTGACATCCTGCTCCTGGAATCCGTCCTCTTTTAGTACGATCAACCACGTTGAATTGTCGGTACTGGCCTGAATAACATCAATGAGCGGGCCCTGTTCACTCGCGACCGTCGCCGGCCTCAAATCCCGGAAACTCGGCAGCCGGTATTTCCGGCCGTTCAGATCCAGCGATTCATTGACAAGGCAATTCAGCAGCTCCAGAATCCGGGACGAGAAGGCCTTTTGGGACGTATCCTGGAAGTTTTCGACGTACAGCTGGAATTCCGCCCGGAACTGCTGCCGCTGTTTATCCGGGGTGAGTTCGATTTCATTGAGGCGCCGCTGGAAAACAAATTTGATCCAATAGCGAAACAACTTGTCCTTAAAGTAATGCAGCTTCCCGTTGCGGAAAATGATGCCTTCGTCCTGCAGCCGGCGCAGCGACTTGGTCAACTGGGCTTTATTGATATCAACCTCGTCGAGTAACTCCTCATTGCGCTGTAAACCGTTGGCCAAAGCGATCAAAACCGGACCGGCAACCCGGTTACCTTTCCCCAAACACAACTCGTTCATAATGAGCTCGAAGTGCCGGCTGATAACCCCCCAACGGTCGAACAATGTGTTTTCCACCGCCTTGGCGATCAGGGGGAGATAGATTTCCGACTGCTGGAATCTGGCGCGCAAATTCATCACCTCGCGGCAGACCAACTGCAGATACAACGGATACCCGCCGGTAAACTCCGTCAGAAAATGGCACAGCTGATTGCCGATTTGATGCCCCTCGAGCAGATATTCGATAAAATCCTGGCTGTGACGGTGGTCAAAGGCATCCATCTCGACCATTTCAAAATTACCGAACAAAAGCGACAATTTTTCCGCGAGAATTTTCTGAGCCGAATACTTGTATGAGCTGGATAGGATATAAAGGCAATTCTTTTGAGTCATGATCTTGGAACTCAGGCTCGTGAAGACATCCGGCACCCCAAACTCGTCCAGCACCTGAAATTCATCGAAGATCAGCACACAAAATTGTCCCGATTCATAGGTATAAATTTCGGGAACCGTCATCAGCCCGAAGAACGAGGAGGCCATCTTACCTTTTCCCAAATTCAGCTGGATATTCCGGATCACCTCCACCGTCTCAGGCAAGTACGGCTTGGCCTCCTCCAGCAGCAGATTGAGATCGTCATGGACCGGCTGCCCGCGGTTTTTCAGAAAGTGATACAGCAGGCTGGCGCTGAACTTCTGGAAGAAATAGAAAATATCTTTATTCTCAAGATCAAGATAGACCGGGGTCACCTTGCTGTCGTCGAGATTGTGCAGAAACTCCTGCAAGACAGCGGTCTTCCCCACATGCCGGTATCCTATCAAGGCCACATTCTGGCGGTACCCTTCCTTAAGCCCGCCGACCCGTTTCTTCAGCAGGTCGAGAATCTCTCCCCGGCCGTGGAAATGATGTTCAAATTCAATCTCACTCATGGCAAGTAGTAAAGCGGATTATCTCCCTTATCGTTCTTACGAATCTGAAAATGCAGGTAAGCCAACCGGTCGTGCTCACCCACCCGGGCGATGGGATCATGTTTAAACACATAATCCCCCAATTTAACCATGACCTCAGCGTTTTTTGCATATACGGAGTAGAAGCCGTCCTGGTGATCGATCACCACGGTATAGGCTTGGCCGGGTATGTAATCGGCCAGCACGACTTTACCGGAACGCGCGGCCCGCACCACCTCACCGCGCTGCGCCTTAATATCGATTCCCGGCGAGGCGATGCCGTCTTTACGCTTCTGGTGAAAATAATGGATGACCTGACCGCGCAACGGCCACACGAAATCATCCTTCGTTTCTTCATCGTCGATATATATCTCCCGGACGGCATCGGCCCCGGGAATGAATACCAGCTGGTTGACCTCGATCTCGGCTATGTTGGGAATATTATTCGACCGTACGATCTCGTCGATAGTCACGTTGTAGGCCTTGGCGATCCGCCAAATTGTCTCTTTTTTGTTAACTTTGTGGTAGATGCCTTCCGGCTTGAGGTTGGGCGGGGGCAAAACGAGCGTCGGCGGGGCCGGCTGGGTCGTCCGGCAACCGGATAAGGGAGCGATCATAAACAGAACGAGGAGAAAAATCTTGCGGTTGGTCATCATCATGTGTGTTCGACCTTCATCAGCGGGTTGATGATACCTTTGAATTCCGTCACGGCCCGCGTCACATCTTCGGCCCGGCAGACGGCCCGGCAGACGGCGAAATGGGTTACGCCGACGGCCAAAAGCTTGTCGATATTTTCCGCGGTTATCCCTCCGATTGCGTAAACGGGCACCGGGGTCTCCCTCACCACCTGTTCCAGCAATGTCAAATCCATCGGTGTCCGATCAGGCTTGGTCAGGGTCTTGAATACGGATCCGAAACCGATATAATCAGCCCCCTCCGCCACGGCGCGCCGAACCTGCGCGATCGTCTGACAGGAAACCCCGATGACATAATTGTCGCCCAGCAAGCGCCGGGCCTCCGTCACGGGAAGGTCCTCCTGACCGAGATGAACGCCGGCGGCCCCGACGGCGTGACATATATCGGACCGGTCGTTGACGATAAACGGTGTCCGCGGATCGATGCCGGCCAATATCTCACGGGATAGCCGCAGTACGTCCCGCCCCTCTCCGCCTTTGTAACGCAGCTGCAGGGGCGCTGCCCCGGCACAGCCGGCCGCGCGGGCGATCCGTGGCAACTCCGCCGGTTCATTCACGGCGGCATCCAGGATCAGGTACAAATTAGATTCGGCTAATAACCTTTTTTTCGATTCCATACAATTGATATCGCAAGCGCTTGAGCTTTCGGACCGCGGGGACCGCGAACAGCTTGGCGCATTCTTCCAAAACGCGGACCGATTCCTTGGCCCGTTGTGAATTGGCATAAAAGATATCACCGCCGTCCCGCCGGCGAAACTCGGAGGGCGTTGATCCGCGGCCTACGTCCGTTTCAATCGAACGGGCCTGAATCAGGCTTTTGATCTCAAGTTCGGCCACGGCGGCCGTGAGCTTATGGCGGATATCTTTGTATTGCCGGGTGAGCGCCGGAGCGTCCAGATAAAACCGGCACATATCCTCGCACACCCGCAGGGCTTCCTTCGCCCGGTTGAAATTGGCGTCAATAAGACGGTATATCTTTTGTTGACTTACTCGCGGCACGTCTTCCTGATCTTCGCAATGATCGCGGTCGTTGAACAACCTTTTTCAAACTGTATGAATTCCACGCGGCCGCCGGCAGCCTTCACCACGTCTTCACCGACGATCCCCTTGCCTTTCCAATCCGCGCCTTTGATCAAGACGTCCGGCCGGACGGCCTTGATCAGGCTCAGTGGTGTCGGCGCGGCAAAGAGACACACATAATCCACGCTTTCCAACGCGGCCAAAACGCGCGCCCGGTGACGCTGCGGATTAAGCGGACGTTGTGGCCCCTTGATTCTGCGGACGGACGCGTCGCTGTTCAGTCCCACGACCAAAATCCTGTCCTTTTTCTTCGCCTTCTCCAAATACGCCACATGACCGAAGTGCAAAATATCAAAGCACCCGTTGGTAAAGGCGATGACACGCCCTTCCCGGCGGTGACGGGCCAGCCGGGGGATCAAAGCGGAAGCGGAAAGGATCTTATTTCTCGACATGCGCCTTTTCGCCGATTTGGTTTTCAACCAACTCGCATATCGTGTGGTAGATACACATATGTGATTCCTGAATGCGTGCCGTCGACTGCGAGGGAACGTCAATGTGGACGTCCGCCATCCCCTTCAATTTTCCGCCGCCGCATCCGGTCAACACGATCGTCTTCAACCCCTGCTTTCCGGCCTGCTCGATACCGGCAACCACATTCTCCGAATTGCCGCTGGTCGAGAATCCGAAGGCGATGTCGCCGGGACGCCCCAAGGCTTCGATTTGCCGGGAGAAAACGATGCGATAATCATAATCATTGCTCAGGCTCGTCAAGATCGACGAGTCGGTGGTCAGGGCGATCGCGGCCAAGGCCCTGCGTTCCTTCTGAAACCGGCCGATAAATTCCGCAGCGACGTGCTGGCTGTCCGCTGCCGAACCGCCGTTACCGAAGAAAAGGATCTTGCCGTGAGATTTCAGCGAGTGGATAATCATTTCCACCGCTTCGACGATCAGATCCACATTTTGCGTCAGGGTTTCCTGCTTGACGGCCCGTGATTCCTCAAAGATTTCTTTTATACGGTCTTTCATAGTATTAACTAGGCGGCAAACACCTTGGCGATTTCATAAATATCGGGCTCGATCGCCTTGTGCTTGCTTACCGCGTCCTTGATGGGAAAAGCGTTGAGTTTGTTCTTGTGGATGGCCACCATGAAGCCGTATTTTTCCTGTTTGATCAATTCAATGGCATAAAATCCGAAACGGGTGCTGATGATCCGGTCAAAGGATGTGGGCGCCCCGCCGCGCTGTATGTGACCCAAGACGCTCACGCGCGTCTCGAAGCCGGTCTTGCTTTCGATCAGATCGGCAACCATTTCACCGACACGGCTGACCCGGTGATTACGGATATTCTCCTCGTGTTCCTGTTGATTCGAATGCCCCTCGATCACGGCGCCTTCGGCGATGACAATGATACTGAATGTTTTACCGCGTTTGTGTCGCGAGCGCAGCGAATCACAGACCAAATCGATATTCACCGGATACTCCGGCACGAGAATGATGTCGGCACCGCCGGCGATACCTGCCTCCAGCGCGATCCATCCGGTGTACCGGCCCATAACCTCGATAACGATGATCCGATGATGACTCTCGGCCGTGGTGTGCAACCGGTCGATGCACTGAGTGGCAATATTGACCGCCGTGTCGAACCCGAAGGCATAGTCCGTCCCGGTCAGCGAATTATCCGCCGACTTGGGCACGCCGATGATCGGCAGATCAAACTTTTCGTACAACTCCAGGGCTATCTTAAGCGTGTCTTCCCCGCCGACGGCAATCAGCGCGTCCATGCCGCTGCGCTTAAAATTATCGGCGATCTGCTGATTCATGCTGTTTTTCAACGGCGGGATAATGCGGCTTGTGCCGAGGATCGTACCGCCCCGGTCCAGAATGCCCGAGACGATTTGCAGGTCGAGCACCCGCATGTCATTTTGTGCCAGGCCGGTCCACCCGTTTTTAATACCGGTAACCACATAACCTTCCGAAACAGCCTTGCGTACTACCGCCCGCAGTACTGAGTTCATCCCCGGGCAGTCCGCGCCGCCAGTCAGCACTCCTATTTTCTTCATAACATCTCCTTCGTGAGCCTCGCTTACGCCCGCGGGCCCTGAAACGGGACCACCGGTCCGTCAGGCTTGTCAGTGCCCGGCCCGGTCGCCTCCGTCTTTTCCGGCGGCCTGACCGCGGGCGCCGGCTTGACCGGTGCCGGCCGCGGAGCCGGCGGTTTGCTTCGTTTCTGTTGAATCTTGTTCACGTAAACAGCAATATCGATCTTCTGGCTGCCGCCGATTGTGTCGCGAATCTTCTTGAGAACCTCCGCCTGCACACGGGAGGTCACCTCCGGTATCTGCACATCGGACTTCAGAATGATCGGGACCCGGACCCGCAATACGCGCGACTTGACATGGATCACGGGCTTGTTGTCTTTGATCTCATCAAATTGCAGAATCGTGCGCTTGACCAGGTCCTCCAGGGCAAATAACGACACACTTACCCGGCCGTTGGGATTATCGAATGAGATAACCCGGTCACGACGAACGCCGCTGGCGATCACACAATAAAAAAACCAGTTAAGGCAGATCAACGTTACGGAAAGGGATATCGTAAAGTTGCGCAAATGATCATTGGAGAACATGAACTGCAGATAATTGACAAGATCGATGTAGTTCCAACCGAGGGTAATACCGTAGACATCGATTCTAAAGCCCTGCGCGGTGATAAATAAAAACAAGCACACAAAAACCGTAAAGGTTACGAAGTACGCTAATCCAAATCTCTTAAGAAAGTTCATCGGATTCCCCCCTCCGCCGGAATACTGGTCCGGTGTCGATTTCGGCCGTAATCGCTATCCCCTCGCGGCCCGTGTTATTACCCGTCCTGATCCGGTTTCATAATCTTTTCCAGGAAGTGCGTTGTCGCGCCTCCCTGCAAAAACACGGGATGTCGCAGAATCTCAAGATGCAGTGCTGCCGTGGTCGTGATGGGACTGATGTAAAATTCTTCCAAGGCCCGGATCATTTTACGGACCGCTTCGTGACGGTCCTCCCCGTAGGTGATCAGCTTGGCCACCATTGAGTCGTAGTACGGGCTGATCATGTAGCCCGGATAGATGTGAGTATCGTTACGCACGCCGGGCCCCCCGGGAAGATTCAATTGCTCGATCCTGCCCGGACACGGGATAAAATTATTGCTGGGATCTTCCGCATTGATCCGGCATTCAATGGCGGCGCCTTTGATCTTGATATCTTCTTGGGAGTAACCGAGTTTTTCGCCGTTGGCGATCCGGATCTGCTCCTTGATCAAATCAATACCAGTTACCAGCTCGGTCACCGGGTGTTCCACCTGGATCCGCGTGTTCATCTCCATGAAGTAAAACTCCCCGGAGGAATCCAGCAGAAATTCGACCGTCCCGACGCTGTAGTAATCCGCAGCCTTGGCCGCCTTGATCGCCGCCTCACCCATTTTTTTACGCAATTTGTCGTCAAGGGCCGGTGACGGCGCCTCTTCGATCAGCTTTTGATGCCGGCGCTGGACGCTGCAGTCACGCTCTCCCAGGTGCACGATACTCCCGTGCGTGTCCGCGACGACTTGAAACTCGATGTGGCGCGGGCCTTCGATATACTTCTCGATATAGACATCCGGATTCCCGAAGTTCGCCTCCGCCTCATTTTGCGCCACCGTGAAGGAACTGGCCAGGGTCACATCGTTGTGGCATACCCGCATCCCCTTCCCCCCGCCGCCGGCAGAGGCCTTGATGATCACCGGGTACTTGATCAGCTTGGCGATTTCAATCGCCTCTTCCTTGCTCTTGATCACCCCGTCACCGCCCGGCGTCAGCGGCACGCCGCATTTCTTCATGGTTTCCTTGGCCGTGATCTTGTCTCCCATGAGGCGGATCGTATTCGGAGACGGCCCGATAAATCTGATTTGGCAAGATTCGCATATCTCGGCGAAATGCGCATTTTCCGCTAAAAACCCGTATCCCGGATGAATCGCTTCGACGTCAGTCACTTCGGCGGCTGAGATGATGGCGGGAATATTCAGGTAACTGTCGGCGCTGGCAGCGGGGCCGATGCAGACCGCTTCATCGGCGAAGCGCACGTGCAACGATTCACGGTCGGCTTCGGAATAGACCGCCACCGTCTGAATGTTCATTTCCCGGCAGGCACGGATGATCCGCAGGGCGATTTCACCCCGGTTGGCGATGAGAATTTTGGAAAACATGGCTGATAATCTGAATTATAAGGGTTCTACCGAGAACAACGTTTGACCGAACTCGACGGGTTGGGCATTGTCGACCAGAACCTCGGCAACCTTGCCCTTTACTTCCGACTTGATTTCGTTCATTAACTTCATCGCTTCGACAATGCAAACGACCTGTCCGACTTCGACGATCTGACCGACTTCCACGAACGGCGGCGCTTCGGGTGATGGGGCCCGGTAGAAAGTTCCGACCATCGGAGACTTGATCTCCAGGTTATTGGAATCGGCGGGGGTGCCCTGCCCGTCCGGTTGCTGCGCGGGCGGTTTGGCATCAATGTGATAGGTTGGAGGTGTTTGGTGGTAGAATTCGGAAACATCCGCGGAGGACTTCTTCAACTTGACCTTCATCCCCTCGCGTTCTATTTCAATCTCAGCTAGGTCATTCTCGTTCATGAGATTGATCATGGCGCGAATTTCTTTGAGATTCATTCCTTGACCCTTTCGACATATACTCCGGTGCGCGTATCTACTTTGATTTTGTCTCCGATATCAACGAACAACGGCACCTGAATCGTGGCGCCGGTATCGATTTCCGCAGGTTTGGTGCCGGCCTTGGAGGTATCCCCCTTGAAGCCGGGTTCCGTATGCGTTACTTCCGCGACAATAAAAATGGGCAGTTCGATCTTCAATAGTTCGTCGTTGAAAAACTTGCCGTCGACTTCCAGATTTTCCTGCAAAAAACGCTCGGCATCCCCGAGAATATCCTTGGTGACCACAACCTCTTCGAACGTGGTGTTGTCCATGAAGTGATACTCGTCGCCGCTCTGGTACAAATTCTGCAGCTTGCGGTCTTCCAGAAGGACTTCTTCGACCTTATCCGCGGGCTTGATGGTGCGATCCAGCGTTTGCTGGGTCCGGACATTCTTGAGTTTAACTTTGGCGAAGGCGCCGCCCTTTCCCGGCTTGACATGCTGACTGTCGGTCACGATGAAGATATTGCCGTCTATTTGAAGGGCCGCACCGGACTTGATCTGATTAAGCGATATGCCCACTTAAAACCTCACATCCTGTTTCTGTTACCAAAACCATTTCTTCCAGCCGGATGCCGAACTTGCCGGCAAAGTAAACCGCCGGCTCGACGGTCAAAACCATCCCGGCTTTGAGCGGCCGGCGGATCGTATGATAAAGCCGCGGGCCTTCATGTATTTCCAGGCCGACACCATGGCCGAGCGAATGACCGAAATATTTGGCTAAATTTTTACTTTCCAAATATTTACGGGCCTTTAAGTCGACCTCGGCGATACTCACACCCGCCTTGATCGAAGCGATAGCTCGACGCTGAGCTTCACGTACATGGGCCTCTGTCTCCTGGACAAGATTGGCTATTTTACCTAAAAAGAACATACGTGTCAAGTCGGTCATATAGCCCCCGAAACACACCCCCATATCGACTAACACTGGCTCGTTATTTCTTATTTTCCTAGGAGTTACGTTCGCGTGAGGGTAGCTGGAATTAGGGCCGGAAGCGATGATCGGCGGGAAGGAAAAGCCCACTTTGCGGCGGCGGACAAAGCCCTCCAGCTTGGCAAACACAGCCTCCTCCGTAGTATTAGGCTTAATATATCTTTTAAGGTACCGGAGCGCCTCCCGGTGGATTTCCAGACCGTCACGGATGGCCTGTACCTCCTCGGGCTCCTTGATCTCCCGCAGGGACTCCACCAGATCATTGGCCGGCCTTAGCTTGATGCCCTTGGGACACGCCTGTTTCAGGCGCTTATGTTGAGCTACGGTCCAGTGATGCTCATTGATACCGACATGGGTTGCCTTATGCCGGGCCGCCAGCTCAAAGATGGTGCTGAAGACCGACTTCGAATACATGACCGGGGTGACGCCCTTGACTGCGCCGCGGACTTCATGGATGTAGCGGAAGTCCGTGATGTAATACGTCCTTTGGGCTGTAATGAGAAGCCAGGACTCACTGACGGGATACCGGGTGAGGTAGGTCGCATTGACGGCATCGCTGACGATCAACGCGTCGATCTTGTAAGCCGCCAGCAACCGGCGGACTTTTTGCATGCGGTTGGTCATATTAAATAGGCGGCATCCGCCGCGCGTGGATTAGAAGTTAGTCACGGAGCATGTTCATTAGGCCCCGTAGTCCCAGGTAATAGCTGTCCACTCCGAACCCTGATATCTGGCCGCGGCAGACCGGCGCGGACAGGGACGTATGCCGGAAATCTTCCCGAGCGTAGATATTGGACAGATGGACCTCCACGGTGGGTATCTTGACGGCGGCAATCGCATCGCGGATGGCCACACTCGTATGGGTATAGGCCGCCGGATTGATCAGAATCGCATCCACCCCGTTGGCCGGGGCGTTCCCGATGGTATCGACAATCTCCCCCTCATGATTGGACTGAAAGAAATCCGCCGCGAAACCGCCCTCGGCCGCATCTTTGCCAAGCACGGCGTTGATCTCCGCCAGGCTCGTCGCCCCGTAAATATCCTCTTCCCGCCTGCCGAGTAAATTTAAGTTCGGCCCGTGAATAACCAGTATTTTCTTCACCGATCTTCCTCCCCCTGGTACCCGTCGGCCTTAATGACCTCGGTGTACTTAATTTGCAGCTCATATATCGACGCCGTTAGTAAACTTTCTTCCTGTTCGTTCAGATTGCCGCTGGTCTTGGCCTGCAGCATTACCAGCGTGTTGATCAGAATGCGGGCTTGATCCAGATTCTTTTCCGTGCGGCCGCTGATCGGACTCGGCGTTTCGCCGAGAAAAATGAGCGCCTGCAGTCCGAGGCTGGTGATGTAATTGACAAAATTGACGTCCACGTTCCGCTGCTTGTCTTCGTGGGCGCCGGCCTTGTGATCCATAGCGATGAAAGCTCCGTTAAAATTGCTAACCCTTTGGTTATATTAGAGTTGGAATTGAACTGTAGAATATCATCTTCGTGCGGCCTTGTCAATTCACCGTCCGCCGCTAGCGCTCGGCCACATCCCCGGCCTCCGGCGTAAAGATAATCTCAATATTAAAAGTTAACTCAGAATACGGCAAGTTTTTGGGAATGGCCGAAAACGGAAAGGCATCCTCCACGCTCTTCAGGCCCAGCTCCCGCATACGTTCATTGGCCGAGGTGTGCTCTTCGCTGATGCGGATGGCCTTCAGCTCTCCCAGCGCGCTGACGATAAAAGCGATCCGGACCTTCCCTGCTTCATACCCGGTATATCCCACAAAGTACTGCCGGACCCGGTCCCGGATCTGATTCCTGAGCCGCATTTGATAGTCCAGATAAACCGGATTTTGTATCTTCTCGGACTGCACCATGTCAACGAACATCTTGCGTTGGCCGTCGAGCGTCTTGATCTTCGGTGAACGTTTTTTATCCAGGGAAACCCGCTTGGAGAACTTGGAGATATCCTTTACTTCTTTGTCGAAGACAGTGAAATGGTCGCTTTCTTTGTCTAACACTTTCACGTCCCGGCGGATCTGCTTTTCCTTCGCTATGCTGACTTCCTGTTTGGGCTCGGGTTCCGGCGGAGGCTCCACTTTAACGGTCTTGATCTTTTGATAGGTTACTTCCATTGTCTTCTTCGGCGGCGGGAGCTTGAATTTCCTGTTGGAATTGAGCGACTTGATCACTGCGAAATGGACGAGACTCGAGGTCAAAAGACAACAGTAAAAGAGAGTGTTTCGCATAGAAGTCGATCCGGGATCGCCGTCCCCGGGCTATCCTCGGCGGCAATCGGGTCTTAGGATTTGGAAAAAACTTCCTTTAACAGATACGTGAAAAAGCGGATCGTATCGCGGACAGGGCGGATATGACTGGCTTCCCCCTGGTAAATAGTCTGGATGGGGACAGCATGAATCGCGAAGCCTTTTTTGGCACTCTTGATCAAAATCTCCGACTCAATCTCATAGCACCCGCTGGTGAGTTTGATCGTCTTGAGGACCTCGCGCCCGATGTAGCGGAATCCGCATTGGGAGTCGGGCACCTTCTGACCGCACACCGAGGAAATCAGGAAAGACATAAACCGGTTGGTATATAACCGGACAAACGGCATATCCTTGGCGTTGACCATCCGGTTGCCGTTAATGATCGTATCCGGTTTCACATGCGGTGAGCTGAGAAATTGATCCAGGTCCGCCACGGCGTGCTGTCCGTCGCCGTCCATGCAGATGACCCCGTCAAATTTCTCACCCAGAACATATTGAAATCCCTTTTGCAGGGTAGCGCCCTTACCCTGATTGCGCTGATTGGAAAGGACCACCGCCCCTGCCTCGCTGGCCTGCAAAGCAGTATTGTCAACGCTGCCGTCATCCACCACGACCACGTGCAACCCCTTGGCCTTGACGGCACTGACCAGGGCCGCGATCGTCTTTGACTCGTTATAGGCCGGTATAAGTATACAAACGTTCATAATCAGCTGTCGCTTACCGAGAACAGGGCCGCGCCCACCGGGACTTGATCCCCCTCCGCGACGAATGTCTCCGCGATCCGGCCGGCGGCCGTACTGGCCACATTGAAGGTGGCCTTGTCGGTGACGACCTCAACCACATCGTCGTCAACGCTGACCGGGTCACCGGGTTTTAAATGAAAACAGGCCACTGTGGCTTCGGCGATTCCCTCGCCCAATTCAGGCAGTGTTACGCGCACCATGGGACACTCCTTTGTTATCTGCGTAGACGCGGAAGAACTCGTCGCGAACCTTCGCCATGACGTCATTCATATCCAAGTTACGTCCTATTATATGAGAAATTGAACTCATTTCAACGTTTAAGCCGCACGGCTTGATCATGCGAAACAGACTTAAATCGGTATTCACGTTGATCCCGATGCCGTGATAGGTAATCCATCGTTTGACCCCGATACCGATCGAAACCAATTTGTCCGGCCCGACCCATACTCCGGTCTGGCCGGGCTCCCGCCGGGGTTTAATATCAAACCGACGCAGCACGGCCATCGCCACATCTTCCAGCAGACGCAAATGACGGTGCAGGTCCCGGCCATATCGATTCAAATCGACAATCGGGTAAACCACCAGCTGACCTGGGGCGTGCAGAGTCACGTCTCCCCCCCGGTCGACCTTGACCAGCTGAACCCCGGCTTCCTCCAATTGCGCGGGCGGCCACAGAACGGTGCCGGGTTTGGTCATCCGGCCCAGGGTCAGTACTGCCGGGTGTTCACAAAAGAGCAGCTGCGACATGCCCCCCGCGCGCACCTCATCGACTGCCTCCAGCTGTCGCCGGTAAGCTTGCTGATAGTCGATCAAACCCAGCTGTATCACCTGCAATGGGTCGCTCATAAGGCCCTGTCTCCGCCGGAGATTTGGTTCATTAAAAATTAACCCCGCCTATCATATCAGATAAACGGGGCTAATGTAGAAGTGTTTTAAATCGGCACCTATGACATGTCAACTTCGATTTCTTTGCCAGGCGATCTATGATGGCGCACCATCAATAGTCAGCGGAGCGCTTGAGCAGTTGTTCGAATTCCTGCAGATTCTTCACCTGCATGATGGCATCTTCGTACGTAATAATGCCTTGCTCGTAAAGGACCTTTAGGGACATGTCCATCGTATGCATACCGTACTGCACACCGGTTTGTATGGCCGTGGGGATTTGCTCGACGGCACGCTCCCGGATCAGATTCCGCACCGCCGGTGTGGCGACGAGGACCTCTGAAGCCATCACCCGCCCCTGCCCCGAAGCCCTGGGCAACAGGGTCTGGGAAACGATACCTTGCAAAGCCGCGGACAGCTGCAGACGGACCTGCTGTTGTTGATGCGCCGGGAAAACGTCGATGACACGCTCAATGGTCTGGGCGGTATCGGGGGTGTGGAGAGTGGCCAGAACAAGGTGGCCTGTTTCCGCCGCCGTCAGGGCCGTTGAAATCGTCTCCAAATCCCGCATTTCCCCGACGATAATGACGTCCGGATCCTGACGCAGACAGCGCTTCAGGGCCTCGGAGAAGGAATTGGTGTCGCTGTAAATCTCGCGCTGTTTGATGACAGCCCGATTATTCCGGTGAACGTACTCAATCGGGTCCTCAATACAGATGATCATGCACGAGCGCTCGGCATTGATGACGTTGACCATTGATGCCAGGGTGGTCGTCTTCCCGGACCCGGTGGGACCGGTTATGAGAACCAACCCGCTGGGTTTGCGCGCGAAATCCAGAATGGCCGGCGGCAAGCCCAAATCGTCAATGGTCGGGATAAAGCTCGGGATACGCCGCAGCGCGGCCTCGACCGACCCTTTCTGCATGTGCACATTAACCCGGAACCGCTCCAGCCCCTCCATAGACAGCGAAAAATCCAGCTCGCGGTCCTGCTCAAACTTTTCTTTTTGAGTATCGGTGAGGATTCCGTAGATACACTTTTTTAGTTCTTCACGGGTGAGCGGTGATCCGTCCGTCAACATTAACTTTCCGTCGATGCGCAGAATTGGCGGGCTGTTTTCGGTAAGGTGGAGGTCGGACGCCTTGCGGTCAATACACAGTTTGAGAAGCTCTTTTAGATCCACGGGAGACTCCTAGGTAGAACGTTAGATGGAATTAGGAGTTATTCTTGATCCACTCGGCGATACGCTTGACGCCCTCTTCGATCCGTTCGTTAGAGGTGGCATAACTCAAACGCATGTAACCGGGAGCGCCAAATCCTTCACCGGGGATGATCGCAACGTTGACCTCCTCGATGATGCGTTTGGCGACGTCAAAGGAAGAACCTAACTTGGAGAAGTCACAGAAAACGTAGAATGCTCCTTGCGGTTTAATATAGCTAACTTCGGGAATGCTGTCAAACAGAGATGTGATTAAGTCCCGACGCGCCTGGAAAATATCCCGCATAGCGTCTACTTTTTCCTTAGGTTCCCGGAGGGCCTGCAGAGCGGCTGCTTGGCTGATGGAGCAGGGGTTGGAAGTGGAATGATCTTGCAGTTTCTTAACGTATTCCATGATCTCTGCGTTGCCCGCCGCGTATCCGATGCGCCATCCGGTCATGGAATAGGCCTTGGATACGCCGTTAACGGTAAAGGTGAGTTGGTAGATATCCTCGTTGAGCGAGGCTATCGAGGTGTACTCAGGAATGTCATAGATCAGCTTTTCATAGATTTCGTCACTGATGACCCAAATCTTGTTTTTGACACAGATTTCGGCCAAGGCTTCCAACTCCTCTTTGGAGTATACCATACCCGTGGGATTTGAGGGAGAGGCCAGAATGAGCAGCCGGGTCTTGTCGGTCACGGCCGCATTCAGCAAATCAGCGTTCAGCTTGAATTCCGTGGCGGCAGTGGTCTCCACAAACTTGGGTGTGGCGCCGGCGATCTTGACCATTTCCGGGTAACTGACCCAGTATGGCGTCGGAATAAGGACTTCATCCCCTTCGTCGCAAAGCACCTGGATGAGATTGAATATGGAATGTTTGGCCCCGCACCCCACCACAACCTGCGAGGCTTTATATTGCAAGCCGTTATCTTCCTTGAACTTACGGACTATTTCTTCACGTAATTGGGGGGTGCCGACACTCGGCGTGTATTTGGTTTGACCGGCCTTGATGGCCTGGATGGCGGCTTCTTTGATGGTATCCGGAGTATCGAAATCAGGCTCGCCTCCGGCAAAATTAACGACATCCTTGCCCTGTGCCTTCAATTCCTTGGCCTTGGCTGTGATGGCGAGCGTGGATGATCCGAGGACTTGACTGATTCTCTTATTGATGCTCAGCGCGGTCGTCTCCACCCTATTTCCCTGATGATTTGCGGTTAAACATTTTCCGGATACCGCCGACGATTTTCTTCTTGTCTTTGCCCTTGTCCTGGCTGATGGCCCCCTGAGAGTCATCCTTGATGGCGTCCCTCTTCTTGTCCTTGACCTCAGCGGTTTCTGCCGCGGCGGTTTCCTGCGGCTTGGCCTCGATGGCCTTGGAGGCCTTAACCTCCTTGGACTTGTCAGCAGCGGCCGAGGATTTGGCCTTGCTGATGATGGTGCGCGACTTGTCGACTAATTCCAGATAGGCCAATTGCGCATTGTCGCCGCGCCGGTTGTTGGCCAGGATGATCCGGGTGTATCCGCCGTTACGCTTTTCGAAGCGCTTGGCGACGTTATTGAAGAGATCGCTGACCACATTGTGGTCGCAGATAATGGCAAACGCGCGCCGCTTGTCGGCCAATGTCCCCTTCTTGCCCATGGTGATCAACCTGTCCACCAGCTTACGCGCCTCCTTGGCCTTGGCCTTAGTGGTGCAGATACGCTCCTGGATCAGGGTGGCCTTGGCGATGTCGCGGATGGTGGCCTTGCGGTGTGCTGTTTTTCGGTTTAGGGTGTTGCCTGCAATTTTATGTCTCATGATCCGTTCTCTACATTTCGTCTTTTTTAACCTGCCGCAGTTTCTTCTGGTCGACCTTCATACCCAGGCTCAGTCCCATGACCTTCAGCAGTTCATTGATTTCCGTAAGGGATTTTTTCCCGAAATTGCGGAACGTCAGCAGTTCGGATTCCGTCTTCTTGACCAACTCGGCAATTGTCTTGATGTTGGCGTCTTTCAGACAATTGGCGCTGCGCACCGACAGTTCGAGTTCCGAGATCGGTAAACGAAGCTTTTCGTACAGCGATTGTTCTTCTGCTGAAATTTCCTCTTCTTCTTCCTCTTCCTCCGGCAATTGACCGTAGCACACAAAAACATCCAAATGGCGTTGCAGAATATTAGCCCCGTACAGCAGGGCCTCTTTCGGATTGATCCCTCCGTTGGTACGGATTTCCAGGATCAAACGGTCGTAGTCGGTGCGCTGACCGACGCGCGTATTTTCGACCTGGAAATTGACCTTGGTAATCGGAGTAAAAATCGAGTCGACGGCGATCCAGTCGACAGTCGCGTCCTTCTTGTTCATTTCGGCCGGCACGTATCCGCGGCCGCGGGAAACTTCCATCTCCACGCTCAAGCTGGTTTCACGCGAGAGAGTGGCGATCTGCAGGTCGGGATTCAATATTTCAATAGTTTCGTCACAAATAATATCCGCGGCCTTGACGTCGCCTTTTTTCTCAGCCTTGATATAAATCGGCTTAGGAACCTTGGAGTGCGAACGGATAACCAGCCTCTTGATATTGAGGATCATCTCTGAGACTGACTCCATCACGCCCGGGATAGTCGAAAACTCATGACGGGCGCCCTCGACTTTTATTGATGTGACGGCGCTTCCTTCAATAGATGACAGCAGAATGCGACGCAGGGAATTGCCCAATGTAACCCCATATCCTTTTTCGAAAGGCTCGGCGATAAATTTTCCGTAAGTATCGGTATATTCCGCTTCAACACAATCCAGCCTTTTGGGCATTTGAAAATCGCGCCACTTAACTCCCATAGATTCCTCCTTGCAGGGTCAATAAACCTGATTATTTCGAGTAAAGCTCAACGATCAACTGCTCGTTGATGGGGAATTGAATGTCTTCCCGGACCGGCAATTTGAGCACAGCCCCTTTATAATTCTTTTCGTCGAGCTTGACCCATCCCTTACGGGTCAGGTCTTTGTTGCGCTCGAGTATCGCGTCAAAGAGCGCCTTGGTTTTGTCCTTGATCTTCAGCTCAATTTCATCGCCTTCCTTGACTTGGTAAGACGGAATATCGACTCGTTGGCCGTTCACCTTGACCAGACCGTGGCTGACGAATTGACGCGCCTGCGGACGGGTGGTGGCGTATCCCATACGGAAAATCACGTTATCCAAACGGCGTTCGAGCAATTGCAGCAACACACTACCGGTAATCCCTTTGGAACGGGCTGCTTTTTCGTAGTAGCGGCGGAACTGGCGCTCGAGCACTCCGTAGATGCGCTTTACCTTTTGCTTTTCTCTCAGCTGTAACCCGTAGTCCGACAATTTTACCCGGCGACCTTGTCCGTGCTGACCCGGTGCATACGGACGGATATCAAAATCATACTTTTTCGGCCCGAAGAGGTTGACCCCTTCGCGTCGGCATAAGCGATATTTCGGTCCGGTGTATCTAGCCATTAATCATTCTCCCTTTCGCACTATACGCGTCGTTTCTTACGCGGCCGGCAACCATTGTGCGGCAACGGCGTAATGTCCTTGATTGATGTTACGTTCAGTCCGGCGGCCTGGATGGCGCGAATAGCCGACTCTCGCCCGGAACCGGGCCCCTTGACCAGCACATCGACCGTCTTCAATCCCAAATCCTTGGCTTTCTTGGCCGCGTCACTGGCCGCCACCTGCGCCGCGAACGGCGTCGATTTCTTGGATCCGTTAAAACCGACGACACCCGGCGTGGACCAGACGATGGTATTGCCTTCCTTGTCGGAAATCGACACGATGGTATTGTTGAATGTGGCCAGAATGTGCGCCACGCCCGAGGTTACCCCCTTCAGCGCCTTCTTTTTTTGTTTTTCTCTTTTCCGTGCAGCCTTGGTGGTCGGTTTTGGTTTAGCCATGAAATACGGTCCTCTTAGTGTTTAGCGTTATCTTTTCTTAGTCTTCGCGCCGATAGACGGTTTGCGTCCCTTACGGGTCCGGGAGTTGGTTTTGGTCCGCTGACCCCGCACCGGCAGGCCGCGGCGGTGACGCATGCCACGGTAAGTGCCTAATTCCATCAGACGCTTAATATTTTGATTCACTTCGCGACGCAGGTCACCCTCGGTCACGTATCTATTTTGGATAATGATTGTGAGCCGGCTGACTTCCTCATCCGACAACTCCTTAGCCCTGCGATTGGGATCAATATTAGCCTCCCGCAGGATATCCAGGGAACGCTTCGGCCCGATGCCATAAATATACTTCAATGACGCTTCGATTCTCTTTTCTTTGGGAATGTCTACCCCGAGTATTCTTGGCATACCTCTTATCCTTGTCTTTGTTTGTGCTTGGGGTTGCTGCTGCAAATGACGCGCACGACGCCCTTACGCTTGATAATCTTGCAATTACCGCAAATTCTTTTGACTGACGATTTTACTCTCATGCTATTTCATCCTGTACGTTATTCTCCCCCTGTTCATATCGTAAGGGGAGAGTTCCAATTTCACCCGGTCTCCGGGTAGGATTTTAATATAGTGCACCCGAATCTTTCCGGAGATATGCGCCTCGACCACGTGCCCGTTTTCAAGTTCCACCCGGAACTTGGCATTGGGCAAGGCTTCCTTGATCACGCCCTCAACTTCAATCAGATCTTCCTTGGCCATGCTATGATCGATATTCGGTTAAAACTTCCGGACCCGCGTCCGTAATTGCCACCGTATGTTCAAAGTGGGCCGAAGGCTTACCGTCGGCGGTGCTAACGGTCCAACCGTCATCCAGGATCTTGGTTTCCCATCGCCCCAGATTGACCATCGGTTCGATCGCGAATACCATACCTTCCTTGAGCACCGGCCCTTGGTGCGGCGGTCCGTAATTCGGAATCTCCGGATCTTCGTGCAAATTCTTACCGATGCCGTGCCCCACAAAATCCTTCACGATCGAGAAATTATTCGATTCGACATAGCGCTGGATGGCGGCCGAAATATCCGACAGATGATTGTGCGGCCGGGCTTCCTCGATACCGCGATACAGCGCATCTTGTGTGACGCTCAGCAGTTTTTGCAATTCCGGCGTAATCTTTCCGACCGGAAGCGTCATGGCGGTGTCGGAATAATAGTCCTTGTAAATGATTCCGACATCTACGCTGACAATGTCTCCGTCCTTCAATATGCGGTCACCCGGGATCCCGTGAACAACCTCATGATTGACCGAGAGGCAGACACATCCGGGAAAGCCGCGGTATCCCTTGAAAGCCGGAATAACTTTGTGCTGGGCAATTAACTTTTCGGCAGATTCATCGACTTCTTTAGTCGTGATGCCGGATTTTAAAGAGCTGCTAAGTTCATGAACGATTTCCGCAAGGATGCGCCCACCCTCACGAAGAATGGCCAACTCGTCCTTAGTCTTGATACTAATTGAGCTTGGCTTGTTCATCAAAAAATTCAATCAGTTCTTTCTCCAAATCCTCGGAATCCTTGGCGCCGTCCATCTTCGTCAGAATACCCTTATCTTCGTAATACTGCACGATCGGCAGGGTATTCTCGAGGTAAACCTTCATCCGCTTGCGGACAGTATCCTCATTGTCGTCAGGACGCTGAATCAAAGGCTCTCCTGATTCGTCGCAATACCCCTCCCGCTTCGGCGGCCGGTTGGTAATGTGATATACCCGGCCGGACTTAGGGGCTACCCGGCGTCCCGTGATTCGTTTGATAATCAATTCGAGATCCGCGTCCAGGTACAACGCGGCATCCAACGGACGTCCGATTTGGTTGAGCAGCTTGTCAAGACTTTCGGCTTGCGCGCGTGTTCGCGGATAACCGTCGAGCAGATAACCGGTCTTTTCGGGCGCTGCCTTTAACTTATTGGCCAGCAGCTTGGTCACCAAATCATCGGGAACGAGCTCACCTTTTTCCACGTAACTCTTGGCTTCCAGACCGAGTTCAGTCTGCCGCTGCATTTCTTCGCGCAGCAAATCTCCCGTGGATATATGCAAAAGATCACGGCCGTCTTTTAACAGGCCGGCCAAACTTCCTTTTCCCGCTCCCGGAGGTCCCAGAAGGACGATGTTCATCTACGCCCTTTCAAATGCCCGCGCTTGGTAAATCCATCATAGTGGCGCATCACCAAATGAGACTCAATCTGCTTCATGGTGTCAAGCATCACGCCGACCGTGATCAGAACCCCGGTGCCGCCGAAGAACGACGCCACCAGATAGGGCACTTTGAACGAGGCCATGATCGCATCCGGCATGATAGCGATGATACAAATAAACGTCGCGCCGGCCAATGTGATCCGCGTCATGACAAAATCCAGATAATCGGCTGTTTGCGCTCCGGGACGGACACCCGGGATGAAACCGCCGTGCTTCTTCATATTATCGGCCACATCAATCGGATTAAACACAATGGCCGTATAGAAGTAGCAAAAGAACACAATCAGAAACGCATAACATACATAGTATAGCCAACCGCCCCGGGAAATAAATCCTGCCAGCCCCTGAAAAGCCTGATTCGGAATAAAGCTGGCCAATGTGGCGGGAAACAAAATGATCGACTGTGCAAAAATAATCGCGATGACACCCGACGTATCCACCTTTAACGGGATATAGGAACTTTGCCCCTGGGTGGTCTTGTTGTGTCCGACCACTCGGCGCGCGTACTGCACCGGGATCTTGCGTTGCGCCTGCGTGATCAATGTAATACCGATAATAACGCCAATGAGAAAGGCGATCATAATCAACAGGGTCAACGGCTGCAATTGAGTGACACCGCTGGTGCCGGGCGCCAGCATCTTGGACAAGGTGGTCATCGCTGTCGGCGCCGCCGAGATGATACCGGCGGTAATGATCAATGAGATCCCGTTGCCGATGCCCTTTTCCTGGATCTGCTCGCCCAGCCACATCAGGAGCATTGTCCCGCTGGTCAGCGTGAGCACCGTCACCACACGGAAACCCCAGCCGGGATGATCCACGAGCTGGAAGCCTTGAAAGGCCTGCGGGCTCTCCAGCCACAACGCGATGAAAAAAGACTGGACCAAGGCCAGACCCAAAGTACCGTACCGGGTATACTGGTTGATCTTTTGGTATCCGGTCTGACCTTCCTTTTGCAATTTCTCCAGGGCCGGGATAACGGCGGTCAGCAATTGCATGATGATCGAGCTGGAGATGTACGGCATGATACCCAACGCGAAGATCGTCATCTTCTCCAGGGCTCCCCCCGAGAAAAGGCTCATCAGACCGAAAATTCCCCCGTCAGGAGAATTGGCATTTTTATCAAAGAACTCACCCAATACGGCCGCATTGACTCCCGGAGTGGGAATATAGCAACCGACACGGTAAACCGCGATGATCCCCAGCGTGAAAAGGATCTTGTTTCTCAGGTCGGGGATCTTAAAACAATTGGCGAAAGAAGCTAACATTCGTTCAGGCCCTTATGATGCCGCCTTGGATTTTTCTTTGGCTTCCTTCTTTGCGGCAATTTCCACCTTGCCGCCCGCTTTCTCGATTTTTTCCCTGGCCGACTTTGAAACGCTCTCCGCCTGTACGATAAGGGCTGTTTTCAGTTCGCCGTCGCCGAGGATTTTAAACGGTTTATTCAGGCTGCTGATCAGTCGCTCTTGTTTGAGCAATTCCGCGGTGACCACTGTGTCTTTATCGAATCGTTCGAGGCTGCCCACGTGTACGATCTGGTTGAGAATCGGACGATGTGAGCGGAATCCGACCTTTGGCAGACGGCGAATCAAACGGATTTGCCCGCCTTCCGAGGCCTTGGCGCACCATCTTCCGGAGCGGGAACGCTGACCGTTCTCGCCGCGTCCGCTGGTCTTGCCGCGGCCCGAACCGCGCCCGCGACCGACAATACGTTTGCGCTTGCGGGAACCCTTTGGAGAATTGAGCTGACTTAAATTCATGATTTTATTTCTCTCGCCGTCTTGAGTCGTGTTAAACCATCAAAAGTCGCCTTGACCACGTTAATGGGATTGTTGGACCGATGGCATTTCGTTAAAATGTTGTGAATTCCAGCCCCGTCGCATACCGCACGGACCGGACCCGAGGCGATAACCCCGGTACCTTCGCCGGCAGGTTTAAGCAACACTTCGGCGCCGGAACATTCACCGATAATCTCATGCGGTATCGTGGTTCCCCGCATGGGAATTTTTACCATATTCTTCTTGGCGGTGGCCATGGCCTTGCGAATCGCTATAGAAACTTCGCTGGCCTTGGAAAGGCTGTAGCCGACCTTACCCATGGTATCACCAACCACTACAAGCGCGCTGAAGGACAACTTCTTGCCCCCCTTGGTTACCTTGGTAATACGCTTGATTTCAATAACCTTTTCGAGAACTTCCGGAGCGTTCGGATCCTTGATGACTGTTCCTTCAGGAACCCTTGGTGCATTACGGCGTCCGCCACGGCCAGGCCTTCCTTGTCCGCCGGACTTGCCATCGGATTGACCCGCTTTCTGTGCATCAGCACCCGCCGTATTTTCCGGCGAGTCGGAGGACGACTCCTGGGCTGAAGATTTCGCTTCCTGTGATTGAGCCTCGGCAGCGGCTTGATTTGCCCCGGCTCCCGGCTGTTCGTCTACGCTCTCGTTCTTTTCTTCGTTCTCTTTATTCATACGATTAAAACTCCAAGCCGCCTTCACGGGCAGCGTCGGCAAAGGCCTTGACCCGTCCGTGGAAGCGGTAGCCGCCGCGGTCGAAACATACCTTGCTGATTCCGTTTTCCTTGGCCTTTGCGGCTATCGCTTGACCCAGTTTGGCTGCCGCCGCAATATTGCCACAATTTTCGACACTCGATTTAATACCCTTGTCCAACGTCGTCATTCCCAGCAGCACTTTACTGTCGATGTCGTTGATAATCTGCGCCGATAAATTACGCAGACTGCGATGCACATACAAACGCGGACGCTCATCCGTACCGATGATCTTTTTGCGGATCCGGGCGTGACGGTACAGCCGTTGTTTTTCTCTTTGACTGATATTTTTCATTACTTGGATACCGATTTACCTTGTTTTCTTCTCACAATTTCACCCACGTAACGTATTCCCTTGCCCTTATACGGCTCAACTTTCTTGAGCGCGCGCAATGATGCCGCTACTTGGCCGACCCGTTCGGTATCGATTCCCTCAACCGTTATAGAAGTCTGGCTGGGCACGGTGACTTTCACGTCGTCGGGAACGTCGTATTCAACCGGGTGGCTGAAACCGAGATTCATGACAACTTTTTTACCTTGCAACTGAGCACGGAAACCGATCCCCTGGATCTCGAGCTCTTTCTTGTGACCGTCGGTCAGGCCTGTGATCATGTTGGCCAAATGGGCGCGGACGGTCCCGTGATTCGCACGGTGCTGCTTGGCATTGGACTTTCTGGTGATCGTCACCTTGCCGTCCTTGAATTCGACACTGATTCCGTCCGGGATGTGGCGCTGCAATTTGCCCTTGGGGCCTTCCAGCTTCATCATGCCCCCGTCGATGCTGACCTTGACGTTGGACGGAATGTCTACGGGAAATTTAGCTAGTCTTGACATAATTCCTTACCAAATGTAACACAACACTTCGCCGCCGACATTCATCTGCCGGGCCTCACGGTCATCCACCACTCCTTTTGAAGTGGAAATGACCGCCGTGCCCATGCCGTTCAGTACCCGCGGCAGTTCATCTTTAGGTTTATAAACTCGCAACCCGGGTCTAGAAATGCGCTTTAACCCGGTGATTGTCGACTTGCGGTTTTCGTATTTCAGGTAGACCTTATAGGAACCCTGCACATTGGTCTTCATGATGCGGAAATCTTCAATGTAACCGTGGGTCTTGAAAATTTCCAAAATCTTTTCGGCCGTTCTCGAGGCCGGCACGTCTACGGTTTCCTTACGGACCTGGATGCCGTTTCGGATGATAGTAAGGAGATTACTGATTGGATCGCTCATTGACATATTAGTTTCCTCAAAATTACCAGCTGGCTTTTTTCACGCCCGGTATTTCGCCTCTCCAGGCCAATTCCCGAAAGCAGATGCGGCACATGTTGAACCGTCTGAGAAACCCCTTGGGACGTCCGCATATCTTGCAGCGATTGTGCTGTCTCACCGCGAATTTAGGTTTTCGTTCTGATTTAATGACTAACGCTTTTCTTGCCATGGTCGTCCTTAGCTTATGCCAGTTGTTCCTGCGGCTTACGGGGCTTCACAAAAGGCATGCCGAATAATCTCAGCAGCTCCATCGTGTACTCCTGCGGCCCTTTGTTAAATACGAATGTGATGTCCATACCCTGCTGGTACTGAATGCGCCCCGCGTCGATCTCCGGAAAAATCGACTGATCGGAGATGCCGAGAGTATAGTTTCCTTGCCGGTCAAAGGCCTTGCGCGACACACCGTTAAAGTCACGAATACGCGGCAGACAGAAGTTAATCAACCGGTCCATGAATTCGTACATCGTCGCCCGGCGCAAGGTAACTTTACAACCGATTGGCATCCCTTCACGCAGCTTGAAATTCGAGACGGCGATTTTGGCACGTGTCACCACAGGTTTCTGTCCGGTAATCTTGGTGAGATCGGCCACGGCGCTGTCCAGAATCTTCATGTCACCGATAGCGGCACCGACCCCCATATTGATGACGATCTTATCCAGCTTCGGAATATCCATGACGTTCTTGATTCCGAACTTTTCCTGCATCGTCTTAGTGTGCTTTTCTTTGTATTCGTCGTGTAAACGTGCCATCTTAAATCACTTCTCCGCTTCTTCTGCTGATGCGCACCTTCTTGCCGTCCTTCAAGGTCTTGGCTCCGTAGCGCGTCGGCTTATTGCTTTTCTTGTCGATCAGCATGATATTCGAAATGTGAATCGGCTTGGCGATTTCGACAAACCCGCCTTGCTGGTTATCATTGGTGCGGCGTTGGGCCTTCTTGACCATATTGATGTTCTCGACAATCGCGTAATTCTTTTCCTTAAGAATCTTGAGAACCTTCCCGGTCTTACCCTTATCTTTGCCGGTAATTACTTTGACTTGATCGTTCTTTTTAATCCGCAGCATTTATACTACCTCAGGTGCTAGTGAAATAATTTTCATGTAATCCATGTTTCGCAGCTCGCGGGCGACCGGCCCGAAGACGCGGGTACCTTTGGGGTTGCCGGCATCGTCAATAATCACGACGGCATTGGTGTCGAAGCGAACATATGTGCCGTCATTGCGTTTGATCGGCGACTTGGTACGAACAATGATCGCCCGCGCCTTGGTCCCCTTCTTAACGGCTGCTTCCGGAGCAGACTCCTTAATGTTGACCCGGATGACGTCCCCGATACGTGCGCAACGGCGACCCTTGGCATTAAGAACACCGATCATCGAAGCCTTGCGGGCCCCGGAGTTATCGGCAACTTCTAAAATCGTTTTCATGTAAATCATGACGGCACCCTATACTACTGCTTTGTTCACGATCTGCTTGATAATCCAGCGCTTGTCTTTGGACAAAGGCCGGGTTTCCATGATCTGCACCACATCACCGATCTTGGATTCATTCTTTTCGTCATGGGCCTTGAACTTGTTGGCCACGCGGACGATCTTGTGATACTTCGGGTGCTTGATCGATGAGCGAATCTGTACGACCCGAGTCTTGTCCATCTTGTCGCTGACAACGGTACCCTGTAAGAATCGGCGTTTACTTGTTCGCGCTTGCACTTCGCTCATTGATTTCTCTTTCCTTTAAAATTGTTAAAATTCGCGCAATGTCCCGGCGCAGTTCGCGAAATCGGGAAGGTTTTTCGACTCGACCGACACGGTTGAGGTTTCTTAAGTCGAATAATTCCTTCTTGAATGCCCGCTCTTTCGCGGTGAGGTCCTGGGAGCTCAATTCTCGTAATTCCTTGGCCTTCATTACATGCCACCCCGCTTAACAAATTTGGTTTTAACCGGCAGCTTGAAAGAGACCAAGCGCAGCACAGTCTTGGCAAAATCTTCGGGAACCCCACTCAGTTCAAAAATGACCTTCCCGCGACGAACGACAGCCACCCAGTGATCCAGGTCACCCTTCCCTTTCCCCATGCGGGTTTCGGCCGGCTTCTTGCTGACCGGCTTACTTGGGAAAACATTGATCCATAACTTACCGGCGCCCTTCATCTTACGCGCGACCACGATACGACAGGCTTCCATATGTGTTCCGCGGATATAACCGTTTTCCAGCGCCTTCAGGCCGTATTCCCCAAAGGTAATCCGGTTGCCGACGGTCGCGATACCACGGCGCTTGCCCTTCAGCGACTTGCGGTATTTAGTTTTTCTTGGCATTAAAAGCATGATTATGACCCTTCGTTACTGGTAGCCGGTTTCGGCGCCGCAGATCTGCGCGGCGGACGTTGCTGTTGTTGCGGCTTGCTCTCGGCTTCTTCCTGTGGGTTGACGCCTCCGATAACTTCACCCTTGTTGATCCAGACCTTGATGCCCAGAATCCCGTACGTTGTCAGCGATTCCGAAAATCCGTAATCGATATTAGCCCGGTACGTCTGTAGCGGCAATTTGCCCTCCAGGTAGCTTTCCGTCCGCGCCATTTCCACGCCGTTCAAACGTCCGGCGCACTGAATCTTGATCCCTTTTGCTCCGGCCTGCAGAGACTGATCAATCGCCCGCTTCATGGCGCGCCGGAAGGCGACGCGCTTAGCCAATTGGAAGCCCACATTTTGAGCCACCAGCTGCGCATCCAAAGAGGGATTCTTGATTTCACGGGTCTCGATCGCGATTTCTTTGGTAGAAATCTTACCCAGATCGGCACGCAGCCGCTCGATGTCGGCGCCGCGCCGTCCGATGATCACACCCGGGCGGGCTGTATGAATAATCACCTTGATCTTGTCCGCCAAACGCTCGATGACAACCTTGGCCACAGACGCCTGGGCAAATTTATTCTTGATGTACTGGCGGATTTTGTAATCCTCCACCACAAACTTTCTGAATTCACCACGGTCGGCGAACCACAGGCTACGCCAATTTTGGATGTATCCGATGCGTAAACAGATTGGGTTGACTTTTTGGCCCACTTAAAATGACTCCTTATTTGGTTACCAGGTCCAGTTCGACGGTTAAATGTGTCGTCCGCTTAATAATCCCTGTCGCCCGGCCGAAGGCGGCTGCCCGGAATCGTCTCCAGGACGGCCCTTGATCGGCGGTGATCTTCGAGATGTACAGCTGATCTTCGCTCAGGCCCTTCTGCTTCGCATTGCTGATGGCTGAACTCAATGCCTTGGCCACCATCTTGGATGAACCCTTGTTGATGTGTGTCAACATCGCCAACGAAGGCAGGACCTTACGTCCACGGATTAAATCGATAACAGGCCGGACCTTGGTCGGCGAAACTCTGGAATATCTGACTTTAGCGCGTGATATCATCTTACTACCCTTACGTCTTCTGCGGTGCCTTCTTGGCCTTCACACCGCCGTGTTTGCGGAACGTTCTGGTGGGTGCAAAATCTCCAAACTTGTAACCCACCATATTTTCCGTGATAAATACCGGGACATGCTTGCGTCCGTCATGAATGGCTACGGTGAAACCGACGAAGTCAGGCGTAATCGTTGAGCGGCGTGACCACGTTTTGATGTGCTCACGTTTGCCCGATTCTATCTGACGACGCAATTTTCTTTCCAACGACGGGTCCAGGAAAGGCCCTTTTTTAACTGAACGTGCCATGCTATTTTGCCCCTCTGCGTCTGACGATGTACTTGTTGGAATACTTTTTGATTTTACGCGTCTTGTAGCCCTTTGTCGGCTTACCCCACGGGGTAACCGGGTGCGGATTCCCTTGCGGAGCCTTACCTTCACCCCCGCCGTGCGGGTGATCCACCGGATTCATAACAACCCCGCGAACACCTCCGCGGCGCCCCATCCAGCGCATACGTCCGGCCTTACCAAGAGTGCGCGTTTCATGCTCGACGTTGCCGACCTGACCGATGGTCGCACGGCATTCCAGGCGGATCTTGCGGACTTCGCTGCTCGGCATACGGATGAAGGCAAAATCCCCTTCCTTGGCCATGATCTGAGCTGACGTACCAGCCGAGCGGACAATCTGTCCGCCACGCCCCGGCTTCAATTCGATGTTATGCACGGCAGAACCCAGCGGGATGCGACGAAGCGGCATGCAATTCCCGACGCGAAAATCGATATTTTGATCTGTGGTGCTGACAACCTTGTCCCCGACTTTGAGATCGATAGGGGCCAGGATGTAGGCCTTTTCCTTGTCCTCATACTGGATCAGTGCGATACGCGCACTGCGGTTAGGATCGTACTCAATACCCAGCACCTCGGCAGGAGCATCCAAACGACTGCGTCTAAAGTCGATCAAGCGGTACATCCGTTTGTGACCGCCGCCCCGATAACGACATGTAATACGGCCATTCGAATTACGCCCGCCCGTCTTCTTGAGGACCTTCAAAAGAGATTTTTCCGGCTTGGACTTGGTAATCTCTTTAAAATCCGAGATCTTGGTATGGCGTAGCGTTGGCGTTGTCGGTTTGAATTTTCTCAGTCCCACCTTAAGTCACCTCTATTTTGTCGCCCTCTTTGAGGGTCACGATGGCCTTCTTCCACGGCGACGTGCTGCCCTGCTCCTGACGGACACGGCGCAACTTCCCACGCATGTACAAAGTATTGACTTTCGTGACCTTCACCTTGTATATCTCCTCGACGGCCTGCTTGATTTCGATCTTATTGGCCTTCGAGTTGACCTGAAAGAGGTACTGGTTCAACTTTTCCAAGTCAGTTCCCTTTTCGGTCCTGACCAATGTTTTGATAATGTCGTAACAGGTTTTCATGCTGCCTCTTGCTTCGCGGTTGCTTGCGTCTCGCCCTTGACGCGCTGAATCAGGTCTGTCATGGCCGTTTTACTGACCAAAACGAACTTGTGCTTCAGAACATCAAGCGCATTCATGTCTTGGGATCGGACCAGGTCGAATGAGCGGATGTTCCGCGATACCCGGCGAACCGTATCATTGCTTCCTTCCAGCGCGGCCACAATCTTGCCATCCATTTTGAGATTACTCAAGATAGCCGCGAAGTCCTTAGTCTTCGATAATTCTGCGGTCAGATCTTCGACACACAGCAGACGGCTTTCCTTGTGACGCACTTTAAGACTCTCTGCCAGGGCCAGTAACCGGACCTTCTTAGGCACGGAATATCCGAAATCACGCGGGTGAGGTCCGAAGACAATACCGCCGCCCTTCCACAAGGGGGAGCGTGAGGACCCGGCCCGTGCACGACCGGTACCTTTTTGGCGGAACGGTTTCTTACCACCGCCGTTTCGATCACCACGCGTCTTGGTCGAGGCGTTGCCCTGACGTAATGAAGCCTGGTACATCACCACCGCCTGATGGATAACATCTTGATTGACATGGCTGCCGAAGATTTCCTCCGGCAGTTCGATGCTTCCGCTTTCCTGACCTTCTTTGTTATATATCGCTAGCTTAGCCACCGTTATTTACCCTTCTTCTTAGCACCGGCCTTCGCCTTACTTTGTTTCATCGGGTTGACCTTATGCTGAACAACAGCCTTAACTTCATTAAGGTCGCGCCATTTCTTCTTGCGGGAAATTTGTACCGTCACAATCCCGTTTTTGTGTCCGGGAACGGCGCCTTTAAGTAAGGCAATATTGCGGTCGGCATCAATGTCCATCACGCGTAAGCCCTGCGTCGTGGCCCGCTTGTTACCCATCTGACCCGGCATCGTCCGACCTTTCAACGTTCTGGAAGGATCGGCACTCATACCGATCGAACCGACCCGACGGTGATGCATAGAACCGTGTCCCCCGGGGCCGCCTGACCAACCGTGGCGCTTCATACCGCCCTGGAATCCCTTTCCGATCGACGTTCCGGAGACATCAACATAATCGCCCGGCTTAAACACACGCGCGCTGACGGGCATGCCGACCTTGTAAGGCGACGTATCCGACGAACGAAACTCGCGCAGGATGCGACGCGGTTCGGCCCCCTGCTTCTTGAAGAAGCCGAGCTGCGGCTTTCCGATCCGGCTTTCCTTAACATCACCGTATCCGAGAATCACCCGTCCGGTATCTTCACGCACATCAACCACCGTACACGGACCGACTTCGACTATCGTGACGGGTATGACATTTCCATCCTTGTCGAAAATTTGCGTCATGCCCAGTTTGCGGCCGATCATCCCGGTTACCGTATGCTCTTCCGGTTCCTTAAGCTCCTGCGCAACCGGTTCGGGTTCCGCTTCGGCGGCCGGGGCTTCCTCAGCCGCAACGGCTTGCGCCGGCTCTTCGGCCTTGGCTTCGGCAGCGGACTTGTCCGCCGCTTCCTGAACCACGGAGGCTTCTTCTTTGGACGCCTCAGCCTGCGGCTGCTCTTGCTTAGCCTCAGCTTCGGCCGGTTTTTCCTGATCTTCTTTCTTATCGTTCTCGGACATGTTGCACCGTTATTGTACTCAGGGCCGATTTGACGGAACTGAGATTACTGTTTAATTTCGACATCCACACCGGCCGGCAGATTCAATTTGCGCAGCGCCTCGACCGTCTTGGCCGTCGGCTCGAGCAAATCGATCAGCCGCTTGTGGGTGGCCAAACCGAATTGTTCTCGTGACTTCTTATCGATAACCGGAGAGCGCAGAACCGTATAGAGCTCTTTCTTCGTCGGCAACGGCACCGGTCCGGAGATCTTCGCTCCGGTCCGGATGGCCGTGTCCACGATTTCCTGAGCCGACTGGTCGATCAGCCGGTGATCAAAAGCCTTGAGTTTTATCCTAATTTTTTGCATGACGTTACCGTCTTTCTCGAGTGTTATGCAATGACGTCGTGAATTACGCCCGCCCCTACGGTACGGCCACCTTCACGGATCGCGAAACGTAATTCTTTTTCCATCGCGATCGGAACGATCAGTTCCACTTCAATTTCTACGTTATCGCCCGGCATGACCATTTCCGTACCTTCCGGCAACTTGGCCGATCCGGTTACGTCAGTCGTCCGGAAATAAAATTGCGGACGGTAACCGTTGAAAAACGGTGTGTGACGTCCGCCTTCTTCCTTTGTCAGAATGTATGCTTTGGCCTTGAACTTCGTGTGCGGGGTAATGGAACCCTTGGCCGCGAGTACTTGACCGCGTTCGATGGAGTCCTTATCGACACCACGCAGCAGCAGACCGACGTTGTCCCCGGCTTGACCTTCATCCAATTCCTTGCGGAACATTTCGACCCCGGTCACGACCGTCTGGGAAATATCTTTCTTCATCCCGACGATATCGACTTCTTCCCCGACCTTGACCTTTCCACGTTCGATACGTCCCGTGGCAACGGTACCGCGACCGGAAATGGAGAAGATGTCTTCAACGGCCATCAGGAACGGCTTGTCGAGCTCGCGCGGCGGTTCCGGAATGAACGCGTCAACGGCATCCATCAATTCGAAAATCGGCTTGGTCTTCTCTTCGTCATCCGGATTCTCGAGGGCCTGCAGGGCGCTACCGCGGATGATCGGTGTGTTGTCACCGTCATATTCATACTTCGTCAACAATTCACGCAGTTCCAGCTCAACCAGGTCGAGAAGTTCGGCGTCTTCAACCTGATCGCATTTGTTCATGAACACAACAATAGAGGGAACGTTAACCTGACGAGCGAGCAGAATATGCTCTTTGGTTTGCGGCATGGCACCGTCGGCTGCGGACACGCACAAAATCGCACCGTCCATCTGAGCCGCACCGGTAATCATGTTCTTGATGTAGTCCGCGTGACCCGGGCAGTCGATGTGAGCATAGTGACGCTTATCCGTCTCATACTCCAGGTGAGCGATGTTGATCGTAACCCCGCGCTCTTTTTCTTCCGGCGCGTTGTCGATCATGTCGTAACCTTTCGCTTCTGCCTGTCCTTTTTTCGCGAGAATGGTGGTAATCGCGGCACTCAACGTCGTCTTACCGTGGTCGACGTGACCGATCGTTCCGATGTTCAAGTGCGGTTTATTTCTGACGAATTTTTCTTTAGCCATGGGTCAAGTTCCTCCTTCTAAATATTTACGAATTGCGCATTCTTCTGTATGAAATCTGTTACGTCTTCTTTCTTCCCTCAACGATCTTATCAGCCACGTGTTGGGGAACTATATCGTAAAAGGCCGGCTCCATACTGAAGGAGGCGCGCCCTTGAGATAGCGATCGGATCGCATTGACATAGTTGAACATTTCAGCCAGCGGGACATGGCAGCGCGTCGTTTTCAGGTTCGCGCGCATACCGGTCTCGAGGATAATGGCCCGGCGAGTATTGATGTCGCCCATAACGGCGCTGTAAAACTCCTCCGGTGATTCCAGCTCGACGATCATGATCGGCTCCAGGAGTACCGGCTTACCGGCTCTCAAACCTTCCTTGAGGGCCTCCTTGGCTGCCATTTGAAACGCAAGTTCGCTGGAGTCGACTTCGTGGAAGGATCCATCGTACAAAGTCACCTTGAAGTCAGTCACCGGATAACCGGCAACCACTCCGCCGGTGGTGGCCCCTTCTCTGATACCTTTTTCAATCGGCTTGAAGAATTCGCGGGGAATAGCACCCCCTTTGATTTCGTTCACGAAGACAACGCCGTCGCCTTTATTGTCAGCCGGCTCGATATTGACCACAACGTGCCCGTATTGACCGCGACCGCCGGTTTGGGAAATAAATTTCCCGTGAATGGCCTTCGCAGGCTGGGTGATCGTTTCCTTGTAGGCAACTTCTGGACGGCCGACATCCGCCTCGAGATTGAACTCGCGGCGCATACGGTCGACGATGATCTCCAGGTGAAGCTCTCCCATACCGGATATGATGGTCTGCGCCGTTTCCTGGTCGTAGGATACGGTCAGCGACGGGTCTTCATCAAGAAATTTTTTGAGAACCAGCCCCATTTTGTCCGAGTCCGCCTTGGTCTTGGGCTCGATGGACATCGAGACGACCGGCTCTGGAATTCTCATGTTTTCCAGCAAAATCTTATGTTCGGAATCACAAAGCGTGTTTCCGGAACGAGTGTCCTTCAACCCGACCAGAGCGACAATCTCGCCAGCCTCTGTGCGGGGAACGATTTCCTGCTTGTTGGAATGCATGACCACGATCTTGGAGACGCGTTCTTTCTTTTGTTCCGAAGAATTCCATACCTGCGCACCGGATTCCAATTGACCGGAATATATCCGCGTGTAAAAGAGCTTCCCGACATATGGATCGGTGGCCACCTTGAAAACCAGGGCGCTGAACGGTTCCTTCGGATCCGCATGACGCTCAGCTGTTTCTTCGCCTTTCCCGGGAATAAGTCCCTTAACCGGCGGAACTTCCAGCGGGGACGGAAGATAATAGGTCACCGCGTCCAGAAGAAGCTGAACCCCCTTGTTGCGCAAGGCCGTCCCGGTGAGGACCGGTAGAACCTTATTGGCGATAACCGCGCGGCGCAAGGCAGCCTTAAGTTCGGTAACGGATATTTCCTGGTCCTCGAGGAATTTCTCGGCAATCTCATCGTCCGCATCCGCAAGACCTTCTATCATTTTATGACGCGCTGCCTCGACCTTGTCTTTCCATTCAGCCGGTATCTCACGCTCTTCAATGCCGGAACCGTCATCGGTAGTATATACGTAGTACTTGCGCTCGATCAAATCGAATATGCCTTTAAATTGATCCTCGGTCCCGTCCGGCAGCTGCAGGGGTACGGCATTGGCACCCAGACGGTCGCGGATTTCTCCCAGGACACGCTCAAAGCTCGCGCCGAGGCGGTCAAGTTTATTGATAAACGCGATCCGCGGCACACCGTAGCGGTCGGCCTGACGCCATACGGTTTCTGTTTGCGACTGGACCCCGCTGGTCGCGCAGAGTACGACAACCGCGCCGTCCAGAACCTTGAGAGACCGCTCCACCTCGATGGTGAAGTCAACGTGTCCCGGCGTGTCGATGATATTCAGCTTCTTGCCTTTCCAGAAGGTTGTGGTATTGGCAGATGTGATGGTGATCCCGCGCTCCTGCTCCTGCTCCATCCAGTCCATGGTCGCGTTACCTTCATCGACCGTGCCCAGCTTATGAATTACGCCGGTATAGTACAGGACGCGCTCGGTCGTCGTGGTTTTACCCGCGTCGATGTGAGCGATGATCCCGAAGTTTCGATAATCTTTTAGTGGTGTTTTCTCTGCCATTTTTCCCTCTGATATTTAAAGGCCTTCAACCTTTTATGCTGTTCGGATTACCATCTCAGGTGGGCGAAGGCCTTGTTTGAATCGGCCATCTTGTGAGTATCATCCCGTTTTTTAACGGCCGCGCCTTCTCCCTTATACGCCGCGACCAGCTCATCCGCCAGCTTGATTTCCATAGGACGGCCCTTTTTCTTGCGGGCGAAATCCCGAATCCAGCGAAAGGCCAGGGCATTCCCGCGCGCCACGGGAACTTCGATCGGAACTTGGTAAGTGGCACCACCGACACGTCTGGACTTGACTTCCAGACGGGGACGGACGTTATCGATGGCCTTGTTGAAAACCTTCAAGGGATCGCCATCCTGAACCTTCTGCTCAATAATTTCAAATGCGGCATAAACGATGCCTTCAGCAACCGTTTTCTTTCCCGTCAACATCAGCGTATTAATGAACTTCGCCACCAGGCGACTGTTGTACTTCGGATCCGCGAGTATCTCTCTTTTTTCTGCCCTGCGTCTTCTCATTATCCTTGTTGTTCCTTCTTGGCTCCGTACTTTGATCTTGATTTTTTCCGCTTGCTAACACCCGCTGTGTCGAGCGTCCCGCGAACGACGTGGTAACGTACACCCGGCAAATCCTTAACCCGACCGCCTCTGACGAGTACGATGGAGTGTTCCTGAAGGTTATGGCCTTCACCCGGGATGTAGGACGTGATCTCGTACTTGTTCGAAAGACGGACACGGGCGACCTTGCGCAGAGCCGAATTCGGCTTCTTGGGCGTCATGGTCTTAACCTGAAGGCAGACACCGCGGCGGAACGGACAATTGGTTAACGCCGGGGATTTACTCTTGCTCTTCTTCGTCTTTCGGCTCTTCCTGATCAGTTGTTGTATCGTCGGCATATTTCACCACTTCTATGTTGTCGTAGTAATGTAATCCGGTTCCCGCGGGTATTAAATGACCCACGATTACGTTCTCTTTAAGTCCACATAAAAGGTCAACTTTACCAGATGAAGCCGCCTCTGTCAAGACTCTTGTGGTCTCTTGGAAGCTTGCCGCAGAGATGAAACTCTCTGTGGTCAAAGACACTTTCGTGATTCCCAGCAGCAGCGGTGTCGCTTGAGCCGGCTTGCCTTTTTTGGCCAGCACGCGTTCGTTCGATTTACGAAACGCGATGCGATCCACCTGCTCTCCGATCAGGAATTCACTGTCACCCGGATCTTCGATTTTGACTTTTTTCAGCATCTGGGAAATGATCAACTCGATGTGCTTATCGTTGATCTTGACCCCCTGCAAACGGTAGACTTCCTGGACTTCGTTCAGGAGATACTCCTGCAGAATTTTATCCCCGCACACGCGCAGAATATCGTGCGGAACCACCGGCCCGTCGGTGAGCTGCTGTCCGGCAAAAACACGGTCACCACGATATACGTTAGGGTGTTTACCGTGCGGGATCGTATATTCCGCCGTCATTCCCGTCGAGCTTTTAACGATAATCGTACGGCGACCCTTTTTGTCTTCACCGAACTCGACGCTGCCGTCGATCTCGCTGATAACCGCCGGATCTTTCGGCTTACGCGCTTCGAATAGCTCGGCGACACGCGGCAGACCACCCGTGATGTCACGCGTCTTACCCAAGCCGCGCGGAATCTTCGCGATCAGATCCCCGGCATTGATCGTTTGCTTATCCTGGACGAGAATGTGCGCACCGATCGGAATGGAATAGATCCCGGCAACTTCATTTTTCTCGTCGGTAATGATAATTTGCGGGTGATATTCCTGCTTATGCTCGACGACGACACGCTCGGTAACACCGGTGATCGGATTTTGCTCTTCCTGAACAGTGACTTCGTTGATGATGTCTTCCGAAGTAACCGCCCCGCGGACTTCCGTGATAATCGGAATCGTATACGGGTCCCATGTTACAAAGATTTCGTCCTTCTTGATATTGCCTCCGTCCGGATACTTGATAACCGCCCCTTGCGGAAGTTGGTAGCGCTCAAACTCACGTCCGTATTCGTTGTTAATGCTGATTGAACCGTTACGGTTGAGTACGATAAACTCACTACCCTTCTCGACGACGCGCAGCTGGTGATATTTGATCTCCCCGGCATTCTTTGATTTGTAGAATGACTGTTCGATCGCACGCGACGCGGTCCCACCGATGTGGAACGTCCGCATCGTCAGCTGAGTTCCCGGCTCTCCGATACTCTGCGCGGCGATTGTCCCGACCGCTTCACCGACCTCAACGTAACGCTGCGTGGCCAGGTTACGCCCGTAGCATTTCACACATACGCCGCGATCACTCTCACAGGTCAAAACACTGCGGATACGGACCTTTTCGATACCGAGGTGCTCGATCAGCTCAGCCTTTTCTTCAGTAATCAGGTCACCTGATTCAACGACTTTCTGGTCGGTGACGACGTCGACGATACTGTCGAGCGCCACACGCCCCGTAATGCGTTCTTTAAGACTGACGACGAGTTCGTCACCTTCAACGATGGCCGCAACCGTGATCCCGTTGATCGTACCGCAGTCGGCTTCGGTAACGACGATTTCCTGCGCCACGTCGACCAGACGGCGGGTGAGGTAACCGGCATCGGCTGTCTTCAGAGCCGTGTCGGCGAGACCCTTGCGCGCCCCGTGAGTGGAGATGAAATATTCCAAAACCGTCAATCCTTCACGGAAACTGGCGGTGATCGGATTCTCGATGATTTCCCCGGAAGGCTTGGCCATCAGCCCGCGCATCCCGGACAACTGACGGATCTGCAGGCGCGATCCCCGCGCTCCCGAGTCGGCCATGATGAATACCGGATTAAACGGGTCCATTTGGTCGAACACCAGATCGGACAAGGCCTCGGTGGTGTGCGTCCAGACGTCGATGATCTTGTTATAGCGTTCGCGACCGGTGATGATCCCCTTGCGGTACTGGTCCTGGACCTTGCTGACTTCCTGACGGGAATTCTTGAGAATATCCGCCTTCTGGCTGGGAATAGTCATATCGGCAATCGCGATCGATATCCCGGCGAGCGTGGCGTTGGCGAAACCCGTGTCCTTGAGTTTATCCAACAGGTCGATCGTAGCCTTCTGACCGAACTGATTGTAGCAGCTGGAAATGACGGCCCCGATCTTCTTTTTGTCGAGAACTTCATTAACAAATCCCATTTCCCTGGGAAGGATTTGGTTGAAAATAACACGCCCGACGGTGGTCTCAATAATCGGGTTATTATTTTGCTCACCGAGTTCACGTACCTTTTCCTGCTCTTCCTCAAGGGCTTCCACCTGGGAGATGATCAGCGACGGCTTTTCCTCACCCCATACCGGGCGGTCAAGCTTGATCTTGATCCGTTCATGAATGCCCAGCATCCCGTCATTATAAGCAATAATTGTTTCTTCCGCGCCGGAGAAGACACGGTCCTTATCCTTGGCGTTGGGCTCTTCCTTTGTCAGGTAGTACAAGCCCAGGACCATGTCCTGCGACGGTGATACGACCGGACGGCCGTCCGCCGGCGAGAACAAATTGTTAATGGAGAGCAATTCCAAACGGCACTCCATTTGCGCTTCCAGGGAGAGCGGCACGTGCACGGCCATCTGGTCCCCGTCAAAGTCGGCGTTGAAAGCGGAACACACCAGCGGGTGCAGCTTGATCGCCTTACCCTCGACCAACGTCGGATAAAATGCCTGGATACTGAGACGGTGCAGCGTCGGTGCACGGTTCAGCATAATCGGATGGTCCTGGATGACCTCGTCGAGGATATCCCAGACCTCGGCCTTCGCGCGTTCAACCATACGCTTGGCACCCTTGATCGTATGCACGTATCCCTTTTCGCGAAGCTTGCGAATGATAAACGGTTCGAACAGTTCCAGCGCCATTTTCTTGGGAAGACCGCACTGGTGCAGCTTGAGACTGGGTCCGACGACGATAACCGAACGGCCTGAGTAGTCAACACGCTTACCCAGCAGGTTCATCCGGAAACGGCCTTGTTTACCCTTGAGCATATCGGACAACGATTTGAGCGGACGGTTACCTGACCCGAGCACCGGGCGGCCGTGGCGGCCGTTATCCAACAGCGCGTCGACGGCTTCCTGCAGCATCCGTTTCTCATTCCGGCAAATAATCTCCGGCGCGTTCAAATCGATGAGCTTCTTAAGACGATTATTCCGGTTGATAACCCGACGGTACAAGTCATTAAGATCAGACGTGGCAAAGCGTCCCCCTTCGAGAGGAACCAGCGGTCTTAAATCGGGCGGAATGACGGGCAGGACATCCAGCACCATCCACTCCGGACTGTTATTGGACGCCTTGAAATCTTCGACGATCTTCAGAGTCTTGGCAATCTTCTTGGCATTGGTCCCGGCGGGATTGGCTTTCTCCAAGTCCTTACGGAGCTTCTTGCACAGTGCCGTCAGATCAATATCCTTGAACATTTCACGGATCGCCTCGGCGCCGATCTTGGCCTTAAACGCGCCTCCATACTTAACGAGGGCATCCTGGTACTCATCTTCCGTCAGGAACTGCTTGGGCTTCAGCGGTGTTTCACCCGGATCGATGACCACGTATTCCTCGTAATAGATCAACTTCTCCAAATCCCGCAATCCAATCTGCAACAAGGCTGCCAGACGGCTGGGAACCGCTTTGTAAAACCAGATATGAGTCACCGGACAGGCCAGCTCGATGTGCCCCATCCACTCACGGCGGACGGCCGAACGCGTCACCATAACCCCGCACCGGTCACAGACGATCCCTTTAAATTTGATCCCCTTGTACTTTCCGCAAGCGCACTCCCAGTCACGGACCGGACCGAAGATCTTTTCACAGAACAGGCCGTCCTTTTCAGGTTTCAGAGTCCGATAGTTGAGTGTCTCTGCTTTTTTGACCACACCACGTGACCAAGACCGCATAATTTCCGCGGAAGCTATCTGGATACTGATATGATCTCTATCTTTGAGGTCTTCAGACTTTTTACTCATATGCGCCCTATGAATCCTTTTCTTTGGATTTCTCTTTAGCTTTTTCAAAGATTCTGGCCGTGCCGCTGTCCGCCGAGCCGGCCCTGACCATCTTGATATCCAAACACAATCCTTGCAACTCCTTGACAAGAACGTTAAACGATTCCGGCGTTCCCGGCGTGAGTTTCTGCTGCCCCTTGACGATCGCTTCGTACATGCGGCTACGGCCGGTCACATCGTCACTCTTGACCGTCAGCATTTCCTGCAATGTGTAAGCGGCGCCGTAAGCCTCCAGTGCCCACACCTCCATCTCACCGAAGCGCTGCCCACCGAAGTGAGCCTTCCCGCCCAGCGGCTGTTGAGTAACGAGCGAGTAGGGCCCGATCGAACGGGCGTGGATCTTCTCGTCGACAAGGTGATTCAGTTTAAGCATGTAAATGATTCCGACGGTGACTTTTTGGTCGAACGGTTCACCCGTATAACCGTCAAAAACGGTAGTCTTACCGTCTTCAGGAAGCCCCGCTTCCCTTAACGTATCACGGATTTCCGATTCCAAGGCCCCGTTAAAAACAGGGGTCTCGCAATGAAAGCCCAAAACGCGGGCGGCCCAACCCAGATGAGTCTCCAGCAGCTGACCGACGTTCATACGTGAGGGAACCCCCAGCGGATTCAAAACGATGTCCACGGAACTTCCGTCTTCGAGAAACGGCATATCCTGCTCCGGGAGAATCCTTGAGACAATCCCCTTGTTCCCGTGGCGGCCGGCCATCTTATCACCTTCAGATAGCTTGCGTTTCGTGGCAACGTAGACGACGACACGTTTGAGCACGCCTGCCGGCAATTCATCACCGCGCTTAACACGTTCGACTTCATTCGCCTCTTCTTCTTCCAATTCGGCGAGCTTGTCACGGTAAAAACGCAACGCCTCATATTCTTCCGATTCGGCGTCAAAATCGCTCATCTTGGAGGAGTCGACTTTGCTTTTGGCAACACCGAGATTGGCCAGCTTCTTGTTCTTTTCGTCCTCGACAAAATCACGCTCCTGGACATAATAGGCCTTGATCTTGTCAATCGCTTCCGTTTCCTTCGCTTTATCGACTTTGCTCTTGCGGCCGCGTTCATTGCGTTGGAAGACTTCCGTATTCACAACCACCCCTTCGATACCGGGTGATAGCGTCAAGGACGTATCACGGATGTCCGCCGCCTTCTCACCGAAAATGGCGCGCAGCAAACGTTCTTCAGGAGAAAGTTCCTTCTCACTTTTTGGCGTAACCTTACCGACGAGAATATCACCGGATTTCACTTCCGCGCCGACGCGGATGATACCGTCCTCGTTCAAATTGTTCAGGGCGTCTTCACTGACGTTTGGAATGTCCCGGGTAATTTCTTCATTACCGAGGCGTGTTTCCCGGCATTCCACCTCAAACTTTTCGACGTGAATGGAAGTGAAGACGTCATCACGGACAATGCGTTCATTAATGAGGATCGCGTCCTCGAAATTGTATCCGCGCCACGGCATGAAGGCCACCAGGACATTCCGGCCGAGGGCCAAACGTCCATGCTGCGTAGCGATACCGTCGGCGATCGTCTGTCCCGCCTTGACCTTTTCTCCGATTTGCACCAGCGGACGCTGGTGAATGCAGGTATTGGCGTTCGTCCGCTGATAATTCATCAGCGGATACACGGTTTTGTTGATGACGATTTCCGAAGCGTCGACACGGGTTACCGTACCGGCTTCTTTGGAGATCACAACAACGCCCGAGTCACGGGCCACTTTTTCCTCCATTCCGGTCCCTACGTTCGGAACTTCCGGACACATCAACGGAACAGCCTGCCGCTGCATATTGGATCCCATCAAAGCGCGGTTCGCGTCGTCATGTTCCAGAAACGGAATCAGGGACGCGGCCACCGACACAATCTGCAAGGGCGAAACGTCCATATATCCGATCTTGTCGGGTTTGACGCGCGGAAAGTCGGTCTTATACCGGCACAGGACATCTTCGGAAAGGAAAGAACCGTCTTCTCCTACCGGCGCATTGGCCTGGGCGATGTACTCAGTCTGGTCTTTGTCAGCGGTCAGAAACTCGATCTTCTTCGTTACCTTGCTGTCATCGACCTTACGATAAGGTGTTTCAATGAAACCGAGATCGTTTACGCAGGCGCAAATCGTGAGTGAGGCGATCAGACCGATATTCGGACCTTCCGGCGTCTCGATCGGACAGACGCGGCCATAGTGCGTAGGGTGAACGTCGCGCACCTCAAAACCGGCGCGTTCACGGGACAGACCGCCCGGCCCCAGGGCCGATAGACGGCGCTTGTGGGTCATTTCGGACAACGGATTGACCTGGTCCATGAACTGCGACAATTGGCTGCGGGCAAAGAAATCTTGAATTTGGTTGGAGAATAATCGGGAATTGATCAAATGATGGGCGGTGAGATTTTCGAAGTTCGTCATGACCACCAGACGTTCCTTGATAGAACGTTCCAGGCGGGCCAAGCCGATCCTGACCTGATTCTGGACGAGTTCACCGACCGTCTTAATACGACGGTTTCCAAGGTGATCGATATCATCCGTTTCGCCGCGGCCTTCCCGCAGGCCGATGAGATAGCGCATTACCTCAACCACTGTGCCGATATCCAGGACCCGGTTATCCAGGGGGATATCCATGTCCAGCTTGCGGTTGATGATATGCCGACCGACTTTACTAAGGTCGTAGCGCTTCGGTTCAAAAAAGAGCCGGAAAAAGAGATTGTCCGCCACCTCAACCGTTGCCGGTTCAGTGGGTCGCATTTTCCGGTAAAAATCGAGCAGGGCTTCTTCTTTATTTTCGGTGTGATCCTTCTCGAGCGTCGCCTCAATAAACTTGATGTCGCCGCCCAGCATCTGCTCCATTTCCTCGGTCGTGGAAAGCCCCATAATCCGCAGGATCTGGGTCGCCGGGAAATTGCGCCGACGGTCGATGTAGGCCAGCAGAACGTTATTGAGATCGTATTTGATCTCGAACCATGCCCCGCGCGCCGGGATAATCCGGCCGTGGTAAATCGGCTTGCCGGTCGGGTGCATTTCCATTTCAAAGGAAACACCCGGCGGGCGCTGAATCTGTGAAACCACGACCCGTTCGTCACCGTTGATGATAAACGTCCCGGTATCGGTCATCAGCGGGAAGTCACCGAAGTAAACCTCCTGCTCCTTGATATCCACCGGAGTGATCAGTCGCAGTTTGACCTTGAGCGGTGCGGAAAAGGTCATACCCCTGCGCTTGCATTCCACCGCCGAATATTTCTCTTTTCCTAGCGTATAGCTGATGTACTCGAGTTTAATCTGCCCGTCGTAGCTCTCCAACGGAAATACTTCCGAGAAGACTTCCTCGAGGCCCATATCTTCCCTTTTCTCAGGATCGGCCTCACGCTGCAAGAAGATCTCGTAGGCATGAAGCTGGATGTCCAACAGGGACGGCAGATCAAATTTATCGTCAAACTTGCCGAAGTTCTTGATGGTTATAGATTCCATAGCCCGCTTTGGTTAGAGGTTATTCGATGTTGGTTGAATCCATCGCTGGATTACTTCAATTCGACTTTGGCACCGGCAGCTTCGAGCTTCTTCTTGAGCTCTTCTGCTTCTTCCTTGGAAATGCCTTCCTTGACCGGCTTGGGCGCACCTTCGACCAGGTCTTTGGCTTCCTTGAGCCCGAGGTTTGTTGCCGCGCGAACTTCCTTGATGACGGCAATCTTCTGGGCACCGGCTTCTGTCAAGACAACATCAAATTCCGTCTTTTCCTCAGCAGCCTCGGCAGCTCCACCGGCAACGGCACCAGGTGCCATCATCATTCCGGCAGCCATCGGGGCAGCGGCTTGAATTCCGAGCCTGTCTTCCAGACCCTTAACCAGTTCGGAAAGTTCCAGAGCAGTCAGACCTTCAATCGTCTTGGCAACCTCTTCCAATTTCGGTGATAGCGCTACTCCGCCACCCTTTTCTTCCGGTTGTTCTGTCGCTGTATTCTCGTCAGCCATTTTTAATTTCCTCCCTTTTTCTCGCTGTACTGTTTCAGAATCGACAACAAATCTCTCGATTTTGCATTAAGAGCGCCTGCCAATCTGGTCAACGGCGCTTGTATTGTTCCTAACAAAGTCGACAACAGGACTTCACGCGGCGGCAGATCGGACAACCGCTGAACGTCAGCCTGGGCCAGGGTCCGTCCATCTAGAACGCCGCCCCGAATGTCTACATTATCAAGATCCTTGGAAAACTCCATCAACACCTTGGATACGGCGGCTGAGTCGGCGTTCGTCCAGACAAACGCCGTTTGACTGGCCACCCGGTCCGCGAGCGTGTCGTGCTTCAGTTCTTTCAGCGCATATGCGGCGATGCTGTTCTTCGACACAAACATCGAAGCACCGGCTTTCTGCAGTTGCTGGCGCAGCCCGCTGAGCTTCGCTCCGTTCAGTCCGGAAAAACTCATCACGAAAACGCCTTCGTTTTGCTCGATGCCTTCGACGATCTTGGAGTTGATTTGTTCGCGATATACCTGTCCTACACGTTTCATATTGCCACCTTTAAGCCCGGGCCCATCGTCGTCGTCAGGGATGCCGACTTGATGTAGGTTCCCTTGAGCGTATTGGGCTTGGCCAAATTGATTGCGTCCAGTATCTGGCGAATGTTGTCCGCGAGTTTATCTTTGCTGAAAGAACGCTTGCCGACGCCGAGATGGACGCCCGCCTGCTTATCCGACTTGAACTCGATTTTACCGGCCTTTAGCTCGGAAATGGCCTTGACGACATCAGGGGTTACCGTACCGGCTTTGGGCGTGGGCATCAATCCCCGCGGTCCGAGCACCTTACCGAGTTTGCTCAGCTCCCGCATCATGTCGGGAGTGGCTACGACCACGTCAAAATCCAAGAACCCCTTGCTCACCTTGTCGATCAACTCTTCGGCGCCAACGAAATCGGCTCCGGCGCCTTTGGCTTTGGCTTCGTTTTCACCCTTGCAAAAGACCGCAATTCGCAACGACTTGCCGGTCCCGTGCGGAAGGACAACAGTGCCGCGGACAATCTGGTCCGATGCCTTGGGGTTAATACCCAGGTCAAAATGTATTTCAACGGTCTCATCGAATTTAACCTTCGGAAACGATTCAAGGGCCGCTATGGCCTCCTCCAGCGTATAGGTCTTTTCGCGATCGACCGCCTTGTAACCTTCTTTGAGTCTCTTGCTGATTCGTTTCATTATTCCGTCACCTCGATTCCCATACTGCGGGCTGTGCCTTTAATGGTCTGAATGGCCTGCTCCATGCTGTCAGTATTCAAGTCTTCCATCTTGGTCTTGGCGATTTCCTTGACTTGAGCCATGGTAATCGAACCGATTTTTTCTTTTCCGGCCATACCGGAGGCCTTGGCCAAATTGGCAGCTTTCTTGATCAGAACAGCGCTCGGGGGCGACTTGATGATGAAGTCAAACGATTTATCCTTATAGACGGAAATGACCGCCGGCAGGATCAAACCTTCGCGCCCCTTGGTCCTTTCGTTAAACGCCTTGCAGAATCCCATGATATTCACACCGTGCTGACCCAGCGCGGGGCCGACCGGCGGCGCCGGATTTGCCTGTCCGGCCGGAACATACAATTTAATCTGTGCGACAACTTCTTTAGCCATACGTCAATCCTTAAAGTTTTTCGACTTGCCAGTATTCGAGTTCCACCAATGTCGAACGTCCGAAAATGGAAACACTGACCTTCAATTTCCCGCGGTCCGGATACACATCCGTGACCGATCCGTTGAAATTTGCAAACGGCCCCTGCGCGATACGAATCGATTCGCCGATTTCGAACGTCGTCTTGGGCATCGGCTTAACTTCCGTATCTTCGGTCCGCTGCAGAATCCTTTTTACTTCCTCTTCGGTGATCGGGGTAGGTTTGCGGCCGGGACCGATAAAACCAGTGATCCCCGGCGTGGTCTTTACCAGATACCAGCTTTCCTTGCTCATCTCCATCTTGATGAGAATGTATCCGGGAAAGAACTTGCGGGATGTGATGCGCTTCTTACCAGACCGAACTTCGGATACCTGTTCGGTCGGAACCACGATCTCTTCAACGAAGTCCTTCAGGTTGGTGGAAGCCATTTTGCTTTCCAACCCGGCCCGGGCCTTCTCTTCGGACCCGGTCTGCGTGTGAACTACGTACCACTTCCTATCATCACTCATAATGCTACTACCCTATCAAAATCCCCAGCAAACGAGAAAGAACAAAATCACACGCGGCGATAAAACAGCCTAAACAAACGGAACTGATGATTACGATCCAGGTCGAATCGATCAGATCCTTGCGTGTCGTCCACGACACTTTCTTCATTTCCACGATGACTTCGTTTATAAATTTCTTGATTTTACCGAACATGAACGACTCGACTGTATACTAAATTTACAGGCCTGGTTGGATTCGAACCAACAACACACGGTTTTGGAGACCGTTGCTCTACCAATTGGAGCTACAGGCCTAATGCCTAAAGTCTCCCGCTTACTTTTTCACTTCACGGTGAAGCGTGTGCTTGCGTAGATGCGGACAGTACTTTTTTAACTCCAACCGCTCCGGGTGCTTTTTCTTGTCCTTCTTGGTCACGTAATTGATGCGACCGGACTCCTCGCACTTAAGCAAGATGGTTTCCCGGTTGTTCTTTTTCTTAGCCATAGTTTCTTACCATTCGACCCAGTCTCGCTCAGGTCTTTAGCGTGAAAAAAGCCCCCGACCGGGCTTGAACCGGAGACCTCGTCCTTACCAAGGACGTGCTCTACCAACTGAGCTACAGGGGCAGTCCTAAACTCAAATTAATAATCAATAATGTGGTGTTAATGGTGCAATGCGCTTCCCGCGCTATAGGCATAATAATTACACAAGTATATATAGAATAAAAAATTTGTCAAGTTTTTTATGAAAATAACCCCATATCGTAAGTCGTATATTTACGAATCAGTTACACCGCTGTCGATGTTTTCAGATCAGCTTAAGGAAACGCCGCTTGCCGACTTTCAGGACCCCGGCCGCCGGAACCCAATCTTCGCGCTCTAACTTGTTGCCATCAAAAGAGATAGCGCCTTGGTCCAGCAGACGCCGACCCTCCTTTTTTGAGGGAACGATATCAGCCGCCACCAGGATATCGATCACCGTCTGCCCGCCCCCCGGCGCGAGCGGATACTCCGGCATATCCGAAGGCAACTCTCGCTGACTGAATATCTTTTCGAATTCCCCCTGCGCGCGGACAGCCGTACCGGCATCATAAAACTGGGTCACGATCTCTGCAGCCAATTTCAACTTGGCCTCCTTGGGGTGCATCCGGCGGACGGCATCCAGGTCGACATCGGTCAAAAATTCAAAATAGCGATACATCAACTCATCGCTCACGGACATAATTTTTCCGAATATCTCGTCGGGAGATTCATTGATTCCGATGTAATTGTCAAGTGACTTGCTCATCTTCTTGACACCGTCCAATCCCTCCAACAACGGCGTCATCATGACCACTTGCGGCGGCTGGCCCAACGTCTCCTGCATCTGACGTCCCATCAGCAAATTAAACTTCTGGTCATTACCTCCCAGTTCGACATCGGCCTTAAGCTGTACGGAGTCATAGCCCTGAAGCAGCGGATACAGGAATTCGAGAATGCTGATTTCTTTGCCTTCTTCGTACCGTTTTTTGAAATCGGCGCGCGCCAACATCTGCGCCACCGTAGCGTGCGTGGTCAGCTCCACGATTTCCTGGGAGCTCAATCCGTCCAGCCACTCACTGTTAAACACGACCTTTGTTTTTTTCTCGTCGAGAATCTTAAAGACCTGTTGCCGGTAGGTTTGGGCGTTGGATTCAATTTCCGAGCGGCTGAGCTTCTTGCGCAACTGATCGCGCCCGGTCGGATCGCCCACTTGAGCGGTAAAGTCACCGATTAAAAAATAGACATCGTGTCCCAGATCCTGAAACTGCCGCAATTTACGCAGCAGAACGACATGACCGAGGTGGATATCCGGCGCGGTGGGATCAAATCCGGCCTTTATGACCAGCGGCTTTCCCGACTGATCGCTTGCGGCCAGTTTCTTCTGCAGATTTTCGGTGTCAATAATTTCGGTGGTGCCGCGGACAAGAATTTTTAACGACTCTTTTACGGACATACTGATTACCGTTGGCGGGGAAGTTATAAAGACGGCACCTTCCCTATATTAAGGGAACGTGCCGTCTTATAGGTGGATCTGACGTTAAACTTTGGCGCTGACGCCGATCTTCATCTGTTCAACGTCGACCTTGATTATCTTGATCTTAAGCTTGTCACCCTGCTTGAGGGCTTCGGCCTTTTCCTTATCGATTTCCGAGGAATAGACCAACGCTTCGACCTCGTCGTCGAGTTTGACAAAGACGCCGAAATTGGAGTTGAGGACGACTTCCGCCTCCATTTCGGTATCCACCGGATACTTGTCGGCAATTCCGGGCCACGGATTATCGGAAAGCTGCTTCAGGCCCAGGTTAATCTTGCGGTTATCCGGATCAACGGCCAGGACGATGACGTCAACATCCTGTCCCTTTTGCAATACATCCTGCGGATGGTTGATCTTCTTCGTCCAGGACATGTCGGAGATGTGGATCATGCCTTCCAACCCGGACTCGAGCTCGACAAAAGCACCGTAGTCTGTAAAACCGCGGACCTGCCCCTTGACTTGGGCGTCGATGGCGTATTGGTCTGTGGCACGTTCCCACGGATTCTCCTCGAGTTGCTTCATGCTTAAGGAAATACGCTTGGAATCCTTGTCGACATTGATGATTTGGACTTCGATCTCGTCGCCCACCTTGAACATTTCCTGCGGATTGACCAGCTTCTTTTGCCAGGTAATCTCCGAAGAGTGGAGCAATCCCTCGATCCCTTTTTCAATTTCCACAAAAACACCGTACGGCATGACATTCACCACCCGGCCCTTGGTCTTGGTGCCGGTCGGGTACTTCTCGTATATGTCATCCCAGGGATTGGAAGTGATCTGTTTAAGCCCAAGCGAAACCTTGGAACCGGCGCGGTCGTAGTCGAGAATCAGAATCTTGATCCGGTCACCGATGTTGACGATTTCTGACGGATGATTGATGCGCGTCCAACTCATGTCGGTGATGTGCAACAAACCGTCGACCCCACCCAAATCGATGAAAGCGCCAAAGTCGGTGATACCTTTAACCGTTCCTTCGCGGGTTTGGCCTTTCTCCAGTTCGGCCCACAGCTTGTCACGGACTTGGTCACGTTCGCGCTGGACAACCTCACGGCGTGAAAGAATCAGATTGCGCCGGGCCTTGTTGAGCTTGGCCACAGTAAATGTATATTTGGTGGCCATATATTCTTCAGGGGGCACACCTTTGAGGGCCGACAGGGACATCGGTAAAAAGGCCTCGACGCCTTGAACGTCGACGATAAAACCACCCTTCACCTGCTTGACAATACGCCCCTCGATCTGGTCGCCTTCGTTGATGGCATCGCCGATCTTCAGCCAGCCCTGCAGCTTTTCCGCCTTTAAACGCGATAAAATCAGACGTCCGTCCTCATCTTCGATCGATTCGATAAGGACATCAATTTCCGTATTCAACTCCAGGTTCTCGATATTGCGAAACTCATCTACCGAGACAAATCCTTCCGACTTGAAACCGATGTCGACCACGGCTTCCTTTTCGTTAAAGGCAACGATCGTTCCCTTAACAACTTCCCCTTCTTTGATGTCGCGGAATGTATTCTCATACAGCTGCTCCATCATTGATTGTTTTTCTGCACTCATGCAAAGTACCTCTCTTGAATTGGAATTTTCAGGCACAGCGGCCGCTAAAAAACGCTGTCGCTGTATCCTGAAGAACGAGTATTATCGCAAAATTGCACCATTTGTCAAACAAAATTATCAGCGGAAAACAGGCTTTGACTAGACTTTTAACGCGTAAATGGCATCCAGGATGCGCTGGGCCACAGCCGGATAGTCGTCTTCGGGCCGAAACGCGATGGGACTGCCGAATACGACCTTAACCGGATGGGATTTGAACCACTTGGCACCCGGCGGCAGAGCCTTGTCGGAGCCCACGATACGGACCGGAACGACCGGCAGACCGCTTTTACGGGTCAGGAAACCCACCCCCGGCTGGGGCTCCTTGGGACGCTCCGAATAACCGCGGGTGCCCTCAGGAAAGAGGATCAGGGGGGTCCCCGCCTTCATGCGCCGCAAGGCCTCACGCAATGCCCGAAAATCGGATGTCCCCCGCTTGATGGGGATAGCGCCCACCTGGCGGAAAAACCAGTCCTTGACCGGCGTATCGAACAGCTCCACCTTGGCCAAATAGTTAAATCGCCGCCACTGGCAGGCCCCCAAGAGGAACGGATCGATATTGCTGATATGGTTGCTGGCCAATATGAACGGCTGGCCGGCCGGAAGATTCTCCCGTCCGACATAATTGGTGTGGCAGTAAAGCGCATCGAGCACCTTCACGCCACAATAAGATGTCCAGTAGACGATCATGGACTACTTTCCGCTGAGAAAGTCCTCTCCGAGGGCGATCAGGGCTTTGGCCTGTTTTAACGACTTGGCCTCGGCATAGGCCCGGACAAGCGGCTCGGTCCCCGAAGGGCGAAGCATTAACCAGCTTTCGTCCTCACAGATCAGCTTAACCCCGTCGTAATCCTTGACATCGACCACACGGTTATCCAGCAATGACTTTAAACCCTTGAATTTCGTCATATTCAACCGCCGCCCGCGCAGATCGAGATCGGAGCGTTCGTAGTAGTAACGCCCGAATTCCTTCTCCATATCGGTCAGCAGTTCCTTGATATTCTTGTTTTCATAAACCATCATCTCCAGCAGCAACAGCCCGGCCAGCGTGCCGTCGCGCTCCGGGATGTAATCCTGGACCCCTATGCCGCCGGCCTCTTCCCCGCCGGCGATGATCCGCTGGCTGACCATCAGGTCCGAAATGTACTTGAATCCTACCGGCGTCTCATGGAGCTTGAGGTTCAGCTTATTGGCAATATGGTCGATCATGGTCGTGCCGCACGTCGTTTTGACCACACCGCCCTGCCGGCCCCGATTCCGTGCCAAATGCAAGACAATCAGACCGAGGATCTTCTGCGGGCTAATGTACTCCCCGCCCGGCGCCGCGGCCGCGATCCGGTCGGCGTCGCCGTCCAGGACCAGGCCCAGATCGTGTTTATTGGCACCCATCGTCTTGAGCAATTCCGGCAGATACTCGGCTATCGGTTCGGGTTTGACTCCTCCGAAAGAAGGATTATGTTCGTTGTGCAGATAATCCACGCTGATACCCGTACCTTTAACAACCTCCTGCAAGATATCACGCCCCGACCCGTACATGACGTCCTGGATGACCTTGAATTTGGAATTACGGATCCGCTTGAGATCGATGTAGCTCTTCATGAACTTGAGATACGCCAAATTGAAGTTGTGCAGGCGGATCTTGCCCTTGGCGCAAGCCGCTTCGAAGTCCATCGACTTGACCGGACTCTGGCCCAAAAGGCCTTCCACCACATTGGTGATATTTTTCCCGGCGCCGCCGCCCTCGCGCGTTTTGATTTTAATTCCGTTAAATTGGGCCGGATTGTGGCTGGCTGTAATCATCAGTCCGCATACCCCCTTGATGTCGACCACTCCGTAACTTAAGGATGGGGTCGGCAGGGCTCGGTCGGAAAGCAGGACGTTGATATTATTCTTGGCCAAAATACAACTGACGTGCCGGGCGAACTCCGGAGATAAAAAGCGGGCGTCATAACCCACCGCCACCTTCTTCACCCCGTTGATGGGCTTAACATGTTTTTTGATCCAATCACTGATGGCTTGGGCGACGATGCCCACATTGGCAAACGTGAAGTCATCCGCGATGACTCCCCGCCAGCCGTCCGTTCCGAACTTGATTTGCTCACAGGCCGAATTCTTCATGATGAACCCTTCCGCTTACTGCGTTGATCGGTATATCTTCTTTTTCCTAATGTACTCTTCAACTGCCTTGGGCAGCATAAATCCCACCGGCAATCCCTTCGCGATCCGGGCCCTGATCATCGATGAAGAAATATCGAGGGCCGGCATTTTTATGTGCCGGCAGCGCTGCTTCGTCGCCGCTGTCGGATTGCCGGGCCGGTTGATGCATACAAAACTGACCATCTTGACCAACTCGTCGATCCTCTTCCACGTATGCAATTTTAGCGAGCTGTCGGTCCCGATGATGAAATAGAGCTTGTCTTCGGCGTACTGCTTGCGGAATTCCTGCACCGTCTCAATACTGTATGATTTACCCTTGCGGCTAATCTCAATATCACTGGCAACGAAATGATCGTAGGGCTGAATGGCCAATTCGACCATCTTCAAACGCTTGGCCGGGGCCACCACGTTTTCCGGGGCTTTGTGAACAGGCAGTTTGGCCGGCACAAAAATCACCTTGGTAAGCCTCAGTTTTTCGAAGGCTGTTTGCGCCACGGCCAGATGGCCGTTATGGACAGGATTGAACGTTCCCCCGAGTATGCCGATGCGTTTCACAATCTGATTTGTCCGTCTCCATGGATCTCGTATTTATAAGTGGTTAACTCCTCGAGGGCCATCGGACCGCGGGCATGCAATTTGTCGGTACTGATCCCCACCTCCGCCCCGAAACCGAATTCGTAGCCGTCCGTAAAACGGGTCGATGCATTGACGTAGACGCTGGAAGAATCAACGGCCTTGAGGAAGGCCTGCGCCTCCCGCTTGTCCCGCGTAACGATAGCGTCGGAATGCTTGGAACCATAGGTGTTAATGTGGTCGATCGCCTCGGCGGTATCCTTCACCACGCGGACCGCCAGGATCAAATCCAGATACTCTGCGGACCAGTCGGCATCCGTGGCACGTTTCACGCCGGGTTTGACGATTTGCCGGGTCCTGGCGTCCCCGCGCAGTTCGACGCCGGCGTGGGTAAAGTCCTTGGCCATCGCCGGCAGGAACCTCGCCGCGATTTTCTCATGGACCAACATGGTCTCCATCGCATTGCAGACCCCGGGTCGCTGAACCTTGGCATTAAAACATATATTCTGCGCCTGTTTCAAATCCGCCTTATCGCTCACGTAGGTGTGGCAGACCCCCTTGTAGTGCTTGACAACGGGAATGCTAGAATTCTCGGCCACAAAGCGGATCAGCCCCTCACCGCCGCGCGGAACAATCAGGTCGACGTCCGCATCCTGCTTGAGCAGGATGTGGACCGCATCCCGGTCGGTTGAATCCACCTGCTGGATCGCTTCCGCCGGAACACCGGTATCCTTAAGGGCGTCGCGAACCAGCCGGAAGATCGCCCGGTTGGAATAGCAGGCCTCCTTGCCGCCTTTAAGGATAACGGCATTGCCGGATTTCAGGCACAGGCCGATACAATCGCTGGTCACGTTCGGACGCGACTCGTAAATAATTCCGATCACGCCGATCGGAGCGCGGACTTTCTTGATGAGCAGCCCGTTCGGCCGCCGGAAGGTCCGGATCACCTCTCCGACCGGGTCGGTAATTTTGACCGTATCCTGCAGGCACCGGACCATCCCGCGGATGCGCTTTTCGTCCAGCAAAAGCCGGTCGACGAGTGATTCCGCATACTTGGCCTTCTTTGCCGCCCGCAGGTCTTTGTTGTTCTCTTTGATCAAGTAGGCGGCGTCGGCGGCAATTGCCTTGGCGACTTTGCGCAACGCGGCATTCTTGACGGAAGTCTTCAGCAATGCCATTTCATAGGACGCGCGCTTGGCCTTGCCCGTCATGGCCTTGATTTTCTTTTCCAGTGCGGTTTTGGCTGCCATGTGTTTTCCTCACAGGAACTCAGCGTTCGCTGAGGACCAGATCATCGACGTGGATGACTTCATCCCGCCCTTTCTTCTCGCCCGTCTCGTTCAAATCTGTAATCCCGTAATTGATGATCCCCCGGGCAATCTCGACTTTCTCCATATCTTTGACGACCACCACATCACCCTTCTTGAAATGGCCCTGCCACTTGTGGACACCGACCAGGAGCAGGCTGTTGCCTCCTTTTAACAAGGCCTTGCGGGCGCCGTCGTCCACGATAAGCTCACCCTTGGGTTTGGCGCCGAATGAGATCCAGTGTTTGCGCGCCAGCAGTTTGTCTTCCTTCTCAACGAACAGCGTTCCGATGCGCTCGCCTTTGATTACCCGCAGCAAAACGTCCTCGCTCTCACCGTGGGCAATAACGCAGGGGATCTTGGCATGCGAGGCAATCTTGACGGCTGCCAGCTTGGCGGACATGCCGCCCTTGGACATCTGTTTTTTGGTGGTACCGCCCGCGATGCCTTCGATCTCACGGGTAATTTCCTTGATCTCGTCGAACACCCGCTTTTGACCGCTGTTCAAATCATAAAGACCTTCGACGTCGGACAGAATCAACAACAAATCCGCGCCGATGAGACTGGCGACCAGGGCGGATAATTTGTCGTTATCACCGAATTTGATCTCGTCCGTGGAAATGGTGTCATTCTCATTGACGACCGGCACGATGCCCATATCAAACATCGCATTAAACGTATTGCGGGCATTATTATAGCGTACGCGGTTGTCAAAATCATCCCACGTCAGCAGCAGCTGCGCGCACTTGGCATTGTAACTTTTGAAGAGCTGATTATATTTGCGCATGAGGATGGTCTGACCCACGGCCGAGATGGCCTGCAGCGAAGCCAGATCGCCGGGCCGGAACTTTTTGCTCAATTCGCCCATACCCAGCACGATGGCTCCGGAACTGACCAGAACGACATCGATGCCCTTGCTGCGGACCGCGGTGACTTGCTGCACCAACGAACGCAGCTGAGCCACGCGGGGCTTCATCTGGTAGGTGGCAATAACGCTGGAACCGAGCTTGACCACCACTCGCTTTATTTTTCGGGGGAACTTTCTGAGCATAATGCCTTTACCAGTTCATCGACGAGGTCGTCCACGCCTTCCCGGGACGCTGCGGAAATCGGCAGGATCTCCCCGGAATATTGTTTCCGAAAGCGGGCTAAATTTTCGGCCGCGCCGGCCAGGTCCATCTTATTCGCCGCGACAATCCGGTGTTTAACGGACAGGCGTTCACCGTAGGCTTCAATCTCGTGAAGTATCTTGGCGTAGTCGTCCAGCGGATCCCGGCATTCGGTCCCCGCCATGTCGATGACGTGTACCAGGATTTTGGTCCGTTCGGCGTGCTTGAGAAACCGGTCGCCTAGTCCCTTTCCCTTATGCGCTCCTTCGATAATTCCGGGCAAATCCGCCACCACAAAGTCGAAGTCGTCGGCCTGCACGAAACCTAATATAGGCTGCTTGGTCGTAAAGGGATAATTGGCAATCTTGGATTTAACTTTGGAAATCGAGGATATGAGAGTGGACTTGCCTGCGTTAGGAAAACCGATGAAACCGACATCGGCAATGAGCTTGAGTTCCAGGGCCAGCACGCGCTCTTCGCCCTTGTGGGGCGGCACTGTGAACTTTCGTCGGGCGTTTCCGATCCCGCCGGCGCCGCCTTTGGCGACGATCACGGTTTGCTGGTCCTTTGTCAGGTCCTTGATCAGCAAACGCGTCTCGTTGTCCCGGACGAGGGTCCCGACGGGGACCCGCAAAACACAATCTTTGCCGGTACGGCCGTTTTTCCCCTTACTGCTGCCGTGTCCCCCTTTATCCGCCTTATAATGCTGCTTATACCGGAAATCCAGCAAGGTATGAATACGCTTGTCGGCGAGCAGAACTATGTTGCCGCCGTTACCGCCGTCTCCACCGTCCGGACGGGGATGCCGCATACGTTTGTCGCGATAATGGCTTTCGCATCCGTTGCCGCCGTCACCCGCCTTAACGAATATCCTGGCCTCATCGACAAATATCATAAAGCATCACGCTTACGCCGTGATCTTCTCGATGCTGAGGGCGGTAAGCTGTTGGCGATGACCGATTTTGGAAGCGGAATCCTTCCGGTTACGGTACTTGTAGGCCGTAACTTTATCGTCGAGGACATGACTTACCACTTTGGCCTGGACCTTGACTTCCTTCAGAAATGGCTTGCCGATACGGATGTCGGCTCCCTTGGCGAACACCAGAACTTTGTCCAACGTCACACTCTTGCCTTCCTCGTCCGTCATCCGGTCCGCCGCAATGAGGTCGCCTTCCGAAACTTTGAATTGATCTGACCCGATTTGAACTACCGCAAACATATAAATCTCCTCCTATGGACGTTTGAGCTGATATCTCTGGAATCGTGATTAAACGAGCCTATAATTTAATGCAACCGCCAAATTATTGCAACAAAAATCTTTATGGCTCACGAAGCGAATTTGACACGTCCGCGGCCGTCACAATACGGGCAGTTTTTAAAGGAAATCGATTCAATGGTCTTGCCGGTCCGGGCGCGGGTCATCTCCACCAGGCCCAGCGGGGAGATCTTGTAAACCTCGGTCTTCGCGTGATCACGCGCCAAGCATTTCTGTAAATTCTCTAACACCTTACGTTTATGATCGTCACGCACCATATCGATGAAATCGATGACGATAATGCCGCCAAGATCCCGCAGGCGCAACTGCCGGGCGATCTCGGGCGCGACCTCCATATTGACCATAAACGCCGCTTCACCGGGCGATGCCCGCGTCTTAAACTTACCGCTGTTGACGTCCACCACGATCAACCCCTCGGTGGGCTCGATGACAATATACGCCCCGGATTTGACATAAACGTGCGTGTCGTAGATCCGGTTTAATTCCTTTGAAACCTTCCTGGCCTCAAACAAAGGAACGGAACCCGTATAGTGCTCAATCTTGCTGACCATTGAGCGGCCGATCAGCGTCTGAACAAACCGGCGGATACGCTGATAGTGATCGTCATCGTCGATGACCAGCTTGTCCACATTATCGGTGAGATAATCCCGTACGATCTTCCAGGTTAGCTCTCCCTCTTCGTATATAAGGGACGGCGCCTTGTCTTCCTCGGACTTTTTGTGAATCTTTTGCCACAGACCGTACAAAAACCGGGCGTCACGGTTGAGTTCCCGCTTCCCTTGCTTTAACGAAGCGGTACGGATGATAAATCCGCCGGTCTTGGCAAAACTGAATCCCTTGATGACTTCACGCAACCGGGAGCGTTCATCTGAACTCTCGATCTTGCGGGATACCCCGGTCTGCTCGTCAAACGGCATATAGACCACAAACCGACCTGGCAGGGTTATGTGCGTGGTCAGACGGGCCCCCTTCTCTCCGAAAGGATCCTTGACGACCTGCACCATGATTTCCTGACCGACCTTTAAAGGGAGTTCCTTGCTTTTGCCATGGACGCCACGGTTGGAGCGGGACGATCGGGACTTGAGGGTTTTGACGGGCTTGGCAGGCTTAGCCTGTTTTTGGGGTCTGCCAAGTATTTTGTCGATAATGCTGCGCGGCTCGAGCTCCTGCTCATCGTCGATACGCGGACTGACCACGTCGGTGAGATACAAAAAGCCGTTTCTTTCCTGGCCGATGTTGACGAACGCCGCATTGATGGAAGGCAGAATGGATTCCACCCTGCCTTTGTAAATATTTCCCAGTAACGATTGGTACCGGTCAACCTCAATGTGAAAATCGTCAACTACACCATTGTCGATGATGGCTACCAGCTGCTCGCCGCGCTGGGTTTGAATGAGTATTTCTCGCGACAACTTTGAACCTGAAATCCTTTCTTCATGCACTAAACCTTCGGGAGTCGCGTCAGCGACCGAATACAGTTCTTCGTCATGAGTAAAATTCTGACCCCCGCCACAACTCCTGAAGGTTATTTAGACGCGATATCAGGTGTGACGATATGAGGCGTAATAAAGATGATCAAATCGGTCTTGGTAACGGACTCTTCCGTCTTGGTAAATGCCAGCCCGACAATCGGGATATCGCCCAAGATCGGCGTCTTTTTCTTGGTTTCCGTTACTTGATCGGTGATCAAACCGGCGATCACTAACGTATCTCCATCCTTGATCAAGACCCGCGTTGTGGTTGACTCATTGCTCAAGCGCGGCAACGTAGTGTTCTCAACCGTCACAAAGTCAAGAATGGCAGTGATTTTCGGTTCAACCTCCAGCGTGATGTAGCCCGCATTGTTCACTTGCGGGGTCACATCGAAGATAATACCGATATCCTTGTACTCCCAACCGGATACCTGCAAACGGGCTTGTTCCTCGTTGTAGGTGTATGTCGGGATCGGGTACTGGCTCCCGACCGTGATTTGGGCCGGTTGATTGTCCAAGGTTACAATTCTCGGATTCTGTAATATATCAGTATCACTGCGAGATTTCAAGAGTTCAAATACGGCTTGCACCTGGCTGAAGTTGAGGGTTCCATATGAAAACTCGGTATTAGCATTTCCTTCCGTGGTATCCGGGCCCGGGAACGGGTCGGTCGCAAACCGGTTTGAGGAACCGTTGCTGTCGAACGGCCAGGTGATCGGGCGTTGCGAACCGGCAACGGAGGCCTGTGTCACCCAGTCGATCCCCAAGTTCTCCGTATCGGTGAAGTTGGTTTCGACGATCTTGGCTTCAATCAGGACTTGCGGAGTCGTGCGGTCCAAATCACCGATAACGCGGGCCATCAATTCAACCTGTTCGGGGGTGTCGGTAACGATAATAGAATTAGTCCGTTCGTCGTAATTAATATTACCCCGGTCAGATTTCATCTTTTCCAGCGATTCGATAATTTCGGAGGCGCGCGCGAAGTTCAGAATGAAGGTTTGTGTCTGCAAGGGAACCTGTTCGGACAGGACCATCGCGTCCTCACGGCGTTGCTTGAGGTTTTCTACCGTAGTGACCGTGATGATATTGCCCTTTTGTTCATACGCGAATCCGTAAGTCTGGACAATAACCTCCAAGGCCTGCTTCCACGGCACGTCATTCAGTTGAATGGTGACCACCCCTTGAACTTCCGGGCTGGCAACGATATTGACCCCGCTCTTAAACGACAGGATCTTAAACACATTCCGGATGTCGGCGTCGCGGAAGTCAAAGCTGACATTCCCGCCTTCCGTAATGGATACGGATTCGGCGGATATATTCGGCGCCGTCGAACCGGACTGCGCGTATCCTGCCGAGGCCGTAAACACCAAGGCCACAATTGTTAATAAAGTTTGCTTCAGCATGCTATTCCTCCTTTTTGAGTCTTAATTTGAAGACTTGTTGATCTTTTTGTAACAGGACCCAGTCATCAGTTATATCCGTGATGACGAACTGACCGATCTTATCGTTTTTGCGGACGACCTTACCGTTAATCATGGCAATGTTTCCGGTTGATCCGGACATAATCCCCTGCAATTCCAAATCGGTTACCATCAAGTCCGTTTCATAGGTCACGATGGTACCCGTGGAATTGATCAGCTTCCAAAAGGGATCACGCCGGCCCTTGTCGTCATACTTGTAACCCGGCTTGTCGTCGGCGATCGCGAGGCAGTGTCCGAGGCAAACGAGCACCCCGGTCAGTCCCAGAATCCTGATTGTATGAGGCAGTTTGTTCATTCTATTTGATTTCATCGTAAACCAGCGCGTCGAAGGTGACCTTGATGGAAAGGTCCTTTCGTCCTTCGATGCCGGCTATGGTTAACTCTCCAACTTTCAGAAAGATGGAGCCTTGCTCTATGGCATTAACAAATCTGCCCAAATCGTGATAGGCCGCTCTGGCCTCGATATCGATGGGCAGATCGTAGTAAATCCGCTCATCGTTCTCCAAGACGATTTCTGAATCGATGACGTTGGGCATGATTTGATTGATTTTAACCTTGTATTCGCCCGCCACGCGGGATATGTGCTCCAGGATCAAGGGAACTTCATCTCTCAATTCCACCTTTTTGTTTTCCCGAGCGATATCGGCGGTGAGTTTGGTGACTTGACTCTGGTACTGCGCAAGCCGCTGGATATTATTTCGAGCCTTACCGATATCTTCGGCGAGAATCTTGATCTCCGGGTTTATTTTGGACAGGGTCTTGAGCTGCGGGGCCATCAACAGAAAATAGTCGAGCAGAAAGACGGCCAGCAGGCCCACCCCGAGTATCAAGTAAAACACTTTCGCGTCCATACCTTCGAAGGTCCCACCGATGGTTTCCTTCATACTACTCTTCATTTTCGGTCACCTCATCCTGCATCCGGCCGACCAGCTTGGTCGTGATCAGAAAATCGGCCACGTCAATGCCGCGCTCCGAACGGCGCTGGATGGAACCCAATTCCAGCTCGGTCAACTCGTGCATAAAAGCGGATTGACGCTTCAAATTTGACGTAAACTTGTGAACATTGATCAACTCATCCTGGCTCTTTGAAATGGCGCTGCCTTCAATGAACAGCATTTCGGGCGTGAGGGCAATCTTCGTCAACCACACGCCCCGCGGGAGCTCGTTACTGATCAAATTGAGCTTTTGCGCCCAATCGACGGCCTCCCCGCCGGTTACTTTAACGATGGCCTTGTGCTTATTTTGCAGCTTGCGCATATCGTTGACCACCCCGTCCACCTTGTCTTTCTGCGGCAACAGCTGCTGCCATTCTTGCTTTAAAGCCTTGTGTTCCTTCATCTTAGACACATTCAGAAAAAGCAGGCCGATATGCGCCAGTATGAGCAAAAAGAACAATCCGCCGATCGAACCGATAATCACCTCGGGCGGGATCTCCACGCCTCCGGGCAGCAGTTTCTTCTTCTTTTTCTTCTTCAGTTCCTGTGGGACGACATTGATCTCAATCATACTGATATAGGGCCAAGCCCAAGGCTACGGCCAGTCGGTTGGATTTTTGGGCCAGTTCTTCGGCGGTCAGATTATCCGCCCGCGCGAGTTTCTCAAACGGATTCCACGGCTCCACCTTAATCTCAAGGTTGGATTCGATATGCTTCGCCAAGCCATGCATCAGCGAAGCGCCTCCGGTCAGAACCAGCCGGTTGATTTCCTGATTGTGTTCGTTCATAAAATAGTCAACGGACAACCGCAACTCCTGCATAAGATTGGCAAAGGCGGAATCGCATACGCCCTGAATCTCGGACAGGCGGTCAGCGGGGTTGCACTTCAAACGTTCGGCTTCGCTGAATTCAAGAGCCAGGGCATTGGCGATCCGCTTGGTTAGATCGCGTCCGCCGGTGGAAATATCCCGCACAAACTGGGGAATCCCTTTCATAAGGACAATAAACGAACTTACCGTCTCTCCCACGTCGAGAATTCCGACAATCTCATTTTCGCTGTCGGGACATTTGAGCATGCTGCCGGCGTTCGCCAGCGCCACGGCATTCAAACCGATAAAATCACTTTCGTATCCCAGAGCGTTGAACATCTTAAGCCTGTCTCCCACCATCTCTTTTTTCACCGCTGCTGCCATGACCCGCATTTTCTTCGATTTCCCCTGCGGATCAATAATGAAGCAGTCGGTGTAGATTTGATCCTGAGAGAACGGAAAGTACTTGTCGGCTTCTATCGCGAAGGATGCCTTAAGATCCTCGAGATTCATACGCGGCATTTCGATAAAGCGAATGAGGGTCCCTTTTCCGTAAACGGATGTAAAGACACTCTCGACCGGACTGGTTACCTGATTGAGTAGCGCCCGGACAGCCGCCTCCACGTCACCTCCAGCTACCGGCTGAACGGCCCAGTGCAGGATCTTGAAGGAATCGCCTTCACGGGCAAGTTCCACAATCTTGCAGGAACTCACCCCGATATCGATGCCAACCGAAGATCCTTCTTCCTTTTTGGGAATAAAGCGCCTGATCAGGCCGAAATAATTCTTAAGCAATGAACTCATAGTTTCCCCTCAGGGGGTTGGTTACTCATGACAATTCAAGGGAGCAAGATGGCTACACAAGTGGGCGGAATCAGAGGAGTTTTTGAGTAAGTATAAGCGTTACAACTAATTATAAAGCGTTAGCACCTTTATATACTATTGTACTAAATGGACATCATCAAGCGGAATTTCATATATTATTTTCTGCCGCTTTTTGGTCTTCTTGTAGGATGCGACCTCATCCGATGATGTCTCTGAGAGTGGGCCCGATCGGGTATAACCTGACCGGTCTTGGGCTAGCATGTTGCTTCGTGGGCTAAGTGATGCGGCCGGGGTGGCTGGCGCGCCGATTTTCTGGGTCTCCTCGATTTCATGCGAAACCCAGGCATTGGCCATAAAAATCATACACAGCATGACCACCGCGATCATAAGCAGGGCACTGGATGCGTTGTGAGATTTCCTTTTCCTTGCCATTATGTGTCTCCTTCCTGCCAGATCATCTTGTCCGTAATATCGTTGGTGAAGGCAATGAAGGTATTTAAAGACGGGAAATACGGCGGGGCGTTACCGCTGGCCATGCGCTCGTCAAAGACGAAATTACGCCCGTAGCCGGCAACTTGTGTCCCGGTAGACCCGTTGAAAAGTCCGAAAGCTCCATAGTAGTCCGAAATGACGCCGCCCAGCATCGTGGCGGTCCCGCGTCCGCCCACTCCGGTGTCGTTATAGCTGTCCACCTGCAGGATCCCGGATTTTGCCAAGACTGTCCCGTGAACACTGATGTTATCGGGCGCCGAAGTGCCGATCCTGACATCCCCGTTCCAGGAAACCAGCCCGAGGAGATTATCCTGCCCGACCGCGTTGGGTGGAATATACCCTGCTTGGCCTGGCGTGCCGACAGCCGGCGTGTAATTTTGATACTGGACGTTATTAGTGATGATGATGTCGTTATTGCTGGAAATCGTCATCGCCGTATTCTGCTGGACCGTCCCGGCGAGGCTGTTGATATTTCCATTGACGTAAATCACCGTGCCGACCCCGTCGATTCCGTCCGGCGTCCCGCTGTAGACAGAGACTCCGGATGACGGATCGTTGACCGTGGTTTGATTGCTCGTCCGGTCCACGGTTATGATGCGGGTAGAGCCGCCCTGGGTAATATTGTAAACGGCATTATTACTGCCGTCGACGCCCATGGTGATATTGCTGTCGCCCTCAACATATATTCCGCCCGTAAGGGATGCCCCGTTATTGGGAACATAAATTCCGTTTCCTGAGATCGTAGCTCCTCCCTGGGCCTGATCGACAAGATCCTGCTGCTGCGTAGCCGACGCCAAGGTGATCGGACTGACATCCCGGTTGAAGCTCGAGTTAAAGGTCGGAATGTCCTCCGTACCGTTAAATTCGGCGTCGAGGAGGATCGGCGAACCGCTGTTGTAGAACCTGGCCAATTGCTCGACCTGATCGATCGAGCCTTCGAAAGTCCCGCTGGGATTAAGGGCGAAATTGTAACGTCCGTTGGTATGCAGCGGCCCCGCGAAGTTCGTCTTGTCGGTGAACCAGACGTTGGTCCCGTTGGGCAATGTCTGATCATTGGTGAACAAGGCATACTTGGCAAAGTTGTCACGCTGCACCCTCACCGTGAAGTCACCGGAGAGCAGCACATCCTTGTCGGTGCTCTTCTCCGTCCCGCGGGCCACGATCCGGTAGTTATATGGAAAATCCCACGAGTCCGCCGTAATAATGACGGGGTTGGTCTTCTCTGAGATCTGTATGTCATATTGGTACTGTCCCGACCCCATGGAAGCTGTCTGCGTGTACTCGGCAACCGCTCCATTGATGGTCAAAGCCGGTGTCCCACCGTTCTCCACAAAATCATACAAGAATCCAATCCCGTCGTTGCTGGAAACATAGCCGACGGTTTGCGACACCAACGTCGACGGATTGGTCCCATTGACGGTATTCAACATATAGTCGTTGATCAAGGTGTCCAGACCCTGCAGCGCCGCTTTGGAACCGCCCTCGGCGTAGTAGAACGACTTGGCCATATCCAGCTCCCGCTGAGCGATATTACTTTCATAAATCGACCGCAGAACAAAGACACTGCTCAACCCGAGCAGGACCGTGACAATAAAAAGTGAAATGATCAACGCTGCGCCTCTCTCGTTATGCAGTTTCATTGTCATCACCCCCTATTCCTGAGCAGAATGTCCATGCTGTCATCCATGCTCAGCGCGCGATTGTTGGTTGTCGTCCCCGATGCGGTAACGGTCACGGTGACGACATTCTGATCACCGCTGAGGACCGCCTGCATATCGGATATATTCCGGGCAAAAACGTCGGTACGGACAAGCGCATTGCCGCCATCGCGCACCCGGCGTTCCAGTTGGTTGTTGTTGTTGATGGCGTACTCAAGATAGCTGTACTCCACGGTCGTGCAGTCATTGTCCGCATCCATGCACGTGGAGTCGGAGCACCCCCATGTCAACGGGGCCCCCCAATACGCAACGTCTCCGTTGCCGTCGATCACCGGCGTTCCCGCTTCACATTCCACCGGCATGAAAAATTGAATGACATCCGAGCCGTTTGTCCCCGTATTGTCGTTAATCGTGATTTGCATGGCACCGACACTGTTCGATCCGGATTCACGCATTTCCTTTGAAATCCTCTCAAGACTGACACGGATATTCTCTTGCAAGCTGATCTGCAAGGCGGTGTTTGCCCAGCTGTTCTGCCCGGCAGACACGGACACATAGACGCCCCCGATCATGGCCACGAGTATGGCAATCGCCACCATAAGTTCGACGAGACTGAAACCGCCATGATCCCGCATGCGGTTTCGCTGAAATTTTTGACTTCTATTACTCATCATATCTGAATGTCACCAACTGCACCGAGGAGTCAAGCATGCCGTTGCCGTTGGTGTCCTCGCCGGCGTCCAGAACTCCGTCGAGGTCGGAGTCTTCGCCGATGACCAGGCCGCTGCGTTGGGCCCAGCAGAAGGTTACGGTGATTTGAACCAGCTCCGGATCGGTCGCGTCGATATAACTGACGCCCGCGCCGTTGATGCCGGCTTCAAAGAACGGAACGGCGTGAAAATTTGCCGTTAACTGCGTGTAGTCCGAATTGTTGATCTGCTCCATCCGGCTCTTGGCCGCGCGCGTCGCCAGCGACTTGTTGCGCGACATTTCGTTCAATTCCAGGCACCGGATGTAAGTCAACATGATACCGACGAACGCCAGGATCATGACGACGGCCGCTATCATGACCTCCGCCAAAGTGAATCCACTCTGCCCGGATAAATTTGGTTTTCGTTTCCTCATGACACGCCACCCTTCGCCTGGCCAAAAAAGAGGGGGGACTCGCACATGCCAAGTCCCCCCTCCCAAGCTGAAGCTTCCTATCCGAGATTACGGTGACAGGATCCCACCGGTCGTAACAGTGTAGACAGTCGTACCGGAAGTCCCTACCGTTACCGGAGTGGCTGTGAAGGTGTACCCACCAGCCGTCATGGCTGTACAAGCGTAGGTATAACCGCTGCGGGCTACCCCGTCACAGAAGTCTTCCTGCAGGTAAGCCGGACTGGCGCCTGTCAGTGAGGACATGTTCAACGGATAGTTTCCGTTGTTGGCCGTGGCATACGTTTCGCTAGATGTGGAAAGGGTGCGAAGCGTGCTTTGGGCCAGCGCGTCGTTGGCGGAAATCTTGGCCCGCAGCAGGTTCGGAATAGCGATAGCTGCCAGCAGGGCGATGATCGCGACCACGATCATGATTTCCACCAGGGTAAAACCTTGGTTTCTTTTCAGTCTCTTCATTTCATCCTCCTTCGGTTAAGTTCGAGCCAACGGCCCCGGGGAACCCAGAGGAGAATGGAATGAATGATACCGATTTGATCTCGTAATCTGGATTCTTTCGCAACCTATTGACCCTTGTTACTTTATGACATTTATCGAAACTGACGCCCACCCTCGGGCGGGCCTAAATTTCGTCGATGCCGGTCTTCAAAGAGCAATAAAAAAACCTATTTTCCATCCGGAAAATAGGTCTGTGGGACACATCCTTAAGTCTGACTCAAGAATATCGCATTAGCGGCAACTGGCTGCCCTCTGGATCTTGTAGGGCCCTATAGTTTTGTGTCCCACCCTTACGGATGGTTTACCTTTGTCACTGCACCAAATTGTCAATTGAAGTATATCACCTGGTTTGGGGGGTGTCAAACCGGGCTATACTATTTTTTTGCTGATTTGGTCATCTCCTTCCAATCTTCTTGCAATCTCGAATATTGGTCCTTCAGGGAGGAATTCTCTGCCTGAATAAAATGCCGGTTTTCCATCAGGGTTTCGATTTCCTGATCGCTGATCACCAGCTTATTTCGCTTCCCATCGATGCGCAAGTCCGCTTTGCGCAATACGGACTCCAAACGCTGCTGCTGCTCCTCCAGCTCCGCCACCTGCTGACGCTCAGTCTTGATATTTGTCTCAATACGCTCATCCAGCGTTTTCAATTCATCGCTCAGCTGGCCATGTTCGGCCTCGCCCTGCTGAAGTTGAGCCAGCAGATCCGCCCGTCTTTCCTTGAGCTCCAAATTCTTGGTCTGCAGAGCATTATACTCTCCGAGCGAATCAGAATGGCGACCGTCCACCTCCGCCAACTGCCGGCGTAAAACCTTGATGTTTTCTTCGGCGGAACGCAGCCGGGCATTATGCCGCGGAGCGGCGGACGCGACGTCGGCCTTGGTCTCGGGCATATCCTGCATGGCGGATGTCATATCGCGGATGTCCTGTTGCACCAACGCAATCTCTTTGAGCAGGCGATCTTCCTTGGACAGCGCCACCGCCTCCGGCCCGGGCACCTGCGGGGCTTGGACTGCCGGCGGCTCTTGAGCCGCCGCGACCGGCTGATATGTTCCGGTGGCTTGCGCACGCTGGGCCGGCCGATCCGGACTGCCGGCCTGTTCAATCTTCATTTCCAGGACCTGGATTTCCGATTGCAGCCACGCATTACGCAACTTCATCTGGGCCGCGCTCTGCTTCAACCCGTTGAGGCTGATCGCCAGGGATTTCCCGGCCGGCGGGGACCAATCGGCCTGGGCCGCCGCATTTTCTGCCGCCCCGGCCAATAAAATAATCAGGCCCAATGTCATCAGATTATAGCGCATCAGAAATTCCTAAATGATTTGGGTGATATTCATGATCGGCATGAAGAGGGCGACCACGATGAAGCCGATAACGATCCCGAGCACCCCAATAATTAACGGTTCGATGATACTGGTCAATCCGTCCACCGCCGCGTCCACCTGGTCATCATAAAACTCGGATATCTTTAACAACATCTTTTCAAGCTGACCCGATTTCTCCCCGATCGAAATCATGCGGGTAACCATCGGAGGAAAAACACCGCTTTTCGCCAGCGGCGGCGCGATACTCTCACCGCTGCGGACGTTGTTCTTGACATCATCCACGGTCATTTCAAGGACCTTGTTCCCGATCGTCTTGCCGACAATATCCAGAGATTCGAGAATCGGCACCCCGCTCTGGACCAGAGTGGCGAGAGTCCGGCTGAAACGTGATATGGCGACCTTTCGCAACAAGTCACCAAAAATAGGAAGCTTCAGCAGAGCGCCATCGATCACAATCGCCCCGCGCTTGGTCTTGTGCCACTGCCGGAGCAGGAATCCGATCAGCATAAATCCGCCCACCACGTACAGCAGATAATGCTGCAAGATATTACTGACGGTGATGAGCATCTGGGTCATGGCCGGCAGTTCGGAATCGAAGGACTCATAGATCTCGGCGAAGGTCGGAACGACCTTGACCAACAGTACGATAGTAATAATGACGGCCATCGAGACGACTACAGCCGGATAGATGAGGGCGGCCTTGACTTTGCGACGCAGGCGCAAGGTCTTCTCCATGTACATCGCGATCCGGTCCAACACCTGGGCCAGGACCCCACCCGTCTCCCCGACCCGGACCATATTGACGAACAACGTGTCGAAAACGGCCGGATGCTTAGAAAACGCTACGGACAGGCTGCTCCCGTGGGATATGTCTTCGGTGATTGTAGAAAGGGTCTTTTTGAATGCGGGCTGGACAACCTGTTCCTGCAGGGCGTCCAGGCCCTGCACGATCGGAATCCCGGCTTCAACCATGGTCGCCAACTGCCGGGCAAAAATGACGATCTCATCAGCCTTAACTTTCTTACTGCTGAAAGAACCTTTCTTCTTAACGGCATCCTTGACTTCATTAATCGAAATAATGATCAGATTCCGTTTACGCAGCTCTTCAATGACGGCGGCCTTATTGTCGGCAGCAATCTTTCCGGTTACGCTGCGGGATTCCTGATTTTTTGCGACGTATTTAAATGTGGCCATAAGATCTTACCTTAAACGTGAGGACATGGTGCGCGGCGCGGTGGCTGGACGTGTCACTTCATTAAGTATAAAACGAGATTTCCGTTTGGCAATATGCCATTCAGATTTTCAAAAAGTTTTTTATCCCAAGCCTGGGAGTCCCGGCAAAACCAGCCCCGCCAAACAGATTTATTTTAGCATGTATTTATTCACCTCAAACAACGAAAGTGAATTAATCCGAGGCTGTTACACGCAGCACTTCGTCCAGGCTGGTTAACCCGCTCAGGCACTTGTCCATGGCATCTTCAAACAGGGTGCGCATCCCCTTTTCCTTGCGGGCGTATTCTTTAATAGTATCGGACGACTCTCCCCGCAGCAGGAGCGTGCGGATATCATCATCGACCTCCAGCAACTCCGTGATTCCCATCCGCCCCTGGTAGCCGGTCTGCCGGCAATGGTCGCATCCCTTGCCCATAAAAAATTCCGCGCCTGCCGGCAGCTTGACACCCATATCATCCAGAAGCTGATTCGGCGTCTTGATGGGCTCTTTGCATTTCGTACAGATTCGGCGACACAGTCGCTGCGCGCTGATCAAGAAGAGACTGGACGCCACCAGAAACGGCTCTACGTCCATATCCACCAAACGGGTCAAGGCGCTGGCCGCGTCATTGGTGTGCAGAGTGGAAAAAACCAATTGCCCCGTGAGCGACGCCTTGATGGCAATATCCGCGGTGATCCCGTCCCGGATTTCCCCCACCATGACCACGTCCGGACTCTGCCGCAGGATCGCCCGCAGGCCTTCGGCAAACGACAGCCCGATCTCCGGCCGCGCTTGAATTTGCGTAAGCCCTTCAATGAGATATTCGACAGGGTCCTCGACGGTAATGACGTTTTTATCAATAGTGTTGAGTTTACTGATCAGCGAATACAGGGTTGTCGATTTCCCGCTCCCGGTCGGCCCGGTCACCAGCATCATCCCGAACGGCTTGACCGTAGCCGCCTCCAATATCTCCAGGGCTTGTTCATTGAAACCCAATCCCGGCAGTCCCACGCTGAGACTCCCCTTATCCAGTACCCGCATAACGATCTTCTCGCCGAATGTGGTCGGCAGGACCGAGACACGGAAGTCGACTTCCTTATTGGCAATCTTCAATTTGAAACGACCGTCCTGCGGCACATGCGCCAAGGTGATATCAAGGCGGGACATGATCTTGATTCTGACGATCACCGCGTTCATATTTTCTTTGGGGATTTCCAGGATTTGATTGAGAACCCCGTCAATACGGTAACGCACCTTCATACTGCTCAACTTGGGCTCCATATGAATATCCGAGGCCCGCTGTTTGATGGCTTCCTTTACGATCAGGTTGACCATGCGGATAATTGGCGCCTTTTCACTCTCATCGACGGAACTGTCGAGGTCCTCCCCTCCATCCTGCTCCGAAACGATCTCGAAATTCTCAACATCGATATCTTTGCTGATATCCGTGACGGAAGTGGAATCCGTATTGACGCCGTAGTACGCGTCAATAACCTTCATAATCTCGTCATGGGTACTCATGACGATTTCGACTTCCAGCCCCGTAATGTTCTTGAGGTCATCCACCATAAACACGTTCAGGGGATCCGAAACCGCTACGGTAAGATTTTGATCCAGCAACGAAAGCGGCACGATTTGATATTGGCGGGCGACACGTTCGGGAATGATTTCCTGCAGAGACGGATCAATCTTGTACTTTGAAAGATTGATGAACGGGATGTTCAGCTCGCGCACCAGCAGAACAAGCAGGTCCTTTTCCTTGATAAGACCTTTCTCGACCAGGGCCTTTTCCAGACTGATCCCCTTGCGTTTCTGCAGGATCATCGCGTCCTCGATGTCCTCTTTCCTGACCTTCTTGGTATCGATCAGCGATTTGATAATTTTATCTTTGAGCGTCATAGACATATCTAGTCGCGGATGGCCTCATCGGGGGCGGTGATCCGCAGGACTTCTTCCAAGGTGGTGAGCCCCTGCATCGCCTTGGCCAATCCGTCTTCCCGCATGGTTTTCATCCCTTCGCGGCGGGCTTGATCTTTGACTTTCATTTCCCCTTCCCGGTTGAGGATCTTCTCACGGATTTGCGGACTCAGGATGAGGACCTCGGTGATGCCCACCCGTCCGCTGTAACCGGTCTTGAAACATTTCTTGCAGCCCTTACCCCGGTACAGCTCGAGCTTTTGCCCCGGATACAACCGGGCCAACCCAACCTTTTCGGCAACGGTGGGTTCGACCTCATAGGCCTCCTTGCAAGCCGGACAAACACGGCGCAACAGACGCTGGGCGATGATCGCCAGGACAGATGAGCAAATCAAAAACGGCTCGATCCCCATATTCATCATCCGCACGATGGAACCGGCGGCCGTGGTGGTGTGCAGGGAACTCAAGACTAGGTGTCCCGTCAAGGCCGCCTTGACGGCGATATCAAGCGTCTCGGAATCACGGATTTCCCCGATAAGGATTATGTCCGGGTCCTGCCGCAGAATGGAGCGCAAACTCGACGTGAACGTTAGACCCATCTGGGGCTTAACGTTCACCTGATTGATCGTAGGCATCTGGTACTCCACCGGATCCTCTACCGTAACGATATTCTTCTCCGGGGAGTCGACATATTTAAGTATCGAATAGAGCGTGGTGGTTTTCCCACTTCCGGTCGGACCACAGGTCAGAATCATTCCGTGCGGCTTGACCGCACAATCCTGAATTCGCTGTAGCGCCAAGTCTTCAAATCCGAGCTTACCCACATCCAGGACCGTCCCGTCCTGATCCAGGACGCGCAGCACGATCTTTTCGCCGAAGGCGGTCGGCAATACATTGACGCGAAAGTCCACCTCTTTGTTGCCCGAAATAATCGTTTTAAAACGGCCGTCCTGCGGCAAACGGTGTTCGGAGATATCCAGATTGCAGACGACCTTAATGCGCGAGATGATCGGAAAATGCAGCACCTTGGCCAACCGATCGATTTCCCGGATGACTCCGTCGATGCGGTACCGGATCCGGACGCATTTCTCCATCGGTTCGATAAAAACGTCACTGGCCTTGGCCAGGACCGATTGCTGAATGATCGTATCCGTCAGACGGATAATGGGCGCTTCTTCGCTGATCTCTTCGACACCGCTGGCCGCCACCCCGGCCTCCTGCATGAGTTCCAGCTCTTCTTCAGTATCCTGGATGTCCTTCATGATATCCGCGAAGGTCTCGGAGGCGACTTCTTCCGCCGCGGCTTGCTCCGGCTTGGGAGCCTCCGCGTAATACTGCTCGATGGCCTGTTCGATATCCTGTTCGCGGCCGATGATGGGATTGATGGTATACCCGGTCAGGGCCTTGACGTTGTCGATAATAAAGATATTCAGCGGATCGGCCATCGCGAGCGTCAAATGCTCGCCTATAAGTGAAATCGGCAGGATCTTGTAACGGACGGCAAGCTCCTGCGGGACCAGTCCCAGCACCTCATTGAAAACCTTCAGCCGCAGCACGTTGATAATCGGCATCGCCAGGCTTTCACTGAGGACTTGCGCGAGAATCTCGCGGTCGATGAGATTGGCCCGGACCAGAATCTTGCTTAATTCCTCGCCGGTCTGCTGCTGCTCTTCCAGGGCGGCATCCAAATCACTTGCGGAAATCAGATTGTCCCGCAGCAGAATTTGTTTTAGACGATCCTTTAGAGAATCCATTAGTTAGAAGTGTAGTACTTATCGATCGATTCTTTGACTTCTGTTGCCGTGCTCACGAATGTTTGCACGGTGCAGCCGGTAATCAGTTCGACATCTTCGGCAGCCTGATAATTCAGAGGATTTGACATGGCAAGCGTCAGACTTTTGCCAATTTTATCGATGGGAATTAGGCAGAATTGTCGGCAAACATTTTCCGGGACGGTTTTAATAACATCCTCGTCGATTTCGTAGTTCGCCAACGGTAAATACGGAAAACCGTACTGGGACGTCAGGGCCTGGGCGATGTCCCTTTCGGAGGCAAAACCCAGTTCCACCAGGACCTCCCCCAGGAGACCGCCGATATCTTTTTGCTTCTCGATTCCCAGGTTCAGTTGCTCGTGGTTGATAACGCCGCGTTCAATCAGGAGTTCACCCAGCGGTTTATTGGAGGCTCGTTTGAAGTGTTTCATGGCAGCAGGCCCTCTTAGAGGCAAGTTATCGCTATGGTAGTAGGATTCTACACCAGATAGGTTGAGTATACAATACAATTAGTCACATTAACAATGCCTGAACCGTTCAAAATACGGTCCGTTTCTTGCTCAGATTCAGCAGGAACCCCATCATCACAGCAAAGACAAGGAAGGAGGACCGGCCGTAGCTGACAAACGGTAGAGTCAGACCCACAATCGGAAACATGCCCATAACCATTCCGATGTTAATGACTACCTGGAGGGTAAAAATCGAGACGATCCCCACAGTCACGATGGTGCCGAAACGGTCTTTGACCTGACTGGCCACTTGCATACTGGTCATGATCAACGCAAAGTAGAGGATCAGCATAAAGATCGTACCCACCAGCCCCCACTCCTCGCCGATCACCGAGAAAATAAAATCGGTATGCCGCTCCGGCAAAAAGTTCAGCTGATTCTGGGTGCCGGCCAGCCATCCCTTACCGAACAATTGGCCCGATCCGATGGCAATCTTGGACTGGATGATCGTATACCCCGCTCCGAGCGGATCGATGTTGGGATTGAGGAAAACTAGCAGCCGGTCCTTTTGGTAGTCCTTGAGGATCAACCACGCGAATGGCGACAAAACCATCCCGAGCCCCAAAAAGGCTGCGATGATCTTGTAGTCAATGCCGCTCACAAACACCATGACAACAAACATCCCCAACAGGAGCAGCGATGTTCCCAAATCCGGTTGCTTGAAAATCAGCAACATCATAAAGACGGTCAATCCCAGCGGCCATAGAAAATGAGAGAATACGGATTGCGCCTTGGACCTGAATCCGAAAGAGAGCATGGGCTTCAGGTTGCTGAAGTACCGGCCCAGTGCGAGGATCAACGCCAATTTAGCAAGCTCCGAAGGCTGAAAACTGATCCCTCCGAATTGAATCCACCGCGTGGCGCCCAGCGCGTGGCGTCCCATAACCAGGACCAGTAAAAGCAGGATCACATTCAGAATATAAAACCCGTAGGCGATATCGTAAAATCGGCGGTAGTCCACCTTTCCCAACACATACATAATCGCGATGCCCAAGCCGGCGCAAAGCAACTGATCGTAGAAAATCTTTTGCGTAACCCGGACGTTGTCGTACGTGGCGCTGTACAGAGCGACCAAGCCGACGGCCATGATCGCCACTGTAAAGAACCATATTTTCTTATCCAGGTCACGCTGCATCAGATTAATCCCTCACGGTTGAGCCGCAGCATCAGTTCCCGGGCCAAACGCACGGCGTTATGTGACGACCCGCCATGCTCCAAAAAGACACAGAACGCCACGCTCTTCTCCCTGCCTTGGGCGTATCCCACAAACCACGCGTGATGTTCTTTGTGCGGCGAAGATTGCGCCGTACCGGTTTTTCCCGCGACAAAGAGCTCGTCATTATCCAATTCATGAGCGGTCCCCGTATAGTCGGTCACGGTGGCCCTCAGTCCCAGCTTGGTCTTCTCAAATATTTCCTTGGGTATCTTGACGTCCCGGGTGTAATCATACTTGGTCAGGGCAACACCGCCGATCGCCTTGATGATATGCGGGGCCACCTCCACACCGTCGCGGGAAACGGTGGCCATCATGCGCACCAATTGCAACGGCGTGGTCAGGACGTCGCCTTGGCCGATCACAAAGTTCAGCGTGTCTCCGGTGTACCACGGCCGGCGGCGCGAGAGGATTCCCTGAGTACGGTTGGGAATCCGCCCGCTGCGTTCGTAAGGCAGGTCAATGTGCGTCTTTCTCCCCAGACCGAATTTATCGGCATACTCGTGCAATAGATCGGCCCCCAGCAATAGTCCGAGACGATAAAAGTAGACGTTACATGAGTGCGCGATGGCCTCGATGAGATTCTGGTCGCCATGCGGATAAGTGCAACCGAAGCGAATGCCGCCGACCTGGTGGTATCCGGGGCAATGGAACGTCGTCTTCTGGGTGATTTTACCGGTGTCCAGCGCGCATATCGCCACCGGTATCTTAAACACCGACCCCGGCGGAAAACGGGCACTCACGGCACGATTAATCAACGGCGCCAGCGGATCACTGAACAATCCCCCCGCCTCTTTGGCCCGCTTCGGATCCACCAGCGCATTCGGATCAAAATCGGGAAAGCTGGCCAGCCCGAGCACTTCGCCGTTCGCGGAATCCATCACGATCACCGCACCGGGCGTGTCTTCCATCACATCCATGGCCGCGGCCTGGATCCGGCTGTCGATGGTCAGCATAATATCTCCGCCGCGTGTCGGCTCCCGGATGCTCAGCAGCCGAACCTGCTGTCCGCGACTGTTGACCTCGATTTGGTATCCTCCGGCCTCGCCCCGCAAATTTAAATCATAGAATTCCTCCACGCCCGACTTGCCGACGTCACTCAACGGAGAATAGCCGTACTTCTTGTAGCGCTGCATCAGAGCCTGATTGACCTTCCCGACATAGCCCAATATGTGCGCACTGTTTTCGCCGTTAGGATAGACCCGTTTAAAACCTTCCTCAACCAGCAGACTGGGAAACCGGAAGCGGTTTTCTTCAATCACAATAGCCTTTTCGCGCTCGATATCTTCAGCCACAACTACGGGTGCGAACGGGGTGTGCTTCTTACGCCGGTACCGGCGCGTCAACAGGTCGCGGCTGACACCCAGCGATTCACTGAGAAAGGCGAACAGCTCATCTTGATCCTCGATGGCCTGCGGAGTTATGGTTACATTGTATGCGACGCGATTCTCGGCGAGGACCGTGCCGTTGCGGTCATAGATGCGCCCCCGCTTACCTTCCAGCGGCACGACACGGATACGGTTGTTGGTGCTCAGTTCAAAGTAATATTTGCCCTTAATCGCCTGAACATAGATCAGGTCCAGAGCGATCAGCACAAAGGCGAGCACCACAATTATTCGTATAATTTTAAGACGCATTTTCGCAGATAGTTAAAAACAAATCCGGCGAACAACAAGGTCATGAGGATCTCGGGCAGATAAATGTTTCGGATGAAACCGGGAAATGAATTCAGGTTCAAAGACAGCGCCCCCTGACACAACAGCAGGATTGAATTGATACAAAAGATCAACAGGAGTAAGGACCACCAGGATCCCTTCTGATAGATTATCCGTGTTAGGATCGTAGTCACGTACGCGGTGAGCATCAGTGTCAGGATATGAAAGCCGAAAAATTGCGTGCTGTAGGCGTCACGGATCCCGCCGCCCAGGAACGCGGCCAGCAACGCATAGCGAATGCCCATCGACAAATCCAGAAAGACAATCAATAGCAGCATAAGGTTCGGCATTAAAGCCTTGCCGAACACTGTGACCAACAGATATTCAGCCAAAAAGAAGATCAGGGTCAAAGCCAAAACTGTTATGATTCGCCGCATAAAAATCCTGTTAACAATGACTAATTAATCTCATTTGAGGGATGTCTCCGCCGATCAGCGGTCTTCCCTCAGGGAATGCTTGTTTCGGCCGGATCACTTCACAACGACCAACACCTCTTCCAATTGAGAAAGGGCCACACTCGGCCTTACCACATATTCTTTCCGGTTGCCCCGGAGCTCGTCGATTACCTCAACAACTTCACCCACCACCAGGCTTTCCGGGAATTCCAGGCTCAATTTTGAGGTAATCACTTTGTCACCGACCCTGATATCCGCATTTTCCTTAATAAATTTCAACCGGCACAACCCGGTCAGCGTACCGGAAATCACCCCGCTTTCCCGCGTACGCTGGATCATAATCGCCGCACTGAATTGCGGATCCGTGATCAAGATGACTTTGGATTTGGACTCGCTCGCCTCAGTAACCTTTCCGACCACTCCCAGTTCGTTGACAACCGGCTGCCCCGGCTTCACCCCGTCCTCCAGTCCGCGATCAAGTATCAGGGACGAATTCCAGCGCGAAGGATCCCTCCCGATAATATGCGCGCCGATCGATGAAAAGACCAAACGCTGTTTGAACGCCAGCAAGCGTTCTAGGCGCGCATTCTCCCGAACAATCTCTTCCATACCGACCAGACGCGCCTTCAACCGGTTTACCTCCTGAGACTTTTGGCGGTACTCATCGAAGGTTCGATGATAAAAAAGCATCTTCTTCATTTCCAGCAACGGAAACGACATGATTTTAATCGGCAGCGAGAAGACATCCACCACTCTAAATTTAGCAGATGTAAAGATTTTGGTGCGGGAAAAAAAGATTGCGAAAGGAATCAGGAGGATCAGGATGTAGATTAAATTTTTACGGTTGGCGCTAAACACATTGAGACCGGTTGGCTGGTTAACGCATATTTAAACATGTGATTCCACAGCGAGCGTCGGTCAGATTTTGTCTGCGACCTTGACGACGGTGACGGGATATGCGGGGCGGCGTAGTATCGTGGATCAAAATTCCAGTTTGGTTGGTACGGCAATCCTTCGACGGAAACGCGCGGGCATGGTCAGCATCTGACCGGTCCCGAGAACGACAGCCGTCAAGGGATCATCCGCAATGTGGACCGGGAGCCCCGTTTCTTCGGCGATACGTTTGTCGAGTCCGCGCAGCAGCGATCCTCCACCGGCCATTACGATTCCGCGGTCCAGCAGATCGGCCGAAAGTTCCGGCGGAGTTTGTTCCAAGGTCGTCTTGGATGCGTCGACGATAGCCTGCACCGGATCCTCCAGCGCTTCACGGACTTCAATCGACGTAATAGAGATCGTTTTGGGCAACCCGGATATCAGGTCACGTCCGCGAACATCCATGTTGAGTTCTTCCTCCAAGGGATACGCCGAACCGATCCGGATTTTGATTTCCTCAGCAGTACGCTCTCCGGTCATCAGATTGTACGTCTTACGCAAATATTCAATAATGGCCATATCCATTTCATCGCCGGCGATACGGATGCTTTTGGCATAAACCAGTCCGCCCATCGAGATCACGGCAAACTCGGTTGTCCCGCCGCCGATATCAACGATCATATTTCCGGCTGCTTCCTCGACGGGCAATCCCACACCGATGGCCGCCGCCTTAGGTTCCTCGACCAACTCAACGGAACGTGCACCCGCCCTTTCGGCCGAATCGCGAACGGCCCGCTTCTCCACCGCCGTGATCCCCGAGGGAATCGCGATCACCATCGCGGGACTGATGAATTTCTTTCCGCCGTTTACCTTTCGGATGAAATACTTCAGCATCGCTTCGGTCACTTCAAAATCCGAGATGACCCCGTCTTTCATGGGACGAATGGCAACGATGTTCCCGGGCGTGCGACCGAGCATCTTCTTAGCTTCTTCTCCCACCGCAATCGGACGGTTCGTGTCTTTCTCGATAGCCACGACGGACGGTTCGCACAGAACCACCCCTTCGCCCTTAACAAACACCAAGGTCGTGGCTGTCCCCAGATCAATTCCGATGTCGTTGGAGAAAAGTCCCAGCGCATAGTTGACACCTTTGCGCCCAAGTCTGAGGGTCTTCTGCAACATCAAGATTTCCTTAAGGTTACAACTGAATCAGTCGTAGGATTAGGTATTTTAGGAATGTAGCTGGCTTAATGATATATGAAAAGAAAAAATAAGTCAATGATTTTTAGACGGGGAGGAACCTTTTTCGGCCCTGAAAGAGGGCAGCCCCCAGTGCCTGAAAATCGCGCGGAAAATCGGGGTAGGACTTTCGGGTGCATTCAATATCTTTAACGCGGACACCGATTTTTAAGCCTAATACAGCGAACGCCATCGCCAGCCGATGATCGCGATGCGGGTCCAAAAGGCAGCCCTTCTTGTAGGGACCGGCCGGCTTGATGATCAACTGGTCACGGGTCTCGCGGACATCGGCCCCGATCTTGAGCAATTCCTGGCGCAGATCGCTGATGCGGTCCGATTCCTTGACCCGGGCATGTCCGATATCGACCAGACGGGTGGTTCCTTTGGCAAATAAGGCCAAGACCGACATAATCGGGACCAAATCCGGACAATCCCGGAGGGAAAACCGCCCTCCCCGCAGCGCAAAGGGGCCGTGCATCCGGATGCTGCGCTGAGTCTTACTGAATTTTACGCCCATTCGGGTCAGGAGATCGTAAATATGTCCGTCGGCCTGGGGCAAGTCGGAATTAAAGTGTCCTTCGAAGGTAACTGCGGACGGCAACAGGGCCGCCGCCGCCAGATGAAACGCCGCCAGGCCGTCGTCCGAGGGCACCGTCATGCTCCCCAGACCGCGATACCGCTGACCGGACTCAACAAAGTACTCGGACGAACCGCGGGCCCGCACTTTTACGCCGGATTTGGCCATAATCCTGACAGTCATATCAATATAGTCAGCACTGACGATTTTCCCTGTGAGTTTGAGGGATGAATCGTCGCCCAGTAACGGCAAGGTTAACAGAAGGGCGGAAATAAATTGTGAACTGAGGGATCCATTGATACGGATATTGCCGGGCGCGATCGGAGATGACCCGATATGCACCGGGATCCCGTCGCTTCCCTCGGCCCCCCGGACCTGAGCGCCCATGCCGCGCAGCGTTTCGGCCAGAAAGGTGTTCGGCCGCCCCCGCAAAGTGCCTTCTCCGGTTATCCTGGTCCCTCCCCCGCGGGCGACCGCCAGCGGGATTAGAAAACGCAGGACCGTGCCGGACTCTTTGACATGAATACGGGAAGGCAGCGCCTTAGTGGGATCGGCCTTCACTTGCCACCGGTTATCCCGCAGCCGACGGACACTCGCCCCCAAGGCCTGGGCGGTCTGACGGGCAATGACGGCATCGTCGCAATTTGAGGGATGTATTATTTGGGAAGCGCCGCCCAAAGCGGCAACAATAAATGATCGGATCGAGTACGACTTGGAAGCGGGCAGAAACAGTTTGCCTTTAAGTTGTCCGACGGGAGCTACGCGGAGGATCATTATTTCGCGATGACTTGATCGTTTTTGCGGAGTGTATTTCCGGAAAGCGGGGGAACCAGATCGGCGGCCGCCATTTCTTCTTGAGTCCGGGTGATCTTGATATCGCCCAGATAATCATTGCCGCGATAGACCGACATAAATATGCCGTTGGAGATACCGTGCTTACGGCCGAGATTGATGACCACAAAAGCGGTCTCGACGTCCACGCTGAGAATGCGCCCTTCCGGAATGGCACCGGTGTCACTCATCGCAGATCCGTCACGGGTGGATTCCTTGATCTGCCGGAGGAGTTCATCTCCGGAGACGTGCACATCAGGCGTCACGACGATCTGATCAAGTTCGATATTCATCTGAGATTCTTCTTCGGAACCGGCAGAGCGTAACGGATTGGGACGCGGTTGGCTGCGCGTATCTCCTCCCTGCGTGGACTTGGCGGTTTGACCGGGATCGGATGCCTCGGATCGGCCCGTCGTCGGAGTGGGTCGCGGCGGGGTGGTTTGTTGAGCGGCAGCACTGTCCGGTGAGGATGTCGGCCGGGGCGGCGGCGTACGTGTCTGTTGGGCCGCCTGATTTTGCACGGCCTTTTTGGTCAACTCATCCTGAGCAGCAAGCAACTCATCGTTCTTTTTTTGTAAATCCTTGTTACGATTGAGCTCAACCTTTAACTTGGCTTCAAGCTCAACAATCTGTTGCTCCAGATCTCCGATCTGTGTGGCGGTCTTGTCTTCGACCTTGGACGTCTGCTGCTGCAATTCCTGCAACTTTTCCTTTAGCGCAATCGATTCCTTCTTAAGCTCCTCACGCAGCCCCTTTTCCAAGTCAAGCTCGTCCATAAGACCGTTGACCCGGTTGTCGGCTTCCTTATTCTTTTCTCCCAGAATGGAATTCTTCTTTTGAAAGTCCTTCAGCTGAATCTTGGCCTGTTCGAGTTCTTTCTCGATCATGGCGATGGTCCCCTCCGCGCCTTTGCGCTTGTCGATCTCCACGTTATAGAAGAACATCGACAGCGCGGTCAGCGTAATGAGCAGCACCGCAATTATTACCAAGAATATGGTCAGAACCTTTCCGCTCCGAGTGGAAGTTTTCATAAAAAGTCTCGATTTCATTACAGGTTGGTTGGAATTATATTATATGTATTATATTGAGTTTGCCCTGTTTGTAAAGAATTATTACAACTTACTGAAAATGCTCTGTTTAGGTTTTTCCCGCCGCCACGGCCGCCAGAAAGGCCGCCGGAATCGGGGTGGAGATCTCAATACGACGCTTGTCCCGGGGATGAGTGAAGGCGATGGCCCGGGCATGCAGGGCCAGACGGGGAAAACTGGTCCGCTTGCCGTATTTATCGTCACCCAGGATGGGGTGACCGAGGTATTTCATATGGACCCGAAGCTGGTGCGTGCGCCCCGTTTTCGGAAACAACGAGACTAAAGTCTTTCCATGACAACGCTTTATGACTCGGTAAACCGTCTCGCTGGGACGCGCTGCCTCATCAAAGCGGACCGCCTTTTTATCCCGGTACTTGGGATGCTGTCCGATCGGGGCCTCAATGAGCCCTTCATCGAATTCAACCTCCCCCTCCACCAATGCGACGTACTGCTTGCTGACCGTTCGCTTCTTGAACTGTTTAGCCAATTTGGTGTGAGTAATATTGTCCTTGGCGATCAATATCAGGCCGGATGTCTCCTGGTCCAGACGATGAACAATACCGGGACGCATCAGGTCTCCGCTGAAATCAGATAGCTGCTTGGCATGAAAAAGCAAGGCGTTGACCAGTGTTCCGGTGTAACGCCCCCGGGCGGGATGGACCAGCATACCGGCCGGTTTGTTGACTGCCAGCAAGGCGCTGTCCTGAAAGACTATGTCGAGGGGTATATCTTCGGGTGCAATATAGGCGGGCGTGAGAAATTCGGCGGGGATATTGACCGAAATATCGTCCCCTCCGGAAATCAGATGATGCGCCTTGACGACGGCCTCATTAACTTTGACGTGACCGTGATCAATGAGTTTCTTGACATAGGTACGGGACGGGGCATCGGTCAGCTCCGTCGCGAGGAACACGTCCAGTCGCATACTCTCCGCGGCCGGATTGACTTTGAAGTGATAATTCGCCATGATACGGCCCCGGCATCCTAGTCGCGCTGTTCTTCTTTTTTATGGCTGAGTTGAAAACATTTCCAAGCAATGATCAGAGCCCCTACCGTGATCGCACTGTCTGCCACATTGAACACTGGCCAGAAGCGGATGTCGATAAAGTCGATCACATACCCGTACATAATCCGGTCGATCAAATTCCCGATCGCACCGGCGAGTATGAGCGAAAAACCCATGATATACGTGCGCGAAAGGGCTTCATCGTTTTGCCGGTAATAATAGATATTGAATACCAACAGGATGATCGCGATAACGGGAATGACGATAAAGACGATGCCCTGATCCTTGAAAAAACCGAAGGCAATGCCGGTATTGTGGACCATCGTCATGTGCAAAACGTTGCGGATGACAGGAATTGATTCCCCGAGCTGAAGAAGATCGGTAAAAAACAACTTGGTGACTCTGTCGGCAAAGACTATCGTGACCGTAATCAGCAGCGACAGAATGATGTCCAGCTGAGACCGCGCAGGACTTATCATAAGAAGGGCAACCTATATCTGGTTGGAGTTCTCTAATTCTTCCTGGTATTTCAAGCAGTACTCTGCGTAGGGGATGGCTTTTAGGCGGGCCTGGGAAATGGGCTTTCCGGTTGCCAGACAAAATCCGTAAGTGCCGTCGTCGATTCGTTTCAGAGCGGCATTGATCTTATGCAAAACTTCGCGGTCATGGGAAGCCAGTCCCAGACTGAATTCTTTGTCGTACATATCGGTGGCGACATCCGCCATATGCTGAACATGACCGGAGACGTCCGACGAATCATTGCTGGAACTACCGGTGTTATCGGACATATTCCGAATATCATGGACGAGATCATCTCTGAGTTTGACTAACAGCTTTTTATAATAGTCAAGTTTCTTTTGGTCGAGCTTTTTTGCTGGCATAAACAACTCCTTTATGAAAGAACCCCGCTGCCCTGATCATGGGCCAATTTCTTGCCATCTAAACGCTGAAGTATAACGCTGTTGCCATGTGATGTCAAGAAAAACTCCCCGCTGATTACCATGGGGCAAGTATATCCGCTTGATCCTGAGGGCGCAAATTATGCGGGGATGTACTTTCCGATAAGCGGCTGCAGGGACTGACGCAGGGCGGCGGGAATTATCTCTGGATTTGTTATAATTGCATGCTGCAGAGCACTTTGCGCCTCGAACGAGGCAATCGCTCCGAGCCGCGGGACGGCCAGGCGCAAGATCTTCTTGGCATTGGCCACGTTTTGTGTGAGATTCTCGATGATCATCTGGACGGTCACCTGGTCGTGATCCGGATGCCAGCAATCATAGTCCGTCACCGAGCATAGTGAGGCATAGGCGATCTCGGCCTCCCGGGCCAGTTTGGCCTCCACCATATTCGTCATCCCGATAATATCCATCCCCCACCGGCGATAGAGTTCGGATTCGGCGCGGGTGGAAAACTGCGGCCCCTCCATATTGATGTAGGTTCCCTTCGGATGGATAGTTACACCAGCCTCCCGGCAGCACTCGATGAGTACGGCCGTCATTTCCTTGGATACCGGCTCCGCCATGGCTACGTGCGCGACGATCCCTCCGGTAAAGAAACTGGTTTCACGGGCCTTGAAAGTCCGGTCGACAAACTGGTCAGGCAGGACAAAATCCAGCGGCTTCATATCTTCCCGCAAGCTCCCGCACGCACTGACCGAGACGATGGCATCCACGCCCAATCGCTTCATCTCAAATATATTGGCCCGGTAGTTGACCTCGCTCGGGGAGATATGATGCCCCTTACCGTGCCGGGCCACAAAGACGATCTCGACACCATCCATCCGGGCACGGATAAAATTGCCCGAGGGCGGCCCGAACGGGGTGTCTACGACCATCATTTCCTCGACAATCTCGACCCCCTCGATATCGTAAAGGCCGCTTCCTCCGATAATGCCTAGCTTAGCCATGGCTCACCTCGACAGCTCTTTGGCCCGTCGCCGGGCCGCTTTGATTGCTTGATAGATGGTTTGTTCCCATTTGGCTGCGGAAAACTCCTGTAAAGCTGCCGCGGTCGTGCCACCTTTTGACGTCACCCTCTCACGCAGCGTTGACGCCTCCTCCCCGGACTTCATCAAAAGCTCCAGAGCTCCGGCGCAGGTCTCGATGACCATCTCCCGGCTCAATTGCTCACTGAGTCCGAGTCGGGTGGAAGCCTTTATCCAGCCCTCCAGAAAGAGAAATACGTACGCCGGTCCGCTGCCAGAAACAGCGGTGACCGCGTCGATCAACGATTCATCCAGGATCACGGCCTTGCCCACTGCGGCGAAAAGCCGACTCGCCAAGTTAGTATCGGCCCGTGTCGCGAACTTCCCGGCACAGACACCTGTCACCCCGCGGCCGACCTGGGCGGGCAGATTAGGCATGGTCCGGATAACCCGCGTGCCGGGGGGCAGTCTCTTCTCTATATATGGAGTCGTGATGCCGGCGGCGATCGACACCACCACATGGGACTTGCGGACATGCGGCCTGATCGCCGTCAACACTTCTTCGAAAACCTGCGGCTTGACGGCCAGGATAAGGACCCGCGCCTGGCGGCAGAGTTCAGGCAGTTCCAACAATTCGATAGCGAACTGACTTTTGAGACGGCGCGCCCGCGCGGCATCGGCTTCACACACGGCGACCCGATGCTCTTTGACGATCCCGGCCAGGATGGCACTCCCCATATTGCCTGCCCCGATCATTCCGATGACTGCTTTAGTGGTCATAAAAAATTGCCCTCCCGATACGGACCATGGTGGCCCCCTCTTCAATGGCGATTTCGTAATCGGCGCTCATGCCCATCGACAGTTCCGAGAACTGCGCCTGCCGTTCGCCTCCAAATTCCCTGGCCAGACGCTGCGCCGCTTCCCGCAAACCGCGAAAGCAACTGCGTACCGTTTCCGCATCCTCTGTTAAGGGTGCAATGGTCATCAGCCCCCGCAGGCGCAATTGCGGACACTCTTTTAAAACATGCTCAACAAAAGACCGGACCGCCTCAGGGGCTAATCCGTACTTTTGCTCTTCGCCGGCGATATTCACCTGCGCCAGGATATCCACCCCGCGGCCTAATTCACCGGCATGCTTTTGTAATGCATCCGCCAGACGAATGCTATCCACGGATTCAATGAGAGTAAACAATTCCAGCGCCGACCGGGCCTTGTTGGTTTGCAGGTGTCCGACCAAATGCCGGGACACCGAGGAAATAGAGGAAATTTGTTTGAATTTGAGACCGGCATCCTGAACACGGTTCTCACCGACGTGCGTGAGCCCGGCGGTAATGGCCTCTTCGATCTGCCGGGCATCGGCATATTTACTGATGCCGACCAGGGTGACCTCTTCGGGATCACGCCCGCAGCGTGAACATATCTGTGCGATATGCCCCCGGATTTTAGCTAAGTTTTCCGCTATCATGGCCCTAAACTAACATAGAACGAAGCGATAGTCAATTGCCCAACTCGCGGGTTACCAGCCACCGGCGTGGGTCCGGTCCTCGACAAAATTGACATTGATATCCAGGATCTCGGCCATCACGGCGTCGAGTAACCGCATAAATGCCCCGTCGATGTTCTCATACGAATCCTTGGTGCGGTCGGTGATCAAGGAATCGATAGCCAGCGTCCGCAGATTGTACAGGGCCGCGTTGATCCGCCGCCCCGGAAAAGTCTTCAACAGGTAGTGGAAGTACAGCGGGATCTGAAAAGATTTAACGTTCTCTGCGATCGCCTCGCGCGTAGGCTCAACACTGCCCCAATCTACCGTCTTCTTGGGCAAGACATTCTGCCCGCCTGTTTTGTAGTCAACAATCATGACCGTTCCGTCCCGCAGGCGGTCGATGCGGTCAACCACATAAACAAATCGCAGGTCTTCTCCGGCCAAGCGTATGCTGTCGTCAAAACGTTGCTCCAACCCGAGTATTTCCTCCACCTGCCGGTCCGGTGATTCCTGCTCATGCTGAATAAACCGCCGCAGCCGTTCGCGCACCACCGATCGCAACAGAAAGGAGTCGGATTTCATACTGCGGGAAAATCGGTCGTCAAAATCCTGCTCGAAGCGGTTGGTAAAATCTTTGATAAATCCGGCATCGATATCGGGCCGCCGATGCTCATACGGCCGGAACACCTTCTCCAGGAAATTGTGGACAAACGTGCCGATCTGACGCGCCTCGGGCTCATCCAGTAAATCCTCCGCCTCCCGCAATCCGAGGACATACCGGTGATAGAATTCCATCGGATTGCGCAGATACAAATTGACGCTCGAAGCCGAATAACGGTGCTCCTTAAGCATCGCGATCATTTCCGGCGTCTTCGGGACCTCTCGGACCGTCGCGGTCGGCGCCACATGAAAGGTGGGAACGCGCGCTTCGGTGCCCGCGAAGGAGCGCGCCTTTTTCTGTTCCTCCCACACCAGCTCCTCCACGAAGCGACTGCGTTCTTTTTCCTTATTTTGCTGGTAGATCAGATGGACATTCTTCGCCGAGGAGATCAGCCGCATAAACTGGTAGCGCTGGATCTCTTCATCCAGCTCCACCCGGTTGAGCCCGAGTGTGATCATGACATCCCGCGGAATCAGCGGCTCATGGATAACCAGATTGGGGAGTACGCCTTCATTGACATCCATGACAATCACATGGTCGAAATTAAGCGACCGTGTTTCAAATAACCCCAGTAACTGCATTCCCTTGAGCGGCGAACCGATAAAAGCCACGATCTCCGAAGAGATCCGTTGCTCAAAGACCTTAAACAGCTCGTCTTGCGGGAAGACCTCGTGACTGAACGCGGCTGAGCGGAATTCCTCCAGGATCTGGAAAATCTGATTGGCGATGTTGAGGTTTAGCGGATAACGCTTCAAAGAGCTGTGCCGCAAAAAGGCATCCAGAAATTCGGCCAATGCCTTGGCGAATCCACTGAATGTCCGGACATCCTCCCAAATCCGGAACAACAAATGGTGCAATTGATTGAGATCCCCGGCCAGCTTCTCCCGGCGCACTTCGGGATGATCCGCGAGAATCAGCTCCTGGACCCGCACGAACAGGTCGTCGCACTCGAGAACCTGGTCGGGGTCCAAAAATAGCAGCCCGGATATCGCCCCCTCCTCCCGGCCGGTCAGCATGTCCTGGAGCTTATGGGCCATAATCCGAGTCACCTCGGCGTCGAAGCTGAGGCAGAAATTTTTGCAAAACGGATGCAGCAACACGCGCAAATAGTCGCGGGCGTAATAGCGTCCGTCCTTGCGTGACTGCTGGGCGCGAAAAATCAACTCGAAAAGTGTATACAGACTGCTGCGCTTGAGTGGATACCCCATCGAAATGTTGAATTCCCGGACCAAACCGCTGATCTCGGACAAAAGAGGAACAATGTTGTCCGCGGTAGGCAAGACGATGACGGTATTCTCCGGCTCATCGATCCCCTTCAGGATCTCGCGAATGGTCCCTACCTGACTGTGAACGTCGAAAGCAGCGTACAGGTTTAACCGGAATTGCGGCGTCTCGACCGTTGCCCCCTCCTTAATCTCCCAGGAGTGACGCTCCGCCAACCGCTTCAGTATAGGCCAGCGCCGCTGATCGCCCTGAAAGTAAAAGCGGGCCTGTCCGCGTTGGCTCAGCGCGCGGACAACCTGCTCTTCCGAGCGGTTAAAATAGAAGAAATTACAGAAAAGCAGCTCGTCAAATTCATCCAAGGGAGTCTGCTCCACCAACGCGGCCGCCCGGCGGTACTGGTATCCGCGGGAATAAATTCCCGCGGCCTTCAACTCCTGATGGTAGACGCGGCGAATGCTGACAATTTGGGTCAGCAGCCGGTTAATATCCTCGGGGACGGCAAAGCCGATCTTGGCGATCTCTTCGAGATTGGTCAGGTCACGGTCCGCCACATTCTCCAAATCAATTTGATCGATAAATTTCATCAATTCCTTGGCCCAGGGTAGAAACTCGGCGAATGCCTCCCGGCCCTTCAGCAAGTCCGGCGTGTGTTCCCGGACAATCCGGTAGATCAAGTAACTGTTGTCTAAGTCCGGCGGCTGCCCAAATCGTTCGTGACGCTCAATAATCGTGGTGACCAGTTGATCGATGGTCAGGAATTGCGGCGGAATAAACGGCCCGCCGATCCGGCGCGCCAACTCGCGCTGCAGAAATAGCTGCGGACGCTTCCCGCCGAAAACGATTCCCAAGCGGGACAAATCTGCACCGCGATCCAGATACCCCGCCTCGATTTCGTCGGCCAGCTGCTCGATGAACGGCCGGCAAAAACTGTAGGTCCTCACATTATCCATCGACGGCCACCACCTCGAGACTGTCCGCGTACAGCAAATAACCGCTGACCTGGTGATCCGGGAAAAGCCTGGACATGACATCTATATAAGATTTCACCTGTGCCTGTTCGCGCGCGGGGTCAAGCCCGGAGCTTTTGTAATCAAGGATCCGGACCTCGCCGGTCGTCACAATAACCCGGTCCATCCGCCTGGTGTGGCCGTGCCGGTCAACCACCTCATACTCCGTGTACACCTTCCCCTCTCCCACGGCAAATATCCAATGGAGCGCGGGCTCCGCCATAATGGCGTCGATCCGGGCCGATATCTCATCGGCCCACGTCGCCTCCGGATGGAGGCTCAACACCTCAGCTGCCGCCCGTCGGGCCGTCTCCGGAAGGTCGGCCGCCTGAGTGCAGACAATACGTGACAGGACGTCATGCATAACCGTGCCTTTGAGACGGGCCTCGTAATGGTCTGCCCGCTGATACGCCAGATGTTCATCCTCGAGGAAGGTAATCCAGTCCTGGTGTTGCGCGCGCTCCAAGGGCAGCAGGGCCTGTGGGGTCTCCTTACCCCGCAGGTCGTAGGCCGCCTTCTGACCGGACTCGGCTAATTCCTCGGGCATCAAGAGGTTGGCCAGGTTGAAACCCTGCCCGGCCTTACCCGGCAGGCAGATATAAAGTTCATGACTGGCCCGGGTAAGAGCGACATACACATTGTTCAGCTCGGAAATTAAGGCGTCCACATATTCCGCCCGATACACCCGGTAAAGCTCATCCGAGTATAAATAGTAGGCATTCTTCAGGCGCAATAATCGCATCCGGTTTTCGATCCGCTGAAGCAAATAGGATTGCGCGGCATCGCTGGTTTTGCCGCCCACCATCATCTCCATCTTCAGAAACGGGAGCACGACCACGGGAAACTCGAGCCCCTTTGATTTGTGGACGGTCAGCACCTTGACCGCGTCCAGTCCCGGCATCCGGGCATAGAGATCCTCCCCGCGCAACTCCTCATAGTATTCCAGGAACGACACGATGTCGGAATGCTCCTCCTCCCGTTTCTTGATCAATTCCAGCAAAAGCATAAAGAAACCCTGGTCCCCCGGAAAATGCTGCAGACAGCGCAACCGCTCAAAAAGTGTGATCACCAACTCGTACAGGGGATACAGCCCGACATTCCGGTAAAGGTCATCCAAATAGCGTTTCCAAATCTCGGGGTACGCCCGCCGGAAGGATTGGTACAGATAGAATCCCCGCTGGCCCTTCAATTCCTGGCGATGCTGAAACACAAACTCCCGCATGGCCTCCCGGGTCAATCCGCACCCCCGGGCGCAAATCTCACCCATCAAGAATTCGGCAAAGGACGTATTGTCCACGGGCGAGCTGAGAAAGGTCAACAAGGCGATAATCTCCCGCACCCGGTCATTGTCTTTAATATTGGACGTCCGCTCCGAATCGACCGGGATGCCTTCTTCCAGCAACCATGTGGTGACGGTCTCCACTTTGGAATTCTCACGGGTGAGTATGGCGATATCCCGCCATGCGAAGCGGTGCTTTAATTCCTCAAGCGTCTGCAGAATGTACTCGCGGGTTTCCTCCAACCGTTCACTGCCGCCTTTGGCATCCATCCGCCTGATCTCCACATACCCGCCGTCCCTTCCTGGTTGCCAGGATTGTTGCGCGCCGGCGAAGATATTCTCCAGTCGCCGGTAGTCATCCCCGTGCAACTCCACCCGGACCTTATTCTTCCGCTCGCGCTGCTCCTTGGCCTGCACAAAACGCTGGAGATTCTCCAAAGAAAAGATATGATTATTGAACTCAACCACCGCCTGCTGACTGCGGTAATTATTGGAAAGCGATTCCTGACGCGCGTAGTCCGCGTATTCCTTCTGCAGTTCATCGAACAGAGTAACGTCTCCGCCCCGGAAACCATAGATCGCCTGCTTACGGTCGCCCACATAAAACAGAGTACCGCCGTTGGCCAGGGCCTCCTCCGGCATCATCCTCAAATTAAGCCATTGCAAGCGGCTAGTATCTTGAAATTCATCGATCAAGAAATGCTGCAGGCGGGTGGCCAAACGAAAATAGAGTTCTTCCACGGTCACACCATCGGCATCGAATAGTCGCCGCGCTTTCCGGTTCAACTCCTCCAGAAAAAGGACGTCATCCACTGCCGCAAAACGGTCGAAGGCCTCCATGACTTTAGCAAACACTTCGATGTACGGATTATAAAGACTGTAAGCCTCCTGTAAACACAGCCGGTGAATATCCCGCTGGATATCCTCCCAGCCGAGATAGACATCGCGCCCGGCATCCGCCCCTTTGTTCAACGGGGGCCCTTCCGCATGAAAACTCGGCAGGTTATCGATATCAAAGGAGTAACTGTGGCCCTTCAAGAAACGGTCCAACGATTTCTTGAAGCTTGCGTTTGTTTTCTCCGGCAACATGGCCTGCCATGTCCTGATTTTCTCCAGCAACCGATGTTTGGCCTTACTCACATCAGCCGCGGCCACACCGCTGGGCGCGAACGGAATGCCGTAGTGATTCAGCTGCCCGTACAATCCTTTGACCACATCCAGCATATCTTTTTTGGGAAACCAACCGGTCCGGTTTTCTAAATAGAGGTAATTTTCCAAAAAATCTTCGAACAATCGCAACAGCCCACTGTCCTGCGCTGACTGATCAATCAGCCGATCCAGACTGTATTCCAAATATTCATGAGCGGTCGTTTTAATTTTAAATCGGGATGTCAGGCCGACCTTAAACGCGCATCCAGACAACAGGGTGTTGATAAATTTATCGATGGTCTGCACCTGAAAGAAATGATAATGGTGGATGATGCCATCCATCAATCGATAGGCCAACCGGGCGGCCCGATCCCGATCCATAGACAGCGGTGCGAGTATATTCTGAGAGTCGTGTGTGCCCAACCGGTCAAGGGCGATGCCTTTGAGAAAATAAAGGATCCGCTCTTTCATTTCAAAGGCGGCTTTGTTGGTGAAGGTCAGAGCCAGGATTGCCTGGGAAGGTTGAACCGCCCCGCGGTCCGCTTCGCTAAGCAGGAGCTGAACGTATCGTTTAGCCAAGGCATAGGTCTTGCCAGAGCCGGCTGAGGCCTCCACCACCAAGACCTCGGGAGACGCAAAGACTTGGTCGGCAGGGATGGATGGCGAACGGTTCATAAGGATATCGGATAGTGTGACTGATGTCGGGATGCGGATGCCCCGGGTTTGTGACCGCTCACATTATACTGAATACAGCCGCTCCTGAAAATAGCGGAGTCATCTCCGGGACAAAAAAAAGGCCCCGTTTCCGCATGCGGAAACAGGGCCAACGAAACAAAATCTATTACTGACTACAAAAGAACGTTAGACTCATCCCAGGAAAAGATCTCCCTTTCCTCGTTTGACGTCTGAATCGGCTTGTCTTCTTTCCATTCTGCCATAATATGCCTCCATTCGTTTGAACTACCTGAGCTAAGTAAGAATGTCTTACCAAAGGTAAAGAAAAATATATACCATCTGATAAAAATTGCAAGGCATTTTTTTGGCTGGAATGTAATTTATTGAAATATATTCACTTACGATTCAGCAAGAAAATCATCTCAAACCACACTCTGAATGTTGCCGCCCCCTCCCTGTCGGCTACTTCTTTCCTACCAGAAAGTACAGAATGAGGCCGATTAACGGCAGAAATACAATGACAGCCGCCCACAGCCCTTTGCGCATCATGTCCTTATCCGCCTTGAACAAATCGACCAGGGCTAAGGCATCGAGTATGACGATGGCGGCGATGAATACAGGTCCCATATGATCTCCTTATAAGCTGGTTATTCCTTCCTATTTTTATATCCGCAGCACCGGTCCCCAGGCCAGGATTTATGAAGAATGTCCCGGATCGGCACGCAGCGTAATGGCATTCCGCTGACCGTCTGATGCCAGCCGAACCGGCTCTGATAAATTGCGCAGCAGTATCTACCACTGCCGTCCTCTCGCAGATGTTCGCAGGGATCACCTTCCGCGGCGCCGCAACAGGCACCGCAGCGGGAACACAAGGCCTCCCACTTGCGCTCCTGATCACCGTGCCACTTAACGTAGCTAGATTCGGTAAATGATTCTTTAGTCGTCACCGGATTTAATCCACTGAACCCCGCTCACGAACGTCCGTCCGCATTCATGAGTGTGCGGGCCCGTTCAAGATTGTTGATGGCATCCTGGCGCTCCGGGTTTACTTCCAGCGCGCGCAGAAACATCCCTTCGGCTTCCTTATATTTCTTCTGTTTGCCATAAACGATTCCCAGACCGTTCAAGGCATTGGCAAACTTCGGGTCCACTTGAAGCGCTTGCAGGTAATGTTTCTCAGCATCTTTCATGTTTCCGGTCGCGTCATTCAGCATCCCCAAATTATTGTGCGTTTCCTTGTGCGCGGGATTGATGGCCAGCGCCTTGTTGTATTGCTCCCGGGCCTCGTCAAATTTGTTCTGCTTGGCATATACTAATCCCAGGTTGTTATGCGCACTGTAATCAGAAGGATTGATTTCCAGGGCGCGCTGGAACAATTTCTCGGCTTCACCGTACCGGTTCTGTTGCGCGTAAAGAATAGCGAGATTATTTATCGCTTGCGGGTGATTGGGATCGTAGCGCACCGCGTCCTGATAGTGCCGCATCGCCTGCCCCCAGCGCTGCTGTTTGGCAAACGCGAAGGCGAGATTAAAATGCGCATCAGCGAAATCCGGCTTAATACGCAGCGCGGAACGGAACAATTCCATCGCTTCCTCACCTTTGCCCAACCGGCCGTATAAAATACCCAGATTGTTCATCACCGAATAATTGTCAGGCTCAACCACCAGCACCTGGCGATAATTTTCCATCGCGGATTGCAGGTCTCCTTCCCTTCCCATCATCGATCCCAGATTATTCTTAGCCGCGGCATAATTCGGATCGTACTTAAGGGCCAGTTGAAAATACTCGCGGGCCTGTTGATTCTCACGGCGCGCCTGTGCTATCAATCCCAGATTGTAATAGGCCTTGGGCATCCCGGGATGGAGGCTCAATGCCCGGTTAACATATTGCTCCGCTTTTTCGTACTGCTCCATATCGATGTACAAAGCACCCAGGTTGTTGTAGGTCGGCGCGAAATCCGGACGCACTCCGAGGGCCTTGTGGTAATAGGCCAGGGCCTCGTCCATGCGCCCCAGCTTGGTCATACAGACCGCGTAGTTATGATAACCCTTCACGAACCGGGGATCGATTTCAATAGAACGCCGGAAGTATTCCGCCGCCTCGGCATACCGTTCCTGCTGACTGAGAATCTTGCCGAGATTATTGTAGGCCTTTGTGTATTCCGGATTGATGCGGATAATGCGCTGGTAAAAAGCGATGGGGTCCCGCCAGACGAAATTCTGCCGGTAGGCGGCTAAACTGAACATAATCAAAACGGCCGTGATTCCGGCTGTGGCATACGGACGCCAGACCGGCCGCGCCGCCCACAAAGACAGCGTATGCGCCAGTAAGGCCAACAGTCCCATGACCGGCAGATACAACCAGTGCTCAGCCATATAAGCATTGACCGGGTATAAGTTCATTACGGGCAAAAGGGCAATCAGATACCATGCCAGAAAGAAACTCACCAACGGCCGGCGCCCCCGCAAGAACACAGCCGCCGCCACCAGCCCCGCCCAAAGCACCAGACCCGTCCAGACCAACGGGTCACGCCAGGTAAATAGCTTCTGACCGTAGCCCATAAAGAGATCACGAGGAAATATTAATGTTTTAAGATAAAGCGCCTGAGAGGCAAAGGTACCGGGCACTCGTTGCAGCAGGATCGTGTTTGTTTTCTCATGCATATCCGCCACGCCGATCACATTAAACATCCGCAGCCCCAGATATCCCAACGCCAATCCCGACAGCATGAAATACAGCTCCCTGTTCATCGCCTTACGAAACACCAGATGATAGGCCCCGATCAGCAGCGGAAGGATCAATGCGGACTCTTTGGACAGCAAGGCCGCCACAAAGCAAACCACGCACACCAAATATTCACCGAGGCGGATGCTGTCCGAATAACGCAGGTAAAAGGTGAAGGCGAGCAAAACAAAAACTGCCATCACGGGATCCGCCCTCCCCGAAATGTAAGCCACCGCTTCATTGTGAACGGGATGAACGATAAACAGGACCCCCGCCAGCAAGGCGGTCAGCCGATTTCGGGTGATTGCGGCAACCAATCCGCAGAACGACAGTGCCGCGGTGACATGCCACAGGATACTGGTTAAATGAAAGCCTTTCGGGTTCATCCCCCACACCTCATAGTCGATCAGATAGGAGAGCATCTGGAGCGGGCGGTAAAAAGACGACTGTTCAACGATATTTCCGGCGAATAGATGCGGGAGGTTCGACCAGCCACGAACGCCGGGATTATGGATGATCAGTTCGTAATCATCCCAAATGAAGGGATTTGGCAGGGCCGGACCATATATCAGCAGGCCGAGTACTACCAGGACCAGCACGGCCAAACGCGCAAAGACAGCGGGCCGGTTAAGGGAAAACGTACGCTTGAGCGTCTTGAGAAATTCGGATTTCACTGAAAGAGGGGGGTTGGTATTTACCGGTCGATAGTTGGCATTATATCCTAAAAATTCGGCGGGCGACACATAAAAAAAGCGGCCCCCATTGCGGGGGCCGCATTAAAAACTTGCCTGACTTTCCCTTACTTCGCCGACTTGTCCAAAACCCCGAGATATTTGGCGGCTACATCTTTTCCCGCCAACCCGAAGGCTAAGGCCAACGCGAATACAATACCTGTTAGGAAGATCGAATAGTTTGCCCCGGAGAAGAGGCCGACAAATCCGATCTCTGTAAGGTAGATGATGGATACATAAATGATGATAGCCAGCTTGCTGAGCTTGGCCAGCGTTAACGGAATAGGCATATCCGTATTCTTCGCCGCGATATAAATGATCGTGGCAACGAATTTAGCCAGCAACATACCGAAGATCAGCACCACCACACCGGTGATCACATTGGGAATATAGGCTAACAGCCGGTCCAGCACGCCCGATACGGCGGCTACTCCCAACGCCTTCACTGACATGATAAGAGCCATCACCATCATGACCCAGTAGGTCAGGCATCCCAGGACTGTGCTCGGTTTTTGACGGACACCCCCCTTCTTCAAGGCCTGAGTAATTCCCATCGACTCGGCTGCTTCGTCAAACGGCATGAACATCCGGACTACCAGCTTCTGGACGGCATGCGCGATGATACAGCCGATGAAGAGAATACCCAGGGCGATGAGCAGGGTGGGAATGAAGTCAGCCACCATGAGCGTCATTTCCCGGAACGGTTCCAAAATCAACACGTCATACTTCATAGCGATCCCCTCCTTTCACCCGAGGGCCGACGACCTGCCGGCGGTGGGTTTTTATTTTACCGCTGTCTTCACGTCCAACGCACATTGCTATTTCACTTCGCAGAACAATTTCCTGTCGCCCTTAAATTGTAACATTTCAACAATTTACTCCCAAGTTCACGTGGCCCTCTTAAAGAAAGGGCTTTCTTTTTCGAGAAAGCCTTTTCTCCCGGCGAGACACCCGCGGAATTCCGCCGGGTGTCTATTGACCTCCCGGGATATATGGTATACTTTCACTCAGAGTTCGTTGTTCTGTTACAATCCGCAGCATCTATCCAGTCATCCGGAACCAGGCCCACAGAATTTCTTCTAATAGATTGACTTTTCACCCGCATCTGATATAAAAGACTTAAGTTAATGTAACACAAATATTTATGACATAATCGCAAACCCATCAAGGAGGGCATATGAAAAAAAACGCAATCATTCTATCGTTCTGTGCGGCACTGCTCCTGTGGAGCTCCCCCGGACACGCCATGGAGTTGAGCAAAACCGAGGACGCCGATTTTCATCGCGCTTGGGGTAAGTTCAAACGCGGCGTAGTCAATGTACTGACTTCTCCGCTGGAGGTCCCCAAGCAAATTAAGATGGAGGTCAAAGAAAATTCCAGCAACGGCGGTGAAGCCGTCCTGGCCGGCGTCGGCGGGACAGTTAAGGGCTTGGCTTACTTTGCCGGAAGATTGACATCCGGACTTTGGGATATGGTGGGCTGCAACCTTGCCGTACCCGACGATTACCAGCCGATCATGTATCCGGAATATGTCGTCGAGTCTTGGGGTCAATAACCAGAGTTAATAAAAGGGGTGGTCTTTGCGGCCACCCCTTTTTTATTCCTGGCCGGAAGCCAGGATTGCCCCGGCGACCGCCATTGCTACCAAATCTTTCCCCGCATCAATGAAAATCATACGAGTCATTCCTAAAAACGCATAGTGCGTCGACAGCACGGTCAACACCAGACCGAGCCACAGCAATACGGCAAGCTGTACGCCCCGGGCCAGCGTATTGGTCTTGGTCACGACAATCAAACGATTCAGCACCATGCACATCAGTATCGAACCCAAAATCGAAAGTACATACGGAGCGGTACCGAGCCTATCGGTGATCTGCTGGGGAGTGACACCCAAATTCCCCGCCCACAGATTGCCGAACAACACGGGTGAATACCACAGCGCACCGATCACCTGCATAATCACAACAACAATCCCCAAAAGCATGTAATTGATCCTGCGCTTGCTATCCATTTCTCCCTCCCCTTTTCTCAAACAGCCTAGTTGTGTTTGAGCCAGATCAACAAACCAACGGACACTAGCAGACCGGGCACCAGGACCAGAATATAAATGATCAGCTGCTTCTGCTTGCTCGTCAGATCCAGCCTGGGCACCTCGATATTGGGCATATTAAGATATGTTTCGTAATCATGCTCGGTGAGCCAGTTGATAGCGTTCACACCCAGCCGCGCATTGCTATAGGCATCGACGTAGGCATTGGAGATAAAATCGGCATCCGTGATAACGATAACCCGGGTATTGGATTGATCGCCCTCCGCCTTGGGTTCCATGGCGGCATAGCCGATCGGCACCGGTCCGCGGCGATCTTCTCCCGGATTGAAACGCACATCGAGATACCGGTTGGTCTCACCCCAACTGTCCTGTTCGGTGGCCGTCATGATCAGCGGCGCCACCATAACCGTATCGGGCTTGTCACGCAGAGCCTTGATGGACCGGGGTCGGACAAAGAAGGTGTAATCCAGATCATTCACAATCGCCCGGTGACTGAGATAGTTTCGCGTCGCCGGAGAACCCACATCCCCGCTGGCATGGCTCTTGAGATCGACCACCACGTCCTTGGAAACGGCCAAACCCCAGTTTCTGAGAATATTATTTAACGACGGATTCTTTTCCATCTGCATTTCGGTAAGGGGCACGTTCGGGGTGGACACCAGAACATGCTCGATCAGAAAGAGCGCGTCGCCGCCGACCTTCAGGTAGTCATTGATTTGTTTTTCCTCATCGAGCGTGAGAAAGTCTTCAGGTCCGGCCACGACCAGCACGTCGCAAAAGTCGGGAATCTGCTCCGAAGTATCCAATCGGATATCCTGCGGCACGATATTATTGGCCAACAAGTGCTTGGCAAAGGTATTCAGCCCCTGGGCTTCCTCATCAAAAACCCGCCGTTCGCGGTGTCCCGTTAAGAAGCAGGCCGTCCGCGCCGCCCGGGTCAACTGGAGTATTTCATGATTAATCTGCTCCTGATTGACCGGTTTTTCGGTAAAGTCGATTTCACGCTGCGCCCCCGCCGTCCGCAGGATTACCTTCCGCTGCTTGCCGTCGATCACCTGCCCGAACTGCGCGGCATATCCGATCTGGACAATCGGATCGATGATTTCGGCCTTGATCGTACCGTTGGAATTGCGTTCATACTCTTCGAACATATCCGACAAGTATATCGGAGGCAGGCCGACATAAAACGCGGTGATTTGAATTTCTCGATCAAGGTTGCGAATAATTTTCACGGTCTGCGGAACCAGGGAATGCTGCCGGAACTTAGTTACATCAAGTCGCCCGTTGTAAACGTAAGCCATGTAGTTGAAGCTGGCATAGCCGATGATCATAATGACCAACGTCACCAGAAACATTAACAGGAAACGGAACTGCCGTTTCGAGATGTACTTCGACCACTTCACGCGGTACCAGGCCCAGAACGCCATAAATGCCCCCAGCCAGGCCACCATTTTGGACACAAAACTCGGACCCACTTCAAATATCAGCAGGCTCAATCCCATCCAAAAGAGACCGAGCCCGACGAAGAATACCGAGGTCAATTTTTTGATCTGATTTACTTCCATATGCGATTCTCGGTGCTCAAGCGGGCAATGGTCAGGCAAAACAGCGTTCCCGATACAAAATACATAATGTCGGCTGACGTGAGCAACCCCTGAAAGAAACTCTCGGAGTGCCCCATGACGCTCAGGAAATTGACGATATCATGGGGTACGCCCTGCAAATACTTCGCCCCCACCTTCGCAAAATACAGGGCCAGAATCAATATGTACGAAGACATGGCCGCCAGGACCTGACTCTTGGTCCACACCGAAGTCATCACCCCGATGGCAAGGAAAAACAATCCCTCCAGCCAAATACCGAAATATCCCGCGAAAATGGCCATTCGGTCCGGGTTGGCGAAAATCTCTATGACAACATAATACGGAAACGTCAACGCCAGCATGATGGAGAAATAGATCACCACCCCGAGATACTTCCCCGCAACAATCGCGGTATTGGTTGTGGGCGTCGTTTTTAGAAATTCCATAGTCCCGGTTTCGTTCTCGTGGGCCACGGTTTTCATCGTCAAAAGCGGAATGATGAACACGAAGAGAAACTCCATCAGCGTGAACATGTCGCGCAGAGTGGCCTCCCTGTTTTCATCGATAATAATGAAGAAGAATATATTAAAGACGATGATCGCCAGGCACATCAGGATATACGAAACCGGCGACTTCATATTAACGGTCGTTTCTTTGCGGGCTATGGCGACAATTTTATCCATGAGGCTGATATCCGACGGTAGCTAAGAAGGCCTTTTCCAGGCTTTCATATTCTTTGAGCAAGTCCTCGAGAAGGGCATCCCTAACGATACGGCCTTCCTTGATAATAAATACCCGCTCGGCCATCTGTTCAATCTCGCTCAGGATGTGGGTGCTGAGGATTACGGTGCGCTGCATTTCGATGTTCTTGATAAGCTTGCGGACCTGCTGGACCTGGATGGGATCCAGGCCGCTGGTCGGCTCATCCAGAATCAATATGGAGGGTTCATTGATGATGGCCTGGGCGATGCCGACCCGCTGTTTGTAACCTTTGGAGAGCTTTCCGATAATCTTGTTGCGCACGTCGTCCAGGGAACACTCATAGCAAACCCGGTCAATCCTTTTGCGAATCTGATTTTCTGGAACATCCTTGAGGCGGGCGGCAAACTCGAGATAGTCGTGGACCGTCATATTCATGTACAACGGCGGAGTTTCCGGCAGGTATCCGACCTTACGCCGCATCATCATAGTATCCCGGGCGATATCCACTCCGTCGACCAGGATCCGGCCTGATGTGGCCGGCAGATAAGTAGTCATGATCCGCATTAAAGTCGTCTTCCCGGCGCCGTTTTGGCCCAGAAAGCCGATAATCTCTCCGTTGCGGATTCCGAATGAGACATTGTCCAGCGCGCGTGTATTGCCGTAGTCTTTACAAATATTCTCGGCCTTGATCATTCGCTTACCGGATGGATGACATTGATTAACGCACTATAATCCATGTCCCCCTCCCCCCTAGCTAGTGTTTGGTCCAAGACATCCCGGATGGCTTCCAGGACCTGTGTGTTCAATCCGATCTCGTGGCCGTGGCGGAGAATCAACTCGGTATCTTTTTGCAAATGCTTGGCCGGAAAATTGGGATTATCAAAAGTCCGCTCGCGCCAGTTCGCCAGTTTCTTATCGTACATCGGCGCGTACAAGGAACTCTGGCGAAGGATGGCCATGAACTGCTTGCAATCAATGCCGTTTCGCTCCACAATCCCCAGACTCAATGCAAAACCGGCCGCGTGAATTGCGATCAGATTGTTCAGAGCAAGCTTCATGGCGGCCGCCTGCCCGACATCCCCTATATAATGCGGTTCGGCTCCGAAACAGGCCAAGACGGACCGGGTGGATTCCAAGACCCGCCGGCTTCCGCCGAACAGCAAGATCAGCTTCCTTTCATCTATCTCGCGTCGGCTGCCGAGAATGGGACACTCACAATACTCTCCGCCGGCTTCACCGATACGACGCGCCAGGCTAATACTTTCCTGAGGCAGAATGGTTCCCATCTGGACGAACGTTTTTTGGTTCAATGTCATTTTAATGCCCGTAAGGACATCGTCAACAGCTTTTTTATCCGACAGGGCAAGTAAAATACACTCGGCGCTGTGCACCGCCTGTTCCGCCGAATCTGCCGCCGTGGCGCCGAGTTCTTGCAGGCCCGCGGTCTTGCGAGCGGAGCGGTTATAAACCGACACCTCGTGCCCACCGCGCAATAAGGCCTGTGTCAACTTTTGCCCGATGATTCCTGTCCCCAAAACGGCCGTCTGCATTTACAGTAACCCCAATCGTTTGTTTTCAAAATACTCCGACAAATACTTTTCCAGCTCATCCACCCCAGAAATACGCCGGTCGTTCACGAAATATGTCGGCACCGAATGAATGCCGTGGGACTCACCCAGCCGGGTATCCTCCTCCACGGCTTGCTTGACTTCAATATCTCCGACGCAAGCGGTGAACATCTCCATATCCGCGGACATATTGCGCGCCAACAGCGTCAGATAAGGCCCCGCGTCACGTAAGGTCCGCCACTGCTGTTGTTTGAGCAGCAACTCCTCATAGTACGGCCAAAACAATCCCTGCCGCGAGGCACATTCGGCATGAAGGGCGCTGATCAGCGAATTGCGGTCCGGCGTGAAATAATAGCGGGTCACAACATACATATCCTGCCGGTGCTTTATCAGAAAACGGCCCAGGACCTTGGCCCCTCGACTAACCTCCGGATTCTGAAAGTCGACGAACTGGATGATTCGCACCGGCGCCTGCGGATCTCCGACAGCGCGCAACGGATCGGGATTGTCGAGAACGGAAACATTTCGCCGGGCGATAAAGTCGACAACCGCCAAAATGCACACGGCAAAAATCATCACCCGGACGGCAATACCAGCAACCTTCCGCAGCGGCCACACCCGCTTCTTTCTACGTTTCGCTTCTCCCATGACTGTACATTTTACACAGGACGCGGCCCAGCGTAAAGGAACAAGTCCGGCCGACATTCCGGCAGGAGCGGAACAGGCCCTTACGAGCGCAGCAGCTCGGAAACTTTCAGGAGGAGTAAATTGCTGTCGATCGGCTTGGGGACATAATCGATATTCGCACGTTGACCGATGCGGCTGTCGATCTCTTTGTCCCTTTTGGTGAGCAGAATAACGGGGATGGTCTCATATTCCTTATTAAAGTGAAGCTGATAGCAGACGTCATAGCCGTTGATTTCGGGCATCATCACATCCAGCACCACGAGGTCCGGCGATTCGGCCTGGATCATGCGCAGGGCCTCCAGACCATCGACGGCCTGAACGACGTCATAGTTCTCCGCCGACAACAGACCAACCACCAGCTTCAGGGTGGCCGGCTCATCGTCCACAACCAGGATTTTATGCGCCATATTTTCTCTCCGTTAGTGTCTTACCTTATAGTGTAAACATTTTGATCCATTATGCAAGCCACAAGCCAACTATCGCCCCTGGCCTGAATCAGGAACCCAGGGTCTTGTGAAACCACTCACGGAATACGGCGAGAGTGCCGTCTTTGTCTGCTCGGAAGATGTATTCGGCATGCGTGCCTTCCTTGAGTATCATCAAGTCTTTGCGGCAGTTTGCTTTACGATACAATTTCCGGGAATGCTCAGGGGCGATCAACCAATCCTTCTGGCCGTGAACGAAGAGGGTCGGGGCATTTACCTGACCGACCGCGTCGATAGGCTTGGGCTTCTTACGGAACAGCCACCCGGGTCGAATCCCCTTACCGATCCGCCCTTCCTGGAAAACATTATACACGACGTTTTCCATCACCCCCATTTGCCAGACTCGGTAATTAATGCGGTTAAAGTCATAGGGCGAACTGACCGCAATCAGGCTGTCGATCCGGGAATCGCGCGCCGCGGTATTGATCGCGATGGCGGCTCCAAGGGAAAACCCGATAACACCGATCTTGTCGTATTCCTGGTCCGCGTAGTCAAGGACGGCCTGCAGGTCACGGTGTTCGTTAACTGTCCAGCTGAATAAACCGGAACTCTTGCCGTGACCGCGAAAATCAAAGACGATGACATCATACTCCTCCAGAAGTCCCGTGGCCATCTCCCGGAACAGGACCGCCTGTTTGCTATTGTAAAACCCGTGCGCCAGCACCACAACTTGTTGATGCCCCTGGCGGTAGTGATCCAGCGAAATCTTCTTATTGTCTGATGTTGTCACAACAACTTTTTCGGTCATGCTCTCTTTACCTGTTTCCGCAGCAGTGGCCACCGCCACACATAAGATGGCACACACCATCATTCCGGCCCGGGACCTCACCGCCGTCCTCCCGCGGGAACAAGATTGACGTCCACAAAGGACGAAAAGGCCGGCCGCACCTCCGCCTCGACCATACGCGACCGGTAACCGGGACATTGCACCTTAACCAACAGGGCTTCCGGCCGGTTGTCCAGTCGGCGCTTGATATTTCCCGTAAAGTAGAACCGCCACTGCTCAGGGCAGCGCTGGGACTGACGGACACCGTGCGCGTAGAGCTCCATCGGGTTCAGGATTTCGATATTGGACCCCTCAACGAAGTTACCGTCGGGCAGCCGAAGGTCGATCTGCACCTTTTGCCGGGAAGACACATCGCCCGGCGCCAATCTGACATTGATATCCAGCAGAAAGGTTTTGTAATCTCCCAGGTTCCGGTCGCGTTGACGGACACAACGCCCAAGGAGGTGTTCCCATACGTACCCGAATGTCGGGTGCGGATAGCGCTCGTCGCGAACACACCCTTGCGGGATCTGGGCTATTCCCGGAAAGTTCGTCATTTCCGGAACGGGTGTAAAATGCAGGGCATTGGCCACCACATAGGGGGCCATGTCGATGGCGCCGGCCGCCCCCAAAGGGATCCGCTCCCCTTCCGGATAATCCTCTTTGATCGACTGCTGAAAAAGAAAGTTGAAACGGGCACAGGCCAAGGGGACGGCACCGTCGTCTTCATACTGATTGACGCCTGACACAAAAACGCCTAACGGGTTCAGCACGTCGGCCACACCCACGACATTCAAGAAACGGACGCGTTCGCGCAGATACTCGATATGATGGCGGTGCTCTGAATCGATGAGGGCCTGTCGAAAATCGAAAATCATATCGCTGCCGAAACTCATTTGATCCAGCTGGTTCTTTCCGAACGGCACCGGAATATTTATCCCCAACTGCCGGGTGAGCGCCTTCATCTCTGCGCCCCACACCGCGATCTTGGCTCCCCAAAACGGCGTACCGAGAGTGATGAAGGAGTCCAGCTGTTCAATGACCTCGGGAGGACTATAGTCGGGATTCCCTTTCAACGATTGAAACATCCACACAGCTCCTACCAATCCGCCCTGTGAATGCATGATTAGCGAAATCTTATCGCCGCCGTCAAGCCCCCGCTCCTGGATCCGGTTAATTCGGACGGCTAAATCTACGGCAAAATCCGTGACCATCTTTTCGTCATGCCCGGTTTCGTATTCGAGGTTATGTATGACATACCGGTAGGCCGGGTCTTCCTTTTGGAGGACTCGGCGCAGGGCGGCGACCATATGGCCGAAGTGAGTTTTATTTCCCCCGATCCCGTGGATAAGAATGATGATATGACGCGGCTTCCTGGTCATCCGCCGGCATCCTGTGTCTGCCCGGCGGCCAGCTTCTTGACCGTCCCCAAGTCGATTTTGCCCGTGCCCAACATGGGCAGCGCCTCCACACGGTGAAACATAGACGCGTCGGGGATCCACAGATTCGGCAGGCCGGATTCCTTTAGAAGTGAGACGATGTCGCCTGGGTCGTAATCGCCCTGGTAGATCACGGCCAAGCGTTCCCCCTTGCGGTCGTCCGGGACGGATGTCACCACGCACATTGCGCCGTCCGCGTTGACCGCCCGGTGAATAGACTCTTCCACTTTGATATGCGGGACCATCTCTCCGCCGATCTTGCTGAACCGGCTGAGCCGGTCCGTGATCATCAGAAATCCATCCTCATCCATGTTCGCGATGTCGCCGGTAGAATACCAACCGTCATTGATAACCTCGCGGGTGAGCTCATCACGTTTGAGGTAGCCCTGCATCACGTTCGGCCCCTTCACCAGCATCAACCCGTCCTGATTAATTTCCAACGGCTCGCCCGATTCCGGATGGACTATACGGACCGCGATGCCGGGCAACGGCAAGCCGATCTTCCCCCTTTTTTGCGCCTTTTGGGTCCCGCCCGGCCCGGTGTAGTCAGGGAGATTCAGGGCCACGATCGGCGAGAGTTCCGTACAGCCGTAACCCTCCATCGGCAGGATTCCGAATTTCTCCTCAAAGGACTCCGCCACCTGGCTCTTAAGCTTCTCCGCCCCGACGACGACCAGCCGTAAAGACTCAAACTGTTCAGGTGTGCAGCGCCGGGTGTATGTATTGAGAAACGTCGGGGTCGCCATCAGGATTGTCGCCCGGTGCTCCTGCACCAGCTTGCCCACCATCTTGGCGTCGAGTGGATTGTGGTGATACACGGCGCCTGCGCCTGTAATCAGAGGAAACCACAATGTTCCGGTAAACCCGAAAGAATGAAAGAACGGAAGGATGCCCAACATACGGTCGTTGTTGTCCACGTGAAAGATCTGGTAGAGGCCTTCGAGGTTGGACATGATATTGGCATGGGTGAGCATAACGCCTTTAGGCTCACCAGTGCTGCCGCTGGTGAACATGATCGTGGCCAACTGTTCGATGCTCTTTTCCCGGCGGTAACCGAAGACAAGCCGATAGGACAAGACCGGCGGCCACACAAAACCGCGGACGATCGCATCGCACTTTTCCCGCCAGGTTACATCCTTAAGCAAATCCTCCATGTCGAGCATCTCCCCCTGCAGCGAAATATTGACCTTGTCCAAAAACTTTCGGGATGTAATTACCGTTCGCATATCACACTGCTGTTGAATGGACGCCAGGGCCTGCGCGGAGGTCGTATAATTCAGATTGACCGGGATCTTATTGAGGATGGTCAGGGCAACATTCGCCAGCACACCGCCTGCCGAAGGCGGCAGTAAAATACCGATCCGCTCCTGACCGTCGAGACGCCCCTTCAACCGACGGCTGAGTACGATGGCGGCGATAAGAACCTCTCCAAACGTCATGCGCCGTCCCATACCGTCGGCGACACAGAATCGCCGCGGCCCCCGCCGCGCCTCCTGCCAAAAATTCTCGGGCAACGTCAGCCGTTGATCGAAACGATACTTGAAGGACTCGGCCCCCAGTTCCCGTACCCGGTTGCGCACCGCATACGTGGATGACTTGGTGGGCATGGCCTCCCCGAACGTGATTGTTACGGGATAGGGCAACAACTTGGGCCATTTAAAGAAATACTTCCCGCGCTCAAAACTGAAGATGCTGCCCCAAATGCGGTCCAGATGGACCGGAATGATCGGGCATTCGGTATCGGCGACGACCCTTTCCAGACCACGATTAAAACGCAGCATATTACCGGTCCGCGTCAAACGGCCTTCCGGAAATATGCACACCAATTCCCCGTCGCGGATGGCTTGTGTCGCCGTGGCCAATGACGCCAGCATGGCCTTCGGGCCGTCATCATAGGAGATGGGAATCGCCTTGGCGACGCGTAGCAACGGCTTCAACCACTTCACCTCGTAGATTTCCCGATACACCATAAACCGGATCGGCCGCTGCATAGTAACGACCAGTAGCACGGCGTCTATGTATGACACATGGTTACCCACGATCAAACCGCCGCCCGCTTGGGGCACTTGCTCCCGGCCCAGAACACGTATGCGGTACACGGTATGCGCCAGCATCCACACCAGAAACCGGATGAACGAATACGGAAGCAGCTGGATAATATAAACCGTCGCCACCACGGTCAGACCGCCGCTGACGACAAAGATCTGCGCCGCGTTTAGCCCGAATCCGTCACGCAAAAGATAGAGAACAAATGAACCGATCAAGATACCGGTAAAGGAGAGAAAACTGTTGGTGGCCAAAATTTGTCCCAACCGTTCCCGCGCGCCGATCGTCTGAATCATGGTGGTCAGTGGGATCATATAGAACCCGGAGGACAATCCCAGCAAAAACATGGTGGCCAGCGCCAGCCACCACGAACCGTGAACAAAACCTAACAAGACGGAAAAGAAACTGACCCCCACTGCTCCCAGCGGGACCAAGCCGAGCTCTACCTTGTCCAGGGACACGCGACCAGCCAGCCAACATCCCAGCCCGATGCCGCAGGTCAATGATCCGATCAATATCCCCATGAGAACGTGGTTGATCTCCATCACCTTACGGGCATACAAAAGGACGTTCGGCTGGAACAGGCCGCTCAGGAATCCGAAATACGCCAAGCCGATTATCGACATAAACAGCGCCCGGTCCTGACGGATCCAGCGCAAATTCTGGACGATCTCTTTCAGGAAATGCGGGTGATAACTCCGTTGCGGATCCGCCGCCGCGACGCGCGGCACGCTCACACTGGTCGCCACCCCAAGTAAGGCGATCCCCATAAAGATAAAGGCGGAATGATAATATTCCGGTTGGGTCCACGTCATGATAAAGCCCGACAGCGATTGCCCGATGAGGATGGCGGCATAGGTCCACATCTGGATGATCCCGTTGCCGTACGAGAGCTTTTCTTTGGGAAGCATTTCCGGAATGATACCGTACTTGGACGGACCGAACAACGCGCTCTGGGCCCCCATGACGAAGACGGTCAACAGAATTACCCAGATGTTGCCGACCACCAGGGCCCACAGGCCGAGGGCCATGATAATCAGCTCCAGGACCTTGGTGACGATGATGACGTCGCGCTTACTATAGCGGTCAGCCAGGTACCCGGCAAAGGTGGAGAACAATAAAAAGGGCAGGATGAAGACGGCGATGCTCAACGAAAGATAACCGGTCCCGCTCTCCCCCGCCACAAGCGTATCGGTGATGATCGCCGCAATCACAAAACGAAAGGCATTGTCATTCAAGGCGCCCAGAAACTGGGTCACAATTAGGGCCACAAACCCTTTGTCCCGGGTGGATCCCTCGTTAGTCAAACCGGACCTCCACATTGTCCATTAAAAGCTTCTTGATCATGACGTGACCGCGGCGGTCGACTGCGGCCAGGACATCCACCCGACCGCCATTGCGTCGACGTTCAATGAGTTTTCCTTCTCCCTCCGGAACGAAATAACTCTCGATACCGTACTCGAGGTCAATCTGATCGCCGTGAACCTGGACGACCCGCCCCTTCAGATAGATTTCTCCCTGCGGCGGATCGTAATGCACCTGCTTGATGCGGGAATATTCACCGTCCGTATCCAGCGTGACGTACACCTGATCATCGACCCGGAAATGCCGGACCAGGGACGATCGCATGTCACCTGCATTAAACCGGCTTATATCATAGCGGAGAATGACGTAATCGCCACGAAATAAATCCCGCGGATCAACCGGACGCGTCTTCAGCAGAATTTCGGTGCCGGCACGTAAGGTGTATTCTTTGGTCAAGACAAAAACGACGATGATCGACAGCCACAGACATCCGATCAGAACGAAAGACCTCGATTTATTCATGCTGATCCTCCGCGTTGCCGGATTGCCGATAGACGACGCTTAATTGACGCCGCTTACCTTCCATGGACAGCCCTCCTACGACCAGGATCAGACCCCCGATCATAAAGAAGATCGAACGGGGCATCAAATCCCAAAAGAAATCAAAATAACGGACCAGTACGAAGATCGACAACGACGACATCCCGATATTGACCAGCTTGATATCCTCACGCCGGTGACCGATAATCAGCAGCGCCAGGACAATACCGGCGAAAGCCAAATTAAAGAGAACGGTATACACACTGGTGGCCGAGGGAAAGTAGAAAAACAGGCCTGTCAGGCCGAGCAACGCCCCGCCGATCCCGCCTTCCCACCGATGATTCGGATCCGAGCGCGTCGACCAGAAGGAATTCAACGCTACCGCGATTATTGCCGCCATCAGAATAAGCGCAAAACTCATGGAGAACTGCGCCGTAACCTTGGCCAGGGCATCGCTGACACTAAAATAATGACTCCACTCGCCGGAAAAGAGCTTAAACGTCAGCAGGAACAGCGCTCCCATGGCGGCCTTGATACTGATCAAGCGGACAACCCGCGCGCACCCCTGCCATTCCTCCCGCCACGCATGTATGCCCCCCAGAGCGAACACCATCACAGCCGAGACCAAATACAGGGCCGGCAGGGCCACAAAGTTATGCTGGGACGCATTGACGGTAAAACCGCGAAACACAAACAATCCGATCCACATATAAAACAGCACCGCACTCAGTCCGGCTATCGCCTTGTTTTGAAAGCAATAGACCAGCGGCAGAACTCCCAGAATCCAGATCAACACGAGCCAATGGCTGTTGGCATTCACATGATAAATCTGCGCAATGAGAAATACGGTGACGCCGAACAACAAGGAGCCCAGAAAGAGCAAGGCGTTACCGACCAGCGGATAGTTCTCTCTCTGGTACCTAAGGACGTATCCGCCGTAATAAACCGTTCCGGTCGCGGCTAACATCAGAATGACCTTTGTCGCCGAGGAAAACGCCGTCCAGTTCGATGCCATAAAGAGGAACGCACCAATACCGAGCAATAAAGCCCCGATGGTGGATAAAACCGCAATCAATTTACGTGAGGAATTCTCGCGATGAAATTCGCGGGCATCTCCGCGCATCCGCTCAGCCTGAGGCGCCGAGACAACCCCTTGCGTCTGCCATTGGTCAATCAATCTGTCTATGGTCCTTGCCATAATCCCCTCCTCCTTAGATTGATGCTCCCGCGAGCCGGGCCCGCATCCCATACTTGAAAGTTTACCAGTTAATGGTTTACCTGTCAACTATCAGAAAGGAATTATTTCGGACACGCCATATTTACAAGGAATTGAATATGTTAGAATGGAATTGTTTAAGAAGACAATTACAAGGAGCCGTTTGCGCGTGAATAAATACGTCGTCGCCCTGGTCCTGGGCCTGCTTTGCCTGGCCAGCTACAGCAACAGCCTGCACAACCCCTTCCTGATGGACGATCACGCCCTGATTCTCGACAATCCGGACATCGGAGACATCGGCCATCTGCAATTAAATCCGTTCAGCGCCGCCAAGGGCAGCGCCGGCGGCGAGCATTACATCTATTTCCGCCCGTTGACGCACCTGGCGGATTACCTGTCCTACACCCTATACGGCCACGATGTCTTCGGTTATCACGTGATGAATCTCACCCTGCTGTTCATTTCGGCGCTGCTGTGGTGGGTTTTGCTGACACGGCTTTTCCCTGAGGGGCCGGCTCCCCTGATCGGCAGCCTGCTGTTTGTCTCCCACCCCATTTTCGGGGTGTTGGTCAACTATACATCGACGACCGGATACATCCTGTTAATTATCCTGGTCGTGACCGGCTTCCTCTGTCACTTGACATACACCTCACGGCCCCATCCGGGATGGATCGCCGCCGGCACGGGGTGTTTTGCCTTGAGCCTGTTATGTCATGAAACCGCCGCCGGATTTCCCTTTTACTTGGCAGGCCTGCTTTACCTCATAGACAAGTATCCGCCGGGCCGGACTCTGCGGCATTTGCTGCCTTACTTTGCCGTGATCGGCCTCTACATCCTTTTTCGCATGCATTATGCCAGCTTGAAGGACGGCGTGCTGGACAATATCGGTGGATTCCGGCTGGACCTGATTGAATATTTCGCGATGCTCAGCCAACTGGTCGTATCCTATCTGAACAATCTGGTCTTTCTACGGGATATCGTCCTGATTTACAGCGCGCCGGGTACCGATCACCCCCTCCTCTGGACGGGATTATTGGCTCTGATCCTGGTAGCGGCATTCTCCCTGCTGGGCAGATGGCGTTCGGATCCCAAAGGGATTTTTGTTTGGTGGCTGCTTGTCGGGTTCGGGCCGGTTACCCTGGCCTGTTTCTCACGCCCGTCGATGGGACTGATCATTTCGCCGCATTGGTTGCTGATCCCGTCACTGGGGTATTGCCTGTTCATCGCGTTGCTGTTCGCACAGCTCATCGGGACGACGCGGCTCCGCATCGGCATCGGTGTGACCGTGTTTGTACTGATCGCCTTCGTCAGCGTCTCCCGCTATTACAATCGATTGTGGGGCAACGAGATCCTCTACTGCCATTACATGCTCAAACTCTCGCCGCGCATTCCGCTGGCCAAGTTCTGGCTGGCGCATGCCTATGCGGCCGACAGTCAATGGCAGCCCGCGCGACGGTATTTTCAGGAAACGATTATGGGGGTGGAAAATGATTGGAAAGGCTATCTGAATCTGGGAGTCATTGAAGGACAGCTCGGAAATCCGGCGGGAGAAATTAAATACTACCTGCGGGCGTTGAAACTCAAACCGGACTCTGCGGATCTTTGGAACAATCTGGCCTCCGTTTATATCGATACCGGCGAAACCGACAAGGCCCGCGTGATTCTGACCCGGCTGTTGCGCCGGAATCCCGAATTCGCCGCCGCGCGGGCGAACCTGCAACGCATTTCGCCTACGCCGTAATTAAAAACAAAAAGGGACAGACACCTTTGCGTCCTTTCGTATCGCCAAGATGCCCGTCCCCTTAGTGTATTTGGCCTGACAATTACTTCTTTAACAAATCTCTGATTTCCGCCAACAGGACTTCCTGTTTCGACGGGGCCGGAGGAGCGGCGGGAGCGGCTGCTTCCTTTTTCTTAAAAGAATTCAGAGCCTTGACCATCAAAAAGATGGCAAATGCGACAATCAAGAAGTCGACGGTGGTTTGCAGAAATTTACCATAGTTGATCGTGACGGCGTCTACCATCGTTTGCTTCACAGGGTCCATTTGGGCCGGTTTTAAGGTCAGCTTAAGATCCGTAAAATTTACTCCGCCCATTAACAGACCGATGGGAGGCATAATAACATCGGCCACGAACGAGCTGACTATCTTGCCAAACGCGCCCCCAATGATAATCCCCACAGCCATGTCCACCACGTTCCCTTTTACGGCAAAATCTTTGAATTCCTTGAGCATGTGTTCTGTTCTCCTTTTGAAATTCCTTACGGTTTTCTCGTCTGTCTGTGTCCGGCCGCGGCTCGACTGGCACCCGCTACGGCCCAAACACCCAGTCTAGCGGGATAAATTATCATTTCGCTATTTCTTTGTCAATCAGAAACTTATGCCTGAAAGGACGAGCATCAAAGCTCGACACCCCCCGGGAATGAAAGGAAAAGGGTATATTGTCTCTTAAACTTGACTCCCCCCGGGCGAACCCGCAACGTATTACTCCGGCCCCCTGGACGCAGTCAAGACTTCATCCGCGTCCGCAGCTGATAAGCAACGACCCCGAAGGCAACGGCCACATTCAGAGAATTCTTTACGCCGGCCATTTCTATCTCCACAGAGGCATCACCGAGATCGGCCACCTCCTGTTGGACGCCCTCCACCTCGTTACCGATAATCAAGCACACCTTTTTTCCCGGCAAGAACTCGTCATGCGCCACGCTGGTCTCAGTTTGCTCCAGCACCACAATCTGCTCGCCGCACGCACGGCAGTCGGCAATGACCCGCAAGATATCCTCCGCATACTCCCAATCGACGCTGTCTTCCGCGCCGAGGGCCGTTTTATGAATTTGATTGTTCGGCGGACAGCCGGTGATCCCGCAAATCCACACCTTCTCTACCCCCACACCGTCGCATGTCCGGAGGATCGACCCGACATTATGCAGACTGCGGATGTTATTCAATACAACGGTTAAGGGCAAACGGGGCAGACGGCGGCGCTGTTGTTGTCTGACAAGATTCTCGGCATGCGATATTTTACGCATCTGCCGTCGCCTTCCTGCCGGATAGAAACCAGCATCCCAGCATCATTCCGATCAGACACGACAGCACGGACAAGATGGCCCAGGTGTTGGTAACGGTGAAACAAACCAGGATCACCGGCGCCACCCAGTATTTGTGACGCGATCCGTAAAACGGCATCCCAGCCAGGAATAGTTCCATGCCGATAATTATCCGGGACATATAAAAACTGATCGTTGCCAATTGAGACTTGCTGTATGTCGCCAGCAACCAGGAATGCGGCCAGGTCACATTGTCCGGCCAGAAGATCCGGAAGAAAGCCTCGCCGCTGAGATACTCCGGCGTCAATTTCCCGACGGCGCCGGCCAGAAAAATCACGCCCATCATCCAGCTGGCAATGAGACACGCCTGCTCCGCCGTTTCGCGCTCCGACACATCATAGCGCCAGGCGACAAACAACATCCATAACGCCACCCAAAATGAGGTCACGAAGGTGGCGTCATTATAGGTATTGATGTGGCCCATAAGGATGAAGGAACAAACGGCCATCAGCACGGCTGTAAAAATTATCCGCCGGCGGCCCGGACGTAGGATCGCGGGCATGCTGATCAGCGGCAGCAAATAACAGATCGTGGAGACCAGGGGATTCTCAAAAAAGGCCGGAAACAACCGGTGATGAACCGGCACCCGAAAAGTCACTTCCAGAAAGTATGGCAGAAAGAAGTAACACTTGATGTACCACCCCAACAGCCAGCAGAGCATGACGCCCTGCAGCACATTGACCGTCCGAGAACCGCCGCCCATGCGCCACATCTCAATATATCCTTTCCATGAAGATCTGCCCGTCGGCAACCTTTAAAAAGTACCCGGTCTCCAACTGGGATCCGCGGTACCCGCTGTGCAGGGTAATGTACTTGTAACCTTTTTCACGGACAATGACGTCGCGGGTCCAACTGAAAGACACAATGCGTAACGGATAGTGATTCAACCACGTGTAATACTCCCGGTACTTGGGGGCGGTCGGATGCCCGGGCACCCCGCGCCGGGGACGGTCACCGATCCAAATCTCGTTGCCATAATTGTACATCGCCGGAACCGGCTGCATAAGAAGCCACTCCGGATAACTGTTGACGGTCAGATGAAATTGAGCCAACCCCCGCCGCTGCCAGGCGGGAATCCACAACTTCGTCGCGATCGCGACATACAGGAGGATAAGGAAAGATAAAAAAAGACAGGCGCACGGAGATTTTCTCCAGCACGCCTGTCTGAATATGGAACTCACTGTGAATCGCGGAGCTTCGGAATCCGCCACCGGAAGTCTCCCGCTAGTCTTTCTTAAAGAGACCTTTCAGCCCCTTGGCCTTATCGGTGAGGCTGTCCGACCCTTTCAACAGACCGTCGGCAACTCCTTTAATCGTCCCGCCGGCCTGGTTTAATAAGTCATTGCCCAACAGCTGCGCGGCACTGGTAATATTGACCAAATCGCTCAGCCCGGAGCTCACGGTCGCATCGACAACAATCAGGGCCACCAGCTTGTTAAAGCTGTCGATATCCTTGTATGTCTTGTTCAGACCGATATCTTTCGTAATAATCTTCGGCTCGCCGTCTCCGGAATAGTCCTTGAAAGTGAAGCGGTCTACACGGAACGATGCCTGACCGATGTACTCGCCGCCCTTCTTCTTTTCGGCCTTGGGCTTCGGCTCATCTTTCTTGGGCGCCTCGCCATCCTGTTTCGGCTGTTGCAGAGCCTTCAAGGCGTCGATATTCGTTTGCCCGGCCTTGTTTTTGACGATAATCACTTCATTGAGGTGAAAACGGATCTCGTTAAGATGAATATTACCCTTGATGATCTCCGGAAGATTGTAGTCCACGTAGATATCCGGAATGTTGACCATCAATTTTTCCTCGAAATTGGGAGGATTGTATAGCTTTAGGTCGTCAATGTCGATCTTGGTATCCACCAATCCGATGTTGATCCCCTCCATCTTGAGCGGCAAACCCGTCTGTTTCTTAACAAACTGTTCGGCGCCGATCTTGACGACGTAATTCCGGGCCAGTACGAGAACCACTAGTAAAAATACAATTAAAAAGAGCAGTTTCTTTAAGAGTTTCATCAGTCATCTCCTTGTCTGGGACTCCGTAGCCGCAACCGCCCTGTATCCGGAAGCTGGCGTCGATCCGGAAAGGGCCCGGCTAGTTCTGCAATTGAATCTTCTTTTCCTCGGCCGCTATTTCGGATAGCTGACGGCCGGTCTTGACGAAAGCGTAACCGATGGCGAGTATGAATATGCCGACCTGGATGTGTTTAAAATCCTTCTCGAGCAAATGAATGGCCGCGACCAGGATCCCGAGCAGGGTGCAAATCAATCCGCCGATGTACGTAAAAATACCAAGACGTTCCAATTTTCTGATATTTTTAAATTTCATTACCCGGAATTCCAGGAGGGGCCGTCATGCATTAACGAAAAAGGGAGTACAACATGTATTGTACTCCCTTTCTCTCAATATACAACTCCTGCGTTGTTAAACAGCGGCGGTGCTTTTGGCTGCGATATGCAGGATCAGATCGACCACTTTGCAGGAATAACCCCATTCATTATCGTACCATGACACGACCTTCACGAATTGGTCGTTCAGGGCGATGCCGGCATCGGCATCGAAGATCGAGGTGCGTGAGTCGCCGCGGAAGTCCATCGAAACGACCGGATCTTCGGTGTATCCCAAGATTCCCTTCAGCGGACCTTCGGACGCCTTCTTCATGGCGGCCTTGATTTCATCGTAACTCGCCGGCTTTTCGAGACGGCAGGTCAGGTCCACAACGGACACGTCCGGTGTCGGTACGCGAAACGCCATACCGGTCAGCTTTCCGTTGAGGTCCGGAATGACCTTGCCTACGGCCTTTGCCGCCCCGGTGGATGACGGGATAATATTCTGGTACGCACCGCGGCCGCCGCGCCAGTCCTTCAGGGACGGGCCGTCAACCGTACGCTGCGTGGCGGTCACCGCGTGAACGGTGGTCATCAATCCCTCCACGATTCCCCAGTTGTCATGCAACACCTTGGCGATCGGGGCCAGACAGTTGGTCGTACAAGACGCGTTGGAGACATAATCCATGTCCGGGGTGTAGGCATCCTGATTGACACCCATGACGAACATCGGGGTGTCATCCTTGGACGGCGCGGTCATGATGACCTTCTTGCCGCCGGCCTTGAGATGGCCTGCGGACGATTCCTTGGTCAGAAATAGCCCGGTACTTTCCACGATGTATTCGGCTCCGATGTCGCTCCACTTCAGGTTTGCCGGATCCTTCTCGGCAGTTACCCGGATCTTTTTGCCGTTGACGACGAGGTCGTTGCCTTCCACGGCGATGGTCCCGGTGAACGGGCCGTGCGTCGAGTCGTACTTCAGCATGTATGCGAGGTAGTCAACCGGCACAAGATCATTAATTCCAACTACTTGAATATCGTCGCGCTTGACGGCAGCGGCAAACACCAAACTCCCTATGCGCCCGAATCCGTTAATACCCACTTTAATCATGTCGTTCTCCTCTCTGAAACTGTGTTATTGGATATGTGGTTTTGCTGGTAGGGTCGGAAAGAAATAAGAATAGTAAAATATACGCTTAACGGGGAAATGTCAAGCGATAATATGGCCGGACCCGTCCTGTGGCTGCCGGGCGCAAGTGCTTAGGCAGCCGCATTTTCCGTGAAATCGATGCCAGTCAGGTCACGCAACCGGCGCAGGTCGTCCGCAAGCCGCTCCCGGATCCGCGTCTGGACCGCGCTATCAAGCCGGGGACGGTCCACGGCAGTGCCGGGAATGAGGCCTTCTATGATCGCGCTGTGCCTGGCCTTGGGGATCAGCGCGGCGAGCCACGGCTTGAGCCGGGGATAGATCGAATGTTTGTCCAGCAGGAATCGCCGCACGATCCGGCGCGGCTTGCGGCGCTTTAGTTTGGCGTCCGAGACATTGTGCATTTTGTCGAATTCCGGACAGGTGAAGTCCGGATCCACGTCCAGGAAGCGGAATATTTCCCGCAATGCCGAATGCCGGTCGTTCTTGAGCCGCGACGCGTTTTCCACATGGAGGGCGGTGCGCGGATAAAAATCAAGGTAGCGGCTCAGTTGAGCATAGTACTGGCTGTAACGGATGTAAAAGTTGTCATCGCTGGGATCCAGCAGGGCCTGCTCAACCGGACGATGCTCGCGCCCGGCTTTGAACCGGTCGAGATAATGGGAGATCATCCGCTTAATCGGATCACGGACAAGATAAATGAGTTTGGCGTCGGGAACCAGCTCGTGCATCCGCTCGGGAACTCCCTGCCGGACCGGGTACATGGTGTAACCGGGTGAGGACTCGCCGTAGATCCTGGCCCTACCTGAAAATTGACGCTTGTACCAGTCCGCCCCCTTCTTCCACTGGTATTCCTCGCTGAAGAAGTTAAGCTCCTTCTGAGCCGACATCTGGATGTCGGGATGGCGGTCGAGATACTTGTGGAGGCTGCTGGTCCCGCATTTCTGCGCGCCGATGATTATCACCCCCGGAAAATTCATGTTGATTACCCCACCTTTTGTCCGGAATGCAGATGATAGCCGCGTATCAGCTCGCCGGCGCTCATCGCCTTGGCTGATTCCGGATGCACCTGCCATATTTTGACCGCTCCCGCAGCCGCCCGCACGGTCAGCGATTCCTTCTCCACAGCAATGATCTCCCCCGGGTTCCCGGCAGTCTCCCCGGGGATCGGCTCGGTGCACAGAAGTTTAACCGTTTTTCCGGCCAGCGTCGTATACGCCGTCGGCCACGGCAACAAGCCGCGCACCAGATTGTGAATCTCACCGGCGGTTTGCCGCTCCCACATCACCTGTCCCACGGCCTTGGTCAGTTTGGGCGCCAAAGTAACGGCGTCCGGATCCTGCGGTTGGGACGGACAGGCAGCGCGCCCGATCTTATCAATGGTCTCGCGCAGCAGGTCACTGCCGATCGGAATCATACGTTCCCGCAGGGTCACGGCGGTGTCCTCGGGGCGGATGTCGACGTCGGTCTGTGCGATGATGTCGCCGGCGTCCATACGTGTATTTAAACGGATGATTGAGATACCCGTTATGGTTTCCCCCCGGATGATGGCCCAGTTGATGGGGGCCGCGCCCCGGTAGCGGGGCAACAGCGACGGGTGCAAATTGATCGCCCCGGCAGGCGGCATGGACAATAATTGGGGAGGCAGAAATCGGCCGTACGCGATAACTACGAACAAATCCGCCCCCATCCCCTCCAACTCCTTCAAAAAGCCGGGGTCCAGCAAAGAATCCGGCTGCAGGACAATAACGGCATGCTGCTCGGCCACGACCTTGACCGGTGATACATTCAGCTTCATCCCCCGCCCCTTGGGCCGGTCCGGTTGGGTCACGCAGCCACAGACCGTAAACGGTGAGGCGATCACGTCCCGCAAGTGGGCCGCGGCGAAATCATCGCTGCCGAAAAAGACTATCTTCATGGAATTCATCCCGATTACGGCTCCGTATCCAGCGTCACGATCACCTGGCGAGATGAACGGAAGCCCTTCAACAATCTGCGGACGGCCTGGACCATATCCTCATGACGGGGAGATTTGAGCATTATATTATACCGGTACTGATCACGCAATTTTGGTTTGATATCCGGATACGGCTCCCCGGCCTCGATATCGGCCGCCCGGTCACCGGCGATGAGCGCGTGCAGTGACATGGCGGCATCCCATACCCGCTCTTCCTCCGTACCGCGCAAAACAACGGTGGCGGCGTACACATGGGGAGGCAGATTCAATTCACGCCGGGTAGCCAGCTCGGATTGCACGAACTCCTGGATCTTGTTATCGCGCACGGCCTTGATTACAGGATCATCGGGCATTCGGGTTTGAATTATCAGCTTCTCACGCGCCAGCGACCGCAAGAGCAATAAGGTCGTCAATGACCGGTGGGCGCTGCGGAAATCGGCATGATACAGCCCTTGATCGTAATCCATCATAATGACCTGATCGGCCTGGAACTCGGCCTGGAATTTAAAAATGGCGGAGGTGGCCAGCACGATATCCGCCCGGCGCGGCAGGGCCTGCGTGTCTTTGTCGAGCACGGCCGTGCGCGCCTGGGGAAAATAACGATGCACCTCACTCTCGAGCTTATCGATTCCCATTCCCGACGACCGAAGGTACGGCCAAGAACATTCCGGACACTTGGCGGGAACGTCCCGCGTGAAACCGCAACCGTGACAGCTCAGTTTGTTGTGCGGATGGCGCAGCACCAGATGCTGATCGCAACGCGGACACTTAATCGCGTGACCGCACTGTTGGCAGCGGGTAAAGGTCATAAAACCCTTACGGTTAAAAAACAGCAATATTCGCCCCTGTGCCGCCAGCGTGTCGCGGATGGTATTCTGAACGGGGAAAGACAATATGGATGACTTCCCCGGCCGATAGTTGGTCAAATCCACCAGTTGAACAGTACAATTCGGCGCCGGTGAAGCGGAACTCAATGTCCAGCCGGCCCGTTGCGCCTCATGATAAAGCTCGACGCGCGGGTTCAGCCCGAGAAACGTAACGGCGCTCCCCTCCGCCTCGGCCCGGAACAGCGCCACCCGCGCCGTCCGGTAGTGCGGAGACTGTTCCGACTTGTGCCAATCATGTTCTTCGTGCACCAGGAAAATACGCCCGATATTGGGATGCGGAACGAACACCGAAGATCGTGTCCCGATAATCACCGTGGGCCCGCCGCCCAGCACGGCCTTAAACTGTTCCAGTTGATCCGCCACCTTCAGCCGCTTCTCATACGACAACACCGGTCCGACTTTGGCTGCCTCCAGACGGCCGGTAAAATAGGCCGCGTAATATTTGTCCGGGACCACAATCAGCACCGCCCGCCCGCTGCGCAGCTCCGTCTTCACAGGCTCCAACCACAAAGGGTCATCTTCTTCCCGCAATAAAAATCCACTGACCATCCGCACCTCGCCATGATCCGGGAGGCCGCTTCGCTCCGGCCGCGCGGTCAGTTGAAGATATTTCCCCTGGCGGAGTGCGCTGGGATAGACCAGCTCAAGCAGCTCGCCCCAAGCGCAGCCATAGTACTCCGCCGTCCGGCGTGTCCATTCCAAGAGCCGCGCGTCCAGACTCCGCCTGTTCTCCAACGGTCCGATCACGGTACTCACTTTCTTCAGATCGGATGTTTCACGAAAGCCGACAATATACCCAACCCGGCGCCGACGATTGAACATCACCCGCACACGCATCCCCTCCTGCAAAACCTCCCGCTGCGCGGGATCCACAGCGTAGTCAAATGGACCCGGCACCGGCAGACCGACGACGACTAAAGCGATATTCTTAATCATGAGATGAATGAGGAGGTCAACTAGTACACATCAATTCCGTCAACGGTGACGATGACATTGTACGGTTGCCCGATGAAGTATTCTTTGCGATTGATCGACTCAACCCCGTAGGCACTTTTCAGACTTTCGGTGAGGACCTGCGCCTTGCTGAAGGCGATAAAATTCTCCACTGCCCGGCCGTTGACGATGGTCAATTCATAATCCGACAGTCCGTTCGGAGAAACGTCACGCAGCTTCCGGCTCACCTCGGCGATGATATCCTTCACCTTGGAGGATCGAATCGTCAAATGAACGACGAATGCCGTCCGGTAAATCTCGCTGTACCCCGCCAGGATAATAGAATCTTTGGTCCCCGGTACGAATATGATCTGATTGACTTTGTCGGTGTTGAAATTATAAAACAACCAGTCCTCCGGCTTGACCTGCTTTACTTTGAGAATACTGGGATGCCCGGTGTCGGCGTGTACGGTCATCAGATATTCCACCGTCCGCTTCAGAGCGACCGCCCAAACCTGCCGGCGTTCGGCATGAAAAAACGCCGTATCAAAATCGATCGCGTGCGTGATACTCAAGTCGGAAGTCTTCGCCAGCTCACCGTTATATGTATTGATCACGAACGCCTTATTGTTTCCGTGTCTGTTTTGGGCAATACCGACCAGACGTTCGGTTTCTTTGTCATACTCCATCATGGCGATCCGGTAATCGTAGGTGTAGGCGCGGACGATTTCACCGGTTTCCAAACCAACGATGTAAAGCGTGGAGTTTAATTCATTGTCCATGGTAAAAAAGTACCGCCGCCCCACGGTATCAATCGCGGACACCTTTGGAACGCCGTCACCGAGCTCAAAGAAATTGGTAATGCTGAACACCTCGTTGAAATAAGCGCTGTACTTCACATATTTGTAGTAACCGTCCCGGCGGACCAAGGCATAAAACTGATCTGCCCCCGGCTCCTCTTCGACCAAGAGGAAATCCTCGTTCCGATAAATCTCGGTCTCCATGTCCTCCTCTTCAAAGAAATAGGCGGATGCCTGCGGAATCATTGCCGTCAGGCTTGCCGCCAGCCACAGAGAGGTCACTATTAATCTCATTCGTGTCATATTATGCTCTCAAAAGCGAGACGATTCTGTCTACGGCGTCGGGTTTGGCCAGAACTTTGGTTCGCTCACGCATTTCGGCAAATGTTTCGGGAGACGCACGCAGCTCTCTAAGTTTAACGGCTATCTCCGCAATTGTACATCCGCTTATGCCCAAGCCGTGCTCTGCCAGGATACGGACATTTTGTGTTTCCTGTCCGGGAATGGCATTGAAGAAGATCAACGGCAGCCGGCTGACCAGTGCCTCGGTCACCGACAGGCCTCCCGGCTTGGAAACCATCACATCCGCCGCCGCCATCAGCTCATGCATATTGTCCACCAGCCCCATCACCTTCACATGCGGGGCAGCTTTATCCTGCAAACGCTGATACAAGGATGCATTATGCCCGCACACCACGATGATTTGAAAATCCTCCAGGGAATCTATAATTTCTTCGATCGGTCCGATCCCGAAGGAACCGGTCGCCACCAGAACCGTAAACGCTCCGGTGTCCAACCCCAGCTGCCGCCGCATATCGCCGGCGTCACGGTGGACGGCGAATTTCTTGCTGCAGGGTATGCCGGTGACGGATATCCTCTCGTCCGCAACGCCCAGGCGGCGCAATTTATTCCCGGTCCAGTCGGAGGCGGCACAATACCGGTCAACGGCGCTGCCCAGCCAAATCCGGTGTACGTCATAGTCCGTAACACAGGCCATCAGCCGGCTTGATATTTTCCCGGACTTTTTCAGGGCGGAAACCACTTCGATCGGCAGAAAGTGCGTGGATATCACCCAATCGTACTGTTCTTCGATCAGATGACGGTGCAGACGCGGCGTATTGAGGGCGTTGTAGCCGCGTCGACAAAAGCGGATGACGGGCTGCAACCAGGGCAAGTCGACAAGCCCGAAGAAAAATCCCCAGACAAACGAGATTTTCGTTATTAAGAAGGTATAGGATCCGCGATACGTGGCTCTGAAGAAGGGATTGGCATAGTCCAAGGCGTCGACAAAGACGGCTTCATGGGCGGGATCGTCGCGGAGAACATCGTAGACCGCCTTGGCCGCCATTTTGTGACCGGCCCCGGCAGACGCATGGATAACGAGAATTTTCATGACCTACGGTCGGTGCCGGCCGCCCCGCGCTCACCGTCACACCTCTGCGGTATTTCCGCGCGCCTCCGCGGCCGGGACTGTTGGGTTTCCGTTACACATAATGCGGGATGCCTCCAGGAGATTGGCGGCGATGTAATCAGGCCTGATCTTTTTTTCCTTGAGCCGCTCCTGGTCGCTTCGTCCCGACAGGACAAAAATCGTAGTGCACCCCGCGTTGCGGCCGGTCGCCATATCAGTGACGGTGTCACCAACGAAATACGCATTCTTCGCAATGCGCATGTCCTTCTTGAGCAACTTGACCGCCTTGCGGATCGAACCGATATTCGGTTTGCGGTCTTCGCAACCGGCATCCGAACGGGCCGTGCTGTAATAAACGCGCTTGATATTGCCGCCCGCCTTCTTGACTTCGCGCAGCATCTTGTTGGTGATTTGATCGAGCTTCTTTTCGGTAAAAATCCCCTTACCTACCCCGGCCTGATTGGAGACCACAAAAATAGTGAACCCCGCTTCGGTCAACTTCCGGATGGCCTCCAGGGATCCGGGGATAAAATGAAAGTCTTTGACACGGGTTACGTAGTTGCCGTTGCCCGGAAATTCATTGATAACGCCGTCGCGATCTAGGAATGCAATCTTCATGGTGTGTTTCTTCTTGTCCCGTGGGCCGAGGCCATTCCGTCGCGGCCGGACTAAATCAGTCTCTTGAGCGTGTCGCAGACAAACGTCACGTCATCCTCCGTCATATGCGGGTACATCGGCAAAGACATTATCTCCCCCGAGATCTTTTCCGACAAGGGCAAGTCCCCCGGTTTGTAGCCCGCGTCCGCGTAAGCCTCCTGCAAATGAATGGGTATGGGATAATGGATCAACACCCCGATGTTATTCTGACGCATTTTCTCAAGTACATGATCGCGATTCGGCAAACGCACCGCGTAGGTTTGGTAAACATGCGTGCGGTCGTCCATAACCGTCGGCGTAATCAGTTCGGCGCAACCGGCCAATTGGGAGTTGTAGTTCGCGGCATGCTTGGCGCGCATGACGTTCCATTGGTCGAGATGCTTCAGCTTGGCCGCCAGCACCACGGCTTGGACCGTATCCAACCGCGAATTAAATCCCTTAATTTTGTGCGCGTAACGGTTCGTCCGTCCGTAGTCGCGCAACATCTGCACCTTTTGGGAAATTTCCTCGTTATTGGTAACCACCATACCGCCGTCACCGAATGCGCCCAGACTCTTGGTCGGATAGAAGCTGAAGCAGGCCACGTCTCCCAGCGAGCCGACTTTCTGGCCCCGGTAAGCCGCTCCGTGGGACTGAGCCGCATCCTCGATGACCGCGATGCCGTGTTCGCGGGCCACCGCATTGATATCATCCATATTGGCGGGCTGACCGTAAAGATGCACCGGAATGACCGCCTTGGTCTTCGGGGTAATGGCGGCCTTGAAGGCGTCGGGATCTATATTGTATGTTCCTTCTTCGATTTCCACAAAGACCGGCGTGGCGCCCGTATAGGATATGCATAACGCCGTGGCGATAAAGGTGTACGAAGGCAGAATCACTTCATCACCGACAGTGACATCCAGTGCCGACAAGGCCAGGTACAAGGCGTCCGTCCCGGAATTTACGCCTACGCCGTACTTGGCGTCACAATATTTGGCGAAAGAGGTTTCGAAATTCTTGGCCTCCTCCCCCATAATGAAATTGCCGGCCTCGAAGACCTTCTTCAGCCCGGCATCAATCTCGTCCTTGATCAATTTGTACTGCTCCGAAAAATCGATAAATTTTACGCTCATAAGATAGCTCGAACCTTCTCGAATACCGTATTGACCGATAATTCACGCAGACAGGACATGTGCTCGCAGTCCGTCATGCGGAACCGGCGGTAACAAGGGCGGCATATAATGTTAGAAAAGACCACTTCGTGATGTTGGCCGTTGGGCCAGGGCCCGTAGACCTGGGGATCGACTGGACCGAAAATGGAGACTGTTTTGGCCCCCGCGGCCACTGCCATGTGCAGCGGGCCGCCATCGTTGCAAATCACCCCCGCGGACAGGCTCAGCACGGCACATAATTGGCCTAAGGTTGTCTGACCGAAGGATTTAAAGATGAGGGGGTGCTGTGGAAAACTTTCGGAACACAAATTTTGCTCAGCATTATCACCCATCAGTATAATCTGAGCGGGGTAATTTTCAACGATTTTGTGGATTAATTTGGCGTACTTTTCCACACCCCAGCGTTTCAAATCCGCGGACGCCCCCCAACTTGATCCCCCGCCCGGAAACACCACCAAGAACGGCTTGGCCGGGTCACATCCCAGCCGTTTTAGAAAGTCGACGGCTCCATCGCGGCTCCCGGTCCCAATCGTTACCTCGAGCGGATCCGGCACGGTCGTCAGCCCGCACCGTTCCAATAAATCGAGGTAATACCGGGCTACGTGCCGGCCTTCGTAGCCGCGGATCTCCATCCTTTCCGTCAGCCAACGGGAACGATGCCGGTAATTGAATCCGATTCTGTGAGGCACGCCCAGAAAGAGGGACATCCAGCTGAACATGGCGTTCATGGAAAAGTCAAACAGGACCGAATAACGCTGCGCCCGGAGCTCGCCGCGCAGGTCACCGATTTTGCGCAGGAATTCCTGCGGCGAGCGCTTGCGGGCGGCGACGAACTCGTCGCGTTCGTAAACAAAAACACGCTCGATCAGCTCATGCTCCTCCAACAAGGGCGCGACACGGCGGTTGGCCAGGTAATCGATGCGGGCTTGAGGAAAATGTCTGCGCAGATTGCGCAGCATGGGCGTGGTGAACAGGACATCCCCGATGCCGAAGATATTAACCACCAGGATCCTGTCAGGTTTGATTTGCGTTAAGTCCATCACGAACCGGTTACGCCGGCGTGCACCGCGGCGGGCCTAAAGATTTTGCTTGAGGAACTTTTTGACCACCTCGGCGACATAATCGAGCTGATTGAGCTCGATGTCCTGGTGAATCCCGATATGGGTCCCGTTGTTGGCACAATATTCGGCCTCAGGAAAATCACCGAGCCTGTGCCCGAGAAATTGGTAACTAGGACATTGGGTGGGGATGGAATAAAATAGGTTGCGGGAGTCAATACCCTCCTGGTCCAGAAACTCGACGAAGGCCTCCTTGGTAAACGGCAATTTTTCCCGGAGGATGATCGAGAAGGCATGCGGGCCGATCTTTTCATGCTCTTCTTCACGCAAGGTAATAAAATATTCATCGAACTCCTGAAACAAATCGATCAAATACAGCAGATTGCGGCGGCGTTTGCCCAGGATGTCTTCAAAGATCGCAATGTTACCCAGTCCGACCGCCGCTTCAATCTCATTCATCTTGGCGGAGAATCCGATACGGCTGAATTCGAACTTGTTAACCATTCCGTGATTGCGCAATGACTGCATGGCCTCGGCTAACTTGGGATTGTTCGTAAGGATTATCCCCCCTTCGATCGTCGTGACGATATGGGCCGCGTACAGGCTGAACGCCGCCATCGCACCGATGGTCCCGATTTTCATTCCGTTCAGCTCCGCCCCGTGCGCTTCGGCGGCATCCTCGATGACAGTGAGGTGATGGCGGCGGGCGATGTCCATAATACGGTCCATCGCCGCTGGTTTCCCCATCAGATGGACCGGCATGATCGCCCGGGTTTGGGGGGTGATCACGGCCTCGATCGCGTCCGGGTTCATGTTAAGGGTATTGCGGTCCACGTCGACAAATACCGGACGGAAACCGGCCTGGATGACCGCGTTGGCTGTTGCCACAAAAGTCAGCGCCGGCACAATGACTTCGTCCCCGCGTTGCGCACCGTCATCATAAAGCGTGGCGCAGGCGATGGCGTCGGCGTCGGTCCCGCTGCTGACGGCCACCGCAAATTTCGCGCCGAACAGGGCGGCGAATTTCTCTTCAAATTCCTGAACGTACTTTCCCCGGGTGACCCACTTCGACTCCAGGGCCTTGTTGATCAGTTTAACGGCCTCGTCCGTAATCGATACGGTCCCGAACGGCACACGATAATCTTTTTTCGTCGAAAGGGCGGCGCTATTTTCCATTCTTGAAGTACTCCATGGCGAGTTGGTATCGTTCCGGCGTGCCGATGTCAAAAAAATCTCCGTCCGACGGATAACCGTATAGCCCTTCTTCGATCAGGGACGGGAACACATCGTACTCCAATGAGAATTTGGCCTTCTCCGGCATTTTGTCGAATATCTCCTGATTGAAGCAGTAACGCCCCGCATTGATGGCGGCTGCCCCCTTGTCCTGTTTTTCTTCAAACGCGAGAATCCGGCTGTCTTCGGCGATGGTTAAGCTGCCGTAGTCGCGGCTGTCCTCCAAATGCGCCGCCACCAGCGAGGCCACGCCGCCTTTTTCCTGATGAAAAGTCACAAACTCCGCGTAATTGACCTCACAATAGCAATCGCCGTTCAACACCAGAAACGGATCACTGGAAATAATAGGCTGGGCGTTCTTGACGGCGCCGCCCGTACCCAGTGGATCTTCTTCCCGCGAGAAGTCGACCACGAACGGACGTTGATTCCGGCGGTAATACTCTTCGATCCACTGCGCCTTGTAGCCGGTACAGAGGATAAATCTTTCCAGCCCCTGCGCCGCCATACGCTCCATGACGATATCCAGAAACGGACGCTCCTCGAAGGTCACCATGACCTTGGGGGTATCCGGATCGACGCTGCGCAAACGTTTGCCCAGACCGCCGCAGAGAATCACCACATCAACATCTTCAAGCATGCGCTCCCTCCCCGTCCGGCTGGTAAAAAATAATCTGGCTGCCCAGTGTCTCGAACTCGAACGGTACCAGCAATAAGTCCTTAAGTTTCTCCCTGACGGCCGGCTGTTGTTCCGGCGGGACGAAGAGCAGCACGAAGCCTCCGCCGCCGGCCCCTAACAATTTGCCGCCGATCGCGCCAGCCGACTTGGCCGCCGTGTAGATCTCGTCAATCAAGGGCGTGGAAATCTTATCGGACAGGGTGCGCTTGATCATCCAGGCCTCATCGAGCAGTTTCCCGAATTCCTCCAGGCGGTCGCCGCGCAGGTACTCCAGCCCCTGATTGGCCATCTCATACATCGCCTTAAGTTCCTGACCCTTTTTCGGAATATTCTTGATCTGATGTTCGGCGATCACCGACGCCGTGCGTGAAAATCCGGTAAAATAAAGCATGAGACTCGCATTCAAACGCTGCAAACGCTCCACGGGCATAATGACCTTATTCACCTGCAAATGCTGACTGCCGCCGAAATCGATGAAATTGAAGCCGCCGTGGGCGGCCAAGGCCTGGTCCTGGCATCCGACATTCTCCTGACACATCTGCTGCTCGATATAAATTGCCTCTTCGGCGAGCTTGTTCTTGCTGGGCATCCGTCCGATCAACGCATACAAACTGTTGAGCAGGCCGACGGTGAACGACGAACTGGACCCCAGCCCGGTCCGGGCCGGCAGGTCTCCGTCGTGATGAATCTCCAAACCGTCTTGAATATTGAGATAGCGAAGGACTTCGCGCACCGCCGGGTGATCGATTTCATCGATATTATGCACATGCTCCATTCTGGAGTAGATGATACGCGTTTTGTGCTCAAAAAACTGCGGCAGGTAGCGGCAGGTGATATAGCAGTATTTATTGATCGTTGTGGCCAGAACAGCCCCGCGGTTTTCTTCAAACCACGTCGGATAATCGGTGCCGCCGCCGAAAAATGAAACGCGAAAAGGTGTCCGGCTGATAATCATGAGGGGATACTTCCTTCCAGCAGCCGGCGCTTCAGCTTGATCGTCGTTGAACGGACGGTTTCGTCATGGGCGGCCTGTCCGAATTTGGACTTGATCAATTCCAGGAACGCGGGATGGGTGTGATAGGTCATCCAGGCGTCATCACGGAAGGCCAGGACCTCGGCCGCGGACAAATACTTTGTCGGCAGCGGCAGCTGTTCATAGGAATGCTGGGAATATCCGGCATACTCCTGCGGCAGGGACCAGCCTTTTTCCTGTGCCATCCCGTACAGCGGACTGCCCGGATAGGCCATCGCCGAATAGAAATTGGCCTCTTCGGTGTTCAACTCGAGCGCCAAATCGAGGGTCGTCTGCATACTCTGATGATCATCTTCGGGAAGTCCGAAAATATAGTTGGCGATCACATTGATCCCGTGATCGCGGATCTTCTGCACGATATCTCGGATGTCGACATCCTCAAAGCGGCCCTTGGTCACATCCTTGCGGACACGCGTATTGCCGCTTTCTATCCCCAGGGCAAGCCAGTTCACACCCGCTTTTTTTAGCGTCTCCAGGAACCGTTCCTTTACCGTATCGATCCGGGAATAACACCAGATATTAAAATCATACTCGCGTTCAATGATCATTTCACAGAGCTTCATGAAATGATTGGCATTTAGGACAAACAACTCGTCGGCAATCTTGATGTTGCGGATACCGCGCCGGGCAAGCTCATCGAATTCCTGAATGATAAACTCCGGGTCCCAAAAACGGAACACCGCGCTGCCGTCCGCGTAGCGGTTGTCCTGCCGGTTGATAATGTTGATCATGCAAAACGAACACTTCATCGGGCAGCCCAGACTGGTATAAAGCGCGGCGAACGGCTGGCGAACGGCGTCATTGGAATAGGAATGCCAGAGGCTGGTCCGGTAGCGGTCCATCGGCAGCATATCCCACGGGATCCCAGGCAAATCCACCGCCAGATCCGTCTTGGCCACGATCGCAGACGGGGGATTCAGCACGACGCCGCCGTCGCGGCGGTAGCCCAACCCGGCGATCTTGTCCAGCCGGTTTTCCAAATCAGTTTGCATCAGAGCGGAAATCGTATACACGCCCTCATTTTGACACACAAAGTCAATGCAGTCATGCCGGCGCAGGACTTCTTCCGGCAACGCCGCCACATGACCGCCGACGAAAAGGATCTTGATCTCAGGAGCGGCGGCCCGAATATGCTCGGCGAGCGACACGGCACCGGCCATATTTTGCGAACTCGCCGATGGCTGTTGGCCGTAAACTACCAGACAGGCCACCTTGGGCGCGTACTCGGCCACACGCGCGGCCGCTTGGTCGTCGGTGAGGTGCAGGGCCTCACAGTCAAGGATATCCGCCCTGATATCACGCGTCAGACAGTGCCGGGTCAACATACCGGCCCAAATCGGCGGCTCGATGGCAGAAAAATCCTTACTGAGATCCTGGTAGATTTTCTTGGACGCGTTGGGATGAATGAAGAGAATATCGGTCGGGCTCATATGGGAACTATACGTTGCTCAGCTGGGTGGTGACCTCACGGACCTTGGGCAAAATCGTATATCCTTTGATCAGTTCCGCGATACCCGCGGCCAGGGTCACATCCGGCCGGAATCCGGTCGCCTCGATTTTATCATTGCTGACGATATAATCGCGTTGGTCGGGATCTTTGGCGTCGCTTGATTCGGAGAAGGTAAAGGTTGGGACCTGCTTCTGAATTTCTTCGCAAAGACCTTTTTTACTTAAGTTTGCGTCACTTAAGCCTACATTATAGGGTTCATCCTTCATTTTGTCAAAGTTGTCCAGCGCGTGCTGGAAGGCCTTGGCAATGTCACGGACATGAATAAAATTGCGCATAAAATGCGCCTCAAACAATTCAATGTGTCCGTCAAAGACGGCTTTGTAGGTAAAATCGTTGACCAACAAATCCAGCCGCATCCGCGGGGAAATACCGAAAGCCGTTGCCAAACGCAGGGTGATGCCGTCGCCGGCCTCCAGGACCATGCGCTCGGCCTGCACCTTGAGGCGGCCGTACAATGAAATCGGATTCAAAGGCGTTTCTTCAGTGCAATGCTTGCCTTTTTCTCCCACTCCGTACCCGCTGTTGGTGGTCGGATAAACGATGCGCTGACCGGGCCGGCGCAGGCGGATGATGTCGGCCAGGGCGTCGATAATGATCTCCTCGGCATCCTGAGGACGCTGATCACAGATCGGCGCGCCGGTGAGGCAGGCCAACGGAAAAATCGCATCCGCTTCGGGCACCAGCCGTTCCAAAAGCGACGCGTCACGCGTATCTCCCTTGACGATGCGTAAACTCGTGAAGTGGCAGCTGTCGAGCAGAGCTGTCTGATGATACATGAAATTATCGAGGACTGTGACCTCGTGCCCAGCCTGCAACAGCCGCGGCACCATCACCGCGCCGATGTAACCGGCACCGCCGGTGACTAAGATCTTCATACCTTCTCCCCTTGCTGAAACCAATTCACTGTACGCCGGATCCCCTCTTTCAGTGATGTTTCCGGCTGCCACCCTAACGAGCGCATTGGCTGACTGTCAAGCACCTTTCGCGCCGCGCCGTCCGGCCGGGAGGCGTCAAAGTTAATCTGACCGCGGTAATCCGTGGCCTCGGCAACCATCCGGGCCAGATCCGCGATCGAGACCTCCTCACCCGAGCCGACATTTACAATATCTTCACCGTCATAGTCCTCGAGCAGCAGCCGGCAGGCGGCGCACAGGTCGTCCCGGTACAGAAACTCCCGCAACGGATTTCCGGAGCCCCACACCTCGACGGCGTCCGCCCCGTTGTGCATCGCCTCCTGAAACTTATGGATCAGCGCACCGATCACATGCGCATTTTGCAAGTCCCCGTCCGATCCCGGGCCGTAGACGGTCGCCGGTATCGCCACCACCGTGGACAAACCGTGCTGCCGGCGATAGCCGCGCGCCATGGCGAGGCCGGCGAGCTTCGCGATCGCATACGGTTCGCTGCTCGATTCCACCGGACCGGTTAAGATCTGATCCGGCCGGTAAGGCTGTGGCGCCTCACGCGGATAGATGCAGGAGCTGGCCCAAAACAGGACTTTCTTGGCCTGAAACTTGTACGCCGCGTGAAACACATTCGCGGCGCTTTGCACATTGTGATAACTGAAATCGGCCGGGTGATCGAGATTCGCCTGAATCCCGCCGGAGCGGGTCGATCCGAGCACCACATAATCCGGACGGTGCTTCTGGAAAAAATCGTGAACGGCGGGCTGAACGGCACAATCCAAGGCAAGTTCCCAAACGCTGTAAACCTCGGCAGCGCCTTCTTCCCGGAGGTGCGCAGTGACCGCGCATTCAAGAATGTCACCGTGCCCGACCACCAGAATCTTGGCGCCCTTGACTGTCATTTGCTGTTGTAATAGTTCCCGTGCTCGATAATCAGGGTAGGCTTTTGGTCCTCCCGCTGCAGCGCGTCCCGGTACGCGGGAAAGACATCCGCGGGCTCCTCCAGCTCAACCACATCGATGGTGGTAAACATTTTACGGAAGGCCTCGGCGTAATTGCCGATATGCTGATGCCCCGGATGAACAGGCTGATAAGGGCCGCTGGCGACCCGGATGATCATCTTGGGAAGCAGCTGCCCCTCACTGATCGCCGGTATTTTGTCCAGCATATTAACCATGTCTGACGTGGCCAGCAATAGAAAATTCTGCCGTGGATAGACGCTGATAGGAACATACCCGGCCAGCGCCATACCGATGGAAAATTGCATTTGAAAGCTTTCGTTGATCGGCATCTCCAGCGTCTTGTCCGGGGGGACGTCACGCAAGGTTTGATACATAAACGTACCCGGCCCGGCCACCGTCTGCCCGACAAACATGGTGTCGGGCTGTTCGGCCAGCCACTCCATCGTTCTTTTCAATTCATCGAAATAAGTCATATCGGACGCTCAGAATTTGATGAGTTTACCGATTCCCGAATGCGGAAATCCGTTTGTGTAGCGGAAATAAATGATCTTGTCGGCGTACTTCGTGCCCTGGAACCAGGGGTCGGGACAACCCCAGACCTCGCGGGTATCGGTCATGACACTTACCCCGTTGTCTCCGACGATAAACGTGACCGGCAGGTCATAGTTATTGGCGTACTTCACCGACTCGTGGAAAATCCCGGTTTCGGAAGACATATCTCCGCAGAACAAATAGACCCGGCCCGGTTTGCCCAAATTCTTCAGACCCCATGCCGTGCCCACCGCGGTCCCCATCAGGCTTCCCACGATCCCGGAACAGAGAATTTTGTATTCCGGGAAACACAACGCGATGCTGTTGCCCCGCATGATGGAATCTTTTAACTCCTGCCGGGGGACTCCCTTCAACAGGGCCAGCTCATGGGAATCCCAGAAGCCGAACACATAGTCATCACTCCCGATGTTCTGTTCTTCAAAGATGCGGATCAACTCATCCTCACGGCCCGCGCGCAAATGGACCGGCGCCCGCAACTGGCCTGATTTGAAGATGTCCGCGATCTCCTTCTCGAAATTGATGAGATCTTCTTTGGTGACCGTTGGCATTAGAAAATGGTGTAGATAAAGGGAGTCACCGACGAGGATTGAGCGAAAATGATCAGCAGACTGAGAATCACCATAATGATGATAATCGGCGCCAGCCAGTAACGCTTGCGAACCTTAAGAAACTCCCAGAATTCATGTAAGATCGTTATTTTGGGCATGATTAAAACTGTTTGGTGTATTGTTCCGGTTTAAACTCTTTCTTGGGCCGGCGGATCCAGTAAGACGGCGCTTCGCGGTCGATAGCCCGGTCCAATTGGTCCTTTCCGCTCACCCGAAAGTATAATGCCACCGGCGTGAATACGCCGTAGTACATGATTCCCAGCACCAAGGTCGTCAGCACCAGGTTGATTTTGTGGGCGACCCACATCCAGCCGTCATAAACGGGCCGCAATTGTTCCACATCGACCACCGAGTATAACATAAAGATGATCGCCCCGGCCATCAGGAAAAACGATATAAAATGGATCGATCCTCCCTGCCACAAATAACTCAGGATACCGGCTTGCACCGCCAGAATCCAGGTATTAAAAATCGGCTTGAGATCCTTTATCCGGGTCAACAGCCATAGAATCGCCACGAATACGACCAGAAATCCGCACACACGCCAACCTTTCGCGATGTGCGTCCACTGGTGATGCGACAGATAGCGGAAGATCAAGATATAGGGGATGATCAACCCGAGGCCGTAACCGAATACGTAAAGATTTTGCTTTTCCTTGTCCATTAATCGAGGATCCGTGAGATGTTCTCCTTGCGGAATTCTTCCGACTCGGGTTGAAGATTCTTGTCGAGAATGCAGTTTTCCAGTACCAGATAGTCCATATCGGTGCACATGAAGCACCGGTAAGCGTCCTCCGGTGTACACACGATCGGCTCACCGCGGATGTTGAAGGACGTATTGATAATCACGGGGCATCCCGACAATTTATCGAATTCCTGGAGAATATTATAGTACAAAGCATTGGTTTGGGGGTGAACAGTTTGCACACGGGCCGAGTAATCCACGTGCGTGACCGCCGGAATAACCGACCGGCAGACCTTGAGTTTGTCCAGCCCCGTGGCCGTCATTTCCCTTGATTCGGGAAGGATCTTGTCCGGTTGAACGCCGGCGACCAGCAGCATATACGGGCTGTCGGCGTCCATGTCGAAATATTCGGACACCTTCTCCCGCAGGACGCTCGGCGCGAACGGACGGAATGATTCGCGGAACTTGATCTTCAGATTGATGATCGACTGCATCTTCTCGGACCGCGCGTCGCCGATGATACTGCGCGCGCCTAGGGCCCGTGGGCCGAACTCCATGCGCCCGTTAAAAAGCCCGATGACATTCTGATCATTGATCAGGGCCGCGATCCGCCGGGGCAATTCCTCCGGATTGATTACGGAATAGGGATAACTGTGCAGTTTGAGGAACTCCTCGATCTCCGGCGCGGTGTATTGCGGCCCCAGATAAGTTCCCGCCTGCAGGTCATCAACCTCATTGACATCGCGCGGATTGTTCAAATACTGGTACCAAATAAATGCGGCGACGCCCAGGGCACCCCCTGCGTCCCCGGCCGCCGGCTGTATCCAAATATTCTCAAAAGGTCCTTCTTTGAGGATCTTCCCGTTGCCGACGCAATTCAGTGCCACGCCGCCGGCGAGGCACAGATTCTTCATCCCTGTTTCCTGATGAACATGCCGGGCCATGAGCATCATAACTTCCTCAGTCACTTCCTGAACGGACCGGGCCAAATCCATGTCGCGCTGAGACAAATCCGTTTCCGGCACGCGCGGCGGCCCGCCGAACAGGCGGTCAAACTTCTTGTTGGTCATGGTCAATCCGACACAGTAATTGAAATATTCCATGTTCAACCGGAAGGACCCGTCGGGTTTGATGTTAATCAAATGCTCCTTGATCAGGTCCACGTACTTGGGTTCTCCGTAGGGGGCCAGTCCCATCACCTTGTACTCGCCGGAGTTGACCCTGAATCCCAAATAATAAGTGAACGCGGAGTACAACAATCCCAGCGAATGCGGGAAATTGATATCGGCGAGGAGCTCGATCCGGTTGTCGCTGCCCACACCGTAGCTGGAGGTTGTCCACTCCCCCACCCCGTCCATGGTCAGAACGGCGGCTTCCTTGAACGGCGACGGGAAAAACGCGGACGCGGCGTGCGACTCATGGTGCTCGGTGAATATCACCTCGCCGTCATACCCCAATTCGTTCATAAGATAGTCTTTAAGGAAAATCTTCTGCTTCAGCCAGACCGGCATCGCTTGTAAAAAGGAACGGATGCCCGCGGGCGCGTAGGTGAGATAGGTTAACAGCAGCCGTTCAAATTTTAAAAACGGCTTGTCGTAAAACCCCAGATAATTGATGTCGCCGATCGTGACGCCGCCTTCCCGCAGACAATAGTCAACGGCATGGGTCGGAAAGGCTTCGTCGTGCTTTTTGCGGGTGAAGCGCTCTTCCTGGGCGGCCGCGACGATGCGTCCGTCACGGATCAGGCAGGCGGCACTGTCATGGTAAAACGCGGAAATACCTAAAATATTAACCGGTGAGGACATACGTTGTTACTTTCCGATCCCCTGCCCCTGAAACCACGTGAGGGTTTCCTGGAGTCCTTGCTCGAGTTTGACCTTCGGCTGCCATTTCAGGACACGTTTGGCCAATGAAATGTTCGGCTGACGCGTCTTGGGATCGTCGACCGGCAACGGTTTATACACAATCTTACTGCGCGTGTCGGTCATTTTGACGACCAGCTTGGCGAACTGCAGAATCGTAAATTCATCGGGATTACCCAAATTGACGGGCCCTGAATGTTTGGAACGGATCATCCGGTAAATCCCTTCGACGAGATCCGAATAATAACAGAAGGAGCGGGTTTGCTTGCCGTTACCGTAAACGGTCAGGTTCTTGTTGTTCAACGCCTGATCGATAAAGTTCGGCACGACCCGGCCGTCTTTAATCCGCATCCGCGGACCATACGTATTGAAAATTCGGATAATCTTCGAATCCACCGTGTGATACCGGCGATAGGCCATGGTCATCGCCTCGGCGAAACGCTTGGCCTCGTCATAGACGCCGCGCGGTCCGATGGGATTGACGTGACCCCAGTAGTCTTCTTTCTGCGGATGGACCTGCGGGTCGCCGTAGACTTCCGAGGTCGACGCGAGCAAATAGCGGGCTTTTTTGAGCTTAGCAAGACCCAGCGTGTTGTGCGTTCCCAATGCGCCGACTTTCAACGTCTGGATCGGATACTCCAGATAGTCGACCGGAGATGCCGGCGAGGCGAAGTGCAGGACATAATCAACGGTTCCGGGTATGCTGATTTTTTTTGAAACATCATGCTTCTTGAAACTGAAGTCCTTGTTCTTGCGCAGATGCTTGATGTTGTTCAAATTACCGGTGATCAGGTTGTCCACGCAAATGACGCGGCAGCCCTCTGCCAGAAAGCGGTCGGACAAGTGACTGCCCAGGAACCCGGCGCCGCCGGTAATTACCGCCACTTTTTTTCGTGTCGCCATGAAAAACTCCTTGTCGGCTTAAAATCGGATGATATTTTTGCTTTGCTTCTGACCGTACATATGCTTCACGTCGAAAATCAACTTGGCATTGTTCAACACAAAGCTCCAGTTGACCGCCGTGTGATCGGTCGCCGTGATGACCACATCGTAACGGCCGAGAACCTTCCGGCTGAGTTCGACACTGACCAGGTCGATCTTGCCGATCTTCAAATAAGGGATAATCGGATCATGATAATCCACCGCGCACCCGTCGTCCTGCATCATCTCGATCAGGGTCAAAGGCGGAGACTTGCGCAAATCCCGGACATCTTTTTTGTAGGTGACGCCGATCACCAGCACCTTCATTTTCCGCGTCGTCTTCTTCCGTTTCTTCATTTCGTCTTTGAGATGCTGGTAAGCATAGGCCGGCATGTTGTGATTAGTGTCGGCCGACAGCTTGATATACCTGGAGCTGAAACCGTGGTGCTTGGCCTTCCAATAAAGGTACAACGGATCATCCGGGATGCAGTGCCCGCCGACGCCCAATCCGGGATAGAACGGCATAAAACCGAACGGCTTGGTCTTGGCCGCCTCGATGACTTCCCAAACGTCGATATCCATCTTGTGGCACATCATGGCCACCTCATTGATCCAGCCGATATTGATGATCCGGAACGAATTCTCCAGCAGTTTGGTCATTTCAGCCGACTTGGCCGTCGACACCACATGAATCTCGCGGATGATCTTTCGGTACAGCAGCGCCGTATACTCGCCGCTCTTGGGTTCAACCCCTCCGACCACCTTCGGGATACGCGTCACATCGTAGAGCTTGTTTCCGGGATCGATCCTTTCCGGTGAAAACGAAAGATAAAAATCGCGTCCGACCTTCCGTCCGCCTTTTTGCAGCTCCGGAAGAATCAGCTCCTCGGTCGTCCCCGGATAGGTGGTGCTCTCCAGAATGATCAGGGCATGTTTTTTGACATATTTGGCGATCGTGCGCACGGCGCTGAGGATATAGCTGATGTCGGGAGTGTAGCGGCGGCGCAACGGGGTGGGAACACAGATAATGAGGACATCCATATCGCGGATCAACTCGAAGTCGGTGTGGGCGGAAAGTCTCTTGGCGCGCACGACGGCGGCCAACTGGGCGGTGGGAATGTCGGAAATATAGCTGCGGCGGGCATTGACCTGACGGACCCGGTCTTCGTCCATATCCAGACCGGTCACCCGGTAGCCGGCCTTGGCAAAATTAACCGCCAGCGGCAGGCCCACGTATCCAAGCCCGATTACCGCGACCCGCGCGGTCTTGCGGGATATTTTGTTCTTAAGTGCCGTCGACATTGGCCTCCTTTACGAATTTACACGGCCGGTCGGCCAATCCCGTAATATTCGAACCCGATTTTGTCCAGCTTCTTGTCATGATACAAATTGCGTCCGTCAAAGATGACGGGATGATTCATCAGATCACGGATCTTCTCAAAGTTCAGATCATGAAACTCTTCCCACTCGGTCACCAACAGCAGACAGTCGCAGCCCTTGGCCAAGGCGTATGGATCCTTTGAAAAAGTAACTCCCTCGACCATCTTGCGGGTATTCTCCACCGCCTCCGGATCATAGGCTTTTATCTGCGCCCCTTCCTTCTGCAGCGCGCGGATCAGATCGATGGACGGCGCATTGCGCATGTCGTCGGTATTCGGCTTGAATGCCAACCCGAGCAGACCGATGGTTTTGTTTTTGACAATCCACATCTTGTCTTCGATGAGCTTCAGGAAGGCGTCCTTCTGTTGTTCATTGATTTCCCGAACCTGCTCGAGCAGATGAAATTTGTAACCGCTCTTTTCGCTCAGGCGGATGAAGGCATCCACATCCTTGGGAAAACAGCTCCCCCCGTAGCCGATCCCCGCGTTCAGAAACTGGCGTCCGATGCGCCGGTCGTAGCCCATCCCCTCGGCGACTTTCAGCACATCAGCTTCGAGAATCGTGCAGATTTGCGAAATGGCATTGATAAAGGATATTTTCGTGGCCAGAAAAGAATTGGAGGCGTGTTTGATCAACTCCGCGGAATTGATGTTGGTCACGACCATCTTGGGTTTCAGCGGCTTGTAGATCTCGCGCAGCAACTTCTCGGCACGCTTGCTTTCCACCCCGATCACGACCCGGTCCGGGTTCATAAAGTCTTCCACCGCGGACCCCTCGCGCAGAAACTCCGGATTGGAGGCCACGTCGAAGTCCAGCAGCAATTTGTTGCCCTGACGGTACTTCTTAGGAATGTATTTGCGGATGGTCTGCGCGACTTTCTTGCCGGTTTCGGCCGGGACCGTCGATTTCTCGATGACCAGCTTGTAATCCGTCATGCTCTCGGCGATCTCGCGCGCCACGTTCTCGACATAAGTTAAATCGGCGTCGCCGTTCTTCTTGGACGGCGTTCCCACAGCGATGAAGATGGCCGTAGCTTTTTGCGCGCCGTCCTTAATCGAGTAACTGAATTTAAGACGCTTGTTATTTATATTCTTGACCAACAGCTTGTCCAGGCCGGGTTCATAAATGGGTATCAGCCCTTTCTTCAGCTTGTTGATCTTGGTCTTATCGACATCTATACAGGTTACGTCATGGCCGATTTCCGCCAGGCACACGCCGGTGACCAATCCCACATAACCCGATCCTACGATTGCGATTTCCACGCTTTTTCTCCTTTCCGTTGACGCCTATTCACCGCCACACCCATCCTAGTTATCTCCCGCGTCAGAGCCGCTTCGTTTGCGTTCGAATGTGGTTCCGAAATCAAATCCCAGCTCGGGAAAGGCTTTCAGACGGAACAGCATGAGGACCTGCGTCCCGTCTCCGTCGGATTCATTGACCTGAAGATCCATTTCCCAGGAGTGCAGATCCCGGGTCAGGATATACTCCTGCTCCTCAAGGTCACCGTTATCGACATCCACCCGGCTGATCCCGCGGAACGCCCATTTTTGATTAAACAGGTACTTAAGTTGCGTTGTTATTTGGTCGTCCGTGTCCCGGGTATACCGGTGGCCCAAGCCCAGCGACCATTTGGAGCCGCCGCTGAAGAACAAATCGGTGTTGGCGGTCTCAAGATAATCTTCTCTTGTATCATATTTCGAGTCAAAATACAAGGTCATCCACTTGGTCGGACGGAAGTCGATATCGGCGGTGACGATGTCAAATCCGCTGTCGCGAAAATCCTGCCGCAGCCGGTAATCCACCCCGAACACCGCCCTGAGGAGCTCCACGGTCTTGTCACCCCGCTTGGTCTGCAGCTTGTTTTCCAACCCGAGATGGATGGTGTGCCGGCGGCGGATATTGTCCACTCCGTCGAATTGGTTGAGTTCCCCCGGTGCAACCGTGGGATCGGTGGTGTAGGTATAGCTGACGGTCGGCGTCACGATATGCCGCAACCGGGTAATATCCAGTCCCAAGGCATCCGTTTCGAGATCATAGATCTTGTAAAACTTGGTGCTCAGGCTGGCCCCGGCCCGGTAGACCTCGCGCATCTCGTTGTCTTTGTCCGGGTCGAGCGTCCGGGTGTAAAACGTGTTCCGTCCGCCGATGAACGGCCGCACTTCCACCACGCCGACTTTGGCCGGATACGAAATCTCGTAATCAGTGTCATAGCGGTTGGTGTTTTCCTGGAACGTGCGGGGCGACGCGCTTTTTTCCGTCAAGTACGAAAAGGTGGTGATGTTGCGGAAATAAAAGCCTGTGTCTCCGATCTCGGTATTGTTCAAGTCGTAACGCAGCTCCGGCAACCGCTCGACATCACTGACGAACCGGTTCACGCGCACATCGGAGCGCAGACTGAGAGTTCCTTTCGGAAAGGTATGGGTCAGCAGGAAAAATGTGTCGGGAAATGAATCCTCCTCAAACTCACGTTCAAAATAGTCTTTAAGGAAATTCCGGTCACTCAGCTTGTAATACTGCGCGATAGCTGTGGTACGCTCGTCGAGGATCCATTTATGGCGCCATTCGACTTTGTATCGTTCCGTTTCGGGTGTCGGCGTGCGGCGATCATCCCAAAGACGGTCCGCATCGATCTTGCGTTCATTGGTGTAATAGGCCTTCAATAGCCCCGCGCCGTAACCGGGCGTCTTGTAGTCGACATCGAAACCCGAGGCGACGTCAAGCAGTTCGCGGTAATCGAGCCGCAGAACCCCTTTGACGTATTTGCTGGTATAGAAGCGGTACTGCGTCAGCAAAAACATCCCCCAATCACTGTCGTAACCCGGGGTGAGAATCAGTTTAGGTTTGGTATCGTCCAGCCGGTGCCAGTAACGCGGAAGAAACATCAGCGGGATTTCGCCGATCTTGAGGCGGTTGCCATGGGCGACGAGTTTGTCACCCGGATAGATGTCGATTTTCTTGGATTGGATACGCCACTCCGGCTTGTCGTAGTCGCTGGTCGTGACGTAACCGTTGGTCATCACAAACTTGTCTTGATTGACCATCTCAACCTGCTCGCCGCCGCCGTAATAGGGATCGGCCAGCAGACGGGCCGATTGGAAATCACCGGTCATCGTGGCGTAATTAAATGTCAGATCGTCGCCCCATACCTCGCCCTGCTCGGTGAGCAGACGGACGTTTCCGGTGGCGACGGCGGTTTGCGTATTCTGATCATATTCGGCCCGGTCACACATCAGCGTCGTGCCCCGGTACTTGATCACAACATCGCCCACGACAATGACACGGTTTCTTTCCCGGTCATACTCCACGGTGTCCCCGTTGAGCTCGACCTGTCCTCCGTTCCGGTTCTGAGTGCCCTGCGCTCCTGCCGGCAGGCACGCGGTCAAGAGCCAGATCAGAGTCACCCCCGTCCGGAAGGCGGAGCGCAGGAAATTATTGTCAGCCTTTGCCAATGAGGAATTCCTCTACCAAAATACGGGCGCCGATGATTCCGGCGTCATTATGCAGTTTGCACCGTGTAACCTTGACCATACCTGCCTGGACGCGCATGGCCTTGGCCTTGAGTGTGGCCTTCATAGCCGGGGCGAAAAACCGGTAATTGTTGGAGACGCCGCCGCCGACGATGACCAGCCGCAGGTTCAGCAGGTTGATCACCCCCGCCAGGGTCGTTCCCAAGTACGTTCCCACCTCCTCCCAGAATTCGATGGCCCGGGCATTTCCCTCCTGAGCCAGCCGGAACACGTCGGGAGGCTGCATGTTTCTGATCTTAAAAATCTTTCCGGCCCGTTCGGCGAGCACTCCGTTGCCGACATGCCCTTCCAGCGTGGACTCCCCCAAGGGCATATGACCGACCTCACCGGCCACAAAACCTTCTCCCCGGTACATGGCGTTATTAAGAATCAGACCGCCGCCGACACCGGTGCCCAGGGTAATGCAGATAAAATTCTCATAGCCCACACCGGCCCCGAACTTCCATTCCGCCAGGGTAATCATGTTCACATCGTTCTCGATAAATACCGGCAGGCCGAGGTCGTTTGCCATGATCTCCTGCAGGCGGACATTGCGCCAGCCGGGAATATTCGGCAGGTACCGCACGATCCCGCCCACCGGGTCGATCAATCCCGGCAGACCGATCCCGACGCCACAGAAATCCTGTTTTGCCAGACCTTCGGAGGCGATCAATTCGCCCGCCGTCTGGACCATGGCCTTGATCAATTGAAGCTTGCTGCGCGAATGATTTTTAGTGCCTATGTTGGCACGAGCGACAATTTTGCCGCCGGGAGCGACAATGCCCAATTTGACATTCGTCCCTCCCACGTCGATGCCCAATATATGACGATCCATCGTGGATAGATATACCTGTACTAATAGAATTATTAAAAGTGGTCAACTCTAGAAATAGGCAATACTCGGGAATGAGAGGCCTGCTGAGATGGTCTCATTCTACATGATGCCCTGCGGGGATTCAACCTTTGAATGGTGTTTTTGGGCCGGACGGCCCCTCGGCTGAGGGAGCAAAGTCTAACGGCAGTAAGCAGTTCGGGCTAGTCTCCGAAGGCGCAGACGCGGTTGCGCCCCTGTTTCTTCGCCTTGTATAGCGTCCAGTCGGCCTTATCGATCAATTCGGAGCTTTTGCGGGCATCCGCGGGATAAGTGGCGATCCCGATACTGACGGTGATATGCACAGTGGCATCGTACGCGGTAATCGTCCGCTCCTCCGCGGCGGACCGGATACGCTCGGCCGCGTAGCGGGCACCGCTTAAGTCTGTGTCGGGCAGAACGATACAAAATTCCTCCCCGCCGTAGCGGCCAGCAATATCAATCTCCCGGGTACTGCTGCGGATAACATCGCCGACTTCCCGCAGGATCTGGTCCCCCACCAGATGCCCGTACCGGTCATTGCAATTCTTGAAATGATCAATGTCGATCATCAAGACCGCCATGTCCATCCGCCGGGACTTGGCGCGCGTCAATTCTTCGTCCAGCCGCTCCAGGGCATAACGCCGGGTATGCAGACCGGTAAGACTGTCGGTGATCGCCGTTTGCTCGATCTCCTGGTACAATTTGACCCGCCGCAGGGCCAGGGCGAATTGATGGCACAGGATAACGGCCTTGTCCTTGTCTTCGGGCTCGAGCCGGTCGATCATAATATGCCCCATCTCGGTTTCCTTGTTTCTGAGCCGGAAAAAGAAACGGCCGTTCTTACCCACAAAGTTGGTGACCTCGGGACAGGGGGCATCGGACAACTCACACTTCACGTAGTGTACGTTTTGATGCAACTTGTCTTTGAAGATCTCAAAGGCGTCCTGTTGGCTGCGGGTCCGCGTGACCTCACGCGTCATGTCGTAAAGAGTGAAAACCTTGCTGGCCTCATTTTGAATATCGATTTTGTGCTCCGCCAATTGATTCTGCTGGTCGACGAGCTTGGCATAAATCTTCTGAAGGTCCTCTATCTGGCGCATGTTGTCCTGTTGCATCTGAATAATCAGCTTACGGATGTAGGCCAGGACGATCGCCACATATATGAATGTCAAAATGCTCAGAGTTTCAAACATACTATCCTTCTCCCGCCAAACACACCCGGTCACGGCCGGTTTCCTTGGCCCGGTAGAGAGCCTGGTCGGCCACCCTGATCAACTCGTCGACAACTTTCGCATCCTCAGGCAGACCGGCCACGCCGACCGACACGGTAATGTTCGTTTTCTCCCGCCGGAGGATGACCATCTTCATCGCAATCTGGCGGCGCATCTCCTCTGCCAATTCAGCCGCCGCTTTCTTGTCACAGTCGGGCAACATCACCGCGAATTCCTCACCGCCGTACCGGCAGAGCAGGACGCCGGGCTGGTCGAAGAAATCCTGCATAAACTCCCCCACCGTCTTCAGGACGATATCTCCGGCCATGTGGCCGAATTTATCGTTGTACACCTTAAACTTGTCGATATCGATCATCAAGAACGCCAGGCGGCCGTCGTTGCGCAGCTGGCGCGCCACCTCCGGCGGCATGCGCTCCTTCAAATACCGGCGCAGGTACAGCCCGGTCAATCCGTCGCGGATTGCCAGTTGCTGGACATGCTGATACAACTGCGCGTTTTCAATCGCCATCGCGCCGACATCTGCGACGGTACGCAAAAATCGCAGATCCTGCGTATTGAATTTATGGTCCTGCGGGCTGTCGATACGCAGAATACCCAACGCGCGCTGATCGACGACCATCGGCACACTGATCAATGAACCGATTGTCCGCTCATCCTGAATCTTCACCTTGTCGATATCGAAGCGGTAGTCACTTTTCAGATCCTCAATCAGCAGCGGCTGCATGGTTTTGACCAAATAGTGGTCGAACTCGTCCCCTCGTTTAGTTTTGAGATTTACACGCATCTGTCCCTTGTGGGACGACGAGATTCCCAGGTCGCCGGTCTTTGAGTGGAATAAATACAGGATCACCGTCGCGTCCCTGTCCCCCAGCAACCGTCGGATCTCGCGCGAGAGCGTCTTGGTGGTTTCATCAAGTGTCAGGCATTGACTGAGCTTCTCCGTGACGACCTTAAGCTGAGAGAAGTCGGTGATCTTGTCCTGAATGGAGCGGATGGTTCGGTCTTCCTTCTGGATGGAAAAGTCGACGAGGTTCATACGCTCGCGAATATCCTGGAGCTGAAGTTCGGCGGCGGCGCGCATACGCGTCAGACGCAAGTGGGCCGGGAGCAGCACCACCAATATGGCGGAAAGGGCAAATCCGATCAGAATAAAAACACGCAGGTCGGCGGCGACGGCCAGTATGAACAGACCGATAAGCGGCGTGAGGAGAATGATGATTAGCGGGAGGGGATTATTAAGATATTCTTTGTTCTGTTTTGGGGTCAAAGAAGTGCACCTTGCTCATATCAAAAACGAGGTCCATGTCACGATTCACCTCGGGCCTGTTGTGAGCCCCGACCCGAGCGATGAATGTTTGTTTTCCCGTGTTCAGATATAAATACACTTCAGAGCCGAGAGGCTCTACCACTTCACAGGCGGCACGAATGGTGTTGTCGGGCGAAGACTCGGATACGAACAGTTTATCATAAATGTCTTCGGGACGTATGGCAAAAATGACTTCCTTGCCCTCGTAGGGTTTAATGGCCTTATACATTTCTTCGACCAATTTGACGCTGAATTTGCCTTCGTCGAAGTAGTATTTTTGTCCCTTCTTGATAATCCGGCCCTCCAGAAAGCTGATCGGCGGCGAGCCGATAAAACTGGCCACGAATTTGTTGACCGGACAATCGTAGATGGTCATCGGATCGGCGCACTGCTGGATCTTGCCGTCCTTCATAACACAGATCCTGTCGCCCAGGGTGAGCGCCTCGGTTTGATCGTGGGTGACGTAGATAAAGGTGGTTTGCAGACGCAGACGCAGTTTGTGGATCTCGGTCCGCATTTGAACGCGAAGTTTGGCGTCGAGATTGGATAACGGCTCATCGAAGAGAAAGACCTTGGGTTTCCGCACGATTGCCCGGCCGAGGGCAACGCGCTGACGTTCCCCCCCGGACAGCTGCTTGGGCCGCCGCTTCAACATCCGCTTGATACCCAGGATCTCCGCCGCCTCGTTGACACGCTTCTCGATCTCTTCCTTTGGATACTTGCGCAGCTTGAGCCCGAAGGACATATTCTCATACACGGTCATGTGCGGATACAGCGCGTAGTTCTGGAACACCATGGCGATGTCTCTGTCCTTGGCCGGGACATCATTAACTAAACGGTCCCCGATGTGAATCTGACCATCGGAGATGTCCTCCAGACCGGCGACCATGCGCAACGTGGTTGACTTTCCGCAGCCCGACGGGCCGACCAAGACCATGAATTCCTTGTTCTTGATCTCAAGATTTGCGGCATCAACGGCCTTCACGCCGCCTTTATATATCTTGGAAACATCCTTCAAAGTTATCTGTGCCATAGCGTTTCACTCTGTTTCGACATTTTATCGGTTGAATAATTCCATTATTCTATTAAAAATCGTATCAGTTTGCAAACGAATAATTTGTATTTCTGGAGGAATAAGGACCCTTTCAGGAATTGTCAGGGGTTTCCGGAGGCGGGACCGGATCCGTCACGGGTGCGGCGGCGACAGCCGGGGACTTACTCGTGTAATCAATCACCTGGGAAATACGGGCCTTGAGGTCTTTGCGGTCCACAATCATATCGATCAGGCCGTGCTCCAGGAGAAATTCGGATTGCTGGAAGCCTGCCGGCAATTTTTGCCGGATCGTCTGTTCGATCACCCGGGGACCGGTAAAGCCGATCAGCGCCCGCGGCTCGGCCATAATGATATCTCCGACGCCGGCAAAGGACGCCATAATCCCGGCCATCGTAGGATTGGTCAGACACGAGATATGCAACAATCCGGCCTCATTGTGACGCGCCAGGGCCGAGCACGTCTTGGCCATCTGCATCAGCGAGAAGACGCCCTCATACATCCGCGCCCCCCCACCTGAACCGGAAACGATAATCACCGGGATGCGTTTATCCGTCGCGCTCTCAATGGCCCGCGTGATCCGCTCCCCCACGACCGATCCCATGGACCCCATAATAAAACGGGAATCAGTCACCGCGATCATCACGGGACTCCCGTTGATATTACCCTCACCGGAGATGACGGCATCCCGCAACCCCGTCGACTTCTGATCGGAATGAAGTTTTTCTTTGTATGTCTTGGGTCCCTTGAACTTCAGCGGATCGACCGAGACCAGGTCCTGGTCGCGCTCCTTGAAGGTTCCCAGATCGATCAGCAAATCAATACGCTCTCTGGCATTCAGCGGAAAATGATAACCGCATTTGGGACATACGCTGAGATTGTCCACCAGCTCTTTTTTATAGATGGTGGCGGAACAATCCTTGCACTGCGCCCACAGTCCGGCGGGAATATCCTTCTTTTTGGAATTCAGGAGATTAAAATGTTTGCGTCCAAATAAAGCCATGGGTGTCCCTCCCGGCCCGCCGGTTTCGGCAAGCTACTCTATCCGGTAGACGGTCAATCCGGAGACGACCTTGGGATAAAAATAGGTGGTCTTGGGCGGCATCTTCTCACCGTTGAGAGCAATATCCTTCAACTGCTTAATCTTAACGGCATTGAGTACAAACCCGGCGTCGGCGGTGCCGTCATCCACCATGGAGGTGACATCCTGCACGTCCTTGGTGTAAATGATGTCGTCAGATTTAACGCCTAATTTGTCCAAAATAAAGTACTTCAAGATATTAGCGTCGAGGCTCTTGAGTTCCTTAGAACCCTTCTTGATAAACTCGTCGATCAGCAGCTTGTTCTTCAAGCGCAGCAACTTGATCCCCTCGCGGGTGTAGAGACCGAAGGCGTGCTCGTTCAGTCCGGCACGCGCCAGCAGGATCTGTAATTCGTTGGCGTCCTTGATCTTGTCGATACGGAAATACTCTTCCAGGAAGTCCATCTTTTTCGAGACTTTGCGGATAATGCGATGCATCGGGAAAATCTGCAGATCCCGGGAGTCCAGGTTCGCGAAATAGGTCATCACGTAATTCCACGGCTCCAGCCCGGTGACGTTATCCGTCTGCGAGGCCCGCAGGTCGCGGATCGCGTTCGCGGTCTTGAAGCGATGGTGTCCGTCTGCGATAAAGAGGTTCTGATCGACCAGGGAATCCTGAATCTCGGCGATCAGCGCCTGATCCTTGAAACTCCACAGCTTGTTGCGGACCCCGTACTCATCCACCACATCTACCAGCGGTTCGTTGCTCAGAATATGTTTGGTGAATATCTTTTCCACCTTGCGCTGTTCGTCCGAATAACATACAAATATCGAGCTCAGATAGGCATCCAGCGATTTGGTCAGCTCAAAGCGGTCGTCGATAGCGTCCTGGTGGGTATTCTCATGGGGATAAACTTTGGATTCATTGGGGTTTTGCAGTTCCAGCAAGGCGATAAATCCGAGCCGGGAATGTCTTTCTCCCAGGATCTTGAACTCCTGCTTATAAAAATAGATCGCCGGGCCGTCGTCCTTGACCATAATCTCATCCTTGATCCACTTGTCGAAGGTTTTCGCGGCCCGTTTATATTTATTATTTTCGGCGTTGTCCTCAGGAAGATCCTTGGCGAGATCGATGTGGGTGAAATTATAGGGGCTGAGGTTGTGCAGCTCCTGCTGTCTATCCGCCGAAATTACATCGTACGGCGGGGCGATAACCAGCGCAAAGTCCTTCACCTTGTCCTTGTTGTAGTAATACGCTTGAAACGGTTTAATGCCTGGCATATTTAATCTTTTCGCTTGGTGATAATGTTATCGATGAAAATATATGTCAATGCCCCCAGCAATCCGCCGACGGTGTCGGCCGCCAGATCCATCACGTCCGTAGTACGGCCCGGCACAAAAGATTGATGGAATTCATCCGAAAGCCCGTACAAAAAGGCCCCGATGACCGTACAGATAATCAAAGTGGCTCGGTCTATTCTAGTTACGGAGTGGCTGATGGCCCTGGCAAGTAACAGACCAAATAGACCATACTCGGCTAGGTGACATGCCTTGTCAAAATGCGGTATGGATTGCGGCGTCTCAACGGATTCCAATGAGGACACATAGAAAATAATACCAGAATAGACCAATACTGGAAACCAAAATCTTATCAAATTCATGAATTCGCCGTCCCGACGGCTTCAAGCGTCGCTCTGGGCCGCTTTGGCATCTTTGCTGGAACTATCTGATTTGGAAGGGGTTGCGGTGGAGGTATCGGATGCCTTTGCCGGGGCCTCTGCGCCCTGGCTGGGGGCGGACTTGGTCTTGAAGTCGGTTTCGTAAAATCCGGTCCCTTTAAAAATAATCCCGCCTCCGGTTCCGATCAGGCGCTGGAGCTTTAACTTCCCGCAGGCAGGGCATTTACGCAGTTTTTTGTCGGTCATGGACTGCCACTGCTCCAGGGCGTGGCCGCAATTCTCGCATTCGTACTGATATGTCGGCATAGCTGTTCCTTTACTTGAAGACCTTCTTGATCTTGTCCTTGATCGTCTCGGTTTTATCGATGGACTCACCGCTGAGACGTGCGAAATCCTCCAGCAGTTTGCGCTGTTCGGCACTCAATTTCTTGGGAACCTGGATCATCGCCTTGACATACATGTCGCCGCAATGCCCGGTGCGCAGGTCCGGCATCCCCTTCCCTTTTAATCGGAAGACTTTTCCGCTCTGAGTTCCGGCCGGGACCTTCATGCTGACATTCCCGTCCAAAGTCGGCACGGATACTTCCGATCCCAGCGCCGCTTTGACGAAACTGACCGGCTGCTCAAGATAGATGTCATTATGATCGCGCCTAAAGACGTCGTGCGGCAGGATGTGCATGTACAGGTACAGGTCGCCGCGGCCGTCGCGGCCGCCCTCCCCTTCGTTTTGCACCCGCAGCCGCGAAGAGTTATCAACTCCGGCCGGGATATTCACGTCAATATTGCGGGTAACCCTGACCCGTCCCTGTCCGTGGCAGGTCGGACAGGTCTCCAGGATCTGCTTGCCAGCCCCGCGGCATTGATGGCAGGTCTGCTGCATGCGGAAGAATCCGCTGGAGACCGTCACGTGCCCGGCACCGCCGCAGGCGGAACAAGTCTTGAGACTGGTCCCGTCCTTGGCACCGGTTCCTTTACAGTCGGTACAATGCTCATGCCGGGGGACCCGGATCTTTTTCTTCACGCCATGGTAGGCTTCCTCCAGCGTGATTTCCACTTCATACTGGATATCCGCGCCCCGGTCAAAACGGCGCCCCCCGCCGCCGCCGAAGATATCACCGAAGCCGCCACCGCCGAAAAACTGGCTGAAGATATCTCCGAGATCGCCGAAGTCGGCCCCCCTGAAGATGTCCTCTGCGGAATAATTCTGATCGATACCGGCATGCCCGTACTGATCGTAAAGCTTGCGCTTTTTGGGATCGGAAAGAACACCGTAGGCCTCGGAGATTTCCTTGAATTTCTCTTCAGACTCGGCCTTCTTGGATTCTTCCACCCGGTCGGGATGGTACTTCAGCGCCAGAGAACGGTACTTTTTCTTGATATCCTGTACCGACGCGTCCTTGGCGACTCCCAAGATTTCATAGTAATCCTTCTTCATTGATCTGCCATCCCTTCGGGGTGAAAATTGGATCTTGTGGTCATAATTGGACCGGCTTACTTGTCGTCTTCCGCCTTGAAGTCGGCGTCGATGACATCATCCTTGTCCCCGCCGGCCGAGGATGACTGCCCCCCGCCCGGTTGGGCTCCGCCCGCCGCGGCACTTCCCTGACCCGCGGCTCCGGCTGCGCCGGCGCCGGCGGTCTGTTCGGCCTGTTGACTGGCTTTATAGACCTCTTCGCCCAGCTTCTGGCTGACCTTGGCCAAGGATTCCTGAGCGCTCTTAATAGCCGCCACGTCCTTGGACTCAATGGCCTTCTTCAGCTTGTCCATCTCCGCCTCGATGTTCGTCTTGTCACCGGCGGAGATCTTGTCGCCGTATTCCTTCAGCGACTTTTCCGTGGCGTATACCAAGGTATTGGCTTCGTTGACGGTTTCGACCAGTTCTTTTTTCTTCTTGTCCTCTTCGGCATACTTTTCAGCTTCCTTGACCATCTTTTCGATCTCGTCATCGGAGAGCTTGGTCGGCGCCGTGATTCGGATGGATTGCTCTTTGCCGGTCCCCTTATCTTTGGCGGTGACGTGCACGATACCGTCGGTATCAATGTCAAAAGTCACCTCGATCTGCGGCATGCCGCGGGGGGCCGGAGGGATTCCGACCAAATCGAAACGCCCCAATTCGGTATTGTCTCCCGCCATCTGGCGTTCCCCCTGTAAGACGCGGATCGTGACCGCGGACTGATTGTCTTCGGCCGTCGAAAACACCTGGCTCTTCTTGACAGGGATCGTCGTGTTACGTTCGATCAATTTGGTCATCACACCGCCCATGGTCTCGATGCCGAGGGTCAGCGGCGTGACGTCCAGTAACAGGACTTCCTTAGCGTCCCCCTTCACGATACCGGCCTGAACCGATGCGCCCAGCGCGACACATTCCATCGGGTCGATGCCGCGCTCGATCTTCTTCCCGACTTGCTTCTCCACAAATTCCTGAACGATCGGCATACGGGTCGGTCCGCCGACAAGAATGACCTTGTCGACATTGACGTCCTCGCCAAGCTTTTCGCTGGCATCACGGATTGCCTGCTGAATCGGTCCTTTGCACTGTTCGACAATAGAACCCACCAGGCTCTCCAGCTTGGCGCGGTCGATCGTCTGCGTCAAATTGACGGGACCGGCCTCGGTGGCCGCGATGTAAGGCAGGTTGACCTCGGTCGAAATGGTACTGGAGAGTTCCACTTTGGCCTTTTCGGCGGCTTCGCGCAGGCGTTGGAAAGACATCTTTTCCTTCTTCAGGTCAATGCCGCTTTCCTTCTGGAACTCTTCGCAAATATAGTCGATCAGGACATTATCCATATCTGTCCCACCGAGGTGATTGTCCCCACTGGTCGAGAGGACCTCAAACGTTGCCGCTTCCTGTTCGGAATCCCAACCCATTTCCAGGATGGTGACGTCAAGCGTTCCGCCGCCGAAGTCGAAGACCATGATCTTCTGTTCCTTACCGGCCTTGTCCAGACCGTAGGCGAGACAGGCGGCGGTGGGCTCGTTGATGATCCGCAGGACCTTCAGGCCCGCGATCTCCCCGGCGTCCTTGGTCGCCTGACGCTGGTTGTCATTGAAGTACGCCGGCACGGTGATAACCGCTTCATCGACGGTGTCTCCGAGAAACTTCTCGGCGTCGGCCTTGATCTTTTGCAGAATAAAAGCGCTGATCTGTTGCGGCGTGAATTCTTTGCCGGCCACCTCAAATTTGTGACCAGTCCCCATTTTTCTCTTTGCGGCGTAGATAGTACCCTTGGGATTAACAGGGGCCTGCCGGCGGGCCGGTTCCCCGACGAGCCGCTCGCCGTCCTTGGTAAAGGCCACAAACGAGGGAAACGCCTTGCCCGAGGCCACGCCCGCACCTTCGGCGGACGGGATAATTGTGGGTCGTCCACCCTCCAAAACAGCGGCGGCCGAGTTTGATGTTCCTAAATCGATTCCGATTGCTTTTGCCATGATATTACCTCCTCCATTCGATATCTTAATCCGACGACTTCGTCGAAACTTTTACCTTGGTGGTACGGATGACCTTTTCGCCCATCATATACCCTTTTTGAAGTTCCTGCAGGACGGTGCCCTCCTCCAACTCATCGTTATCCTCCTGCATCAGGATTTCGTGACGGTGCGGATCAAAAACCTTCCCTTCGGCCTCGATCGGTTCGACGCCGTACTTACGCAGGATTTCCTTGGCCTCTTTAATCACCATCTCAAGGCCTTTGGTTAAATTCTCCATCTTGTGCTCCCGCGCATAATGCAATGACCGCTCCAGGTTGTCGAAAAGGCCGAGCAGATCGACAAGGATTTCCTCGTTGGCGTACTTGGCAAACTCCATTTTTTCCCGCTCCATGCGCTTGCGGGCATTGTCGAACTCAGCGAATAACCGGACGTATTTGTCCTTGTTGGTCGCGGCCTCGTCCACCAGCCGGTCGTATTCCGACTGCTTGATCTTGATAGTCTTGTCTTTGACCTTCTTTTTGGACGACTCGGCCGCGGCGGTAGCAGCTTGAGCGCCGTCATCCATCGAGTCTTCCCCGGGCGCGTCCGTTTCCGCACCGGCTTCGCGGGGCAGTTCTTCTTCGGTACTTGTGTCTTTCATGGTCATCACCCTAGGTTATGTCTTCAATCAATTCGGAGAAATATTCCAGCGCCGAGACCACCCGGCCGTAATCCATGCGGGTCGGTCCGAGAATGGCCATCCGGCCGGTCGGCCCCTTTTTGGTCTTATAGGCGGAAATAACCAGCGAGCAGTGTTTCATCTCGCGCAGCGCAATCTCTTGGCCGATATAAATATTAATCTTTTCACGTAACTGCTGATTGATAAACTGCAGCAACCGTTCCTTTTCATCAAGGGCGCGCAGGATATCCTGTATTTTCGCGACGTCATGGAAGTCAGGATACTGGACAACGTGATTCGCCCCGCGCAGGAAAATGTGATGCTCCTGGCCGTCCACCGAGATAATGCTGGTGTAATTCGTCAAGTCCGACAATTCGCGGGATGTGCGGTCGAGCAGATTCTCCAGCTCCATGCTTTGCGTCCGGTACTCCTTCTCAATACGAAGCCTCTCGGCTTCCAAGATGTGAATTTCCTTCATCAAATGGTCCACATAATAGCGGTAACCCTTCTGCGTGGGGATTCTCCCGGCAGATGTGTGCGGATGCGTCAGATACCCTTGATCCTCAAGCTCCTTGAATATATTGCGCACCGTCGCCGAACTCAGCCCCGTCGGATAGACCTTGGCCACGAAACTGGAACTCACCGGGGTCACAGTCTGGATATAGTGACCGATCGTGAGGGCCAGGATCATGTCCTTGCGAAGCTGAACTTCTTCTTTGGATAACACCATGATGAAAACCTCTGCTAATACTTGATTTTGACTTGTGATCAAAATTAGCACTCATGCCACATGAATGCTAATCGCGTATTATAACAAAATAACCGGGGTTGTCAACCGCCCCCCAAATACTTCCTTAGATACTGCTGTGTAATGGTTTACAAGGGGTTACGACTAAAGGGACTCGAGTCGCTTGACCAGCACGATCAACTGATCTAGGTATTCTTCAATGATCGACGTTTCGGTTACATATCGCATCGGCTTATGCAATCCTCCCGCTTCCGAGTCAAAGGTGAGGACAATCGTCCCTTCAGAAACCCGCATGAGCATTCGGGGCTTTCCCCAGGGATCGAAGCCGGCAAACTTCTTAAAAATCTTGATAATCCTGGCATCATCCATAAAGGCCTGCGCCAGGGACGCGTTGTTACTTGTCGCCCCAAATTCCGAAAAGGCCTTTGGCAGCCTCACAATGCCGTGACTGTGGCTCTTGGCGTGTTCAATGAGCTTGGTCCGCTGCTTTTCCCCAAAGATCAGGCTCAGCTTGGTATCCGTATCGATCTTCAAATACGATTTGTAAATCTTGTCTTTGAACCCCATCGATTCGACATCTTCATACCGAAAGGTATAACCTTCGAACACAAAGGAAATCCGGTAGGAATTCTCAAAATTTTCCAGCGGTTCCAGATTTCCATCAAGCACACGTGCCAGGTCTTTCAGCAAATCTTCCCGCGACTTCTTTTTGGAAGGCGATCCCGTATTCAACCACATGATGCCGCCGATAAAGAACATGATGACGCCGATAATAATTATTTCGGTCATTGCTGGCCTTTCTTTTCGTCGATCAACCGGCCCGATTGATCGTAAACCCGGGTCAGCTGCTGGTTTCCTTCGCGGTAGTCAATCTCGCTGAGCAAATGACCGTCGGCGCTATACAGTTTAAACAGGCCCTCGCGGCGGTTGTTCATAAACTGCCCGGCCGTCTTGAGATTTCCGTTTTCATGAAATTCCTGGAACAGCCCTTCCCGCCGGCCGCGCATCACCTGATATTTCTGCTTCAATGTACCCGACGGATAATACTCGATGTATTCGGTGTTCCACATCTCGCCTTCCGTCAGGGTGGCTTTGCTGCGCAGTTCCCCGGAGGGATAAAAATTCCGGCAAAGTCCGTCGGCCGTTCCGTCATAGGCTTCATAGGACTTGACCATATTTCCTTCGAGGTCGAATTCGCGAACCAGGCCCTTCTGAATGCCGCTTGTATAATCCGCCTCGCGCACCACCACACCCGTCGGCGAATATTCTCGGGACGTACCCTGCTGTATCCCGTCCGCATAATTGCGAACGAATAACGGCAGCCCGTTGGGACGGTAATCAATACTGAGACCGTCCAGCTTGCCGCGTTTATAACGCGCTTCACTGACCAGCCTCCCGTCCGGATCGAACGTCCGGATCAAACCGTGGAGTTGTCCGTTATCGTACTCAGCTTCAATCTTCCGGGTGCTGTCCGCGTAATACCCCCGGGCGATACCCTGCATCTTGCCGTCGAGATACAACCCTTCGCCTTGCAAGACGCCGCTCTTGAAATAAATGTTGAACGGCCCGTTTGGGATACCGTCTTTGTATGTGAGTAGCCGTTTTAACTCGCCTGTGGCATAAAACTCTTGATAAAGACCGTCCGGCACCTTCTCCGGCAGATCAGCGGCCGGCGACGGGCCGGCTAAACACATCAGGATCATTCCGCCGATGAGCGCACACTTTTTCATCATGCATATACCTCAAGATCATTGCAATTATAGCATTGAATGAAATCCTGTGGCAGATATTCATCGGAATTTTCCCGGTCATCCAGTCAGGATCGACAAATCACCGTTGTTTCCGGATGTGATGCGTATCCCCTGATTCTCCCGGATCTCTCCGGTAAGCAGTTTCATGGCGATTTTGTCCTGCACCAGCTTCTGGATCACGCGCTTCAGAGGACGCGCTCCGTACACCGGATCAAATCCGCGCTGTCCGAGAATGGCCTTGGCCTTTTCTTCAACATCAAGACTGATCCCTTTCTCCCGCAACCGTTTACGCAGAACACCCAATTGAATGTCGACGATGCGGTGGATATCCTCCTCAGCCAAGCGATTAAAGATGATGACCTCGTCAACCCGATTCAGGAATTCCGGGCGGAAATGGGCCCGCAGACTTTCTTGAATCCGGTTGTCGATGGCGGCCTTGTCGTTCAGGTCGATAATATCGGCCGACCCGATATTCGAGGTCATGATGATAATAGTGTTTTTGAAATTGACTATCCGCCCCTGACCGTCCGTCAGACGTCCGTCGTCCAGAATCTGCAGCAGCGTATTGAAGACGTCGGTATGCGCCTTTTCAATCTCATCAAAGAGCACGACCGCATAGGGTTTACGGCGCACGGCTTCCGTCAGTTGCCCGCCCTCATCGTAGCCGACATACCCCGGCGGCGCGCCGATCAGCCTGGAGACGCTGTGTTTCTCCATATATTCGCTCATGTCGATCCGCACCATCGCGGATTCGTCATCAAACAGAAACTCGGCCAGTGACTTGGCCAGCTCCGTCTTACCGACTCCGGTAGGCCCGACAAAAATAAAGGATCCCAACGGCCGGTTCGGGTCCTGCAAACCGGTGCGTGAACGGCGGATACAACTGGCAATCAGTTCGATGGCCGCATCCTGGCCCACCACGCGATCTTTAAGCACTTCCTCCAAATGGACCAGCTTCTCGGTTTCACCCTCCAGAAGTTTAGACACCGGTATCTTGGTCCACTTGGATATGACCTGCGCGATATCCTGATCGTCGACTTCTTCCTTTAACATGGACCCTTTTTCCTGAAGTTTGGCCAGCTCGGAGTTGCGTTCCGTCAATTGCTTCTGAAGGTCCACCAAGGTCCCGTAGCGGATTTCAGCGACACGGTCCAGGTTACCTTCCTTCTCCAATTGCTCGGCTTCAGTCTTGAGCTGATCCATGCGGGCTTTGACGGCACGGATATGCTCGATGACTTCCTTTTCCCCCTGCCAGCGCAAGCGCATTTCCTTATTCTCTTCCTTCAGCGTTTCCAGTTCCGCCGTCAGCTTTTCCAGCCTTTTCTTGGACGCGTCGTCTTTTTCCTTTTTCAACGCCTGCCGTTCGATTTCGAGCTGACGGATTTTACGTTCATTGACGTCGAGCTCCTGCGGCATGCTGTCGATTTCGATGCGCAACCGCGAACCCGCTTCGTCAATCAGGTCGATCGCTTTGTCCGGAAGAAATCTGTCGGAGATATAGCGATGCGACATTGTGGCCGCCGCGATGATCGCGGAATCCTGGATCCTGACCCCGTGATGCACCTCATATTTTTCCTTTAATCCGCGCAGGATGGCAATGGTATCTTCCACGCTGGGTTCGTCCACCATGACGGGCTGAAACCGGCGCTCCAGGGCGGCATCTTTTTCCACGTACTTGCGGTACTCATCCAGAGTGGTCGCACCGATACAGTGCAGTTGACCGCGCGCCAAGGCGGGCTTGAGCATATTCGACGCATCCATCGAACCTTCCGTCTTCCCCGCCCCGACGATTGTGTGCAGCTCATCGATGAACAATATCACTTCCCCGGCTTTGCTTTCAACTTCCTTCAAGACCGCCTTCAGACGGTCTTCAAATTCGCCCCGGTATTTGGCGCCGGCGATCAACGCGCCCATATCGAGTGAAATGACAGTCTTGTTCTTGAGACCTTCCGGAACATCGCCGGAACTGATACGCAGCGCCAAACCTTCGGCAATCGCGGTCTTACCGACACCCGGTTCACCGATAAGCACGGGATTATTCTTGGTACGGCGAGAGAGCACCTGCACCACCCGGCGGATCTCATCATCCCGGCCGATCACCGGATCGAGTTTGCTGGCTCGCGCCAGGGCCGTCAGATCGCGGCCGTACTTCTCAAGGGCTTGATATTTGTCTTCCGGATTGACGTCTGTCACGCGTTGTCCTCCCCGTATCTGCTCCAATATCTTCCGAATATGCGGCTCATCCAGCCCCTGGCGGCTGAACTCTTCCTGAATCACCGTTCCTTTGGCCCGAAAAAGGGCCAGCAGCAAATGCTCTTGGGACACAAATTCATCGCGCATCCCCTTGGCCAAGCCGAAAGCGTCCTTCAAGACATTATTCAGCGCCGGAGTCAGCCCGGGTTGACTCCCGCCCTGCACCTCAGCCTTCTGCCCGAGACGCCGATCAAGTTCCTTGATGACCGTCGCTGACGACACTCCGAACTTGTCCAACAAGGCATTGACCAGCCCGCCGTCCTGTTTGAGAAGTGCATACGTCAGGTGTTCAGTATCGACCGCAGCGTGAGACAACTGGTCGGCCAACTCAAACGACTTTTGCAAGGCCTCCTGATTCTTCTGTGTTAACTTGTCCAATCTTATCATATTGGTTACCTGCTTTCATGAAATTCCCGGCAGGCGGGCCGTAGCCCGCCCTTGCCGGGGGAGTAGTTCACCGCATACGCGCGAACATCCGCTGTGCGGACCGTCAGCTGGCGATGTCGATCCGCTTCACAGTGGTACCGGGACTCTTTTGGACGGTAATGTCGAGCACACCGTTCTTGTAAGCCGCCTGCACCTTGCTGATGTCAATCGGTTCACCGAGATCCAGCCGGCGCACGAACTGCCCGTAGGCGCGTTCGATACGGTGATAATTCTTGTCCTTGTCTTCCTTTTCGTGCTTGCGTTCGCCTTTGATGGACAGGACCGTTCCTTCGGCGGACAATTCAATGTCCTCTTTGCTCAATCCGGGCAGGTCCGCCTTGATGGCAAAGTGGTCCTTCTCTTCGGTGACATCGATGGCCGGCAGCCAATCCCGGCTGTCCTGGGATAATTGCCGCAGTTCCGGGAAAAGGGTCAGCCCGAAAAAGGGATGATCCAATCCGAAAAAGTCATCGATGTTTGACACTTTGTTTTTGGGTCTCCATGGTGTGAGTTTCATTGCTCTCCCCTCCTTGATAGTATGGATTTCGTTTGGTTATTTTGTAGCACTCTGCGCTAATCAGTGCTAATTTCTACTCAAAATTTTTTGGCTCTTCTATGCGGACCGCTGGGGCCTTGGATAATTCCCGGAACAAGATTTCCGGACTTAACCACGCCATGAGCGCCGCGATCACATCGAATAGGCTATTCATCGGCCGGTCCCTCCCTGTATTCCATTTCAATTATCACTTTAACACCCTTGATGTTCACGCCCTTCTCTTTAATCAGGTAACGGATATGATTCAGCTTGATGATCTGTCGCTGAGAATAACACCGGGTACGACTTCCCATGCGCTTGGGCTGAACCACACCCAATTCATCCAGCTTGCGCAACGTCCAGATCGGCAGATCAACCAGCTCACTAACGACTCCGATAACAAATAAGGGCGCATGGGGATTGATGTCAAATTCAAAGGGTTTGTAATCATCTTGCCTCATTTATTTACCCTCTCATCTAACTAGAAAATAGCATATTATCACAATTATGTCAAGTCCATCTATCTATTCTAGTTAGTTTATCTAACTGATACAATTGCATGAGAAATATAGATTTACACCATTGTGACGGTGCGTAGAAGATTATTTCACTTCCAAATTGGTGAATTTTCCGCTGAGCCTGGAGGGAACCGCCGCCCGGATATTAATCCGGTCGTTGTAGTATTTCACCGAGTAAACCTCCCCTTCCTCATGGACCAAACTCACCAGGTCCATGCGATCAATCGGGATGTTCACATTGATCTCGACAAACATCGCCGAGAGCATCGTGATGATCTCCTGAAAAAGGGCATCCAACCCTTCCCCGTTGAGAGCCGAAATACAGACGGCATGCTCGAAGTTGTCCAGAAACTGCTCCAGCCAGACCCGGTCCTCAAGCCTGTCCGTTTTGTTGAAGACAATCAAGGTCGGCTTCTTAAGCACGTCCAGCTCTTCCAGCACATCCTCGACCGCGTCGAACAGCTTACGAAAATTGGGATGGCTGATGTCGACGACATGCATCAATAAATCCGCCTCCTTGACCTCCTCCAGGGTCGCTTTGAAGGACTCGATCAAATCGTGAGGCAATGCATGCATGAACCCGACCGTATCCGAGACAATAATCTTTTGATGATTGGGCAGGACAAATTGCCGCGACAGGGAGTCGAGCGTTGTAAACACCCCGTCACGCGTTTTCTGATTCGCCTGGGTCAGCTGATTCAACAGCGTGGACTTTCCGGCATTCGTGTAACCGACCAGGGAAACACTGGGCAGGCCTTTTTTGAAACGCTGTTTGCGATTGAGTTGCCGGTTTTGACTGATCTGCTGCAATCCTTTTTTCAGACGGGCGATCCGGTCGCTAATCCGCCGGCGGTCAACTTCCAGCTTCGTTTCCCCGGGACCCAACGTCCCGATACCGCCGCCCAACCGGGATAATTCGATACCCTTCCCAACCAAACGGGGCAGGAGATATTCAAGCTGGGCCAGCTCGATCTGCATCTTACCTTCCTTGCTGGTGGCGTGTCTGGCGAAAATATCCAGAATCAACTGGGTCCGGTCGATGGTCTTGCATTGGATGACCTCCTCCAAATTCCGCTGCTGGTTTCCCTTCAATTCGTGACTGAAAACGACCGTATCCGCCCCGGTCTCGCGGCAGGCTTGCACAATTTCTTCGGTTTTATAGTCTCCGATGAGGTTTTTGGGACTGGGCGTCGCGATATGAAAACTCAGACTGCCGACAATCTGGGCCCCTGAGGCCCTGACTAACTCTTTGAGCTCGGCCAATTCATCTTCATTGGTCCAGGAAGAACGGCTCCCTTTAAGGTCCGCCACCACGACCAATACCCGCTCCGGGACCTCCTGGTTGTTGAGATATTCATTCTTCATAATTCTGCCGCCTCGCGAATGCGCCGGACGATTTCCACTTCCTGCATGCCGGCTTCACGTTGGATCCAGTTAATCCGCCCTTCCTTGCGAAACCAGGTCAGTTGCCGTTTGGCAAACCTGCGGGTGTTGCGCTTCATCAGCTCTTTAGCCTGATCGAGATCAATCTTACCGTCAATATAATCAAACACCTCGCGCAGACCGATTAATCCCGCGGCGCTCGGACTGATCTCCATATCCTTGATCGCCTGCATTTCCTGCAAGATCCCCTGCATAAACATCTGCTCGACGCGGGCATTGATCCGTTCGTAAAGCACGGCGCGATCCTCATTGAGGCCTATCAGACGGACATCGTAGCGGCCCCAAATTCCGTGACACTCTTTTTGTTTTTCGGAGATAGGTCGGTCTTCCAGCAAACAGACTTCCAGTGCCCGCACCATTTTCTTCAGATCATTAGGATGAATCTTGTCGGCCGCTGCAGGATCCAACTCCTGCAGTTTGCCGTGCAGATGCTCACGACCCCGCAGCCGGGCTTCGGCCAGGAGTCTGACACGCAGCTCGAGATCGGCCGGCTCACCCTCGAAGATGCCGTCCAACAGGACTTTCATATAGAGTCCGCTGCCGCCCACCACCAAAGGCGTCCCGCCTGCGGCCAATGTGGCGTCGATGGCGTCAACGGCGAGTCGATTAAATTGATAGACATCGAAACGCTGCGTTACCGACATGATCCCCACCAAATGATGCGGAATTCGCCGGAGAATCGTGTCATCAGGCTTATTGCTGGCGACATTGATTTCCCGGTAAACCTGGGCCGAATCGCAGCTGATAATGTGCGGACAGGAAATTCCTACTGCCAAGGCATAGGCGGCTGCCGACTTTCCCACGGCCGTCGGGCCGACGATCACGAGCACCTTGTCTTGGGCCATACGCGCTAGACTAGGGATAAATCCGGGTGGGATAACCGAGTTTGGAGAGTTCCTTCCGCAACCGTTCCGCCTCTCGCAGCACCGTCACCTGACCGACGCGAACCCGGTAGAATTTACGTTGGTCACGGTCCATGGTCTCAACGATGTAGGCATAATGGTCCTGGTACTGCAAGGCATCCACGACCTGCAGGGCGCGCTCCCGCTCCATAAAAGCACCGACCTGCACGGCGAAATACTGTTCTTCGTCAAGCAACTGACGGGCGGCATGATACTCAAAACTTTCGGGATACCGGTCGATAATCCGTTGCAGGTAATCTTTGGCTTCTTTCCACTTGGATAGCTTAAGATTGACCCGCGCCGCCTTCAGATAGATCAGGCTCAGGTAGTTTGACCGTGAACTGATGTCCTGAAGCTTGTCGATCGTTTTGAGCGCCCTTTTATATTTTGCCTGCTGATAATAGCAATCGAACAACCCGAGATAAGCCTTGTCCCGCAGGTCTTTCTCGACGTCGCTCTGTACCAGTTTACGGAAATCTTGCGTCGCGGCGGAATATTTCTGTTGCCCTAATTTGCTGACTGCCAACAAATACGCCGCGGCATATACCTCCGCGCCGGCCGGATCAGCATCGAGAAACTCCACGGCCAGCGATTCTGCGGCGGGATAATCCTGCATCATCACGGCCTTCTCGATATCCGCCAAGCCCGCGCCGAGGCACGTCGTCGGCAAAAGGCAAATCAATAGTGCGCTGAAAAGGTATCGCATGCGGTTATCCTAGCAAAAATAGATATTCTTTACCACCAAAAAGATACCGAGCGAAAGTTTATGCGGACGTGGCGACCGGAAAATCGCATCCATCCGGATGGGTCGGCGATATTTTGTTGGAAGGCGGGGGTTGTTACTCTTCTTCGCCGAACATCGTTGTGCGGCGGTCGTCGTTGGTGATGGTCCCAGACCGGAAGAGCCGGCGTTCCACGGTCTTCTTGCTGCCGAAGCCTTTGAAGCGGTCCTCACGCTCACCGAAAATCTTGTTGGTTCCCTTGCCAAGGACCTTCGCTCCGAAACCGTCATATTCCTCTTCCTCTTCCGCCTCGGCTCCGGCGTTTTCCTCCGGCGCGGCCTTTCCGCTCTTGGAACGGTGAGAGGAACTGTAGAGAAATGACCTGCGCCGGTCCGGATTATCCTCGGCAGCGGCATCCTGTTCCGCGCGGGCGGCCATGGCCCGGGCTCGGACCGCGGTGACCGGCAGGCCGTCTGGTCCCAATTCGACTGTTTCCTCCTGAGGCGGCTCCCGGCGTTTCCCGTCCTTGGCATATATTCCCTGGCGGCGGCGCGGTTTAGGTTCGTCCTTTACGGAGATCGGTTTTTCCTGCGCCTCCTCGGGACTCGCCGAGTTGACATCGATCGCCAGTTGCCCGGCGGACCTGCTCTGCTGACTCGCCCGCCGCCGACCTTCCTCTGACATGATATACCGGTGATCGGACCGATTGATCTCGTTGTCATCTTCGCGGTCCGGCTCAATGACATTGTCAAAGATGTGGGACCAGGTTTGACCGGTTTGCCGGCGAATCTCCTGCATCCGCTGGAATTCCTCTTCGGAAATGCTTTCCCGGATACGGCGCTCCACCTCCTCACGGGTGTGGTTCTGGGCGAATACCGGCGCCGCAGCTACCGCGGTCATCAGCACCGTCAACAACAATTGCTTCGTCAAGAGCATCCTCTTCATGAATTCCGCTACTCCTCAGCCTCGGCAGCATCCGGCTTATCTTCATAAATAATCTTGGAACCGAAGGGCTTCTTCTTGAAGACCCGCGTACTGAAACCCTCGTTCTCGACTTCGCCGTCAAGCCGCGTTCCGCCGAAACGGTTGGGCTTGCGTGTCCGATTGTAATCTTCGATCTTCTTGCGGCGATCGCTTGTGCGGTATAGTGGGGGCTTACGGTCGATGACCTTCCGCCGTTTGTCCAAAGTCTGGATATCCCGCAGCTTCTCGCGAATAGATTTCTCATCATCTCCGGGACCGGAAGCCCCGGACTCATCCGGCACATCGGCGACCTCCTCACCTTCCTCCGCCGCTTTGGCTTCTTTCAGTCGCTCCTTATAATCATACGAGCGGGGATACAGAGTGCGCTTCTTTTCCTTTTTGGGACCTTCTTTGACTTGCACCGGCTTGACATCAGAATCCCGAAATACCGGCGCGGCATTGATATCGATCGACAGCTTCCCTTTTTCGGGGACGGGCGGGACATTGACCGGCTGTTCCTCCGGCATTTGTTGCGGAAGGATATACTTGCGCGAAGATTCGTTGGAATAAATCTCCACCTCCCGCATCGGTTCGATAGTATTATCAAAAATATCGACCCAATTGCGGCCCGTCGATTCCCGGATCTTGAGCATCATATCGTACTCTGCGTCCGTAATGACTTCTTTGAGCTTACTCTGCATTTCCTTCTTGGTCATTACCTGGGCCTGAGCGGGCATACACAGGAATAATAGCAGCGATCCGGCGAGTCCTGACACAAACATCTTTTTCATACGGAGGTATCCTTGAAGATATGCGGTTAATGGAAGGTCGTCACAGTATGATTACTAATATTATAACTTCCGGATCCGGGGATGACAACCCGGATTTTCTTACCCAAAAGCCGGAAAGTTAATGTAAACATATGATAAACATCATCTTACATTGTTTTCGATAACCGGGACATACTGTCCCAATTCTTCGGAGGCCGACGCCCCCTCCTCCAGCAGCCTGATGATCTCATCGGTCAGCACGACAGCTCCCGGCCCGTACAAATGGTTCTTGTCCCGCCATAGCTCACTGTGATAAATCCGCCGTAGACTCGGGAAATACACCTCTCCCATAGCCCGGTAGCGCTCAAAGGCCTGGTTATTTGGGAGGACCGCGCCGAAGTCGGAGATGAAAATGAATGACAACTCGGCTCCGTGGCGTTCCGCCAGGACCCGCATGCGATGCAGATAATAGTCGGGAAAGCTTTCCGGCGGCAAGAGATACGGCCCTTTACTCACCGGGAACAAGGGTTGAAAGCGCCCGTAACGCTCCACGAAATCCGGACGGGGCTGAACCTGATTGTCACGCGTGTAAAATCCGCCGCTTTTCTCATAGGCATCCACGGCCGCCGCTCGGCCCCGGTCGCCGCTGACGGTCAGCCAGCCCGCGGTCAATACCGACCTGTACCAGCGGACGGATAACTCCGCCGAATAGGACAACAGGTGTTTGATCACCTCTTTCGCCTGGGACGAGTAGGTCAGATAGTCAACCGGACGCAGCCGCGACAGATGATATCCGGCTTCCTTAAGGACATTCTCCGGTGTGACCAGATACTTGGCATAGGCATGCGGGGCAAACTTCTCCTGGCCGATGATCTCGATAAAAACATGCCGGACACGATGACGGGACAGGAGCTGTTCCAACAGCAGATAATCAATATCCCTGCCGATCCAGTGCCGGCCGAGGTTCCATACCCGTTCGCCGTGACGGGCGGCCTCGATCTGCCGGGAGCGGACGGCGCACCACGTCCGTGAGCTGCCGATAAACACGTAGTCCACCTCCGTCGGGGGCTGATCATGCAGGACATGCTGAATCCACAGCCATTTGTCATCCGCAATAGGCAGACGGCGTAAACCGCTGAAATGACAGACGTACGCCGAGACGGCGGCCAGAAAGAGCATCAGAAATATAATCTTTACGAGTCTCATCAGTTAAAATTGAAAGTAAATAAATGCCTGATGCGCAGCCCCTTTCTGGTTGAGCATCGACACCCCCACGAAAAAAACATAGAACACCACCCCTTGAACCCACCAGGGCAGCGCCTGAAACCGCCGGGCGATTATTTCCAACCGCGGTTCCACCACGTCATGAAACATCCAGGCCACGGCGAGTAACAATCCAACGGGAAGGACGGGGACACCGGCCACCGACCAATCCATCGCGGCCAGACCGCGCAGATAAGCCCCGGCCGCGGCAAAATCTTGGGCGCGGAAGAAGATCCACGTCAGACATATCAGGTGAAAAAAGAACAGCCGATTCAGAATACCGCGGCCCATTCCCGGCGCACGCTGCTCCGGCATAATCTTGTGCGCCACCAAATACACTCCGTGCAGCAGCCCCCAAATGACGAAGGTCCAGCTGGCGCCGTGCCACAAACCGCCCAGCAGCATGACGATCATCAGATTGGCCGCATGCCGCAGCGGACCGACACGGTTCCCTCCGAGCGGGATGTACAAATAGTCGCGCAGCCACGTGGAGAGTGTGATATGCCAGCGGTGCCAGAATTCCGTCGGCGACTGCGCCAAATAGGGACTGCGAAAATTAACCGGAAGCGTCAGGCCGAAGATCCGGCCCAGCCCTATGGCTATATCCGAATAAGCCGAGAAATCCAGAAAGATTTGAAAGGCATAGGCGTATAGACCCAACAGCAGGGCCGCGCTGCTGTGCTCCTGAGGCGCCGCAAAGACGCTGTCAACCAGATAAAAACCGAGCAGATCGGCGATCATGATCTTCTTAAAAAGGCCGTACAGCACATAAAACAAACCCGAGTCATCGCTGCGCGCGAACAAATTTTCGCGCAGCTGCGGAAGAAACTCTCGCGCGCGCACGATCGGCCCGGCCACCAGCTGCGGAAAGGCGGCCACGAAAAAAAAGAAACGCGGAAAGGATTTCTCCGGCTCGATCCGGCCGTAGTAGATATCCAGCGAGTAACTCAAGGACTGAAACGTGTAGAAGGAAATGCCGACCGGCAGGACGATGTTCAGCACGGGCCAGTCCGGCGTCAGACCCACGGCGGCCAGTACGTCGTTGGCCGATTGGATACAGAAATTCGCGTACTTAAAGTAGCCCAGCAGCCCCAGATTACCGATGAGACTGACAGCCAGATACAGCTTTTTTCGCGAACGGTCCGCCGTGGCCGCGATCGCCTGTCCGATGAAAAAATCCAGCGCCGATGAGAAGAGAATCAGCCATAAGAAAGTGACCTTCCACCATCCGTAAAAAATATAACTGGCCAGCAGTAACAGAATGATTTGCGCGGCGGGATGTTTGCGCAGCAGAAAAAATACCAGGTATGTCACGATCGCGAACGGCGCGAAGATAAGTTCCGTGAAGGACATACCTGGTATTTTAGAGCAAAGGCCGGTGCAAGCAAACAGGAAAAGCTAATATCGGACCGGCGAATCGCCGTCGGGAGGGCCTACCCCTTAAGGGCTTTTTCAAGCGCGGCGATGAGATCGGCAGCAGCCTCGATCCCGATGGACACGCGGATCGTCTCAGCGGTAATTCCGGACTTTTTCAAACCCTCCTCCCCCATCGATGAGTGACTCATCAGCCACGGATGCTCGATCAGGGATTCGATCCCGCCCAAAGATTCGGCAAGGCAGAAATATTCCAGACTCGCGAAGAAGTTGTCCCGGTCCACTTTGGATGTGTCCAACTCGAATGACAACATCCCCCCGAAGCCGGTCATCTGCTTCTTGATCAACTCCTGCCCCGGATGCGACGGCAGACCGGGATAATAGACCTTCTTGACATGCTGATGCCCGTCCAGAAACTCGGCCACCGCCAGGGCATTGGCCTGATGCGCCTCCATGCGCACCGCCAGCGTCTTAACGCCGCGCAGCACCAACCAGGCGTCATACGGCGACTGCGACACTCCCAAGGCATTGACCAGCCACTTGCCCCTTTCAGCGAGCACCTCGCTGGCATACACGATCGCGCCGCCCACCACGTCACTGTGACCGTTCAGATACTTTGTCGTCGAATGCACCACCAGGTCCGCCCCGAACTGGAAGGGTTGCTGGAAATACGGGGACATAAAGGTGTTGTCCACAACCGACAGGCAATTGTTGGCCTTGGCGATGGCGATCACGCCTTCCAAATCCACAATATTGAGCAGCGGATTGGACGGGGTCTCGATCCACACCATCCGGGTCTTCGGCGTTACCGCGGCCTTGACTGCCCCCAGGTCCCGCATGTTGACAAACGAGACGTCGACACCCATCCCGGGCAGGACCTGCTTGAACAGCCGGTAAGTTCCGCCGTAGATGTCGTCGCCGGCGATCAGATGGTCCCCGCTTTTAAGGAAGAAAGTCGTGGCCGTAATCGCGCCCATACCGGTGCAGGTGGCCGAGGCCCCCACTCCGCCTTCAAGATCGGCCAGGTTTTCTTCCAACGCGTCACGGGTCGGATTTCCCGAACGGGTGTAGTCATAACCTTTGTTTTGCCCGATCTTATCGAAGTAAAACGTGGACGACGGGTAAATCGGAGTGGTCACGGAATTATAGCTTTTGTCCTTATAGACGCCGGTATGCACGGCCTTGGTTCGGATATCCATATTGCCTCTCGTTTATTGGAATATTTGGGTACGGAATAGTTCTGCTATTATCATGAAAATGGACGGATTTGTCAAAAAAAAGGTTGGCCCGGGTTGCCGCCTAAACCGCGTTCAGGGCGGCAATCATCCGCTCGCGGGGATCGGCGGCCGGGTCCTTTCCGGGCGCACTTTCGGCCAAGGGGGCCGAGGCGGGCTCGTGGAACCCGAGCAACAGCGGGATGCTGGCGACCGGGGTGATATTGATGATGACCGGGACCAGGCCGTCAATTTGGACGTCCTGAGGATGCTTGAGATCGAATTGGACGGGATCAGAACCGGCGCGCTCGACATCCAGCTCAAGCCGGTCCGCACGGAAGTCGATCCCCCCGGGGGCCTCACTGAGTACCGCCGCGTCCGTACCGGCCCGGGTGTTGGTTGACGGTGCAGCCCCGGCAACGGCCGCCTTCCCGGCTTCGTGTAACAGGTACGTCTCGACCTGTTGCGGATCGCTCAACAACAGACTCATCGGCACCTGCAACGCCACGGATATCTTGACAAAATAATCGAACAACGGTTCACCTTCCCGTTCCACGCGCTGCACCACGTCCAACGGGATACCGGCAAGACGGTCGACATCCCGGCGCTGCAATCCGCGGTGTTCACGGACCATTCTGATGTTCCGACGGAGCCAGTCCGAACGAATCTCCTCCTTACCGATCGCCTCCTCCGCCGCCGTTGTGCGCAATCCCGTCACCAGGTAGAACAAACTCACCCCGTAGAAGTCGGCCATTCTCTTGACGCGTTCGATAAAGAAGGTCTTGTCCCGCGCGTTTTCCATCAAACCGACGTAACTTGCGGGCCGGCCCATGGCATCCGCCACCTGCTGCACCGACAGCCCGCGCCGGGCGCGCAGGTTGCGCAAACGAAGCCGTACCGCCTCCTGACTGTAGCGGTCACGCACCTGCGCCCACTGTTCCGCGTCCGCAACCCGACGGGGTTCGTGCTCCAGCACCAGATTCGGCCGCAGCAAATAGTCCAGACTCACACCTAACGCCGAGGCGACCTTCACCAGCACCTCAAAGCTGGGATTGTAACCGCCGCCTTCGAGCCGGTCGTAGTTTGCCCGGTTCATCCCGAGCCGGTCCGCCATCTCGTCGATGGTCAGCCCCTGCCGGTCACGGTGAATCTTGATATTGGATCCGACATACTCCGCAACATAGGGAGCAAAGGTTGGCGCCGGAGGTTTGCGGCCGAACAGCTCGTCGACGTGAATGCCGTAGAAATTCATGAACTTCAGCAGGGTCTCCAGATTCGCGGACAACCCGGCCTGGTACCGGGCGTTGCCTTCCAACAGGCTCCACTCTTCGATCTTCTTGATCGTCCCCTGACCGATCCCGATTCCGGCCGCCGCATCCTTGCGGGTCATGTCCCCGCGCCGGCGGGTAAATAACTCACCGATATAGCGGTAGTCGACGCGCTGCGGATACTGCACCGTTTCTTTGCGCCGAAACAGCTGATCGGCGCGTGCATTGACCCGCTCGAGGATCTCAAGAATGGTCAGACGTTCCGTCAGCGGCAATGACAACATCCGGCGGCTCAATTCGGCGCCGAGTGTGGTGCCGTCCGCGCGGTCTTTTCGCGGCAGTAGCTGGCCGGGGGTCAGCGCATACCCGGCCAGAATTTGCTCGGCCACTTCCGGCGCATGCAAGTCATCTCCCGATAGGCGCGCTTCCTTCCAATGCCGCCGCACCTCCTCACGAATACTCCAGGCATACACACTGGTGGCCAGCTGGGCCTGGTCCGTTCTTGGAAGCGGCTTGTCCTGTAAGGCGGGCTCAGAGACGGAGATCATCTGATCAACCGACGCCACCAATTCCGTGAGTCCCGGCATCCCGCGCAGCGGTTCCTCGATGATTTCAAGATCATCCTGGCGTTGCACGACCTGCCCGCCGAAGACGCTCAGGAAGGCCTTTTTTCCAATCATCTCGCTTCCGGTATCCATGTGCCAAACGCCATAGGTCCGGAAGCGGGCGGCGACCTCAAAACCCTCAAGACCGCTCTCGAGCAAGAGCATCCTAAGCAAGGCATACGACAATGTCCCATATCCGCGATGCCGGCGACCCTCGTCGATCACCGAAACGATCGTTATTTTACGTTCCTCCCGATTGACTTCGTATGAAACGGTGCCGACGGGTTGATCTAAGTCAGAGTCCACCAGCCGTGCGGAGTAAAGATCCGCTGTTGCACTATGCACCGGATCCAACCGCATATTCCGCCATTCATGATCAAAGTACATCAGGGCATCCGCGGCACCTTCCTTGATATTGACGAATGATACAGCCACCTGTTCGGCCGTATCAGCGAATATGACCGGATCGTGATAGTTTATGAAGGCATGTCGTTGCCAGAAGTCGCGTTGATTGTCGCGTCTTTGATAAAAGGGCAGCCCCGGATAGACTTTGGAAATCGTCCGGCCGCGTTCTTCGACAACATCCCGCGGGATGCCCGCCTCCGCGATCAGGGCCTCCCAGGAATTGAGATCGGCGCGATGCCATGCACTGTTTTCCTGTAATTTGCCGTAACTGGTGGACCGGAAATTCAGAGACGATGTCTGCTGCGCGTCGATTTTGCGCTGCAACTTTTTGGGAAGCCGTTTATAGAAAATTTGCCACCGCCCCTGGCGGTTGGTCGTATCCTGATGAAGTCCGGCCGCGGCTTCGATTTCTCCCACCCATCCTTTTCCCACGGCTTCTTCAATCGAGTCGACTTCAAGAGTGGTCATGATGTCCAACACATTCGGACGCCCGATCGCCCGGTCAAATTCATAGCGGCGATGTCCGTAGTTGTTATTCATCCGTAGAATGGCCGACCGGATCAATGACAGGATGTCCTCCGCGGGATAAAACTTCGACCCCAATCGCGCGCTGCGGTCCTGATGGACGGACTTGCTGTGACGGTATACATTAGCGGGAATCAGGACCGGCACCATCCGCGCCGGATTGTCACCATTCTTGAGAAAGGCATAGTCGCCCGAACTCAACTGTAAAATTTGGCCGGATTCCAGAGCCCGCCGGTTGGCGGCCGGGTCGGCCGAGGCGAGGACGGCCCGGTCTTGCATTTCCTCGACGACCATCGCGTCGATTTCCGCACTCAGCTCCTGATTCATGCGAGTCAAGTCCGCCACCCCCGCATCGGTGGATTGCATAATTCCCTCCAGTTCTTCGCCGCGCCCGTCAGTCAACCGGAGCAGCAGCTCGCTGTCCGGATTGAATCCGTCATGAAAAACAAAAAGCGGCAGCTGCATCAGGGTTTCGTGAAACAGCGTGTAGAACAGCCCCTCGGGGACGTTCAGCCTTTCCAATTGATGCGGACTCAGCGTACTGAGATAACCATCGAAAAAGGACTTAAGCAGGTCGGGCCGTGAAGGCAACTGTTCGTCCGCATCGCCGTAGCGCAATGTGAATACTGTCAGACGGCTCAAGCCCATCAGGACGCGGCCGATTTGCTTCATCCGCAGAACAACTTCGGCATGAGTCCCCAGCGCGTTACGCGAACTGTCGACGGAGGAATTACCCACCAGCTCCCCGGTGTCGGCTACGTAACCGCCCAGCACATAATCCTGCTCGTTGATCGTCGTGTGGTAAAGCTCATGATTTTGCTTTTCCGCTTCGGCGACACCTAAACCGTAGGCAGTGTCGAGGAGCATTTCTTCTACCCCGTATTCATCGCGGCCCATCAGATGCGCGATCCGTTCCATGTGATATGACAGGCTCCCGGGCGTGGAAAGCAGCTGACCGAAAGAGACAAGCCGGTGCGGTGACGACACCCGGTGAAAGCTGAGATACGGCCAAGCATCCTCTCTCTCCGGATGATTGTCGAGGTACAGATTCACACTCTCAAAGCGCCCTTCTCCGTCCGGCAACATCTGCAGGCGGCGCACGCCGAGGAAATCGGCAAACCCCTGTTGATTCACGCCCAGGACGTTGAAAATATCCAGCTGCCGGATCGCCTGGTAGCGCGGGAAAAGGCCGTAGCTCACCCGGTCGGTAAACATGAACGGACTTTTTTCAGCGGCGCCGAGGTAGGCATAATTGTATCCGGAGCCCTTAACGCCCAACCACGAACCGTCGGGCAACGGAAAATAAGTCTGGCGGCCGTTGGCAATCCGGGCGCGTATCCCCATGGTGAGATCGTGGGATCGGTCGGTGACACCGACAACAATTTTATCGCCTGCGGCAATAACCTTCGCCGCCGTCTCCAGCCGGCCGACGCGAAAGGCGCTATACTCCTCAACAAATTCCCGCAGCGACCGTCCGTCGATCAAAGTATCCAGTTTCGTGTCGACTACATCGTTCGTTTCCAGCTCCCCGACGAATCCGTCCGGCATGATCTGCATGAACACCGGCTGCAGAGCCCGGTCACGCAACAACGCGTATTTAACGTCGTCAGAAATTACCGCCTCGACCGCCCGGTAGCGATCCAGCTCCTCCTCGGTCACCCGGTCCCGGCCGAAATACTGACGCAGGTGATCGGCCCAATAGCCGGACCAATCCGTTTCAATAAGTTTGGTATCCGCAGCAAGCATCGACATATCTTCAATTCTTCCCATAACGGACATCGGATTTGGCTCAAGGGTGAAATACGGCTCAGCCAAACGGTCCGGGTGTTTATATCGCGAACCAAGGCGCAGATTGGATCTGGCCATCCAGCCGACGCCGTCCGCCGCTGTGCGCACGACCGACGTCGCCATTCCGACTTCATCATCCCACTTCCGCAATATGTTGCGGGCGCTTTGCCTAAACTCTTCCCGTTTGCGCTGACTCAATCCGCTTGAGCTTCGCCCCTGTCCATCCTGGGTTGTCAACGCCATCATCAAGGGCCTTTCCATCTTCGCCAGGGCCTGCAGATCACTCAATGCTTTGGCATTCTGTTCGGCATGAGCCGGGTCCTGCCGCTTCAACACGAAGCGCAGGTATTGAAACGCCTGCATATCGGCGTTTTCCAATTGATTGAAGATATCCTGTCCGGTAACCTCCGCCACCTCCCAACCTGCGTTGTACACCGCGGCGAAGAAGGACGGGCGGGTCATGTAATTGACTTCCAGGGTACCGCCTTCTTTTAAGTGGTCCTTGGCCTCCGTGAGCAGGCGATTCAACAGCTGCATGCCGGGATCGCTCGTACGGGAATCGCGGTTTCGCCCCGTAATCTGGGAGTCGAGAGGAATATTGAACAGGATCCGGTCGGCCTTCTCCCCATCTTCCTTCTCAAAATCAAACAGGTCCGCCTGCACCAGACGTATCGAGCCCGCGTACGGCGACGCCGAGATATTGCTGCGCGCGTTGCCCAACAAATACGGATCGATATCGGTGGCCACAATCCGTACGTCGCCGCCCGTGCGTTCCGCCGTGTAGAGGGCATCCGCGCCCGTTCCGGTCCCCAGCAAATAGATCAACTCTCCGGGCCGCGGGTGAATGCCCACCCGGAACATGGTGGATTCCATGCTGCGCGCATCGTATGAACCCCATGACGTGACAACACGTGTGGATACACCCGGGATCGGCGTCAGGTCAAACAAGGTGTCCGCCACGATAACGGGCCCGTCGCTTGAAGCATCCGTCCACTTTGCCAACAGGGCGAGGTGCATCCGGTCCGTCAGGCTGACGCGCTCCGAATTCACCGGAATCAGCGAAATAGCGCGCGACCATTTGAGACTAGCCAAACCTTCAATATACTTACGCATTCCGGTTTCCGTAATCCCCTTGCCGAACAGATAACTGGCATGCTGATCCAACAGGGAGTTTTGCATCCCTTCAGAAAAGGAGTTCCAATGGAGGCCTTCCATAACCAGCAATAAGGGCTCTCCCTTGTAGAAGATAACCGACCATTTCTTGGGCATATCGCGGTCGGGCACATGGCTGTGCTTTGACAACAGGTCCATCAGCCGTCTGCGCTGCGGTTGATCAAGATTAAGTTCATAACGCCAGAATCCCTGCTGTTGCAGACGCGGCGGAATCGTCACATCGATGTTCAGCGATCCGAGAAAATCTTGGAAGTACGGATTGTTTTGGGTCAAAGACACGAGCGGTTCCCGGGAGACGGCAAATTGCGGCGGAATACGGTCGGTGTACCGGTCGACTAAACCAAGGAGCCGTTCGAACAGCTTGCGGCGCGAGCTTTTGCTGAACATGGCCCCGTCGGCGTCAGCCGTCTTAATAATTTTCGTCTCAAACACCCCGGAAAAGACATTGGAGACCGCCAGGTCCGGCTCACGCACATGCCGTTTGATTAGTGTGGATTCGATGACATCGGCCCCGCGCTGTTCCAGGATCCGGATGACCGCGTCGTCGATCGATCCGCGCCCGAACGATCCGCCCGAGATAATCGCCACCGCGGGTTCGGCAACGAGATCGAGCGCCTTGAGCAGCGTTACCGCCCGTTCGCCGCTGCCCAAAAGCAGACCGAAATAGGGCAGATTCAGGGCAAACACCGGTTGCGGGGAAAGCTCCAATGCATCGATCGATTCGATCATTTGATGAAACTGTTTGACGTTCGGGACATTGTTGGCGGCAAGATTCCGCGCCAAAATCGGCTGCGCCTCTTCCCGCCCCTCGATGGCGATCACGTCACGCGCCCCGAGGCGGCTGGCAATGATCGACAGCACACCGCTGCCCGCCCCGAAGTCGACGAAGGTATGCCCGTTAATTTTCTCCCGGAAAGCCTGCATGGCCGCCATGACCGCCAGTGTAAAACCGCCGTAACCTTCCCACCGTTCGTACGCGAAGGCGTCGGTGAATTCCTCCCGGTCCAAGAAGATAACGCCGGGGTTTGCTTCCAGTTGCGCGCGCTGCGCCGCAGGCAGATAGTCGGCGATCCCGTTATTGATCACCAGGAATTCGCCGACCCGCAAATACGGCACCTCTTCAAACTGCCGGTTGCGGTACTGGGTCACCGCGATATCCCTGCCGTTAACGGACACAACGCCACGCTCCAATCGCTCCTCATCAAGCTTCAGAGCGTTCTGAAGATGTGCCTCGATCTGTGCCATCAGGGCGCTGTCCGGCGCAGTGGCGACCATGGCCACTGTCATCGGCTTTCCCGCATAACGCAGCTGCATTTCACTGACTTTAAGCCTGCGCGCGGCCAGCACTTCGCGGTCCGGTTCAACGACTTCTTTATTACGGGACACACTCGTCACGTCGTAGCCTCCCAGGACGAGCCTATCCACCGGCGGCAATCCGTTCAGTAAAGCAATGACGGTGCGATTGTTGACTTTGCCGTAGTAATCGTCCCACTGACCGATATTGGCCACCACGGAAAGCGAGTCCGCCCCGCGTTTCTCCATGTTGGCGATCATGAAGGCGGTTTCTTTGCGCACAAATTCCTCGTCCGTAATGTCACCGAGATGGACAGAAAAGTCGGTATCCGGATCCATACCGTTTAGAATGAGTTGATGCGAGGCGCGCATGAGGCTGTAGGCGTCGGCCTCAATTAGCTCCGAGTACTTGGCGCCCAATTTGTGCGCGATGAGCGCCAGGATGCCGTCGCCGCTGCCGACATCGATCACGTGATGATTGTCATAGCTGCCTTGGGCGATCATGGCCAGCGCCGTGGAGCTGTTGTAAATGTGAAAAAGCGTCGAATTCAGACTGGAGTCATTCAAACGGGATATCAATACGACATTGGGGCCCAATTCTTCTTTGACGGTGTCGTCGAGTTCCAGATAAAACGTGCGATCCATAAGCATTAACGGCCCCAACCGGACGATCACCAAGTCACCCGGTCCGTTTACCCTGCGTATATACGCATTCTCGCGCACCCACAGGCGGCCGTCTAATTCAAACTGCCCGTACGGTTGGCCCGGCGACAGCTCACCGTCCCAACGCAGCGTGATGAGTTTGGGGTCCACGCGAAACCGGTCCATCAACGCCTCGGACTGACGCGGGGTCAGGTCTTTTGCCCGTCCCCACGCGGGCTGTTCTCCCCGCCGCTTTTGTTCGCCGCGGAAACGGCGCAACCAGTCCTGCAATTTTCCGGGCTTGCCGAAGATGGCCGCGTCCGGACGGACTGCCGTGAAGGCAATCTGCAAATCGGTTTGGTGGTAGGTGACCGGACGACGTTCCCGCCGGAATCCCAGCTCCTCCAGGCGGTGCAAATCACGTTTGATCGCCTTTTCGTAATCACCGATCTTGGTGACATTATAGCCGCTGGCGATGATGGCGCTCACCCCGGGGATCTGCGCGGCCATGTCAAACGCCGTCTGGTTGGTGATATGGTATTGCGGTTCACGGTCCGAGAAACGCGCGACGGGCCACAGACCGATATTCGACACGACCGTCACCTCGGGGGCACCCGCCAGGGTGGCCAACCGATTTTCGATCTGCGCGATCCGATCATTCACAAACCCGGTGTTCCGCAGATCTCCGGCGTGGACACGAAAATGCGTTCCGGCGGCGAGCCCGTTGAGGCGATACTGGTTCTTGGCTATCTCCAGCTTGGCTGTGTCATTATCGAAGGCTTCGATGAAATCAGCGCCCAACTTGAACGCCACCAGGCCCAACACCCCCTCGCCTGCTCCTACGTCGATCACCTGGCGGCCTTCCCAATCCTGCCAATCCAGGATCATGGCGATGGCCGCATCGGCGTACAGGGCAAACCGCCGATCATACATTTGCAGTCCTTTGAGATCATCAAGAACGATAACGTTGGACCCCAATTCTTTGCGGACATCATCGGCGAGGTCCAGAAAATATTCACGATCCATCAGAAACAGCGGCCCGATTTGTGAGAACACCGGCGCGCGCTCACCGCGCCGGCTGTAATCCCGCCGGTCGATGCGCTGGTCCTGGTAAAAGTCCGGAGCGGGAGACGAACGGTAGAGAATGTCCCGTTCCATGAGCAATTCCAGCAACCGACGTTGTTCGTCCGGGCCCATCCGCCGCGCACGGCCGCGCGCTCCGGCCAGCTTGTCGATCTCCTGCGGCGCGAGGGTCAGTGTAGGCTCCTGGGAAATATCGTAGCCCTCCGTGCCGTGACCGCCCGGCGGACGCAGCCATGTCAGCATCGCCTGGTCTGTCCGGACCGCGGTCAGACTGATGATAGGCTCCCGGTCCGGCAGCTTCACCAGCGCTGCCTCCGGAATCTCGAACCCGAGATCCTCCAGCCGGTTCATGTCCGGGGCGGTGGCCTCCAAATTCTTCAGGTCGGTGGTGACATTGTAGCCTGAGCCGATAAAGAGATTGACGCCGCTGAGCCCTTCCATCAAGTCCATGCTGTTCTGATTGCTGGCGGAGTAAACCTGAACGCCACGTTCCCTGACCTTGGGCCAATAGCCGATATTCGATATGATCGCGAACCGGCGTCCGGAGTCCTTTTCATCCCGGCGCTGACCGATGACGTTGACCGTCCGCCGCACTTGTTTGGCGTCCGAAAGGTCGATCTGGTGGACATCGTAATCGGGGCCGAGCTTCAAGCCGTTGAGTTGCATCTGTATTTTTGCCTGCTCGACCTTGCGCGGCAAATTCTCGATCAATTCCACATAGCGTGCGCCCAGCTTATGCGCCACCAGCGACAGGACACCCACTCCGGCCCCGACGTCCACCACCGTGTAATTCTCCCAGTCCTGCCGTTGCAACATACTGACGATGGCCGCCGCGGCGTACATATCCTGGCCCCGCCGGACCACTTCCAGGCTGTCGAACCGGTCCAACAAGATCACGTTCTGACCCAGCTCGCGCCGCAGTTCCGGGTCCATAAAATAATAAAACCGGTTGTCCATAAGGAACAGATGGCCGACATTCAACATACGGTACTGCATCCCTTCCTCAGTCACGGCGATCCCCGTACTGACCGTGTACGGCCCCAGGTCTCGTCTGATAAACCGGATTTTCTCCGACCGCGTGATCCGCTCCAGCAGACGGCCGACCTCGTCCGCGTCCATGGGCCGCGGCCGCCCGTTGGCCTGGCGGTAAATCTCCTGATCCTTCCCCGTCAAGACTAGCGGCGGTTCCGGGTAAGGCCCCTCTTTAAGGAATCGCGATCCCCACTCCTTGGGACGCCGAAGTTCGGTGCGCACTTTTTTCCAACGCCATTGCCGCGCCTCGGTAGATCGCAGGTAAGTCATCATCTCGGCCAGCGTCGCCTGGTCGACTTCGGGGACGATCTGTAAACCGCCGGACATATACTTGCGGGGAACGGTTTCGTGAGTGGCCGGGTCATAATCTTCTTTAATAAAATTGTAAACGCCTTTGCGGACCGCCTGCATATACTGATCATAAATTTGATCGGTGGCCCCGGGCTGTATTTCGTCCACCCCGGCAACCTTGTTATGGTCGGCATATTGTTGAGTCAGGATGCTGTCTTTGAGCGTGCGCTTGTACCACGTGGCCAAAATCAATGAGTGGTAGATTTGTCGCAGCCGGGCGAAATGCTCGCCTTCATTGACCTCACGCTCGATCTCGGGAATGAGAATCTCTTTGACCAAGGCGTTGGCGATATTATTTCCCTCGGACCCCGCCGGAGGCTCACCGACCAGATCGCTGGCGCGGGCATATTCGTCCTCGAGCATGACCTTTAAACGTGTGCCGATAACATAGGCCCCGCTCTCATTCTCAAAGACCTTGGCCTCGGCCGGGACGATCCACACCTTATTGAAACTGCCCAGAGGAATATCCGTGGTGCCGAATTGTTGCTGCGCGCGCTTGTAAACCCGTTCCCAAAACTTGCGGCCGACTTCCCCGTCCGGATACATCAGCGATGACGCGAATTGCTTTAACAGGTAATCTTGTGCCAGCATGTCGCGGCCCATCAGCGTGACCCCCAACTCGGGAGTAATGATCCGCTGCGCCTCGCGGGGCGCCAGATTGACCCAAAGGTCTTTTTCGGGGACCGTGAGCGCCGCCAGAAAATATCTGATCAGGCGGCCGGACTCTTCTTCCAGGGCCGGGCCTTCGATATCGTTTTCGCCTGTATCGATGATGAAGTTGAATTCAAAGGGGTTTTCGGTGTCGAACTGAAGACCGCGCATAACTGCCGGGACAAAGGCGGCGGAGGGTTGAATCATGGCCGTAGGCTCGGGGAATGAAATACCGGCGCGGGCGGACGCGGGCGCCGCCAGAATCACGGGATCGATTCCGAGACAAAACACTAGCAGGAAAACAGTCAGTCGGCACAAGACCGTCCCGCGGAAATTGTAAGAATGCCTGTACATGTGGGGATTGTGCTGCAATTGGGGAGTGAGATAATTATACTACGTATATTAATAATATGCCAAAGACTAATTAAACATAGACGTAAGTACTTATCTCTGAGCTATTTGCAGATTCAAATCGGGTGCGGCCGGGGGGGCGGGGATCAGAAGGAATAAATAAAGCTGTCTTTGAACTTGCTTTTGAGCTTGGCGTTGAGAATTTTGGCCTGGTCGGGGCTGATCGTCTCCCCGATACAAACCCGGTACCAATCCACGGGTTTTTCATTGTGGACCGGCGCGATAAAAGCATCGTACTGCTGGCCGACCAGCTCTTCCACGTACTTGGTCGCCTGCTGCTTGGTTTTAAAGGATGCGACCTGAATGGTGTACAACTGTTCGCGATTGGCCGTAGCCGGTGTGGGCTTAGGCCGGACGGCCACCGCCTGGTAGGTCGTCCTTTTCTCGCGCGGCTCGGCGACAGCCTCGGGCGCTTCCGCCGGCCGGGGTGCCGGTGCCGATACGACCGCGTACTCACGCGGCGCGGGGTTTTCGTCCCGGTTGACGGCCGATAAAGCCAGTTCCTTGGTTTTGCTCAGCAGCAATCCGAGATTGCCGCTGAAGGCATGGCCGAGAAAAAAACCGATCAGGAAAATAATGATGTAGCGAAACATAAGCGGAATCCGTAGGGTATGGGCCGGAGTTTATCCGGCGTGAGGCCTGCCTCACAAAGGTTATCCTAGCAAACCCCACGCCGCGAATCAACACTGGGGTCGATTATTCTCGGTCACCGACGGTGATCGTCATTTCCGCGCTGTTGGCCCGGATTTCGGGAACATACATGGCATGCGTCTGGTTCGGCATCCCGTGGAATGTCCCCGGCACTTCCGCCCGCAGTTCGTACGTCAGCTTGTGCTTGCCCTGCTTGAGCTCGGAGACGAAAAAGGCCGCCTTTTGGTCACGGAACTCCTGATAGATCCAGGTCCGTTCACCGGATGGCTTGCCCTTACGGTCCAGATGTTCCGCGTACCCCTCTCCACTTTTCAGCGACACGGCTTCCAGCCCGGCCGGCTTGAAGTCCTCGAGGACGAGATACTCATAGTTGTTCTTGGCCTCGAGGGTAATCTCGACACGAATCCGGTCCCCGCTGGTGACTTCGTCGCCGGATTCCAGCGGCCGCCAGTCGGTGTCGTACCCGCGCAGCAGGGTCTCGGCCGTATCCTCGATAAAATATCGGCGTTCGACATGGACCTCATTACCGGCGGGCGTAATGTTCTCCTCCAGTGTGAAGTATTTCAGATAGCCGGAGGCGTACAGCGAACCGGCTCCCTCGGCGGAAATTTCAACGGTATTCTTGCCGTCCCGCAGCATATCGCCAGGCAATTCTATGCGGCGCTCAAAAGAAAAGACATTTGTGCGATCGACCCGCTGCTCACGGATCTGACGCCCGTTGACCTTTACGCTAAACGTCAGGTCCGGATTGAGTTCGTTGGTTGTTTTCAGATAATCCGCCAGCCCGAGGATGGCGATCGCCGTGTCACGCGTGTTTTTCCAGCGCGCGCCGCGACGGTTCAACGCCATCCATTTCACTGCGGGCGGGATTAGACGGCTTTGCGGATCGATATTCGCCAGGGCCTTGATCACAAACGCGGTGGCCTCCACTCCGCCCTCGCTGAACCTGTAGTAGACACCGGACTCACCCCAATGCAGCGTGCCGTTGTCCTTGTCTTCGATCATCCCGTTGGCGAGATTCCGGGCCAGCACGGTCGACCGTTGGGCATCTCCGCGGTAGTGCTGAGACAGCGCGAACAGGGCGCGGGTATAAGGATTGAGTTCCGCGCGGCGTTCCCACAACCGGGCGATCTGTTTGTCCTCGAACTTACTTTGGGACTTGGCCGCGCCCAGGGCATGCAGCATCCAGGCGAGCATGTCCGGCCGGTCCTCGGCCTCGACCAGTTCGAGTTGAAGATACCGGACGGCCCGGCTGAAGACATCCGCCTTCACCTGCAGTCCGGCAGCGCGGGCCTCACTCAGCCCCCACAGGACATAGGCCGTCATGAAACGGTCGGAATCACCGCCCTTCCACCAGCCCCAGCCGCCGTCGTCGTGTTGAAAATCATACAACCGCTCCAAACCGGCGGCGGTCATTTCGTCGAGTTCATCCAGCGTACTTTCGCTGCGGCGTTGCGGATGCTTGGGATCCTCCCGCGGGATGAGTACGTTACGGATGTAATCATTGACGTCCCCTTCGCTCAGACCCAAATCGCGCAGGGTCTTGCGGACGATTACCGCCGGCAGAAAACGACTGAGAGTTTGCTCGACACAACCGTACGGATAATTGGCCAGATAAGGGAGCGCGTCGAGCATTGTGGCCGCCAGTGAGGGTGACAGATTGACGGTCAGCGTGGTCGATTCTTTGATGCGCTCCTTGGGCAACTGGAACTCCATCACGCGGGTCTCCGCGCCCGCGGCCGCCAGCCGGACGGCGGTGGATTCCGCGATAAACTTTTCAATCCCGTGCGGGATGACCGGGTAGGACTTCACCATCGCGTCGGCATCTGCCGTGGCCTGGGCCGAAACCGTGATCCGGGCCGTCCCCTGTTGTTCGGCAACAGTCCGCCAGTCGACACGCTGTTCACCGCCGGCAGGAACTTCGATCCAGCGTTCCGTGTCTGCCAGCACCCGCAGCCCCTCGCTTTTAATCAGCACCTTTATCTTTTGCTGCTCGTCGGTGTAATTGTGCACGTTTGCCGAAATGATCACCTCATCACGCTCGGTAAAGAAACGCGGGGCCTGCAAACGGACGATGACATCCTTGCTGGTCTTGGTGTCATAAGTCACGTTCCCAACATCAGTCGCCTGCGAAATTCCGCGCGCGGTGGCGCGCCAGGTCGTGAGGGAATCCGGGAAGCTGACCTTCACAGTGGCCTTGCCGTTTTCATCCGTAATGACGGACGGCTGCCAATAGGCGGTGGACCGAAAGTCCTGCCGCACCGTCGGCTCCTGAAGATCTCCCCCTCCTCCGGCCGCCAGCTCCGCCTCTTCCATCGGCATATCCATTTCGTCGTCGGCGAACGCCATTTCGCTCTTTGTTTTCTTGAACGCCATCCCCCGGCTTCGGGATTCGCTGGCCACCGCCGGCGCGGAGGACGCCATGCCATCAGCCATCGCCAGCATATCAACGCGTTCGTTCATGACCTGCCGGCCGAGTTCCTTCCCCTCCATCCGGAGTTGTCCGGTAGCACCGATGTCTTTGTCCTGTGCCATTTTCTCACGCTGTTTCTGCATCTTCAGGACGTCCTCGGGCATGAGTTGAGCGTCCTCACCGCGGACCAGTTTCTTGTATTGCTTGTAAGAAAAGCTCGAATTGGTCTGCACGGACAAGGGGCGCAATTCACCATAAAAGAATTCCCGAATGTCCTTCACGTATTCTTCCTGAATATAGTAAACACTGGCGTCCACCAGCCCGAGCGACACCTCGCCCGAGACGGGATTGCCCATGTGGTCGGTCACCGTAATATCGAAAACCCCTGTTTCCCGCGGGCGATAGACCTCCTTGTCCGAGGCCACAATAATGTTAAGAAATTTCCGGTCCGGGGGGACGACCAGCTGGAGGTTTTGCATGCGGACTTGATAGTTGTCGACCGACAGTGCCCCCAAAAATATGTTCGGAGTGAACTCGTCGCGCACCTCAAACTCCAGCAGTTTGACGGCCCCCTCAAGAAAATGCATTTGATGCCCGAAGATTTCATCGACCTCCGCGGTAAACAGCACCCATGCCCCGGGCCTCTCTGTCACGAGCATAACGCGGGCTGTTTCGCCGATCGTATACGTATCCTTCTCTGGAATGATTTGCAAACCGCCGTACCGGTAACCGAGATCCCGGCTTTGTTTGTCGCAAACAAACACATTGGTTTGGGCCGTCACTTCCTTTCCGTTGCGGTCATATCCGGTAAATTTGACGACATAGTACCCGTCACGGCCCGGTTCAAAGTCAAACACGGCCTCACCGCGCTCATCAGTCTTCACAAACTTGCTGAACATTTCCTCCTCGGCGTACCCGGACGGTTTTGCCATCCGTTCATCTACGCCCACGGGCTCACGCCACCAGTTGCGCAGGACCTGTACGCGTCCGTCCACACCCACCGGTGCATTGTTGGCGGTCAGGGTCTTGATTTCCACCTGGGCTTTATCGCCCGGTCGGTAGATCTGGTTCTTGGGCTTCAAATAGGCGTAAAAAGAATTCTTGGTGACCTTGATCCGCGCCGTAGAGCTGATCTCCCGGCGGCTTTGATCCACCACACGCACTTCAATACGATACTCCAGATCCTGACCGTTGTTCTCCGGCGTTTCGAAGCTGAACACGGCCTTGCCTTCCGCATCGGTCTTGATGGATTCTTTTTTGATCAGCGTTCCGGAATTGTAGTAATTGTGACGGCCGTGCAGGGCTTCCCTACCCGCGTAATACCAGGGATACTCACGCGGCGGATAATAAGAGTGATAGTAAGGACTTTGGTAAATCAGATATTCGACGTCGGCATTCTCAACCCCTCCGCCGAAATAATATTTGGCATCAAGCTCAACTTCAATCTCGTCGCCCAGCTGATAAGCCGTTTGGCCGTCTTCATTTGGTCGCGGCGAAACACTGACGATAAATTCAGGCAGCTTGTACTCTTCCAAGCGGAACAACGGGGCGCTGCCGTAGTGTGTTTGCCATTTGGCAGAATACACCTCCATCCGGTATTCCCCCAGCGGCGCTTTTTCATCAAGCGTCAATGCGTCGCTAAAGGTCCCGAAGTCATTGAGGACATATTCTTTCTCCAGCACCTGATTTCCCCGGGGGTCGTAGACGCGGATCGCCACCGGTTGACGCGCCGGCGTGAAGAAGGCGTCCTGATCATAACCTCGAAGCGTTGTCTTGAACGATATCTCTTCATTGGGACGATAGGCCGGGCGGTCGCTGTAGGCATAAATCCACCACTGCCGGTTCTGAGCGTAGGAATAATTGCGTCCCTGAGCGAACGCCTGCCGGTCAGCCTGCGCCACAACCGCAAAAAGTTCATGCTGGTTGTTGTAGTTGCGGTTGGTGTTGGCCTTTAAGGGAAAAGTGAGGATCCCGTCGTCATCGGTCTGACCTTCACCCTGCTCCCATGCCCAGTTGCCGCGGTCGTTGTAATACCGGTATTGATATTTAACCCGCGCCGCGGATCGCGGTTCTCCGGTCTGGCTGTCGAAGGCGTACACCAGGCCGGAATGTCCGGCGGTCTTGGTCGCCACGCCCATATCCGTGACCATGACCAGATCATAAGCCTCCACCCCCTGAGCCTGGACTAAAACCAGATAGGCCCCCGGCGCCAGTACACCGCGGGAAGGATCCACCGGCTGCTTGTCGTCAGAGCGCAGCCATTCCGCCAACCCCTTATTCTCGTTGTAGTGCTGATACTTCCCTTCATTCTTCAGGTTCAAAGCAACGGACACGACCGGAGTCAGCCGGCGATAAGTCTGTTTCTCAACGACACGGCTGAGCATTTCCTGGTAGTTGTTGAGACCGTAGCGGTAGTTGTCCGGCTGTGTCGCCGGATCGAACTGCAGATGGTCGATCAGATTCAACGGATAAATCGTCAGACGGGCCGAGCGGATGTTCTTCCAACCGATACCGAATTGAACTTCGGATCCCGGCAGGAACGTGAAGGCAGTGCTGATGTTAATCTGCGGATTTACGATGGACTCGACCTGGCTTTGGGCGTTATTGACCCACTGGGACTCTCCCTTGCGAAACCGTTGAAGAAGTCCGTGATAAGCGTCCAGCGCCGCCTGCAGATCATTGCGTTGCTGGTGATATTGTCCCAAATAGTAGTACGCGTCATCCACCCACTCGCTGTCGGAGTACTCCTTGATGACCTTCGTGAAATACTCTGCCGCCTTATCTTTCTGTTTCTGGTCGTAATAATTTTGATAGGAACTCATCCCCAACGAATAGTACACCCGGGCCCGGTCCTCATCGGAGCGGGTCACCTTCAACAACTCTTCATAAATTACGTACAAACCGGCGTTTTGGGGTTGGTCGGGAGGCAGGACCCGCACGCCGTCAGTGGCGAGAGGTTTTATACCTTGATAACCCCACCCCCATTGACTGCTGATAAAATCTCCCAGGGCAAAAGTGATATCGATAAAGCGTCGGCGGGCGACGGTCAAATCCTTGGATCCGGCCCAGTATTCGCGCGCCGATTCAAAACCGGTCTTGATCTCATTTGCATGCTGCCAGCGGTTGACCTGCAGATAGTGTTCCGCCAGCGATTCATTGGCTTCGGCCCACCAGCGGTCACGCTCATCACCCTCGATCAACTCCTTCAGTGTCTTGACGGCCTCTTCGTAACGGTCCTGCTCAGTGGTCCGCCAGGCGGAGTCCGCCTGCTTGAAGCGCAGCTCACGCCGCTGATTTTTATCTAGATCTTCTCCGGCCAACAGCCGTGAGTACTGTTCCGCGGCAAGCCGGTAAGACTTTTCCTGCCACAATTGATCGGCCCGCTGCTGCTCAGCCGGCTGGGCCAAAGAAAACGGGACGGCCGCGACAGCCATCCCGCATAAGACTAGTACCGCTAAGATTCCGATTTTTCTAGGCATAAATCCCCTCCGGTTGGATTGACACGTCATTGCACATTGAACGTGACATCGGTATAAGAGTTACAAAATAATTACCACCCGTCAGCCGCGGCCGGCGGCCCGGCCTGGATACGCTGCAATTCCGCCCGCTGACGCCGGGTTTGCCCCTCCTCTGCCGATAGAGCCGGCTCCGGGGACACATTGGATATGGTCTGCATCTGTTTATTTTTAATAGGTTTACGAACATTCCGGGAATCTTCGGCGGGTAGCGGGAGGCCACGCGGGGCAGTACACGGCAAGGCATCGGACTCGGTTTGCTGCATCAGCTGGCGCGCCAGCCCGCTCCAGTATTTCTGGGTAAGGATATCCCCGGGATCGTCGTCCGTGACAAAGGCATAAATCTGATATTGCCAGCTGCGCAAATCGGCATCACTGTACACATGGCTGCGGCATTCGCGAGGGCGGCGGTAGTCCCCGTAATAGTAGACTTCTATGGTGGCCTTATGATATTGACGCGCGTAGTACCGGCACACCACCTCGGTCCGGCCGAACGGGGCGGTGCGGACCTTCGGTCCCGCCACGGTTATACCGGACTCCGGCTCCGGACAGACAAAGCCGGCGGCTCGAGCCTGTCCGGCCATAACAAACAGGGACATGACCATCAAAAAAATAACGCGCATCTCTTCCCTTCCACGGCGGGCCGCCGCAGTCTTAACAGCGCTGAACGATCCATACGCCGATCAACAAGAACGCGATGCCCAGCATACGCCACGCATTAATCGGCCGCACTGCGTATCCGAGCCAACCGTAATGGTCCAGGACGGCCGAGAAAATCAGCTGCCCTGATACCAATGCCGCCACTAAAGCCACGGCCCCGATCCGCGGGGCTACGATAATGGAAGTAATCACGAGTAAGCCGCCCAGAAATCCTCCGATCAGCAAAAACGGCGGCACCGCGGCGAGATTCTTAACCGGCGGAAGATTGTCCCGTGAAGCCATGCAGAAAACCAACATCATCAACAGACCGCCGGCGAAGGACACCAGCGCGGCCTGCGGCGTGGAGCCCAGATGTTTTGCCAGGCTGGCATTAATACCCGCCTGCATCGGCAGGACCATACCGACCAATACCGTAATGATGATCCAAATCATGAAGCGCTCCCGAAATCAGGGCTAATTGAGTTTGCGTCCGAGTAAGGACAAATCGCTGAGTTTAAACGGCAGTTCGTACTGCTGCTGATCTTCATACACCTCGATCTCGATACGTCCAGCCTCCGGGAAGGGTTGGTCATCTTCCCGCGTATAGTTGAACGTGACATTATCGCCGGAAGCAAAATATCCCTGGGACACGTCCAGTTTATTGCCGGCGGCGTCGAAGATGTCGACGGCCTTCACCGCGTCTTTGTTGATTTTGAGTTTCAGCTTGAGCTCCTGCCGTCCGGGATTCCACTCACTGTCCGTGACCGATTCGATCTCGGCCCCGTACTCGTTGCCCTTGGATCCCGCACTAAAGTTCGCCACGCCTAGATCGACCCTTCGGGTCTTGTCGGCCACCAGGTAAGTCAGCACTCCCGAGATTTCCCTGATCCCCTTGGCCGATTCGGCAGGACGGCGCAAGTCCACTTCGAAGATGACCTTGCGCTTGTCCTCCGACAGCCGTGGAAAACTGATCTTATGTTTCCATTCGTCGGATGGCAGCAGATCCTGACCGGTGTCCGTCTCGGCCTTGAGCAACTGCCCTTCCGTCACACTCAATACCTCCTGAGGCAGCCGGCCGATGATCGACAAGGTAAAACCTTCGTCATAGTTGAAAGGACGCACGTTGTTCTCCATATCCGAATCATGCACGATGCGTACACCACCGACTTTGAATTGTGACCCCTCCGGCCCGCGCGCGACAGCTTTTTTGGGCGCGCCCAATGCCTCGGCAACGGAGGAGAACTCCGCCGCGGCTTGGGCAACTTCTGCGGCATAGTCAAACAGCGGCTGAGTTCCGGGAGTAAAGGTGACCGCAACCGGCGCGGCTTCTCCGAAGACATACTCATTCAGCGCCTCTTCATTCGACGGCCCGCCCTGCAACGGATCATTGCCTTTAAGCAACTCTTCCCGCAGGACTTCCTTGTCATTCATCATACGGTCCATGAATTCCAAAAGCTTGATGCCCTCAAACCGGCTGGTCAGGGCGCCGTCTTCGGCGCGCTCCAGGTTGCTGCTTGAAACCACCGTCCCGGGAAGATAGAACGTCCGGTAGCGTTTGATCCCCGAGAAAATTCCGCCCGCCATCATGCGCGTCTTCTGGTATTCGCCCTGCATCTTGGTAATTTCTTCGTCGACGTTCTCCTCTGTAATATCGGGGATTTCCGAATCGTCCGGCTCAGCATCATCGCTGCTGGCAATGGTTAGGATCATCCGTCCGTCTTCATTCCGGAGACTGACCTTGTCATAGACATTGACGGCCGCGCCGGTATTATAAAATTTGACCTCATTGACGTCCCGGAAATAAGCCGTCCCTTTGAAGTAAAACCGATCCGCTCCCCGCTGTTCATAACTGATGTCACGCCACGCCTCAACCCCCTTGGCCTGTTTGATTTCCTCCAGGACGATTTTCTTGAGATCCTCTTCCGAGGGCGCTTCGGACGCGCCGCCCATTGAGAGATTCATCTGTGCCAGTACGGCCTCATGGACGACCTTGCCTGATCCGTCGGGATTGAACGTGTACGTGTCGGTAATGTCGAGACAGCCTGTCAGTCCCAGGACACAGGCTAAAAGGAGCACCCCTTTCAATACGCGTGACATAATCTCTCCTTAGTTAATCGTTTTGCTCAAAAACAAATCCGTATTCCCGGTGGTCCGCGGGATCCGTTGTCCGCGACGTCATCTTGGCGAGTTCCTGCGGCGAACAGCTGGCCGCATCTTTGACCACCAGCCGCCAAGTGGGTTTGGACCGGTTATGGACCTTGGCGATCGGCTCCTGCCCCAAAAAGCACCCCTTCGTAAAGGAGACCAGACGCGCCGGGTCCACGTTCAGCAGCATTTCGTCACGGTAGTCGATCCCCTGTACCGGCAGTCGATTGTGCAACCGGAAAAGCCGGTATTCTTCTTCACCCACCGTCCGATCGGGAGTTTCTTCGGTGAGAACCAGACGGCCGCTCGGCAGCGGGATGACGTCCGCGTCCGCCGGCTGATATGTGTTGTCCATATCATGGTATACCCGCAGCGACAAAGGGGTCACCTGGATGCCGCCGAGTTTAATATACCGGTCAAGATGGGTCAGCAGCGGCGGGACATAATCCTTCTCGACACACAAATAAAACTCTTGGGAACTCTTGGCCAGCTGAGCGCAGGTCGCGACGATACGGCCGTGAAAGGTGAGGAAGGCGTTTTGAGGAGCGCCCATATCATTGGCGGTCAGGCCGTTTAAGAATTCGGCCACACCTTCTTTGCGAAATGACAGGACTTTTTGACTAGTCAAATAAATGCGCATGGGTTCGTTGCCAGATAACCGGTCACGAACTGAATTTGAATCTTACCATTCGAATGGTTTACGGTCCCGGAAAAATCCGCCGGTCGGCCCGCCTTCCGGCAAGGTTGCCAAGTAGACGGCGGTGTCTGCCCCTTCGGGCAGTTCCCGAGTGGCATTCGGTCCGCCCATGTCGGTCTTTACCCAGCCCGGGCACATGCAATTCACCAGGATTTTGGTTCCTTTCAACTCTTCCGAAAGGATCCGGGTCAGCGCGTTGAGGCCGGCCTTGGACAAGCGGTAAGCTGGACATCCCCCGTTCATGTGCGTCAACTGTCCCATACCGGAAGACATATTGACGATACGCCCGTAACCGCGCTTCTTCATATGCACAACGATTTCCTGGCACAGCCGTAACGGACCGTAGACGTTGGTTTCCATTCCGCGCCGCATGGTGTCGAGATCCGCGTCAAAGACACTCGGCCAGCTTGACGCGGAAGCCCCTTGGGTATCCGGAAAGATACCGGCATTGTTGATGAGAATATCGATATGCTGGTGAGCGGTGATGATATCGTCTACGCAACGCCGGATGCTGACGGCGTCGGTGACGTCGAGTTGATGCCATTCGGCCCGCAGCCCCTCGGCGGAGAGCTGTTCTACTGCGGCCCGCCCCTTGGCTTCGTCCCGGCTGGTGGCCATGACTTTAATGTCCCCGGCCGCGGCTAACTGGCGGCAGATCTCCAGACCTATTCCCCGATTGGCACCCGTGACCACGGCCACCCGCGGTTCATTCACCCAAGTTCTCCGTGATCAGCTTTCCTTTCTCCAACCACGGGCCGAGTTCAAAATCGAAGTCCTCTTCCTTGATACGGACCTCTGCCACAATGGGGTCAGGCTGGTAATAAAATGACTTGCTCCCCCAATGCTGGTCGATGCGCAACTGTTCTGGGGGATCTTCCACGAAATAAACGATGGGATGCGCGGTAAACCCGCAATTCATGGTGACATCCGTGAGGACCGCCTTCATCCCCGGTTTTTCGAGGATTTTCGGGATGACAAAAGGTTTCTCCGGCCCCGGAATGATCGGAAACAGGGTGTCATCGTGTTTGATTCCCTTACGGTCGACCGCGCCGGTTAGCAGGACAAAGTGCGGACAGGTCGGCTGCTGGTTGGCGGTCCGTTCGGTGCGGTCCATCCACCAAAATCCGTTGAAATCGACCGGATCAAACTTCAAGCGAAGATCTTCATGACAGAAAGGACACCGGCTGAGCAGCATGGGCGGAAGCCAGTGCCAATAATCGCAAATGATCGGTTCCAATTGCCGGTGCAGAAGATCATATTGCTTTTCCAGCATTTCGACATTGGAATCGGGGTCCTGCAGCAGCTCATTGATGCGGTTATCGATGGCACGCATCTCCCCGTACACGTTACGGTACTGCTGGACAAAGGAATTGCGTTTTCGTATTTGATCGTCAGTAAATACCATATTCACCCTTAATGTGGACAAATCTTAGAATGCTCGTTGCGGTTGAAACTTTTGAGAAGATCAAACTGATCTCGCGTGATGGCGTATGCGATGTCGCGAAGGATATCGACGTGGGACACCGCCTAAACTGTCAAGCCTATAAAATAGGACATTCTCCCGGCTCTGTCAATTGAAAATTTATAAGTACAAGCAATACATAAAGATTTGTCGGATACGGCGGCATTTAGGGAAGGTCAAACCAGTCAAAGATTCCCGAAAGGTCTATATCCGGCCATTCGATCCAGGACAGGTCGACCTGAAACCAATCGACAGACGGCGTGCCGACCAATTCGGCCACAGCCTGGGCCTTCATGGCCGCGTAGTCGCAGACCACTCCCGCGGCTTCATGCAGGGCCCTAAAATCCTCTTCGCTGGTAAAGAAGCAGTAAGCCCAACACTCCCAATCAATTGCGTACCCCAGTTCACGGGAAACCCGGCGCACTTCAGACGGCGGATAGTATTTCTTCTTTCCGTGCCGCCGAACCAGCCCCTCACCCACATCACTGAGGTACTTCTTTTTATCATCCGGTTCAACCTGACAGGCCATGGGACCTCCGCTTAAATTTGCTGGTTTTGGTCCGCGGCGTGCTCCTGCAGCCAATCCAGCGGCACGTGCGCAAGTGCCGCTTCGTGAGTAGCTTCCAGCACCACTTGCGGGGCCATACCCGCTTCATAGGCTTCCTTCCAGCGCAGAACGCACACGCACCATTGGTCACCGGGAATCAGCCCGGGAAAATCCATTTCCGGATGGGGCGTGCTCAGATCGTTTCCGACCGCTTTAGAGAAGGACAGGAACTCCTCATTGATCCGGACACAAACGGTATGCCGCCCGAAATCTTCCGGTCCGGTACGGCAGTATCCGTCGCGGTAAAAACCGGTCATCGGAAACTTGCAGCACGGCTGCAGCCGGGTGCCCAGGACATTCTTTTGCTCAACCATTTCTTCCTTCCCTCTCTTCCCCAATTCGGTCGGTTGTTACTGATCGAGGATCTCGAACTCCTCCACCCAGACCACTTCACATGAGCCGGCTCCGGTGTCATTGCGACTCAGCGATGTGTACCACTTCCACCCGTCTTTCCGGTAAACGTTGACCAGATAACCGGCTATCTCGACCACCTGACCACGTCCGACGCGGTTCAGTTCCTTGAAAATCTCTTCACTCGCCGGCAGCATATGCATGTTGCCGCTATGGCGCAGGAGTTGGCGGTGAGGAATCGGCGGGGCGCGGTTATAATTAACAAAGTACCAGCGGTCGTCCTGCGTAATCTTGACCTGACTGAGGACATCGTCATCCGACATCGGCCCCCATCCCAAGACGAGGTCCATCGGTGACAGTTTCGCTTCGATTCCGAGCTTATAGTTTTGCTTGGCAAGTACCCGCGCCTTGATCCGGAATTCGGCCTTCGGGACAATCTTGAAATCCTGGACCAGGATCGGTTCCTGGCGGATTTTCCGCTGCACCGGCTCCTCGACGACCAGCATTCCGGGACCGTGATATTCCCAGCTGTTGTAGATATGATTATATACCGCGACGCCGATCAGAATCACGCCGCAGAGGATCAGGATTTCTCGGGACATGGCTCAATTTGGGGTTAATCAGTCAGCTCACCGTACGGATGACCATCCTCGCTGAAGTCATCAGCATGACACAACAGGTCCCGATAGTCAATCTTGGCCAGCCGGATCATGACCTCCGGCATAGTATCGCGTTGCTAATCGATCGTGTTTTTCTCCCGAAAGTTCCCGAAGATTGAGCCCACGAAATTGGCGACCAAAATGACCAGAATTTCACCGACCGCGTAGAGTTCGTAGCGCCCCCCGTACTGAATCATCAAGTCGCGGCCTACGAAGGGATCATTACAAACCAGGATCGCCCGGGAAGAACACAGGATGGTGAGCACCACCGTCAGAAAAACAAAGCGGGGGAAAAACACATTCAGGGTAAATCCGATCAGACCCAGGACCAGGGCATAGACAAGAATCGTACGGGGTAAAACAATCTTCTGCGTAATCGAGGCCCAGGCCGGTCCGTTCATCAAAAAGAAAAAACATATCGCCATCAATACTTTTCGCCACATATCTTCACCCAAGTGTTTAGCGGATTCCTAATAGTATACCCGAATCATGTCGACAGGCAAATGATCATCCTGTCGGGGCTCAGCCGCGACCGGAGGCCCTCATTATTACCGTACGGGCATCGGATATAAACTCATCCAGACGCTCGTCCTCGTCGATAAGCTCAAAGACAGTTAAGCGCAATGATTTATTCTTTACGGAAAGCGTGACGCGTTGACGCCGCCATTTCAGGAACAGGGACTGGAGGTCTTCGGTGAGAAATCGAAGAACCGGATCTCTTTCCGGCCCCCGGACGATGAACTCCGCATCGAATTCGGGCCGGATGACGTCAATATCTTGTGGCCCCCAGCGTGTGCCGGAGGCGGGCGGCCCGTCCCCCGGCCCGATGCCAACCTCCACCGCGAACGGTGAATCCATCTCGACGGCCAGGGAGGTTTGGGCGGGAGATCTCCTGCCGGGGTGAGACAGGCTCAGGCTGACCGGTATCCCGTCCAGGTCAAATCCGACGTAGTAAGGAACACCGATAATCGACTTCACGGCCCCGTCGTAACGCAGCGCAACACCGGTCAGGAGGTAATTGACACCCCGCCGCCGGCGGCGGATCAGCGGGATTGAGATAAAGACCGGTAAAATGTAAAACACCAGGGCCCACCACGCCCAGAATTTGTCCATCTCTGCCCCCTAACGTTCCGTGGCGATATAATCGCTGACGATACGCCCGTGATCAAAGGCGAAGTCCGCTCCCAACAGGTCGTGAAAGGCAATGATCTTGAGCGCCTGGGCGTCGTCGCCGCTGCGCGGATCGCCCATGCCCGTCCCGATAAAGACCGTCGTGGAGGTCTCAAAGCGCGGGTCGCGTCCGGGCTGATCATACACCCTGAATTCTCGCAGGCCGCCGAGATCCAAATTGGTCTCCTCCTTCGCCTCCCGCCGCGCCGCGGTCTGGGCATCCTCTCCCGGATCGATAAATCCGCCCGGCAACGCCCATCCGTACGGCGGATTGGACCGCTCGATCACCACCAGACCCTCCGGACGCTCGATAATCAGATCCACGGTATGATACGGCTCCCGTCCCAGATCGATTTCCAGATGCTTTATGTATCCTTCGAATGTATCCTGATACTCCTCCAAATTTTGTCCTCCGTCGACGTTAATGACGATATGCTCCAGACCGCTGTCACCGGCCTTAAGAATCCGGCGTATCTCCTGGGCGACGATGCGGGCCACGCCTCCGACGGGAAAATCGGGGTAACGGTTGTCGAGACCGGACATTTCAAATAATTTTTCCTCGCGCTCGGCGGCGCGCCGCAGGATATCCCGCACCCGGTCGCGAACCGGGCCTTGGGCCTTAACCAGCTCCGGGCCCTCCATGGGGGAGGCTTTCTTGTCCGTGGTTCCTTCCTTTAGAGCGAACGTGATCTCGGTTCCGCGTAAATTCATGCTGCGTCCTTTGCTATTTTCTTGGCCAGTGCTATGGCCTCGGTTTTGGTCTTGATTTTTCCGAGTGAATGCCGCTCCTGAATCTGCGCCAGGATTTCGCCGACCAAGGGCGAACCGGTCATCTTCAAGGCCTTCATAATGTCGTGTCCGTTTACCAACGGAACGTACGGCTCTTCTTTTTGCTTATGAAGAAACTCTTCAATCAGTTGAAGACATATCGCCTCATGATGCCGCTGGTCATCTTCGGTGGTCAGCGGCCCGCGCGTCGAACGTTGATCCGCCCACGACAACAGCGCAATCGCCGCCGCCTCCTCGTCCGTATCGCGAAAATATCGGTACAGCATGCGCGGGCTCGGCCGTTTGTAATTGGAGATGTAACCCGGCCGCATGTGCCACTGAACCATATCCTCGACACTATGCCGTTCGTGGGTTGAAAGTTTCAACATCCGGCATACCGCCGTCGCGATGCGCCGCCCGACATGCTCATGTCCGTGGAACGTGAGCCGCTCGCCTACGCGCTTGCGTGTATCCGGCTTACCGATATCATGCAACAACCCGGCCAGCTTGATGAGCGCGCGGCGGGTATGTCCGCCGCCGACGGTCTCATCGAGATAAACCTGAAGTTCCGGATTATCGACCTTGGCGATCAGTATATCCAGCTGACGGACGACCTCAAGCGAATGCGGCCACACGTCCAGATGATGATAACCGCCCTGTCGGCATTCAAACATCACGCGCACCTGCGGAATCACACGCTCCAAAAGGCCCACGCGGTCCATCGCCTTGAGAATTTCCGCGGTCTTGGATGACTCAAGGACTTTAAAAAATTCCTCACGCACTCGTTCCGGCGATACGTCGCGGATGCGGTCCTTTTCCTTGCGGATTTGATTCAAAGTCTTCAGTTCAATCTTAAAGCCGAGATTCGCCTTCAGACTGAAGGCGCGCATCATCCGCAGCGGATCATCCGTAAGCGAGCGTATGGATGTCCGCTTGATGCGCCGGTCTGCAATGTCCTTCCGGGCGCGATTAACATCGATGATTTGATCCTCCAAATCATCGCCCTCCGTCAAGGCGTTCAGATCGACAGCCAGAGTATTGATAGTAAAATCGCGCAAGCCGAGGTCGGCGGCAAGATCCTCCCCCCGGTAACCGGCGAAATCATAGGTAAATAGCCGGCCGCCCGTCTTCTTGGCCACCCGCGCGCACTGATGATCTTCATCCAGGAGGATATACTTACCGTGAATCTCCCGGGCAAACGCCTCGGCCAGCACCAGAGGCCTGCGGTCGACGGCAAAGTCCAAATCATTCAGCGGCCGTTTGAGTAAATAGTCACGCAGGCACCCGCCTACCAGATGCACCTGCAGACGGCGCTTCTTGGCAAGAGCCTGTAACGTCTTAAGGACTGGATATTCAGCTAATAGGTTCATGGCAAAAAAAAGAGCAGCGGGTAAAGCCGGACATCGATCCGCGCTTCAACGCGCTACTCTGACAGATATCGATTGCGGGCCGGTCTCAGTTCTTGAAGATGACCGCCTGTTTGATCACGTCTTCGGCTACGTAAATCTCGGCTCCGGTCCGCACCGCGAGCGCCACTCCGTCGGAGGGACGCGAGTCGACCAGGATTTTTTTGCCGGTTTTGGTCTTCAGTTCCAATTTGGCATGAAACGTATTGTTGTGCATTTTATCGATGATCAGACTGTTGAGTTTTGCGCCGAGATTCTCAATCACGGAGGCCAGCAAATCATGCGTCATCGGCCGCGGGGGAATCACTCCGGACAGCTTCATTTTGATACTGGAGGCCTCCAGAAAACCGATCACGATCGGAAATTGGCGCTCCCCTTCTTTTTCCTTGAGAACGATGATCTGATCCTGTCGTTTTTCATCGATAATAATTTTGCTGAGTTCAACTTGTATCATAAAACCTTCTTTACGGTCGTTGATTAATCGGATGACGTCTTGGCGGATTTGCCGATCTTTTCTTTGTCCAGCATCCCCTTCAACTCCTGCATGAATTGATTAACGTCACGGAACTGGCGGTAAACCGATGCGAAACGCACATAGGCGACCTCATCAAGCCGCGCCAGTTTTTCCATCATGATTTCACCGATGTCCTGTGTGTGAACCTCACGGTCGAAGTTCTTTTGTACGTACCGTTCGACTTCATTCACCAGATCTTCGATGGTATCGATACTAACCGGCCGCTTCTCACAGGCCTTTAAGAGGCCGGAGATGATTCTCTTGCGGTCAAACGGCTGCCGGCGGCCGTCCCGTTTAATGACCATTAACGGAACCTGCTCGACGAATTCATACGTCGTGAAACGGTGCTGACATTTCAGACATTCGCGGCGGCGACGAACCGAATTCCCCTCTCCGCTGAGACGGGAATCAATCACCTTGGTTTCCTTGTAGTTGCAGGACGGGCACTTCACTATGCGATCCTTAATACTCCAGTCCGGGATAGACCGGATATTTTTGCGTCAGCTGTTCCACCTCGCGGACAACCGCGTCGAGTTCCGCCTGGTTGTCGCGGCTGGTCATGGCGCGGTCCATCAATCCGGCAATCACGCGCATATCGTCTTCTTTCATCCCGCGCGAAGTCACCGTGGGCGTCCCGATCCGCAGACCGCTGGTCACCGTGGGCTTCTCCGGATCGAAGGGAATTAAATTCTTGTTCACCGTAATACGGACCGAATCAAGCACCGCGGCGGCTTCATTTCCCTTGATATTTTTCGGTCGAAGGTCCATCAGAAAAAGATGATTGTCGGTGCCGCCGGATACGATCCGGTAACCGAGACGGCTGAACTCCTCGGCAAAAACGGCCGCGTTCTTCACCACTTGCCGCTGGTATTCCTTGAATTCATCGGTGAGAGCCTCTTTAAAGGCGATCGCCTTGGCCGCAATGACGTGCATCAGCGGACCGCCCTGGGTACCCGGAAAAATGCGGGAATTGATCTTCTTGGCCCATTCCTCCCGGCACATGATGATCCCGGAACGCGGACCGCGCAGCGTTTTATGCGTGGTGGTAGTCACAAAGTCGGCGTACGGGACCGGGTTGGGGTGAAGGCCGGCGGCGACCAGCCCGGAAATATGCGCCATATCCACCATCAGCAGCGCGCCCACCGAATCGGCTATTTCCCGGAATTTCTTGAAGTCGATGATACGCGGATAGGCCGACGCGCCGGTCACCACCATCTTGGGTTTGTGCTCCCTGGCCAGCGCGGTAATGGCATCATAATCGAACCGCTCGGTTTCTTTGTCGACGTGATACGACACAAAATTATATGAGAGCCCGGAAAAATTGATCTTCAATCCGTGAGTCAGATGCCCGCCGCTGGCTAAGTCCAACGCCAGCACCGTGTCGCCGTATTCAAGCGCCGCCAGGTAGACCGCCGCGTTCGCCTGGGAGCCCGAGTGCGGCTGCACATTGACATGCTCGGCCCCGTACAATTCCTTTGCCCGGGCGATCGCCAGCTCTTCGACGACGTCCACGTATTCGCAACCGTCGTAATATCGTTTGTGGGGATAACCCTCGGCATACTTGTTGGTCATAACCGAGCCCTGGGCTTCCATGACCGCGAGGGATGTGATATTTTCCGATGCGATTAATTCAAGATTGTCGCGCTGACGTTTCAGTTCGTGACAGAGCGCCTCATAAACCTCGGGATCTGTTTCCTGGATATGCTTCATGACTTGCCTCTTCTCTACTGTCGTACTCATGGGTTGCTGTTTAGTACCTTTCCCTGTTCCATATCACGGATCAGATTGATGCGCCGCTCGTGCCGTCCGCCCTCGAACGGGGTGGTCAGCCATATCCGGATGAGTTCAGGCAGTTCATCGGGGTCGACGAACTTGGAACTGAGAACCAGGACATTGGCGTTGTTGTGTTCCCGGGAGAGACGCGCCGCTTCGGTATTATAGCAAAGGGCCGCGCGAATTCCATCCACCTTGTTGGCCGCGATCGATTGCCCGATCCCGGACATACACACCAGGATTCCCCGGTTTCCTTCCGCGGACAGTACGCCGCGGGCGACTTTCTGGGCAATGACGGGATAGTCACAACTTGCCGTGGAATTGGTTCCGACGTCCTCCACCGCGTAGCCCAACTCACCGACGATGGTCTTGATGGTACTCTTAAAATCGATCCCGCGGTGGTCCGCCCCGATATATACCTTCACAGCCAACTCCTTATCCTGATGCCTACAATAAACCGACGACCTTCTGAACGGCCTGCTCGATCACACTCATACAAAATTGATATTCACTCCGGTCCCGTCCGATCGGGTCCGGAATATCCAGGTCCGCCAAAAGACTGCCCGGCTCGGCGGCAAATTCCTTCAGCAAATACACACGCTTTTCTACCTCAGGCATCCTTTCCAAAACCTGTTGGCGATGGGCGCGGGTCATGACAAAAATGAGGTCCGCCTTGCGCAGCAGGATGGTATTGATCGGCTGTGACAGATGCCCGCTGGCGTCGATGCCTTTTTCCCCCAAAACCATCAGCGTGTCCGCGCTCGCCTTGGACTGCAGGAAGACACTGGTCCCCGCCGAGCAGACTTCAATATACGGTTTATCCCGCACCAGGTGTTGCAACAGATAATGCGCCATCACCGACCGGCAGCTGTTGCCGGTACACACGAACAAAATGGTTTTCAGCCCGTTCATTTTCTGAATTTCTGCCGCCGGAATCACACCTTCACGCAGGACCTTCAGCTGATCCGAGGTGACATCCACCACCGTTGACCCCTGGCCGTATTCCGTCTCACCGCCGTCAATCGCCAAGTCCACCTGTCCGTCCAGGTCGACCAGGGCCTCCTGCAACGTGCGCGGCGCCGGTTTCCCTTCCAGATTCGCCGACGGAACCGCCACCGGAGTCTGGACCTCGGCGACCAGGCGGCGGGCGATCTCATGGTCAGGGACCCGTACACCCACGGTGCGCCCCGGATCCCGCGATTCGACGACAACGGTCAACGGGCCGGGCCAATACCTGTAAATGAGTTTGTAGAGCAACGTTTTGTGGGAACGTGTGTAATTGGAAATGAGCTCCGGCTGGGAAATCATGATCGTCAGCGGTTTGTCCGCAGCGCGGTTCTTGACCTTGCGCAGACGGGCAACGGCATCGGGATTGGCAAAATCAGCAGCTATTCCGTAGACAGTTTCCGTGGGGAACACGACCAAACCGCCATTACGGATGATCGACGCCCCCTTGGAAATCGCGGCCGGTTCGGGAAACTCGGGATGTAAGGTGAGTATTTCTGTCTTCAACGCAACCTTATCGTTCTAACGTTTCTGGCTGGGCTGCTCCATGTGGATGAAGGCCTTGGCGCCGATATCCCTGCGGAAAAAGCATTTGTCGAACTTGATCTGCTCGACCGCGGCATAGGCCTGGTCGATGGCCTTTTGCAGATTGGCTCCCAGCGAGGTGACCCCCAGGACCCGTCCTCCGTCGGTCACCACCTTGCCGTCGACAAGTTTGGTGCCGGCATGAAAAACGACGGTCTTGTCATGCCCGTTAAAGGCATCCAGTCCGGTGATCTCAAAACCGTTTTTGTATTCCCCGGGATATCCTCCGGAACTCATTACGACGCACACGCAGGCCCGGTTGTCCCAGTCGAGTTCGAATTCATTCAGCCGTTCCTCGCAGCTGGCCAGCAGCACCGGGACCAGGTCATTCTTCAACCTCGGCAGAACCACCTGCGCTTCGGGATCACCGAAGCGCACGTTGTATTCCAGGACAAAGGCCCCCTGCTTGGTGATCATCAACCCGACGTACAAAATCCCCTTGAAGGGTGCGCCTTCGCGGTTCATGCCGCGAATGGTGGGCTCAATAATGCGCGCTTCAATTTTGTTGAGCAATTCCCGATTAATTATCGGCGCCGGGGAATAAGCCCCCATCCCCCCCGTGTTGGGTCCCATGTCGTCATCGAAAATCCGTTTGTGGTCCTGGGATGAGGCCAGCATCACATAATCCTGCCCGTCGCAAATCGCCAGCAGCGAGGCTTCTTCGCCCTCCAGACATTCCTCGACGACAACCTTGTTTCCGGCCTCCTTGAATACCTTATCCTGCATAATTTGCTCAAGGGCCTTATGGGCATGGGCGATATCCTCACAAATAATCACACCCTTGCCGGCGGCCAGTCCGTCGGCCTTGATCACGAGCGGATACTCGGCACGTTCGGTATAATCGACCGCCTCATGATAATTGTCGAAAGTTTTGAAGGAAGCCGTCGGAATGTTGCACTTGTGCATGAATTCCTTGGCGAAAACCTTGCTGCCTTCCAGCAGGGCGGCGGACTTGGTGGGACCGAAAATCTTCAGACCGCTGGCCGTAAAGTAATCGACGATCCCCTTCACCAGCGGGGCCTCCGGACCGACGATCGTCAGATCAATACGCTTTTGGGAGGCGAAATCAAGCAGGCCTTCAATATCGTCCGCCGGGATATCAACACACTCGGCCAGACCGGCAATCCCGCCGTTGCCCGGGGCGCAATAAATCTCTTTGACCAGCGGACTTTGCTTGATCTTCCAGGCCAGAACATGCTCGCGGCCTCCGGAACCGATGATGAGTATTTTCATGATGCTCCCCTTTGGAAGACGATCTTTTTCTTTTGATTGGTGACGACACTTCCGATGCGGTAGTGTCTGATCCTGTACTTTTTGAGGGTTTCCTGAACGTCAGCGGCATCTTTGGCAGCCACGACCAGCGCCATGCCGATGCCCATGTTGAACGTCCGGTACATCTCGGACTCTTCTATTTTACCCTCTTTTTGTAAAAGGGGAAATACTTTTGGGACCGGCCAACTGCCGATATTCAGTGAGAAACAGCAGTTTTTTGGCAAAATCTTGGTCAACTTGTCGTAGTATGCCCCCCCGGTGATATGCGCTATGCCTTTTATTCTAAATTTGGAGGTCAATAACGCAACCTCTTTCGCATAAATCTTGGTCGGCCGCAGCAGGCTGGCGGCGTGTTTCCGGAGCAGCGGTTCGGACAGCACCTTACGGACCAGGGAGTATCCGTTGGAGTGAATCCCGCTGGAAGGCAGGCCGATCACCGCGTCACCGGAGATGATGGCGCTGCCGTCGATAATCTTCTTTTCGTCCACGACCCCCACGGCAAAACCGGCCAAATCGTACTCGGTCGGTCCGTACATGCCGGGCATTTCCGCCGTCTCTCCGCCGATCAGACTGCATCCCGCGAGGCGGCACCCCTTGGCGATGCCGGATACCACCTTCTTGAGCACCGCCGGGTCCAATTTTCCGCAAGCGATATAGTCGAGAAAGAAAAGAGGCTGTGCCCCTACACAAAGTATATCATTCACATTCATGGCGACCAGGTCGATCCCCACCGAATCGTGAATTTGAAACTGTTGCGCCAGCAAGAGTTTCGTGCCGACCCCGTCCGTGGAGGACACCAGCACGGGTTTGCGGAAACGGCCCGCCGCCAGCGCGTACAATCCGCCGAAGGCGCCATCCCTTTTGATGACTTCCGGACCGTGCGTCGCGGTCACCTGCTTTTTAATCTGCCGGACAAAGGTATTTGCCTGATCGATGTCGACGCCGCTGTCTTTGTATGAGGTCTTGGTTGTGGTCACTGGCAAAAATGCTCCCGCACATAATTCACGCCGTTCTCAAAAATCAGCGCCCCCTGTCCGAGCCGGCCATTGACAGGCAGCCGGGTCCAGAACGGATGCTGCGTGGTGAAGAAATGACGCTCGGGGTGGGGCATCAGACCGAGAATCCTGCCGCTCGGATCGGTAATTCCGGCCACGTCTCCCAGCGAGCCGTTGGGATTCTCCGGATAAGCCGGATCATTGCCCTCAAAGGAGCAGTAGCGAAAGGCGATCTGATGGCTGCCGGCCAACCGCTGGAGCAATTCCGGGTCCGCGACAAACTTTCCCTCCGCATGGGCGACGGGATAATAAACGAGTTCGTCGAGCCCTCTCGTCCAGACGCTCTGCCCTTCCACTCGCAGATAAGACCAGCGGTCTTCAAATTTTCCGGAATCATTGTGGGTCAGCGACACTGTCTGCGATGTTTTTTTCGCCGTCAATGTAGCCGCATCGGCCGGTCCGGGCAGGATTCCCGCCTTGACCAGCACTTGAAATCCGTTGCAAATCCCGATAATCAATTTCCCGGCGGCGATAAATTCCCCGAGGTCCGCTCCCAAGTGATGGCGCAGTTCATTCGCCAGAATGCGTCCCGACTCGATATCGTCGCCGTAGGTAAACCCTCCCGGCACAGCGAGGATATGATACTCCCTGAGATGAGTCTCGTGCCGGTACAAGGCATCGATGTGTACCGAATCGACTTGCGCCCCGAAATGCGCGAAGGCGAATGCGGTCTCGCTATCGCAATTGGTCCCGGCCGTCCGGAGTACGATCACTTTAGGCTGCTTACTCATATTACCACCTCAACGGCGCCTGCCAGGCTTCCTTGAGTTCATAAATACTGCTGTGCACACTTAATTCTCCGTCGAGGCCGGTAATAACGAAATCCGGGTATTCCTCAACCAGACCGATCAGCCCGAGGGGAATCCCCTTAAGTTGCTGCTCAAACTGCTTTTGCCTGGCAGGCGGCACTTCTACCAGAAAACGGCTGTTGGATTCGGAGAACATCAAAATATCGTCGCGCGCGTCGGTCCCGCGGAACGGAACCTTTTGCAGGTGCGCGCTGACCCCCAACCCGCCGGCAAAGGCCATTTCCGCCAATGCAACCGCCAGACCGCCCTCCGAACAATCGTGCGCGCTGCGCACCAGCCCCTTGCTGATGGCCCCGGACAACGCCCGAAACGTCCGCATCGCTTGGGCGAAGTTCGCCCGCGGCACATCCGTTCCCAAGCTCCCGAGATAATCATAGTATATGGACCCTCCCATTTCGGGAAACGTGCGGCCCACAATGTATATCAGGTTGCCCGCTTCTTTCAAATCCATAGTGACGGTCTTATGAATATCCTCAACGATCCCGATGGCTGAAATCAACAGTGTCCCGGGAATCGCGATGGATTTCTTTCCCTCGGCGTATTCATTGTATAGACTGTCCTTGCCGGATATAAACGGTGTCTGATATCCGACCGCCGCCTTGTAACATCCCTCGGCGGCACGGACCAACGCCCCCAACCGGTCGGGCTTGTCCGGATTTCCCCAGCAAAAATTATCGAGAATGGCGATACGGTCGGGGTCGCCGCCGACACACACGATCTGCCGTATGGCCTCGTCGATGCAGGAAGCTGCCATCCAGTAGGGGTCGATCATTCCGTAACGGATATTGATCCCGTTGGAAACCGCAAACCCTTTTTTGGAGTCCAGCTTGGGCCGCACTACGCTGGCGTCCGACGGCCCGTCGGCATCCACTCCGCACAACGGCTTGATGACACTGCCGCCCTGGACCTCATGATCGTACTGACGGATGACCCATTCCTTCGAACAGACATTAAAGTGTCCCAGCACCGCCCGTAAGGCCGCGTCGAGGTCCGGCTTCTTCGGCAATTTGGGTGATTTGCCCTTGTACGGCTTCCATACCGCCTTCTTGGTCACCCGCGGATTGCCGTCGTGAAGAAAGCGCATATCGAGATTACACACCTCGGTCTGCCCGTAATAAATTTCCAGCCGGCCGGTCCCGGTGAACTCACCGATGACACTGGCCTCAACATTTTCCGCGGCGAACACGGCGAGAAATTCCTCGACCTTCTGCGGCGGGACCGAGAAGACCATGCGTTCCTGCGACTCGGAAATCCACACCTCCATATATTTCAGACCCTGATACTTGAGCGGCACTTTATCCAGATGCACCCGCGCTCCGGTCTCTTCTCCCATTTCCCCCACGGCGCTCGACAAGCCGCCCGCCCCGCAGTCGGTAATGGCGTTGTAAAGATCCTTGTCCCGTGCCTGGAGCAGGACATCGAGGACCTTCTTTTCCTGGATAGGATCCCCGATTTGCACAGCCCCCGACGAGACTGTCTCGGACTCGGTGGTCAATTCGCCGGAGGAAAAAGTCGCCCCGTGTATTCCGTCGCGGCCGGTCTTGCCGCCGGCGACAATGATCGCGTCGCCTTTCATGACCTTTTTGCGGACCTTGTCCCGCGGCATAATTCCCACGCACCCGCAATACACCAGCGGATTGCCGACGAATCCCTGATCAAAAAGGATGGCGCCGTTAACCGTCGGAATTCCCATCTTGTTGCCGTAGTCCCGCACGCCGTCGACAACTCCCTTCATGACCCTTTTGGGATGCAGTGTCCCCGGCGGCAGTTCGGAGAACGGCGTGTCCGGCCGGGCAAAGCAAAAGACGTCGGTATTGCACACGGGCTTGGCGCCGAGTCCCGTTCCAAGAATGTCACGGATAACCCCGCCAATGCCGGTATTCGCGCCGCCGAACGGTTCCAGGGCGGACGGGTGATTATGGGTTTCGACTTTGAAACACAAATGGGAGTCTTTGTCGAACTTGATAACCCCGGCGTTATCGTGAAACACGGATACGCACCACGGTTTGGCCAGGCGCTCCGTGGCCTTGACAATAGTCGACTTTAAGAGATTGGTGATATGTTTGGTTTTGCGCCGGCCGTCGGCCATGGTCCGGTATTCGATATTTCCGCGGAAAGTCTTATGAAAACAATGTTCGCTCCACGTCTGTGCCAGCGTCTCGAGCTCGCAATCGGTGGGATTGCGTCCCAGCGATTTGAAATGTTTTTGAATCGTCTGCATCTCGGGGATGCTGAGAAAGAGTTGGCCTTCCGCACTGATACGGGCCAAATCGGCTTTTTTGGCAGACAACAGACCGATAGTAATCGCCTGCACCTCACCGCTGAGCGCGGTGGCATGCAGCAATTTGGGATGCGCCGGATCGGCGACGTGCTGAATAATTTTGTTACTGAGGACCTTATCGACGATCAGACTCAATTTGGCCTCGCTGAGCGTGCCGCGCAGCGTGTAGCGGCGGGCCGTACTCACCGACTCGACGTCGTCGATATCCATATCCCCGATGCCTTTGAGCGTGGACTCTTCCACCGGATCCATCACGCCCGGATTAAAAGCGATTTCGATAGAGTGCACATCCCGCTGGGCGCGCGGGCGTTTAAATTCATCGGACGGCAGGAAATGAAAATCCTGGGTCACCGGATCGGTCAACAGCTCGCGGCAGACCCGTTCCACGGCATCGGAGCTGAGCCGGCCTTCGATATTGAAGATCCTCTCAACATCCACCCCGGTGACGGTGGAAATGCCCAGTTCCTGGATGGAACGGCGCACCCCTTCGGCGTGAGAATCAAACACGCCGGCCTTGTTTTTAATTTCAACGCGCCAGGTCATGGTTACGCATTCGATTACGATTGTTAGTGAGTGGAGGTAGAGCGGTTATGAGTTAACTCGGTTAAACACTTCCTGGTAGGCCTCTTCAATATTCCCCAAGTCATGCCGGAAACGGTCCTTGTCGAGCCGTTTGCCTGTCCCCTTTTCCCACAGGCGGCAGGTATCCGGAGAAATCTCGTCGGCCAGGATAATGTGCCCCTTGTGCCGGCCGAATTCGAGTTTGAAGTCGATAAGCTGCAACTCCAGCTTGTCGAAAAAGTCTTTCATCAAGCCATTGATCTTCAGTGTCAACTCACGTATTTGCGCCAATTCTTCGGCTGTGGCGATCTTGAGCATGCGGATATGATCTTCGTTGATGAGCGGATCGCCGAGTTCGTCCTTCTTGTAGCAGTATTCCATCACCGGCTGTTCCATCCGGATCCCCTCTTCGACACCGAGCAGACGGCATAATGATCCGGCCGTGACATTACGGACGATCACCTCAACCTTGATAATCTCAACCGTCTTGATGAGCATCTCGCGGTCTGAAAGTGAGTCGACAAAATGGGTCGGAATGCCCTGTGCTTCGAGGAACTGGAAAATCTTCGTGGAAATCTTGTTGTTAAAGACACCCTTTTTCTGGATGGTACCCTTCTTGGCCGCGTTAAAGGCGGTGGCATCATCCTTGAAATACTGAATCATCCGGTCGGGATCGTCGGTACGGTAGAGGATCTTGGCCTTGCCTTCGTAGATGGGCTCGCCCTTAGTGACCATCACTTCAGTCCCACCCGCTTATAAATCTTGTCGTTGTGACGGGTGTAATACTTGATGTCGAAACACTTGTCGATTTCTTCCGGCTTGAAATACTTGCGGACCTTGCGGTCACGGTTGAGGATGTCCTTGAAATCAGAGGTTTCCTGCCAAACCTGCATGGCGCAGCGCTGAATGATATCGTAAGCCGCTTCCCGTGTCAGGCCTTTTTTCATCAATTCCAGCAGAACCCGCTGAGAATAAATCAGCCCCTTGGTCTTGGCCAGACTGGCGATCATATTCTTGGGATAGACGAGCAAACCGTCCAGGATGGGAATAATCTTGTGGAACATATAATTCAGGGCGATACAGCTGTCGGGGATAATCACCCGCTCCACGGAAGAGTGGCTGATGTCGCGCTCATGCCACAGGCAAATATTTTCAAACGAAGCGATCGCGTTGGAACGTAACAGACGGGACAACCCGGAAATCCTCTCGCAGGTCACGGGATTGCGCTTGTGCGGCATCGCCGAGGACCCGATCTGCCCCTTGAAGAACGGCTCTTCAACCTCCAGGACCTCGGTCTTCTGCAGCAGCCGGATCTCGGTGGCGATCTTATCCAGCGTCGATCCGACCAGGGCCAGGGTCGTCATGAATTGGCAGTGATGATCGCGTTGAATGATCTGGGTCGCGATATTGGCCGGTTTCAATCCGAGCTTTTCGCAGACGTATTCTTCCACAAACGGATCGATATTGGCAAACGTCCCCACGGCCCCGGATAGTTTGCCATAGGACATAATGTCGCGGGCCTGCTCCAGCCGGGTTAAATTACGTCGCATCTCGTCGTACCATACCGCGATTTTCAAACCGAAGCTCATCGGCTCGGCGTGGACGCCGTGGGTACGCGCGATACACGGCGTGTCTTTATACTTCTTGGCCTTCTGCTTGAGAACCGCCAGCATCTTCTTTGTGTCGGAGAGCAGGATATCCAGCGCCTCCATGCATTGCACGGACAAAGAGGTGTCGAGCAAATCGGAAGATGTCAGGCCCATATGGAGGTACTTGGCTTCCGCTCCGATGTACTGCCCCACATTATTGATGAACGCGACCACATCATGGCGGGTCTTTTCCTCAAGCCGCTTGACCTCATCGATATCAAATTTGGCGCTCTTCTTGATTTGGTCGAGCGACTTCTTGGGTATGTGCCCTAATTTGCAAAGGGCTTCACAAGCGAGGACTTCGATCTTCAGCATAATCTCCATCTTATGCTTTTCCGACCAGATGTTACCCATCTTAGACAGGGTATACCGTTCGATCATCTTCTAGACTCCTTTAATAGATACATTCTGTGGGGTCGACAAGGGGTTGCCATGAATCGGGTTTCAGGATTTTACCGGGAAATTAAAAGGTTTTGGCTCTTAGGTTTAGATACTATAACAGAGATAAATTTCAGGGTCAATTAAAATTGCGGCCCGGAACCGCCCCCCCACCCACAAAATTCATCGCAAGTTACTGTAATATAATATCTTATGGTAATTGTTGTGCGGAAAAAATAGGCGGGAATTTGATTGACACCTGGGGCAACGGAGCCGCCCACACGGGGCGACTCCGGAATTTCGCTTGTAAACATCTACTGATATTACACTTATAAATCGGTAGGCAGCTTGAGCCGCTCCTTAAAATAATCCACCATCACCTCGGCGGTGTCACGGATCATATCGTCGGCGACCAGAATCATTTTTGAGCCCGTGGGTGTTTTAAGGAAAGTGTTCATTTCCTTGAATTCCTCCTCGGTAAAGGTGGCTGCGTATACCGGGATAATCACCTTGATCAGTTCGTTGATCCGCATTACATCCTCAACCTTGGCCATTTGAGCCGGCGGCGCCTTGGCACGCAGGATCTCGATATTCCGCTGTATGTTGACACGTGCTCCGTTCAGCTCCAGGTGCTCAAGGATCAGCAGGACTTTGGTCGGCGGAATACCGGGAAAACCGTTGGCATCGATCTGGCTGGGATCCCATTTAAACGGCTCCTCCTCATCCATGATCTTTTCGATCTGCTCGTTATAGTACAGCTTGGGCAGGCGCCCCTCCATCACCTTGATGTAATAATTTCCTTTCTCAACGACCTTCCCTTTAATGACGCGGCCGTCCTTAAGATAGATCAGCTCGGCCCGGGCAGTCGAACATATCAGCAGGAGGAACATCGCGGTAAAGATTGTTTTCTTCATAATAACCCCTGTGTGTTTCGGTTTACCATTGAACGCTCCGGGGCATCGGGGCCCCGGCCACATTTTCAAGTGTACCACATTTCGCCGGAATCTTCCTTAACCGCGGGGAAACTTTCGGCGGTGTTTTTCGGTGCCGATAGCGCACAAATCTGGTTGAACCGCCAAATGATCTATGATACCATGTGTGACTTATGATCGACAAAATAAGAGTCCAGATCGACCGGAGCCTGGCCGGCTTCATGGAACAGGTCAAGCGCGACTATAAATTGCACCTGGTCAGCCCGGTTTTGTACGAAAGCATTAAGGAGTTCAACCTCCGCAAGGGCAAGCGTATCCGTCCGCTGCTGCTGATCCTCAGCTACAAGGGCTTCTCGCCCAAAGGCAAACGCATTCCGCCGTCGATCTTCTATGCCTCCACCTGCATCGAGTTGCTGCACAATTTTATGCTCATCCACGATGACATCATCGACCGGTCCGACCTGCGCCGGGGCAAGCCTACTATGCACAAACTGCTCGGGAAGATCGTCCGCGCCGGCGATCAACAGAAGCTGGGTTACGACCTGAGTATCGTGGCGGGAGATATCGTCTACGCGTTCGCAATCGATGCCTTTCTCTGTATTAAGGAACGGCCCGAACGCAAGGAGCGCGCCCTGAAGTATTTCGTCCAAACCGCGGCTTTTACGGCCATGGGTGAATTTATCGACACCATCCACGGTGTGGAAAAGCTCAACAAGGTTAAAGAAAAGGATGTGTTCCTGAATTATACGCTGAAAACGGCGCGCTATACCTTTGATTGTCCGCTGGTCACCGGCGCCATCCTGGCGGGCGCCAAGGAAAAAGACATCAAGAAACTTTCACAGCTGGGCGTGCATATCGGCCAAGCCTTTCAAATCCAGGATGACATCATCGGGATCTTCGACACGCAGAAGAATATCGGCAAATCCATCCTCAGCGATCTCGACGAGTCAAAAAAGACACTGCTTGTCTGTCACGCCAACGAGACACTCTCTCCCGGCAAGAAACGCCAATTCATCAAGTATTTCAACAAAAAGAAAAAGACCTACAACGACCTCGTCGCGGTCCGCAAAATCTTCATGTCCGCGGGCAGCCTGCAGTACTGCCTCGAACAGCTCGACCAGCGCCTGACCGAGGCCATTAAAATCCTGATGAGCCTCGAAATGCAGCCGAAGTACCGAGATACCGTCAAGCAGGCCATCCAGGAACTCTTCAAGCACTCATGGCGGATTGCCGAGCAGTACGACGTCCCCCTCCCCTCCAAGCAGCGAGTTATCGGCCGCTAGCAGACATTTTCACCAATCAGCATTTAAATAGGGATCGGAGTCACGCGGTCAGCGCGACAGGACGAGTTCGCCTTGTGTGATTTTTTCCGGACTGAGGGCCGCCTCATCCGTGGCGAAGGTAACTCCGGTGATGATCAGCGCCCGGTCGCGGCCCGGAACGCCATCCTCACGCGCGGTGAAATGCAGAGTGAGCAGATCGCCGGATTCGGCATTCAAGGGGAACAGGCCGATCAGGGCAATCCTCACCGCATCAGAGCCGTCTTCGCGGTTTTCCACGAGTTGGAACTGACTGACGGCGTAGCCCTTTTCGATGCGGTCGAGCCGGAAGGCACCGGCATCGAAGCTGAAAGCCACATCGACGGCAAAGACATCGGCAAGCGGGTTTTCCTTGAATTTAACGGTTACGCTCGCCTGTTCGCCTTTGCGCAACCGGGCATCGGTAACGCTGACTTCCAGGGCGTGCGCGGCGGCCGCGGACAAAACGGCGACCGTGGTGAGCAGCATCGTGAGTTGTCGATTCATATGGTGTCCTTTCCCCCGGCGGGGAGTATGCGGGATTCGGTCAGGAGGTCGGTTTATTGCAGGCATCCGGTTTCGACAAGCACTTGCCGGATGTATTCTTCATAATCGGAGTAGCCTTCCGGGACATCCGCCGGTATCTCGGGATAATCGATCCGGAAGACCACATGGCTGGCATAGCTTTTCTTGTAATACTCGCAGGCCTTTTCCCGGTTGCCCAGGTGAATGTCATACAGCAAGCCGATATTGTACTGGCAGGCCCGCATGCCGTCGTAACGCTTCCCGTCGCGGTAGGCACCGAGCGCCCTTTCCCAATAATCCAGGGAATGCCAGTAGCGGGTCCCATAGGTGATCTCCGGGCTGCGGAATCCCTTTTTCAGGAGCGTGCCTTCCCACCTTACCAGCCGCGGCGACTGCAGAAATTCGGCGTACATCTTGTAGGCGCGGGCGGCGCAAATATCGTCTGCCGCCGCCTCGCACATCAACATCGCCTCGATAATCAGCTCTTCGGCGTCCAGCGGGTGACGCTCCTCTTCCATAATAACCGCCGCCCGGCGCAGCAGGTCATCGGTGGAAGCCGGCTCAAAATTTCTGCTCACCACCGGAGCGCAGCCGGCGAGCAGGAGTAAAATGGTCAAGATTGATAAATGGCGCATGGAATTTCGTAGCCGCAATATGATGTCGGCTAATCCAAGAATTTTATTTTTAATTTCTGAGAGTCCGTGAATTCTTGCTGATCACTGAAGTCACTGAGAATTCTGCTGATCTTCTTTACTAAATTGCCTACTATGGACGTGTAACTCTTGTTAAACAATGAACGACCTCGGCGCTGAAAACGCACTACCTCAATTTCATCACCGTCCCGCGATAATTGAATTTCTATATCCTTTAAAAACGGCTCCTGCATCGCACTATATACCGCAGCATCATGAACCAGAACCTTGACTGAAATATTATGGTCAGCCTGACTGATTCGGTAACCTTTTGCAGCCAACCCATCAGCTATTTGCCGGGCCAACTCCTTCTGAAAGACTGAATAGTCGGGATTGATTCTCCGCACATAGGATCGATCTTGTAAGTCTTCCGCTTTGCATGTACCAGCCAAAATAGAGGTTATCATCCAGCATACTGTACCGCATCTCGAAAAAATCCTTCGATACTTTAACACACTTTTCATGAAGATCATTGGCTCATAAAATGTTCGCGTAGTCGAGCGGGATCGGTAAATCCAAAATTGCTATACTGATTCCTGGGGATATGGTAGCCCGCCGAACGAACAGCACCCAGCGCCCAGTCGGTGCAATTTGCCGTCAAGGCGAATGCACCGACAGGGGAATCAATATATGTTTGCACCATATTGGCTTGCGCCGCGTTTATCGGATAAACTCTCGAAATATCGGCATAGTCTCCGAGAGCTGTACCAGGCATTTCTTCTAATCTCAAGCCCGGGGATGAGCGTCCCAGCACCCAACTGGCATGACTGTTTGACCTCTTTAAAGGCCATTTTCCAAAGTACTGCCGCTTACCATCCGGATATATAAGACCAACACCGGCATGCCCCTCCCCCACCCTCAGTATGAGCGCGTGATCTGGTCGCATACTTGAAGGGTTAGCTTGCATAATACGTCTTATTTCATCCGCTCTGTTCTGGGCTACTTGTGCATGCGAATTAAATCCATCTCTTTTAATAAGATTTTGTGCATGTTCGCTGCTTAAGAAACCCAAAACAGCCCCGGATCCTGCTCCCGAGATAGCACCTTGACCAATATCCTTGCCTGCTATAGCGGATCCGGCTGCGCCAATTGCTCCACCCTCAACGGCAAAAACCCCAGACCGCAAAAATGGATTCACAACATCATGGAATCCGGCGGCGCCAAACACCGCAGATACTCCAAAACCAATCGCGGCCCCTGCCAAGGTTTTACCAAGTCCGGATCCAGAAAAGACAGACTCACCCAAACTTAGGGTAGAATTAATCAAACTGAACGCCTGAAAAGCAGCATAGGGATTAAAAACTGTGCCAATGAAAGTAACTATCGCGGCTGCACCCGACACTAGCGATTTCCAGAATTTCTTAAACCAACTGTGTCCACTTGGATCTACATTGTTCACCGGGTTATTTCCGGCGTAGGCGTAACGGTTAAAAGTCTGTGGATTTTCTGCGGACTGCACTATCGTATCCGGTGAAATAAACCTCCCCAACTCCGGATCATAATAGCGGGCCTGCATGAAGATGAGGCCGCTTTCAGGGTCTTCATAGTGTTGGGTAAAGTAGTAGCGCCCCTGGTCGGCGGGATCGTCATAGACCACGTGACTGAAGGCCGTGGCCCCAAACGGTCGGTATTCTCGGATTTCGCGGATGGCACCGTCCCGGTCGGTGGCCACATTCGTTCCGCCGAGATGATCCGTGTGGTAATAAAAAAATCCGTCGCCGCGTACGGTGGCGATACGTTGGGAACCGAGGTAGATATGGCGGCTGTCGCCTCCCGGCCCTATTTCATAGAGCGAACCGACAAATTCCGTGATACTCCCGCCGACGGACTTGCTGGTCCGTCCGCCGTCGCCGTCGTAATCGTAAGTCGCCTTTACCATACCGTCTTTTCGAATCCGGCGCAACCGATTTTCCATGTCATATTCATACTCGGTCAGCGCCTGCGCTTCGCCCAATACGATAACTTGTTTGGCGGTCATATTACCGTTATCGTCATAGACATAGACCGTGCGAGTTTGACTGACCGGATCAAATGTGTCGCACACGGCATGTGGTCCTCCGCCGCAATTGGCGTTATATGTGTACGCCTTTCCGTCCTTTTCCCTAATATTACCGAGCACATCGTACTCGTAATTCCTGAAACCATAGCGTCCGGGGTTATCGGCCGTCTTCAGCCGGTTGAGATGATCGTAGGTGAAGGTTTGGGTGGCGGTGTGAACGGCGTCGACAATGGTGAGGATATTCCCGGCAGCGTCATAGCCGTAGCTCAGGTCTTGAATGTCGCCGGAGGCCTGAGCCCAACGATTCCCGTCCTCCAGCGGCTCCGTTCCGGGAGCAAAGGTTTTCTTGTGCAGCAACCGCTGGTTAAGGGCATCAAATAGATAGTAAGTGCGGGTGCCGTTGCCCATCCGCAGATACGTTATCTGCCCGAAGACATTGTAGCGAATATCATCCGCAAAGGTCTGCACGCTGCGTTCAATGGCGAACTCATCGAGAATTCCCAGCGAATAGCGGGCGATCTGCGAGGCGTCGATGGCAGTCACCAGACCGTCGGCGCTGGTATCGGCACGATCACGTTGTTCCTCGGTCGATGAAACCAGTTTCAGCGCGATACGGACCGCCAGTGAGGCATCGATTGAGGTAATAAGCCCGTCGCCGCTCACGTCTCCGTATAACAGGTTCGGATCTCCCTGACTGACCCGCTCCACCTGTCCGGCTTCGTTGTACGCATATTTAAGCTTGATCCCCCGCGGATACTTCAAGGCAATGAGGTTGTTTAAGGCATCGTACTCTCGGCTGACATCATAATTAATCATCCCCACCGTCTTTGTCGTTACGCTCTCCCGCCCCAGCTCATCGTAATGAAAGCTCGTCCCGCCGTTGCCGTAGACCACATTGGCCAAGCGCCCGGCAGCATTGTCCTGCCCCAGGACATCCTCGTCGTATTCATAGAGAACCGTTGATCCGCCGTCACTGAATGTCTTACGCGTCAGCCGGTTGAGCTCGTCGTAGTAAAAAGTGATCACCCGGCCCATGGCGTCGGTCTGGGACTTGAGGTTTCCGTTGACGTCATAGGTATATGTCCAGCGGCCCATGTCCGGGTCCTCCAGCCAGCGTTTGCGGCCGAGCGTATCGTAACCGATCCGTGTAGTGACCGTCGTACCGTCAGCATCCGCGCGGGTGGCAGTGAGGTTATCCTGAGAATCATATTCATATTCAGTGGCTGTATAGAGTTCATAATTTTCAGCCGGGTAGTCCGAAGACCGGCCGTCCGCGCCGCTGTAGACCTCCTTGCGAATCAGCCGGCCGAAGGCGTCATAATATGATCTTTGCATATGCCCGTTTTCGTCGTACGACGTGGCTGTCCAATCATCATACTCAACATTGGAGTAAGTAACTCCGTCCGGTTGGGTGACCCGGATGACCCGGCCCAGGGCATCGTATTCGGTCTGTACGTACGGCGTATCCGGATTGACGGGCGCGAGGGCGTCCGGATCACCTGTCGTGAATGTCGGCAGATACGCCTTGACGGGAAGGCCGCGTTCATTGTACTCGACCTGGTTGCTGACGATATACAAGCCGGGCTCACCACCAGCCGTCTTGGTCTGGATCTTGCGTCCCAGCGCGTCATAGAAGTCGGTTCGGTCGATGGTGCCGGTCTGACCGTGCTCGCGGCGCGCGGATACGCGATGACGGATATAGGTCGGCATATACTCAATGTCGGCCATCCGTGTGGGATACGCCGCGGAATCCAGCGGGGATATCTGTGCGGTCACCCGGCCGAGATCGTCATGGTCCCGTTTGCCGGTCTGACCATTAGGGTCGGTCGTGGTCTTCAGCTGGCCCCACATCCCGCTGCGGCCGTCGGCCGACACCAGCCCCTCCCCGTTGACACCGAAATACGTATTGGTCACAGCCTGACCAAGATCATTGACCGTTGTCAGCGGAAAGATCTGGTGATCCGGGTCGTACGTCACCCGTGACTCGCCGTTCAGCGGGTCGATGGTTTTAATCAAATTACCGGTGACGGCATATTCGTAACGCACCGGCAGCGGGTATCCCGAACCGCTGGCAAAGAGGTCCCAGACCCGGCGCGCGGTCACGCGGCCCAGCGTCGGTTTGGCGGCATACGACGGGTTGTTATCATAGATAACATCCGTATAACTCACAAAGTTGGTGCTTTCATCGGAGACACGTGTGTACCTGGGAAGTCCCACAAGCCATGCGTTTTCGTTGGAGACATAGCCGCGGTCCACAACGCGGTAGTCGGTCCCGATATCCTCACCGGTCTGAAAATCCACTTCCCCCCACTGTGTCGAACGGACCGGCAACCATACCCCCGGAATTTGCTCGCGATAGTCATGCTCTTCGGCGGTGCGACGCCCGTCGAGGTCACCATCGTATACATAATTATCCTTGCGGCGCAGATAGACCAGGTTGCTGCCGGCGGTAATACTCTGCACACCCCAGGTAAATTCGGTCCGGCTAAACAGGATATCATTGGCGTCGTAGACACGTTGCTCGATCGGCCGGCCCTGTTTGACCGGATCGGTATGATACCGGGTTTCCACGGCATTACCCGCGGTGTCTTTGGTGACCACGGTTCCGAATCCGAGAAACTCACGCGTGGCCGCATCGTAAACCCCATCGTGATAGGAATACTCCGTCACGTACTCCTCCGGTGTGTTGGCGATGGCATGGGTCATACGCCAGACCACGGGACGCGCAAACGGCATAAATTGCTGATCGAACATCGTCGACGGCATATACGTGATCCGGCGCACTCCGCCCAAACCATTGTCCACAGAGACCATCAGGTCCGGATCTTCACCCGTATTCAGATACAGCCGTTTGGCCTCGCCGGATATGTTGGTCATAAAATCGGTCAGCCCGTCCCCGTCGGCGTCAAACAGGCGCGTTCCTTTCTGCTGAAAGTCGGCAGCCCCGACATTGTAGGCGCTGTCCACAAACCAACCCGCTCCCGTATTGATCCGCACCTCGCGGTCGTGGACCTGTCCGTTCACTCCCAACGGCACCACACGCCGGGTGTGGACCAGATCAGCCAGGCCGTCACCGTTAATATCCGCCAATTGTGTCGCCCCGTTTTCGATGTCGTAAAATGGATAGACCACGCCCCAGGGAGAAGCCGCATCCTCCTGCCAACTGCGACCGGTGTTCATGAAGACCTTTACGACACCCTCCTTCAAATAAAATATATCCGGCAACCGGTCCCCGTTAAGATCGGCGACCGTGGCCCCATCGGCAAAGTCCGTGTATTCGGAAGCCGGCAGGCTCCAACCTGTGTCCCGGGACCATCCGTGGCCCGTGTTACGGTACACCACATGAGCTTCACCCAGCGCATCGTCCTTAAAAGACCGGACCACATCGACCAACCCGTCGTTGTCGATGTCAACAAGGAGTGTCCCCATATATCTTTGAGAACACAAAGTGCTGCAAGTTTCGCGCATCAGCGGAGCGTCGGCAGGCAGATACCATTGCCCCTGATTGCCCGTCCAGCCGGTTTCCGTCTGCAAAAAAGCGCGACGCACTTTCGACGAACCGAACGGGACGTTGAAGACCTCGGCATACTGAACGAAGTCGAGCCGCCCGTCGCCGTTAACGTCCACCATCTTGGTCCCCTTGTCGATGGGCATCGGCGTTGCGCTTTGCACCATGACCGGAGCCGCGGCCGGGTAAAGTTCGGGACGGTTGGTATAGGTATGGTCTCCGTTATTGACATATACTTTCTTGGCCGTTCCGCTCACGGATCGGACCATATCCATCCATCCGTCATTGTTGATATCCACGTGACGAACTCCGCGGTCGTGATAAATGTAGTGCTCGGTCCCGTACCCGGTATCGACGGCAATATCACTGTAGAATTCCATACCGCCGGGCAAACTCCAGGTCGTGTCGCGGGCGAAACCGCGTTGCTGCTGATAGGTGAAGCGCACCGGCGGGACACCTTCAGTGGCGATATTCTTGTCCAGATCAACCTGCGCTAGCAGACTGCGATGCGTATTGGCGCTGCTCTGATAGGTGAAGTCGTAGCGGGCATAATGATGACCCTGGGCGGTAACAACGACGGCCCGGATCAGCCTTTGCAACCTGATTTCAAAACCCGCATGAAAACTGAGCTGCGGATCGGAACGGCCGGTGTTTTGCCGCTCGAAACGGACCTCGGCATAATGGGCCAGGCCGGCGGCCGGGTTGGCCCCGTATCGGACAGTGTCGGGATAGAGCCAATTTCCGTCCTTGAAATAGGTCACGTCCAGCTCGTTGCCGGAGATATCAACAACACGGTCGAGCGCCCAACGGAAGATACGGGTGGAATCCGCAGGATCATACACACGCGACCCGTTATCACGGCCGAAAAAATATGTCGTCCCGGCAGTGTCCGTTACCTCCCAATGCGACCCCACCTGCCGGATTCGCTGATTGCCGCCTTCGATACGGGGAAAGAAGCGGTCCCTAGCCGCATCATACACCAACTCTGCCGCGGCTCCGGCCATCGCTAATTGAAAGGTATCCGTTCCGTCATAGCGGGGAACACCGTGTTTTGTGGAGCGCTCAATATATCCGATTGTATGTGACCACCCTACCCCCAAGATCCCGTTGCCCTGCGCCGAATTGTACACCAAGGCGAACTCGGGCGAGACCGAACCGCGGGCGGGCGGCACGCGCAGGGGGATCGAGTAGCCCGCTGTCCCCGTGGACGGATCGATTTCGATATCCGTTGCGGATGAATAGGGAAACTGAGCTTGAATGGTTGCTGATTGGGCGTCAGCCGCCGGCAATCCGAACCGGGATTGGGCGGCGATCAGAAAAAGAAGTGAAGCGATGATGCGGGAGCATTCCTGGTGACCGAAAACCATAGTGGCAACTCCTTGGCTAGGAGATTACGTGTGGGATCCGGTCGGAATGAGAATATGCGGGTGGATCGCGGCGAGTCGAATTGTTCTGAACACATTATACCGCGAAAACTAAATTTGTCAATACATCAATTTTTTGCTTTTATATTATATTCTACGTGGGAAATGATTTCAGGATAACCCGGCGGCGATTCCGTCCAGGACCATCATCCCCGGCGGAGTCGCACGCAGGAATGCCCCGGACCGCTCAAGCAGCCCTTCCTTTATATAGGCCTCAAGGCGCTCATTCCGTCCGTTATCCAGCCGGCAGCCGAATCGTTCTTCCAGCTCTGCAGGCCGTACCCCCTCTGTCCGGCGCAGCCCGAACAGCACGGCCTCAACCAGGCGCTGCTCCCGCGTTAAGCGCTCCCCCCCCGCACGGGGCGATTCGCCGGCGGCTAGCCGTTTCACGTAATCGCCGAACCGCTCGACGTTCCAGTACCGCTCGCCGTCGCGATGAGAATGCGCCCCCATCCCCAATCCGATATAGTTGCCGCACCGCCAGTAATGGATATTGTGGCGCGAGGCAAAGCCGGCGCGGGCGAAATTGCTCACCTCGTAGCGCGGGTACCCACGCTCCTGGATATGTTCTACGGTCAGGTTGAGCTGGCGGGCCTGGGTCTCGGACGGCGGCGGCTGAACCTTCTGGGCGAAGAAGCGGCTGGGCGCTTCGATAGTAAGGCTGTACAAAGAGACATGCTCCGGCTCCAGGTCCAGCAAGCCACGCTGGTCTTCCAACAGCTCCTCATCGGTTTGTTGCGGAAAGGATATCATCAGGTCACAACTGACATTGTCAAAACCCGCGGTCCGGATCATGGTCATCGCCGTACGGGCCGCGGCGGCATCGTGAAGACGGCCCAGATACTTGAGATAGTCATCGCGCAGTGTTTGGATACCCAGGCTGATCCGATTCACGCCGTTTTCGCGAAACGCGCGCAACCGATCGGCGGTCAATCCCTCCGGATTGACTTCCACCGTGATCTCGGCCGCATCGGCAATCTCGAAGTCCGCGCGCAACCCCGCGAACAATCCATACACCTGATCGGCCGTAAGCGTGGACGGCGTCCCGCCGCCGATATATACCGAGCCGATCGCCGGCCGGTCATACAATCCGGACTCCATGCGCAGACAGTTCAGATAATCATCGGACCTCTTGGTCTGACCGACAACAATCGCGAAGGAGCAGTAAAAGCACTTGCGGTCGCAAAACGGAATATGTACGTATAGACCCGTCATTTTTGATTTTTATAAACGCATTTTCGGATTTTTATTGAATTTATTCTCACAGCCTCATTTTACCTCACCTAAGTGACACCCGCATATGCTTTTGCAATCAATGTGTTCTCGTCGAGAAATCGACACTGTCACATACGCCATCCCGGATTACGGCCGCCAAATTTTTTTTAAAAAATATTGAAAATAATGTATTTAATTTTTGCATAAGGGTACCCTTATGCTATCATTAATTTAACATTCGTTGGCTAATAATCTCTTACAAAGGAGGGTTGATAATGGCCGTAAAGAGGAAAGCAGTAAAGAAAAAAACCACAGCAACTAAGAGAAAAGCAGCCCCGAAGAAAAAAGCAGCAAAGAAAAAAGCAACAAAGAAGAAAGCAACTAAGAAAAAGGCAACAAAGAAAAAAGCAGTCAAGAAAAAAGCAACTAAGAAAAAGGCAGTTAAGAAAAAGGCTGCCAAAAAGAAAGCCACTAAGAAGAAGGCTGCTAAGAAGGCGACTAAGAAGAAAGCCGCCAAGAGAAAGTAAGCACTTTTTAATCATAAAAAAACCCTTCGGAGAAATCCGGAGGGTTTTTTTATGGACTAAAACTCGTTTACTTTTTCGAAGACGACTTGCGTTTCGTCTTCTTTTTGGTCAACTGCTTGTATTTCTCCGGCATGTTGTATTTCATCCACCCCACCGCGTACAGCCGCAACCATTCCTCCGTGGCCTGCTCGATACCGATGCTGTAGCCGGCTTTTTGGCTTTCAATCCATAAATGCTTGTTGATCTCTTCTATAACTCTTTTATCCTGAAGGAGTTCCCGAAAATTGTTCTGATCCATCCTTATTCTCCCGTCCTACTCACCGGCCCCGTGGGGACGACCGGTATGCTCTGGATTCACCTGGTGCCCACAGTACATTCGTTTTGGACGCAACGGCATGCCCGGCACTGAAAGTCCGACACCCCTTCCACCTGCGCCGAAATAAAATTATAACATTGACTCCCTTGGTCCGTCGGCCGGCCGCAGATGCAATCCGAATCGTCCATACAGTAGCGCTTGCCCCGGAAATAGTCGGCCTCAGGAAATTTAGACAACACCCGGCCGGTTAAAGCGTCGATCAGAATCGTTAGCCCCAGACGGCCGTCCTGCTCGATCCCGCAAATCTCTCCCACGGTAAACTGAACGACCCACGCATTTTCGATACAGGTCACCCAGTCGCTTTCGCAGGGCTTAACAACCTCTTTCTCAATGCAATTCTCCAGACGCCCGTCATACATCGTGTACATCAACTCGGCTTCCTCCGTGCTTTCCGCGATAACCAGCGCTTCCTTACGTGTGAGTTTCGTTTCCGCGGTCTGGGCGGATGCCTGAACGGCGGCGATCGTCAATCCCGCGGCCATCATGATCGATATCGAATTATGCCAGCGCGCTTTCATTTGCCGAGTCCTTAATAAAGAGTACGGATGATTGAATGTTGCGGTGAATGTCCTGGACCGATTCCAGGTTAAGCTGGGCCTGCATGCCGAAAATGTTCAGGTCGGCCACCGGACATTCCTGAATGACCGTCTGAAAATCGCCTACGAGGACCTCGACCATGACGTCGGAGGACAGGCGCATAAGTTTCTTGATTTTCTCCAGATATGTGCGGGCGCCCTCAGCTTCTTCGGGGTCCGCCACCACCTGGATCAGCCTGACCGAAGCCTCCCAGTTCTGTTCCAGCTGCAGGGTCACCAAAACGGCCAGGTTGATATTCGGACTCTCCCGCCGGACCCACAAATTGATCATCGACTTTTGCTGGAAGCCGAGCTTGCGGTTGATGCCCAGGAGAATTATCCCCATGCCCTCATGCGAGGCCTTCTCGACAACGGCATAAGTATACACATCATTGGTCGACGGTTCATCCAATATCTGCAAAAATGTGTTGGGCGGGAAGAAAAAACCCCTTACAGTCTGCAAGGCCGCGAAAGACGCCTGCTTGGGAGATCCGGTCTGAACGATGGCCGCTTCCGTAAAGATGCCTTCTTGACGCAGCGGCGCCAACTCCTCGCGGATACCCTGCCGGGACACCTCCTTATTATCCTCTTCATCGATGACATTAATAATGCTTAACCGCCCCTCCGGATACACTATGCTGCGCACGAGCGGCAAAGCACGCTCAAATTGCTCCTGGTGATACAGCACCATCAGGATATTCGGTTTCCAAATCTTCGGATAATACGGCAATTTGCTGGCCGCCTGGGCAAACTTCTCCGCCAGGTAGACCAAGGCCCCACTGCGCACATCCGGCGAGTAGACCTGGGAGTGGCGCTTGATCAGCACATAGTAAATCACCCCGATCGTCGCCATGGCCAGCACGCTGAAGCGGGCGTCCAACACGAGCATGACCAGCAGACAGCCGATGCTTCCCAGCAATGAAACCGCACGGGGAATACGAAACGACGGACGAAAACTCACAATCCCGATGGATTGTTCTATAAAAACCGTCAGGTTGATCATCCCGTAAGTTATTAGAAAGAACATAGTCAGCAGACCGGCGATCTGATTTAGCGACCCCAGCAGGATGGTCAGTAAAGCAATAGCAAACGTGACCAGGATCGCCCGCGTCGGTTCTCCTCCCGGGCGGATCTTTTCCAGCATTTCGGAAAAGGGCAGCATCCGGTGCCGGCTCAAGGCCACCAGGACCCGCGGAGCCCCCACTGCGGTGCTCATCGCTGAAGACAACGTCGCTCCCATGATCCCGGCCAGGACCAGCTTGGGCCAGGCGCCCATACCGATCGCCACATACGGATCGGACCTCAGCATGATCGCGGGCACGCGCGCGGCGAAGCAAACCGCCAGGGCCACATAAACCAAAAAGCTGACCAGGATCGCAGCCAGCGTACCCCGCGGAATGGCCTGGGCCGGTTCCTTCAACTCACCCGACATGGATGCTCCGGCCATAATCCCGGTGACGGCCGGAAAGAAAACCGCGAAGGCCGGCCAAAACCCGACCCGCTCGCCGGTCACGGGAATATCCGAATACGTGTAGCCGCTGTTATTGAAAAAGATCGTGGCCAGCGAAGCGAATATGACGGCCATAATCCCGTACTGAATGCGAAACGCCAGTTTGGTGCTGAAGTATGTCACACCCAGCACCGCGCCCCAGACGATTAAGGAAACGGCCAAACCGGAATGTTCCGGAAACAGATAATGCCATGCCTCGGTAAAACCGGTGATATAAAACGCCACCGAGATCGCCTGTGACATATACAACGGAATGCCGATAGCGCCGCCGGCCTCTATCCCGAGGGATTTGGTAATGATCGAATAAGCGCCGCCGGGTCCGATGCGGATATTGGTGACCATGCTCGACATGCATAGCGCTGTGGCCAGGGTGATCAGATTGGCCAGGACAATTATTATGATCGAGGCGCTCAACCCCACCTGACCGACCACCCATCCCAAACGCAAATACATGATCACGCCGAGGATGCTCAACAGGCACGGGGTAAAGACTCCTTCGAATGTCGAGAAACGCCGAACACTCATGTCATCGCTCCCAGGCGAGTTTATTCCGGTAGGTGATGCGTGACGCAATCACGCCGGCTTCATAAAGTACGACCAGCGGCACAGACATAATTAGCAAGGTGATGACATCGGGTGGAGTAATGACCGCGCTGACGATGAGGATCAGCACGATGGCGTGCCTCCGCTTCTGGACCAGGAACTCCGGCGTGGCAATGCCGATGGCCGTCAGAAAAATCAATACGATGGGTAATTCAAATATGAGACCGCACGCCAGCACCAGCGATGTCAGGAAACTGACGTAACTCTTCACCGTGATCATCGGCACCAGCCATTCACTGGAGAACCCCAGGAGGAACTTCAGTGAGATGGGCAGGGCGACGTAGTACGCGAAGGCCACACCCAACGCGAAACACAGTAAAGATAAGGGGCCGTAGATCCGCACAAACTTCTTTTCACTATCCTTTAAACCCCGGGCAACAAACATCCAGATTTGATAAAGAACCACCGGCATCGCCGTCAGCAGGCCGCCCAGGATCGCCAGGAGCACGCGCGCCACGAACGCGTCAGCCGGCGAGGTGAATACCAGGCGTCCGACGGGTTTGATAACGAAGGCCAGGACCGGATCGACAAATTGATAAAAAGCGAGGCCTGCCGTCAGGACGAAACCCAGACAGATAAAAAGCCGGGACCGCAGCTCTTCGATATGGTCCCAGACCGGGGCCAGATCAGGCTGCTGAGTCATCTTTCGACTGTGTGGTCTTGGTCACATCTTCTTCGAGTTCACGGCCGGCTTTTCTGAATTCCTTTATCGCCTTTCCGATCGAGTGGCCGATTTCAGGCAATTTCTTTACGCCGAACAAGAGGATAATCACCAGGACGATAAAAATTATTTCCGCCGCTCCGATTCTTCCCATATGTGCCTCCTTTACCCCAATGCGGGTGACCGCGTTTCTCCGGTCTATTGTAAATGATGCGGGGCGATCTGGACAGGACTAATCCCGGATTCCCCTACCGCGTCCGCTCGAAATATATCAATTTAGGATTGTTAAGGACCTGATCCGCGGTTTTTACATTCAGGATCTGGATCAAAAACCGGTACTTGCGGTTAACCCGCAACGGTGACGTGTCGTCCGCAAAGACGATCATCTCCTTGTCCGTCAGGACGTATTCAGCAAAACGCGAACGGCGTTCGGCGATCACGACGTGGTCCGGCATGCATGGTTTGCACTGCGTCCGCTCCGGGCACTCGGGACATTCGTATACCTTGACCACATATCCCGTCACTTCGTATGTGCCGAAGGCCGGATTCAGGGCGTTGAGTTCGCTGATACTGTAGACCGGCGGCTCCGTCCGCTCCTGGGCAAAACCCGCGGCGCAAAGCGCCACGACAAATAACAACGTCAACAATCCCTTCATAGTCCCCTCTTCTCCACAACGGCAAACGATTCACAACGGTATACAAAAAGACAGGGGCAGATGACGTCCGGGCCGGATCGGGACTACTTCTTACCGAGCAAGGCGAACATCTTTTTCTTATACGCCTCCACACCCGGTTGATTAAAGGGGTTCACTCCCAGCAGATAGCCCGACACCGCAACGGCGCGTTCAAAGAAATAAAACAGCTGGCCCAGATGATAGGCATCGCCCTTACAAAGCTTGATCGTCATATTCGGCACATCTCCTTCAAAATGCGCCGAGGCCGTGGCAATATGCGCCTGGGTATTGACATAATCCAGGTCCTTGCCGGCGACGATGTTGAATCCGTCCAGATCTTCATCACTGTCGGGAACGGCCAGTGTATGGTCCGGCGTCTCGATATCAATAAAGGTCTCGAACATATTGCGCAACCCCTCTTGCATAAGCTGGCCCATCGAATGCAAGTCGGTAGAAAGGCTCAGCGATGAAGGAAAAATCCCTTTACCCTCCTTCGCCTCACTCTCCCCGTAAAGCTGTTTCCACCACTCCAGCACATAGAACACGTTATCGTAAAAGGAAGCGGCCACTTCGATGACCTTGCCCTTGCGATAAAGCAGGTACCGCGTCGCCGCGTACTGATAAGCGATATTCTTATCGAGGTCGAAGTGCGAGTACAGCCGCTGCCCTTCCCGCGCGCCGGAAACCAGCGACTTGATATCAATGCCCGCCAGGGCCAGCGGGACCAGCCCCACCGGCGTCAAAATCGAGAAACGTCCGCCGATGTCATCGGGAATGACGTAACTACGGTAGCCGTTGTCATCGGCGATGGTTCGCAAAGCCCCGCGTTTGGCATCGGTGACGCAAATAATACGTTTCTTCAACTCATCGCCGCTGTATTTAGTCTGCAGAAATTCCTTAATGATACGGAAGGCCAATGCCGGCTCCGTCGTGGTCCCGGATTTGGAGATCACCACCACCGTAGGATTGCGGTCCTTAAGCTGTTGCAGCAGCCGGTAGTGATAGTCGGCACTGATATTCAGCCCCGCGTAAAAAATCGGGATTTTCCCGCCGCGGACAAACTCTTCGGCGGCCCGGATACCCAGGTAGGAGCCCCCGATCCCGATGCTCACGATGCAATCGGAGTGGCCGCGCACCTCCTCACCCAGAGCGGCCAACTCATCGAGTTCCGTATCAGGGATCCGGCTGGGCAGGTCCGTCCAGCCGGTAAATTCGTGGCCGGCGCCGCGACGGTGTTCCAAATCTTCGTGGACCTTCTGGATATTATCGGCGATCGCCTCGATGTCGGATTGTTCGGCAAACCCTTTGAGATGACCGCGGTCAAGACTGATGCTCATGGCCTTCCTTTCTTTTGATCTATCGCTTTTCTTCGAAATACTGGTACCACTTGCGGGTGGGCGTGTAAATCTGCTGGGGATCAAACGGACGCCGCCGCGGAGATTCTAGACACTCGGGGCTGCAGCACCCCTCGTATTGATGCGCGCCTTCCTCGCTGCAGATGAACAACTTGTTGCAATCCGGATTGGCACAATTCAAATAGGTATCGCACGGGACCCCGGTGATTTCACACTGAGTCAGCGGCTGCTCCTGCCCTTGCTGGATCGGCACGGTCAGGCGGTCGTCAAAGACGAAACACTTGCCCTTATAATGCGCGTCACCGACGGTCTTCGCATAATTGATAATCCCGCCGTGCAGCTGGTTCACATCCCTGAATCCCTTCTTTTTCATCAACACGGAGAACTTCTCGCAGCGGATACCGCCGGTGCAATACATCAATACCTTCTTGGACTTGTCTAGTCCAGCGCGCTCCAGCCATTGCGGAAAATCATAGAAGTTCTGTTCGTCGGGACAGATCGCTCCTTCAAAGTGACCGACTTTGGACTCATAGTGGTTGCGCACATCAATGAGGATCACGTCTTCGTCCGAGTCCAGCAACGCCTTCCATTCCTCCGGTGAGAGGTGGCGTCCGCCTTCGCGCACGTCCAGCCGTTCGGGGGTCTTGAGCGTCACGATTTCTTCGCGAACCTTGACGATCAGTTTGACAAACGGAACATGGTCCAATTCGTCGACCTTAAACTCGGTCGCCGCGAAGCCGGGAAGCGCGCGCACCGCCTGCATATACTTCTCGATCTGCCCGGATAAACCGGCCAGAGTCCCGTTGATGCCTTCGGCCGCCACATAGACCCTGCCGTAGACATTCAGCTGCTGGCACAACTTCTTGTGGGCCAGACAGAAATCCTCCGGATCGGCCACCGGCGCAAATTGGTAGTAGAGAATCAATTTGTAAGGATATGCGGATACTTCGGACATGATCGCTCCCCCGGCCCTTAACGGCCGGCTAAATGTTCGATGTCCCCGGCGGTACATCCGATCGGCCCCTGGATGATCGCGCCGCCAAGCACGATATCATTCCGGTAAAAGACGACCGACTGACCGGGCGTCACCGATTGCTGCGGCTCGTCGAAATCGACGCGGATCCGGTCGACCTGAAGACAGGTCAGGCGCGCGGGAATTTCCGGGGCATTGTAACGGATTCGCGCGCTCACCGCGACGGTCTCGCGGGGGACGTCCATGCTGACCGGATTAAAGCTCTCGGCAAACAGGCCCTTGGCATACAAATGTTCCCGCGGGCCGACATGCACCGTGTTGGATTCCTTGTCGATCTTATACACATAGACCGGTTCGCCCAGCGCGATCCCGAGCTTGTCGCGCTGTCCGATGGTATAATTGATAATCCCTTTGTGACGGCCCACGACCTTACCGTCGGCGCCGATAAAATCCCCGGGAACGAACACACCGTCGCCCAACCGTTGCCGGATGAACTCCTTGTATCCGGCATCCGGAACAAAACAGATATCCTGGCTCTCCGGCTTGTCGGCTGTGTTCAGCGCGTACCGCTCCGCCAATTGACGCACTTCGGCCTTGGTCAGATCCCCCAGCGGGAACAGGACCCGCGACAACGTTTCCTTTTTCATGCTGTAAAGAAAGTAAGACTGGCACTTACGCTGGTCTTCGGCCTTCTTCATCTCATAACAGTCACGTGCCCGGTTGTAGTGGATCTTGGCATAATGTCCCGTCGCCAGGTAGTCCGCGCCGAGGCTCATGACTTTCTGGTACAGCGTGCCGAATTTCAGGAATTGGTTGCAGCGCACACACGGATTCGGGGTCCGGCCGTTGATATACTCATCGGTAAAATTGTCGATGATGTGCTCATTGATATCTTTGGCAAAATCCAGGACATAGTGCGGGATATCGAGAATCTGCGCGGCGCGCTTGGCATCCTGGATGCCGTCGACCCCGCAGCAGGAAGGCTTCTTGCTGTCCGGATGCGTAATGCTGAAGCACATCGTCACGCCGACGACATCATAGCCCTGCTCCTTCATCAGCGCGGCCACCACAGACGAATCCACCCCGCCGCTCATCGCCACGAAGACCTTCTTGTCCTTGTTGACTTCTCTATTAATGTTCACCATATTCGTTTTCCGTCACTTCTTCAATCGCCTGGTAAGCCGCAGTCAGCAGCCGGTCAATCTCAGCCCGGCTCACGGAAAGTGGCGGCATCAGGACGATCACATTGCCCAACGGACGCAGTATCACACCGTGCCGGCGTGCGGCACGGCATACTCTTACTCCGATTTGCCGCTCCCACGGAATGGGCTTTTTAGTCTGCCGGTCGGCCACCAGCTCAATGCCGACCATGAAGCCCTTCTGTCTGACGTCGCCAACGGAACGTAGATTATAAAACACCCGCAAGCCCTTGCTCAAGTGTTTTATTTTGGCCCCCAGCCGCTGCAAAACCCTTTCTTTTTCAAAGACTTCGAGATTGGCCAGCGCGGCGGCGCAGCACAGCGGATTGCCGGTGTAGGTATGCCCGTGAAAAAGCGTCTTCTGGTCCCGGTAGTCGGCCACAAAACCGTCGTAAATCTTTTGATTGACTATAGTTGCGGCTAAAGGCAGATAACCGCCCGTGATCCCCTTGGCCAGGCACATGATATCCGGGACCACATCTTCATGCTGACAGGCGAACATCCGGCCGGTCCGCCCAAAACCGGTTGCCACTTCGTCGGTTATGAGAATAACCCCGTATTCGTCACAGAGCTCCCGAAACCGGCGGAGCACTCCCTGCGGCCACACGATCATACCGGCCGCCCCCTGGACCAACGGCTCCACGACCAGCGCGGCGGTCCGGGCGTGGAACTTCTTGAGATGCTGTTCGAACCGGTCCACACATTCAAACGCGAAGGCGGGATATTCCTTGCCGGCCGGGGCCCGGTAGCAGTCGGGAAAGTCCACCCGGACAGTCTTAAAGATCAGCTTACGGTAAACCCGGTGAAACAAATCGATGCCGCCGACACTGACGCTGCCGAGGGTATCGCCGTGATAGGAATTTGCCAGATGCACCAGATCGGTCTTGCGGGGACTTCCCGTGTTCTGCCAATACTGATAGGCCATCTTGAGCGCCACTTCCACGGCGGTCGAACCGTTGTCCGAGTAAAACACCTTATCCAGACCGGGCGGTGTGATCTCAACCAGTTTGCGGGCGAGCTGCACGGCCGGAGCATTAGTGAGACCCAAAAGTGTGGAATGCGCCACACGATCGATCTGTTCCTTGAGAGCGCGATCGATTACAGGTTGGCGGTGACCGTGCACGGTAACCCACAGGCTGGAGACTCCGTCCAAATAGCGGTTGCCGTCGGTGTCGATCAGCTCGTTGCCGTCTGCCCGGTCGATGACCAAAGGCTCGTCTTCGACCCAATCACGCATCTGGGTAAACGGATGCCAGATATGCGCCTTATCCAAGCGTTGCAGACGGGCCGTCCGGGAAACCCGGCGCGGCCGGCACAGCTTCTTCAGATGGAGATGCTCCCGGCACGCCGCCGTCATCTTCCCGGGATCCCGCGACGCCAGGTACGGTATACTGCCCAAGATCGGAACATCGCCGAACTTTCCGATGGCTGCCGGATTGGTCTCGTGGGCAATGGTCGGCTGTTCCCGACACGGCTGATTGAATACCACACCGGCAATCTCCAACCCGTACTGACGCGCGCACTGTATGGTCATCAGGGTATGATTGATCGTCCCCAGACCGGGCAACGCCACGATGACTATCCGCGCGTTGAGTTCCCGCGCCAGATCGGCCACCAAATAATCTTTCGCCAGCGGGACCAACAGCCCGCCCGCCCCCTCGATCAATACGGTTTCATGCCGTCCTCGGATCTTCTCAAACGCGGCGCTGATTGTCTGCGGCCGGATGATCCGCTTCTGACGTTTGAACGCAATATGCGGCGACAAGGGTTCGGGCGCAAAATAGGGATTGATCTCGTCCAGCGAATCCGCCACAGCGAGCCCCGACTTCAAACGGGCCGCGTCATCCCCGGCGCATTGCACCGGTTTAAACACGCCGACATCGACCCCTTGTTCCTGCAGGAGACGGCCCAGGCACAACGTGGCCACGGTCTTGCCGACATCGGTCCCCGTCCCGGTGATAAAAAGATCGCCGATCTGCCGGCCAAGGTCTAACTTCACCGGCGGGTCCCTTCCAGCCAAATCACGGAAAATGTCGCGGTGACGCCGAAACGGTCCGAAAAATGCCGGCGGTAATAATCGCCGGCGCGCCCCAGCCATTCCTTGCCCAACGCCACCTCGGGATTAAGGACGTTCGCCCCGATCTCCTTGGTCCAACGCAATAACGCCAGCAAATCCGGAAAATGGACTTTGATGATCTCCTCGCTGATCTGGATCTCCGAGAATCCGGCCTCACCGGCGTACCGTCCGACATCCTCGAGACGGGGAAGCCGGCGAAACGCGCGCACCTGCCGGCCCGCCGGGGCGCTTTCTTCCAGGGAGCGAAACATCTCACTGAAGGTGTCGTAGCCGAACAGGGTGATGTAAATCTTGCCGCCCTCTCGCAGAATGTCGCGGTTGCCGCGCAGAGCCGCGGGCAGGTCTTCGATCCACTGGTAAGCCAGATTCGAAACGAGCAGATCAAATGAACCGGGCTTGAAGGGAAGTACACGGGCGTCGGCCTGGATGACGGTAAACTCCGCCCACTTTTTCTGCGCCTCCTGCAGCATGCCGCTGGCAAAATCCAAGCCCACGATCTGCGCCTCGGGCAGGTAAAACCCCAGCCGGTTGGTCAGCCAGCCCGTGCCCATACCGACGTCGAGGATCCGGTCGACCCCTTCATTGTCGATCACCTTGCGGCTCAACTCGCGGCCGATTTCCTTGTGCAGACTGGCCAAGGCCTCGTATTGGGCGGCGGCATCCGAGAAAGACGCGCGGATACGGCGGCTGATGGCATTAAGTATCATGCTCGGTTTCCTTCAAGAATTCCTCGAGGACGGCGTTAAATTCATGCGGTTTACTCAAAAACGGAAAGTGCCCGCACTCCTCAAAGGAGTCATAACGGGCGTCCGGTTGAACCTGACGGATGTACTCCATAACTTCCTGTTTACATATTTCATCACCGGTCCCGGTAATAAAATGCATCGGCACGGCGACCTTTTCCAACACCGGCCGCAGATCTTCCTGCTCCAGAATATCCAGGTATTGGACCAGCGCCGACTTGATCGGCTTCTCATCAAACTGCCGGAATTTTTGCAGCCATTTAAACCGTCGCGAGGCCCGCTCCTGTTTGGTAAACAGCGAACGGAAGAAAACGTCCACAATCGACGGATAGTGCGTGTGCAGCTGGGTTCCGAGCTTGCGCATCGCCTCAACATCCAGACCGTAGGGAAAATCGGCGGATTGCGCGAAACGCGGCATCGATCCGACCATCACCATCCGCGAAATTTTCTCCGGCATCGCCTCATACATCTTCAACGCGAACAGGCCGCCCAAAGAGCTGGCGACCAACGTAACTTTGCCGGGCATCAGGCGGGTGATCATGGTGGTCAAATCGGCACACATATTCGCCAGGTTCGTCTTTTCCCAACTGGATTGTCCGTGTCCGGGCAGATCCACCGTCAACACACGATAATTGTGGGAGAAATACTTGGACTGTTGGCGCCACACCCGCTTATCCACACCCCATCCGTGCAGAAAGACCAGCGACGGCCCCTCGCCTTCCAACTCATAATGCCAAATTATACCGTGCGCGCCTTTGATATGTCCCATTAGATGACCTGCAGTTCCTTGCCGATGTTCTGCATTCTATTCAGCACATAATCGATATCGGCCTTATTATGTTTCGCCGTGACCGTCATTCGCAGCCGTGCGGTTCCCGGCGGCACCGTCGGTGGTCGAATCGCCAGGACGAGAATCCCTTCTTCAAACAACCGCCGTGAAAATGTCACAGCCTTCTCATTATCGCCGACCAGTATCGGGATAATCGGTGTCGAGGAATCCATCGTATTAAAGCCTGCCAAACGCAGGGCGGCCCGGGTGTAGTGCGTATTGTCCCATAACTTGTTCCTGTGGGCCTGGTCGCGTTCGATGATCTCCACGGCCTTCAAAGATGCCGCAGCCACCAGCGGCGGTAAACCGGTAGTGTAAATAAAGCTGCGCGATTTATTGACCAATACGTCGATCAGGTTGCGCGAGCCGCAGCAGTACGCCCCGAAACTGCCTGCCGCCTTCGAAAAAGTTCCCATCTGTATTTCGACGCGATCAGCTACACCGAAATGCTCACAACATCCCTTGCCGGTGTCGCCCATCACTCCCATGGCGTGGGCCTCATCCACCATCACCATGGCCTGATACTTCCCGGCCATTTCGACGATCCGGTCCAGCGGGGCCACATCGCCGTCCATACTGAACACCGTATCGGTGACGATGCATTTGCGTTGAGCGGCCGGCGCAGCTGCCAGCAACCGGTCAAGATGGTCCATGTCGACGTGGCGGTATCGGTGAAATGACGCTCCGCTTAAGCGGATCCCGTCAACGATCGACGCATGATTGAGCCGGTCGCTGAAGATCACGTCGTCTTTACCGAACAAACTGGTTAAAATACCCTGGTTGGCCATGAAACCGGTGCTGTAGAGCAAACACGCCTCGGCGCCTTTAAAGCGGGCCATTTCGCGCTCGAGCCGGTGATGCGACGGCATGCTGCCGCATAACAGGCGGGACGCGGCCGCGCCGTATCCTTCCTGCTGGATGCTGTTGACAATACTTTGCCCCAACCGGCTGTCATTCGCCAGCCCGAGGTAATCGTTGGAACAAAAATTGTGAACCTGCCGTCCGTCAAACTGGATCGTCGGGCCCTGGGGACTTTGGGTCTCACGGACGTGCCGCAGCAGTCCCTGGTCCGCCCATTCATGCAGCATTTTTCTGAGATCGTCTTCCAACATCAGGTGATCGGTTGCACGTCGCCGGTCATGCAGCGCACGCGTTGCCCGTCCTTATCTTGTACGATTAAACCGCCGTGTTCATCCAAATCAACGGCTGTTCCGATGATATCCCCGATGGATATCTTCTGCCCCAGCGTCGAGGACAGCTCCCGCCAACGTTTAATCACCGGATCAAAGCCCTGCCCATTGAGGACCGCATACCAATGATCCAGACTGCGCAGCACAGCCTGCATCACGGCGATGCGATCGACGGAGGTCCCGGTTTGCAATTTCAGCGATGTTGCCTGGGGAGGAAGCTGACGCTGGGCGGTGTTGACGTTGAGACCCAATCCGACCACGATAAATCTTACCCGGTCCATTTCCGCGCTGAGCTCCATGAGAATCCCGGCCAGTTTCTTCCCCTGGACCAGTAGGTCGTTGGGCCACTTGATATGCACGTCGAGCCCGCTGACCTCCCGCAGCGCCTCACATACGGCCACGGCGCTGAGCAGTGTCATCTTGGCCGCATCGGTGGGCAACAGATTCGGCCGTAGCAGCAGCGAAAAATAGACCCCCTTACCCTTGGGAGACGACCAGCGGCGTTCCATGCGCCCCCGCCCCCGGGTTTGCGTCTCGGCACATACGACGGCACCCTCCGGTTCATCCTCCACACCCAGTTGAAAGGCGACATCCATCGTTGATGCCAGGGACTCGAAATGCAACACCCGGCTTCCGACGACCGCGGTGCCCAGTCCGTGCGCGACTTCCCGGGGGAGCAATTTATCCGGAATGCCGTTGAGCTTGTAGCCCAGATGGGGGACCGCAACAATCTCGTAACCGTCTTTACGCAGTTCTTCAATATTCTTCCAAATACCGGCCCGGCTGATCTTCAGCTGCCGGGATATGTCTTCCCCGGACGCATAGCCAGCGGATTTTCGTAAACAATCTATGATGGCGTCTTTCATATCCGTATTATTTCTGCGGCAAAAGGGTTTAAGCGTGATGCTGTCGATGGCAAATCTAGATGCGCAGGCTCGTTACCAAGCCCGGCAATTTGTCCAGGATGGCGTCGATATGTTCCTGTGTGGTCCAGCGGCCGAAGCTGAGCCGCAGGGAGCCGTAGGCCAGCTCGTCGTCGAGACCTATGGCGCGCAAAACATGCGACGGCTCCATCGCGCCGGACGTACAGGCCGAACCCATGGAGGCATACACCTTGTTCATATCCAGGGCCATGAGCAGCGACTCGCCTTCCACACGTTCGAAGGAAAAATGCACGTTATTCGGCAACCGGTTGCCGCGATGTCCGTTGATGGTCACCCCTTCCACACGCCGGGGAACTTCTTCGAAGAGCTGTTCGCGCCATTGGGTTTGCCGGGCCGCCTCATCTGTCATCCGCTCACGGGCAAGCTCGACGGCCTTGGACATACCGACGGCCCCGGGCACATTCTGGGTTGAGGCGCGCATATCCCGCTCTTGATCTCCGCCGCGCAGCAGTTTTTCAAGCGGCGTTTTCTTCCGGACATACAGCGCGCCGACGCCTTTCGGCCCGTAGAATTTATGAGCGGACAGCGAGAGCAGGTCCGCTCCCAGTTCATTCACATCCACCGGGATGTGGCCGACGGTCTGGCAGGCATCGACCAGCAGCGGTATCTTCTTCGCGCGGGTCAAGGCGCTGATCTCACGGATCGGTTGAATGGTCCCGATTTCATTGCTGGCATGCATCACCGCCACCAGAATGGTCTGGTCCGTGATGGCCGCGCCGACTTCCGTCGGTGAGACCCGGCCTTCCCGGTCAACCGGTAAAAAGGTGACTTTATATCCCTCGGCCTGGAGGAATTCCGCCGGCTCCAGCACGCTGTGATGCTCTATCGCCGAGACGATCACATGCTTGCCGATACCCCGCAGGGCATGGGCCGCCCCGTAAATGGCATGATTGTTGGATTCGGTCGCTCCGCTGGTCAGCACGATTTCCTCGGGCTGTGCGCCCAGGAAATCCGCCAGATTCGCGCGTGCGTCCTCAAGGGCCTTGAGCGCGGCCCGGCCCAAATCGTGCGGACTGGAGGCATTGCCGAACTCCTCATGCCAATAGGGCGTCATGGCCTCAATGACCGCCGGATCGACCGGGGTCGTGGCTGCATAATCGAAGTACATTTTGTCCATAGCTCTCCCTGTTATCGCTTAATATTAGTGAAGTTGCGAATCATTGTCAACCCCGATTCCAGGTCAGGTTGACCAAACCGGCAAAATCCGGCCCGCCTGGCCCAATCCGCCCGCGGGACCGGGATACTCTTCCCACAACCCGCCATTTGTGATATATTTGAAGCTATTCTGGAGAATCATTCCGCATGCGTTCCAAGCTATATCTCACATTGTTTGCCGCCCTCGCGTTGGCCGGCTACCTCAGCCGTTTCGGCTTCTGGTTCGATCTGACCACGCATTTTCAGCCGCAGTATCTGATCGGATTGCTGGCCTGTGCCGGATTCTGTGCCTGGCAACGGCGCTGGAAGACCATGGCCGTGGCTGTCATCTGCGCGGCGATCCCATTAAGCCGGATCCTTCCTTTATATATGCCGCTCACCCGCTCCGCCCATGCCGGCCCCGCATCAACGCTTTCCATACTGCTGGTCAATATCAAGGCCGAGAACCGTCAGTTTGAGAAACTGCGTTCCTACATCCGGGAGTCCGATCCGGACGTCATCGCGCTGGAGGAGTTCGATGAACTTTGGCACCATGAGCTTTCGCCCGTGTTAAAGGATTACCCGTACACCATTCATGAATTCAGAGAAGACAATTTCGGCATCGGATTATACAGCCGTCTGCCGGTCGAGAATCTCAAGATCGAGCGCTTCAGCGATGTTCCCAGCATTTCCGGAGACTTGACCGTCAACGGCCGGCCGCTCACGGTCCTGGTGACACATCCCATCCCGCCGGTCCGTCCGAGCGCCTTCCGCTACCGCAACCGGCACTTCGCCAACATGGCGGCCGCCCGCGGGGAATATCACGATAACCTTGTGCTCATCGGCGACTTGAACTCGTCGTCCTGGTCGTATTTCTTCCAGAAACTGGCCGCGGATATGGGCCTGCGCGACTCACGCGAGGGGTTCGGCCTGCAGTTTTCCTGGCCGACGATGACGGCCTTGCTGCTGACCACCATTGATCATGCCCTGGTCAGTGATAATATCGTTGTTAATGAAAGGCGTATCGGGAAGGACATCGGATCGGATCACTTTCCGGTGTATCTTGAGATCGGGGTCAGCGGTCCGCGGGCGGTTACTCCGCCAGCCAACTGATCTGGTCCGCGGATTCCAGAGGAACGGCCTCCTGCTCCGTTCCGCCGGCCAGTGAGTCGCCATTAATCCCGCCGCCGAGTATCAACGGCAGATTAAGAACCGGACTGATATTGATGATAACCGGCACGAAACCATTTACCGGGACCGTCTGCAATTCCTGCAACTCAGCGGGCACGTTCATCTGAATCGCATCCCCACTGCTGTGCAATTCCATATTCCCCGCGTTGAGATCGATACCACCGACGGGACGGCTTAGCACCGCGCGGTCCGTGGACTGCCCGCCCTGCTGGTCGGCCGCCCCTTGTGCATCCGGCCGGACTCCGAGAATATTGCGCCCGTATTCCAGCTGATTGGTAGGGATAATGATGGTCGTGTTGGCCTGAAGGTCTTCCGGCCGGCGAATACCATTACGGTCCATGATCCTTTGGTATATGGGCCGGTTGGAAATGCCGTCCCATTCCGCCAACGGCGTGGGTGACCCGTCGGCCTGGATACCATAAAAACGCTGCGCGATGAGTTCCAGACGGTCGCCCGGCTGCACACTGTAAGCCACCTCCAACCCGCCGGGCACGATCAGCGACACGTTTTGCGGAAGATAGTAAAAGCCGCGCACGGCATTGTAATCGGCGGGATCGGGAAGCGGATCCAGATCGAGTTCATTCGCATTCGCACTGTGAATTTCCGGATAGGCAAAGTAATTGTCGAAGTAAAGCTTGGCGATACCGCTGAGCGTACCCATGGCGGCTCCCCGGCGTGTGATAAAGCCATCCACATCGCTGACGCCGGTGATGTGCAAATCCGGCCGCGGCGAATAATCTATCAGCGGCTCGATCAGCGGGACCAAGTCTCGGAAGACATCCGGCGGAATGAGTATTGACGGCTCATCCAGATAGCGCGGCAACGCACTGAGCGGAGGCACAGGAGCCTGTTCGGTCGCGAGGGGCTCGCTGTCGCTATCGGTCACATCCAAGTCACCGCCGGGATTATGGCGCGAGTAGATGTATGGGGTTATCAATAACGCCGCCACCAACGTGATGATGAGCGTCGCCTCCGTCACATCGGAGAATCCGGCACGCGTCACCCCGGCTTCAGACGCGGCAAGTTCAACCGCGGCCGCTTCTGATGCGCCGGTGTTCGCGGCAAAGGCCGGGGCGTAAGGTTTTCCCCGTTTCTGCAGCGCAATCACATCATTCAGAATGTCGGCGGCCATAGCCTTCAATTCCGCAGCCGACAACGCCAACGCCGCATCCATCAAGTCGGCATTGCTGTCCAGCAACCTGTTATTGAGATCAAATTCATCAACTCCCAGCCGTTGCGCGAAGAGATTGAGGATGTTACCGGTGGCTTGTCCGTAGATCACGGCATTTTGTCCGGCAAACAATGCGGCCAATCCGCTGTTCAAGGATATGTGCAGTTCAATGACCTTGACCAAATCGGTATAAGGCGCGTCTCCGAAGGCGATACTGGACAGATACGCCGTGGTTTCCTGGGCAATGCGGCGGCCGGCGCCGTAATAGCGGTTCTGCACTCCGTTAAGCTCGTCGCGCGTGTGCTGACGTTCATGGATCCCGGTGGAGGCGTGACGGCTGCGAAGGATAGCCTCAATCTGATCCGCCCCCGGAAAGCGCGGATAATCCCGCTGCACTCCCCGGCGAATCAGCTCACTGAGCCGGTGAATCCCACGCCCGCCGTATGTGCGAAACGGCCTCTCAAACAGATGCGGCAGGACGTCGCTGTACGTTTCTCCGTCGATAATATCCTTTAACACCACACCGAAGGTATCGCCGTTCCAGGTGAAGCCCAAGGCCGCAATGTCTTCGTCGACACGGTCGATCCGCTGTCCCAGGTAATAGATTTCCGGCAAAGCCCCGCGTCGGTTGCGCGGCCCGTCCGTATCGATCTCAATCGCGTCGATCCGGAAGGCCTGGCTCGACAGGATGGAAACACTTTGCTGCGAGCCGTCGGAGAAATTCTGGGTCCGCTCCAACACTTCCAATTGGACGTACACCAGCTGCTCCTTAAGAAACGCGTTGTTGCGTAAATCACGGGCCAAATCTTCGATCAACGCCCGGTTGCGGCGCACATTGGCGCTGTAACCGCGCAATCCCTTACCGATGAGCGACGGACTGAAGCTCCGTTGCAACAATCGGGAAAAGATTTTCTCGACACTGGAATCGAGCAGGCCCGCGCCGCGACGGGTCAGCCGCAGCATGTCAGTCGTCGCGACCTCATGGGCCGAGGCCATCAGCAGTTGCGGCAGCACTTCCGAGAAAAAGATCATAGTCCGCAGCGACGGGTCCTTGGTCTCGGCCATGGCCTCGACCGCTGGCCGCATTCTGTCCAGATACTGGCGGGATGTGACCTCGAGCGGCACGAAAATAACTTGTTCGGGTTCGCGGCGATCTTCCCGCCGGGTACTCTCCCGGTCGGAACCGAAGGAAATGTCGCGGTCCCCGCTGGCCGCGTCTTCTCCCTGGGAATAGGCCGAGGACGAATCTCCCACCTTATACGTCCGCTGAGTTGACTCCCTTTCGCCCAGCAGCTCGCGCGCGTGGACCATTATCTGCTCTTTGGTCCGCTCCCGTTCCCGGGCCGCCCGCGCTTCCTCTTCTTCGCGATCGGTACGGTTGCTCGTTCCGCTGGTCGTGCGCCTATCCGATTCAGGCACCTGAACGATGTATCGCGACCAATCGATCTCTTCGGTCTCGGCTGCCCGCAGCGTGTCACCAAGTTCGCGTGATATATCGTCGAAGAGGGCAACGATCTCGTCGACCGTTTCCGGCGTGTACGTTCCGGTAAACTCTGCTTGTTCCCGCAATTGCGGCCGACCGTAGATAAATTCCAGAATGGCGGTCACCCGTTGCGGAAGATTGGCTTCAAAACGCAGGCTGCGCTTACCGGGCTCCTCAATATCCGCCAACCGTTCCAATTGACGGATCAGGCCGGCCAGCGTCTGAATCCCCCGGTCCTGGCGGAGTTCGCGATAGTAGTCGCCGCGCGAACGTCGCGCGATTTCCTTCCATTCCGGCGAATGCTCCTCTCCGAGATATTTCTGAGTTCGCGGGCCGTTATGAACGTCGACCTTGTCCCGCATGATTTGCAGGATTTGGATGACCTGTTTGACCAGCTGCGGATTGTTACGGACAAACGGACTCGCTTCCCGCAAGCGGTCCGCGAGAATTCCGTCCAGTAAATTTCCGGCGCGCATCATCTCCCACGCCATATTCAGCGAGTTATCGTATGTGCCGCGGAAGATCCCCAACAGGTCGACGGTCAGGACGGCCGTCTCACCGTCACGCCCCAGCTCCAAAGAAAAAGGCGCTACCGTATTGACGGCCAACCGGATATCCGTCTGCCCCCAGCCGCTGACGTCATCCCCGTTGGAATCCAGAAAGCTTTTCAGCGAGTCGAGCGCATGCCGGACCAGGGCCGTATACACTTCCTCGTCGAGTTCGCGTAGCTGTCCCAGGATCTCAGTCAACAACTCGCGACGGCGGTTACCGTCGCGGGGGATGCTTTCCAGCCGCCCGGCGAGCGCCTCAAACACGCGGCGCTCTTTGTAGCCGTATTTGTCGGTCCTGATCCGATAACCGGCCAGTGTATCCAGCAAAGGTTTCAAGACGGCCAGCTTCTCGGAACTGCGACCCGCCTCGCCCAGAGCCTCCAGCGATCGACGCAACGCCTGCGCGGATGCCCGCAGCCCCTCCTCGCCGCCCGGGGCATTTAATTCGCGTTCGGGAAATCCGATCCCGAAGACATAGCCGCGGTCGTCATCCACCTCAATTTCCACACGTTCATCCGAACCATCCACCGCCACGGTCGCCTTACGATACTGGCGATAACGGATACCGTCCATCACCACTTCATAGTTGCCGAAATGGTAGGTATCGTAGAATGGCAGAACCGCACGGTCGCTCAGCCGGCCGACTCTGTCAAAGGCGATATCCTCCGCGCCGGCGTTTCCTCGCCCGCGCAGACCGGTGTTGACGGACAAGATTCTTCCTTGGGGTACAATCTGAGCCGCTACGTTTCCGGGTTCAATTTCCCTGACTTGCCGCGGGAGTTTGGAATGGTCCACGCCTCCCGAGAAATACTTCTTGGGGATAATCTCATCGAGTTGTGGATCGTATTCCTCTTTGATATAGCTATACACCCCTTCTTTAAAGGCCGTCACGTACTGTTCGTAAATCTTCCGGTTGATCTCGCGGTCCGCGACGTCCACACCGTCGACACGGTTCTTGTCGACATAGACACGGCTCAGGAAGCTCTCGCGCAGGTTCTTCTTGTACCATGTGGCCAGGATCATGGAATGGTAAATCTGCCGCAAGTTGGCGAATGTCCGGCCGTTGTTGACCTCGCGTTCGATCTCAGGAATGAGGATCTCCCGGACGATTTGGGAGGACACCTCGGACAGGACATTGGTGTCACCGGGTTTTTCCGCGGAATGATGTTCCAGGGCGAGGTAATCCTCTTCCAACATAACTTTCAGCCGGCTGTTGACGACATACACCGTCTGTCCCTGCACGACTACGTCGGCTGTCTCCGGAATGATCCAGATCTTGTTGTAGGTGTTGACCGGGACGTCGGTGGTCCCGAACTCGGTCTGCGCCCGTTGATAAACACGCTCCCAGAACTTCTTTCCCAACTCATCTTCCGGATAGATCATGGAAGCCGTCAGCTGCTTAAGCAGATAGTCCTGCGCCAACAGATCGCGTCCCATTTCCGTCCGGCCGAATTCGTCCGGAATGATCCGGTCCCGCTCGAACGGCGACAGGTTGACCCACATCTTGTCCTCCGAGACCGTCAACGCAGCCAGGAAATACTTGATGAGCCGGGTTGACTCGCGCTGCAAGTCGTCTCCGTCCAGATCTTGGTCACCGGTATCGATTAAAAAGTCAAACTGAAGAGGATTATCGGCGTCGATGGTCACCCCGCGCATGATGGCGGGATGAAAGTCGGGGGTGACATACAGCATCGTGCCCGGCTCGGGTAAATCAAGAATAGTCGCGGGCTGCGCCGCAAAGGAAGACCCCGGGACCAATCCGGTATTGACGGCCAGGGCGCAGGCCATAAATGCCCGGAGTAAACGGTTCCAGACGGTCATATTCGTATTGTTTCTGTGCATAGTTGTCATCAGGTCGTCTTAGATTGGGGCCATATAGTTTAGCACACAACGGTTTGGGTCACCAGCGCCGCTTACGGACGCGCAACAATCTGTAAACACTTGATACAAATGCGTTTATGAATCGGCAACAAAGGCTTTTGAATGTGGACTGTTGTCGACCGAACATCCCTGCCGCCGCATCGCTCTTTATTATATCGAATTAGTATTAATAAAAGTAAGGTTTCGCGGCGAATATGTGCGGCTTAATAAATTGACAAGCCCGCACCTGAGTGATATATTGGGTGATATTTTGCAGCGAAATGACGGGGCCGTAGCTCAGTTGGGAGAGCGCTACAATGGCATTGTAGAGGTCAGGAGTTCGATCCTCCTCGGCTCCATATCTTTTTGGCGCACCGGCCGCTGACGAGCTCTCACGAGGACCTGGATGACTTCGACGATTGCTCCCACAGCTTTTTCGCATTCGGCCGCACCCGCCTCCTTTTGCTGGAGTGGTGAAATTGGTAGACGCACTGGATTCAAAATCCAGCGGGGGCGACCCCATGAGAGTTCGAGTCTCTCCTCCAGCATTACTCTCCCCTTCCTTTAATACCGCACGGCCATTGACCCTCCGGACATCTTAAGATACACTTGAGAAAAAGGAGACCGCCCATGAAAAATGTGATCCCGCTCCTCGCATTGCTGTTTGTAGCCGCCACCGGCATCAACGCCGACGCTGAAACCAAGACCAAGCTGATCCACCTGCGCGACGGATCTTCCCTCACAGGCAACGTACTCTCGCTCAACCGGGGCGAGTACACCATCCAAACCAAGAATCTCGGTGTCATGAAAGTCCGCGAGGACGATATTGTCAGCATTTCGAACCCCGGCTTTGCGCCGCAGGAAGCCCAGGCAGCGGAACCGCTGATGCCCGGCCAGATGGCGCCGCATCTGACCAAGTCCAACCTGGGAAACCAGGTGCAGACGCTGCAAAGCAGCATAATGGGCGATCCGGAACTGGTCGAAGACATCCAGGTGTTGATGAGTGATCCCGAGATCGTCAGGATCATCCAGGACGAAGCGTTTATGCAGAAAATCATGACGCTCGATATGGATTCTATCGAGAACGATCCGCGGTACCGGGACCTCATGTACAATCCCCGCATGCGGCGCTTCATTCAGAAACTTCAGGCGCGCGATCAATAGGCGTCGTTATGTCGGATTAGTACGGGACACGCAGATTCCACAACCGCGGATTGCGCGGCAACGTCGGCCGCTCCGCCGAGTTGATCAGCGCGTCGTCGGGAAGGTCATTGAGGGGAACAGGACGGCGGCTCGCCAAACCGAAACGTTTGGCATTTAATATCAGATGCCGCGCCCCGAAAGTCTTATATTCCGTATTCACAACCCCCGCCTCTTTTCGAATCATCACAAAGCTATGCCGGTAGTCGCTGACAAAGTCCTGAATGAACTTGTCGGCAATCGCCTTGCGGCCGGCCACGACCTCGACCTTGTCGCTGTTTTCCTGCCTCACCCTCAACTGGCTGTTTTCATTGAACATCGGCATCAAGAGCTTCAGGGCCTCGGCGTTGTCATCCTCCAAGGTGGAGAAATACGGGGTGATCTCCGCAAACCCGGCGGCGCGCAGCGTTGAGAAGTATACTTCCCAATATTGCTGGTCATGCAAACTCACGATCTCCGAGGCGTCGAATACGCCGAACCCGCCCTCCGCCAATGACGTCAGGACGAAGTGATAAAATTCGCGGCTGTAGATCTTGCTGAGATCGTAATCCTTCACGCGGGGAAAGTCCATGTAAATAGCATCATACAGTGTGTCGTTGTGGCGCATGTAGTGGTAAGCATCGGCGGCGATCGTTTTTACCCGCGGATCGGCGAGCGCGCCGCGATTGGCGTGGCGCAACACCGGGTCCTCTGACGCGACTTTTAGAATCTGCCGGTCAATATCGACCAGAGTGACTTCTTTGACGTCGGGGTATTTCAGTATTTCTCGCAGCAACAAACCGTCGCCCCCGCCGAGAATCAGCACCCGCCGGGGGACCCGGTTACTATAGATAACCGGGACATGCGCAAAATACTCGTGGTTGATATTCTCGGTATCAAGCCGGAACTGGAAAAAACCGTCCATAAACAGCACGACCCCTTTAGGAAATCCCGGGTCCTGGTCGAATTTGCCGCTGTAAATCGCCCACAGGTCGTCGAAGACATCTTCCTCGGGCGGATAATAAACCAAATCGATCTTTTGATACGGTGAACTAAGCCGGGTCACGGTGGGCCACTCCTTCATCGGCCGGAAGAGGTCCCGGAAGTTTTCGGCGCTTTGGGCATAGTAGTAATACTTTTGGAGAAAATATTGATTCAGACTCCGGGCTTGCCACAAACCGACAGTCATGAGCACCAGCACGACACTCACGGCGCCGCGCCGCAGCCACCCGCGCGGCAGATCGAGCTGGAGGTAAAGCGCGGCCAAAATATTGATCAGGCCGACGATAAAGGCAATGGTGAGTAATTCAAACCGCGACAACAAAACCAGCGGAAACAGGACGGCTCCGCACAGGGAGCCGAAATAATCGATACTCAGAATACGGTTGGTAATCCCCGGCCCTTTATCGTTGGTGGCTTGACCGATCCCGATCAATAGCGGCAACTCGCACCCGGTCAAGAAACCGATCTTTACAACCGCGCCGAGGACCACCAGATAAAAGATCCACGCCACATCGAGAAAGTTGTTATTGACCCAAACATAACGGACCACCATATGGGTCACGTGGATGACCGCCAGCGACAACCCGCCGATCAGACTCAACAGGATTTCCACGCGCACCAAGGCGGCGCGGCAGTCCTCGTCGCCGAACCAGCGCCGGTAATTCAGGGCGCCGAGCCCCATCGATCCGAGAAAGGCTCCCAGACCGAGGCTGTACCAGACCACGGTATTGGCGGCATAGAACGATACCGTCTGCGCCAGCAGCAATTCATAAACAATGCTACACGCCGCCAGCAAGAAGGTAATCGCGTATAGTGACTTATTGCCCCCACGGAACTTCATAGGCTAATATCCGCGCTCCAGTATCTGTTGTTTCATATCCCTGGCCCCGAATTCGCGCCGGACGTGTTCCACCGCCTGATCCGGAAGCATCTCCCCGCAGGTGAGGATATCAAAGGCCACAAACTCATCCTCCGGCCACGTATGAACCGAAAAGTGCGATTCGGCGATCAGGATCACGCCCGTCACCCCGTGCGGTTCGTATTGCTTGAAAAAATGTTCCACCACGGTCGCACGGCTGACTTTTGCCGCCTGCAATAGCACGGGCTTGACCTGCTCCACCCGGCTGATTTTCTCCGAGGGGCAGCCGATCAATTCAATGAGAAAATGGCGGCCGAACGAATGTTTTAATTTATCCACGGACTAAACTCCTTTATTGAGGTACAGATCCATGCAAAACTCCTTAATTCCCGGCGTAAATATCAAACCGATCGCCATGACGATAAAAAGCGCGACTTGAAAATACAGCAACGGATAAAAACGCTTCGCCTCTTCCCTGTCCGGCTCCGCATCAAGATAATTGGTCAGCAAACCGGCGCAACTGTTCAATAACCCGGTCATAAACGCGGCCATTACCAAGCCGGTGACCGGATAATAGATAAACGCGAACACCAGCGTTCCGATGACCGCGCCGAAATAGCTGAAGCCGAGCACCTTGCTTTCTGCGTGCGGGACCTCGTCCTTCATCAGTTCCATCAGGATCGGAAGTTCTTTGCCGGTAAGATATCCCACAAGCAAGATCAACCCGTGAGACAACACGGCAAACAACGGTCCGGAACCGAACAGACGGTCCAATCCATAGAGCCACAGCATCAGAAAACCGCCCGCGAAGGTCAGCCATATCTCGGTCATAAGAAGCTGGCACCGCGGGTTCCGCAAACCGCCGCCTTCGACGGACCGCGCGCCCAGGCCCATGGCAAAAAGATACAGACCGATCGTCACGCTGTAGCGCAGGACGGTATTGCGCAAAAACAGGCAGAGCGACTGCGCCAGCAACAGCTCATAGCAGATGCTGCACAGGGAGACGACAACAGTAATGATGAGTAACAGTGTCTTGCGATCAGGCATAATCGACTTTCCTGCGGCGATCGATAATGTAAGCGATCAGATAACCGATGATTAATGTGCCGGCGACCAGGCCGAGGTAGACGGCCAGCGCCTGCGGAAAGGTCATACGAAAATGAAGAAGGACATATTGGGTGGCGTGATACCCCGCGATCGTATTCAACAGGAATAACCATAAAATGGCCCGTCCCATCTTGACCACGAACGACCGTTCACACAACCGCCGCCACGGTTCGCTCCGTCGAAACAGCGTTTCCAATCCCCAGATCCAGACCATGCTCGTCCCGGCGATGCCCAAGATATAGTACGGCGACGCCTTAAACATATCCCCTCCCCACAGCGCGGTGGTGACCACCGGATGATAGTCACCGGTCGCCAGGGACACGGCGACCAGCACCAGTCCGGCCGGCAGCAACGCGCCGAACAGCTTGCCGTTACCCGTCTCCAGGACATACCCGATGAGCAGTCCAGAGGTAAAAACAAACAACCAAGGGCACAACGGCCAAAAATGTTCCCCCGTCTGGGAGCCGATGACAATCGCGTACCAGTACTGGTCGGACAACTCGGTCCAGGGAAACCGGTCGGACAGCGCCAATGCCGCGCACCCAAAACCGAACGCCGTTCCCACGCCGACGGCCCGCGGCAGCCAGCGGATGAGCGGAAACGTTATCATCATCGCCAGGGCGATAAACTGCAGGACATCCCATTCCTCGACGCCGTATATCCCCCAGCACAAATAGTTGATTAGAAATCCCAGCGCCAACAAGCCCAGCGCCCGTTTGGCGACAAATCCGATCCCGCTGTTCTTGCGGACGGTGGCGATGTAAAACGTTATCCCCGCCAGCAACGGCACTTCAAACCCGAACACATGCAGACTGAAATAGCCGAAGTAGGGAAAGGGCCCGGTCATCTCGGGCCAGCGCAGTTCAAACCGGGTGAGATCAAGCCACATCCACACCCATTCATGCAGACCAATAAGATAGATAATACCCAATCCCTTGAGAAATTCAATGCTGGTATAGCGGCGACTACTCATAACGCGGCAGAACATCCTCGGACAGGTAGCGCGCGATATGCCCGGCCATCAGCGCATGCATGCGGCCGGAATTGTGGCCGTCTTCGGTGTAGTAGGCCGGATCGCGAACATTGATTCTGTCATTATAAATCAAGTCATTCAGATCCAGGACATGATATTGCTGTTTTTCCCAATGTTGTGCGAAGCGCAGATACTGTTTCGGCTCCCCGGCGGCCTTCCGGGCGAGGTCCTTACCGGTAGGCAAAATCAGGATGACGGGGATGGCGCCTTCTTCACGGACCGCGTCGACGAACCGGTCGATCACGGCTGTGGCCAGACGGTAACCCTCGGAATCGACATTAAAGATATTGTCCTTGAGGAACAACATGTCCGGATGCTGAGCCCCGGAGAGCTGATAACCAACCAACTTCAGATAGCGCACCATGGCCAGGTGATCCCATCCGCCGCTGCGGTACAGCTGGTGATAATAGAAATCATGTTCGCCGAGCCGGCGGATCGTGGCCGCGGGCTTGTTCAACAGCAAGCGGTAATCCTCCAGCTGCTGAAAGGGATTCGGCAGCTCGGTGAGCTGTCCGTCCAGTTCCAAGAACCTCGGTTTGGTCAGCGGAAATTCCGTTTGGGGAGAATAAAACGGCCGGAAGACATTCAGGTTGCGAAAGACATTCTCGCTATTAAATCCGAAAATAACAATCCGCGGGTGATAATCTCTGCCCTCGTACCGGTAGCGCCAGTAGGCCTGGTCCTGCGCATACCCGCTGACCCCGAAATTGAGGACCTCCCATTCGGGCCGCTGCCTTTCGAGTAGCGCCTGCCAGGTGTCGGGATATGTTACCCCGTGCCCGAACGTAAAGGAATCACCGAAAGTGGCAACACGCAACCGGTCCGCAGCCGGTTGCGCATCAACGACCGCCGCAGCCGCCCGGAAGCCCTGGGTATTGCACCGGAAGCCCGTCTTGGTCGTCGCCGGGTTGGGCACCCAGCCCATGCGCGGGTGATAACGGATATGCCCTTCTTCGCCGGCCAGCATACGGCGGATAATCTCCCGCTGACTGTCGCTCAGGCGCGCTTCAGGCAGCGGAGAGTATTCGATGCCTTTCCACTTCTTTAAGAATGACAGCGCTCCGGCGGCGGTCAATTCGGCCACCAGCAGTAATCCGAGAATCAGCAGGATTGAAAACAGGAAGTTATTGAATCGGCGTTTTGCGGCTGGTTGTTGCATACAAACATATCATCGCGGGACAGGGTCCCGGCGGCCAATAGGCGGTTGTTACCGGCTCACTGCCGGTTGAGCCCCAGCGCCTTGGGTGGCGCAACGGTGGGCGGAAACCGGCGGTCAATCCGTATGCGTGTCGCCCCGCGCACCGGCCACCCCATCCGTTCGCAGATATGACGCCAGATGTGATACAGATTATATTTTGCGTACAGGATGTGGCTGACCGACAAACGCCCCAGGCTGAAGACGACATCGGCACAGAACAGGGCCAAGTTGCTGACGAACGGCGGGGCCTTGCTGAAAAATTTGGGATCCAGATGGGGCCGCAGCCACGCGGGGACCTGGGGCATCAGCTTGAGAACAACTTGGTAACCGCGGTAGACCGGCAAATGCTCCGGCTGAATGGTCCGGTTCGGTCTGAGAAAAACGGTCAGCTCCAGCCCGTCGTTCATCTTCTCCACATCGGCCTCGGTAATCCGGCCGGAGGCCAGCGCCTGTCCGACGATCTCGGTTCCCGGATAAAACATCACGAAATACGTGTCGATCATCCCCGGTGTGCTGCGCAGAAAGAGTTGACGCGCCATTTCCTGTGACTCGAGCGGTTCCCCCGGCAATCCGAACAGATGATGGACACGGACGTGGATATGGTATTTCTTCAACCAGGCGATCGACTCGGCGACCTTGTCATTCTTTTCCGAACGTTTGACCACACGGCGCTTGAACGACTCATTCGCGCTTTGCACGCCCAAGTCCACCTGCACGCAACCCGCCTCGGCCAGCATGCGGGCAATATCTTCGCTCATATAATTGGCATGGATCTCCACCTGGAACGGCAGTCCGATTTCTTCACCGTAGCGTTCACAAAATTCCTTAAGCCACGGCTTATTGATGATAAAAACGTCGTCATAAAACCGGATCAGCCGCGGCCGGTAGCGCGCCTTGACGACACGCAATTCTTCCATAACGTGATCGACGCTGCGCTGCCGGATATATCCGGTTTTCTTGTCCCCCGGCAGGTTGGCGAAGAAGCTGTTAAAACAGAAAGTGCAGCGATAGGGACATCCCCGGGAGGCCATAGTCAGATAGGAGTCGTGCTGCGGGACGTATTCTTCCCATATGGCTTTATCGTAATGCGGCAGGGAATCCAGATCCATCACGAACCCGTCCTGGGGACCGCGCACCCGCGTTCCGTCGGGTAATTTGTAGAGCGTGTTGGAGATTTCCTGTCCGGTCAGACCGCCGTTCTCCAGGGCAGAGCAGATCCGCGGAAAGGCCAAGTCGGCCTCACCGATGACCACGATATCCACCTCCGGCTGATCGATCACCCGATCGGGCAGGGCCGAGGGGTGCACCCCACCGAAGATAACCTTCACCCCGGGACAAAGGACCTTGGCCTCCCGCGCGATACTCAATGCCCACTGATAAGTCGCGGTCAACACGGAAAAGGCCAACACATCGGGTTGAGTTTCTTTGATTTTGTCGACCACCCGCTGACGGTCGTCGAACATGCGGGCCAGGAAGGGAACGTGGAGATGGTCGCGGTCGTGAAAGAGGGCTACGCTGAAGGCCAGATGGACCTCGTGCCCTTCCCTCTTGAGGATCGCGGAAAGCTGGGAAATTCCCAGACTTTCAAATCCGACCGTGGCAAACGTGACGACCATAGGCATAATTCGGGTTGATGACGGATGAGCGCGGGTCCCCGGGACCCGGTCAGCTTACATAGATCATATCACATTACACCGGATTCGAACACCGGCACGGTGCTACTCGTTATCGGAGATAATTTTACCCTGGAGCAGCCGGACCAGCAGATCGGCCTCCTGAGGATCGATCACCTTAGTGGATTCGGTGAAATTGGCGATACGCTCCTTTTGTTTCAGAAAGAACACGATATCACCCAGCACCCGGATGGCGTCCAGCAATCGCGCCCGCAGGTTGGCGGCAGCCTTGAAATCGGGATTGCTCGCATCGGCTTGAGCCATCTCCCCGACCAGACGCTTGAGTTCCGCGATCCAGTCGTTGTAATTGTTTTCCAGTTTGACGTAGTAATCGGCGTCCCCGCAGATCCACATCTTGATCAGCTCGATCTCCCCGGCCGTAAGTTCCTGTTTACTCTGTAATTTGCCGATAATCCCCTCAACCTCAGACTTTGTAACGGCCTGAATGTGTTCGCGCAGGGCGGCGTCCAGGTCCTGCATGGTCGTAGACAAACGCCAGCAGCTTCCGGTACAGAAATTTCCCTCCAGGGAGGCGAATTGGCTCTGGATCTCGTTCAGGGATGCCTTAAAATCACTCATCGGATTCTCCTATCTGTTCATTTTGGGACGTGGATTTGCCTCAATTATATCACATCCGGCAGGTCCCCGCCGGGTGAAGAACAGCTCTCCCGGCGCAGGGACACACATGCTTAACCGGCCGCGGCGGCCGCCTTTTCGGACACGCGGACATTCATCGGCGGCGCCGAACCGTCCTTGTCTTTCCCCATGTAGAGCGTTACGTGAGGGAACGGGATCTCGATATCCCGCTCGTCAAAGCGTTTCTTGAGCCGCTTGTTAAATTCGCGGCCGACCGCCCATTGCTTGATGGGCTTGGTCATTGTCCGCGCCTTGATAATCACGGCGGAATTGTCGAACTTGTCCAGTCCGAGGATCTCGATCGGAGCCAGGATGTCCTTCTTGAATTCAGGATCCTGACGCAGTTCTTCATCGACGGCTTTAATGACCTCAATCACCTCATCGACGTCTTCACGGTAAGCGACTCCGATGTCGAATACGTACCGGGAATACTCTTTCGTCATGTTGGTCACCACCCCGATCTGTCCGTTGCGGACGTAATGGACATTGCCGGCGAGATCGCGCAGGATGACCATGCGCAGGGTGACCTTTTCCACCAAGCCGCCCTTGTCGGCGATACTGACCACGTCGCCGACGCGGATTTGATCTTCCAAGAGAATGAAGAAACCGCTGATCACGTCTTCAACCAGTTTCTGCGCCCCGAAACCGACGGCCAATCCGACAACCCCGGCCGTGGCCAGGATCGGACCGATGTCGATACCGAGCTCTTTGAGAATCATCATACCGGCCATCACGAAAATCCCGATCTTCAGGATGTAGCGGACTATCGAACTCAGGGTGTCGGTCCGTTTTTGCAATTCGGCATTATCGGCTTCCTTCTTGCTGATCCATTGAATCAATTTCGCGGACAGCAATTCCGCGGCCTTGAGCCCGATCACCATCAGGATCATGATCAAAACGATCTGAAGACCGCTGGTGATCAGCCACTCACCGACGGACTGCAAATACTTTTGTGCATCCATTTTATTGCTCCTCTCACTTGCGTTTCAGCGTTAATTCACCCTTTATGTCAACCCTCCGAGTCGCCGCCCTTATCGGCGGCGCAAGAAATCTACTGCTGCTTCGGCCACACGCGGAATAATTGACGAGGATAGCGGCCCGATTGCCAGCAGCTCTCCTGCCAGAATTCGTAAGGCCGAACCCCTACCGAATCCAGCCGGTATCCCTCCGTCATCATCGCGGCGAAGCGGCCCTGCGGATCATAATTATACAGACCATGTTCGGTTACGTAAACCGAGATTCCGCTGTTCAACAGTCCGTCCAGCTCCCGGCGGAAGGCGGCGTGCGCCTCCTCATTGATGCGATACTGATCGTGAAACCGGGAAAGCAGATTCAGATTGCTGTAATAACGAAAGAACAGCGAATCGTCCACGGTGATAATGCGCGCATCCGGCGGGGCGAGCCGCGCCACCCAGCGGACGTATTCCGGAATGGTGGCCTGCCGGTGCCGGGCCGTCAGGACCGGTTCGACCAAACACACCATCCCGACCGCCATGACCACGGCCAAGAGCATGGCCAAAATACGTCTGAACCGCCCGGCGGCACAATTCTGGGGAAAAAAATAGGCCATCATGATACACAGGGGCGGATGCAGGATGGTCAGGAAGCGCGGGACAAGCGTGTACAGCCGGCTATACAGCAGCACCGGGAAAAGCAACCACAGCATCAAAAACAAATACGCAGGCCCGCGGTGCTGCTTCGATAGTTTCCATCCCCCGATAAAGATGAGCATGATCCCTACCGGCGTAAAAGTATATATGAGGTGGTAGAGGATATTCAGCAACGGTTTGAAAAGCAGCCCGATCGAGGCATCCGGAATCACCGATGCCTCCTTATACTTCACGAATTGGGCCAAATAGGCCGCCCTTTCACTGCCGATGAGGTACGGCAGATAAAAGATGCCCATCGCCGCTGCCGCGACAGAGCCGAATACCAAGAAGGTCCGCCACCGGTCCCGTCCGCTGACGGTCCACAACAAGAAGGCCAGCGGCACCGCCATTAGCACCAGATTCTGCAGCCGGGCCGCCCCCAGAAATCCGATAAATGCGGCAGCGATCATCAGATCGCTTCCCCGTCCGGAATCCCGAAAACGCAACAGAAAATTTATCCCAGCCAATAAAAAAAGGAGCGCCGGTGTATGACTCAATCCGTAAGTGGACACCGCCAGGAATATGGGGGTCACCGATAAAAAGAATGCCGCAAAAAACGCGGTGTCACGGTCAATAAGGCGCAGGGTCAACAGGTACAGTACAGGTACGCAGGCTGCCCCCATCACGACACTCATAAAGTTAACGGCCAGCACCGGGTCATGCACGCCGGCAATCTTACCCAACAGCACAAAGAATCCGCCGCACACAATGGTAAGTGGATAGCCCGATCCAAAAGAGTAGGACAATTGCAGGGTGGTAACGAGTTGCTCGGCCTTTAATGCCAGATTCAGGGTATCGACACTGTAGGGACCGATACTGATCCAGAGTAACCGCGGCACAAAACCGGCCACGAACAGCAGTGTGGCGACAACGCCCGCCGGGATCCGCCGCCGGGCTCGTGATTCAGACGTCACGATTTGAAAATCTCCACGGGGTTGTTAAAAAGATTCGCATTGGGAATCAATACGGTCCGGTTATCACTCTCCACGGTGGTGTAACGCAGGTCGACGCGGCGCACCGTTCCGTCGTACCCGGAGACCTTAATGTGCGATCCGATGCGAAACGGCTGGTACACCAGGACAAGCACGCCGGCCAGGACATTCGACAGCGCATCCTTCAGGGCAAATCCCAGGGCGAAACCGGTCAGACCCAGCCCCGCGACCATGGCCGCGACATCAATGCCCATTGTCCCGAATCCAGCAATCAGTCCGACAACGATCAGGACCATCTTCACGATGCGCCCCAACAGATAAAAAACATCCCGCTGAATCCGGGATTTCTTGGCCAGCGTCAGAATTATCTTCTCGATGACTATGGCTATGGCCCAGATAATCAAACAAGCCGCCACCCCAGCCAGAATGCGGGCCGGCGCGGTCATGAACAGCGACGCAATGGGCACGGCGGTTTCTACGAACACGGTTACCTCCTCGATTGTGATGTCTGCTATCTTTCCCCGGCGCGCAGAGAAAGAAATGCTTAATGATCCGATCACCGGACACACTCACCGGAACATCCTCCATAAGGGGCCGGAAATCCAGACGGTGTGCGCTCAGGAATGTCGGAGTTGGCCGCAGGCACTGTTGATATCTTTGCCGCGCGGCGTGCGGATCGTGGCGTGAACACCGAAGTCTGTCAAACGGTCGCGGAAACGAAGCATTTCGTCCCGTGCCGGCGTCTGATGATCGAACTCCGAAACCGGATTGTAGGGAATGAGATTCAGCTTGCAAATCAATCCGTGAAACGCCTTTTTCAGTGCCTGAGTGGCCTGCTCGGTGCAGGTGACATCCTTGATCAGGATATATTCGAAGGTGATTTGCCGGCGATAGCTTTTTTGATAGGTCCGGCAGGCCTCAATCAGATCGTCAAATGGATACTTCTTATTGACCGGCATCAGAACATTACGCGACTCATTGTCGTAGCCGTGCAGGGAAATGGCGAGTTCAATCTGAATTCCTTCACGTCCCATTTCCAGAATGCGGGGAATGACACCACAGGTGGATACGGTGATGCGCCGCGCGCCGATATTCACGCCGGCCGGATCATTGATCAGCCGGATGGCCTTCATCAGATTTTCGTAATTGTCGAGCGGTTCGCCGATACCCATAAAAACGATATGCGACAACGGCCGGGGATGGGATTTGGCTTCTTCCTTAACCTGCAGCACCTGTGTGATAATCTCTGCGCAGCTCAAATTACGGTTCCAGCCGCCGATCCCGCTGGCACAAAACCGGCAGCCGAATTTGCATCCGGCTTGGGTGGAGATGCAGGCCGTCGTGCGGGTCTTGGTGGGGATCAGGACGGTCTCCACCTTCTCTTCATCGTGCAGGGCAAACAGGAATTTGGTGGTGCCGTCGGCGGAGACTTCCTTGCGGATCTGCTTGTGCGGATGCAACGCAAAGTCCTTTTCCAACCGCTCACGCAAAGGTTTTGAGATATTGCCCATGCCGGCAAAACTATGTGCGCCTTTGTGGTAGATCCATTCAGCGACCTGACCGGCGCGATAAGACTTCTCGCCGATCGTGGCCATATATTCTTGAAGTTCCGTAAGGGAGAGATCGCGGATATCGTTAGTAAACGGTGCCGGCGTCATGATCACTTTTTGGACTGGAACATGCCGATCGCGCGAAACTTTTGATAGCGTTGTTCCAGCAACTCTTCCCCGGAGAGCGGAATGAGTTCGCCGATATGTTTCACCAGCGCTCCTTTGAGACGCTCGGCAATCAGGGCCGGGTCGCGGTGGGCACCGCCTCGGGGCTCCTCGATGACTTCGTCGGCGATACCGAAATCGCGCAGATGCTCACCGGTGATCTTGAGAGCCTCGGCGGCCTGCGGTGCTTTATCGGCGCTGCGCCAAAGGATAGACGCGCAGCCTTCCGGAGAAATAACGGAATAGTAGGCGTGTTCCAGGATTAGGACCCGGTCGGCCACCCCGATACCGATCGCCCCGCCGCTGCCGCCTTCGCCGATAACGACCGCGATCACCGGCGTCGAAAGCCGGGACATATCGCGCAAATTCTCCGCGATGGCCTGGGCCTGCCCGCGTTCTTCCGCCCCGATTCCCGGATAAGCGCCCGGGGTATCAATCAGGGTCACGACCGGCAGGCGGAACTTGGCCGCCATTTCCATCAGACGCATGGCCTTACGATAACCTTCGGGGTGGGCGCAACCAAAGTTGCGCTTGACGTTTTCCTTGGTGTCCCGTCCTTTTTGATGACCGAGGATCATGACCTTGTGCCCGTCGATGCGCGCGAATCCCGCGATGAGCGCCAAATCATCCGCGTATTGGCGGTCGCCGTGTAGTTCGACAAATTCGTCGGTGATCATGCGGATATAATCGAGGGTGTACGGCCGGTCCGGATGGCGGGCGATCTGCACCCGCTGCCACACGGTTAAATTTTTATAGATCTGGGTCTTAACCTTTTCCAGCTTCTCCTGGAGTTTGCGGATTTCGGGCTCGATGGAAATCTTCAGGTCATCCCCGTGGTTGCGCAGCTCTTCGATCTTGGCTTCCAGTTCGTATATCGGTTTTTCGAATTCTAAGACAGTCATAGCAGCTTCCTCATTTCGACCCGTCTATCGCGGGCCGATCATATGAAAAATTCACAGGCACTTTCCACAGCCGGAGGGCGGTGCTTGTGAATTCGTTTGGACACTTTCCGTTAGTTGACGATCGCCACCTGCGTGCCGACCGGAATAATGCTGTACAGTTCTTCCACATCCGAATTGCGCATCCGCACGCAGCCGGCCGTTACCTGTTGACCGATTTTGTCCGGATCCACCGTCCCGTGAATGCCGTACCCGGGAATATCAAAGCCCAACCAGCGGCTCCCCAGGACATTGGCGGGACTCTCCGGCGGAACCACCACGCCCTTATTGAACCACACCGGATCGGTCAGCTTTGAGGTGATCTTGAAACTTCCCACCGGCGTGCTGTTGTTCTTTCCGGTCGAAACATTGTAGACCTTGATCACATTGTCGCCTTCCTTGAGGATCAGTATGTTCTGCGACTTGTCGACAAAAATATTGAACTCGCCCCGCCAGATGCGCAGTTTTTGTCCGATACGGATAATATTGCTGTCCAGATTGTTGCTGCGCTTAATTAGCTCGATGGTGGTGCCGTATTTCTTGGCCAGTTCGCCCAGAGTATCACCTTTGACCACTTCATGAATGACCGCGCTCGGCGACGGGGCGTTCGAAAAAATAATGCGCATGTTAATGGCTTCCAGCTCGCGCTGCACCTCTTCTATATGTTCGTAGTCGATATATTCGTTGTAAATCAAGCGCAGAATCTGCTGGGCCTTGGGAAGCTCTCCTTCCGCTTTATAGGCCATGGCCTGTTCAAACAGCTCCTGCGGCGCGGCTTCCTGCTGGGATTGGGCATTGGCCGTCCCTTCCTGGATCTTGACGCGCGGTTTGTCATCGGAGCCTCCTCCCCCTAACATCAGGAGAAGCAAGATTCCCGCAGCCGCGACCACCGCCGCAATGATAATGTTCCGTCGATTAAACACTGTTGATCCTCCCGAAGAATGGGTTAATACCAGCTATTGTAGAAGAATGCCGAAAGCACGATCCCGAGCAATCCGCCGACCAGCACCTGCAAAGGCGAATGACCGATCAGCTCCATCAACTTTTCGCTCTCGAGTTTACCGCTCCAGTACATATCATCCATGATCTGATTCAGGATCGCGGCCTGTTGGCCTGCCGACCGCCGGACGCCCTGGGCGTCGAACATGGTCACCAGCGCAAACACGGTGGCCAAGGCAAAGGGGACCGACTGAAAGCCTGAGTGCAATCCGCAAGCGGTGGCCAAGGCGGTTGCCCCGGCGGCGTGACTGCTGGGCATTCCCCCGGTCCCGATCAGCCACTTAAAATTGAACCGGCGCTCGCGGAATACGCCGATAGTCACCTTCACAGACTGAGCGATTAACCACGAGGTAAAGGTTACCATCAGCACTTTGTTATGAAAAACTGAATCCATGGACGGAAATGGTCGTTAGGCTCGCGGGAAACCGCGAATAACAAAAAAGGTGGTCAAATCGCCCGTGATAACTCCTCTATTATATTAAGGCCCCCTGAAAAAGCAAGCTATTTCCCCTAACCCGAAGGGGATATTCGAGTTAAGCTGTTCCAGGACAATCATATTCACGCCGGCCACAAGACGGAACTTGACCGTCCACAGCCGATCTGGTAGACTCATCTTCTCTGATCCCCCTCGGCGCTCCTCCGCCCGCTCGTTTCCCCTCCCATCCACTCGGGAGGAACTTCATGCTAGCGAAGACTTATTCCTACACCATCGTTGGGCTTGAGGCTTGTCTGGTCAATATCGAAGTCGACGTCCACGGAGGCCTGCCTCTGACCCATATCGTGGGACTGCCGGATAATGTCATCAAGGAAAGCAAGGAACGCGTCAAATCTGCCATCAAGAACAGCGGATTCAGCTATCCGCTGCGGCGGGTCACGATCAACCTCTCCCCCGCCAATCTCAAGAAAGAAGGTCCGGCCTTTGAATTGGCCATGGCCGTCGGCATTCTGGCCGCCGACGAGCAAATCGACCCGGAAACGGTCGCGCGTTACGCCCTGTTGGGCGAACTCTCTCTCGACGGTTCGGTGAAGGGTGTGCGCGGAAGCCTGCCGATCGCGCTGGGTATGGACCGGGAACGTTTTGACGGACTGATCCTGCCGCTGGTCAACGCGCGTGAGGCCGCGCTCAACCCGGAGGCGCGGCTGGTCCCGGTCGAACACCTGCAAACAGCGGTGGAGCTGCTGCTCGATCCAGTCTCGATCCAGCCGTGGACACCGCCGCCAACCGATGTCGCTCCGTCCGGATCGAAAGACGATCTGGATTACGCCCAGGTCAAAGGCCAGCATCACGCCAAACGGGGACTGGAAATTGCCGCCGCCGGCGGGCACAATGTGGTGATGATCGGGCCGCCGGGCTGCGGAAAGAGCATGCTGGCCAAACGCTTTCCGGGCATCCTTCCGGACATGACACCGGAGGAGGCCTATGAGACGACCAAGATCCACTCGGTCATGAACCTGCTGCCGGCCGGTGAACCGCTGCTGTCCCGCAGGCCGTTTCGGACGGCGCATCATACAACCTCCGCGGTCGCCTTGGTGGGCGGCGGCACCTACCCCCGCCCCGGAGAGATCACTCTCAGCCACAACGGGGTTTTGTTCCTCGACGAACTGCCGGAATTTCAGCGCAATGCCCTCGAGGCCCTGCGCCAGCCTATGGAAGACCATTGCGTAACCATCGCCCGGGCGAATCAGACCCTGCGCTTTCCGGCGCGCTTCATACTGCTGGCGGCGATGAACCCGTGTCCGTGCGGCTATCTCACCCACCCCCGTAAAGCCTGTCAATGCCGCGGCGCTCAAGTGCAGCGTTATCTCACCCGCATCTCCGGACCGCTTCTTGACCGCATCGATATCCACCTGGAAATACCTCCCGTCCCGCAGGAAGTGCTTGCGTCAGGCGGCAACGAAGAAACATCCGCCCGGATCAAGGACCGCACGCTCGCGGCCCGAGCCCGGCAATCCGTCCGGTTTGCAGAAACGTCCACCACGACCAACGCGCAAATGGACGACGTACAACTGAGGAAACATTGCCGGCTAGATAACGCCGGCGCGGCACTATTGGGGGAGGCCCTGGAACAACTGAATCTCTCGGCGCGGGCGCACGACAAGATCCTGCGGCTCAGCCGGACGATCGCCGACCTGGCGGGAGCAAAGAGCATCGGATGCGAACACCTCGCAGAAGCAATCCAATTCCGCAGCCTCGACCGAATCTGGGGACATTAATGTAAGTGGTGGTGGCCCCCGGGACTTACCCGGTCAAATCTGGATGCTGCACGGTTTTTGAGTGCAGTGCGATCCTTGACCTGGCCGCGTCTGGCTACGCGGCGGCGCTTGTTTGACGGAAATTTCTCCGTCCGTAAACTGCGGATGGCGGATACGCGGCAGGGTCATCCGGCTCAGGCTTTCGACTCGCTGGATGCTTTGCGTCGGCGTGGCCTGTGCCACGGCATGATTGCAACTGTGCATCTTGCCGAAACCACCCTTAACTTACCGGGATGCATAAATGTTGACATGGGCATCCTGACGAACTTTTTTCAAGAGTTTAATAAAGGCATCATCGAAGATATCGATTTTTCGGGGTCGTCCAAAGGTAACAGGCGGCTGAAAACGCACCCAAATCCTCTTGTTTATTGGTGTGTCATCGCACTTTGCATCTTTTGGATGGCTGAAGCAATCTGCTGCGCTACAATTTCTCTACCACTGTATAATAAATGCTCATGTGGGCTGTAAGCTCCCCGCCTATCATAATACCAATAAAAATATTCCCTACTCAAAGACTCGGATAAGTCTACTACTACGCCTTTTTCGCTACTGATAACATTCTTTATAACAGTAGCATTCTTTAATACTTGCTCTCTAAATTGTTTTCCGAGTAATCGCTCACCAGTCTCAACATCAATTGGTGTTATATAGAAGATAACTTGAACGTTGTGCTTCCTACTGAGCGCGAGAATTCGCCTGATAGACTTTAATTTACGATGGGTAGGAGTCAGATTATACATATAATGATAAATAAACTTTTCTCGATAAAACTTATTATCTGCTATGGTGTAGTTTTCTATCTTAAAATCTTTAACTCGACCAACCCGTTTCTCCCCCATATAAACAGGGGTATTTTCATATACATCCTCCGTAATCTTAGGATCAAAATACTTAAATACAGCTAATGGCTTAAACAGCATGCTCGTCAGCAAATTATCATATCGTAATAAGGTTTTGGTTTTCTTAAATTGATATGCCGGCCTCATATCCCATTGCGGGGAGAATGACCTCAAGTTTATCGGTATAACCACTAATCTTATCGAATGACTATTACGGGCGATATTTTCAAAATAGTAGTCATATATACCCACATGGTATGCCGGATGAACTATCTCTCCGATCTTATCCTGTTGTAAATATTTTTCTAATATCGTGTATGTTGATTCCTGATTTTCTTCTTTTTCATACGCAAATGACACGCTACTATCACCCAACCCTACGATAGTATACTGATCAGAAATATATTTCTTCAGCAAATCAACGCCCTCGGGATTTTCCGGTTTGTCGATAATATAAACGATAAACTGTAAAATCAACAGCAGTGAGACAAAGGATATGAGTCTTAATATAAACTTCTTCATTGTCTTTCTAAAATTGAAAATAAATAAACGGTATCTCTTCAGCAACACCCATATTCATAATTAATAGACACAACGCAAGATATATGCCCCATCGAAACCACCAAGCGCCTAAAGATAGCAGTTTTCTTTGATGCTCTTGCAAATAATGAAATACCACCACGACCATAATGAGAATGATCGACACGTAAAACTCTGTAGCTGAAATGGGCAATGTGTTTGTGAGACGTACTTCTGGCGAAAATATAAAAGGCTGATTCCAACCTGTTAAGAGCCGGGCAACAATCACCTTTGCATCTGAAAAACTATTGGAACGGAAGAATATCCACGCAAAACAAACCAAAGTAAAAGTTACGAACCTGTTTAGCCAAAGATGAATATTCGGATATCGGACAATGCCAAAACTTTGTGCCATTCTCGTTCTAATGTTCGTTGTATGAACGGAAAAAAGATAATAAATACCATGCAACAGGCCCCATATAATAAACGTCCAGTTCGCTCCATGCCATAAGCCACTTAAGACAAAAACAATCACAATGTTAAAATGCCACATTATAGGGGAAACACGATTCCCCCCCAAGGGAATGTATAAATAATCTCTAAACCATGTCGATAAAGATATATGCCATCTTTTCCAAAACTCCGGTATTGATCTAGCAAAATAAGGCCGCCGAAAATTCTTCATGAGGTCGTATCCAAGCACTTTAGCGCTACCAATAGCTATATCGGAATATCCGGAGAAATCACAGTAAATCTGGAAAGCAAAGAATATCGTGGCAACCGTCAGTATTTTTCCACTAAAAGCATTCGGATAGCTGTAAATATGATCAACAAACAAAGACAACCGATCTGCGACAACAACTTTCTTAAACATACCCCAAACCATGAGTTTTAAGCCGTCGGTGACCCGCCGACAATCAAAATAATTCCTATTATAAAATTGGGTCAATAGTCGCGTTGATCTTTCTATAGGCCCAGCAACAAGTTGAGGGAAGAAGGCTACATACAATGCAAAAATCCCTAAATGTTTTTCTGGGGCTCTCTCTCCCCGATATACATCAATCGTGTAACTTAATGTCTGAAAAGTATAAAATGAAATACCCACCGGCAGCAGAACATCAAAGTCCGGCACACCATAAAACAGGTTGAATTTTTGGAAGGCCATTCTTAAGGAGTCATTAAAAAAATTAAAATACTTGAACGAAAATAAAAGCCCTAAGTTGGTTGCAAGGCTAAGAATGAGATACTTTCTTCGTCTATGTTTCTCGGATATTTGTCCAATCTTGATTCCTGCGAAGTAGTCGATCAAAGTAGAGAAAATAATCAAGATTATGTATTCAGGGCGCCAACACATATAAAAGTAGTAGCTGGCGAGAAGCAGCAACAACCAACGGAAGCGGTGGGGAATTATGAAATATGACGTAGCAACAGAAACAAAAAATATCAGAAATGTATATGAATTAAATATCATACCTTAGTCTTTATTGAAGTCTTGCGAAGAAAATGGACTGTTTTACATAAGCTTAATGTACATTTACTGAAAGGAAAACAGGCAGTAAACGGCGTTGATATCCGCATAAGTTTTCATGGATCGATAGATCGCCAATCTTCTTGGGGCAAGACCAGCGTCTTCGGATCGCCCATCAGCAAGCGGGAAACCATTCCTTGCTGCCCGGATCCTCCACAAAGAGAAGTTGTACTCGGTTCTTATATGAAAGGGTCTAAAGTCACTCTCTAGTGTACCGGAGAATATAGAAGCATGTCATCCTTTGGCTAGATTGCAGCCTCTGAGGCTAAACCCAACTAATGAATCTACCTCCACAATTATTCCCCCTCATTTCTCAAGCGGACGTACGACAAGATCTTTCGGCTCAGCCGGACGATCACAGACCTGGCCGGTGAGGAAAATATCGCCAGCCCCCACGTGGCCGAGGCCATGCAGTACCGGGCGTGGTGGCAGGTGAAGACTGCACTAAATACAACCCAGAATCCCGGGGGTATGATTATTGCAGTGGACCGATTTCTCTTTCGTACTTAGTTACTACCTGCTCTACAATGAACTGTCCCCATTCCTGGCCTAAATAGTAAGACTCCGCCGAAACCTGCCCCTGAACGCTCAACAACTTCCTGCCGACCGGCGTATCATAAAACTTGAGTATGGCTTGAATATCGGCCGAGGTTAATAATTTTTGATAGATTGGGATAATCTTTTCGATCAATTCTGCTGTGTTGATGTTATTTCGAACTTCCTGCCAGAAACGGGGCGGGGCATCCGGCAACATGGCTTTGAGTTCGGGCATCAATTCATTGACCAGCTCCTCACCCAAACCGCCCATGCCACTGATCTCCATCAATTCAATGACCTCCTCCGGAGAGGCGTCTTGCGCAAAGGCTGGAAGCGCAAAGGTCAGTACGGTTATCAAAGTTGTTCCCACGATTAGTTTTAACATGTTATCTCCTTTTTAATGCATACAACATTGCGGCGCTTTGTCTTTCGGTCGCCGGATTAAATCTCCAATGGTTTGTAGTCCACGTTACGAATCTTGGGGTCCGATTGCTTGATGCGAACCTTGGGCAGCGGGAAGATCATCTGCCCCCCGCGATCCAGAAAAGCCGCCTCTTTCTGTATGATCATACTCTCAAAATGCCACGGCAGAATCAACAAATACTCAGGATGGATTTGTTCGAGGGCTGCCTCGCTGACAATGGGAATGCCCGTCCCCGGCGTGTAGCAGTCGAACTTATCCGCGTTAATCTCCAGAATGGCCGGGATATCCGAGGGGCCCACACCGCAGTATTGCAGCAGGACATTGCCCTTTGTCGAGGCTCCATAGCCGAGGACCGTGGCCCCGTGGCGCCGGACATCCTTAATCGTCGTGATCAACTGCCGGCGGTGTTCGCATACCGCGCCTTCAAAACCGGCGAACGGCTGCAGGGTTTCATACTGTCGCAGCCCTTCATGGCGGAGGATTTGCTCGACGAGCGGCGCGGCCCCCTTATGCGATGAATCGTCCCGGGCGAAGATAACGCCGAAGCTTCCGCCATTCACATCGTTGAACATCACGTCCACGATCTTCAGTCCCGCCCGGTCCGCCATCCACTTAATTTGTTTCATCCGGTAATATTCGAGATGCTCGTGGCAGATCGTGTCGTAAGCGGTACGGTCGATCATGCTCGGCATGTAGCTCTGTTCGATCAGCCACAACCCCTCCTGATGAAGCAAATCCCGGACGTCGCACATGAACTCAACGGGATTTTCCAGGTCATAAAACATCGACAATGCGGTGACAAGCTTAACCTTGCGCCCCGACAGACAGGCCCGCAGCGCATCCGGACTGAAGAAATCAGGGATGACCGTAATATCGTCCCGGTAAAACTCACGGAACTTGCCGGCCGTGGGATCGATGCCGATCAGGCGGTACCGCCCTTCTTCAAAGTTCCCCAGCAGGGTACCGTCGTTGCTGCCGATATCGATCACGGCATCCCCCTCCCGCAGATCGACCCGCCGGCGCAAGTCCGCGACCGTCCGCGCCAAATGTTCGGTCATGGCCGAGTTAAGACCCGACCGGTATCCGTACCGCTCGCCGTATATGTAATGCGGATCAAAGGCATGCCTGAGCTGCAACAACCCGCAACACTCGGCGGAGGCGTCGTCGCATTTGACCAGTTGCAGCGGCGCGACCGGCACATCTTCTTCCAGACGGCGCGGAAACAAGCCTGTTAAGGCCTGGCACCCCAGATCGACGACCGGCAACAGGTCCGCCGATCCGCAGATACGGCAATGTCGGATTTCCTTGATCATAAACTCTTATCGGTTGCTCAGGCTCGAATAGCCGCGAATTTTTCCCGCAAACGCGAAGACGGCGCGAGCGTACTGAATAAATGTCCGCCACAGATACGGATTGCCGCGGCCGAAGCGGCGCTCGCCGTTGACCGCCGGAAACTGAAGCAACCGGTCGGTCTCTCCGCGCACATAATAGATCAGCCGCATGCAATAATCCCCGTACCCCCAGAAAATGTCGTCCATGGGCAAACGCTCGAGGACCGATCGGCGAATGATAAAAAAACCGTACAAATGATCTTTCACAGGGCTGTTGAGCATCCATTGAACGAAGACATTGAAGGACCGGCTCAGGAACTGCCGCCACACGCTGCTCATCCCCCCGCCCGGATAAAACCGGGAGGCAAATGCCCCGTCGTATACCTCCATCGCCCCCATCATAAACGGCAAATACCGCGGCTGGTGATTAAAATCTGAGTCCATCACGACGATGCACTCGCCCCGCGCCCGCTCGATCCCGGCGCGGATCGAACGGCCCAACCCCATACGGCGAGCCGTTTCGATCAGCGTCACCGCCGTGTCACGGCGGCATTGCAGGGCTGCGGCGGTACCGTCGGAGCTTTGATCGTCGATCACAATTATCTCGTGAGCATAAGCGCTTAATGCGGTATGGATTTCATCGATAAGCGGCAGGACATTATCGCGCTCATTGTACGCGGGAAGAATTACGGAGACGGCGACTGACATATTAAAAGAAACTTTTTTCCTTAACAATATGCCGCTTGACCTCACGGCAAATCTCGTGCAGGTCATTCTTTTCGAGGGCCGCGTAAGTCGGCAGGCACAAAATGCGTTCGGACAGGGCACGGGCGACGGGCAGCGGATGCGCCTGGTACGGCGGCATTTGATCGAACGTGACGAAACCGGGCCGGGCCTCAATTCCGGCGGTAGCCAAAGATTTCATCACTTCGTCCCGAGAGTGTTCCGCGTTATCGTCCAAGAGGACGGCGTTTGCCCAAAAGATGGGATGCTCACTGGGCTTGATCTGCTGGAATGAAAGTTCCCGGTATTTGTGGAAAAAATCGCGATAGTAATCGGTTATCATGCGGCGACGGCGGCACAGAAACTCCTTCTTCTGCAGCTGTGCCCAGCCGAGGGCTGCCTGGAGATTGGTCATCCGAAAATTGTGACCGGCCACCGCGTGAAAATAGTGCCGGCCCGGCTGCATGCCGTGATTACGCAGCAACACCATCCGTTCATAGAGGTCTTCGCTTTGCGTCACCACCATACCCCCCTCTCCCGCAGCCAAGGTCTTTGCCGCCTGAAAACTGAAGCATCCCACATCGCCGATGCAGCCGGCAAACAGCCCCTGGTATTCAGAAAAAACGGCCTCCGCGCAATCCTCGATGACCTTGACATTGTAACGGTTGGTGAGTGCCAGAATCCGGTCCATGTGGGCGATGGCGCCGTAGTTATGAATAACGATGAGGGCCTTCGTCTGCGCGGTGAAAAACAGCTCGATTTGGGACGGGTCGAGACACCAGTCGTCGGCGCCCACGTCGACAAAGACCGGCTTGGCGCCGACAGCCAGGACCATATTGGCGGCCCCGGCAAATCCGTACCCGGGGACAATGACTTCGTCCCCCGGTCCGACCTCCAGCGCCAGGAGGGCCAGCATCAGCGCGGCCGTTCCGCTGGAACAGGTCAAGGCGTGATCGGCCTGAATGGAGTGGGCGAATCCCTGCTCAAACCGCCGGACAAACTCGCCGTCCGATATCCAACCCGAATCCAACGCCTGATTCACCGCCACCCGGTCGGACTCGTCGATATACGGTTTGGCCCAGGGATATTTGAATCCGGATTTTTGATCGGCATCATTCATGAGTTTGCAAAGGCCTCTTTCACCCGTTTGCGGGTGAAATAATAAATCACAATCCCCTGAAACGTCACATCTATCAGTATCAAAAAAACCGTGGCCGTAGCGGCAATACTATCCAGCGAAAATTGTTGTGCCTGTTCCGGAAAAGAAGCTTGCAGTCCCTCCGCATGGATCTTTACCGCCTCAAACGGATGCTTCCAGTACACGGTCGTAATCGTAAAGATGCCGATGATTAGCAACAGCTTCCGCCCCAGCTCACGGTACATCAAAGTGAGGACCGCCGCCGTGACACCCAGGATCCGCTGAAACCAGGAAAAACTGTAGCGGATCACGGCCAGCCATGCCGGTAGATAAGCGTAGTTCTCAAAATACCAGGGTGTGTCTTCCAGCAAGCTGTGAATATGAAGAAATGAGCTCAGCAGGACCAGAATACACAAAATCTTGACGCCGGCCAGCCTCGTTTTAGGCATATAACCTCGTCCCGTAGTACACGTTTAATGCTCCCCATTATAGCATCAATCGGATTTTTTGATAATCGGCATAGTGCACGCCGGGATATCAGAATTTGACCAGAAACTCCAGGCGTACGCCGCAGGCGATCTCATCGTCCCGGTTACCCGCCGGGCCGGACCGGTCACGGTCATAAATCACATGCCCGTCAAGGCGGACGATTCCCCGCCGGCCCACCGCGAATTGATAGCGCATTCCGGTCCCCGCCGCGCGCTGGCCTCCCGCGCGGTACCCGTACCGCCCTCCCAGCTCCCACACCAGCTGACGGCGCTTGTTGGCGAAGAACCACTGATACCCGAGAGCGGCGCCAATTGCCTCGTTGGCCGCGTTGCTCAGGGGCGCCGGATAGCGCCCCAGACCGACGGCTTCAAACAGGATGCCGGTCCGGCTTAAGGGGCCACCCGCACCCGGTTCCCGCGACGCCGAGCGGAATTCGTCAAAGGCGGCGAAGGCGTTAAGGTATACCAAGTTATCCGTGCCGTGCGGAGTCATCGACATTTCATTGTACAAGACCACACCCGAGCGGTTATGAACGGTCTCGGCAGCAACGGGGATCGATCCCAGGACGCGTAGAGTGGAATTGATGTTACCGATGCGCTGCGTCGCTCCCAATCCCAGATACACGCCGCTCCCGAGGGCCCGGCTGGAATAGACATAAATGGCGTCGAGCTCCACGGTACTCCGCTTCCAATCGATCTCGTTGAAGACTCCGTAAAGCATGGCGTTTTCATCGTCATTGGGCAAGTTGGTACGGTTCAACTCGTTCCCTCCCCACAACACCGTGGTCCGCATGTTCGCGACCGTCGGAGGACGGAGATTGATCTTGGAAATTCCCAGCGAATCAATATTGTCATTGATCAGCATGCCGTCCTGGTAGCGGATCGGTTGCCGCCCGACGGAAACATAATAGTCCAGTCCGTGTTTGTCAGCCAAATCCAGATTGGGAAACAACTCTCCGAAGTCCCCTTCGAAAAAGAGGGTCGTAATGTCGAAGTTCAAATGATCGTCGAAACCTTTGCCGTCTTCACGGACGGTTCCAGGCGCCTTGAAGGTATAGCCGGTGAACCGCCCCTCCTGATCAAAAAATCTCACGCCGGCCAGGATCCGCTCGGTGGGCGTAAGATACAGATTCGCCCACAGGTCGAAGCGGTTCGTCCACTCGGCGTTCTCCTCCTCACCGTCGTAGAATCCCTGAACGGCCGTGCGATAGGTGCCCCACGCCATCAGACTGGGCTGCCACACGGCGCCGGTCGGCAATTCAAATCCCTTGCTAATCGGCCCGGTCTTCAAAAAAGGATCACCGATTTCCAAAAGGGGCCGCGGTCGCCGGGGATGGTCGGCGATCTGCAGCGGCAGCGGACGGTCCGAGATACGGCTGGGGCTTTCCCCGGAGGAGGCGGACATGTTCGCCGCCCAGGACGGGACCGCGCTAATCAATACCGCCGCAATAACCGACGACACACACCGCAAGAATTTACTGTTCAGATTCGATTTTTTCATCGTGTTGACAATTCACTCACCGCGGAGACTTTACCGGGCGTCAGCGTTATGGTTTTCTGCCACAAGACTTGATGACCGGCCACGATGGCGTCCGCCACCTCACGGGGAGACATCCCGTAGTCAAATCCCACATCCTGAATCTCGTAAACCAAATTGACCGGGACCATGCCGGCAATCAATTTGATATCGGCCCGGAAAGGCCCCCGGTAACCCCGCAACAGATCTTTATCGACGCGATAGCTGGCCCAGTGGAATGCGTTGGGCGGGATGGTCTGCCGGTGTTTGCGGGAATCCGCCGGCCGGCCCAACAGGAGCGTCGATTGCGTGGGCGGACGGATAAACGGCAGCGGGTCCGGAGAGTAATTGACCGCCAGCACCTGCTCCCGGTCCCCGCCGCGAAGCATGCGGGTGATAAACCGGGACTGCAGACTATATAGTTGCTTGTCGAGAGGCAACTCGCCGTTATGCACGTAGACCGAATGCAGGTCACGCACATCCCCGTTGGGGTCCAAGTCCCCGGATTGAAAAACCGTCCGGCCTTCGGCATCGGTCACCGTTACCTGCAGAAATACCAGTCGTTCCGCGTCGAATCCCGTAGGGACATTATGGCCCGATGTGCCGTTCCAAATCTGAACTTGAAAACGTATCCCGCCGGAGTCCGCCCGTTCCACAATCACATCCCCCAGCTGATATCCCACCTTCAACAATGTCAACCGGTCCTCTTCGGCCCGCTTCAGCAGCAGCAAGTTCTCATTAATAATCTCGCGCGCTTCGTAGCGGTCGGCTACGTCGGCCCATCGCTCAGGAAACTCGTAGTCCGCGCCGACGTTGTCCTCAAAGGCGTCTGTACCCCAGCCTTCGACATACAAGAACTGCAGCCACTCCCGCATGGTGGCAATTTCCTGGGCCGCGGGGTTGTGGGGAAAGATGCCCGGATGGACGATGGAATAATCAGGTCCGGTGAACATGTGATTGGTTCGTTTGCGCGGCCGAGTGGGCTCGCCGCCGATGACGGCGATCGGCTCTTCATGAAAACCCGAGGGAATCCCGGGGGTCACCCCCATATGACAGTCCTGACAGGAGATGCCGCGGGCCGCCGCCGGCGACGACTTCCATTCCGAGAAGGCTTCCTCCAACCGAAAACCGGTGTAATGGTTGACGTCGTGACAGCTGGCGCAGAATCCGGAGGTATTGATCTGGGGCATTTCGATCGCATCCGCGTGGATCGCGCGCCCCTCTTCTCCACGTACCGGATTGACATCATACTCGCCGCTTTCGATTACGCGTTTGAGTTCGCTATTGTCATGCGGACCGTATACCGGCGAGTAGATATCTCCTTTTTCGGGGGACATGCGGCCGCTGACCTTGCCGTAGGGAATCGGACGGCGGTGGCAGACGACACAGGTAATTCCTTCCCGCGCGACCGGATGCCGGTCCATACTGGACATAAAAACATCCTCATTCATGTCCAACCCGACCGGCGTATGGCAACGCATACAAAAGTCACCGTTGGTCCCATTGGTCAGGACATTGATCTTGCCCTGCATCGCATTATTCACGGGGCTGATGACCGCGTAGGCGTGCGGCGAAACGGACCATTCTTTGTAGTGGATCGGGTGGCAGGTTTTGCAACTTGCCGCGGAGGGAACCGGACTCTCATCGAAGAGTGCCTGGTGAGGATCCGGACTGCCGTACTGGGCCCGGACCGTGGCCGGCAAGTATAAGGTCATAAACCACAGGGAGGCCGCGAGGAGATACGTACGACCCGAAGATGACAGCGAATACGGAGACAACATCTTAATCAGCCGGTCATGTTTGGCCTAAATGCGGAGGGAACGAACATGGCGCTGTGCGGCGTTATCCAAGTCGTCCCCAACCGCACAGGCTATTTTAATAAGGCGATTTTTAGCTCCAGATCGACTTTTTCCCCGACGATGGCCTTGCCGGTTTCCAAGATCTCGTTCCACTGGAGTTGATAATCAAAGCGGTTCAGGGTCCCGGTCGCAACCAAGTCCATGCGGGTCTGACCGTTGGGCAGCGTCTTCATCGACTTGCACTTGGCCATGAGGATGATCGGTTTGGTAACCCCCCGCATGGTCAGATCCCCGGTGATTTTATAGCACTCCCCGTTCGGATCCATGATTTTGGTGACCTCCCGGCTGGTGAAAGTAATCTCGGGAAACTGTGCCGTATCGAAAAAATCTTCACCGATGAGGTGGCGGTCACGGTCCTTGATGCCTGTATATACGCTGTCCGCAGCGATGGTGACAACCATTCTGGCCGCGGTCAGATCATCACCCGGCGTAGTCACTTGGCCTTCAAATTTTTTGAAACGGCCTTCAACATCCATGAAGACCATGTGTTTGACGCGAAATCCCAGCTTGGATCGGCCGGGCGCCAATTGCCATGTTGTTTCTGCCCAACAGGTTCCTGTCATCAGCAGAAGCAACACTAGTGTAAAAATTCCCCGTTTCATGTTCCTCTCCCCCCGAAGTTGTCGAATCAGCAGTTGCTTAATTATTATGCAGACGGGTATTATAGCACTATTTATATTTATGACAAATAGTATATTAGGGTGTCCTATCGGGAGTTGAAACTGGGGACAGGGAAGCACTCCGGGCAGGAAGGCATTGGGAGGGCCGATCAGGAACGCCGCCTAGACGTTTTCTTTGATAATCACGGCCTTGAGTTTGGAGGAAATCTTCACAAAGGCATAACCCACAATAAACACGAACAGTCCGACGGCGCCGTCGAACACGTCCTGATTGCGGATGCCGATGAATACGATCGCCAGTCCCAGAAAGATCGGAAGAATGCCACTGCGGTACGCGGTACGGCTGAGGTTCCGCAGCTCTTGTTGATTTTCAGACTTCATCGAAATCTCCTTAACGCTCTTAGTATACCAAAAAACGAGACGATGAAAAGGAAATATCCAGCCGGGATGGGAGAATTACTCGAAGGTGATGCTGTAGTAGAAAAAGCAGTACGTCAGGCAGATACAGAAAAGGATTTTAAGGGTGCCGCTGCTGATGCACCAGAATGTCCGCCGAACGCACATACGCCGTCCGCGGTACACCAGCTTTTTGCTTTTAACGATCGTAAACACACTCATCGCGATAATCAGAAACAACAAACCGTCCAGGGTGTAGATATCCCCCAACGTCATATATCCCAGGTCGATGACCGGAATGATGCTGAGCATGTACGAATAGAGAAAGAAAATACAACCCAACAGGATAAAGAGGATCGTCACAATATTGCGCACGGATGTTTTAAGACTGATCATTATCGGTCCTTGGCATTAAAGTAATTGTGTGGCAAAGATTTTAAACTATAACATATTTCCGGTACACCCGCCACTCTGCCGGGCAACGGCAAATTCACCACAAACTATTACATGCCAACGACTTGCATAAGTTCGTCCGCCAACTTCTCGTTCCATGCCTCCTGATCGAACCCGCCGACTACCCGCTTCCGTCCTTTCGCCCCCAAGGCCGGCCACTGCTCGGGATGGTCCATCACCTGGATGATGCGGGCCGCCAGCCGTTCAATATCCCCTTCATCCACCAGATAACCGTTTTCGCCGTCCTCTACCAACTCCGGTATCCCGCCGTGACGGGTGGAGATCAGCGGCAACCCGGTCGCGGCCGCCTCCTTCAGAGTATTCGTAATGCCTTCCTGGTCTCCAGACGGAGGCGTTTTGTTGGCGGAAATAAAGACATGATGTTCGTCCAGAATACTGCGCACTTCATTGTGGGGCAGCGCACCGATCGTCCGGACATGCTTTTTCAGTTGCAGGATGTCGATCAACTCATCAATTTCCCGGCGCAACGGCCCGTGTCCGACAATCGTCAGACGGAAGTTGTCGCGGCTTTGCCGGACTAGCCTAAAGGCCTTCAGGCAATCGTCCAATCCCTTTTTGGCGACCAAACGTCCCACGAAGATAAAACGGACGATGCCGTCTCCCGGGACCGCGCGCGGCCGATACGGAAAATCCTGCACGCGAATGCCGGACCTGATCACCCGGCAGCAGTCGGCCTCGCAGCCCAGATCAATCAACCGTTGACGGAAGAATTCACTGTTGGGAAGGGCAACATCTATGTCCCGAAAGAGCTCCGTATAAACGTCGCAATCACTGCCGCGAACATAGCTGCTGACGTCCGCGCCGCGAAAGGCGACCACCAGTTTCCCCGACAAGGCCGGCATCGAGCGCAGCGGGAGGATATCCAGGGCCACGGATCCGAACTGACAGTACACCACATCATAGGGCTGCCGTCTGAAAAAAGCCGACCCGCGCATAAATATCTCGCGTCGGCCGAGCTTGTCATACTCGCCCGCCAGCCGCCACAGGGGCCCGGCCTGTCCGGGATCCTGGGCCGACTGCGCAAGCATGAGCCCGATATCGGGTAAAAGTTTGCCGGTGGGACGCGGCGGATAGATGGCTTTGATTCCGTTTTGCCCACCCTGTTCGCACAGGGTGCGTTCGGTGCCGTCGGGACCACCGTAGAGGGCGTAAATATCGACCTCATGGCCGCGCGCCCTCAATCCGCGGACTTGATTGACGATAAACGTCTCCGACAGGACCGGAAACTTCCCCACAATCATGGCAATACGCAGATAGGGCTGTGCCATAGGCGGCATTACACCTCGTTCTTGATCACGTGGACATCGCGTTGCGGGAATGGGATGACGATGCCGTTCTGGTTGAAGGCATCGAAGATCTTCTTGTTGACTTCATAGAGGACTTGATAATACTGATCCTGCGCGCACCACACCCGGGCCTGCAGATCGACGCTGGAATCGCCGAATCCCTGGATACCGATTTGGGCCTTCGCGCCCTGGTTGATCCGCTGATCAGCCTTAATAATATCCCGGATTATCTGAATCGCCTTATCGACGTCGGAGCTGTAGGCGACACCAACCTCAATATCGACCCGCTTGAATTCGGAACAGTTGTGGATGATCTCACCGACAATGTCATTGTTGGGGATCATGATCAGCACGCCGTCCACGGTGCGCAGTTCGGTTCTGGGCAGTTTGATTTCCAGAACTTCGCCGGTCCGTCCGGCGACCTCAACGATATCACCGACCTTGAAGGGCTTGGTAAAGATAAGCGACACCCCCGCGGCATAGTTGGACAACGGCCCCTGCAAAGCAAAACTGAGACCGAATCCGGCCACACTGAGACCGGCGATCAACGGCGCGATCTCGATGCCGAACTTGCCCATGGCAACGATAACCGCAAAGACCATCACCATCAGCTTCACGCACTGGGCAATGAACTTTGAAACGGTCACATCGAACTTCTTGCCTTGGAAGAACAACAGCAACCGGCGGGAAATAAACCCGCCGATACACCACCCCAAGACCAGGACAATGATCCCGCCGAGAACCTGAAAACTGTATTTAACAAAGAATTCGATTAAGAGTGTGGCCAGCTTCTTTACGGTCTCGACCTGGTCCGTCGCCATTTCCTCCAAACTTTGGGGAGGCGCTGTTTTGTCGAGATTGAACAACGGCTTTTTGGCAGCCGCCTCCGCGGTTTCCGCCGCCGCGGCCGTAGTGCTCTGCACTGCCTCACCGGTTTGGGAGGCATCCTGACTGGCGGCCAGATTCGCAAAGAATATCGTCGCGACAAAGGCCCCGAGGATCAGGCCGCGCAGAATCGTCTTGTTCATCATCTCTCCTTTACTATCTGATTGACGGTTTGGGCGGCGGTCACCGCCCGCACAAATGCTGACCGGCCCGCGACAAAGATACGCATGATCGTTGCGCCGGTTAGGAAGAATGGTATAATTCTAGCATAGTCATAGTTTTAAGAAAATCATTCCGTAAGGAATTTGACCCCCATGCCCGCATTCGAGCAACTTTTCGGCATCCCGGAGGAACAGCTCCAGCCCACCTGTGTTCTCACGCCCTTTCTCCCGCTGGGAATGACGGAAGCTCTGAACATTGATGCCCTGCACCGCGGCAGCCCCTTCGCCGCCGGTCAGGCAGCGCATTTTACACTGATCCATACCCAGATCGGGGCCCCGTTTGTGGGCGACGCCGTCTTACATCTCTCGGACTCCCCCTGCCGGAACCTGATCCTCCTCGGGGCCTGCGGCGCCGTCGAGGACAACAACCTTAGCATCGGTTCCGTGGTCCTGGCCGAGTCGGCCTTGAATCTGGAGAGCTTCAGCGCCCTGCTCACGAAGGAACCTCACCCGGACCAAACCAGCCACGCCAGTCAGGACATCATCGCCGCGCTGGAGCCGCTGAGGAATCAGCTCCCCAAGGTCAGTTGCGCTTCTTTGGGATCATTTTATCTTGAGGAAACGTACGCGGAATTTCTTAAGGAAAGCAAAATCGATGTCTTGGAAATGCAGGCCAGCGCCTTTTATCAATCGGCGCGACACATCCTGCGGCGGGCGGTCGGCATTTTCTATGTGACGGATATTCTGCATCAGCGCCAGGCCTTCGACCCGCTGACCCCGGCACAACAAGCGGCCGTCGCAGCGGCTCAGCAGCGGATCTACCGCCTCCTCAATGACTACGCCGGCCGACTACCCTAGTCGGAAGAAAATACCACAATACTGTCGGTAAATCCGTGAATAAAGTTTTTCCCGCCGATCGGCCCGATTTCACCGGCACAAAAAAAACCAGCGGCCGGGATGGGCCCCAAATGTTTTTGGATAAGTGTGATGTCGTGATCGGGTTCTCCGAACAAACCTTCACCCCGCCCGTTACAGGAAAAAACCAATGCCCCGCGGTTATCGGAGGGACGCTTTTTCTTGAACTTTTTCAGCAACTCCGTCAGGTCCTCCGCGGCGGTCTTCACATCCCGCAAATGTAGCTGAATCGTTTGACCGGCGCGAATCCGGTCACCGATCCCAACGGCGCCGCTTTCTTGATCAATACCGATGACCGGGCGCACCAGAAAGTCACCGCGCCCGAAATCATGTGTGTATTCGTCCATGGCGATCCCGACGAGCAGGGCCTGCTGCATCAGTTGACGCTCCGTCTCGTTTAAATCCAGAAACACCTGACGCAGGATATCCAGAAATGTCTTGCCGGCGACTTCGTAGATTATATTCTTGTCGGCCTTGGTAACGATGTACGTTTCACCGATCGGCTTGCATCCCTGCGAAACAATGGTGTCGATATGAATATCGCCGCACAGCGCCATCCCGATCATACCCCGGTTATGAACTTCGCCGTTGACGATCAAGACGTTTCCGTTCGCCTGCGTCGAACCGCTGGCCAAACCGCCGACCAACGGCCGGCCGGCGTAAGCCTCGTTCATGCCCTCAAGAAACGTATTCAAATCAATTTGATAGGGATCGGGGATCAACACGAAGACAGAATTTTCATTCGGATAGACCTCAAGCATTTCGTAATAGTCCTCGGAGGAATTCAGTTGCTCGATATGTTCCTGCTCGATGTGAAAGGTACGGCAGCGGACTCCGGGCAACTTGGCGAGAAATAAACTCGCGGCCGGCGCGCCTTCCACCTCCCGTTCACTGCCGATGATGCCGGCACAGGAACACGCCAGCAGATGACTGACGGGAAGCCTGTCCGCAACAGCCCGCTCTATATCCCGGATATGCTCATCCAATTGAGCGCTGATAAACAGCAGCCCGATATCGAAGTCCTTCTCCGCGTCGATGCAGAGTTCATCCACGATCTGTGACATGTCGCCGGTCACTGCCGTTCTCGATGCAAATTCCATAGCTACTGATCCTTCATTTGCGCGTGCTTTTTGAGTTTTCCTTTGACGTAACCGGTCATCCATCCGACAACGGGCACATGCTCGTAAACCATAGCTCCGACATCAAAGTAGTCCCGATGATAGATCGCCTTGCCTTCCGGGCCGCCGAATCGGATATGCGAGTTGCCATCGACGGAAATGGGCTTCCCTTTGTTCATCTTCTTGGTCTGCAAGACCATCGTCCAAAACACCACATGATCAGCGCCCTCTTTGATTTCACCTTTGAAGTCAAAGCGGACCCGGTCTATTCCCTCGTACATCCCTTCGTAATACCGGCGCAGCCGGTCGCGGCCGGAGATATTCACGATCGGATCGTGAAATTCCACCCCCGCATCATAAAAATCCTCTACGAGATAAAGAGTATCGCGGTTAAACGCATTGAAAAACTTCTCGATATTCTCCGACGGTGGTTCTATGCGGACCTTCTCCGCGGCTGCGGCCAACTGCGGGACACTTGCACAGACCAGAAACAAAATGATAACACTGAGTATCTTTAAGGGCATAGAAATCGGACTCCAATGGCGGGCGCCTGACGGCACGCCGTCGCGGCCTTGCGGAATTACTCTCGGTGAGGCGCGACAATGCCGCGCGCGGGTTGTATCTCTTATCTTAGGTTAATGCGGAGATTTGTCAACCGGCCAGCGGGCCGAATTATGCCAATGCGCGGGCGAGGTACTTCTCGTATATGTGGTAAAAGGTAACCATCGACGAAATATCAATCCATTCGTCAACAGCATGCAGGTTCCCCACCCGCGGTCGCGAGATCATTACGGGGATCCCCTGGGCGGCCAAAAACCGGGCGTCGCTGCCGCCGTCATCGCGCACAAGCTCCGTCGGCTTGCCGGTAACCTCTTCGATAACACGCTGATACTCGGGATCCGGAGACAGATTGGTGGGCTCGGCGCCGATGATTGGCTCAATGGCGATCTTATCGCCGAGCATCTCCCGGATATGCCGCTTGATTTTACGCGTTGTGTACGGTGTGGGAAAACGGACATCGAGGACAGCATACGCCTCCGAAGGTACGCGGTTGATTTGTTTGTTTTCCGTACCGATGCGGGTCACCGCGCACGTCGGATACCACTTGTCTTCCGCGGCGTGATTTTCCTGCATGACCTTAAAAGACGATTTTAAATAGGTCAGCTTGTTCATCAATTCCTCCACCGGATTCATACCCAGCCATGGGCGGGCCGAGTGCGCGGATTGTCCCTGGGCCGTGACCTTCAAGTGCAAAATCCCCTTCTCCGCGACGGTGATCTCGCTGAGCGACCCCCCGTCCGGAATCATCGCTTTGTGAGCGCGCAATCCCATTTTATTAACCAGATACCCCAATCCGAATTCGCCGCCGGTCTCCTCATCGGAGGTAATGGCCAGGGCCAAAGACGGTTTGTCCATGACGGAATTCATGTGCCGGAAGACTTCCAGAATGATCGCCACACTCCCCTTCATATCTCCCCCACCCGGACCGTATATCCGGCCGTCGCGGATACTCGAACGGTAACAGGCCGGGTCCTCGTGTTCAATGACATCAATATGGCCGCACATGAGAATCTTGGGTTTACGCACGCCCTTGGGCCTGGCAACCAGCGACGGGATACCATTCTCTTCGTATTCGTGAATCTCAATATGATCCAGGACTTCCAGATGGTTCTTGATAAGTTCGAATGCCCGTTGACGGTCCATCGGCCGTGAGGGCACGCTGGGGATCAGCATCAGGTCGCGGGTCAGAGCGACCAGCCGTTGTTCGATGACGTGATCTTCCTGTCGTTTAGTCACGGTCGTAAACTCCTTTGATTTTGTCCACAGCCTGCATCCGTCGAATGGATTCCTCACAGCCGCGCATATCGGCAGAAAGAAAGAGAAACTGACCTTTGATGACACGGCCTTCCGAGTCCGGATTGAAATTGAAAGGCAATATACCCGTGTCCTGACCCGGCCGGAACAGCAATCCCGCGTCATCGATGACCCCCAGCAAATTGTCGGTGTTATGTTGCGGGTCAAAACGGATATTACGCATCATCCAGGCGCCCCCCGGCAAGAAGGTCCGGGCCAGCAGGGCCGGATATGTGGCGCCGGTCACCCGGGCGTTGACCTCACACACCCGGATTTCCAGGTTGCCGTCGCGCCGGATCACTTGAAAGTCGATGCTGCCCGGCCCGCGGTAGCCTTCGCCGTGGAGCCATTCCGCAATGATCCGTGCCTGCCGGAGGAGTTCGGCGCGGCAGTCATGTCCCTCTGAGAAAAATCGCGGCGGGGCCACATTGCCTTCGTGGATACTGTCGGCACTTAATATTTGATCGGTCACGTCATACAAATAGGCCTCGTCCAGACCGACAAAAAGCTGCACACTGGGAGATCCCACCACCTGGACGCCGGGAATGTGTTCATCCAGCCAGCCCTGAACAAGGACCTTTCCTTCAAAAAAGATGTACTCGGGAAAATCGCTTGCCACACAAACCTTCTGCGCGGGAAATTTGATCATCCCCACGCCCGATGCCCCGATCGGAGCCTTAATGACCGCCTCGTGATAGCCGTGGACCGCCAACCGGCGCATGGCCGCGTTAATCTCCTCGATATCGCCCGCTTCGTGGGACTCAAAGACCGGCAGCCCCTGTGACTCCAGGAAGCGCTGCAGCAGCATCTTGTCATTGCCTTTGCGGGACCCTTCGCGCGTTCCGATGGTCTTTTTGCCCAGATGACCGGCGAGCCGGATCAGGATGTTGTCCACGACATAGCCGTCCAGCCACTGGTTATCCAGTTCTTTCAAGTCGTCAAAGGCCTGTTTGGCCGCAGCCGACATGGCGGCATACTCGCCGCCCAGCTCGGCGTAGACCGCATGGGGTATGATCCGCACCTCCGGCAACGTCAGACGGAGCTCATTTTGAAAATAGTCCACTAAATGACGGTCCGGAGCCACCTCCAGGATCAGGATATTCCCCTTCTGCCTGAACATCAGGTCCACCAGGGGGAGCAGGCGGCTTCCGTACGTCTCCAACGCCCCGACTTCCTTTTTCAGGACCTCGGTTTCAGCGAGATTGCCGTAAAACAGCGAAAGAATATTGGCAAAGAATATGACCGACTTGTCCCAGAACGGCGGCAGATGCCCGGTCGCAGTGTGAATCTCAGCTGCCATGACGCCCTCCTCCCGGGACGATCGAAAACGGCACACATCGCGGCCCTGGCCGGGTGAACGGCCGGTCAAACAGGTGGGAATGTGAGAGGGGGAAATTAATTGAGTAAATGATCGGGAATGGCCTTTCGGCTGTTATATGTCTCATTGACACTGTGGAAATAGCGGATATCATCCTCATCGGACCGCCAACACAAATAGACCGGCTGCCCTTCGATAAAGGCCGGAAAATCGACTAAACCGATATCGAAGGTCCAATCCTTGTAATAACATCCCAAATCTTCCAGTTCCTGGAGATGATCCCTGATCTGGGACTGCAAATCCAGGCCGTCTCCGCTCAGGCCGGTCCCGGCCGGGGCATCCTGGATGAGCTGTCGCAGACGCTGGCCTTTGTGCAGAATATCTTCCACGATCTGCTTGACCAGCGGCAGCCGCTTGCGGGCCTCGATCGGCGTAAAGTGTTTTTTAAATACGTCTGTCATTTGATATCCCTCGCCCATTACAAGTATAACTTTGAGTAAGTGTAATAACAAGCGGCGGGAGACCAAATATTTCCCGGCAGACAGAAATTACTGATCCAGCTGCATAATCGGCGCGTAATAACCCTTTTCCGAGCGTATCCAGAATTGATCTGTCTTTTTCCGGAAACGTTTAGTGCTGAATTCGTACGTAAACGCCTTCGCGCGGATGTACGTCGGCGGATCACCGAAGAACGGATCGAGAAAGAACAGACTGATAACGCTCGGCTCGCCCTCCAATAAACGTTTCAGCAGGTTGGAAAACCAGGGCGCATAACGGTAATCCGGCATCAGGGCGGCAAACCACATCTGCCAGTCCAGTCGCGGTTGGTGGGGAGCTATCTGGCGGGGGGCACGGAATATATTGCCGGGCTTATACTTAAACTCGTAGGTTTTCCATTCGTACCCGTCGTTGCTGCCCTCGATCACGATCTCGGTCCGCTCGGTGGTCATGTTGGCGAACAGTCCGTAACTGTTACTGATGAGGTACGGACGAAAGATCTTGGCAATCTTGTCGACACTCGGGGGCAGCGTGCTCTTCATGCTGACAAAATTCAAAAAGGTCAGTGATATTACCAAACCGACTACAACCTGGCACAACACATCCTTGAGCCGGGACACTTTAGTATCCTTAATCTTGACCTGGTCCGGAATATCCCCCCAGGAGGCAAAGGTTTTGTCGTATATCTTACGGCGAAAGTGCTTGTCATCCATCAGCAGAAAACACATTGCGAAGATGAGCAGATTATAGAATCCGTAGTTCCCGGTGAGCATTTCCGCGGCCTGCAGCAGCATGATCATCGAACACGACCACAACCGGATATCCCGCTGGAGGAACATTCCGAAAGGTACGACCAGCTCGACGATGAACATGATCAAACAGGACATCTCGTGGACAAAAAACGGCTGCTGGTAGAGATGCCAGGCGGTCAGGTTGGGCAGCGGTTGGGTATAATAATGGTACGACAGGGCGGTCAGGTCCAGCCAGTTTTCGTCTCCGCTGAGGACCTTCACCAGACCGGACTGAAACATGACCTTCATCAGAAGAAGCTTCATCGCGAACATGACCCAGCGGGGAGGCGGCTCATCAAAGGTGTTCAGTTTCTGATCCCACGGGCTCAGGAAAATACTGAGGAAGCCGACTTCCAACAGTAACGTGTCCCATTGGAAACTCATGAAGGCCTGTCCCACATGCACGATGGAGAGGTACAACATCCACATGATGGCCAGCCCGATCGCCGGATAAACTCCGGCAACCACTTGTCCGGCGACCATCATCCCGAAAAAGCAGACCGCAACCATAAAGAAGTCACTGCAGTTAATCCAGAAAATCGTGGGGAGCGCGAAGAAGTTCGGCCACCCGTAAAAATCCCTGGCCGCGGTGAGATACTCCTGCGCCGGCAGGATGCCTTTGGATCCGACCAGCCCCTCTATCTGGACCCAGGCGGACGCGAAGGCGATAAAATATATCACCCCGACAAACCGGATGAAAAAACGGCGCGCAATAAAATAGGTGTTGGTAAGATCCATACGTTAACGATCTACCGGATATCCCGATAGACATCGGTCAATTGCTGACCCTCGTCCCCCAGCATTAATCCCAGTTTTATTCGGGTGTTGATCAGGGTCGTCTTCACAACGCCCTGACATAACCAACGGCGGGCCGAACAGGTGACCGGACACGGCAGCATGCGGACGGGCCCCTGCCGGCGCAACATCTTGGAAAAGGCCACATCCTCCCCGATCTCGTATTCGGGAAATCCCCCCAGTTTTTGAAAGATATCCTTCCTTACAAACATGCCCTGGTCGCCGTAGAAAATGCGGCGGCAGCGGGCCCGTACGTTCCCCGTCCAGGCGATCCAGCGAAACAACCAGCCCGGCTGGTCAATCACCTGGCGTAAACAGCCGCCGGCCAGCCCCTCAGCCGCAACCCGCTCCTCGATCATCCGTAAAGCGGCGCTCTCGATCGTATTGTCCGCATGATGAAAAAGCAGGATATCCTGCGCGGCTGCGGCGGCACCGGCATTCATCTGCCGGGCCCTTCCTTTGGGGGTCCGGACGACGCGAAATGCTCCATCCAGAATGGCCACGCTCCCGTCGGTACTTCCCCCGTCGACAAAGATCACTTCGGCTTGCCGTGCCAGGTCGCGAAAATACTCGCGGCGCGCCGTAAGCACGCGTTCTTCGTTGAACACCGGCACGATAACGCTGATCATCCTAACCTTCCGGCGGATACATCAACTGCGTCTGATAAAATTTGCGGAATTTCTTAGCGTCGTCGGAATTGACGTTCATTATTTTGACCCCGGCCTTGAAGCACCCCTCTTCGTGTACCTCATGACACCAGACCACTTTGGCCAAAAGCGACAACTGTTCATCCGGCTGCAAACGGATTTTCAACTCGACCGAATGTCCGCTTTGGACCTCGTGATCGGTCTTGAAACAAATACCGGTATGATTGATATTGACGGTCGTAATAACCGCGAAAGGAAATTCCGACTCCCAAATCCGGTAATTTCCCTTCATCTCGATGGCAAGACGTTTGGATTCACGTTTGTTGTTGAGCATCGACTTTTCCTTTCTGCGGACCGCTGATGGACAGCGCCCCGACGTAGACAAACCCGTATGAACACGTTGTGACGGGTTTCAGGCGCATGATTGGCTATATTATAGAGGAAAATACAAGGGCGGGCAAATACGGAAAACGGATTTCTTACTTGAACGAATTATGACGCTCTTTCAGAATCATGTCTATAATTTTGAGATACTTACGACTTTTGTTCAAAATCATGACCGAGACCATGAAGGTCAGGAAGGCGTAAAAAAAGGTGATGCGGTAGATCTCCGACAAACGGTTTTCGGGAATAATAAATTCGATGAAGGAGTAGGCCATCAGCAGGAAGGTGACCATGACCAGGGCATAATAGAACTTCTGCCGGCGATATTCCCCTTCAATCCACTGCTTTTCTTTTTCGGACGATATTTCCAGGCCCATAGGCTTTCAGAATCGGTCGCAGCGGGACGGACGTCCCGGCGAGTTACTTGTCTCCCCAGACTTGTTTGATAAACGGAACCCGGCCGGAAAAATAGCTGTAACTCTTGTAGTGTCCGGGGTTTTTCTTGTAGTAATCCTGGTGGTACTCTTCCGCCGGATAGAATTTCTGCGCCGGCTTAATTTCCACGACGATCGGCTTGTCGAATTTCCCGGAGGCCGCCAACTCCGCCTTGGACTTTTCAGCCTGGGCCTTTTGGTCTTCGTTGAAATAGTAAATCGCCGTACGGTACTGTGTCCCCTTGTCGGCAAACTGCCCGTTCTTTTGCGTGGGGTCAATATTGTGCCAGAAATGGGTAAGCAGCTCGGGGTACGTGACCTTAGCCGGATCAAAGGTCACTTCCACCGCCTCGGCATGTCCGGTCCGGCCGGAGGAAACCTCCTGATAGGTGGGATCCACTTTCTGACCGTCGGTGTAGCCCGATACCGCGGCCACGACTCCGTCGACTTTTTCAAAAGCGGCTTCGACACACCAGAAACAGCCGCCCGCGAAGATGGCTTTTTGCAGCCCGTCCGATTGCGCCCGTGCGTTGTCCGTCATGCTGATAATCCCTGCAACCACAAATAGATAGATCAAAAATTTAACCTTCATATATTCTACCTTTGATTAAGTGTTTGTCGAGCAGTTTCACGGTCTTTGGCAAGGCCGGTCCTTGCCGGTTGCCGCTGCAACAGAGGACTCGGCGCAAATATTCACTTAAACGCAGCTTACGAACGCATTCCGGGCGCCGGGCATCAGCGCCCGGAGAGCTTGAATTAAGCCGACGAGACTAATGACTGCCTTTGGCCTCCGCGGCAAAATAACTGTCACTGAATTCGTGCAGAAGTTCGTCGATCTTCTCGGGATGGCTTTCGTCCAGCCCCTGCTTGGATTTCATGGCGTGGATGAGGATTTCATGCAGCAAGGTCAATTCCTTGATGTATTTCTCCCGCATGTCGCCTTCCATCGGCTTGATGCGCTGCGTCATAAAGTACTGGTAGACGATTTCCTGGATCTCCTCGGCGTGCTTTTCCTTATTGGTGATCCAGCGAACGATTTGGTTGTAATTCTTATCGCCCTCGGCCGACAGCTCCTTAATTTGCCGCATCGCCTTGGCAATCGTGGCCGTGTGCTCGTGGATCATGCGCACGCGCAGTTGATCATCATAAATCCCGCAGGGAATCTCACAGTGCGCCTGCACGGGTTGCGCGTAAAGGCAGATAGCGCACGCAAACAGAACAAAGGTCAATAATGACTTCATGGGTCCTCCTGGTTAGGGGTTGCTGATCGATTTATGATACGGGGACTTCCGGTCCGTCGGCAAGAATTGAGCGGCACTCGCCGCAGAGCTGTTCGGCGTCGGTATCCGTCCGGTACTTCCAGCAGCGGACACACTTGTTCCCGTCCGCCTTGACGATGGATATGGTGGTATTGGCAAAATCCGTATCCAGTCCGGCCGGGACTTCGGCCACTTTCTGGACGGCGGCTTGCGAAACGATAAACATGTCGGCGAGCTGTTCGCCGAACTGGGACAAATAGGTGAGGTCCCGGTCGCTGGCTGTTTGAAAGGTGACTTTGGCTTCCAGAGAAGCGCCGATGATATCCGCCGCGCGCTGGTCCTCCAGGGCCTTGAGAACATGCGGCCGCAGATTGATCAGCAACGCGAAGTACTCGTCGATGCGAGGATTATCCCATTCCGACGGGATCTCGAGAAAGTCCAGCAGGTGAACGCTTTCGACGGACCGGAAGGACTTGTCCTTCGGCATAAACCGGAAGACTTCCTCAGAGGTAAAGCTGATCACAGGTGCGAGCAGCCGGACCAAATGATTGAGGATATGGTACAACGCCGTCTGCGCGGCCTTGCGTTCGCTCGACGTCGCAGCCTTCACGTAGAGCCGGTCCTTTAGAATATCGAGATAAAAGTTCGACAGATGTTCATTACAAAAGCTGTATATCAGCTTATAAACCCTGGAAAACTCATAGGCGTTATACTTTTCGATGACCTGGCGGGATACCACACCGAGTTTGTTCAGTGCCCATTTGTCCAGGTCCTGCAATTTGTCATACGGGAGCACATCCTTGTCCGGATCGAAATCGTAAAGATTACTGATCAAATAGCGCAAGGTGTTGCGTATCTTCCGGTACGCGTCGATCAAGCGGGCCATCACCTCTTTCGAGATCCGGATGTCTTCGTTGTAGGAACTGGATGTGACCCACAGGCGCAGGATATCCGCCCCGCTGTTTTCGTAAATTTCCTGCGGCTTGATGACATTGTTCAGCGACTTGGACATCTTGCGGCCCTGGCCGTCCACCACGAACCCGTGCGTCAGGACCTCCTTAAAAGGAGCCTTGCCTTCGATGGCCACCGCCGGGATTAGCGAAGACTGAAACCAGCCGCGATGCTGATCCGATCCTTCGAGATACAGATCGATGGGCAGCTCGGCGCCGATCATATCCTTAACGACCGCCTGGCAGCTGACCCCCGAGTCGAACCAGACATCCAGTATATCGAACGTCTTCTCGAATTCGGACTGCCCGGTCTGCGCGTCCTTAAAGCCCCGCGGGATCAACTCGCCGATATCCTTTTCGAACCACGCGTCCGTCCCTTCTTTACGCACGATCTCCGCGAAGTGATCAATCACTTCGGGATAAAGCATAATCTCGCCGCCATCCTTGAGCTTCAGCGCGGGGATCGGCACACCCCAATAGCGCTGGCGGAAATGCACCAGTCCGGTCGGCCCGCCACCATCGCGGTAATCCGCTCTTCGCCCGCCGGCGGAACCCACTTGACCTGCGTGGCAATGATCTCCCTGGCCTTGGCCCGCAGACCGTCGTGATCAATCTTGATAAACCACTGCTGCGTGGCGCGGAAAATAATCGGCTTCTTACTGCGCCAGGAATGCGGGTACGAATGGACGATATCTTCCCGCCGGAACAGGTTCCCGGAGGCCTCCAGGTCCGCGATAATCAGCTTGTTCGCCTTCCAGACATGCTGACCGGCGTACTTGCCGCCCTGATGCGTGTAAACACCTTTTTCGTCGACCGGCATCACCACGTCGAGCTGGTACTTGAGACCTGTCTGAAAGTCATCCGCCCCGTGTCCCGGCGCGGTGTGGACCAATCCGGTTCCGTCTTCGCGGGTAACGTAATCGGCGGTGACCACCGGACAGTCGCCGCGCATCTTAAGCGGATGGCGGTAGGTTACGGACGTCAAGTCCGCGCCGGAGACCTCCTTCAGAATCTTAAAATCGGTGACTTCCCCCTTGGCCAGGACCGGTTCGCACAACGACCGCTCCACGATCAGGATTTCATTGCCGGCCTCCACGACTGCGTACGCGAAAGCGGCGTGAACCGCGACCGCCACATTGGCAACGAGCGTCCACGGAGTGGTGGTCCATACCAACAAGTAGCACGGCTTATTCGCGGGAAGGCCGAGCTGTCCGGCATCGGCGATCTCAAACTTGATATAAATCGACGGCGACGTTACGTCTTCGTACTCGACCTCGGCCTCGGCCAAGGCGGTTTCGTTTTCGATATCCCAGTTGACCGGTTTCAAACCGCGATAGACGTAACCCTTCTTGCACAGCTCGGACAATGATTTCAGGATCCAGTATTCATAGTTGGGGTCCAGCGTCAGGTACGGGCGGTCCCAATCCCCGAAAACGCCCAGGCGTTTAAACTCTTCACGCTGAATATCCACAAAATTCATCGCGTAGTCGTGGGCCTGTTTGCGAAAGGCCACGCTGTCGACTTCTTCCTTCTTCTTGTTGATCTCCTGAAAAAGCTTGTGTTCGATCGGCAAGCCGTGGCAGTCCCAGCCGGGGACGTAGTTCGTGGCATAACCTTCCATCGTCTTGAATTTGACGATGACGTCCTTCAGGATTTTATTCAGGGCATGCCCGATATGGATGTGTCCGTTGGCATAAGGAGGTCCGTCGTGCAGGATAAAAGGGGTCTTGCCCTCGCCTTTTTTACGGATCTTCCCGTATAAATCCATGGCGTACCAGTCATTTATGTACTCCGGCTCTTTGTTGGCCAGACCGGCGCGCATCGAAAACTCGGTTTGCGGAAGGTTAAGTGTGTCGCGGTAATTCACGGCAGTTCTTTCAGTTACGGCTTTGGTATGACTAATGAACCAGTAAGCTACCATAAATCCCGGGGGGTGTCAATCGGACCCGCCACGGGAAAATACGGCGCGGTTTACTTAATGACGGAGTTAGATAACATTTCCCGGACTCCGTTTCTATCCTGGATATAGACTTCCGGAAGGAACTCGATGGACTTGGGAATCTGTTTCTCAATCACTTTCTGAATGCGCTCCTGCTGGGCCGCGTCCGCCGCGTCAAACAGCGGCTCCTTGCTCAGATCGTTGAGCAGGAGGATCCCAGGGTCATGGGCGAAATCGAAATTCTTGATCAGCCGCTTGATCAACAAATCGAGAAAGTGCGGCTTGTCTTTAAAGACGTCCACCGCGGCTTTAAGCGTGATCTTGCCCCAATCCTCATGCACCAGTTTTTGCAGAATCCCGTAGGCGGAAGAGTATTTTACCAGCCGGATCTGGCCCGGCTGCAACTTGCGGGCGGTGTTCATGATCACAGCCGAGAATTCCCCTTGATTAAAATTCTGGATTTCCTGGTGGATGTCGATGGTCAACAAGTCAAACACGTATACCCCGTGAACGCCCATGGCCGCCGTGGCGACGCTATGCTTGACAAAGTCGGACACCGCTTCCCATAGGAAGTCCTCCTCTTTACGGATGATGTTGAGGGCCAGCATCGTGCAGGGCAAGTCTTCGCGTTCGGCACGGTACTTACGCAGTTTGGGCTCGGGCAGACCGAGATAATTGATCTCGTCAAACAGCGGCATGTGCAGAAAGAGGTTCGAGTTCTGGATGCCGCCGTCGATCAAGTTATATGTTTCCGTATTCACCGGTTTCTCCTTATCTGGGTTCACGCAAAGCCAGGATCTTCACATCCTGACTCTCATAAACAACTTCAAAATAGGCGGGATTCAACAGCGTCTTGTGATGGTCGACCGCGAGCAGGCCGTCATACTTTCCGGCGAGCAGACCTTCATGATCGCCGTATCCATTGAGTACCCATTCAATCTTCCGCAGCACCGCATCGGAGTAAAAGACATGTGTCACGCCGTAGCGGTTCAAAATCGTCCGGACCATGGCGATATCCTCGCTCTGGTATATCTTGTGAATGTCGTACAAGACCTTCCAGCTGTCGCTGATATGCGGGATCCCGGCCCCCTTGAGCGGAAACATGCTCCCCAGCAAGGCCTTGCCCGCGCAAACACCGCTGATCATCTGCGCCGTGTAATAATCGGCCACCATCCGCGCGTCCGCCGGTGTATTCTCGCGGAACCAACGGGCGGAATCGATATCATTGACCGTGACCCAGTGCGCCCGGAAGCGTTCATTGATCTTGAATCCGGCATACAGGTCCGTTGTCAAAAGCGCGGCCAGCAGGACCACCGTCACCGCGGCCGCCCTTCCCCACGCGGCGGCCGGCGCCGGCGATCCAGCGGGACCGCAAATTGCTCACAGGTCAAGCCGCGCATAACGCCAGCGGCTGGGTAAAAAACTGTAAAAGCGGAATCCCTCGATCGGACGGACAAGGTTGTTGAAGGACAAATCCTGCTTTTGAAAAACAATGAGCAACCCCTCCATATGGGATTCAATGATCGGATAGATCGCCCAAAACACCGGCAACAAGTAAAACAGCTCGGCCTTATGCTTTCGCCGGAAGATAAAATACACCAAAAGAAAAACGCGACATGCCCCAGCAAACCGCTGACCGTTCCATAATGTTTGAAGAAGATCATCCGGTCGGCCGACGCCGTTGACGTCGACAGCCCCTGTGTCCACCACCAGTACAGCTTCCCCGGCAGCCACCACCACATCGTCGCGATCTGACTGAGCAGGATCGCCCCGATCAACCAGCCGTAGTCTTTCCATCGCCCCTTCTTTTCCACGATCAAACTCCAATGGACCAGCAGGAGGATAATGATGTGATTGAAATACGTCAGATGGGTCGCAAAATTAATCGTCAGCAACAGAGCCAGCGCGAAGAAATGCAGCAGCCGGCGGCCGCCGAGATATTGGCCGCGCAGAAAAGTCACCCACAACAGAATCCCCAGCGGAATACAGAACATCGAGAAACCCTGCGGTGTCCCGATCGCCGACCAAAAAACGAACGCGGGCGTAAACGCCAGGAACACGCTGGCGATCACCGCCACACGGGCCGAATAAAGGTAACGGCACAACACAAAGAACGGAACGATGGCCGTCGCTTCGATCCACGGCATAATGCGTGAGGTCACGGTGGGCAGGTCCAAAGAGGTCAGTTTTGCAAGGAAGGCGTAAATGTAGAGCGCGCCCGGCGTGTACCAGAAAGGCACGTGACCGTATGCCAGATAGCGGATGTCCCACTGCGGGGGGCGGCCGTTTTCCAGGACGTACTGGGCGAGGCACAGGCGGTACCAGATATCCGCGTCGAAGGTCAATAATTGAGGATGAATGGCCAGCCGCGGCAGCAAACGGATCGCCACACAAACCAGATACAGACAACAGATAAACAGAATTTCTTTACGGGTGAGACGCATGGATCGGTATGGCGGACGACCGGATCGACGGTGGCAGCCGGAAATTATCAGCGGGCCTTGAGCTTGCGCTCCATGCGGGAGACGGCCTTGACCATCCGGTCGAAAGCCTCTTCCCGGGTGGCGCCCTCGGTCAGACAGTCGTCGCAGATCGCGGCATATCCTTTGCGATTGCGGATTTCAAAATTTGACGGGCTTGTTTCCGATTTTCATATGACCCCCTGTAGGTTATCAAATTACGCGACCGCACCGTCTGTTGCAAACTCTCTCGTTGACTTATTTCATCATACCATTGGGTCAGTCTTTGGCAACTGTTTTGGGGCCATAAATAGCGGGCCCGAAACTGGATATAACCGATGGCGCAGGCCGTGGCCGCGGCGGCCATATTGAAATCTTTCAGGTCCGACACGTGCGCATCCAGATACTTCAGTGTGCGGACGATGGTCTCTTCTTTGTTGGCGATAAACTTGGCGTGATAATCCTCCGGATGAATCAACTTCTCATAAAAAACCGCCACGGTGACATCGGTCAGCCCCTTGGCCACGGCATCCAGGTTCACCATCCGCCAATACGGCGCCGGCGCGTCCGGGACCATGGCGGGCTGTTTTTGATAATCCTCCAGATATTCGCAAATCACGCTGCTGTCGCAGAGGACCGTGCCGTCGTCCGCCGCCAGGACAGGGATTTTACCCACCGGATTCAGGCGGAGCAACTCCTCGGATTTGGCCGTGAGATCCTCTTCCTGCAATTCCAGGTCGATCCCTTTTTCCAGCGCCACGACCCGGACCTTTCGGGCGTAGGGAGAGCGTTTGGTGTAGAACAACTTCATCTTTTCCTCCCTAAATTTCCAGATAGTGAACCTTATAGATCTGATTGTTGTCGTCGTATTCGATCGTCACCTGTTCATTGGTTTGGATAAAATGCTCCATCGGTGTGCCGAGGAGCTCCCACAGGCCGACCGTGAAGAAATCCAGAAAGCCGTACAAACCGGCCCGGAAGTATCCCCAGCCCTTGCTGTTGCGCTGCAGTTCATAGGTATCTACGATCCGGCTGTTGCGCGTCTCGGTCTTGATCGGCTGCCCGAGTTGACTGATCACGTAGGCCCGGTCGCGCCCGAAGGACAATGTCGATCCCTGATGGGACTGCTGAATATTGGCCGCCATTTTGACCGAGCAACCGCTCAGCAAGACCGCCGCCGCGCAGATACCGAGCAATAAAGGACTCTTCCGAAATCTCATCATCATCTCCTTTGTTAATACTGATTGATCACATCACTCAGGACAAACAAGTACCACAGATTCCCTCCGATGTGCGTCCCCTGATCGTACTCTTGCAATAAAAACTTCTTTATGCGTTCTTTGGGGACGAGAACCACTTCGATATCTTCGCTGGGTTCCAAATTCTGCTGAGGATTCTGGTTTTCTGGGGCATGTTCGTCGACTTCGATATAAACACTCATTCCGCTGTCGTTAATAATACCCGCATTGGATTTCATCACCGGGCTGACTTCTTTGATAGTGCCCGTATAACCGGTCTCCTCTTTCAATTCCACCAACGCGTGTTCCGCGTCACCGTCGCCGATGCCTGCCGGAAACCCGATCACATAGCCGTTGAGCGTGGGCCGGAACTGCTTGATCAGGATAAAGCGCATCGACGGGACGAGCTTCGCCACGGCGATCACGCCGACCCACGGTTTGCGGCGGCGCACACTTTCCCATACCACTTCCTCACCGTGTTTATTGCGGTACACCGTTTCAACGAGGGTGAGCCAGTTGCCCTGGTACAATTTTTTTTCCGAGATTTGTTCCATGACGCGGTCCGATGCTGTCCATTTTTATATCATACTTGTATGGGGAATGGCGAATTATTATTTGACGGCGGGACTACGGGCGGACCGCCAGCACGATCGCCCGTTGCGGCGCGGGATGACCTTCTACCGTCAGGCAGGGATTATTCGGATCCAAGAAGTCGGAAAGTGACTTTTGACCGATCCAGCCGGTAACCCGTTGCTCCTGTGACGTCGTTGCCGTCACATCCACGGTCCGGATCCGTTCAAAGCCGGCCTCATTCACCCAACCTTCCAGGGTGGGCACCGAAGGAATCATATGCACGTTTTTCATCTCGGCGTACCGTTCACCCGGCCTTAACAGCGGCGTAACGGCATGATCCACGACGATAGTCTCCAAAACCAGCTCTCCGCCCGGCCGCAGACAGCCCGCCAGGTGCCGCAGGTGCTCCAGCGGATCACGGCGATGATAGAGCAAGCCCATGGAAAAAGCCGTGTCGCAGCAGCTCATCCCGGCGGGAATGTCCTCCACCCCCAGCGGCAGCACGGTCACCGCGGGATACCGGGCGAAATTCTGGATCATGTGGAACTGCATCACATATTTCATCGTCGGATCGACTCCCACGACCAGGCGCGCGCCGGCCCCGGCCATACGCCAGCAGTGATACCCGTTGCCGCAGCCGACATCCAGCACCAGCCGGCCGCTGAGGTCCGCAATATGCGGCTGCAACCGGTTCCACTTCATTTCACAGCGCCATTCAGCGTCGAGCAGCATACCGAACAGGTTGTACGGCCCCTTGCGCCACGGACCCAACCGGCGCAGCAGACCTGCCAGTTCCTCTCTTCCCTGATCATTCGTCTGAGCCGGAGAACCGACGGTCACCACATCCGAATCCAACTGCAGTGAATCCGGTGTGATCCGCGGCAACGCAGCCCGGGTCTCGAGCCACATCGGCAAATCTCCCCAGCGGGTCCCGCTGAACACGTTCGCGGCGCGGTCCATCAGACAGTCGGTCCACGGCCCGAGCGCGGACGCACGCATCAGGGCGACGGAATCGGTGTACAGGTTCATTTGTAGGCGATCATCGAAGCAAAATTAAAGCAGCGGAACCACACATGATGATGGGCGAAGCCGGCCGTCTTCAGCCGCTCGCGGTGGGTTTGTTCGGTGTCGGGAATGAGGACGTTCTCCAGAGCGGTCCGTTTCTGGGCAATCTCCATGTCGCTGTAGCCGTTCAATTTCTTAAAAGCGTGATGGAGTTCGACCTGGGCCTGTTCCTCCGCGGGATCGTCGAAGGCCAGTTTTTCAGATATCACCAATATACCGCCCGGTACCAGGGCATCGTTGACCCCTTGAATCAGGCCTTGGCGTTCCTCAGGAGGGACAAACTGCAGAGTAAAGTTGATGGCTACCACCGAAGCGGGCTCGAGCGGAATCCGGGTGATGTCCTCACACAAAATTTCGACCGGGGCCGTGAGGTTACTGCGCACGATATTCTGGCGGCACTTGTTGACCATCGCCGGGGAGTTATCGACGGCGATAATGCGCGTACCCGGCTGAACGACAAAGCGGCGCATGGCCAAGGTGCCGGCGCCCAGCGAACATCCCAAGTCATAGCATACCGTGTTAGCCTGGGCATACTGCCCGGTCAACACACCCAACATGTTGATAATCGAACCGTACCCGGGTACACTCCGCCGGATCATATCGTCAAAGACATTGGCGACATTTTCGTCGAAGACAAAGTCTCCGATGGTGCTGTGCGGCTCAGCATAGAGAGAGTCCCGGGATATTTCGCTCATAAAACGTCCTGCGCGGTCAATTGGAAAGTGCCTATTATAGGAAATTTCGGCAGCGAATGCCACCTTTTTAAAATAAATGGAGGCGGCGTCCGACCTTTCGGCGCCGGGCGGCGTCGTAGACGAGCCGGGCCACGGCCGCATCCTGAATAGCCAGTCCGGTCGAGTCGAAAACCGTCGTCCGGACAGGCTTGGCGGGAATTTTCTTCTGTCCGGCGACGATTTCGCCGAGCGAGGCGTAAATTTTGCGCTTGGTGATGAGACCTTTCTTAAGGGCCACGTTGATTTCCCCGCTGTGGGAGGCCTGGCTCCATTCGTCAATAATAATCCGCCCCTCCTGCAATAACCGCGGGTCGAGCTCTTGTTTGCCGGCGGCGTCGGCGCCGATGGCATTGATATGCGCTCCCGGCTTGATCCAGCCATACTTGACGAGCGGCGTTCGCACCGGCGTGGTGGTCACAACAATATCAGCCCCGGCCACAGTCTCTTCGACGCCGGCGCAGGCGGACATGACTTCACCCCGGCGCCGCATCTTGCGCAGGAACGCCTTGGCCAGCTGCGGCTGATGACCCCAGACACGAACTTCCTTCACGGACCGGACCAGCCTGAGCATGGTCAGCTGCATCGCCGCTTGTACTCCGCAACCCACCAGTCCGACGCAGGCCGCGGTCTTTGGCGCGATGTGTTTGGCCGCTACGGCGCCGGCCGCTCCGGTGCGCACCGCGGTGATGTACGTGCCATCCATAACGGATAGTGGAAAGCCGGTGCGGGCGTCATTCAGGACCAAGACCGCCATCACCATAGGCAGTCCGACGGCCGGGTTTCCGGGATGAACATTGACCCATTTCAGTGTGCAGCTTTGCGCGTCTTCCAGATAAGCGGGCATGGCCCGAAAGTCCCCGTTGTATTTGCTGACGTCCAAGTAGACCTTCGGCGGCATATGGGCGCGGCCGCGGGCGTACTGACGAAAGGCATCCTCCACGGCGGTCAGGGCCTTGCCGAGATCAAGTACGGATTCGATGGCTCTGCGACTCAGGATTATGGTCTGCGGCTTACTCTTGGGCATGGCTCAGGGGCGGCCGGGCGGATTGGCTGCGCGGCAAGATAAAGTACAGGATTATGTAGATAATCAGACCGGCACCGCCGGCGAGCGCGCTGACGACAAACAGGACGCGGAAGATGTTGGGATCAATCCCGAAAAAGTGTCCTAACCCCGCACTGATCCCGGCGACTTTTTTCCCCTCTTCCAGGGCATACAGGCGGTTGATGTTCGGGGAAAGACCGATATCCGGCCGCAGCGGCAGCATGATCCACATGACCAGATAGACCAGGCCGCCGACGGTGACGAAGAACGACAGGATAAACAGCACCCGGAAGATCACCGGGTCCATCCCGAAATACTCCCCCAATCCGCTGCAAATACCGGCGATTTTCCGTTCCTGCTGCAAACGGCAAAGTTTTTTCATAGCGAGACCTCCGACAGGACCTTTAGAATAGCACAGATCCCCCGTGGGATAAAAGAGCCTGCATTATTTTTTGGGGGAGCCTAGCGGAAGTTGGCCGAATCCAGATTGCGCAGCCGGCGCAGTTCGCCATAAAGGACATGGCGGGCGGGGTAGTTCATGCCCTTGCGGTCGATGATGTAGATCGGTTCGCCGTCAGGCGCGTAGCTGGCGAAGTCATCTATGAATTGTTCCGCGGAAACGATTTTGCTTTTGGCCGTCTTGAACTTCATCAGCAAATAACGCGCGGCCTGACTGGCGGAGAACTCCTGTCCGGCCTTAACGACCTTCATATTGGAAAATTTGATGAGTTTAATCAGGTAGCGGATTTCGCCGTCTGAATTGCGGTCAGATTCATACTCCTTGAAGGCAATAGATCGCTCGGTATATCCCAGGCCGATCGATGCCTCACCGGCCGCCACCACCGTGGCCGGCATAGCCAGGAACAGCAGTGTCCAGATGATTACCGTCAAAGCTGTGCAGTATCCCCGGTGCGCGATCATATCCTCCCCTCCAAGACAGGACTCAAATAGCCGTTGGCACCACAAAAAAAAGCCTATCCTGAATTGTCAGGATAGACTCGGCTACGCGCACGCACAAACACTGTTTGCCCATTCGGTAGCTAGGCTATCCTTTCCAGGACCCCTGGCTTTGCCGGTCTGCCCGCAAGCCGACCGCTCGGTTTCCTAAGAAACCAAGGTCCTTGGGTTACCCCAAGTTTGCCGTTTCGTGGTATAGGTTCAACCGATATAAGTATAATCGATTGCGGAGGGGATTGCCACTTGAATAAGAGCTGGCATGTATCTAAATACACCGCATGGCTTTGGTAAGTTTTCCACAGGACGGGAGATCACCCGGTCGGCGCCTCCACGCGCTTGACGATCCCGCGCATCAGCCGCCCCAGGATATCCGCTCCCGTAATAATCCGCTTGTCTTTCTTCCAGTAGAGGATCAGGTCGTTATCAATGACATCGTCCTCATGGTGCTCGGCCCTGACCTTGAACTTAAAAATCACGTCCCCCAGCCGGGTGCCGGTCTGGGTAATCACGATGGGCCGGTGACAATACGTGTATATGCTCTTAACTTCCTTGGAATACATGACATCGCGCAGGAAGTCGTCGGCATTTAAGACCAGGACCGGCTTTCCGGAGGGATCGGTCAGGACGACCCATTTCTCGTTGGAGGCATGGATCTTTTGCAGGAACGGATCCGCCGGATCGCGCTCAAAGTCGGGAAAAAGCGGCAATCCGTTTTCGTTCACCTCCAGGGCGACGACGCTCAACGGATTGATCGGCTCGCCTTCGTCCCGCAGCTTAATGTCATCCAGCTCCAGGAAATTAATCGCCCCCTGCGTCTCCAAATGCTCCACATCCGCATCTTCGGAAACGGCGTGACGCTTGAGGATGTGCATAATTTCTTTTTCCTTGAAGTAGCCGATCTCCTCCTTGCCCAGCCAGATGTCCAGCAACAGCGCGGTGGGCTTGGCCAACGGATAGAATATCAAACGGTAGATCCGGACCACGGGAACCAGCACCACACTGGTCCGCAGGGCGTGTCGGGACAGGTATGCTTGCGGCACAACCTCGCCGAGCATAGTAATACCGAAGGTTGAAAAGATAAAAGCGCCGAACCCGGACAATACCGATTCCGATATCAACGCCAGCAGGACGTTGGCGGCGACATTTCCCCACAGCAGCGTGCACAGCAGGTAGTGCGAGTCTTTGCGCAGGCTCAGGATCCGCTGAGCGTCTTTATTCCCAAGATCCGCCTGAACTTCCAGTCTCAAGCGGCTCATCCCGAAAAAACCGAGATTCAGCCCGGAAAACATCGCGGAGTGAAGCAAACATACAACAATACCCAACCAGGGGCCCATAATTCTCCTTTGCTAGTTTTTATTATCCTATATTTACAGCAGCGGCGCCAGCAAACGCGCAAGAGAATTGCGCAACTTGACGGTCTCATCCAACTTTTGGTAGTCCTCGAGCGTGAACTCACGGCTGTCCTGAAGATCGCGCATAAAATCTTCTTCCAAACCGGCGGTTAACTGTTCGTCATACAATAGCGTGTTCAACTCATAATTCAAATGAAAACTGCGCACATCCATATTCGCCGTACCGACCGAACAGATTTCGGAATCGATCATGATCGTTTTTGCATGCATAAACCCCTTTTGATAGTGATATATCCGTACGCCGGCCCGCAGAAGATCCTTGAAGTAGGTGAACGCGGACCAATACGGAAGCTTCTTGTCCGGGACCCCCGCTATGATGATGCGGACGTCCAACCCGCCGAAGGCGGCCATTTTCAAGGCCGTATGCACACTCGGATCCGGAATGAAATAGGGTGACTGAATGTACACCTTCTTTTCGGCACTGGAGATCAGGGTGAAGTAAAGATGCTTGATCGACGGCCACCGCGAATCCGGCCCGGAGGTCGTCACCTGAACCGGCAGCTCGTGCGGGTCGGCGGGTACGGCCGGGAAATACTTGGCTTCAAAAAGCTCATTTCCGGTCGTATTGTACCAGCTGGTCACGAAAATTCCCTGCAAGACATTGACCGTCTCGCCCGATATCCGCAGGTGGGTGTCCCGCCAATAATCGAACTGCTTGCCTCCGTCGACATATTCTTGCCCCATATTCATTCCGCCTGCGTATCCGATTCGTCCGTCCACCACTACCACCTTTCGGTGATTGCGGTAGTTTAAGGTATGGATCTTCAAAGGCGAGAGAAAATTGAAATACGGATACATTTCGATGCCGGCAGCGCGCATCTCGCGGACATAGCGGCGGTCCAGGAAAATACTGCCGATGGCGTCGTACAGAATACGCACTTCCACACCCTGTTTGCGTTTGGCGACCAGGATATCCCTGACTTCCTTGGTGAGGGGGTCGGAGCGCCAGATAAAGTACTCCATATGGATCGATTCGCGCGCGCCGCGCAGGTCCTCCATCAATCGCGGAAACTTCTGCGATCCGTTCTGCAGGACCTCAATCGCGTTGTTCGTCGTCAAGATGGAATTCGAGCTGCGCTGCAAGAGATGGAATAATTTCTGTTTGTGAACGACATCCTTCTTTTGTGTGAGCCGACTACCGCGCTCCATCTGCGCCTCGATCAGCGGGGCCAGCATCGCGGCACTCCTGTCCTCCAGGAATTGTTGAGACAGTTTGGTCTTTTCATCCACGCGCCGCCAATTGCGTCCGATGAAGATGTAAATCACCGCCCCCACCACCGGCAGCAGGATAAATACCATGACCCACGCCATCGTGGTCGACGGCTCCCGGTTATCCAGCAATAACAGGACAACCGTCATCACCAGATACACGTAAAACAAGATCCCGAGAATCGAAAAAATATAGTCCATCGCTTAGTCGTCCAGTTCCAATTGGACCCAGATCGGATAGTGATCGCTGGGTTTTTTGCGCGACGCCACCTTGTCGGTTTGGATCAACCGGGCGCCCCGGGTGAATATGTGGTCCAGGGACGTTTTCCGGTTGAGAATATACCAGTGCTTGTAGGACCAGGCGATATTCTTGGTCGCCAGATCGAAACCGCCGTGAATCAACGGATCGATGGTCGCGTGATAGTTCCGCTTGGTCAGTGTATTGAAATCCCCTCCGATGATACAATACTTTTCCCGTTCGGGAATTTCACTGACCACGCGCTTCATCTGCAGTGTCCGGTACGCCGTCTTCAGCCACACCCCGAGGTGAATACAAATCACCAGGATCTTTCTATCCCCTACATGTATATCGGCCAGGACAGCGATCCGCTGCAATTTGGTCCGCTCCACGTGCGGCAAGATGAGTTTCTTGTGTTCGCCGATCGGCCACTTGGATAATATCGCGTTGCCGAAGTCCCGGCCGTGGTTGGGATGGCGGACCGCCGGATAATACACGTAATTATATCCGAGCGTATCGCAGATGTGCATGACCCCTTCCGCATCCATCTCCTGAAGCAGCACGATATCGGCGTGTTTAAGATTCTCATTACTCTCAATCAGCTCGACGGCCGGACGCACCTTTTTGGCGAACTGGATATTGTAGGTAAAAACCTGAAGCCGGTTCGGAGGTGTCCGTTTCTCTGTGTAATCCAGGTACGCGTACTGGGGATGCTGGGGATGTGTGTAGTTCCGCTTCCTATTCTGTAGATGAAAGAATCGCACGTATGTCTCTCAAAAACTGGTCTTGAATTTCAACATGATTTCCGCGGCCCCGGTGTTTTCTTCCGTACCGCCGCTCTCAAATTCTTTTTTCAGATCGAGCGTCACCCGGTTGGTCACGCGGACCTCGCTGCCCACTGTTTGTTTGGTCGTTGCCGGCTCGGTCTCGCCGTTGGTTTCCCGTTCTACTTGGTACTTAATTTCCAGGTTGTCGGTGACCTGTTTAGCGGCCCCGACCCCCTGTTTGCCCGCGGTGACCGACACGGAGAAATCGGACAATCCGAATTTGTCGGCGATAAAATTGCCCCTTCCGCCGAAGAACAGGTACTGAACAAAATCCTTGGCCAACTCCGGAGAGACCGCGCCCGCCTCAATACTCTGGCTCAAACCGTTCCACCGCTTACCGGTGGCGACCATGAGCAACAGCATCTCGTCCGGCAGTGAAGGCTCCGACGATAATATGACGTTAGGCTTCTCCAAATCACCTTTGATCCCGATAGTAATATCGACCTTGCTGATACGGGAAAAGCCGTTGATATCCAGCCGGGGATTCTTAGGTTTACCGGAAAAATACAGATGGCTGGGCCGCAGTTTGATGACGGTCCGTTTGCTCATGACATTACCCGACTCAAAACGGACCCGGCCGAATAATTCATCCGTCACCAGCCGGTTACGCCGCTGCAATTCGAAGGTGACCGGGACGTTCTCCACTTCAAACTGCCCGTTGTCCATGTTCTCGATGAGCAGGCTGCCCGACACCACCGGCATCGCCAACTCACCCGCGATATCGACGTCCAATTCCTTGATTAACCCCTCCAAATGGCGGGTGTGCGGATTCTTCGGAAGATAACCGATGATTTCGCTGACGTCGAGTGCGCGGCTGAATACCGTCCCTTCCAGACGGCCGTGGTCCACCCGCCCGTTGATCACGACCGCTTCGGAGACGGGTAATCGTAACCGTCCGTTCACGATCTCGGCCGTAATCCCGGTGCGATGAAACGATTCTATCCGGATGGAAAAGTTTTGGACAAGAAATTGAGAGTCCTTGGGCAGTTCGTCCAGGTCCTTGAGCACCAGGTTATTGAAGGTGATGCCGTGGATTAGATCCCCCTCGACCGACTCGAACTGGACTTGCCGGTCCAAAGTGTAATGCTCAAGGATCTTGCGGACCAGGAACTGACTCCCCGTGGGAGTACAAATGAGATAGTAAACACCGTAACACAGTGCCCACAACAGGAGCACAAACAGCAGGGAGAAAATTTTTGTTCTTAACCTCATGCTTGACCTAATTCAGGCTGTCATTATAGCGAAATTATAACATATTGCACACCAGAAAAAGGATGACGGCAAAGGACAGTGGCGGGGCGGTAACTACGGGCGGGGCGGGCGGCCGAAAATGCGGTGATAGGCGAGGTTCAGTATCTGGCGCGCCTGCAGACTGCGCGCATCCACCTGATACAGGATGTGCCATGCCAGAAGCGCGGCGTGATCGTACTCATCAGCGGACAGGAGGCCTTGGGCCTTCTCCAGCAGATAGGACCGGCGCCGGCCCCGGTCGCGGATGCTCTTGGAAAAATTGATGGCCTTCCAGCAGTCGTCCCGCCGCGCGATATAGGCGGCCAATCGACCGGTCGATTGCGGAGAATTCACCATGCCGGGCTCCTTTCCCTTGGAATTAGCGGGAAGCGGGCGCCGGCCCGGGGAGACCGGCGCCCTGTGTTTCGGGGGGAGGGAATCTTGCTTCCGGTTTATTTTTCCGCCATGTCCAAATCAGCGGTCAGGACCGTGTTGGCTGCCTTCAGCGCGGCAGACTTGGCCTTGATCTCCTGGATCGCCAGGGCGATCTTGCCTTCGGCCGTTTCGGCGAATTCCACTTCAACGGCGTCGCCCAAAGCGATGTCTTCGGATTCATCCGCAGAAAACTTGGTTTCTTTGTTGATGGTCAGCTCAAACTGGCTGATTTCCGTTCCTTCTTTGCTTTCCTGCTGGATCACGATCGAATCCGGGGATATATCAACCACGATCCCGCGCACCTGAGCCTTGGCTTCTGCCTCCATTGCCTGAACGGACGTTGACAAAACGACACTCATGACAGCGATCAGCACGAAAAACTTGGTAAATGTTTTTGTCATCATGACTTCCTTTCTCCTCTTAACTTCGGTTAGCTGACTGTTATGTCCGCAGCGCCCTCCCCGGGACAACCTCCTGCGGACCATTGACGTCGCCAACACTCTAACAAAGCCAACATTAAGAGAAGATTAAATTAGCATTAAATATTTTCATCTGGAAGGAGGCCTGCCGGCTACACGCGCGGCAGGGTGATGAAAAAAGAGGTCCCTTTGTTCAGCTCGCTGGTCACACGAATGGTTCCTTTGTGCAAGTGTGCCAAGGACATAGCGATGCTGAGCCCGAGGCCGTGGCCTCCGCGGGGGCTGTTGGTGGTGCGGTAAAAGCGGTCGAAGATCTTGGAAATTTCGTCCTGCGGGATCCCGATCCCGCTGTCCGATATAATGATTTGAATGTACTCCTTCTTCACGGACACGTCTATTTTCAGCAGGCCGCGCTCAGGAGTGAACTTGATGGCATTGTCTATGACATTGAAGAACAGGCGTCGCAGATGCACCCGGTCGGCCTTGATCTCGGCCGCACGCCCCGAAATATTCGCCTCCAGCCGGATATGCTTGTCACGGACCAGGATTTCGGTCTGCTGAATAATTTCCTGGATATACGGCACAAAATCGAACTGTTCATAGATAAACACCTCCGGCCGGTAATCGATCTTGCTCAACAACAAGAGGTCATCCACAATGCGCAACATCCGGTGCACCTCTTCCAGCGTGACGTTCATGGCCTGGCGGTATTCCTCCATACTGCGCGTGTTGAGCAGCGCCAATTCGGCCTCTCCCTTGATTACGGTGAGCGGCGTGCGCAGCTCATGCGCGGCATGCGAGGTGAATTCCTCAATATGGGCAAAGGAATTTTCCAGCCGACCGATCATGTCATTGAAGTCATCGATCAGATAGGCCACTTCCTGGTAATTGTACCTGGTCTGCACCCGGGCCGAGAGGTCCTCGTGAGAGACCTTGCGGGCGATCGCGGCAATCTCGTCGACCGGACCGAGGATCCGCTTCACGAGCAGCCGGCCGATAAAACTGGTCAGAATCAGAATAGCGGGAATACTGATCACCACCGATATCAGGAACGTGAGGATCAGATCGATGATCGGACGCTGGTAGACGCCGACCTGGACGTAATAGTGGTCCTGGTCCTTGTAAGTAAAGGGATAATTGATGATCCGGACCCGGCGGCCTTTGTAAGTCAGTGTTTTGTATGTCGGAGCTCCGTCCTCGCTGGGGACAACGCTCTCCCGGATACGGTCGATCAGATCTTCGGACATATTCGGCGAACGGGTTATCGAGGCCTTGGTGGTGGAAACAAAATTGATAAAATATTCCTGCAGGTCCATGGAATCTACCTGCTGGAGCCAACGTTTCTCAAAACTGGAAGTCCAGAACAGGAAACGCCGCGGACTTTTTTCCTCATCGGCAATCGCCTTTTCCAGCGCAAATTTCAACGGCTCCGCCTCTTCGCCGCGAACCTCGAGATAGGAATTGATCGTCGAACAAATATTGACCGCCGTCGTCTTCAGCTCCCGGTCGAGTTCCCGGTGTACGGTCCGAAACAGCACAAAGTACAACACCCCGCTGAAGGCCAGCAGAATCATCCCCAGGATCAGACTGTACAAAAAACTGATCTCAAAGGAAATGGAGCGGTACTTAACGCCCTGATTGTCCTTGCGCAGCGGCCGGTCGACGTTCATGACGAAGCTTCTTTGAGAATGTATCCGGTCCCCCGGACCGTGTGAATGAGTTTTGTGGGATAGGGTTTGTCGATCTTGTTGCGAAGATAACGGATATGGACATCGATCACGTTGGTGAAGCTGTTGAAGTCCTCCTTCCAGACGTGTTCGGAGATCATGGTCCGGGTAACCACCTGATTGGCGTGAAGCATCAAATATTCCAGCAGACCGTATTCCTTGCTGGTCAATTTGATATCTTGTTCACCCCGGCGGACTTCATGGTTGAGCAGGTTCATTTCGAGGTCGGCGATACGCAGCACATCGACCTTCTCTTCCCTCCCCCGCCGCAATAACGCCCGGATGCGGGCCAGCAGCTCGGAAAACGAGAACGGTTTGGTCAGGTAGTCATCGGCGCCGGCGTCCAGACCCGACACTTTATCAGTGACAGCATCGCGGGCGGTCAGCATGAGGATGGGGGTGGCGTTTTTCCGCTGACGCAGTTCCCGGCAAATGGACACACCGTCCTTTTTGGGCAGCATGATATCCAGCAGGATCAAGTCATAGGCGTTGACATCGGCCAGGTACTGGCCTTCTTCTCCGTCCCGGCCTACGTCCACCGTATAGTGATGTTCTTTCAGACCGCGTTCGATGAAACTCGCGATCTTTTCTTCGTCTTCAACTACGAGGATTCTCATCAGACCCCTTTCTTCAAAGGTGATGACTGCGTTTCGGTCCCGTCGTAATGCGGCCATTCTAATGGGAAACCTCGGCGGAAACAAGCATAATTTCGTGACGGCAAACTGAAAAGTATAAATGGTTGGACGGCGGGAAGTTATAACGGATTAAACATGCCAGCCGCAAAGTGCCAGCGCGCACAGTGTCTTGGCGTCGCGCAACCGACCGCGCCTCAGCATATCTTTGATGTCGTCCCGGGAAACGTCCGTGACCGAGATGATTTCATCAGGATCACGGTCGGCCTGGCGCACAAACAAGTCCGTGGCGGCATAGAGGTGGATTTTCTCATTCGTAAATCCGGGGGCCGTGAAGATTTCACCCAATTTTTTCCAGGAGCGGGCACCAAAACCGGACTCCTCCGCCAGCTCACGGCGGGCACAGGCCAGCGGACGTTCCCCGGCCTCCAGGGTCCCGCAGGGAAACTCGTGCAGATACGCGCGCAACGCCGGCCGATACTGCCGCAGGAGAATCACCCGGCGCGAGTTGACAAAGGGAACGATCAATACCGCCCCAGGATGATCGATCATCCGGATCGTCCGGGTGACGCCGTTGGGGAGACGGCGGCGTTCCGTCTTCAAAGTGAATTTTCGTTTGGGCATGATGAGCTCATCCTGTCCTCATAGAATTTGTAAGCCTTTCGGGCGAGCATACGGGGTACGAACTTGTCGGCCAGGCAATAAAAGCGGCTTACCGGGTCCGGGCAGACCTGCCGGCGGCGGCGGTCAATGGCCCGCACGATACCGGGAGCGGATTGCTCCGGAAGCCGGCCGCCCGTGGTCCGCGCCCCCGGATAGTACCGGCTGTGGCCCGTATTCATCGGTCCCGGATAGACGCGGGTCACCGAAATCCCGTCTTTGACCAAATAAGACTCCAGCGCCTGGGCAAAGCCGTCCAGCGCCCCCTTGCTGGCGCTGTAAGCCAAGGCGATCGGAAACGACAGGAACCGGGTCGCTGAACAGATAAAAGCGATACGCCCGCCCGGAGCGATCAGCCGCTCACGCAACAAGTGCTTCACCAACCGCATATGCCCGGTAAAGTTGACGGCCATCACATCGCGCTCGGCGTCATCGGGAATCTCGATAAAGTCTCCGGAGACACTGATACCGGCATTGCAAATGACAATGTCGAACGGACCCGGCATCCGCGGCCACGTACCGTCGGGGACCGCGCCTAAATCCAGCTCAATATATTCGTGCTCCTCCGCCGGCTGCGGCGCCTCGCGGTCGAGGACCGTAACGGCGGCGCCGCGTTGACGGTAAAGCGCGGCCAAGCTGGCGCCCAAACCGTTCGATCCGCCGGTAATAAGGATACGCTCCGCCATGGCCTAACCCGTCAGCCGGGCGAACATACGCAGCAGCGCCCAATCCCAGCTCAATGTCTTGAGCCCCTCATCCTGAAGCATGGCCTTATAAATCCGGCGGGCGATGGTATGGCAGTTTTTGTAAATAAAGGGATTCTTGGGTGTATCCGCACCGCCGGACTTTTTATGGATCGGGGTATCCACCGGGCCGATCTCGGCGCAGACCAGCGGCAACTGGGGATATTCCTTATGTAGGCAGCGGTAAAACTTGGAAAGACCCGCCTTGGTGACCGCATAGGTGGTGCAGTCATCCCGGGTGAGCTCGGAAATCAGCGAGCTGACCAACACGATCTTGCTGCGAATCTCCAGCGCGCGCGGCAGCAGCGCCCGGACCAGGCGCATATTCGCCCACAGATTGGCATCAATCAACTCATCGACGGATTCCTCATCCAGTTCGTGAAAGCGGCCGGTCAGTCCGGAGGCCGCATTCAGACAGATGTAGTCGAACCGCCGTTCGCGCAGATTGGCGCACAGCTCGAGGACCCGGTCGCGATCACTGAGATCGGTCTTGATGATCTCGATTTTATCGCCGAATTCTTCGGCCAGCCGGTCCCGCTCCTTTGATGAGCGCAACACGCCCGTGACACGCATCCCGTCACGCACCGCCAGCCGCATGATGTCTTCCCCCAACCCCGAGGAAATACCTGTTATGAAAAGCGTTGATCCGATCATGATTTAGACCCCTGTTCTCTGAGATGCCGGACAATTCCGTGATACACACGGTGCGGCAGCCGCCGGACCGCGAACGCTGTCCATTCGTAGTGAATCGCCTTCCACATTTCCCACGGATTCAGCGGCGGATCGGCGCCGAAAAACGGATGCGGGGCGTAAAAAACAAATCTTCCCTGCAAATACCGCGAGTCATTCAGCGCCAGGATGCGATGGATATGCAACGGCGAGCTGATCAGCACCACGCTGAGCGGACGTTTCTTTCGTAAGATCTCAGCGGTGTTGCTCAAGTTGGTCAGGGTGTCGTAAGACCGCTCTTCCATCAGGATATTCCCGGCAGGCACGCCCTTGTCGATGAGGTATTTGCGCATTAATTGCGCGCCGGAATAGTTCCGGACCGGCCGCGATCCGCCTACGCATAATATCTCCCGGAAGTATCCCTGCCGGTAAAGTTCCAGGGCATGATTGAGCCGCTGACGTGTCTGTTTTCCCAATGCCGTGAAATGATCGGAGGAGTCTCCCATTAACACGATACCGAGTTCCGATGGATACAACTCGTAATCCTGCGCCAGTATCATCACGCGGGTCAACCACAGGCCCGACACCGTCAAATCCACGGCGATCAGGATAGCGGTGATCTTCGCCCACTTTCTCCAGTTCACTTTCGGCACAGGAACTCCTCTTCCTCCGCCGTCGATTGGCGCCCCAGGATTCCGTTACGGTTCGGAAATCGTCCGAACCGCGCGATGATATCCCGGTACTTCAGGGCATATGTCAGATTACCGGCAAAATAGGCGCTGTTGTGCGGACAGCGCTGACCGGCAACGGCGGCCAGTTCCCGCGACCATTCCACCGACAATTCCTGGTCCGCCAGATTCTCGGAATGGGTCAACGGCATATAGATGAAAACCCGTTCGATCAACATGTAGCCGGCGTGGCGGCCGTCCGCGATCAAAGCCCGGCTTAGATCACGCGCCGTCTCATCATAAGCATAAGCCCGCGGCGTACCCCGAAACATATTGCGGACCAACTGATCATACAGGATGATCCGACACAACGCCGTCCGGTCGGGAGCCTGATCCGGGTGCCGGACCTCTTCTTCCAGCAAATGGCCGAAACCGTCGCGCATCTCCTGGTCCAACACCCGCGTGCTGCGGAACCATTTGACGAACGGCGTACGCTTCTTGACGATAGGCCTCCCGTCGTCAATGCCTTCGAACCAGTATGCGTGAATGTCGGCCAGTGAATTCCGCACCGCCAGGCTCACTCCTTCACCTTCTCGATCAGATACTCGCTGCGCACGTTTTGCAGGCTGTTAAAAATATTGATCACCACATCCGGATTATACTTTTCACTGTCACGCAGCATACGCTTGATGATCATCCGGTGGGAGGTGTCGTCGTTGGCGCATTTGGACTGCCCCATGGAGGCGATACCCAACCGCTCGGCCAATTGCTGCATGGCCTCCTCACGAACATAGGCCAGCGGACGAATGAGAGCCAGCTTGCCGCCGAACAGTTCCTGGTTGGGCTTCATCGCGCCGATCTCGCCGCGGTAAAACTGATTGAGAATGATAGTCTCGGCGATGTCATCGATGTGATGTCCGAAGGCGATCTTGTTGAAACCCTCGCGCTCACAGAGTTGGAACAAGGCTTTGCGTCGGTTGCGCGACCACCAGTAACAATCGATTTCATCATACCGCTCATCCTTAAGCCAATCGACGCTTTCCAGGAGGCAGGGAAACTCCTGTTCCCGGAGATAGGCAATCAGTCCCGCCGGATCGAAGTCGGCAAACCCGAAGTCGATATGCACCGCGACAAATTCAAACTTTACCGGACTTACCCGCAGCCGGTGGCGCAACACATGCAGCAATGACAAACTGTCCTTGCCGCCGGAGACCGCCACGGCGATCCGGTCGCCGGCGCGGATCATCCCGAAGTCCTTGATCGCCTTGCCCGCTTTCTTCGAGACAGCCAGCAATTCCGGGCATTCCTTGATCCGTTTCTTGGGCGGGGTTGTGCCGTCCCCTTCATTTTCCATACGTTCCATCCGGCTTACGCTCCCATATGTTGACGATCACCCGCTTAACTTGACTGATTAAATAAGAATTTGACAACTCTTGGCCCGCTCATTATACTAGGCGAATTAATGAACCAGTTTCAAAGGAGGACCACCATGAAGACCAGAAAATTCTCATTGTTGCTCGTTATCACTCTGCTCGTCGCCGGAACCGCCATCGGATGCGACAACCGCAGCCAGATGGAAAAGGATGCCGACAAAGCAATGAAGAACATGGAAGCCGGCGCCAGCAAGGCCCTGGACAAAGTTTCCAACTAATTTTCGGTATCATGAGGCGGCCGGCGCAACCGGCCGCCTTTTTTATCGTTTAGGCGCGCCGAGCTTTTCCGGGGCGTCCGCCAAAGACGGCAGTTTAATATCCTTAAAGGCATCTTCGCATCCCCCTGCCAGCAGACATCCCCCCGCCAGCATCACCAACAAGAACCACTTCAGACCGATATTTCGCATTCCCATCCTCCGATTGACAGCGGTTAATCCAAATAAGGCGTCCTGATCTTATAACGCTTGGACAACGCACGGATCTGCTCAATGAGCTGAGTATTGTCTTCTCCCTCGCGCAGCTGTCCGATCAGTTCGTAAATCTTGTTGAAGGCCCAGTTCTTGGCGATGTCCTGTGTGCCTTCCGCCGCTTCATGCAAGGATGATTCGATAACGAATTCCGTCACCTTTCCCTCCACGTTACCGACCAGCTGCAATACAAAATCGTCTTCAGCGCTGTATTTCCCGTACAAGGTGAACTCAATATTGCGGAAGAAATCCGGCAACAGTTTCGGATAGATATCCTGCTCGGCCAATCCGCTCACATGATAGCGCAGATTTACCAGGACCGGCTCCTTGATTTTGTCGTACATATTCCCGAGGTACTGGCCGATCTGATGAGACCGGTAAGAATATTCGCTCCAGCCGCGGTTCTTGTAAGTGATAAAGTCCAGCAGGTAGCGGTTGACGTTCAGTCCGCCGCTGAACGCAAAAATCGAGCGCAGCCCGTTATTCAGTTCGGAAACTTCATGGATGATCCGGCTGGGCTCGGTCACCCCCTGAGTGGGATACCCGTCGCTGAGGAAAATGATATAGGAGGGGTTGCGGTTGATCGGCCGGGAAATGCTGCTCAGCAGCGCATTGTAAGCATCGGTCCGTGTGCCCAGGGTCAGGTCGTCGACAAAACGCAGGGCTTGGCGGATATTCTCCGCGTTGGGAGCCACCGATTGCGGCTTGAATTCTACGATAAACTTCTTGAAGGCCAGAATATTGAACGTGTCTCCGGAGTTCAGATTGCTCAGGCTGTATTCCAATCCTTCCTTAAATTCACGGAACCGTTTCTCGGTAGTACTCTTGGAACAGTCGATCAGAAAAACGACTTCCTTGGTAATGGTTTTGAGTTCGGCCGCGTCCTTGCCGACCTTCATATTGATCTGAAAATATTTTTCCTTGGTCTTCGGGTCGGTGTACGTCAGGACCTCGCTGACCAGGTACTCCTTCAAATCGGTAAACCGGCTTTTCTTTGAGACCAGCGGTTTGAAGTCCCCGTGTATGACGCCCGATGTCTCGGCGGACTTGAAATCTTTGACCTGCGGATTCCACTTGGGGGTGAAGCCGGGCATCTTTTCATAAAACTCTTCCGGCTCTATCCGTTGATCGATCACCTGGCCGGGTTCCACAGCGGTGTTCTCCACGGTCAGCTGACTGATCTCGATAATCGGAGCGTTGGTCTTCACTGCGGGTTTGCGTTTGAGCCCGGAAAGGTCGCGGAAATACTGCGCCGGGTCCCGCTTGATTTCCTGATTGCGGGCCGCGAACAATTCTTCGATCTTGGCATCATACTCCTCAAGAACCGGATCGTTCTTTCCAGTCTCGAATTTATCGAACTCCTTCTTGGCCAAATCCATTTCGGCGGGCTGTTCGAACTTGATCCGTTCAGTGTAGTCGATCGGCTGGGTCTCAAAGGCCTTGCGTTCGGGAATATCGACGTGGAGCTTCTGGATTTGAAAATTCTTGCGTTCCGGAGTCTTGTTCTCGGGCGCCCCCTGCAAGCGCACGTGGGTCGCGCCGAAAAAGAGCAGAACGTGCAATCCGACAGACACGATCAAGGCGGTTATGATTTCGTCACGGTAATTCATGAATTTAAGGCCGCCAACCGTTTCTGCGCTTCGTTGAAACGGTGGCTTTTGGTGTAAAGTTGAATGATTTCCTGATACACGTTACGCGCGTCGTTCAGTTTATCGAGCTGCTCAAAAATCTTTCCCGCCCTAAACAGCGACTCCGGGGAATACCATGGATCGTTGTACAGCACGGCCACCAGCATGTAAAACTTGGCCGCCTCCTCCAGCTGTTCCTTCTGCTCCAGCAGACTGCCCATCTGAAAGCGCGCCTTGAGGCTGATCTCGGCTTCGTCGGCATAACTCAAGAGCACCGTATCCAAGACCGCCTTGGCCGCGTCGATGTGATTGATCGTCATCAGACAGCGGGCCATGCCGAGATACGCCTTGGGGACAAACAAGCGTTCCGACTCAATGTTGACGACCTTGTCGTACTCGGTCAACGCGCTCTGGCACTGTCCCTGCTCCTGGTAGGCGGCCCCGCGGAAATAGGCCAACGCCTGGCGGTCTTCGTCGGTGGTCAGCTTGGACTCAGCCTTCTTCAGGACGGCCAGCACCGTATTGTACGACTTGGCCTCCAGGCTTTTTTCGGCGATCCACAAGTACATATCGATCTTCAGGTCATTCTCGTCATAAGTCTCGATGATCTCTTTCAAAAGCAGGATCGCCTTCTCATATTCTTGGCGGTCGAGGTGGATCAAGGCCATATTCTTCAAAGCGGAGTAATAAAGCGCCGCGTCCTCGCCCTTGGGGACCTGGCGGTAAAACGCCAAGGCATCGTCCAACCGCTGCGCCAACTGAAGATTGTAAGCCAGCAGGAACATACTCTCCAGACGCTTGGGGTTTTCCAGGTCGCGCTGAACGATCTGCTCGAACGTCGCGATCGCCTGATCATACTGTTTGGTTTCCGAATACATGCTGCCCAGCAAGAACCGCACCCGGCCGATATTCTTGTCGTCGGGATAAGCCTTGATGAATTCCAGCGAATCGGATATGGCCTTGTCGTAATCTTTGACCTTGCTTTTCAGCAGGATCTGATTGAACAACGCCTCCTTCTTCTTGCCTTCATCATCGGCGCTGGCAAAATACTCCTCAAACAGCGCGGCGGCTTCCGCCTCTTTTCCCAACGCGTTCTTGGCATGTGCCAGGCCATACAGGGCCTCGCTCTTATATTCGGTCGCGGGATATTTCTCCAGCAGCTGCGCGTATAAACCGTGTGCCGCCTCAAAGTTCGCCAGACTGTACTCCGACTCGGCCTTAAAGAACATGCCCTTCTCGGCATATTCCTCCTGCCCCTCCCAGGACTCGTCGATCAACTCGATGACATCGGCATATTTCCGGGACAAGAACAAGATCTCCACTTTCACGTCCACCGCCTTATTCTTCTGATCGGCGGCGAGGCCTTCCAGGGAAAGGGCCAGGTCGATTTCCGCCAGGGCCGCATCGTACTGATTGAGCTGCTTTAACGAGCGCGCGGTGACATAGCGCACGTCAAACAACCGGCCTCCCGGAGTCAACTTGTCCTGATAGTGTTCGGCGCGCTTGATCACCGCGTTGTAAGCCGGCACATTGAACAGGGCCAGCAACAGATTACTGACGGCGTCTTCCACCAGCGCCTTGTCCGGATTCAGATCCACCACCTCGGCAAACAGGTCCGCGCTGACTTCATAATCTCCCGACAAAAACGCGGTTTCTGCCTGCTTATAAAGGGCGATCCCCTTAAAAGCGTTATCGGTGGCGTTGACCGTGGCCCGCTGAAAGGCATCCACGGCCGCGGCGTGTTCCCCCCGGGCCTTGTAAATATCACCGAGTTTGATGGTTGCCTCCAGGGCCGTGGAGCTGGACGGATCGATGAGGGCCGCCTTTTGATACTGCTCGACGGCGCCATCGGTGTCGCCCCTGGCCTCGTACACCTGCGCGAGTACATGGTACTTCTTTTGCAGCCACTCTTCCTCCAGCCCGTCCTCGCTGATGGCATTAACCGCTTCCAGCGCCGCGTCAAACTGCTGCTGATTGATGTGACACTGGCCCAAACGCAATCGCGCCAGCTGGATCTTGTCCCGGTTGGCAAACTGCAATGTATACTCTTTGTAATGCTGTCCCGCCCGCTCGTAGTTTTTGTTAAAGAAGTAACTCTCCGCCATGCCGAACAGCGCCTCGTGGGTATGCGGACTGTCCGGATTCTGCCGGATGAACTCACGGTATTCACTGGCGGCCATATCGTACAGGCCGCGCTGAAACAGCCCGTTGGCGAAATCGATCTTCTCAAACTGCGGATCAACCTGGTTCTGGGCCGCGGCCGGCTGGACGGCGAGCGTCAGGAAAACAAAGATAATGCTAAACGCCAGTCGTGGTTTCATTCTTGATCGGAAGAAGGTTTCATGGTGGCAAAGGATATGTTCCAAATGCCTGCCTTGGCGCAGGCATCCAGCGCATTGATCGTGTGTTTATGGATGGTATTCTCATCCGCCCGGATAATGATCGACTGGTCCGGAAAAAGTGTGGAGACACGCACCAGCATCTTTTCCAGGGCGTCCTGGGAGAGCTCTTTTTGATTGACGACAAAGCGTCCGTCGGTATCGATGTTGATGATGATCTCGCCCGGACTGCGGGCCGCGTCCTTGGATTCCTGCGCCTGCGGCACGCTGATGTTGATCTCCGTCTCCTGCTGGTTGAATATCGAGATGGTCATGAAGAAGACCAACGTCAGAAAGACAATATCGATCAGCGGCGCCATCTGCACTACCGGGCGTTGTTTCTGATACTCAGAAATCGCGTACTTTGCCATGATCAGGCCCCCATTTCTTCGAATATCTTGATGATGTCGGTCCCGTAGGTTTCGATTTCATGGGCGATCCCCTGCACCTTGCCGCGGAAATAGGTATAGAAGAGCATCACCGGAATGGCGACGACCAGACCACCCGCCGTGGTGACCATAGCCTTGGATACACCGCCCGCCAACAATATCGGCTTAACCACGGCTTCTTGAAACGCGATGACGTTGAACGCCTGAATCATCCCGAGAACCGTTCCCAGCAGACCGATCAGCGGGGCCACCGCCGCGATATCCGCCAAGTAGCTGATGCCTTGCCACAATTCACCGATCTCGCGCCGGACCTGGTTCTCCATAGCCTCCTTGGCGAAGATCATACCGCGCTTCTTCTTGTTAAGTCCCGCCATGATAATCCGGACCACAGCGTTGGACTCGTTCTTGCAGGTTTCCCGGATGGTATTTTCATGACCGCCTTCCAGCTGCTCGATCAGTTTTTCGGTAAATTCGCGCGGCACCAGCTTGCCCGAGTTCAGATGCAGAAAAAGATAGCAGATGATCGCCACCGCCACCACGGACAATCCGCAGAGCACCCACATTATAATGCCCCCGCTCTGGATCGTGTCCCACAGGCTCATCCCCTGTTTAGAGGCCTCGAGAGACTCCACGTAGCCCTGAACCTTGTCTCCGGACTGGGCCAATGCCGCGATCGGGCTCAGACTGCCCGCGGTGAGCATAAGTAGTAGCGCGAATATAATTTGAACTGACCAAGCATGTGCTTTCATATGGATCTCCTTTAACCTGTAGAATATGGCGAATATTCTGGAATTGCGATTGCGGAATTGAGTATGCCGGCCGGCCTCCCGGGGGAAGCCGTCGCCGTATAGGACGGTTAATCTTTCTCACTATTCTAAGAAATTTCCGGGTTAAATCAAATGATTATTTGACTGGAAATACGGCCTGAGGGGTGTGGATGACGCTCGGCTGCCGCTAGCGGGCGTCCCCGCCCATGCGCTGCCGGAGCTGATACACGATTCCGCCGGCAAAGGCCGATTTGGGAAGCATGAATTTGCGGGCCGAGACCGTGATGGCCGTCTCCCCCGCTTCGGTTGCGGCAATGTCGAAACGGACATCATAGCCGTCAATCTTGGCGGTCAGGTACCCTTTCTCGCGGTGCTGCTTCTTCATTGTGCCCCGGTCGGCGATGAAGTCCCGGCAGAAATCAAAGGCCTTGTCCCGGCTCATACGCGTGACCAATACCGAATCGTCATCCGCCACCATGATGCCCAGGATACCGGCCGGGAGAAAACCCACGCCGAGTACGGCGGCGGCGGCGTATATCCCCGCACTCTTTATGGCCGTGGGGCCCATCGCGTGGACGATCAGCACCGTCATCAATTTCTCAAAACTGTCGACATCGCGGATCACCTTGTCCTTCAGTGGGATATCGTAAACCTGGATCACCGGGGTCTCGCCTTTGCTGAAATCCTTCACCACCACCTGCTCGACATTAAGCCGCAGCTCCTGTATGAAGAACTTTGGCCTCTTAGCCTTCTTGACCGGCTCCCCCTCTTTTGCGGGCGGGTCTTTTCCGCTCTGCGCAATCTTCAGGGCGTCGACATTCAGCTTCTTGTCGGCATTCTTGATGATCACCAGCTCCTTCATATTGATGACCACCGCGGACATCGTGAGCCGGCCGGTCAGCATCCGCCACGGGTTCAGACGCACACTGACTTCCGGGACGTCGAGCATAACCTCATTGGGAAAACCGTCGGGATTGTAGAGCTTGAAGCCTTTGATGGCCATACGCTGGCGCACCAGACTCAGGGAAATGTGATCGACCTCCAGGCGGGCCCCGATGACTTTAGGGCCGAGTCCGATCAGCACTTGTTTAAGGAAGAGATTCTTGAGGCCTCCCAGGAGGACAAGGAGGGCCAGGACGACAGCAGCCAATTGCAGGACCTGCTGATAATTCCATCGTTGTGGACGGTCGGGCGGCGTCATACCGTTCCTCCTGAAAGAAGGGGGCAGATCCGCTCACATGAGTGAATCTGCCCCCGGGAATGCACAGGTTCGGGTCGTGCTTACTTAAGAAGCTGTTGCTTCAGGCCCTCGAACTGGTCGGCATTGATGCTCTTGACCATTTGGATCTGGTCGTTGTAAAGCGCCAAATCGCCGTTGTCTCCGCGTACGGAGGAGGACAGGATATTGCCTTCGGCATCCTTGGCGATGACCGCGGCATCCGTCCGTTCAAGGATAATCGTTTCGGTGGTTCCATCGGTATTGCTCGCGGTTACGGTAATAGCATCGGATTTCTCGTCGTACGACATCACCAGCTTGTCACCGTCAGCGCTGACGAATTTTTTCGGACCGTTGGGATTGTAAACGATCGGGTTTTCATCTGTCCAGAATTCGATGGAATTGAAGATGATGGCGTCACACCAGGTGGCGATCCCGTAAATCGGCAGGATGGCAACTACCAGGAATACCAGCTCGTCCGCCCACTTGTCGCTTTGTGACCGGTGCGCATCATAAACCTTACGGGTCAGGTTGAAAGAACCTGTACATCCGATGCTGGTTGTGACGGTTAACACCAGTAATAACGCGATGACCTTTTTCAAAGCTTCCTCCTTGCTTTGGGTTAATAAAATTTATCCCCATTATACCACAAAAGGGTTTTTGGCAACCTCCTTCACAGAGTTTTTTGGCGTCGGGCTTCATAAATCAGGATCGACGCGCTGACCGTCACGTTAAGCGAGGACGCGGCCCCCGCCATGGGAATCCTCACACGGTGGTCGCTGAGCCGGTTCCAGAAGTCAGACACACCGTCGTGCTCGTTGCCCACGATGATAGCCGTCGGCCCGCGCATGTCCACGGCGGTATATTCTTCGGCGGCATGGGCCGATGCTGCCAGAATGACGCACCCGCGTTCACGCAAGAATGCGTAGGTCTGTTCGGACGTTGCCGCCGTTACGGGGACCGTAAAGACGGTGCCGATACTGGAGCGCACCACATGCTGGTTATACAAGTCGGTCTTCCCGTCGCACAGAATGACAGCGGCCACCCCGGCTCCGTCGGCGGTCCTCAACACCGCCCCCAAATTGCCGGGCTTCTCGACCGCCTCCAGGACCACCACCGTGGCATCCCCCGGGACGGTCATATCGGCCAATGCCAGCGGCTCGGGCCGGCACACGGCCAAAATACCCTTCAGCCGGGAACCGAAGGCCATGGCGGCAAAAACGTCGCGCGGGACCTCGGTCACCGGAACATTGTGGGGGATTCCGGACTCGGGTCGAAAGATCTCCGGGCAAAGGTACATTGCGTCCACACGGACCCCGGCCTTTAATGCCCGTGAGACCTCGGGCCAGCCTTCGACGATTACTTGGCCGGTCTTGCGGCGATAGGCGCGGGTGCGCAATCGTTTGACGCCCTGGACTGCCTCCGTCCATAAATGCTCGGGCATACCCCCTCCTTTGTCCGGTTAGTCTAGATCAAGCGGGCTCATCATAGCGCAAACCTGCAAGACGGGCAAGCCTCGGACGATGGACTAATCGTATGTCGTTACCATTCTGTGTCTTATGCACTTTCGGGCGGGGGGATCAGCCGGCGGACGGGACGGGATCCGGTTTGGGGACGATCAGAGGGTTTGCCTGACGGCGGCCGCGGCGCGCGGCCAGGTGAATGCACAATTCGCCGGTGAGTAAACCGGCCGTCAGACCGATGATGCCGCAGAGGATGAAAAAAAGGATCGTCATGATGCACCTTACCTGGATGTCGTTTCGTGAGATCTAGACTACGGGATGAGTATGCCGGACCAATGTAAAATTTCTGTGAAGGTCCGGAAAAATCTGGGAAATATCCGCAGGGGGCTAAACCGACGGAACGTGGGAGACAAACAGCGCCTTGCGCTTCCCCCATGCGGAATAGAGCCGGATCGCCTCTTCCATCGAGAGGATTTTGATCTCGGTTCCGTTCTGCAGGAGAAAATCACGGCCTTCCCGGGTCAACCGGATGCGCCGGTCCTTTTGGGCGACGATCAGCATCTTTGTTTTCTTGCGGCAGATCAGGGTCAGCAACGCCGCGTCCAGCGTGCTCTTCTGGTAGTAATTCTTAAACTCGACCCGCCCGTTCACCTGGCGCACCTTGCCGTCGGCCCTGATGTAAAAATCCCGATGCATGATGAGCTCGTCCAACAGGATCTTTCCGCGTTGAAGTGTCACATGGGGATACAGCTTGGACTTGAGCGCCGGATCCGTTTTCAGGGAATCCTTCAGTAATGCCACCGCCCCCAGAACCACCGCGTCGTCACCGAGTTGCGACGGGACGATGCGGCAAGCGTCGATACCGGAAAGAAAGGGGTTGGCCCCGGACCGCCGCCGGACGCGCGGCAATATGTAATCCCCGCAGGCCTCGACCAAACCGCCGCCCAGGATGATCAGTTCCGGATTGAAAATATGCCGCATGGAAATGCAGGCATTGCCCAACGTTTTACAGACGTCATTGACGACACGCACGACGACCCGGTCCTTCTTAGCCAGTGCCTGGGCGATAATTTTGCTCTTGATCTGATCCGTCTGGTCGCCCAGCATCTCGCCGACCACGGACTTCTCGCCTTTCTCGATCGCGGCACGAATTTCCCGCTCGACAGCCCTGCGGCTGGCCAGCCCCTCGATCGTGCCCGGCAACCCCGCATTCAATTGCGCGCTGCTCTGGTCGATGATCACGTGACCGAGCTCGCCGGCCACCCCCTGCTCACCGATCAGCAACTTTCCGTCCAGAATGATGCCGCCGCCGACTCCGGTTCCGGGGAATAACCCGATGATATTCTTGCATCGCTGCCCGGCGCCCAGCCATTGTTCGCCGAGCAATCCCAGATTGACGTCATTACCGAGGATAACCCTGACTCCGAAATGCTTGGACAAACGCTGCGCCAGCGGAAATCCGGCCAGCTGAATGTTCGGGGTACGCAGGATATCGATTTGGTTGGGCTTCACGATCCCCGGAATGCCCATACCGATTCCCCCCAGGTCGTCGGTGGTGACATCATTGTCGGAAAACAGGCTGCTCAGATGATTACGGATTTCGTCATATATGCGCTGCGGACGCGCGCCTTGGGGTGTGGGGCATTTCTTCCGCGCCATCACCTTTCCGCGCCCGTCGACCAACGCCGCCAATATTTTGGTGCCTCCGACATCCACTCCGCAAAAGATTTTATTCGCCATGTCCTGTCCTTGGTTAGTACCGCCTGTCTATCCGCGTACGGCGGACGGCTTCCAGTTAATGGTAATGTTCTTCCCAAAAATGTCGCGGAACAGGTCGGCCTTCTTTAAGGCCGCCTCCTTCTCTACTTCGGAAAAGTCATCCGCGTCGATATTCAAGGTAACGGCACCTTTACGAACGTTACAGTGAACGTCGTCCACCGCGCTGACGCGCCGCCGGTCGAGCCCATCGGCAATCCGCAGAATTGCCGCGAGTTTCTTCAATGCCATGCGCCGCTCCTCCGGCAAGTCCGCATAATACTTGTGCGACTCCCGCGGGAGACTGCGCCGGTGGTAACGCGCGACCAGGGCGACGATCACCTTCTCTTCTCTGGTCAAAGGCAGCTGGAAGGATCTCAAGATGATGTCCCGCGCTGTCTTGTGATGCCGCAAGCGTCCCTTGACCCACCCGATATCATGCAATAACGAAGCCGATTGCAGCAAGAGCCGGTTGCGTTCGGGCAGTTGATGCAAATCCCGCAAATCATCATACATCCGCAACGCGATCCTGGTGACTTGATGCGAATGCTTTTTCTCATACGAACACGAACGGGCCAACTTGACGACCTCCTTCAACACTTCGGTGTCACCGCTGTCCCGACCCCGGCCGTCCTGGATATCGTCAAGATGGCGCGCTTTTTCAATCGACTCGCATACGTCCTTGGGAAATCCTTCACTGCGCATTCTGCGGATCACCTTCGTCACATCATAGGCGACACGCATATTCCGCACCGCGATTCCGGACGGGCTCTGTTCCAGGATAACATAGGAAGCCGCCGCATTGCCATCAAAGGACCGGCCGACGCTGCCGGGATTCACGAAGTATTTGCCGGCGATCTTCTTTGAAAAATATTTATGCGTATGCCCGCAAAGAATGACATCTTCCTCGACGTTCGCAGCTAACTGTTTAAATCGTTCCGGCGGGGTGTCCGCGGTCAGCGGTTCGTCGACAGCCTCGGGACTGCCGTGGACCAGCAGGAAGGTGCGCCCCAAAGCCGCGGCCGTGGTTCGCGCCGGAAGCCGGGCGAGGTAGTCTTTGTCCTCGCGCTTCAATTGCCCGAAGGTCCACTCGTAGGAATACATTTTCGAGGGATCTTTACGCTGGATCCATTTCTTGCGCTTGCGAGGCAACCGCAGGACATTCAAATCGTAGTTGCCGACGATGGCCTTGCTGACACGCTGCTTCAACTCTGCGATCACCCGTCGCGGATACGGGCCGTAGCCGATAAAATCGCCGAGGTACCAAATTTCCGAGATGTTCTTGCGGGCGAGGTCTCCCAGCACGGCCTCCAGCGCCGGCCAATTAGCGTGGGCGTCGGCGAGAACGGCAATTTTGGGCGGACTAGTGGTGGGCATAAACGAATTCCAGCATTTCCTCGAAATGACGGCTTTGCAGCGCGCGATGCCAGCGCTGAACAAAAATGCGGTATCGGCTGTCTCTTACCTTCTTGAGATAATTATATAATACATTAAGACTGTTGCCCATATCCGAATTCATCTTATAGGCAGTACGGTAACGGCTCAGCATATCCATCCACACGTCGCAGTCATGGATGTCGCCGAGAATCTTGTGGAAGAAATAGACACGGCCGATGTACAACTCCAACCGGGCGTCAAAGTAGGGCCGGATACCCTCCAGGGTGTAGCGCAGATGCTTGGCGCATTTGCGCATCTCATGCAGCTCCGTCTTTTTCTCGGGGTAGGGAACGATGACATTATAGGCCAGCAGATGATGCGTGCTTTTCTCCACCCGGTGATGGAAGATATCCATCATCGTGTGGGCGACCTCGGCGTCGGCGTTCTTCATTTTGCGCTCCAGCACACCGACGACCTTGTCGGCGCTCAGCTGAGCGGCATGCTTCCTGAGGGCCTTGGAAACCGCCGGCTGAAGCGCAGCCCGTTGGCGACGCAGATCGGCAATGAGATCGCGGATGCTCTGACGCTGGACGTCGCTGCGCAATTTGGATTTGTAATCCTGTAGGAACAAAAGATACACATCCAGGTCCCGCAGCTGCGACGCCTCCTGCGCCGTCACCTGAAGCAAACGGTTAAACCGTTTCACGGTGGCCTTGTCGAACAACAGCGAGTAGGTCTTCAGGGCATTGCGGAAACGCCGGGCATTGGTCCTTAATTGATGTATGGAGCGCACCGCCCCCTTGTCGCAGGCCGTCCGGTAGTGACGGTGAAACACGGCGAAATGACGGTGCAGAGCTTTTAGGGCGATCTTGGCGGGGGACATTTACGCTCCGTACAACTTCAGCAGATAATTCTGAAAGCTGAAAGGAGCGGACTTCGACTTTGGCTTGGCGTACTTCATGTCGGACCCGAGGATCCAGGCCTTTTGGTTGTCCTTCCAGCTGTAATCCATGACGCTCATCAAGTGCGACTTCAGGTCGGCCTTGTTCACCTCAAACAACAACTCGATGCGCCGGTCGAAATTGCGCATCATCCAGTCTGCGGACCCCATGAAAACCCGCGGACTGTCATTGTTGTTATAAATAAATATCCGGCTGTGTTCCAGGAAACGGCCGATGATGCTGCGGACCTCGATATTCTCACTCATACCCTTTACGCCGGGAATCAGGCAGCAGATGCCCCGCACCACCAGCCGGATCTTGACTCCGGCCCTCGATGCCTCGTAAAGTTTGTCGACAATCTTCAAATCCTCCAATGAGTTGAATTTCGCGAAAATCTTTCCATTGCGGTATTTCTTCTGGAATTTGATTTCGCGCTCGATCAGGGAGACGGTGTAATCGCGCAGGCTATCCGGAGAGGTTACGATACTGTCCCATCGGGCCGGCTGAGAGTAGCCGGTAATGACATTAAAGAGCTCGGAAATATCCCGGGCCACATCCTCATTAGCGGTGAAGTAACCGATATCGGTGTAGACATTGGCCGTAGTTTCATTGTAGTTGCCGGTGGAAATATGCACGTAGCGCTGGATCCGCCCCTCCTCCTCACGGACAATCAGGGTCATCTTGCTGTGAACCTTAAGGCCGGGGATACCGTAAATGACGTGACATCCGGCTTCTTCAAGCTGGCGTGTCCATTTGATATTGTTGGCCTCGTCGAAACGGGCCTTGATCTCGACCAGCGTGGTGACCTGCTTGCCGTTGATCGCAGCTTCCTTCAGGGCGTCGATAATAGCCGACCCCTTGTTCGTCCGGTACAGGGTCATCTTGATCGCCAGGACGTTCGGATCACGCGCGGCAGTCTGAATCAGGTCGACGGTCGGATAGAACGGCTGATATGGCATATGAATCATCATGTCGTCTTCCTTGACCCGTTCAAAAATGTGGTCGTACTCGATCTTCTGCGGGATAAAGCCTTCATAAGTCAGCCGCGGAAGATCGACATGTCCGAACAACTCGAACAGAAAAGTCAGATCGAAATTGCTCTTGATTTGGGTCACCTCATCCCGATTGAAATGCAGCCCTTCACACAACATCAAACGCAGCTCGGCGCTGCAGCTCGCCTCGGCCTCCAGATAGACCGGTTTGGCAAAAGTCCTATTCTTCACCTGGTCATCGATGGCTTTGAGAATATCGGACGTCAATTCCTCGTCGCCTTCGATCTCACTGTCGCGGATAACGCGAAAGAGGGAATATTCCGTGACCCGATAACTCTTGAAAAAGTCTGTCAGGAAAGTTCGCAATATATCTTCGATAAGGATGAAGTGGTACTCGTCGCGCGGGGACGGCAGACGCAGCAGGCGCGGGATGTTTTTGGGGACCGGCACAATCGCCAGATGACTCTCGCCTTTGCGCTTGATATGAACGGCAAACGACATCGTTTTTGACGGCAGGACCGGAAAGGGATGCCCCGGGTCCACCGCCATCGGCGTGATGATCGGGAACATCGTGGTCTCAAAGTAGTCCTTGATAAAGCGTTTTTGGTCCCGCGATAATTCGGCCGGGCTGTGAATGAAGATTTTATTCCGTGCCAGCTGCTTCAGAATCTTGTTGGTATAGACGTCGTAAAGGTCGCGGATCATTCCGGCCGACTTTTCCAGGATCATGTCGAGCAGTTCGGTCTGCGAATAGCCGTAGTGGGTTTTGCGGGAAATCTTTGTCTCGATCAGATCCTTCAACCCGGCCACCCGGACCATGAAGAATTCATCCATGTTGGAAACAAAGATCGCCAAGAACTTGGCCCGCTCCAGGAGCGGATTGGACAGGTCCGTGGCCTCCTTCAACACACGCTCATTAAACATCAGCCAGCTGACGTCGCGCGGAATATATTGTGCTCTCTCTGCGGGTTGTGCCTTACTCATGCGGTTGTGACCGGTTTGACTTTGAGGTTAACGACGGAACCGGAAATCTCTTCGTAGAATTTCTTGCGGTCGGCAAACGTGGAACGCTCCAGGGCAAGGCTCTCCTGCGCGGTGACCACCAGATCGATTTCCCCGGGCCGGACAAACTCCACATCCAGCGCCTTGACCTTCTGCTTGTGCGAGGCGTCCAGACTATTGGCGATGCGCAGAATGGAACTCAACTTTTGCACCAGGATCCGTTCGCTGACCGCGAGGCTCTGGTAGTAAAAATGCGACTTCTGCGGAATGGCCTTGCGGTGATAGCGGGCGATACACGCGATACAGCGAATCTCGACGGGCTTAAGCCGGAACAAGCTCAGCGAATTGATAATGTACTCCGTATGCTTGTGATGGGCGCGGTTGTTAATGAACAACCCGATGTTATGCAAATACGATGCCAGCAGCAAATACAGCAGGTCCTTGTCCTTGAGCCCCATGGCCGACTGCAGCCGCTTGAAAAGCTCCTCCGACAAAAAGGCCACCTGCTTGGCGTGCTTGATATCCAGGTCGAATTTGTAGCACAGGAACTTCGCCACCGAGATCAACTGATTTTCCTTACTGTACTTCGCGGCGAGCTCCGTCCCGTAAATGACGTTCGCCAGCAAGGCCTCCGCCAGCGAGGTCTCAAGAATATAGATCGATCTCTTTTTCAGCAGCTTGAACAGCTTGTTCAGAACAATGGCGTAGCCGTCGATCGCCTCGGTATGCTCAAATGGAATATCATAAAATTCGGACAAGTCATCCAGCTTCTTTCCCTTGATCCGGGAAATCAGCAGATTCGACTCCCGGAATTGAAAGGTGAAAAAACTGGCCGCGCGGTTCTTGTTGGGAATTACCTTGTGCAGCTCGGTGGAATAACTTTCGTCGATCAGGATGATATCATCGATCTTGATATCCGGAAAAGAACGCTTCGTGTTGATGATCTCGTTCTCCACGTACTCTTCCAGGGCCTGATAAATCTCTTTCTTGCTCCCGACAATTCCGGATTTGAATTGCTTCAAGCGCAGGGTCCCAAGCGGCATCCCGAAACTGGCGACCGCAAAACCCTTTTCCATGACGGAGATGTCCAGGCTGCCGGCCCCCAGTTCCACGATCAACAGATTTTTCTCATTAATCGGATAAGTTTTCTTCAGCTTGTAGGACAGAAAGGCATCGATGTAATAGACCACATCCCCCACGTTGAGTATTTCCACATCGAAACCGGTCATCCGGCGCACCGTATCCAGGAAAATATCGCGGTTTTGCGCTTCCCGCACCGCGGTGGTGGCAATGGTCTTGACCTTTTCCACTTCGTACTGGGCGATCACTTCCTTATACTTGTTAAGGACGCTGATAACCTCGTGGAAAATATCCTGGGCAATCCTGCCTTTGTAAAAAGTGCTGCGGCCGATCTGATTGACATTCTTCAGGCTGTCGATGATACGCAGATTTTGCCCGTCACTCTCTCCGATGACAAGCTTGGTGGAATTGGATCCGATGTCGATAACTGCTGCTCTCATAGGTTTTACCGTACTTGAAGATCAACATTATACACTATCTGTTTGGAAACACAAACCTCTGTTTACGGACCAAATAGGTATATAGCGGTTGTATTGCGTCTCGCTATATACCCGTTAATGGTAGGGTTTCAGGTAAGAGAATGCAGGAGAAAAGCGGGGCTTGGTTGGCTGGAGTCCGTTTTGGGTCTATATGCAGACCGTCATGGAACTTGATCAGATTTCCTATAACCCTTTATAGGACCAGTCTGTTATGAGAATGTGTCCGGCATGTGAAATTTGGGAAAACTCAGATAAATCAGGAAGGAAATGCCTGAAAATCAGGCACGACGCCCGCAAAATAGGCGCAAATTCGCGATGGCGGTTACTTTGAGGCCGGGGATATGTTTTGTAGGGTTTCGGCGGTGATACCGAGCTGCCCGGCCTGGGCCAGCGCCCGTTCGAGCCTGGCCGGAGCCGACCGGCCCATGCATTTGTGCTGCGGATCGCCGTCAAAAGCCTTTTGCATCGCCGCGATCAGCGGCTCCCGCGGGAATTCCTTATCCGCCAGCCGGAATTGGATATCGAGGACCTCGTTCGCCACGCCGCGCGCCAGGTCCTGATGCTGCGACCATAACTCTCCGACGTTCCCGCCGACCTTCAGACCGCACACGTTGGTGGTCAAGATATACAGATTCTTCAGGATCAGCTCGGCCAACAAGTCATCTTCATCGGCGCAGATCTTGGTGGGAATATTCAATGCGGCCAAGGCGTCGGCCACCAGCCCGGCACAAGGTCCGTAGACGGGCGAAGGGATAATCACCTTAAAATCATTCGGCTGCTTTTTCTCGAACCAGACGCTGATGACCGTCGGGTTTTGAAATCCGTGCGATCGCCAGTCCTGGGGCAACAGTTCGTTCTGAACAAGCACGGCCCGGTCGCGCCACGACGCGGGCAGGCCTTTCAACGTGGTGGCCAGATCCTTTTCGCCGACCGCAACCACGACCGCGGCGCTCTGCGGCCAATCCGCGGGCAGCTTCGCCAAATCCATCGACCGGGTTACCGGATAGACCGGATGTCCGTTTCTCAAGAATCCGCGGGCAAAAACCCCGCCGACCTCTCCCACTCCGATGATCGTGACCGCCTCGTTCATGATACTCCTCGCTATTTATTGGTAAATTCCAAATGATCGCCGACAATCTTACGGTAGTAGCACCCGAAGCGCGTCTGGCCGTCGGCATGTTTGGTGTGACAGGACCCCTTGCCCACCATGCGCACCTTGTACAGCAGTGAATTCTGCTCGCAATTGACATAAACGTCCACGAGGTCGAGCTGATCACCGGAAGTTAACCCTTTGACCCACAACTCATTGCGCGACGTTGACCAGAAGGCGGCCACACGGTGTTCGATCGTATAGCGCAGCGCCTCTTCATTCGCATAGCCTACCAGCAGCACTTCCCCGCTGTCCGCGTCCTGAACGACCACCGGCACCACGGCCGACTTGGTCGCCGCGATCTTGTCCAGCTTGGTAAAATCCAGCACCAACGCCTCACTCTCTTCCAAAACCTGCGATGTCATCTCGCCCTGAAAGTCTTTCCGGTTCATCTTGCCTTCCTCTCTTCTTTGATGGCGACCAGCATGGTCTGACCCTTGTAATAAGCCCCCATTATACATGAAATCGGAAATTATACAAATCAAGCGGAGGGAAGCGGTGATTAAATCAGTTCTGCGGATGCGGCGGCGGGTTAAGGACGGCATCGAAAAAAGTAAGGACATCGTGGCGGGTGAGGATCCCGACCACTTCGCGGCGCTGGTTGATGATCGGGATGCAGCCGATTTTGCGGGCCGCGAACAAGCGCAACGCTTTACCCAACGGGTCCTCGGGATACAGGACTTCAGGACGGTCCTGCATCACCTGCTCCAAGGCGATATCATGCAGACGCTGCTTGTCGTAAAAGTGTTCCCCGTCCTCCACGAGGGATCCGGCGGCCAACGGGTCCGGGCCGCGGGCGTCCCGGGTGGGCGATACCGCACGGTACAAGTCACGCTGAGTGATCACCCCGACAATGCGGTTATCGTCGTCCACCACCGGCAGGTGACGGATATGATAAGCCAAAAAGGTCTGCTCCACCTGTCCCAGGTCCGCTCCTTCATTAATGACCTGAACGGGGTGCGTCATCATCGTTCCGACCTGCCGCTGACAGCACTGATGCTGCAATGAGTTCGTTTCGTCGTTCATAGCTATCCTCGCGTGATCAGACGGCGGTCAAATCAAGGCTCTTCTGAATCGCCGGGACAAGCTTCTCATAGATGTCGCTCTTGGCCACAAAAGCGGACGCCTTCAAATCGGCCGCCGCCTGCTTAAAGACATCGACCTCGAACATCGTCAGCACGATCAGTTTCGTATCGGGATATTCGCCGAGAATTTCGCGCGCGGCCGTCAAGCCGTTGGCCTTGGGCAAACTGATGTCCATAAGAATGACGTGCGGCTTGACGAATGAGGCCTTGGTAACACCCATTTCACCGGTGCCGGCCTCGAATATTTCCAACGGCAACTCCTGCGTTGCGAGATAGCTTTTCAACATAGTCCGGAATTCCATATTGTCGTCCACAATCAGCAGTCGTTTTTTCATCCGCCGCCCTCCTTGTCGGTTGATGGGTCCGTATCCTGTAATAATATATATTCACAGACAAGCCGGCGAAATTGGCTAATGTACGTACCGGCGTAGGTACTTCTACGGAAGGATTAAACCAGACCTTTGGTCATGGCATATTTGACGAGCCCGGCTGTGGCCTTAATCCCGAGCTTGTTGGTCAGGTTGTTGCGGTGGGTCTCGACGGTGCGCACACTGATATTGAGTTCATTGGCAATGTTCTTGTTCGCCAGTCCCGCGGCCACGAGTCGCAAGATTTCCTGTTCACGCTTGGTGAGAATGTTCAACGAGGGCGCGTCGGTGTCGTCCATCGTTCTTAAATATCGGTCGGTCTCCATCCGCGATACCGACGGGGACACATATTTCTTGCCCTTGGCCAGGGTCTTAATGGCCAAAACGAATTGATCGTAAGCATCATCTTTGAGAATGTACCCGGAAGCCCCGCTGTTCATGGCGTGGCGGAAGTGTTCGTGATCCTTGAGCATCGTCAGCACTAGAATTCGCGCCCGGGAACGGAATTTGAGAATATTGCGAATAGCCGACAGCCCGTCCATATTAGGCATGGACAAGTCGGTTACGATGACATCGCACGGTTTGGCACGCACGGCGTCGATCAGCTCCTCGCCGTCCCTGGCCTCGGCTACGATCTGAATAGCGGAATCCTTACCGATGAGACTCTTGAGCCCCTCCCGGAATATTTCATGATCATCCGCCAGTATGATGTCCAGTTGTTGTTCCATTGGTTTTCACCGGCAACGTGATGCGAATTTCGGTCCCTTTGCCTTTGGCCGAATACAAATCGAACGATCCCCGCAGGATAACGGCCCGTTCCCGCATGGTCGACAATCCCAACCCGCGGCCCTCGGTTTTTCCCGGCGTAAAACCGCGTCCGTCGTCTTTGATCAGCAACTCATAGCGAGCGCCTTTTTTCCGGAAACGGATTTCCACACACCGGGCACCGGCATGTTTGTAGATATTGTTCAACGCCTCCTGGATAATCCGGTAAATATTGATCACATCCCCGTGGAATGTCACTTTATTCAGCCGGCCCGTAAACAATTTTATTTCGAATGCGCCCAGCGACCGGTAGTCGGCGACCAGGGTCTTGATCGCCGTGGGCAATCCGAGTATCTCCAGCGTCGCGGGACTGAGCCCGGCCGACAGGCGGCGGGTCTTGTCGATGATCCGGTTTACGTACTCGATCGTTTTATCAACGACCGGTTTGATCTCGGCGTGCTGGCGGGCGTGTTCGGCGAATGACGCCTGGATAAACATCTTGATCGAGGCCAACGATTGCCCGAGATCATCGTGGATCTCACGTGCGATATGCGAGCGCTCCTGCTCCTGGACCCGCATAATTTCCTTGGGCAGGGCGCGGATATCCTCCTCGAGCTGCTTGAGGCGCGTGATATCATACCGGATCGATATGTACTGATCCGGGCGCCCCCTGGCGTTGAGAATCGGGACGATCGCTGTGTCGACCCAGTAAATTGATCCGTCCTTCGCCCGGTTGCGGATCTCCCCCCGCCAAATTTCTCCGGAGGCGATCGTCTTCCAAAGATCCCGGAAGAACTCCTTGGAATGGTAACCGGAATTGATAATCCGGTGATCTTTCCCGATCAATTCCTTTTCCCGGTAACCTGAAATCTGGCAAAATTTCGCGTTAACGTACGTAATGCGACCACGGACATCGGTAATGGCCACTATGACCGACCGGTCCAAGGCAAAATTGATGTCGGTCAGCGGATTCGCCGGCCGCGAACTCTTGGGCGTGGATGAGGGTGTGCTGTTCATGAGATTGGTTGGATTATATCACCAATTCAGTCCGGCAACAAACATCCTCCGCGCCGTATCACACACGGCGCTTACACCACGATGCGGACCACCTTCACGGGCTTGGGTTTAATCAACCGGTCGAAGTCGATGTAACGCATCTTGATGATTTCCCGATGATTGCCCGCGTTAAACGAAATGAGATCATTCCCGGCGAGGTGCTCGTCAACCATGACCTCCAGACCGTATATCTCACCGAACGGAGGCATCGCCCCCACTTCACAGTCCGGAAACATAGCGGCAAGTTCGGTTTCCGTCGCCAACACCACGCTTCCGGCATGAAATACTTCGGCAAGGTGTCTGAGATCCACCTGCTCATGCGCCGGCAGGACGATCATCTTCATGACCCCGTCGACATTACAAACCACGGTTTTGGCAAATTCCTTGCCTGATTCATGCGCGGTCTCGGCGATCTCCGGTGCCGTAAAGGCCTGTGCATGATGGATCACCTGGTAGTGAATCTGATGACCGTCAAGCAGTTTACGTAATCGTGAACTGATAGACATGATCATCCCTCCCTTGTCACGCGGCCAGCCCCTCGCTGTCCATGCAGGACTTGATCTTCTTCACCTGCCCCAGCTTGCGTTGAATCAGCATATCCAGCAGATCCTTGGACTGCTGATAGACCACGATCTTCCGCAGATGCTGATAGACACTCAGCAACTCCTCTTCGTAGTCAAAGACCTGGTCCAGAACATCTTTGGCAGTGGCCAGCTCAGTCAATTTAAAATCCGGAATGATATTTCGGTTCCCGTAATTCGGCAGGTTCTTTTGGTATTCCAGATCTTCATCTTTCTTGAGCGTGATGCGTTCCAGCATCTCCACGGTCCCTTCCTGATCCTTCTTGAGTAGTCCTGTCAGAAGGCGGGCCGATTCGTCCTTGAGATTGTGATCAAGCAGGCCATAGAATTCCTGCAGATCCTTCTCCCATCCGGTGATAATGGTGATGATTTGATTGAGACTGTAAACGGCCATGACTTTTTCCTTCCGCAAATGAGTCAAAAACCATTAAAGATAGGACCTCTACTTAAATTGTATCTCCCTATATATAAATAGGATATAGGGCTTTGTACGGGCATGATTACGTAATACTACGTAATTGAGGGCGCGGGAGATCATCGCAAATGGCGCAGCATGGCCAAGAGAACAGAACACAGCAGGCCGCTGCGGGCGGTCCAGGCGAGGGTCCGGATCCAGTTGGTGAAGGTTAAAAACGACTGGTCCCGCGGCAGATAGCGTTCGGCCAACCGGTGGTGGCAGGGCACCTGCAGGATGATCGTCGACAGCCAAATCACCGCCACCAGGCCGATGCCGATCCAGACGGCCGAAGTCGACATCGCGGGCGGGCGGAAGCGCAGCAACAATCCGGCGGAAAACAACTCCAGCAGCATAGGCACGGCCACGACGGCCGTCATGCGCCGCATATGCTCATGATGATAAGCGGAAAAGTGCTCCGCCCCGACGCGGGCGAACAAGGGATAGTGGACCCATTGCACGGTCCAGATCAACCCCGTAAGGAACAGGGTGACGGCCAGATTGAGGATAAAGATACCGACGGTGGGTGTCACAGGGCCTTGAACATCTCTTTGATCTTTTTTGTCTCTTCTTTGTGATCGACCATGGGGGCCGGATAGTCGGGCGCGAACAGGCCGCCGCTGCCGTCCCAGGCATGGATTTCCTGGGGAGACAATTCCTTCAACTCCGGGACCCAGTGCTTGATGTAGCGACAGTCCGGATCGAAGCGTTCCTGCTGGCGCCACGGATTGAAGACGCGAAAATAAGGCTGCACGTCGCATCCGGTCGAGGCCACCCACTGCCAGTTCCCGTTGTTGACCAACGGATCATAATCGATCAGTTGCTGCGCGAAGTACTTCTCGCCCCAGCGCCAATCGATCTGCAGGTCTTTCACCAGCAGCGACGCCGTAATCATGCGCACCCGGTTGTGCATGAATCCCGTGGCATTAAGCTCCCGCATACCGGCATCAACGATGGGAAAACCGGTCCGGCCCGCACACCACGTCTCAAAATCCTCTTTCGAATCGCGCCATTTGATCTTGTTGTACTTCTCATGAAAAGCGCTGCCCAGCACTTCGGGATGATGATATCCCACGTGCGTGAAGAAATCCCGCCAGTAAAGTTGATTGATGAGCGTATGATTCCGGCCGAGCGCGTCGTTAACCGCGTAGTATACCTCGCGCGGGGAAAGCGTACCGAATTTAAGATGCGCCGAGAGATTGGTGGTCCCGTCGACGGACGGGATATCTCGCTCGTCATCATAATTCTTGTAGCGGTCTACGCCCTTCAGGATTTTCAATCCGTTTTGTCGGCCGCCGTGTTGGGCGATCCGTTCATTCGACTTGGCTAGAATCTCTTGGTGAATCTTCTCTCCCTCATCCATCGGGATGGGACGGGCATAAAAATTCCTGCGCTGATTGGCCTGCGGATGGCGCACTTCATTCTCACGCGACTTGTTCTTGAACGGCGTGTAGACGCTGTATACCCCGCCGTCTTCACGGAGCACTTCGTACGGTTCGTTCAGGAGGCAGTCGGCAAAATCCTTGAACAACACATTCTTCTTGCGGCACTCGTCCTGTATCGACAAGTCCCGGTGAATGCTGAAAGGCGTGTAATCGTGATTCATAAAGACCGCATCGACGGCCTCCTGTGCGATCAGATCACGGACCACCTCCGGGGCCTTGCCCTGGAACCGGTACAAACGGCCGTCCTTTTGTTGAAGCTGCCGGTCGAGATCATCGAGCGACTCGAGCATGAACTGCAGCGCGTTGTCCGAACGGTACGGATTGTTCTTCAACTGCCGGGGATCGAAGATAAAACAGGGAATAACTTCCTCCGAATTCTTCAAGGCTTCAAGCAAGCCGGTATTGTCGTGCAGGCGCAGGTCCCGGCGGAAAATAAACAGTGTTTTTTTAAGAGCTCCCATCTTAATACCTCGTATTGCGTCCCAGTCCGGAATCGGAGATTTCGATCAATTCCTCGGGATAGGGTTCAAAATATGTCTGCCCGAGCAGATACTCTTTATTGTATTTCAGCGACCAGGAATGCAGCACGGCGAGAATCGCGCTTAAGGGCAGCCGCTCCGCCCTGAATTTGTCGAGCAACCCCAGGAAGTGAGCCTTCTCGCGGGTCGTCGCCTCCTTTTTAAAATATCCGAGGGCATGCATCAGAACGTTGATATGCGACGTGTACCGGGCGTAGCGGGCAAAGGCCTCGAACAAATGCGATTGGTATTCCCCCATAACGCGCGGCATCCGGGCCCCGTTCGCTCCGGCGACCAACCGCCCCATCAAACGCAGATGCTTCTGACTGTAAGCCATCAGCATCAGTTTGTGGCGGGCGTGAAAGTCAACCAAGCCGTGCAGCCGGCCGAGCTGTCTGACCCGGCGAAAGTCCGCCAGCATGAACACCTTGGTTAAAAAGTGTTCGCGCAGCCGGAAGTTACTCAACCGCCCCTCGTCTTCAACCGCCAGCCCCGGGAACCGTTCCAGGACGGCCGCCGCAAACATCCCCGGCCCCTTTCCCGTGACGATCGGGTTCAGCTCATCATTGTACATCTTGGCGTCCTTCAGAGCGCAGGACGGCGACCCGAACTTCAGGATGAATCCGTCGACCTCCTCGAGACCGCCCAGAAATTGCCGGTTGAAGCGATTCATCCGTGCGGTCAAATCAAGCCGGGTGGACGGCTGGTATAAACGAAGTTCGTCATCGGCCCCTATCAGCTTGATCGGATCCCTGGGGATTCCCAGGCCGATCTCCACCTCGGGACAGACCGGCAGAAAGCGGACGTATTCGGTAATCTTGCGGACAAACTTGGCGGGGATGACCGCCCCGTTGTAACGGCATTTGTCGAACTCCAGACATTTGCTGACAACGATGACGGGTTTGGCAAACGTTCGGGTCACAGGACCTTTCCTGATTGACGCGGCGTGAGTTTGAGGCGCACAGCGCGCGCCCTGTGGATAATTTCATCCATCATACCACCAAAGATATAATGATGGAAGGGCACGAGCGCATACCAATAAATAATTCCCCCTAAACCCTTGGGCTTGAAGCACGCCCGTTGGGTTATCACGACCCGGCTGTCGGACTGCGGATCCAGGATAAATTCCAGCGTGGCCCGTCCCGGGAGTTTCATCTCGGCTTCGAGCAGCAGATGTCGGGAGGGCAGGACCTTGATGACCCGCCAAAAATCAAGGGCGTCTCCGGGGGCGATTTCCGTCGGATGACGCCGTCCACGTCGCAAACCGACTCCGCCCCATAGACGGTCCAACCAACCGCGCAACACCCATAGCCATGTGGCATGATACCAACCGGTCCTGCCGCCGATGCTCCGGATGACTTCCCACAGCGCCGCCGCAGGGACATCAACCGTCCGCACCCGCTCGTCAAGTAACAGGGTTCCGCCCGCCCATTTCGGGTCCCCGGGTTGTGTCAGGGCAAACTTGGGCATGACACCGGCATCCGCCCAGTGTGTCTGTATCTCATCCGCTCGCGAAAGATCCAGTGCCCGGCGCATGGCCTCACGGCAGGTCAGAAGTTCCTGAGGAATAATCCGGCGGATCGAATCATCCTGACAAACCACTTCATTGGTGAGGCCTTCAGTCAACGGCATGGCGATGTAGCTGGGAACCGGCGTCACCAGATGGATCCACAGCGAACTGAGCCGGGGCGTGAGAACAGGCACGGGGATGACAAATCGTTTGCGTAAGCTGGCTACTTCCGCATATGTGTCCATCAGATCCTGGTACGTAACCACCTCGGGACCGCCGATGTCGAACGTCCTGCCGATCGTAGCAGATTGATCGAGACAACCGCTTAAATAACCGATCACATTACGGATCGCAATGGGTTGATTGGGTGTGCGCACCCACTGCGGCGTTACCATCACCGGGAGCCGATCGATCAGATAACGGAGTATCTCGAAGGATGCGCTTCCCGAACCGATAATCATGGCCGCGCGCAATACGGTCACCGGAACCGGACCGGACTTCAAGATATCAGAAACTTCATTGCGCGATCGCAGGTGTTTGCTGAGTTTGTGGCGTGCTTCTCCGAGTCCGCCCAAATAGATAATGCGTTGTACTCCGCTCTCGGCGCTGATCCGCACCATGTTGTCAGCTGCGGTCCGGTCGGCTGCCTCAAAGTCCCGGCTGTGGGGATTCATCGAATGAATCAGATAGAAAACCGTCCCGGCCCCGGCCAGGGCATCCCGCAGGGAATCCGGATCATGGACGTCCACCGCGCACAAATCGACCCGCGCGTTGTCCGCCCAGACTCGGCTTTGCAATTTCTGCAAAGATCTCCCCGTCGCCCGGACCCGACATCCTTTCGCTAGCAAAGCCGGAACCAGCCGCCCGCCGACATATCCGGTGGCGCCCAAGACAACCACCGGCTTGTCGGTATAGCCGATCACCTCCCCCTCGCCATGTCCACCCAGTTGAATCCTGCTCATTCGGCCGCCCGTTTTCCGACGGTTCCAAACTTGTCAGCGAGAACCTGACGGCGGAAATTGAAAATGTGCGACAACTTGCCTTCCACGACCAACCGATTGATGAGGGGTGACAACAGGGAAAACGGAATCCGGTAATAGATCAAATCGGTCACCTCCACTCCGCCGTTCACCTCCTGAAAAAAATGCTGATGGTACCAGAACTGGTAGGGACCGAAGCGCTGTTCGTCCACGAACATATACGGCGCGTTGACGTGTTTGATTTCGGTCAACCATCTGACCCGAAGGCCCGCCAACGGCGTGACATGATACTCGATGACCATACCGTTATAAATCCGGCCGTCAGTATCGGTGCGCACGGTCATGTTGAGGTCGGGAGGCGTGATATCACGCAGGTTGTTCGGGTTCGAAAAATAATCCCAGACCTGTTGCAGTGAGATGGGCAGCGTTTGTTTGGTGCGCAGGCGGTAAGTCTTCATCAGTTAAGTCCCAGGTTCAGGCTGAACGGTCTGATCTCCACCGCAAAACCGAGCTCGCGCGGCGGCAGCGTGAACGACATGCCGCGCACTACGAATTCATGGGAGTACTTCCTGCCGCCGATGCGGTCGAGCAAGGTCAAACGATGCGGCAGGGATATGCCTTCGACTGGGCGGTAGTCGGAGTACCGGACAACACCGCGGTAAGATTTGAGCAGACTGCGCAGCGTGAACTCAATATAGTCGATGCGCAGATTGGCCTTGTTGAGCCACACCACATACTGATCGGCCGTCCGGCTGGGCTCCGCCTCCCCGCCGGAGACAAAGATCTTGTGGTACTCGGCACCTTCCAACTTGTCGGCCCCGGCGTAGAGCACCGTCGGATAGTTCACGAGGCTCTGCGGCCAGAAAAAGTAGTCGCGCACCGGTTCCAGATAGTTGCTCAACTTTTTAACGGGCGCGTAAGTCCGGCGGGCATCTCGTTCCGTGAATTGTCCCGACTCATCGACGCCGAGCATCTCGCCGGCACGCCGGCCGTCGCCAAAGGTCATCGCCGCTGCCGACCGGTCCAGCTCGAACCGGAAGACGATGTCCTGCCGGTTTGCGGTCAACGGGGTAAACCGGCGGATCAGTCCGGTCTCCCAAATATCGGTGGTCTCGATCGTCCACGCGTCAAAATCATCCCAGCGGCCGGATTTGTCCTGCCGCCACACGGCGAGTTCCAGCAGACGGCGCCCCTCTTTGGCCAATTGTGATTCGGTCCCGGTAAGCACATAGCCGGTGCGCAAGTCGGCCAGCGAACAACCGCCGAGGACGGCCATCATGATGAGAACACCCGTCATGGTCCATGCTGTTTTCATACGCCGGCCAACTCCGTCTGGTGCGATTTCATGTAGGCATTCGCTTTGCGCGTGACATAGACGCTGATACCGATCGCCAGCGCCAGCCCCGCGTACATAATTACCTTATCGAACAGCGACTGCGCGTCGGCGGCATCGCGGCCGAGTGTCGTCCGCGTTACCACACCGGCATACACGTAAGTCAGGCTGACCGGGATCATACCCAGCCACGTACCCAGCAGGTACTGGCGCATATTCAGCCGGGAGACCCCGCACACCAGGCTGAGAAAGACAAAGCTCATGTACGGCAGGCAACGCAACAGCCCGATCATCCGCCATCCGCCATCCGCGAGCATGCGCTGAATCGGTTTGAAGTACTTGTTGTTCAGGATCCGTGAACCGCGCAAGCGGTCCTCGAAGCGGGCGGCGATCTTGTACAAGACGTATCCCTGGATCAGCGTCGCCGTCGAGATAATGACCGTCCCCCAGACCAATCCATAAATGGCGCCGGCGGGCAGCATCAACAGCGGCATCGGCAAAAGCATACCTGCGGTGAGCACAAACAGTCCGGCAAAGAATACCGGCGACCATAACCCCAAGCCCTTGATCCACTCGATCATCGCGTCGGCGTGGGCGGGCAAATTGCAATAGCGCAGCACACCGATCACCGCGATCACGGCCGCCGCCTTAACCAGAAGATTTCGTCGAGACGTTTGCTTTTCGGACATCACTACTCCCTTGTCTGAGCCGCTGCCACCACGCCGGCGGCATCGGAACGAAGAAACTCGTGTCACGCATGTAGGCGCGAAACGCCTGCCCCTTGTGACGTAAAGCGTGTTTTTCCATAACGGGAATCCCGGTGACCTTCATCAATAAAAACAGCATGAAGGCCGGCGCGATCCAGCCGTAGATTCCGTACGGGCTGGCCATTGCGAACACGGCGTAAGCCAGCCACATCGTCCATTCAAAAAAGAAGTTGGGGTGCCGCGAGTACTTCCATAGCCCGCTGGAACAGATCTTGCCTTTATTGGCCGGATCACTGCGGAACCGGTTGAGCTGCTGATCCGCAGCGGCCTCTCCGACCAGACCCACCAGCCAGATCCCCACCCCCAATATTTCCAGAGGCGAGATCCCCGCGGCCGTATTGCTCAACGCGATCACCAGCGGCACACTGAGAATGATGTTGAACAGGGGTTGACACTGGTACACGACGATAAAGTTGAGCTCGGCGCCATCCCCCCAATATTTTCGCAGCCGCGCATAGCGGCTGTCTTCCCTGCTGTCCTGGACCACACGCGCGATCAGATACGAAGACAAGCGGACGCTCCAGATGGATATCATCGCCACGATCATGACTTCGCGCAGCCAGTATCCGTCGAGTTCCGCCGCCAGCCAGCCGACGAACAGCATCATACCCGCACTCCAGCCGATGTCGGCCGTGGAGGCGTCCCGCGTACGCAGCTGCACCAGCCACAGGAGCAGTTGGAGCCCGGCCAGCAACAGGTAACCTTGAGCCATTGCCACGATTACCGTTTGCATCAGGCGGCTCCATGGTGTTGGGCCATCTTGCCTTTGACGAAGCGCACGAGACGACCGAGGACAGGTATTCCCTCGTAAACGAACTCGCCCAGATCAAAGTAGTCGCGGTGATAGACGGCCTTCCCCTCTGTGCCGCCGAATTTGATCACCGAAGATCCGTCAACGGTTAATGGCTTGTTTCCGTTAAAATTGTCGGCGCGCAACATCATCTTCCAGGCCAGCGCGGTATTATTGTTTTCCTGAATGACATAGGTGATATCAAAATCGATCTCCTTGACATTCCGGTATAGGCGGTCGTAGTATGCCCGCAATCCCTCCCGGCCGCGAATTTCCACGAGCGGATCCCGGAAGAGGACATTCCGGTCATAGAATTCATCGACCAAATGCATGCTATCCTTGTTCAATTCCTTGAAAAAACTGACGACACTGATGTTCGAACTCATCGGAGGACTCCTTGCCTAATTCAGATCAAGTTATTGACCTTGAGTATTCCGGTCAGATTCCGCACGGTAAATTTGCGATAAGCCGCGATATACGTCTGCCGTTTGACCCCGTGAAAGCGTTCCTTGTGACGGCCCAGATCTTCGAAATGATAGAGAAATTTGGTCCCGTACAGCCAGTCGAACAGACGGCGCACTCCCTGCGGAACTAGGAAGGAGTCATCCGCGCGGTCGTGCAGAGGTGACAATCCCAGGGACACTTCCTTGATACCCTCATCCCGGAATTGCTGCAGGCTGCTGACCAACAGGTAATCGCCGGCGCCGTTGGGGGAATCGGAAACACTGCGATGGTGCTGCAGGACGTAGCTGACAGGACGTCCGTCGCCGCCCTCGGCATACACCGGGTCGAAGGTGCAAAATCCGAGCAGGCGATTCTGCTTAATGAGATAGAAGGTGCGGACATCCGGTTCGTCGGTGTCGGTAAAGGGCCGGGCCAGAAAACTCAGCTCCCGGGAGTTTTGCTTATGGGCCAGCCACTCGCGGCTGACGGAGTGCGTTTCCCGCGCGAAGCCGGCGTTCTCAAAGACGTGATACTGTTGGTTCGCCAATCGGGAGCAAAACCGCTTCAGGCTGCGCCGCTTCTTCCAGCTCACGGTAAAGTCGGATAAAGGAACGATATGCTCGGCACCGAACGGACTGACCTGCAGCCCCAGGCAACTGAGCATGCTCGCATAGTTGCGGGATACCTGACAGAGCACCACTCTCCGGCGATGTTCCAGGAACAATAGCGTTGCGATCAGGTACTGGTTCGCCGGCGTGACCGGATGGCTCAAGACATAATCCACACCCCATACCGTTTGATAAGGAACAAAGCCGTCAAATGCCGGATGCCGGAACTCCCGGATCCCTTCCTGCAGCGCGGAATACGACATCGCCTGACCGCCGAAAGCCCGGATGTCATGCAGACGCTGTTCGTAAGAATGACGAGCTCCAGAATGGGTATTCATCAATCGGTTCATACGGCCTGCACCTCCTCATTGACCGGCGTCAGGCGCATACCGTCACGCGGAGTCCCGGACCGATCAGATAGCGGTTTGCCCGCGTGAAAAATGCGGTACTGGTGAATACCGTCACGTAGGGCGACAAATTGAACCCGCAATCCGCGCGCTAACAGATCCTGCGCCCGGCTGCGCAGCCCGAGTCGCTTCAGCAATGCCGCCGCCCAGGCCCACCGCCGGGTCAAAAGGTCAAAATGCCGCGCTGACGGCAACGCCGCCGGGGTGACATCGTAAAAGTCGATATCCGTGAAACCGTTAGCGGTCAGATCATTACCGAAACGCGGGACAAAGGCAAATTCCTGAAAATACAAGCCGTCGAATACTCGGCGCCGAAGGGCGGATATCGACGCGTCGTACACAGCCCGGGTGGAGAAGTAGTCGGCCCCGATCAACCGTCCGCCCGACTTCAGGACGCGATACAGTTCGGCCAGCAATAACGGTTTGCGGTCTGAGTGAGAAATGCTTTCCACCGCCCAGACCGCGTCAAAAGACTCGTCCGGTAGACCAGTTGCGTGAAAGTCGGCCACCAGAAATGTTACCAAATGATCCACCCCGTGACGCCGCGCGTTACGGCGGGCAGTCTTGATCTGCTCGGCGCTCAACGAAATACCTGTGACCCGGCAGCCGAAGGTCCGCGCCAGGTATATGGCGCTGCCGCCGACGCCGCACCCTGCATCCAGGACGTGATCGTTGGCCGTGATCCCGGCCTCTTCTGCCAGATAACGGTCTTCACGCTCTAAGGCCTCCGCAACAGAATGTGTGTGCCGGTCCCATAGACCGATGCGGATGGCCATGCTGCGCCCCAGGTTCCAAAAGAAGCTGTAGTCGGGGGTAACGTCGTGATAGTATTGGGTCATTCGGCAACTAGATTTCACAGCAATACTCCCTGACCGGTCCTTGCTGCGGTGGCCGGCCGTATTTCTGATGAGCCCGGGTAAAATGTCCGGCGGCCATGGCCGCCGCAATCGAAATCTCGCCGGCGAGCGCGGCGGCGGCACAGATCTCCGCCAGCTTCTTGGCCTGACCCGCGCCGTAGCATCCCATCAATTCCAGACATTCGCGTTGTGTGGGAAGATGCGTTCCGCCCCCCACAGTACCCACCACGATGTTCGGCATGGATATGCAAACGTAAAGATCTCCCTTAGTGGTCACCTCGGCGCGCGATGTGCCGATCGCCGACTCGGCGACACAGGCCACATCCTGTCCACACGCCAGGTAGATGCCGGCCAGGGCATTGGCGAAGTGACCGTTGACGCCGATCGATCCGCTGTTGATGCCTCCGTACATTGCCATCACCGAATAATCGACCATATCCTGCGGACTCACATGAAGCCACTTGGTCACCAGATTTCCGGGAATGGTGACTTCTGCGAGGACCTTCTTGCCGCGGCCCAGGAGTTGCGACATGGCCGTCGCTTTCTTATCGCCGGACATGTTGGCATCAATGTACCAGCGCCGGGGTTTGACCGGACTATTCGAGAGGATGTGCTGGCACACCAAATCCGTCGCGATCGTCACCATGTTCTGTCCGGCGGCGTCGCCTGTGTGATATTGAAAGTGCAGGTAAACATAGTTTCCGTCATGCGTCGACTGGACGTCCTGCAGCCGGCCGTGGCGGGTCGCCTGCCCGGCAATCTGTTTGAAGACCGGAATATTTTCGGTGCACCACGCAATAAACCGGCTGGATTCGAGTATGTCAGTGAAGACAAAACCCGGGGCCCGCGATATGGCGTCGGTCGTACACATGACTGTGGCGCCGCCACTGAGCCCGATCAGTTTGGCCCCCCGGTTGTAAGACGCGATCAGGGCCCCCTCGGTCGTGGCCATCGGAACCTGGAAATCACCATTGGCGTAGATACCGTTGATCCGCAGCGGACCGACGATGCCGACGGGAACCTGCAGCAATCCGACGTAGTTCTCGATGTTACCGCGGTAGAGTTCGTCGCTGTAGTTATTGTGTTGACCGCTCAGCTGTTTGAGCCGTCCGCGACCATCAGTTCGGGCGAAATTCTTGCCCAGCGGAATTTTCTCAACGGGCTTGCGGCCCAATCGTGCGGCCACTCGATCCAGAACCTCCGAATCGATGACCGTGTTCATTAAAGTTTTGAGCAAGTGATAAGGTGTCGGCGTCACAATGACCTCCCTCTATAGCGACTGGGCAATATTCGGTAGTGCGCGCCGGTCCTTGTCCAGCCCCAAAATGGCGCGCTTGAGTTGTTCGTCGAATGGTTTTGGGCCGATCCACACGGCGTACAGCGCCCGGGCAAAGTCTTCGCCCGCAACGACGCCGCGTAAGCGCCCGTTGTGAATAAATTGGGTCCCCTGACCCGGGACATAGACCAAAGCAAAGTTATCACCGGGCTCAAGGTCTACAAACAGATCCCGCATACGGTCGAGTTCGGCGCTCATGGCCGACATCGCTTCCGGAGTGATATTTTTCCGCATGGTGTTAAGCGTGAACCGGGTGAGCTTCTCGGCGGAAATCTTGACGAAGTAATTGACGGTCAACTTCTTGCCACCCGATACCAGCTCCGCCCCCTCTTCCCGGTAAAACGCGGCCTCGAAGGCCTTGATGAATGCCACCGATTTGACCCCGGTCCCCTCCAACCGCATCGGCATCCCGGCGACAACGATTTCGCCGGGGAAGTCGGATCGGGCCGCGGCTTCCGCCACCGCAGAGGAAAGGGGCATGCTCCCGAGGGTGAATATGGATGCGAGCAGGATTGTGATGGCACTTGAATTTCTCATGGTTTTCTCCGCGCTAGGATTCCACTACACCCTTAGCGTATCAGGTTTGGCGGAACGCACAACGCTGGCGCTAAACTTACACATCATGTATACCAACATACATGACGCTAAATTAACCTAAAGACTTTGAAGATAAGTAGTTAGGTTAACTTCTTTGTTGATGATTCCGAGTTTTTTACGGATTTTGTTGCGGTGGGTCTCGATGGTTTTGAAGGAGATGTTCAACATCTGGCAGATTTCCTTACTGCTCAGACCGTTCTTGATCAGGTTGGCAACCTCCACCTCCCGGGGAGAAAGTTTCAACTGCTTTTCGGAAACGCTGGTCCCGAATGAAGAGGTAAGGTCTTTCAGATTCTGCTCCAGCGCGTCGATGTACTTTTTATCGAGCCGGGTCCCTTTGCGGCGCAATTTCTTAAGCGCGGGCAGCAGGACCTCCTCCACGTTGAGATGGACGTCATCCTTGATCTTTTTCTTTTCAATCTCGATTTGCTCCAGAATTTCTCGCAGCGCCGCGTTCTTTTGCTCGATGGCCTGCTCTGCCGTCTTGCGTGCGGTCACGTCATGCTGGATGGCGACATAATGGGTGATCCGGCCCTGACGATCGCGGATGGGCTCGATATGCCATTCGTTCCAGAATTCCGTACCGTCCTTCCGGTAATTGATGGCTTGCCCGAAAAAGATCTCCCCCTTCTCCAGGCATTTTCGCAAGCGGTCAAGAACCATCCGGTCGGTCCTGGGTCCCTGCAGAAACCGCGGGGACTTGCCGATCACCTCCTCAGCGGCATAGCCGGTCATCTGGGTGAAGCCGGGATTGACATAGACGATGAACGGCCCCGGAGAGTCCAGTTGATTGTCCGTGACGAGGATGGAATCCTGCGAAAAATGGACGACCGAGGCTAACAAATGCTCGTCAATGGCAAACTTTTTGTTGTACTTGTCCATATCGTAGAATTCTATCATCTCGCCCTCCACTTGAACAGAGATTTCCCCTATACACTGCCCATACAATCGTACATGGTGCGGCCGTCACCGCAACACAGGCAATGCAGGTATGTTTCATGTATATTTCGTTCAGGGGGGAGCCGGACACAAAAAACCCCCCGGGTGAAAATTTCCCAGGGGGTTTATCGTCTGATATCTGAGCGGCCGGAAATCAGTTTCCGAAGATCGAACGCAAACCGCCGCCGATCACATCACGCGTGGTGTCACGGATAGTGGACTTGACGGCACTGCCGGTCTCGTCTTTGATGATCCCGCCGACCTCTTCGACCAAATCTTCGCCGGGCATTTCGTTGCCCGCCGCATTTTGCACCTGCTGCGATCCGGCGGCCGCCTTCATCGCATCTTTGTATTCAGGACTGCCGGTGAAATCCTGCATCTGGCGCATCGCCTTCATGGCTTCCGGATCGTTTTGCATTTCTTTGAACTGCCGCATGGCATCCGCCATTTCCGGGTCGTTCTGCAGATTTTTCATGGTGTCCCGGGCTTGCTGGATTTCCTCGGCAGACGGCATATCGCTGGGATCCACCTCAGCAATTTCCATACCTGACGGCAAACGGAGCTTGGCCTGATCGATATTCGCGTTCTCCTTAAATTCGATGGCCTGCATTTCGTAAGAAAAGCCCATCATTTGCATCTCGGCCTTAAGGGCCAATCCTTTGTAAACCCACACTTTGTAGTCGCCGATATTGTTCAGTTTGTAGATAGTCGCCTTGCGGCCCAGGATTTTCTCCGTGCCGAGCTTTTCCCCGCCGAAGGCATCCAGCATCTGTTCGGTAAATTCCCGCGGCTGCTGCGCCTTGCTGCCGGACATCTGTTTCATCATCAGCTCATGGTCAATCTTCGAGGCCTTATTGCTGCCCTTATCAAAATTGTAGGCCCAACGCCCGTCAATGATGTTGACGGACTGATTTGACTGGGTCATGCCGAAGACGGTGACCGTCGAATCCGTGTAACGGGCCTCCTGATCACCGTAGTTATCCCAGTACAGCTCTTCCGTACCCTGGGACGTTTCGTACTTGATGTAACCGGATCTGATATCGTATCGCTTGGCAGCCTCGGCCGAGCCGGCCACCAAAAGGCCTGCCGCAAGGATTGCTGTCATAATTGTCGTTATCTGTCGCATTTTTTCCCCCGTGGATAGTGGTTGATAGAGACCCCATTTTACACTTTCGGATCGAAAATAACAACATTTTCTGCGGAGGCTGTGAGTATCTCACTTCCGCCTGATCAGGAGCCCGCGGCCTCCGGGATTCCGAGGGACCCGGGGCTCCGGCTGAATCCGTTGCCGTTACTGCGGGGGCTGATGGGTACTCCAGTATTGCCGGGCAAACTGCTCCACATCGCGTCCGGTGAGGTTGCGCCACCACATACGGATGTCAAAACCCAGCACACGGTATATGCCCCGGTCCAGGAACCGGCGGGCCGAGGTCAGCATGTCCTGATGGACCAGAGCCAATTCGCCCCGGCGCTCGACTTTTCGGCAGAAATCGGAGGCCTCCATGAGCCTGACTTCCGGGTAGCCGCCCGCCTCCTCAAAAATGTCTCGGCGGACGAAGATCCCCTGGTCACCGTAGTACCAAGGCCATATCCGGTACCGCAAGCGGTTGATGAATTCCACCACCCGCAGGCCGAATTCCCGTCCATGCAACTTGAACTCAAAGGCGCCCCCCACGCAGCCGGGCAGGCGAAGCGCCGTCAGGAGTTCGGCATCCCAGCGCTCAGGCACCAGGGAGTCGGCGTCCAGAAAAAGGAATATATCGCCGGTCGCGCGGGCCGCCCCGCGATTCAAAAGAAACGCCCTGCCGCGGGGGGCGTCCGGACAAAAAATCACCTCGGCCCCGGCCTCCCGGGCCACTTCACCGGTCCCGTCGGTCGATCCGCCGTCGACAACGATAATCTCGTGGCGGACGGCGAACGCCGACCGGTCTCTCAGCGCCTGAAGAACTCCGGGAAGACATTCCGCTTCGTTGAGTGCCGGAATAATAATGCTGATGGTTTTCGTAGTCATAGTGCCGAATTCAGGCGGTTCACATAAACGGGGAAATCATCCGATACATCGTGCGTACTAGAACAAGGGACGTTATGATATGGTTCAATGGCGCGGCGGGAGGTGTTATAGGTAGAGGATGTTGGGAAAAATTTCCTCGATCAGTTCGAACAAAGCGGGATCATTCTCCTGCAATTCCTCGCGGGTCTTAAAAAGGTACTCGCCGTTGCGGACCATTTCTTTTCCTTGCCACAATCCGTAGTACACTTCCAAACCGATCGTTAGGTATATGGCCGTCCACTCGCTGCGGGGTTCCGCATCCCGGGCGTTATGCGGATTGAAACGCCCGTCGGCATAGGCAGACCGTTGCGCCCGGGTTAAACGCTGCGCCCATCCCGGATACGCCTGCCTGATCCCCGCGTAATAAATCGTTTCGGCGACGTCGGCAAAAGATTCGTCGACCATCCCGTGCTGTTCGGCCAGGGACCCCAAATAGTGGACCTCAATGGCGATGATCGGCACTGGCTGACAGCCCTTCACATCATTGAAAATCTGATACTCGAATTCTTCCAAGTCCTCACCGTCCTCGAAGATCATAAGTACGATCTTGGCCTGCTTGATCGCGCTGCGGATTTTGCCGTCCAGCTGGTCATCCCGTACGAGCATACGGTTGAACAGATAGGAGATATGATTGATGTGGTCTTCGGATACCTCGGGGACCGCGTAGAGCGGAATGCCTTTGAGGTCACGGTGAACGGTCAGCGCCTGTTCCAGCTCCGGGGTAAGACAGGTGAGCGACGGCGACGGGGCCGGGGCCGCGGAATTCTGGGCCAGGACGGGAGCCACGCCCAACAGGAACACCAAGGATGTCAGTGAAAGGATTCGAATCATTGAAATCGCCGTACAGGTTTGAGGTTACGAGCCAATTATAGCATAACAGGATCGGATGACAAGAGCACAAGTCGCGCCCGGTCCCTACTCCGCGCTCAGCCAGCCCAATGCCCTCAAACGGCGCACGACGGCGTCGGCATAAACCCCGATTCCCCGCGCATTGATATGAAGCTGGTCTTCGGGATGGTAAATCTCGTCAACCGGAACCTTTTCATCTCGGATGACCTGAGGCAGCGACAGGATCGGAACACCGTTTTCTTCCGCGATCCGGGCGAGGGCGGCGGACCATTTATCAAACGCGAACTGATCGCCGTAAACTTTACGGAGCCGCTCCCGCCCCTCCTCCGTGAGCACCGGCCGGTACGGCATCTCAACAATCAGGACCTTTGCCCCCGCTGCCGTGAGCGTTTTGACCAGGCGGCTCAGGATTTTATCTGTCAGCGATAGGGCGCGGACGTCTTCCGAATTATAGTTCATTTTGAACGGGCGCAACTCAAAGTGTTCCTCCAACGGATAGAAAGCCTTGAGATCCGGGTGACGGATCAGGCCGAGCCGACGCAGTGAATAGGAGTGTTCCCATAACCACCAGCGCCATCCCGACCGGCGGCCGGCATCTTCAGCGGCCGGGACCGGTACACCTTCCAACCGAATGCCGTCGGCAGAGGCGGGATCGAGCACGAAATACGGTTTGCCGGACTGCCGGAGATTGTCCCACACATCATTGATGCAGACATGCAGCAGGACGATGTCCGGACGGAATGGTGCCACCTCCTCGGTGAACAGCACATAGAGTTGATCGAGGCCATACCCCCTGACCCCGAAATTCAGGACCTCCCAATCCTTCCCGAGCTTTTCGGCCAACACCTCGTGCCCCCGGGCTTCGGGCGGAGCCTCCCAAAACTCGGCGGTCGAATCGCCCAGCAAGGCCAGCCGCGGACGGGTCTTGGCCACCTTCCGCTCGCGGTCCGCAAATCCGTGCTTATTGATTTCCACCCAATACCGGGTGGCGTCGCGGTACCGGTGCCAAAACCCGCGGGCCCCCGGCCGGTGAAACGTACCGAGCCTCGGATGAGGCGCAAAAAACCGCTGCGCATCGTGCCCCGGGGCACGGACACCGAAGACGGTGTAGGCCGTCAGGTCGACTATCCCCAGGACCAGAACCAGTCCCAACAATGACACCGCCGCGATAACGAACACGTCCCGCAACACAGTCTTTTCGGCGAGAAATTTCATTTTATTCGGGTTGAAAATTACAGTTACACATTTACAATAGTCTGAATCCCATTATAATAGGATTAACGTAAATTACATCTTCAATATGGACAATTGTACCAATCCCCTTCAAATCACCGGCCGAAATACGATCGCTGTGATACGCGAAATGGGAAGAATGGGTTGTTTTTTAATCACATCCCTTTTTTTCCTGTTGTCGCCTCCCCTGCTTCTTAAGCGCATCATCAAACAGATGCACTTCATCGGCGTCAAAACGATTCTGGTCATCGTCCTGACCGGATCGTTTACCGGGATGGTCTTGTCGCTGCAAAGTTACCACGTCTTAATCCTGTTCGGAGCCGAGGCGAAGCTGGGATCCATCCTCGCCCTGTCACTTATCAGAGAGATCGGACCGGTCATTACCGCGCTGATGATCGTCGGCCGGGCCGGATCGGCTCTGACCGCGGAAATCGGCATCATGCGCATGTCCGAACAGGTCGATGCGCTGGATGCCATGGGATTGAACCCGTACAAGTATCTGATCAATCCCAATTTGATCGCCGGCATTCTCGTCTTTCCCGTGCTGACCGCGTTCTTTATCGTCGCCGGCATCTGGGGCGGCTACCTGGTGGCGGTCAAACTCACCGGACTTTCCAGCGGCCTGTTTTACGGCGCGATGGCTGAATCCATCCTGATGCTGGACCTGAAACTGGGCCTCTACAAGTCCGTCAGCTTCGGGCTGCTGGTCACCTGGATTTGCTGTTACAAAGGATTTTATGCCGGCGTGGGCGGAAATTTCGGCGCGGAAGGCGTCAGCCGGGCCACCACCGACGCGGTGGTCCTCTGCTCGGTCCTGGTTCTGGTGCTGGACTACTATATCACTTCAGTAATGTTATTCTGACACACACATGATTCAAATCATCGACTTGCACAAAAAATTCGGCGAAAATCACGTCCTCAGAGGCGTCAGCCTTACGGTCAACCGCGGGGAAAGCTTCGCGCTGATCGGCGCCTCGGGCAAGGGGAAGTCCGTCCTGCTGAAACATCTCATCGGATTAATGAAACCAGATAAGGGCCAGGTACTGGTCGACGGCGAAGACATCGGCCAAATGCGCGGCCGCCAGCTCAAGTCCCTCAAGGACCGGTTTGGGATCGTTTTTCAGTTCGGCGCCCTTTTCGACTCGCTGACCGTCTACGAAAACGTCGCTTTTCCCCTGCAGGAAAAGACCAAGCACTCGGCGGCGGAAATCGACAAGATCGTCAGACGAGAGCTGGCCAATGTCGACCTGGAGGAAGCAGCTGATAACTATCCCGCCCAGATCAGCGGCGGCATGCGCAAACGGGTCGCCGTAGCCCGTTGCATGGTCATGAACCCGGAGGTCATCCTTTTTGATGAGCCGACAACCGGTTTGGATCCGGTTATATCCAATTCGATTTATAATATGATCCAGAATCTCCGCAATACCGACAACCTGACCAGCTTTATCATCAGCCACGACATCCCCGGCATCTTCAAGGTCGTCGACCGGGTCGCGATGTTGCACGAGGGAAAGATCGTGGCCATCGGCACCGCGGAGGAAATCCAGAATTCGGAAAACCCGGTCGTGCGAAAGTTTCTCAGGGGAGAAATCGAATAAGCTGGTGGATTATGCATTACTTCTCCGATAGAATAGCGAAAGGTGGACAAATATGAAAAAGAGCATCATCGAGATTATCGTAGGACTATTCATGGTCGCCGGCATTCTGGCCATGGTCTATATCTCCGTAAATCTCGGGCACGTCGACTTTTTCAGTCAGGATGAATACCAGCTCACCGCTACGTTTTCCACGGTCACCGGACTCAAGAAAGACACCAATGTCGAAATCGCGGGTGTGCCGGTCGGCAAGGTCGCGGACATTAAACTGAAAGACAGCCAGGCGGTCGTCACCCTCAATATCAATAAGGGCGTCAAGGTCCAGGACGATGCCATTGCCTCGATCCGCACACAGGGCCTGTTAGGGGCTCAGTTCATAGAGCTGCTTCCCGGCGCTTCAGATGTTATACTTGAAGGTGGAGACGAGATTTTCGACACCGAACCCCCATTCGATTTAATGCTGGTCATAAAGAACCTGGCCGTGGACGAATAACCCTGCAGTAAAGGAAGGATCTATGAACAAATCCATTATTGCCGCCATCACCACCGTCGCCTTGGTTACCTCCTCACCGGTCCTTGCCCGGGCCGATGATCCGGGACAACTGCTGACGTCCACCATCAGCAAGGGATTTGAAATCCTGCGTGATCCTATGCTGCAGCAGCCGGACCAATTGGCCAATCGTCGCAAAAAATTGTGGGACCTCTTAGGCCCTATATTCGGTTTCGAAGAAATCGCCAAGCGGGCGCTCGGTTATCACTGGAAGGAAATCAACGCCGAACAACGCCGTGAGTTTACCGAGACTTTCACCGAAATGCTGAAAGACGTCTATTTGAGCAAGTCGGACGATTTCCAGGACGGCGAGATCAAATTCGTGAGGCAAATCGTCAAGGGCGACCGCAGTAAGGTGCAAACGCATTTCGTCAACGGCGAGAAGAAAATCATCGTCGACTTCAGCCTGGCGAAAATCGACGGTCAATGGATGATCTATGACCTTACCGTCGAAAAGTCGGTAAGCTTCTTGGCGAACTACCGCACGCAATTCAACAGCATCCTCAGCAAAGGCACGTTCGAGGACCTTCTGCAACGCCTGCGGGACAAAAACATCGAATTATCGAATTAAGGATATGCCTCTATGAACCGTACGTTTTGGCCCTCTGCCGTTCTGATCTGTTTTTTGTTTCTCACCACCGTCTCCATCCCCGCTCATGCCCAATTTTTCTCGATCGGTACAACGGAAGTTGACACAACCGAACATGATGACGACTTTCAACTGGATGATGACGATTGGGATGCGTACGAACCCGCCATCGTAATCAAGGACCCTTACGAAGGCTTTAACCGGTGGATGTTCAAGGTTAACGACAAGATCTACCGCTACATTTTCAATCCCATTTCGGATGTTTACGACTTTATCCTGCCCAACCGGGTTCAGGAATGTGTCGACGACTTCTTTAAGAATGCCAAGACACCGGTGCCGTTCGTGAACAACCTGTTGCAGGGCAAATTCACTCGAGCCGCCACAGTGGGCGGCCGCTTCCTGGTCAATTCCACGGTCGGCATAAGCGGCCTGTTCGACCCGGCTGAATACTATCTTAAATGGAGCGAATATGAGGAAGACTTCGGGCAGACGCTGGGTTACTACGGCATGGGCAGCGGTCCGTACCTGATCCTCCCTCTGCTGGGCCCGTCCAGCGGGCGGGACGTCCTGGGCTGGATCGGGGATTACGCCCTCAATCCGTTTTTGTGGTTCGGGATATTCGACGTGGAGAAGGAAGACGTCTTTACCGGCCTGTCATATTTACGGCGGGTCAACGCCTATACCTACCGTCAGCGCGACGACTACGAAACCGTCATGGTGGGCGCGATCGACCCTTATATCGCATTGCAGAACTTTTACGTGCAAATCCGTGAGGCCAAATCCAAGGAATAAGCCTGGGATAGAAACATAAAAAAAGCGCCTGGCATCGCAAAGATGCAGGCGCTTTTTTATTAATGCGAATAAACGCTACGGCCCGACCAGACGCGTGACCGACCCGGTGGGTGATTTGCGGTAAACAAATAATCCGTCGGAAGGCCGGTAGTAGTAAGTGCGCCGGTAATAACGGGCAAACTTACCGGTCGGATTGTATTTCACTTCCACCGCCTCGATCTCTTCCCCCATTATTTTCATCCGCTTGACGCCGTCCTGCTGGGCCTCCATCAAATGCGGCGTCAACTTGTCCTTGCGGAGCGTCCAGAATTCCGTTTTGGGCTCACCGGATAATATCATCTTCTGCAAATTAAATTTCGGACTGAAATAGAACGGCCGGTCGTCTTCCAACTCGATCGTCTTTTCCAGCGGCTCCCCATCCAGTGTCCCTTTAAGGATAATGGTCCGTCCGTTCTTTTTTCCCGTGTAACTCGTACTGCCGTCACCGCCTTTGGTGGTCCATTCCACGGTGTCGAAGTTCTCGTCCAGAATAAAGTCCTCGTACTTGTCCACCTCTTCATCATCACCGACAATGGTCCGCGAATACTTCCGCCGGCCGTCGGGCAGCTTCTCAATCTTGACGGTATAGGCGTTGATGTCTTCCCGCGTCCGCGGATTCTGCGTCTGATAGTCGTAATTTTGGATTTCGGCGGCAACCGGCCCCGCGCCGGCCAATGCCAGGCCCAATACAATCACCGGGATAAAAGATTTCATAATGGATGTCCGTTGGTTATGGTTCGAGGGTCAAGCCCGCCTCGGGGACCGCATCCTCGAGGAGCTTCTTGGAAATGTATACGACGTAGTAAGTCACACCGACCGTGGCCAGCAATCCCATCCACAACAAGATCCACTCAAAAGTGACGCGGGTGGGATTGGTCCCGTCGATACCCGAGGTGTAACCCACCAGGTAACCGAGGTAAACGTAAACGAACGTCTGCGGCAACCGCCCCACAAAAGAGGCAACCACAAAATCCCGTGACGGCATCTTGGTGACCCCGCAGACATAATTCAGAAACAGCGCGTTGCCGACCGGAATATTACGCAGCAGCATCAGAATCTTCCAGCCTTCCTTCTCGATAAGGAGATCCAAACGCTTCCATTTCGGGTTTGCCTGAATTTTCTTATTGATCGTATCCCGAAAAAAATATCGGGCGAGGAGAAACTTGATATATGAGGAAATGCAGGCCGCCAGCGAAGCCACCAGCACGCCTTGGAAGACGCCGAAGACCGTTCCGGCAAATACCTTAAAGACGGCCGACGGCAAAATAACCCCCGACATGACGATATAAAGCACCACGTAGAGTACCGGGGCCCACCAGCCGAGGCTGCGGATATTCTCAAAAAACTGCCGAACGAGCTCACTGTCTTGGAGATATTTGGAAAAGAGATAGACGCCGAGGACGATCAGACCGGCACCGAGACACTTCAGATTGATATCGTCAGGGCCTCTAAGTCTCGCGATGAGTTTGCCTGCCGTCATGCGTGTTGATCCGGACTCCCAACCGGCTGAGTTCGTTGTAAATGTTTCGCATCTCGCGTTCCATCTGCTTGCGCCCTGTATGCCGGGCCTCATCCAGTTCAATCTTGGCCAGTTCGTAGTCAATCGGTTTGTCCACATCAACCCCCATCTCGGCAAAGGGGGAAACAAAGATCTTGCACTTGGTCTTCAGTTTACGGGACAGCACCTCGGCAATCCCGTTATAGTTCTTGTCTTTGCAGCCGATATGCTCCAGGATCTTGACCGGATCCTTGCGATAACCCCGTAAAATCACGATATCGCGCAGCACACGGAGCAGTCCGCGGAAATAGCGCACATAGTAGATATTGGAACCCGTATATTTTCCTCCGGCTACCGGCATGTAACTGCGATTCTCAACCGGAAAGCCCGCCTTGGCCAGGGTGTCCTTGTTGACATAATGGAGCACGAGCCCCGGGCTGTGCCGGTCCAGATTCGCGATGGTTTTATCTATGATCTTGGTGTTTAAGTAGGCCGCATCACAAAAAGAAATCAGGTAGCCGTTGTGCCGGAAGGCGAATTTGTACAGGGCCGCCTTAACGTAGAGGATGCCGTGCAGCAAGTTCTGCAGAAATGACTTTCCCTCAGGAACACGTTTGTGAACATATTTCATGGCAGCCAGCTGGTCCAGCTCACGGGACCCGACCACCACGATTTTGTCCACATACTGACTGCGCCGGAACGCCTTGATGACGCGGCCGAGCATGGGTTCCCCGTTGATGGGCAGAAAGGCCTTTCTGTTGTAACCGTATTGGTTACACCAGTCTTCGTTCTCTCCCCCCGCCAGAATGATGACATTGTACTTTTTCATGGGCTTTGTCATAATTGACTATTTTTTAGGCATTCGCGGACATTACGTCTCATTAAAACTATTTATTTTAACCAAATTACTTATGATTGCAAACAGAAACCTGTAAGAACAGCCTCAGGGGGTCGTTTGGCGGGCAAGCCGGGTATGCCGGTCCGGAACCAGGGCCAACGGCCTTTCCGCGGGTCCCTGCACCGATGGTTGAGCGGGATCCGGGACAATAACACCCAACAGCATGGGCAGGGTATGGACCGGTGTAATCTCAATTATGACGGGGACGAACCCTTCGATCCGGATATCCCGGATCGGCTGCAGGTCCACGAGCAACGGGACCCCTTCGGCATTCCGCAGGATCCTCAGGTCCATGCCGGCCGGGTTCAAATCGATCCCCCCGACCTGTTCCTCGGCCGTTAACGCCTCATCCGCAAACACGCTGGCAATGGCTTCCTGCCAGTCTCCCAGGGAAACGGGTTTGACCAACACCGGGATCCCCAGGTCAACTTGCAACTCCCTCAGACCGGAATCCCGCCCCGTGTTCATAATCGTCTTGACGGCCGGAAAACGGACCTTAATCTCTCTCACTAAATCGATCCCGGATAGGCCGGGCATATTGCGGTCCGTGATAACCAAGTCTACGGCTGTACCCTGACCGGTCAATTCTTCCATAAGCGCCAGGGCATCGTCACCATTGTTTGCTACATGCGTCTGAAAACCGATTGCCTGCATCAACCGTGACGTCGCTCGGGCCAGTGAGTCATAGTCATCCACGATGAGTACCGTTTTCCCTTCTCCGAGCTGGGCCTGATCAGGGACGGAGCCGGGATCGCTTTCACTTAATACTGATTGGTCGATGGTTGCGTGAGAGAGCAGTCGCGTCTCGCCCATGATCGCCCGCTCCCACTTCTCGCCGTTCCATTTTTCCAATTCTGAAGCGAACCGGCGGACCAGCTGCCCTTCGTGGACCTCGGCATCGCTCACGCGTAAGCGGACACGGACCTTATCACCGACGAAGATCGCCTTGAGAAAGGTGAATTTCTGTTCATCCAGATACACGCCGTCCAGCAGACGCCCGCCCCGGGCATAGCCGGTAATCAGGGCGGCCCCCAGCAAGCCATGGGCGATCCGTTGTTTGAATATCCCGTATTGATTGTCAATGGCAGGATCCTCGGCCTGGTGTACCGGATTGAAGTCTCCGGACACCCGGCTCATTTCCTCCAGCAACTCATCGGTGATCACCATCTCGCGGGATTGCAAGGTCTGGCGGTACTCGATCTCATCTTTCGCGAACTTCAAATTCGGCCGTTCCGGCAGGGCGTCGTATTGTTCGGACGCGTTGACCAGCAGACGGGATTCCCCGTCCAGCAAAAGCTCGCCGTCCGCGGCCACGACCATGGTCCGGACCGTGACCTCAGCCTTCCCCTGGAGTTTCGGGTTCTTGACACTTTCTGTAATAACGCCGAGCACGGATATCGGGCCTTTGCCGATGTGGTCCTGCCAGTCGTCGTTGACATAGCTGATGGTCTGATTCATATAGATCGAAAGTGGCAGCTGTGCTCCGAACGACAACTCCTGCCCGGGATCTCCCAGGAACGCAGACACCTTCGCCGCCAGCAAGATCTTTCCTTCCTCACGGATGACGTCCGCGTTGTCCGGTTCGGTTCCGGCAATCGGGGATGCGAGTGCCCGCATGGCCTGCACATCATCGGGGGTGATGGTATCCTGAAACAGCATCACATTTCCCGGCGATACAACCTGACTGGGCGGATGCTTTTCGGCCAGCTGCATAGTATGCAAACGTCCCTCCGACGACAGCAACGTGGCCAGAGTAACTTCCAGATCACTGATGTTGCTTCCAGTGCCGACATTCAGGATATGCTTGACGCCTTCCTCACGCAGCTCCGCGGAAATCTCTTCCATGGCCAAGTACGGCAGCACCGCGGCGCCTTCCGCCTTGATCCCGTGCACCCGCTTATAGCCGATCTTCTCCTGAATCTTGGTCGAATCGACCATCACCAACCCGTCGGCCAGCCGCCACAGAATCTCAAAGGCCAGCGGCTCCATGGACTTGGTATCGATCCCGTCTTCGTCCAGCTTGTCGCGGTATTCGTCGACGTAATTATGCATCTGACCTTCGTTCAGTGAGTCGAAGGCGTGGCGCGTGCGTTCGGTCTGCACCAGGATGACTTTGGCCCGCGGCTCACGCAGCTTGGCGGAAATAGCCACCCCGCTCGCCAATCCGCCGGCACCGACCGGCACAAAGATAGCCGACTTGCTCAAGTCATGTCCTTCAGCGATAAACTTATCCACAATCGCCTCACCCAACGCCGCGTAGCTGATGATCGCCGAGGTATCGGCATGATAGACGTAATACGCCTCGTCACCCAAACGCGCGGCTTCGGCTTCGGCCGCCTTAAACGCGTCATCATAGTTCTCGAACAGACTTTCCGTGCGCGGGTCTCCGATAATGGTCGCGCCTAACCGCGACATTTCCTCAAGCTTTTCCAGCGGCGTGTTCTTTCCGACGTAAATGACCGCTTCAAACGGCCGGCCGTAAAACGCGCTCAGCGTCCGCGCGACCCAGGCCACGGCAATCCCCTGGTTGCCGGTGGTAGACGTAATGATCTTGCGCAGATCCGGATTCACTTGGGCCTCCTGCAATATCCCGTAGGCGATCCAGGGCTTGAAGGAATTCGTGGGCTGCTTCCCGAGCACCGCCACCTCAACATCGTGACCGTCAAATTCAGGCAGGGGGACCATATCGATGGCATCAAGGTGAAGATTGTTCCGCATGGCGTAACGCGCGTGACGGATCATGTCCGTCAGCCGGCGGTCGCCGCTGCTGAGCATTTCCCGCACTTCGCCCAGCTCCGTCGGACGGTCGCGCCACAACATAGGACGGCCGGATGCGGTCCGCCGTTCCAAGAAGACGTCTTCGGCCGCCATCGCTTCGTCCTGGACCGGCGCTGTCGATTTACTGAAATGATAGATGCCGACGGTGGCCATGGGTTCATTCGGATAGGTCGCCAAGGTCTTGACGCGGTAACCGGCCTCCTCGGCCATGGCAACAAAGACCGGCCGTTCGACGATGTATTGGTCGGACAACAGATGCGAAAGATAATACGGCACGTCAAGCGTCCGGCCGAGATTTCCTGCGACGGTGTCTTCGTCCAGGGTATGCAGTTCAATGATCAGCAACTCTTCGGCCAATTCGGCCCAGCCGGCGAAGTGTTCTTTCAAGTTCTGCTCGACGTAATTGTTGGGGATCAATTCCCCGCGGTAAGCAAAAACGGACGTTGAGATCGGTTCACGCTCTTCGGCAGCGGCCGGGTCGCGGACATCGGCCCACTGACGGTTGTGATCGAGCATCGACCGGATATTGAACATGATATCGGCCCGTATCTTCATCTCCGCGAATTTCTGCTGCATGGTGGTCAGAATTTCTTGCGGTTTGCCGATGTCTCCGTCCAGGATAATGTGCGGGATACCTTGTGTCTGGAAATTCGCGGCCATGTTGTCGCGCGCCGCGCGATTGAAATCAATACCCACCAACACCACCCGGTACAGATCCGGATACTCACGCATCAATTCTCCGAACGGGGAATTCATCACCACATCGTACATATTCAGGAGAAATCCCCCCTTGCCGGCACCCACATCGGAAATCATAAACGTAAACGGCTGATCTCCGGCATCCACCCGGCGCTGCATCTCCGCCGGAGCGGGAATCCGTTCTTCGGCAAACATCCCGTTCATAATATGGCCGAATTCAGCCTTGACCTTCTTGAAATAACCCTCATGCGATTTGTCAGATCCGTCGGTATTGAGAATCCGGTCGACCAGCGTCTCGATCCCGTCGGCGGTGTAACGCTCAATCGACTTGGGATCACCGAACATCAGCTCTTCGGCCAGCGCGTAAGTCGGGTAATATGATACGGGCACGCCGTAATTCAGCGTCCGGCGGAAGTTGGCCTCCCCCTTTTTGGTAATCCGGACGTCCAGCCCGTACACATCCACAAATCCGACATTCTCCAAGATGGAAAAAGCGGCCCGAAACCGTCCCAAGCTGAGCTCGTTGGTCGCGTAATTGCGCAAATCGATCCATTGATCAGACACCAGACTGGGAGCGATGTTCAATTCGCGGTCGCGCAGCACGGTTAACAACGGGCCGACAATAAAGCCGTCCAATTGTTGCCGGATCTCCTCGCGCAGCGCCGGATCAATGTCCTCCGGCAAATCCCAGCCGCTGCGTGACAGCGTCGCTATCTTGCCCAGGATCTTGTTGAACACTTCCACGGTTTCACGGGGCGATTCATCGCGCAGATAACGGGAAAGCTTTAAGGCAATACGGTCGAAATCAGCCGCCTGGGCATAGGCATCCGCCACCCGCAAGACAGCCTTGCCCTTGTCGGTAAGCGTGAACGTCATCGCATCGTTGGCCTGACGGCCTGAACGCGTCAGCCAGCCGAGCTTGGCGAACGTATAAAGAATACCGTGCAGGTATCCCTTGTTCGCGTTCTTGCCGCGCGCCTTTAGATGCGCGGCGATCTCAGCCATGGACGGACTGCGGCGCCCCTCGGCAAACAAACCGAAGATCTCTTCGCGCGCAAACGCGCGCACGGATGTGGCGACCACCCCCGCCGTGAATCCCATCAGGTTGCCGATGGCGTTGTCTCGCGCGGTCCATTTGATGTACGCGTCGAGCAGCCCCTGCTCACCGTCCGGATCGAGCAATTTGATGAGCGTGATCTCGGGATGCTGATGCCGGTTGATAGCGATGACCAGAAACTGATTGGTTTGAAAGCCGTCGATCAATTCCTGGACGTCCATTCCGGCACGAACAAAGCCGGCCTGGATCTTGGCCATCAAGTCATGATAGGCATCGATATCGGTGGCCTGAAAGTATTCCAGCACATTGCGCGTCCACACCGGCAGACTCTGCCAATCCAACGGATCAAACCCGTCATAGCCGCTGCGGATAATCTCGTCGCGGCGGTCCGCCTGCTCAGGGGTTACGATCAGGGCTTGATCGTCCTCCCCGCTGAAATCCGGCGCATCTGCCTCACCGACAAGTACGGCGAAGTCGGGCATGCGCGCGCGCAAACGGTCGAAGACGGCATGATTCTTGTCGAAAACGATATTCAGTAAAGTCCGCGAAAAGTCCTCGGGATGACGGGCGAGAACCGCTTCGAACAGGGCCGGCGGGATCAGCCACAGCTCAGAGATTTCGTTCAGATTGTAATTGGTTTCGATGGCGGCCAACTCCTCGTCGGTCACCCGGTAGGCGTAAACGGTGACAAACTTGCGGATAATCGCGTCCGGAAGGATCTCCTCACGGAATATCTCATTGAGTCCGGTCACCCGGGTAAGGCGGTCCGGATTAAGAGCGATACCCACTTCTTCCCGGGCCTCGCGCAAAGCCGCCGCCAGCGGCTCTTCATCTTTATCCACGTGACCGCTGACCGACACCTGCAATTTACCGACCGCTTCCTTCTTGTGATTGGAGCGCCGTTGTAGCAATAATCGGCCGCGCGAGTCATAGAGATAGATGTTCACCGCCATATGCGGAATGCCCCGCGCATGCGCGACAGCCTTTTCCTGGCTGCCGATAATGCGCCCCTCCCGGTCGGTCACGGTGATCAACTCGCCGGGCAGATTGATATGACCGGCCTTCCCGCCGGACAGGATCCGGACCTGAGGATCGTTGCGCCACTGGTCAATGGCCATCACGGCGGCATCGGCGTCGGGTGAAATCTCACGCAGATTGACCACCACATTCTCAAGGCGTCCGCTCACGGCCTGCGGATCGGTCTCCAGCAGCGCCGCGATATTGCGCCGGGCTAGCCGGGAAAGTTGAGCATAGTCCGCTGTCGCCTGGTACACACCCATCTGCTCCACTTGCAGCCCCGCTCCTCCGGAGAAGTATTGACGGACCACCGTGGTCTGCTGAACAGGATCGAAATCTTCCTTGATGTAGTTGTAAACCCCCTTGCGAAAAGCGGCCAGATACCGGTCGTAAATGCGCTGTTTATCTGCTTTATCCGGGACATCAACACCGCTTACCTTGTTGCGGTCGACATAAACCCGGGCCAATAAACCTTCCTTTAGGGCATTCTTGTACCAGGTGGCCAGGATCAGGGCATGATAAATTTGCCGCAGTTTGGCGAAATGCGCGCCTTCGTTGACTTCGCGTTCAATCTCCGGGATGACCACTTCCCTGATCACCTCGGCGGCGACTTCATTTTCAGCAATTTCGTCACCGTCCCCGTTCTGACGCGCCAGATAATCCGCCTCCATCATGACTTTCAGGCGGCTGTCCGCCACAAAGGCAGTTGATCCCTGCTCGAAGACCGTTGCCCGTTCCGGGACGATCCAGACCTTATTGAAGGTATTCACCGGGATATCCGTGGTGCCGTACAAACTTTGCGCCCGACGATAAACCCGGGACCAAAAACGCTGCCCGAGCTCGTCCTCGGGATACATCAGCGAGGCGGTCAATTGTTTCAGCAGATAATCCTGCGCCAGCAGGTCACGACCCATTTCGGTGTGGCTGAACTGCTCCGGAACCATGCGGTCCTTTTCGTACGGCGAAAGATTGACCCACAGGTCCTCTTCCGGAACGGTCAGCGCGGCGAGAAAATACTTAACCAGGGTCGCATACTCGGACTCGCGGTCATCGCCGGCCAGCGCCTCTTCGCCGCGGTCCACGATGAAATTGAATTTGAGGGGATGTTCGGGATAGACCGTCATTCCCTTGAGGATGGCCGGCTCCGTGGGAACGGAGGCGCCGACGCGGACTCCCGGCTGCGGCAGGACATCAAGGATGTCGGCCGCGGCGGATACGGGCACGCCGCTGACCAACATGGCAGCACTGATAACAAGGCTGAGAAATTTCCGGATAGGATTAAGATTTTTAGACCGCATACATCTTCCTGGTTCACATCAAAATCTATCCGGCCGACCGTCGCGCAGCCCGGCACCGAGTAGATAGATGGAGAGTTCGCCTAAAGTTGATGATCGGAAATAATAATACCGAAACCCGAAAGGGCTTCGTCGATGGGGAATCGTGACTTGATTATGTTTATAAGTATAGTATTAATAAGGGGGCAAGTCAATGGCGACCCTCCGCGGGGAGAACGGCACGCCAGCAGCGACATAAGTTATTGCTTCAATTAAGTTTATGCCTGGAAGATAAAGGGAGATTGCGAAATATGGCCCGTGCTGACTAGTTGAGGATGGACGGCCGTTCGCGCAGGAAGTTTTGCAGTTTGCTGTAATCCGGCGCCTTGCGGCCGCTGAACAGCTCGCAGGCCTGGTAGTAGGCCAGATCGCAGCGCCACAAATCGAAAAACAGCGGCTCTTTCTTGAGCTTGCGAAACAGTGAAATGGGCGCGCGGATACCTTCCAAAAAGGGACCGAACAGGAACGACGGATCGCGGAAGCATTCCCAGTCACATTTGTTGCAGGTATCATTGCGGTCGACGGCACTCATGTCGAGCTGATCGTAGTCGCCCAGGTTTTCGTCACCGCGGAACCCGCAGGGGTACGTCTTCCCGTCTTTCGAGTCGACGAAGAAGAAATCCACACCGCCGCGGCAACCGTAACCCAGGTCCTTTCCCTCCTGATACTGCTTCTTAAGGGCATACAACGCGGCCAACGGCGTGAAGATACGCAATTCGGAACGGTACTGCGGGACCACATGCAGCAGGGCGTTGAACAACTGAACACGTTCCTGCCGCGAAAAGTTAACCACCTTGTCAATCGAGGTCGCCGTGTAAACGGAGGCCAGCTCGTCGTTACCGGTTCCCACGCTCATCGGATAACACATATTGACCGTGGTGAAACCCATGTCCCTGACGAACCGGTAGAAGCGGTCGAAGCCGGCACAAAATTCGTCGTGAAATCTTTCCAGGTACTGTTCGCCCTGTTGTTCCGGCTCCTGAAAAATGGCCATGGTGCGCGGCCCGCCGAGATTCCTGTTGATGCCCAAATTGGCCGACGGATACAGCCCCGCCTCATGAAACATCGGTACGACCTTCTCGATACCCTTAATCAACCCTTCGAACCCGCGCATCTCCTCGTGGGTCTTCGGGTCGGCCGAATCAATGCTGATCCAGAAATTGCGGAGCTTGGTCTTGGCAAGGGTATCGACCACCCGTCGAACACGCGACTGAAACTCATCCTCGCTCTTGCCGTAACGCAGCATGTAGCCGTTGGTTCCCGTGCGGATATATTCGATGCCGGCCTTGGCCGCATGGTCGATCAACTCGACCAGCTGTTTAAAAAACAGCATCGGCTCGCCGCCCGTGAATGAAATCGCCTCCACTCCGTTTTCAGCTGCCTTGTCGATATAGCGCTTGATCTTGTCGACCTCGAGGATGGACCGCTGAAAGTCGGCGGTCTTGCGCATGCCGCACTGCGGGCACAACGCGTTGCAGTGATCGGTCATCTGGATGATCAATTGTCCGGGGATTTTGTTCTGAATAATCTTGAAATAACGCGTCAGGTCACTTTGCGCTAACATCTTCTTCTCCCATTTTGTCCAGGACATCCAGCAGGATGCGGCGCGGTTCATTGGCCACAACCATGTCCTGTTCCCTACCTGCCAGTATATTGAACCCAAGCAGGTTTTCCAGTGATTTTTCCATGGAGAAGATTTGTTTGACGCGTTCGGAGGCCTTGTTGCGCATACTCACATAACTTTCAGGGGTAAATTCACTGACCTTGATCAATGACAATATCTTGTCCACCCACAGGCGGGAATGATCGACCGGCAGGACGAAACCGGTTTCCTGATCGACGATTATCTCCTGCGGTCCGCCGACGTCGGTGACCAAGGCGAGCAGTCCGCAGCTCTGCGCCTCCAGGACGACCATCCCGAAGGTATCGGTCGTACTCGGAAACAGCAACAGGTCGGAACTGCTGTAGAGCTTGGCCAGCTCGGTGCTTTCCACCTGCCCGGTAAAGACAACGCGCGCGTTGCCGGCGAATTCTTCACGCAAATGCGCCAAGGCCGGCCCGTTCCCGGCGATGATCAGGTTGACATCCTCACGCGTTTGAACGACTTCTCGATAAACCTTGGCCAGGAAATCAAGATTCTTGTCCTTGCTGATGCGCCCGGCATAGATCAGATTGAACCCTTCGGGAATGGCGTATTGGCACAGGGTCGTCTGTTTCTCGGAAAGATCAAAGCGGAACAAATCGGTATCGATACCGCGTTTGAACACCGTCATCTTGTCCTCCCGCATATTTTTGCGCGACAGGATATCGATGTACTCCTTTGTCGGAACCCGCAGCTCATCGACCTGGTTAAAGAACCAATTGGTGTAACGCTCGATCATACGCGGTGAATAGCCGTCACCCATGATGTAATCAAATTGCGCGCCAAAATCCGAATGATAAATCCCTTTGCATTTGATCCCCAGTAATCGCGCCGCCAGCAGACCGATCAGCCCGACCGGACCGGGGGTAGATATGATAATTTCCTGGGGGTTTTCGCGTTCAATGATCTCGACCGACCGCAGGAACGACGGAAAGTGCATGGTGTAGGTATTGTAGATTTCGGGAGTGAAGGAAAAGTGCGTTGGAAGATTGATGACGTTCTGATGCTCGCACGGCTCGTTGTCGAGATTCTTGTGCGATGTGACCACGTGCAGCGGGATGTCGTGCTCCCGGGCGGCGCGCAGCATGTTGTTGATCGTCTTGGACACACCGTTGAGATCGACGAAGGTATCGGTGAACCAGAAGACCTTTCCCTTCTCATCGCGTTTGGTCCGGGCATACGCATTCTTGAAACGCTCCAGCAGTTTCCGGTCCTTGTTGAGATGCATCCAGGTAGAGGAAAACGGCAGTGTCATGTAGGCCATCGGGACGAGAGATGTCAGGTTGTTGATTGCCTTGAAGACATTTCCCCTGTCCATATCTTTATGGAAGCGCTTGATGAAGTATTTGAGATATTCGTCTCCCAGCCGGCAGATATTGTCGTAGACCGCATTGATCCGGTCTTCCAGTTTAATATTCTGATGCAGAATCTGCGTCTCCAGCCGGTCGATAAAGCGGGCCAGGATACGCTCCCTCTTTTTGCTGCTGACCTTCATCCGGTGAATGATGTAGGCATCCTTGAGCTTGGGCGCCTCGTCACGAAAAACGATGTCGGTGATGATCTTCAGCACACGGTTCTGATTTTTATTGTTGGAATGCAGTAGAAAGTCGTTGTAGATCTTGTAGAACACATACGCCATCGTCTTGTAATTGTTGCTCCGGCCCATGGCCAGGCTGTGTTTGTTCTTGATGGCGGCGATAAATTCAGCCTTCGTATTGGCCTCGCACTCCGTCCAGGTGTCGGCGGAAAACAGGCCGGCATGGTCGTCGGAACCTCCGGTGAACCCCTTCACCCAGGGATCCCGGCTGATCGGTTCGATCTTGTGCTTCTGGTACATACGGTCGATATCTTCCGGCGTCAAATTGCGCAAACCGTCCATCCACACCTCATTGAAGTAGGGATTACGGGCGCCGTTGATGCCTTCGAAAACATCGAACATCAAGATCAATTTTTCAAAGACCTCCATATTTAGCCGTCCGTTCACCGCGTAAGTGGCATGGGCGACCGAGTAGCCGATGTCATTTTCTATGATGTACTCTCGCAAAGTGTAGATATTGTGCCGAATCTTTTCGATATGCCGGTATTGTTCGGCAGTGATATCGAACAGCAGGACGTGCATCTTGCATCCGTCTTCGGGAAAGCCGGTGGTTACCTCCACGCCGATAATGGTGTCTTCGGGATATTTTCGATTCAGACGAACGGCCCCGTCCACCGTATTGTGGTCGGTAATGATGACATAATCCATTCCCTTGGCCTTGGCCCGCGCATAGACCTCTTCCACCTCTATATAGCACTCATTCATTCCGATTTGACGCAACGCCCATTCCGAAGGATCGTTTGAATAATTGGAATGGACATGCATGTCCGCTTTTTTCATCATGCGTCTCCTGTTCGCCGTAATCATGTTCCGTTTTTCAGTTCACGTCACTATAGAGTATGGCCCGATATTGTTACGGAAATGTGTCTTTTTGGTTACTATGCGGTAAATGATTGGCACCAAATATTTTATATTACTGTAAAAATTCACATTTGTAAATGCATTACTTACAGCGCCTTGCAGGATTCGACCTGTGAGGGGACCGAATTTCACTTGACTTGCATGTTAATATGGTAAGATTTTCTGCCTAGTTTCTGGGCAACAGCATTCAGACGGTGGGCAGGCTAAAGGGATTGACCGGTTGCGAGTGGTTGTCCGGGTGATACGGCGGAAAGCTGGATTTGGCTGTCGGCGGGATCTTCCGGACTGTCCAGATCATTAATCCCTAACAGCAGCGGGAGATTGGTGACCGGAACAATTTGGAAAATAACCGGGGTGAAGCCCTCAATCTGCATATTTTCCAGATCCTGCATGTCGACCGGGGTCTCCAGTTCGATGCCGCGGCCTTCCGACTGTATTTCCAACAGGGAGGGATTAAGATCGATACCCCCGACGTTCTGCTCAGCTATCTGATTGGCAGGCGCGTCCCGGTCCGTAACCAGCACGGCCCGGTCCGAACCGCCTTCGGGAAATTCACGGTCCGTCCCGGCATACACCGCCCATAAGTCCAGCAGGTAAAACGGACTCGCCTCCAACTGTCCACGGTCGATCTCCACAAAATCCTGTCCCGGGGTAACCGGGATGGCCATGACCTGAATCCGGTTATTGTCGAACCACGCATCCTGCCGGCCGCGCACCGTATAATTGTCGGTGTCGCGGAGGATGATATCGATGTCGGTGTTGTCCTGCAGATCGCTGAGGTCCTGCGCCTGAAAGCGGCGGATGATCCCTCCACGGATGAATAGCCGCGGCGCAGCCTCCTTTCGCGGAGCCGCCTGGTAAAGCACATCCAACTCCGCCACAACAGCGCGCAAATTGCGATTCAGGGAGTACAGGTTATCCAGTTTACCGAAGGCTTCAACGGCCTCGATCACTTGCGCGCCGTAACGCTCCACCAGCTGCGCCCGCAAGTCGGAACTGACCGTGTATGTGCGCGGATTTTGGGGCATGCGCCGTCCGTCATCACTCAAAACCGACCGGTCCTTTCCGTCAGCGACGGACCGACGCTCATCCGTTTGTAAACCGAATGCCGCCACCAGATCCTCACGCTCCTGCGCCCAGTAATCCGCCACCGGACGATTATATCGCGGTACGATGGTGTCGGCCGCGACGTCCGCTAACTGATCTACGCGCTGAATAAAACGCTCCTGAAAGACCGGGGGCAGTTCCTCCAAGAAGGCCCGGTTGCGTAAGGTGCTGACCACCTGCGAGACAAAATACGGGTACGTTCCTTCTTCCGAAACGAACGGCAGCTCATTGGCCAGCCCGCGGATAACCGCCTCATTGACCGCCGCCGAAGTCAGCCAGAAGTTTCCGGACAAATCAGCCATTTCCAGACGGTTGGCCATTTCAAAGACCTTGGTCCGGCGCTCCACCGGAATATTCTGCAGGGCCCCCAGGAAGCCGACGTCAATGGCCTGCCGGCGCCGCAGGAAGGTCAGGGCTGTATTTCTGACTTCGTCCCGATTGTCCGCGCCGTAAACAAGATTGTTGTAATCTTCGTCGACCCGTTGAAAAGCAATGGCCCAACGTTCGGCGATCCGGTCGAGCAGCTGGGTGTACGTTTGCTCGCCGGCAAGCCAGCTCTGAATATTGGCGTCCAGACTGTAACGTTGCAATCCGGCCAGCTCCTGATAGGTAATTTCCGGTGTTGCCACGTCCGAGGCAAAATCGGTCCGCCGGATCGCGGCCGCCACCTCCGCGAAGAAATCGGTCAATGATGTTTCCTCCCCGAGAAAGCCCCGCAACGCCCGGCGAAAGTCCTGCTTCTGCGAATCACTTACCCGTTCGCTGTAATCGGCGTTCTCGACCTCGGGCCGGGTGTAGGTGGTGACGCCCATAAGATCTCCGATCTGCTCCATCGTCTCCGGGACATACGCGGCGGTAACCCACCGCCGGCCGTCGGCGTCTTGTGGACCGAGCACCTGGCGTAACTGAAAGTCATGCAAGAGGGCCGACGCGAAAGCGACTTTGAAATCCCGGGCGTTTTCGATCTGACCGGCACTCATGTTCCAAATCAGACTGCCCAACGTGACCAGCATGTTGTGAAAATGGTTGTGATAATTGTCGACCGTGAGATTAATCTCAGCCCCCTGTTCGTCTGTGGCGCGGAGGTCCGCGTACTGCCCGCGTACGCGTTCAAGGAGGTCCATGGCGAAGGGCAGGCTGCGCTCGATCTCCGCGGCCTGCTCGGCGGGAAGTGTCCGTGCGAATCCGCGAATGACGTTTTCGATATCCGCCGGGAGATTCCGGTACATCTCCGCCACCGTTTGGTAGGATCGCGCGGCTTGCGAAACCGCGTCCAGGTCCTGCGTGCGCGCCAGGACAGCCTTTTGCCGGCCGATCGTCAACGCCCCCGGCCGGACGACGGTATTCTCGCCGAACAGGGCGTCCGACAGCAGGAAAGACAGAAACGCGGCGCGGCGGGTAGGTCGAATGTTGTAACCCTCGGCGAAAGGACTAAGCTCGGTCCCCCACGCCTGCGGCAGAAACCGCGGCGTCCAGCGAGTGTTGAAAAAGACCTCTGAGTTCATGGAGGCATCGATAAACTCCTGGTCCATTTCCAACTGGTGAATCACCGGATACCTCTGCAATTCGTCGGGGGTTTCACCGTAAGTATCCGGCTCCTCAATCGAATGGATCACCAGCCGTTGCGCGAAATCCTCCACACCTTCCCGTTGGGCCCACTGTTCCAGCAGCCCAATAAACAGGGCAAATGTCCGTCCCCCGCCGAGCATATCACTTACCACGATCGGTGCGGTGGATCCGCGGACATCGGCTCCGATGGTATCGCTAAGATAATCCATGTACCGTCCGGCTTGATCCTCGGAGATCGGAGTGTCGCCCAGCAGCGAGAAGGCCAGATAACGGACACGGTCGAATTCCGGATTGGCCAGCTGCAGACTGCGATAGATCCATTCCGGACTTGAACCCAGAGAAATGTACAAGGCATCTTCGCCGACCCGGTCCACCACATTGGTCTTGGTCATCGCGGCCTGTTCGAGTGTGGCCCGCACAAAGTCATCAACCGCGTAGCGTTGTTCTCCGCGCCCAACGACCTGCACGCTGCCAATGCGTCGCTCGGCCTGAGTCCGGATTTGCTGACGCTGGGCAACGGTGAGCTGCTGGTAATTTTCAATCGTCGGCTTATTGTAAAACTGGGTTACCAGGATGGCCGCGTCGCGCCGCGATTCCGGATTGGTCAATTCCAGTCCCGTCGGGGCAATACGCAACCGGTCTTCGGTTTGCGCCATCACCGCCCGGTCGGCGGGCGACAACGTGCGGGTGACTTCAAAGGTTTCGTTGGATAAGGCCAGCGACGTCCCGCCAGAGAAGTACTTGCGGGGGATGACTTCCTGGGTGACGGGATCGAACTCCTCTTTAATGTAGCTGTAAGCCCCTTCCCGGAACGCCTCCAGGTACTGCTGATATATTTTGTTTTTGATATCCTTGTCATCAACATCCACGCCGGACAGCTTCTTTTGATCCACATATTTGCGGCCCAGAAAACTCTCGCGGAGATTTCGTTTGAACCAGGTGGCCAATATCATGGAGTGATAAATCTGTCGCAGCGGGCGGAAGTGCTCGCCTTCATTGACCTCCCGCTCAATCTCGGGGATCATGACCTCCCTGATTATTTCCGTCACCTCCGGTGACTGCTCCTCGCTGCCCGGGGCTTGACCGGTCTCCAGACGGAACGCGGCGTTAGGTTTGCGGCTCGCCTCGATGGCCAGATAATCCTCCTCGAGCATGACCTTCAGCCGGCTGCGCACCACATAGGCGGTATCCCCGTTTTCGTAAACCACGGCCTTCTCCGGGACAATCCACACCTTGTTGAAGGTATTGACCGGAATATCCGTGGTGCCGAACAGGCGCTGCGCCTTGGTATAAACGCGCTCCCAGAATTTCTTACCGACATCGTCCTCCGGATACATGAGTGACGCCGTGATCTGTTTGAGAATATAATCCTGGGCGAGCATATCCCGGCCCATCTCGGTAATGCCGAAGCCGGCGGGTACGATGCGGTCGTTTTCATAGGGTGAAAGATTCACCCACATTTCGTCCTCGGGGACGGTTAACGCCGCCAGGAAATATTTGATCAACCGCCGCGTTTCCTGTGTCAGCTCTTCACCGGCGAGTCCGTTTTGACCGACGTCGATGATAAAGTCAAAACGTAACGGGTTGTCGGCAAAAACCCGCATCCCCCGGATCAGGGCCGGCTCATGATGGGGGCTCAGCCGAACCATCGTGCCCGGCTGCGGAAGGGCCTCCAACATCGGCGTATTCGCATGGGCGGCCGACGGCAGACCCCAGCTTACCAGCATGACCGCGGCCAACCCGCAGGCAAACTGCCGAAAACCTTGCCGTCTCCTAATTCTCTGAAAATCGATAAAAAACATGATAATTACCATTACGGATTGGAGGGATATCCCCCGGGCCTTTCCCATATAAAATATACTATAGCTGTAACATCCATACAAACGTTTAATGGCCGGCCGCCGGCATTCTCAATATGATCCTTCCTAATATACTGTTATCTATGGTCTTATGAGACATTTGGCATTGCCTCGGCGGCCCTCCCGTATCGCGCGTAAATGCGGGCCAGCAGCAACGGCGGATATTCTCTTTTCTAACCCTTCACCTGATGTATAATAGCCGGATATGAAAATGAAAAACGTCATGTTCTCAATAATCCTCATCCTGGTCAAACTCCTAGTATTAGAGGGACTTGCCGGGTTGGGAATACTTTATCTGCGCCACAAGAAGAACATCGAGTACCGCCCGGTCATCAAGGATCGGTTCTCCGAAGAACAGCGCAAAATGGTCCGCAAAATTCTGGACGGTGAGGCCAAGTATATCGCCCATAGCCCGAAGCTCGGGTGGACGATTGCCCCCAACGGGGCGCGCGACGAATACCGCGCCAATTCGCAAGGACTGCGGGCCGACCACGACTACAGCCTCACTCCGGGAGACAAAATCCGCATCGCGACGTTCGGGGACTCCTTTGTCCACTGCGACGAGGTGCCTAACGACCAGACCTGGCAGGAACATCTCAACCGTTTGGATTCACGGCTGGAGACGATGAATTTCGGGGTCGGCGGATACGGAATGGACCAGGCGTACCTCCGATATCTTCAGGACGGAAAGCAATTCCATCCGGATATCGTCCTGATCGGATTTATGACCGAAAACCCCACCCGCAACATGACAATATTTCGCCCGTTCTATCTGCCGCACTCCATGCTTCCCCTCTCCAAACCGCGATTTACATTGAAGGACGGACAGCTCGTCCTCATTGAAAACCCGTTGGACGACCTGTCTGATTATCAAAGGTTGCTAGACGAGGAACGAACCGTGCGGCTGGAACTGAGCCACGATGATTATTTCTTTTACTACCGGTACGGCCAGCACCCCCTGGATTTCTTTCTAACCGTCCGCCTCTTCAAAATATTGAAAAGCATGTACATGAAGCCGCAAAACGAAATCTTCGACGGCTATCTATACAGTGCCAAGTCAGATATCTTCAAGGTGTCCATGGCCATCATCGAAGATTTCGCGGCCACGGTCCGCAAAGAGGGGGCGATCCCAATCGTGGTCTTTCTGCCTAACAGCGGCGACTTTTGGCGACTAAAGGAACACAGCGTCAAAAATTACCGGCCGTTCATGGAGATCATGGATGAAAAAGGCATTCCGTACTTCGACTTCACGACGGAATTCCTCGACGAAATCCTCAAAGATGAAGACCCCGCGACCTTTTACTCACCCCAATACCATTTCTCGGGAAAGGGAAATGCATACGTGGCCCGGCACATCTACCGGCGACTCAAAGAAGGCGGCTATTTGGATGAAGCCCGGCGCCGTCGGCCCGGGTCGCGCTAATTCGTGTTCGTCATCTTGACCAACGGGATTCCGTTGGTCCCGACGGGGATGTAAATAACGGTATTGTTGGGACTGTTGGCCATTTTCATCTGGCTCTGGATGGCTTCGTGTTGCAGATATTCCTGGGTCAGGGTTTTGTTGATGATTTCCTGGGATTTGGCAATCCCCTCCGCCTCGATGATACGGCGTTCGGCTTCCTTGCGTTCTTTGTCCAGAATGAATCGCATCTGCTCGGCTTCCTGTTCCGCCTTGAGCTTCTGTTCAATCGCCCCGCCGACCGTGGGCGGCAGTTGTATGGCCCGCAGCAGGACGTTCTCTAAAACGATGCCCCGTTCGATCAACAGATCGCGCAGGTCGTCCTTAATGCGTCCGGCGATCTCCTCCCGGTTGGACGTATAAAGCGCCTTGGCCTCGTAATCCACGGTCGCGCCGCGCACGACGGAACGAAACTGGGGGATGATAACGATTCCGCGGTAACCCTGTCCGACCGTGGTATAAATGTCGCTGGCCTTCTCGGGAAGCATGCGGTAAAGAATGGATACATCCACGTTGATGGACAAGCCTTCCTGCGACGGCACCACCATCACCTCTTTGATTTCTTCAGTCTTGATATTCATGATCTGCAGCTTGGCGAAAGGATTCACAAAATTCAATCCCGGCAGCCGCTCTGCGTCTTTCACTCGCCCGAACAAATCATACACACCGACGGTCCCCGCCGGAACGATCCGGATGAAACTGCTGACGATGAACACCGCCGCCAACGCGATCAGCGCGATCCCCACGATGTTGGTGGCATTATTCCGATCCCGTTTCTCGAACCGCGAAACAATCAGCGAAGCTCCGATCACCAACAGGATCCCCCCCAGAATAAATGTCATGTGCATGATATTTGTTCTCCCCGTTTAACCATGGACCGGCCGGCCGGCTTTCTGTTTTTACTATTTATTCCGCCGCATGAGACTGCGTGTCAGGCGTTGATGGTCGCGCTGGCGCTGTTTATAGGAGTCGACTAGGCTGCGGTGATCCCTGCGGATTTGATCGGCACGGGCGTTCCACTTTTTTTCCGTGGTGACGGGGCTGTACAGCTCCTCCCGCCCTTTGCTTTTGACTTCCTCGACCTTTACGGATTCATCCGCCTGCTGGCTGCGGATATAGGACTTGTAGAACAGTAGTCCCGTGTAAAAAGACGCGGAAACCCAAATCAGACCGATAATGAGATAGAATTCAATCTTCGATGTCATGCCGTCATTATAGGGGAAGGACCGTTCCCGTTCAATTACAAAGTCGGGTCGATCTTGGAACTTCGGGGCTCGCCCACACCGGTGCGGGCCCTGTTATGGTAGAATTCTAAGAAGGAGAAATATCATGCCCAGGACTTTTATCGCCTTTGACCTATCCAAGACCATTCAGGACCGCCTGGTTCGTATCAAGACAGACCTGGACTGGACCGGAGCCGACATCAAGTGGGTCGACGCCGGCAATATCCATCTGACACTGCGTTTTTTAGGAAATATTTCGGATGACCTGGTGCCGCCGATTGCGGAGGGCCTGGCGGATATTTTTGCTGATACGTCTGCGATACCGGTGACGATCTCACGGCTGGGGGCCTTCCCCTCCGCGGGCCGCCCCAAGGTAATCTGGGCCGGAATCGACGATCCACAAGGACAGATCGGGGCGGTGCACACCCGTCTGCAGGAATTCCTGACCGGGCTGGGCCTCCCCGGTGAAGACCGGCCTTTCGCCGCGCATCTCACCATAGGCCGGGTCCGCCGGCTGGACAGAGGTCATGTCCTGAAAAACACTCTCTCCGCCTTCGCCTTTGAACCGCCTTTGCGGCAGTCCTTAACGCGGATCGTGTTTTACCAAAGCACACTTACTCCGGCGGGACCGGTGTATTCGGCCCTCGGAGAAGTTTCGCTTGGGGATATGTCTACTCCTCGAGAATGAATGTGTACCTGCCGTTGGGAGTCTGCTTAAAGAATCCGGAGGTCAGGTCGCCATCATCAAAGGCAATATCCAGTATTGTCAATTCCTCTACGGTCGCGGTTGTTCCGAATAAAGAGATTCCGGCATAGTCGTAGGGACCGCCCTCTCCCCATGTCGGCCCTTCCCAGTTGAATTGTCCGCCCATCGCATCCTTGGCCCAGTCCTCGGGGTCAATGTAGACATCCATACCCGGAGGCAGGACAAGGTGTGAGTCCGGGGGCAAGGCCCCGTGGTCAACGGCATACATCTGGAATCCGGTGGCGAAGGTCTTGAGATTACTCGCCACTCGGGAGACACGGGCATTCAACCGCGCGCGCAGGATATTAGGAATCGCAATGCTCGCCATTATTGCGATGATGGCAGTCACAATCAAGATTTCAACGAGGGTAAACGCTGAATTGTTGGCCAATCGTTTCATTATAATATAAGGAATAATAACGGTTTTAAAGCCAAATGCAGGCGTACGCACTCATTTCATCCATATCTGCCAGTTATTGCTATGCAAATATCCTGAGTTATGCTAGGTTATAAACAAAATGACAGCAATGACAAAGAACAATCACATGACTACCTGTCCCGTCTGTGGTGAAGCGCAGTGGAAGTGTCTGTATAACTTAAAACCGTGGACCATCGAAGAATGCACGACGTGCCGGTTTGCCCGGATAGATCCACTGCCAGAACGGGCCGAACGCCCGGATATGTATTCGGAAGAAAAGATCGTCAGCCGGCAGAACAAGAAGCGCGGGCCTATCAGTCAGGCCGCGCTAGTTTCAAAACGGTGGCTGAACAAAAACTTCCGTCATAATAAGAATAAAATATTTCTCGACAAATTGCACACCTATTTACCCGGGGGTGGCCGCCTGCTGGACGGCGGATGCGGGGCCGGCGGGATCCTGCTGCATGCCCGCGACCGCTACGAGTGCCACGGCATTGAGATTTCCGCCTACCTGGCGGAACTGGCCAACCGCAACGACGGCCTGAACGTTCAGGTCGGTGATCTACAAACATTTGATTTTAAAGAACTTAAGTTTGACGCGATCACGCTGGTCTCAATCATCGAGCATCTGGACGATCCCGCCGGCATGGTTCGCAAGTGTTACGATCTGCTCGCCCCGGGCGGCGTCCTGCTGCTGAAGACTCCTAACTTCATGTGCCTGAACCGCTTTATCCGCCGCTCCGGCTGGCCGGGTTTACGTCCGCCGGACCACCTCGTCTATTTCTCCCCCCGCAACCTGCAGCTACTGCTGGAAAAGGCCGGTTTTCGCAGATTCAGGACCACCGCCCTGCCGTTCAATGATAATATGTACATCGACGCCTTTAAATAGATCCCGGGCGGGATCCCACGGACCCGGCCCGTTATGTCCGCCATGCGCAAACTTGCCCAACTCCGCCAAACGATCCTGATCGGCCTGTTCGTGATGATTATCGTCGTAGCCCATCCGATAGGTCCGCTCGGCCCGCTGGCCTATCTGTTCTGGACCCCGTTGCACGCCACCGGATTAAATGTCTTTATCAAACCTTTCACCTCGGACATGGTGTTCATGTATGACAGCGAATTGCAGCAGACCATGTACCGTTATCAGCTCAGCGTGACCTATTACGGTGAGACCGGCCCGCGGGAAATCGCGGTCAGCGAGTTGTCGTTTCACCGCTGGCGCATCCCGTTTACCTGGTTGGGGGTGGCGGCCAAATTACACGAGGATCCGTCCCCGTATGTGGAGACGTTGTGCCGCGAGCTTCAGCGCTCTTATGGGCCGGGCAGCGGCTTCCGCATCAATTCGGATGCGCCGGCCGATGTCTCCCGAAAATACGGACTCAACAAGAAACTGACATGCCATGAGTAACCCTTCCCCCGCCAACAATAGCCTGCTTGAGATCGGATTCTTCCGAATCACGCTTGGCATCTACCTTTTGATTTACAATCTGCCGTTCTGGCCGAAACTTGATCTGATGTACGGCAGCCAGAGCATGCTGCCGCCGGGATTCCTGCCAGATTATCTGGTACGCGCCCCGGCTTTCTTTCCGTGGCCCGCCGCCTGGTTTTCCATCCTCTTTGGCCTCATGCTGCTGTTGATCGCGCTGTTCACCTGCGGGCTCCTGAATACGTGGACGCTGGTTCCGCTCTATTTGCTGCAAGTTTATTTTTACCACGCCAATCCGTTGATTATTCATGAGGCGCAGCCGCTGGCCAACCTGTTCCTGTTTTTGTTTTTCTTTCTGCCGCCGGACAGCCCCCCGGTACTGGTCGGCCGGCCCCGTTATGTCTTTACGGCTGAAAACACGGCGGAACTGCGGGGGCTCCTGCGCATCATCATCGGGTTCTTCGGCGTGTACTACTTCATCGTGGGGATCAAGAAACTGCCCGACCCGTTGTGGCGGGAAGGTCTGGCGTTGCAGTATATTCTCGACTGGGACGGCGTGGCCCGCGACAACTGGCTGACGGCGATAATCACCGGCCACCCGTGGCTGGCCAAGCTGATGTCCTACGGGACTTTGATATTCGAGATGAGCTTTATATTCCTGATCTTTACCCCGCTGCGGATTCTGTATATCTTTGCCGGACTGGGTCTGCACGGAGGAATCTTTCTGACCATGGACGTCGGCAGCCTGTCGCTGGCCCTGGTGGTGTGGTACGCGCTGCTTTTTGATCAGCGGGTGCGGAAACAATTGATGCGTTTTCTCTCTTCGGACAAGCGCTCCTGAGGGCATGGCGTGCCGCATTTAGGGGAAACTCACACCAAACGAAGTTTACTCCTGATTGCCGGGCTTCCGGCGTAAAGACCAATACCATGCGACATCATGAGCGAAGCAATAAAAGACAATAATGATGAATCCGGTACTTATCGTCGACAGCGCCCCGAAAATCAACACCAAGATGATGATCAACGCCTGAATTATTATGCGGCATATAATCAGACTGGGGATAAACACGGCTGTCATCAAGGCCATAGCCAAACACAGCGCTCCCACCGCGCATACCACCAATTGCGATTGATAGCTTAGAAAACCGAACAATCCGGTGAACGAGGTAAACGCCGAAATTATCCAGAGTATCGAATTCGGCGCGGCGTCCGTCATCATCCTTTGCCAGAACAGGGGATTTATCAGCGCTTGTCTCAAGAATTCCGCGCGGGTTTCCCGATTCTTCAGCTGCAGCCGCATACTCAATACAAGAATTCGGAAGGGAAACGACTTTTGTATAACCCTGATATACATATCAAGCCCCTGCCGGTATTCCACCACATCTTCAAACAAGTATCGTTTCTTTTTAGGGACACCTTTTACGCACAGCAAATGTGTATTCACTTCATGACAAATTAGGGACCCGAGCATCGTGTACACCAGGAATCTGTTCTCAATCAATTTCCCCTCTGCCCGCCGGAAGATCGACCCCATAAAGAGTATAATCCTACCTCCCTGTTGGGATCCCATAGCATTGATGTAGTCGGCATACCAGGGCTCCATTTGATCCGGACTATGCTCTTTGAGCTCGACCTGATCAATGCCATTCAGATATTCATTTGGTATAGCTGCCAGTATATTGTTGACGATATCCCGAAGATTCCCCTTGGTGTACTGTGTGGCGGTGTGATTTACGATCTTAGGAATATTCGCGGAATTCACTGGGACTTCACCGTTTCAGATTATGGTATAAACGTTTAACGTCCAGGAACCGAATATCCATATACTTTTTTCGCTTCACGGTGCGTTCCTTTCCAAATGTAGGCATCCCAAATGAAGTGACAGATCAGCGGGGTCATGACCAGCGCGGTGAGCAGGGCCTGGCCGGTGGAGGTATCGCGGTAGCGATAGGCGTAATTCAGGGTCTCAAGGAAATCGGTGGCATAGCTTTCAATCGACGACAACAACGCGGCAGTGAAGATCATCAGGCACAGCACTTTCAGAAAGCTGGTGAAAATCGCGGGATTCAACCGCCGCAGGCTGACGTCCATAATCGCCATGTATGGAATGCCATGGGCCATCAGGATGGGGAAGATCACTTCCGCCACGGTGTCTCCCAGCGTAAAACCCACTCCGTAAATACTGATCGGCACCAGCATCGACAAAAACCGGTTCGGCTCGCGCAATCCCTTCAACCATAATCGCGCCTCAAATACAAGCCACGCCGCCAGTGTGGCCACATACACCGCCAGCCCGGCCTTGAACAGGACCGGCGACGGATACAAAAATAATTCCCCGCCGTCGTCGGAGTACATGGTAATCCAGTCGATCCCGCGAAAATGAAACAGGATGAACGGCATGACCAAGAGAGTGTACTGAAATCGGTTGGAGACGCGGCAAAAGCGGCCGTTGAGTTTTTGATACCAGCGACTGACGCCGTAGTATTGCCGGATTTGATGAAAGATCGCATTGTAGGCGATGAAGGACCACAGATACGGCAAACGCAGCTTGATCCACAAAAAGATTCCGATGATCGTCCCGACCGGCGCCAGCCAATAGATATAATGCGCCTCACGTTCTTCCTTACGGAAGACGGTGCGCCACCAGGTCGTGTAGGTATGCCCGGCGTCGACGAACCAGATCGCGAACAACGCAAACAGCGTCATCCACAGTGAATCCTGCGGGAGATTCCAGGCCAACGCCACACCGATCCATCCGGGCAGAATGATCAGCAACATATCCAGCGGCGGACTCTCCAAAATCCAGTATTTTCGATCCAGAACCGACATTAAAATCCCTTAATATGCTTTGCCTGATTATAACACTCACCATCGGGACGGCACAAAAAGAAAAGGGGGATGTTCAGCTCAACTGAACACCCCCTAAACGCAGTGATGCGACATAATGTCCCCCGATTCACTGTTCCCGCAGCATGCCTCTTTGTTTGGCGGTCGCTTCGTAGACGAGCCCCTGTTGCAACCGGCGCACGTAACGGGCAATGACCATCTGGACCTCCTCGGTCGTGGCTCCGTAACGCTTGGCCGTCTGCACCAATTCCGGGCACTGTTCGTACTTCTGCTTGTACAGCGCCTCTTTCAGATACAAGAGTGCGGTAACTTTCAGCAGTTTCGCTCTGGGAATGGCTTTTAATTGACTGGTTTTACTCATTTTCCGGATTCTGTTGTTCATAGGATCCTCCTTTAAACCGGCGTTATTCACCGTTGATTTCGGATTTATGACTTCATCCTGCTTCTTGTTCCATGACGTTGTCCCAGATCCTTTCGCTGGAGACTAGTGACAGGAACGCGACGACTTCGAGAAAAAACATCGCCATCATCCTCACCTCCTTTCGTAAGTTGTGCGCGAAGCGCCGCATCAGGACGCCCCCGCATTGGTTAAATACAGCCCGGTCGTCACCAGACCGCCGCCAAGGATCAGCGAACCGCTGACTTGTTCTCCCAGGAACAGAACGGCCAATAAGACAGAGAAGACCGGCATAAGATTCATATATTGACTGGCACGCGCGGCCCCCACGGATTTAATTGCGTCGTAGTAAAACATCAGCGCGATGACCGACGGGCCGACCGCCAGATAAACCAGGTTAAGGACAAACCCGCCCGAACCGAGGTGCAGCGGATGGCTTTGTAACTCGACCCAGGCGGGCCCGGCCACCAGCGCGGTGCCCAGGGCCGAAATACAGGCCATCAGATGCAGCGGCTGCAGGCGATTCAACATCGCCTTAGAAATGAAGGAAAATCCCGCCGCGCACAGAACGCAGCCGATCATCATCAATTCCCCCTTGCCGATCCCCGCATGAATCAGACCGGCCGGATTGCCTTTGGAGATAACCACCCACGCGCCGCACAAAGAGGCAATGACACCGGCCAAGTTAACGGCCCCCAGCCGTTCCCGAAAGAACAGCATCGAGGCCGCCGCCACCACGACCGGGACGGTGCTGACAATGACCGACCCCCGGCCGGCATCGACAAACAACATCCCCTTAAGGAAGAAATAGTTATAGCAAAACACCCCGATGAACGCGGCGCCGACGACCATCCCGACCATCGCGTGGTCCCACTCCGCCCGCACGTTGCTGCGCGCGACCACGGCAAAGACCAAGACCGACGCGATCAGAAAGCGCAAAAAGCAGATCGTGAACGGACCGGCGTCCGCCGCGATGGCCTTGGCGGAGATAAATCCTCCCGCCCACAGCAGCGCCATAATCGTCAGTTTGATGTGTATCATCCGTGTCATGTTCGAGCGTCCTCCTTCCGCTCTAACTCCCGCCTTAATCGTTCGATTCGCAGGCCATAAAAAAAGCCACCTGACTCTCGACGAGTAAGGTGGCTTTAGAAATTGCTGATTTTAGCTTGGCTATTTAATCAATGACTAAAACACACCTCCACCCGCCGACTTTCTCCAGACCGGAAAAAGCATGTGACATAGGGTTTGGTGTTGTTTAATCATTGCGTTTTTCATAGCGTGCCAAGTCTATCACACTTGGGTTACCTTGTCAACGGGCCGGAGTGACATTTCGGTAAATTTCTTACTGCCCGCGTAATTCCTGCCGCAGTTCGGCGATTTCGGTCTTCATATCCTCCAACCGGTTGCTCAATTCGGTCTCAAACTTTTGGAGGGCCTGGCGCAGCTCCTTGTTTTCCTCACGGAGTTTGGCGATTTCATCCTGCATACGCCTGATTTTCTTGGTATTGGCGGCCGAGAGGTCCTCCATCACGATGTGGCCCCCGGTACGCCGTACATCCATATCCTCATCCGCAACAATGGTATAACCGCTGCTGACCTGGCCCTCCTTGAAACCCGGTTCAGCGGCCCAAACTCGCGTTGCCGCCAACGTGAGGACCGCCAACCCGGCCACGGACAACCCGGACCAATATTCGCTGTATCGTCCCATGATTATCCTCCCGGCGGCCTATCCACCTTGTTTCATCCGCGCGTTAAAATCGGGATTCAAGTCGGCGCACTGCTTCTCCAGAACGCCCGCCCGGACATTGACACCCGCTTCCCTCAGGATATCCAGCCCCTTCCCGCGATGGTCCGGATTCGGATCGATCGTTCCGACCACGACATGCTTGATTCCCGCTTGGACAATATGATCGGTACACTTACCTGTCTTGCCGACCGTGCTGCAAGGTTCCATAGTGACGTAGAGAACCGCGTCGTCCTGCGGCGGGCGGCCCAGGGCGTCAATCGCGATGACCTCGGCGTGCGGCCCGCCGTAACGCGCGTGATAGGCATGGGCCACCATTTGTCCGTCCTCGACAATGACCGCTCCGACGACCGGATTGGGTTCGACCTTTCCGCGTCCCTTTTCCGCTTCTTTGATGGCAATCGCCATCCAATCTTCGTCATCATTCATCGCTACTCTCCGATTTTGATTTGCCAGTGCGTCCCCTCAGGCGCGTCCTTGAGCTCGACACCCATTCCGGCCAGTTCGTCGCGGATGGCATCTGATTTTTGAAAATCCTTGTCGCGGCGGGCAGCGGTGCGGGCATCGACCAGCTGCTGAATCTCGTGCGCGTCAAGCCCCCTTTCCCGCACCAGGATCCGGTTCAGCCGGTCGAGAAATTCAACCGCGGGTTCCCGGAGCATGCTGAGGATACGTCCATAGTCATCTATGACCTGCTTGAACGCACGCGCGTTAGCCTGCTGCACGGCGGTAATTTTCTTGTTGAAAGCGATGTCATTAAACGCCCTGACTACGTCGAAGATCGCGGCAAAGACCTGCGGCGTGTTGAAATCGTCGTCGAGCGCGCGTTCAATTTCCTCCCGCTTCTCCCGGCACTTGGCTTGAAATCCGGCAGCCGGCTCCGCCGGGCCTTTGTCCTTCATCAGGATGGTGTCGGCGAGTTTGACCGCTTCGTAAATCCGGGACAAGCCCTGCATCTTTTGGCGAACGATATCCTCGCCCATGTTCAAAGGCGAACGGTAGTGCGCGTCGAGAATTACGAACTTGAGGATCTCGGGGTGATAGCGTTCCATAAAGTCCCGCGCCTTGACCACGTTGCCCAGCGACTTGGACATCTTTTGGTCGCCGAACTGGATGAAATTATTGTGCATCCAGTATTTCGCGAAAGGCTTTCCGGTCTTGCCTTCGGTCTGGGCGATCTCATTTTCGTGATGCGGAAAAATAAGGTCGATGCCGCCGCCGTGTATATCGATCTGATCACCGAGGAAGCTGTGATTCATGGCCGAGCACTCGATGTGCCAGCCCGGCCGGCCGCGCCCCCACGGAGATTCCCAATACGGCTCCCCTTCCTTGGCCGGTTTCCACAAAATAAAGTCAAGCGGATCCCTCTTGCGGACGTCGGGATCGACACGATGTCCGGCTTCCAGGTCTTCGATATGCTTGCCGCTCAGCTTGCCGTAACGCTCGAAGGACGCGATGGAATAAAAAACGGAACCGTCAATCTCATAGGCATGCCCGTTGCCGATCAGATCTTCGATAAAACGGATCATATCGTCCATATGGTCGGAACACTTCGGATTGTGCGTATGCGGCGGCAGGCCCAGGGTCGCGTAATCTTTTTCAAATTCGTCAATGAAGTGGCTGGAGACATCCAACGCGGATTTACCTTCCGACTGGGCTTTATTGATAATCTTATCGTCGATATCTGTATAGTTATAAACAAAATCGACGCGGTATCCGCGATGTTCCAACCAGTTGCGGACCAGATTAAAGAATATGGCGCCGCGGAAATTCCCCACGTGCAGCAGGTCGTAAACGGTGGGGCCGCACACATACATGCGCACACGCCCCGCCTCGACCGGGACAAATTCTTCCTTTTGCCGGGTCAGCGTGTTATAAATTCTTATGGACATGAGCTGGTCCTTCCTGCGGCACCGGATCGTAGCCGTGCCGCCCCCAGGGATGGCACGAACTCAGCCGGCGCAGGGTTAACAGTATCCCCCGGAAGGGCCCGTGGATCCGCAACGCTTCGATCGCGTACTGGGAACAAGACGGTATATGCCGGCAGGCCGGCGGCAATATGCGCGAGAGGGTGAGCTGGTACCCTTTAATGAGCAGAATCAGAAACTGGGACAATAGGTTAAGGAAAGTTTTCATGCGTCGAGCCAATCTTAAATCAAGCCAAAATCCTTGTCAAGGTAATTCCCGCGCCTCCCGGCCCCCGGAGGAAATTCCCGCGAACCAAATAAATTCAGGCCCGAGTCTGTTGGAGGATTGCATCACCGCGCAATCCGTCAGGGGGATTCACACATGACCAGAAAAACACTCACTCTCGCAGCCGCGCTGGCTGCGGCCGTACTGACCACCGCCAAACCGATATCCGCCGATCAGGCCAATCCCGTGGAACTTGGTCAGGTGCGCTGGCATCGCAGCCTGCCGGAGGCCGTACCGCTGGCGCGGGAACAAGGGAAACCGATCTTCCTGCTCTTTCAAGAAGTTCCGGGCTGCCTGACCTGCCAGAATTACGGCCACCAGGTCCTCAGCCATCCGCTCATCGTTGAGGCCATCGAGGCCCACTTTATCCCGGTGGTGATCTTTAACAACCGGGGCGGCCAGGACGCAGCCACCCTCAAACAATATAGCGAACCGGCATGGAACAATCCTGTCGTGCGGATCGTGTCCGCCGACCAATCGGACCTCGTCCCCCGCCTCAGCGGCCACTACAGCCGCGGCGGTCTGGTCGCCCGCATGGTGGACGCCCTGAATAAACACGGCTCCCCGACACCGGAATATCTCAAGTTACTGGATGAGGAATTATCCGCCCGCGACCGTCGCACCGAGAAGAGCGTCTTTGCCATGTTCTGCTTCTGGTCCGGAGAGGGCATGTTCGGAAATCTTGACGGCGTCATCGCCACCCGGCCCGGTTACCTGCAGGGGCATGAAGTGGTCGAGGTGGAATACGATCCCGGCAAACTCTCCTATGAGAATCTGGTCGACCAGGCCCGCCGTCATGATATGGCCGGCCGAGTTTATGCCCGCAACCGGGACCAGCTGCGGGTGGCCGAAGCCAGTGTGGGATCCGCCGCCCAACTGGTGCGCGACCCGATCCGCCCCGATAGCGAGCCCAAATACTACCTCGCGCAAACGCCGCTCAAGTATGTCCCGATGACCGAGCTCCAAGCGGCCCGGGTTAATGCGGCCGTGGGTTCCCGCAGCGATTTCAACCGTTATTTGTCTCCCCGCCAAATCAGCCTGTTCCAACTTATCCGCCAAAACCCCCGCGCCGGCTGGCAGGATATGATCGGCCAACCGGATCTCATCGACTCCTGGCAAAAAGTCACCGACACAGCGGCCGCCCTGAGCGGAAATAATCCCGCCTAGGCGCGGAACACGGACAGCGCGGTCTCTGACCATTACAGGCAAAGGATATTTTTGCGTCCGGGAGAGGCAGGCCGGTCCGTGCCGGCAGGGTCTATTTCTGATGTTCAGTGATGATGGTCCATCTCCATCACATCCTTGTGATGACAATGGGCGTGCGTGCAGGTCAGCGGAAAGATGATGTCGCTCAGACAACACGGCAGCATGACCGCCACGACGGTGACGACAAAGACACCCCCGAGCGCATGCGTCCAGTGCTCCAGTCCGAAGGCGAGCAGATAAAGGATCGAAGCCACCGCGCTGACAAAAACGTGCATGGAGTGGGAATATTCCGTCGCCTTCTCGAAACTGCGCGGCGCGGCCAGTCCCGCCGCCGTCCCCACCACTGCAAACGGCAACACGAGACCGGGATGTTCCAGGATGTCGACATGAAAATGCATATCCCCGCCGATCAGCAGCCCGCCCAAGAAGGGAAAAATGGAATCGCTCAACGAACACAAGGCCAGGGATCCGAGAAAACCAACCGCCACCGCCTTGGGAATTTGACCGTCATGTTTCATAAACATCGCCGTGGACGCAACCGCGCTGAGCAAAATGTGGCTGGGATGAAAGACATGATACAACTCCATGGAAGCCGCCGTCAGATCCTGTCCGTGACCGGAGATGTCCGCGATAAACGTCAGGACACCCATCATCAACAATCCGAGCATGACCCCGAACACGGAGAACGGGATGTGATGGATCAGTTCTGTCAGGATATACTTCGATTTCGTTTGCACTTTTGCCCCCATATTCCCCTCCTATTGACAATCGGCGCAGATGCCCTCGAGCTGAACAAAATGACGCAAGACCTTAAAGCCGTCCACCCGGCGGACCGACTCCAAGGCACAGCCCTCAAACTCACCGACTTTGCCGCATGACGTGCACACGATGTGGTGATGGTGATGATCGTGCCGGGCATGACACAGCGCGTAATAGCGCTTGTTATCGAACTGGTGCACCTGCGTCAGGATGTGACATTCCGCCAGCGTATCCAGGTTACGATACACACTGGGCAGCCCCAACTGTCCGAACTTGCGGCGCAGCGGGACCCATACTTCTTCCGGTGTCAGGATCCTGTTTTCCTTCACAAAGAGCCCGATGATCGCCATCCGTTTGGGAGTGGCCTTGAGCCCCCGTCTTCTCAGTTGGTCTGCGTAGTCATCCATAATAAATAGAAATTATTTTCGTTTATTATACACACGAAACCGGCGGGGTCAATCGACTTTTTTTAAACGGGAAAAAAGGGAGGGATTAGGAACCGCCGCACTTGCCCTGGGGGGCAGAAGCGATGCCTTGAGAGATAAAGTTGTAGCACCCGTCACTCATGTCGGAGTAAGGAGAGCATTTGCCTTGCGCGTCATCGCCTTCATTCTTGCCGCGGGTGATGCACATCGCCTGGCATTGTTCGGAATCGATGCAGTCATTGTTGGAATCGGTGGTCGTCAGCCGGCAATGATCACTGATCATTTCACCCCGGAGGCTGTCGCAAAAATCCTTATGGCGGACCAGGTCCGTGTGTTTGTATATGCTGGCCAACTCCGCCTTGGCCAATCCGCCGACTGAATCGTAATGTTCATAGTAGAGCTTTTCGTCGCCCTTGGCCCATTTGATCTCGTATTCGAGCCCGCCGCCTTCGTAATACAGCCGCTGAAAGACGGCGCCGCTTTCCTTTGTCTCCAATTCAAGTTTGATATTCCCGTTATCAAAGAACTCCTGGATATCGGCCTCAAGAAAGTACTCCGAAAGAAGCAGCTCCACATTCTCCTCTTCCTTCTCCTCCACATTCCGGACTATTTCCTGATTCTGGATCAGTTCCTCGATCGTCTTAAGAACACCGTTCTCATATACGAAGCGCTGCAGGCGCAACAGATTCCCCCGGCGGAAAAATTTGCGGGACAGCATAACCCCGTTCTCATAGTAATATTCCTGCACCCCACTCTGGGTACCGTCTTCATAACGTTCTTTGGCCCGCAGCACCCCGTTGCGGTAGAAAAATTTCTGAATCCCGTGAAGCTTGTCGTCCTTGTAAAAAAGCTGACTGGCAACGATGCCCGATTCATAATACACGATCTGCACGCCGTCCCGTAGCCCTTCGTAGTAGTGGGTAATACTCTTCGTGGCACCGGAATCAAAGAAACGCTTAAGCATCCCGTGAAACAGTCCGTTGCGGAATTGGGCGATCGATTTCAGCTCTCCGGTCTCGTAGAATTCCTTCTGCACGGATAGCGCTTCAGAGATCGCCTGGATATCAGCCGTCTGTCCGCTGTTGGGGGCGTTGGTCAACGGTTTGCCGTTCTTGTAGTAACTGACCTTGAGCAATTTCCCTTCCGGGGAGAAGGTCTTGAATTCCCCGTGCAGCTTTCCGTTCTGATACTTCGCCAAGGTGGAAATCTGCCCGTTCAGCCAGAAGTCCTTGCGGTTGCCGCTGAGCCGTCCGTTCTTATAATTACTCTCGCGTTGCAGCAGGCCGGTTTTGCGATAAACCAGGGACGGCCCGTCACGGCGATTATTCTTGTAGGTCGTGACTTTATTGAGTTCTCCGGATTCGTAGTATGTCTTTTCCTCGCCCTGAAGCCTCCCCCGGTACATATCGAACTCGCGTTTGATATTTCCATTGGGAAAATACTCAATCTGCAGACCATGCTGTTCATTGTCCGCATACAGGTAGTGGCGCCTGAGCTGACCGTTTTCCGCGTACTCCTTGTAATCCCCTTGTTTCTTGGCGTCCACGGTGGTCCATTCGGCCTTCACTTTGCCGTTGGGATGAAACGACTGCTCTTCCACCTCTTTGCTGTTGGCCGCGGCAACGGCCGGATTGAGCACGGCACCTTTGGGCTGCGACAGCATAAGCACACAGAGGGTTATCAGGAGAATGCGGGCGGGAAAGTTAATGCTGTGGGGAATACAACGGTGCATAAAAGTAAAACCGCCTGTTTGGGCGTTATGGCCAGAGATTCGACGAAGTTCGCTCATTTCCTACAAGTGTACGTGACCGCCGCAACACTTGCCAACGAAATCGAACGTCTAAGCAAATTTTAACCAAATCGAGTAAAATTACAAGGGGTAAGGAGAATTTTAGTTTCCGGACGGGCATAACACCGGGGCGGATGATCACCGACTCTCCGCCCTCCCGTGAGGGAGCCAGAAAACATTCGTGTTGACACAGATCCGGTCCTTGCCTAAACTGTCACTGTATGCCGGCTAAAAAACCCTCCCGAATCGAGTATCTCTTTGAATCCTTCCTCTGGAAATCCCGGCTGATCACGTTGTTGGCCGTGATTTTCTCGCTCATGGCCTCATTGTCTCTGTTTATCGCCGGAAGCTACCAATTAATGCATGCGGCTATTTCCTTTGCCAAAGGCATGACCGGGCGGACCAATTACAATGATCTGGTGGTAAATGTGATCGGCGGGATCGATTTGTACCTCATCGGCATTGTCCTGTTGATTTTCAGCTTCGGCGTCTACGAACTGTTTGTTTCGAAAATCGATCCGGCCCGCCAGGACCGGGAAATTAACATCCTTGAAATAAAGAATCTGGACGGCTTAAAGACCAAATTGTTGAAGGTCATCATTATGGTGATGATCGTCCACTTCTTCAAACTCATCATGACCAGTCATCCTCACAACCCACTCGAGATCCTGTACTTAGCCGGGGGCGTCCTGATGATCTCGGCGTGCACCTATTTCCTGCGCCGGGTGGAAGATTGAGAAAATACGCCAATCGGCCTGTAGACTGCACCAGAGCCGTTCTAACAATTGATTTAAATGCTTGACGAACCCGTAAAATTCCCTTACATTCTGTTAAGTGCTAGTATTAACTCTCTAACAAAGGAAGGACACTATGGCCAAAGGTAAAGACAAAGACATGTTACTGGTTGGATCAAAGACAAAGGAAGCGCTCAAGGGCAGCGGCAAGAGCACATACAATGTGTCAGCCGACGCTTTGGACGCACTCAACGAATATGTCTACTGGCTGGTGGACCAAGCCCAAAAAAAATGCGCGGCCAACGGAAGAAAGACGATTCGCGCATACGATATCCTGGCCTCCTAATCGACGTCAAAAAGATATTAAAAAAGCCCAACCGGTTTTCCGGTTGGGCTTTTTTGTTGATACAACGGATCGGATGGCTTTCTGTTCCGGTATCCGGAAAGACTAAACTCTGATTACGCCGGACTAAAGTCTGGCTTGGGAATGACTGATACAGCGGTCGCCGCCGAAAAACTCCCGGGCAAACTCCGCCACCGTTTCCAAATCGTAAGATTTGCAGCTGAAGACATCCAGGTAAACAGTATTCGTCAAATTGGCAAAGTGCGCCGAGATTAAGGATGTCTCGATCAGCTGGACCATGGAAAATCCGGCCACCCGCTCCTCTTCCCCAAAATGAATAACCTGCGTCTCTCCAAACCGGCGCATGCCGATCCGCGCACACAGCACTCTGACGAATTCGCGAATCTTTTCCGCGTCGCGAATCGTGTCCGGATCACAATTATAAATATCGATGCTACTGGAGATGCCCCACGGCGGCGATGCGGGATCTGCCGGGACGGGTGATTTCAGAGCCGATGCGGCTCTATCCGGGGGTAGATTCAATGGCGGACTCCTTTTGTGCAGAATGGCGGACGGTCAGCGCGTCCGCGGCCAAGACCCGGGCCTCCCTCTGAGGATTTGGGTTTATTCTTAAATATCACATTCTGAATCACTTGTAAATGAGAAATTACTTTTCCCGGGGTAGGACGCGCAACAGATCGTTCGGGACAACCACCTGCTTCATAAATCCGAGATGCCAGTCTTCGATCATCCGGCTGCCCACCCACTCAAGACGGTAATGTTTGATCAGCTCGCGGCGCAAGATATCATCGCGGTCCATCAGGCCGTACTTGGTGATGTACACCGGATGCCCGCCCGCCAGCAGGTTGTCAACGCGTTGCCGGAAACGCGCCACTCCTTCGGCGCTCGAACGGTCGACGCCCACGAAACGGCGTTGAGCGTACACGTTAATCCAGGCAATGTGGTCCCGCTCGTAAACATAAGCCTGCGGTTCGGTCACGGTTCCGATCCAGCGAAAGAAATCCACCAGCAAGGCCTGCCGATGCCGGTGATGATAAATCTTGTAGTACGGCAGCGCATGGGTGATAACGGTGATCATCAACAATGTCGTCCCTGCCGCTCCCCACCACCGGTTGCGCCGCCACAACGCGCCCACCGCAACGGCCTCCAGGATCAACAGCGCCGCCACGGTGACGATTAAAAACCGGAACACAAAGAACGCCAGCTGACCGAATACCAGCATCGGCGTTACGATCCACACCGCCAGCACGCATAATTCCCGGTAACGCCTCTGCCGCAAAAGGATCACTACTCCGGCGAGCATCGCCGCCCACTCCGGCCACGAAAAGGTTTCCAATAAACGGCGCAGCATCACGCCGTATCCCGAAAGCGGCAGCGGGTCCCAGTAGGCCAGGAGATTCCCGTAAACAAATGCGCCGACGCCTTCGCCTGCGGCCCGGCCTGCGGCAAACTTGGGGATATAGGCCGACACCACGATCAGCGCGGCGATCGACCACGGGATGAGCCAGTCAAGCGGACCGCGGACACTCTTTCCGCGCGGCGGCCGGCTGGTCATCAGAAACAGGGTCGGCGCCATAACGACCAAGTCCTGGACGCGGGCCGCCCCCATCAATCCCAGACCGATTCCGGTCCATACCAAATCGCGCCGACGTCCCTCCCTCCGATAGCCGGCGGCCGCCCACAGCGCTATCGCCAAAAAGAAAAAAGCCGGTGCGTGACTGTTCCCAAATGTCGACAGACCCACCAGAAACGGGTTTACCGTAACCAGCAGGGCGCATACCGCCGCCGTGACCTCATCACAAAAACGACGCACAAAGAAAAACAACGGGACCACACTGAGCCCCCCGAAGACCGCGGCCATCAGATTCACGGCAATCACGGCCCGGTCCAAATCTTCCGCCGCACCGGTGAGGCCGACAAACGCGGCCCCGGCCAACGCCGTCAACGGCAGACCGGAACTCTGCAGGTATTGCATATGTCCGGTCTTCACGATATTTTGCGACTGGATCGCCAGCCACAGACAGTCCGAGTGGTACGGCCCCTTGCTGAGCAGGGCCAGCCGCAGCGTCATCGAAAGCGCGGCGGTAGCGATGAGGATCACCAGGACACGCCGCGGCGCCGCCGTCATCACGCGGCGGCCTTTAGAAACTGAAAGTCGGAGCCGGTGGGATTTTGAAAGACGCGCAAACCGAATTCGGGAACCACGGCGAAGATATGATCGAAAATATCGGCCTGGATTGCCTCGTAATTCGCCCAGACCTTGTCGTTACTGAAGACATAGACCTCGATCGGCAGCCCGCACTCGGTCGGTCGCAGCTGCCTCACGAGAAAGGTCATCTCTTTATTGATCAGGGGATGTCTGCGTAAATAGGCGATCAAATAGGCACGGAAGGTCCCGATGTTGGTGATCTTGCGGCCGTTGATCAACAGGCTGGTATCGACGGCGTGTTCCTGATTGTACTTGTCGATCTCCTGCAGCTTATCGTGCAAGTAGTCCTTCAGCAGTTCCACTTTCCGGAGCTTGCCGAGCAGTTCGTCATCGACAAAACGGATGCTGTTGATATCGATATTCACCGCGCGCTTGATGCGCCGCCCGCCCGATTCCTGCATACCCTTCCAGTTCTTAAAGGAATCGGAGATCAGGGCGTAGGTGGGAATGGTGGTGATTGTCTTGTCCCAGTTCTGGACCATCACGGTCGTCAACGTAATGTCGATCACATCGCCGTCGGCCCCGTAGTTGGGCATCTCGATCCAGTCGCCGCGGGCGATCATGTTGTTCGAGGACAGCTGGATCCCGGCCACCAGCCCGAGAATCATGTCCTTAAATACCAATAACAACACCGCCGTGAGCCCGCCGAGCAGGCTCATGAATCCCCACGGCGATTTGTTTAGCAACGTGGCAATGACGAACAAACCGGTGACAAAGAACACCAGGATCTTGAAGGCCTGGATATAGCCCTTTATGGGCCGCTTGCGGGAGACTTCATACCGTTGGTAAATGACCACCAAGGCATCGAGCAGGGAGTTGAGTACCAGGCACGCGACAATGATCATATAAGTGTTGGCCAGTCGATGTATTCCCGCGTTGACCGAGTCCGTGGCGGAGAACCACACCGGCGCCAGATAATAGATCACGATCGCCGGAGCGAAATGCGACAGCGTGTTAAAGACATTCTTCTGCAACAGGATGTCGTCCCAGGTGTTCTTGGTCTTCGCCACGATCTTTCTGAGAATGGTGATGATGTAGCGTTTCGCGAGGTAATTGACCAGGACGCAGAGCGCCAGCAGAATAAAAAACTTTACGATGATCATCAGTTCGTAGGAATAATTCTCCGGGACCCCGATACTGATCAGCCAGTTTTCGACCATGATTTCCCCTGTTTTGTGAAATGAGTTGAGCGGTTGGCTTTTTTGCCCATACTAGCACAAATTAAAAAGCGAGCCAATCCCGGATGCGGACTTATTTGCGCAGGCTGAGCTGACCGGGCGCGGCAGGATCGCTCCCGCCGAGCAACAACGGCAGATTGGTGATGGGAATAACGTCAATAATGACCGGGGTATATCCGGTCGCGGCCGGCCCCGTCACATCGGCTGTGCCGGCCGGCTGGTACAGGAACCGGTCACCGGCGACATTCAGACGAAGATTGGCGGCGTTCAGATCAATCCCCCCCTTGGTGAATTCATCTGCCGCGGTCTGACCTTCCAGGGCCCGGCGACGCAGTTGATTCCGGACATAAACGAATCCGGCGCCGGCCGCCAGCGCACCGATCAGGACCGCCGAGGTCGAAGCCAGCACGGCATTGTCGGCCCCGACTCCGCCGCGCAGCAACTGAAGGTGCTCCTCCAATACTTCCGGCGCAATGTTGCTGAAGACCTGGGCGCCGCGTTGTTGCAGTAAACCGTACAGGGCATTATGGCCCATGCCGCGCAGGACGACCACGCTCACGTTGTTATCCGCCCCGACTTCCACGGTGATATCGCCTGCCAGTTTGGCATCGCGGGCCAGCCGGTCAGCAGCCGTGGTTTGTCCGCGCAAGGCATTGAGGACGACCTCCACCGGCGGGGCCTCGTAACGCAGACTGATGTCGAATCCATCGATAAATGCGCGGCGGGCCCAGTAACGCATAAACGGATCGGTGACTGCTCCCCCCCGGCGGTGGATATCAGCGAAGTCCACGTCAGCCAGTTCGGCAGCCTTGCGGGCGACATCCACCGCGTAGCGGTCCCGGAAGGCGGCCTCCTGTTCGGGATTACTGAGGATCGCATCCGCATCGAGCAGTGGGTACTGATTCGCGAAATCCTCCCGTCCGGTAATAAAGGCGTCTTCATAGTAGACAACCACCCGGCGCCCGTACTGCCGGGCACGCGCGAACACTTCGTCCAGACGCGATTCCGATGAGGCAAAATGATCGTCCGAGCGCAGTCCGTCGTATTCAGTGAAATGGGTCCCGAAAAAGAGGTTGATATCCGCCCGCGAAGCGTCAATCGTTTCACTGAACGGCGTCTCTTCGAATTGGCGCCCGAGCAAAATGACCGTATCCGCAAACGTGCGGGCGGGCAGTGAGGCGGCCGCGAGAGGTGTCAAGGCCAGATAGCGTAAGAACGCGCGCCGGTCCATTCCTAATCGGTTTCGCCCCAGCACGGCGCTGTCGGATGCGGCGCCCGGAATGGTTAATGTCCGGTCCGTCTCCGGCGCCTCAATACCGATATTTTCATAGCCGGGTTCAACACCGAGCGAAAAGTACGCGGCCAGGTCATCGGATACCGCTGCCCCGATTGCCAGGACCATCAAGGCACCACCCGCGATGAGCAATCCGACCCCGCGCCGGAATTCCTGCTGCCGGACGACCAGCGCATTTCCCGTCCGCCGGGTCTCTGCAAAAAACTCCCCCTGGCTCAACCGCTCCCGCACCGCGCTGTCATCCTGCAAGGACGCTGCGATCGCGCGCAACTGTGGCGCATCAAGTTGCAGGAGTTCGTTCAGCAAGACGTTGACGTCGTCCAGCGCCTCCACACCCCGGCCGATACGAAAATCGTCCAGACCGACCCTTCCGGCGAGCATGGTAAAAATATTCTCATAAGCGGCTTGGTAAATGTAGTCGAGGTCGGAAGCCTGACCGCGCGCGCGATAATACAAGTAGTTGGCCAGCACATCAAAGAACGCCAGAAACGGCGTATCCGTCTGTGCCATAGAGGCCATATAGGCCGAGACTTCCTGGGCGATATTCTTGCGGATTCCGATCAGACCCTGCGCGAATCCCTCCGCCTCATCCCGGTTGTGCTGACGTTCGTGAACGGCCAGCGAGCGGTATACCTTATCGAGTATCTCTTCGATCTGCCCGGCATCCGGATTGGGCGGCAGGTCTTTTAAGAGGACCGCGCGCAACTGCTCGTTGACTGGATGTTCCTGCTGAAAGGGCTGAGTCGCAAAGGAGGCGCCGCGCAGGAACGGCAGAATGGTCTGAAACACGGAGTCCCGTTCGCGTGAAGTAAAGATGTATCCTTCCGAGTGACCGACCGGCGCGTACCCGGAATACCCGGTGGTATCGTCCAGGGCGTCGATCTGCTCGCCCAGGATGTAGATCACGCCGGGATTCCCCGCTTCATCCAACGGCCCTTCGGTATCCACTTCGGAACGGAGAATATTGTAGGAACGGACCGCGATCACTTCCTTCTTTATTCCTTCGAGCGAACTGTAACGGACGTCGGCCGACAGTTCCACGAAGATATTCTCGCGGCGCAGGTATTCGTTCTGCGCCAGGGCCCTCCGCAGGTTTTCCAGCCGGGCGGTCTCGCCGAAGACATGGCGGGTGCCGCTTAACACCTCGCCCAGCTGGACCGCCAGCGTCGGCTCCAATCGCCCGAGCGCCGCCGTGAGTGTATCGTACATGGCGGGGGTGGTGACCCCGTGAGCATGCGCGATCAAAAATTGCGGCAGCATTTCCGCAAGGTATATCAGCGTTCTTTGCCGCAGGTCCGGCGCCGTGGCCATTGCCGTATCGGCTTCGTTGATAGCGGCGGCGTATTCCTCGGCGGTCGGGCGGAAGGCCACCACATCTATCCTGTATTTGTCTAGGCCGTCACCGTACATGATAGCCTGTTGACCGGAGTCGACCCCCACGACAAATCCGGGTATGCTCGTAGGGATTTCGGGAAGTTCTCCCCTGCGGCGTTGCAGTCGCAGCAGTTCCCCCTGGCGAACTTCGCGGACGGGACGGTCATCCAGTCCGCTATCGATATCGGTAGAATCACCCAGTATCGCCGCGTCCACGGTGCGGCCTGTGCCGCGGACCCGCACCCGCACAACCGATTCGCGCCCGTTCAAAAGTCGTTCGTTGACGGTCAGATCTTCACGCCGCCCCACACTCGCCGTGCCGCGGATGCCGCCGGAGAAATACTTGCGCGGGACCATTTCCCGCGTCTGCTCGTCAAATTCTTCCTTGATATAGTTGTAAACACCTTGCTCGAAGGCCTCCACATACATCCGGTAGATCTTTTCCTTGATAGCATTGTCTTGGAGATCAATTCCGTCGGTGGCATTGCGGTTCGCGTACCCTCGCGCAAAGACACTCTCACGCAGATTCTGTTTGAACCAGGTGGCCAGGATCATGGCGCTGAAAATCTGGCGTAAATTGGCAAAGTTCTTCCCCGTGTTGACTTCACGCTCGATTTCCGGAATAAGGACCTCGCGGATCACCTCCTTGGCTTCGCGGCTGATTTCTTCACCCTGTTTCTCTTCCTTGTCGCCCACGCCGTGACGCGTATGACCCTGGTTGCTTTCCAGGGCCAAATAGTCTTCCTCGAGCATGACCTTGAGGTAGTTGTCCACGACGAACACCGTGTTGTCGCGGACAAAGACGTTGGCCTGTTCGGGGACGATCCATACCTTATGAAACGTGTTGACCGGAATATCGGTGGTCCCGTAACGCGCCTGGGCCTTGGCATAAATACGCTGCCAGAATTCATTCCCCAACTCTTCCTCGGGATACATCAGCGTCGCGGTCAGCTGTTTGAGGATGTAGTCCTGCGCCAGCAAATCCCGCCCCAGGGCGGTGCGGCCCAGCCCGTCGGCGATGATCCGGTTTTCCTCGTACGGAGAGAGATTGACCCACATCTGGTCTTCCGGGACCGTGACCGATGCCATGAAGTACCGGATCATCCGGTCGGCCTCGGCGCGCAATTCATCGCCGCTGAGCCCGTCTTCTCCGGGATCCACGATAAAATCAAATTGAAACGGATCAGCCGGATTGAGAGTAATCCCCTTGAGCATCGCCGGCGTGTAAGCGCCGCTGGTGGCCACCATAGTTCCCGGCTGCGGCAGGCCTGCGAACTCCCCGGCATATCCCGGGCAGGTCAATTGGCCGGCACCCATAGCGGCTATAGTTGCAATCGCGCATAGTTTCCTCAGAAATATGACCGGATTCATGGGGCCGCTCCCTGATTACGAAAACTCAATAAATCCAACTCCGAAACCGGCCGCGCCACTTCAGCCGATGTGCCCCGCGTGACCTGTATGGCTGACTCCGGCTCCGTGAGACCGAGCAACAACGGTAAATTGGTGACCGGCGTCATGTTAATGATGACCGGCACAAAACCCTCTACCGGGACATTCTGCAATTCGATGAACTCCGGCGGGATCGACACCTGCATGACGTCTCCGGAGATATTGACCGTAAGATTCAGCGGATTGAGATCAATACCCCCGACCGGCGTGGTCGAGTCGGCGCTGTCGGTCCGCACCAGGCGGGCGCGGTCGCTTATGGATCTATCGAGCGACCGTATAAATCCGACGGCGGCTTCACCGCCGGTCGTGGTCCAATTGACGGGCCCCGTATAGCGCCGCCCACGGGCATCGGCCTGGGGATTGACCTGCGGATCATCATAACGTCGGCCGAACTCAGTAAGCTCACTGAGAATAAAATCTCCCTGCTCTGCATGCAGTGCCGCAAACTTCTCGCGGAAGGCATCCAGAAGTTCCCCGGCCGCGTCGGCGTCCAGATTGACCCGGTCCCGGGAGGACGGACTCTCCAGCAAAGCCTTGAGCTCTTCCGCCCAACTGGCGGACGGCTTGTCATTGAGCACCTCCTGGTTAACCAGCAAGTCAAAAACGTAATATGGAAACGCCAGCATTTGCGAATAGTACGCCTTCTCCGATCTGCCGATATCTCTGAAACGGTCATCGGTTTGCGGATAGCGCAGCTCAAAAAGCCGGGCCATAAAGAACAAAGTTTCCGCCAGGTACTCGATGGCCGCCTGCCGCTGTTGATTATCGGAGATGCCGGCAATGGTAATAAAAATGTTGCGCAACGCGCGCCGGGTCACAATGGCGTTGCGCGGGCTGGTGCCGATGCTGCTCATATTATAAGGAACCGGCGGGGCCCCTTCATCGGACACGGAGCTTTCAAATCCGAAGACATAAGTCGATCCGTCGCTGCGGCGCATCTGATTGCCGAAGCCGCTCAGATCGGGCCGTGATTCCCCTTCGATATACGGCTCGACTGCCTTTTCCGGGACGTCATAAAACACGTTGAGCAGAGCGCCGCTGATCATCGATCGTACCGGATCATTCAGCGGCAGCATTTCGATAATATCAAGATCCTCCGCGTCCAGCAGATCCCGGCGCGGCAGGGTGACATCGGTAAGAATTTTAAGGGTGCGCCGGACCGAACCGTCGTAGGAATTAATGACCAGGCCGGAGCGCGGCACGTTGAAAAACGGTTCGAAATAGCGATGCAATGGCCAGGATTGATCACTGGTCCCGTAATGTTCGTCACCGGCATGATCGATGGTGATGCGCAGACTGCCGATGAGATCACCGTTAAGGGTAGCCTTTCCGCCGGCCGAGGTCAGCCCGACGCCCATCCCCGGAACCACGGGCTGCGTCCATGACAATAACGGCGAATACACCGGTCCGGTCTCCGGCAAACCACTAGTCAGGCGATCAAGCGTCTCACGGGTCTGACGGCTCGGTCGTTGGCTGAGCGGAACGCGTAAATCCTGCAACGCCTCTTCACGGTCACGTCGGTAATCTCCCCTGTATATGCGATCGCGGTAATTGCCGTTAATGTAATCGGCGGTAAATCCCTGCGCAGCCGGACCGATCAATCCGGCCACATTCACAGGCTGCGCATCTGTTTGTCCGAAACGGGATCGGTACTGCGGAAGTTTTTCCGCGGTAAGCCCATCGATGGCCCGTTGCCGGTACATATTCTGTGTAAAGCGGATCAGGTCCCGAATACTGACGTATCCGGTCTCCAGCAATTTATAGGTCAGGATACCTCCCGTCCAATACCCGAGGGCGGAGCTGCCCAGAGAGGCCATCAGCGCGTCCGCGTCCTGTGAAAGACCGCCCACCAAGGCGGCCGAACCGCCCCACCCGAGTCCGATCAGAAGATATCCGAAGACAAACAGCGGCATAAAGTTTTCCGCATTACGGTACAACACGCCCGGCAGTTGGCTAAAGAACCGGTTCACGACCTCGCCGGCATCGGCGCGGTAACTGCGTATAATAGTTCCCAGACTGGTCGCGCGCTCCCGGAATATCTCCAGCAACGGACGGCCCGGTTCCTGATTTCGGCGTCCGAACAAGGCCAAGTCCCGGCGCCCCCGGCGGTACGAGACAATGTGCCCTTCACTGCCGACTCCGGTCATGCCGGCCGACACTTGTACGACTTGGCGTTGAGCAAGTCGGTCCAGCAGCGTTTGTCCGGCTTCCACCTCCCGCACGGATTCAGCGAGCTTAGCCTGATCAACACCGCCTGAGAAATACTTCTTGGGTATCATTTCATCCAGCGCCGGGTCGTACTCTTCTTTGATATAGTTGTACACACCTTCTTCCAGGGCCGTGACGTACTGATCGTAAATCTTGCGGTTGACATCGCGGTCCGCGCTTTCGACACCGCCCGTCCGAGCCTTGTCGACGTAGACCCGGCCAAGGAAACTCTCGCGCAAATTATTCTTGTACCAGCTGGCCAAAATCATCGAATGATAAATTTGCCGCAGGACGGCAAACGTGCTCCCCTCGTTCACTTCACGTTCAATTTCGGGAATAAGCACCTCGCGAATAACCTCGGAACTGACACCCGTGATGAGTGATTCGTCCCCCGGCGTTTCGGCGGTGTGTTGGGATAGAGCGAGATAATCTTCTTCGAGCATTACTTTCAGCCGGGCGTCGGCAATAAAGACCGTACGCCCCTTGACGAACACATCCGCGCTTTCCGGAACTATCCAGATTTTGTTAAACGTATTGACGGTTATGTCGGTGGTCCCAAACTCGCTTTGCGCGCGCTGATAAACACGTTCCCAGAAGGCGGCGCCTAATTCGTCTTCGGGATACATCAGCGATGCCGTCAGCTGCTTCAACAGATAATCCTGGGCCAACAAGTCGCGGCCCATTTCGGTCCGGCCGAGACCTTCGGGAACGATCCGGTCTTTTTCGTAGGGGGATAGATTGACCCAAAGCTGGTCCGGCGGCACGGTCAATGCGGCCAGAAAATATTTAATGAGGCGCTGGGATTCCTCGGCTATCTCACCGGTATCCGGCCCGGAGGCGCTTCCCCGGTCCACCAGAAAATCAAACTGCAAGGGATTGTCGACGGGGATCGTCATTCCGACCAGAACGGGGGGCTGGTATGGCTTACTGATACCGATCATCGTCCCCGGCGCGGGCAAATCAAAAGCGGATGTTCCGGCGTGCGTGACAACGACCTGGCTGACCGTCAAACTGACGATGATCACGGCAACACATGTTTGGCGCAGGAGCACCATGATCATGGCTGCCCCCTTAGAAAGCTCAGATGTTCTGCGGGATCTTCGTCATATCCGCCCAGCAAGGGCATTAACGTCGGCAGGGGCGTTATGCCGTGGATCTCCGGCGTCAGTCCTTTAATGTTCAACGGAGGCGTGACGGGGGTCCCTGCGGGCAGGTCCAGATTCACACCGGTTCCGCTGCGCTGCCATTGCAACCAGCGGGGATCCATGTCGATCCCCCCGGGATTCTCCGCCGGGATTTCGGCCGCCCCGATGACACCGTCGAGCCGCCACCGCCGGCGCAGCTCTTCGGCGGCCGCGATCAACGGATCCTCCTCGCCGTTGCGTTCACGGCCGATCATCTTCAGTTGATCGGCATAGGCCTCCAGGAACTCTTTGCCCAATTCTTTCTGTTCTTCGCGGCTCAATCGGCTGGCGATCACCAGACCGTCCTTGATCTGCGGATCATTCACCATCGGTTCGATCTTCTGCACAAGCTCCGGCCGCAGCCGGCGCAACAATTCTTTGCTCATCACCCGCAGCCGCGTCTGCTGCATGAAGTAGTTCCACAGGGTCTTTGAATTCCAGCCGCTAAGGCTGACGACACCGCGGACGACCGGATAGGCCGACACGGTGAACAGCCTTCCGGACTCGCTCTCATCCATAAAGAACATTCCGGAAAACGGATACGTCCGGTGATCGAACAGATCGAGCTGTTCCTGCTCATTCAATCCGGTCACCACCGCGTTGAAGATCGGGACCACGGTTTCGAGCCCCAACTCGTCCCGCAAATGAAACAGCAAGGCGATCGCGCGTTTGCGCACATTAAAAGAAGGATCGGCGAATTGTTCCCATAGAATGAAGTTCTGCGGCGGAAACAGCCCCGCATGGACATCCTGCCACGGGACCTGACGGATGCGCACCATGCCTTCCTCCTGCATACGCAGCAGCTCCCGCGTCAGCATCCGCTGGTAAAGCGGCTCCCCGCCGGTAAGCGAGCGCTGTTCCAGACTGCGGCCGTCTCGCATCTGCCTGTCGATATTTTCGGCCAGGGACCGGCCCATTCCGAGAATCTCTTCCTTGGACAGCGCCTTGACCATGCCGCGCACGTCAACGACGGTCAACCCGCCGCCGGCGGAGATGACCGCGTGGATCTTATCCACGTCCTCGGCGCCGAAGTCCACCAGATCGTCCGGCTCCGGCAACGCAAATCCGGATTGCCCCGGGCGGTTTTGCAGGTACACGTCATACGCGTAGCCCGGCAACAACTCCTGCGCGAGCTGAATCTTTGTCCGTTTATGCGCCGTCGGCCCCTTATGCAACACCCACTCCTCGGTGCCGGTCAGCCGGAACAAGGCCACGGGCCCGTTGTGACGGTCAAGGACTCCGTTCCGAACCTGAGCGAGCATATCCGCGGTCGGCATCCGGATCCGCCGCATCGTCCCGTCAGGCACTGACGGATCATTAAAATAATCGATAATCTTGGGCAGCGTGTTCATCGGTTTGATACGCCGCCGGATCAGCGTGACACTTCGCTCACGCTTGTTGATCAGGGCCGTGTTGATGCGTGTGAGTTGGTCCTGATTCAGCGGATTCGGCCGCGGCGACGGCAGGGTTCGGTCCCGCCCCAAATGCAGATCAAGGACCTGATTGACGGCGGCCACTCCGTTTTGAAACGCCAAGCGCATGTCCTGCGGATCGTTCAAATCCAGCACCGCGTTGATCTCCAGCGCCAGGGCATGCGCCGACTCACTGTCCATGCCGCTTTCCAGGAGCACCACTTCGGTCAATTCATGCAGCAGGTCGCCCAATACTTCCGTGTCCATGGCAAAGAGACGGGAACGCGGAAACAGTATCTTCAATACCCCGTTGTGCCGGACAATCAGTCCGCCGAGGCGGTCACCCTCTTCGGTAAGACGCCATTCTCCGATGTTCACCGGGAGGATCCGGTCCTGCAGGGCAAGCACCGCCAAATGATCGATCCCGCCGCGGACCAGCAGTTGAAAAAACTTGTTTAGCCGCTCCGCGTCCTCAGGCGTCCGCTTCAATTCGAGTTCGGTAAAGACCCTCCCCCAACCGTACCGCTCGGCAACACGGCCCAGGCGCGCCTTCATAGCTGTGTACAAAGCGCCGTGCCCGTCGTGCATCGCCCCGGCGATACCGTCGTCGGGATTAAAAGCGGGATATACGTCCACGCCGACACGCAAATACCCTTGGCGACTGACGGCAGGAGGATCCTCACTGAGCGGCTGGGCACGGACGGTCAGCGGCCTGTCCTGCATATCCATGCCGCCCGAGAAATACTTCCGCGGGATCGGCGAACGGGTAACCAGGTCAATGTCTTCTTTGACGTAATTGTAAACGCCGCGCTGAAACGCCAGGACATACCGGTCATAGATAGCGGCATTCTCGCCGGCATCCGCCCCGGCGATACCCGCCGTCTTATTCTGATTGACGTACGCCGCATGCAGCGGCGCGCCGGTCAGTTGAGTCTTGTACCACGTCGCCAGGATCATTGCCTGATAAATCTGACGCAGCGGCGCAAAATGTTTGCCGTGATTAACCTCACGCTCCAATTCGGGAATAATAACGTCGCGGATAACATCCGCGGTCATGGCCGGAAAACCGTCACCGGCGGCCGTGTCATTCGCCAGGTGTTCACGATAGGCACGTTCGGCCAGATAGTCCCCTTCCAACATGACCTTCAACCGGCTTTCCAGAATCAACACCGTCCGGCCTTCCTCGTGAATGACAGCCGTCTGCGGCACCACCCAAACCTTGTTGAAAGTGTCCATCGGGATATCGGTCGTCCCGAAGTCGTCCCGTGCCTTGCGATAAACCCGGTCCCAAAACTCCTTGCCGAGTTCCTCCTCCGGATACATCAGCGAGGCCGCCACTTGCTTCAGCAAATAGTCCTGCGCCAACAGGTCCCTCCCCATCAACGTACGGCCCAGCGATTCGGGTATGACCCGGTCGGCTTCGTACGGGGAAAGATTCACCCATTGGTCTTGTTCAGGAATTGTAAGGGCGGAGAGAAAATAGTGGATTTGACGCAGGGCTTGGCCGTTCACCGTCTCAGGCGAATAGTCAGCGTGACCGGGATCCATTATGAATTCGATACGAAACGGCTGGGCGGGATCGACGATCATCCCCTTCAAATAGGCGGGAACAAAATCCCGGCTGGGACCCACGAGCTGGCCCGGTTCGGGAAGAAAGGGCTGATCAGCAGCCGCATAACCGGCCCCGTTCACCAGCAGGGCAACGGCACACAGCATCACCCCGTTGCAAATATGTCGAATAGTATTAATCATGGAAATAAATATAAGTATTATTGCGATGGGGTGTTAGTAGTATACCATTCCCTTGCAGCCGTGGCAAAAAAAGTACGCAACGCGAAGTATTTTCGTAATTTTTTGTATATTAATGGTTTACGATTGCGAAGAAGGACGGTTCAGCTCGCGCAGGGCGTCCGCTTCGCAAGTAAACACCCGGAAGGCGTCATCCTGCTTGAACATGTCCAGCAGGACCCTGAGCTTGGCGGAAGGATTCACGAATCCGACTTTGAAACCGCGGGCCTCATATTCCTTCAACCGCACGAGGTGAAAGGCAACGGTGGCGGAGTCCACATCTTCCACCAGCGCGTAGTCGATCAGGACATTTTTGTCGATCGTGGATCCGGCCCGGCGATTGAGCTGAATCCTCTCTTCGATCTGCGGAATCATCTCCCGGTCGATCACGCCTTTGAGGCGAATGACATCCACGAATTCCATTTCGTCGATGCGTTCCAAGTAAGCGGGTTTTGACTTTGACATACGTCGGTTGGGCGGGAGGTCAGACATATTGCCGGTCAACAGCTGGCTGCTGTTCACCGGTGAGGTTTGCGGCGAAATGCTTGGCCAACCACGGGGCGACCAGGAAACCCTTGGAACCGAGGCCGTTGAAAATGGCCATCTGCGGAAAACGGGGATGCAATTCGACGATCGGGTTCTGGTGGTTGAGGAAGGGACGGACGGCAGCCTGATGATGAATGACTTCGGCGTTGGTGTGAACGATATTCTTTAGGCCGTCCATAATCGTATCGTGCCCGGCCGCGGTGGGCAGTCCGTCCAGCTCATCGGTGGCCGCGCTTCCGCCTGCCGCCCACAAATCTCCCGTGGAAGGCGCCAGCCAGGTCCCGCGCAGCAGCACCCGCCGGGAAATGTCCCGTCGGCCCATGCGGACACGCAATACCTCGCCTTTAATGCTTTTGAAATTGAGATGCTGGAACCAGGGGTTGAATTGCGCCTTGTAACCCTCGCAAAAAATAACCTTGTCGAACTCCTCCCCCTGATAGATGGCGCCGTCGGCACTGAAACCGATTTCGTCGTAGTAGAACCGCTCATTGACCAGGCACCCCTTACGGATAAAATATTGCTTCAGCACTTCCATCAATCGGGAGGTGTGGCACACCCCGCCGTGGCGGATCTCGACCGCCCCCTGATCATCACAGAGAAGTGACTGGAAATGACCGGGGCCGTATTGCTTAAAAATATAGTCGGAAATTTCCCCCGCCTCGATCTTGCGCTGCAGTTTGTCGCCTTCGGATTTGCTGCGCAGAAGACGCACGACGGGCATCGGCTCGAAAAAAGTTTCACTGAAGAGTTTGGCCGCGTCGGCATAGAACTCGGTGGCCGCGGCAAAATATTGATCGTAGCCAGGCGTAAGGGCGAATCGTTTTCCGGAGAGGGGATTTAGAATACCGGTGCTGACGACCGAAGAGGACTCGTGGTGGTGGTGGTCGACAATGACCACGCGGGCGCCTGCCTTCATCAGATGATAGGCTAGTGAACTTCCTGCAATTCCTTGACCGATTATCAGGTAGTTTTTCATGAGCAGTCGCCAACGGTACGGCCAGAATTCTATAGGTTTAACGCATCACGCACACATCGTATACTCGAAATTTAATTATAATCAATTCGGCGGGAAAATACAAAGATAAATATGAAGGGGGCGTATCTGTAACGCTGAAAAGGCTTTACGTGCCAGGCTGACTCAATTGTCGGAGACGCGTTTCCCCTCCTCATACTGACGGACGATCTTTATCGCCTCCGCACGGTCGTCATCCCGCACCATCAGCCGGGCGCCGCCCTGACCGAATACGTGGTGAGGCGCAATCGCCGCCAGCGTATCGTTGAATACCACCGCCTCGATGCCGTAGGATTCCAGGAGCGACTTCATAAAATGCACTTCATTGATTCGGTGAGAAGTATAGACCGCGACCAATTCCATCGTCTACTCCTCCTTCTTGCGGCGACGCGGCCGGCGGCGCGCTCTGCCTCCTGATCCGCCGGAAGAAGATTTGCGGGAGGACGGACCGTTGGCGGGGCCATCCGAAGAGGATTTGCGGTCTCTGTTCCGCCCCCCGGACTGCGGAGAATGCCCGCCGCCGAAAGCGGCCGCGGCAAACGCCGGATCTTCAGTGAGAGGCAGGGTCTTATTGATGGTTTTCTCGATGAGGGCGATATCCTCTTTTTGGGTGGGCTTGGCCAGGGTTATCGCGTGCCCTTCCACGCCGGCCCGGCCGGTGCGGCCGATACGGTGTACGAAGTTTTCGGGTTCGTCAGGCAGGTCATAGTTGATGACCAGTTCAATACCGCTGACATCGAGCCCGCGCGCCGCGATGTCGGTCGCGACCAGGACCTTGTAACGGCCCGACTTGAAGCCTTCGATGGCGCGGTGCCGCTGTTCCATGGTCCGGTCGGAGTGAATCTCCTCCACTTTCGCGCCCATACGTTTTATGCTTTGCGTGACGCGGCTGGCCTTCAGTTTGGTCCGCGTAAAGACCAACACACTGCGCCGGTACTGCTTGAGCAGAGAACGCACCACGTCGTCTTTCTTGTTTTCGGCAACGATGTACAACTCGTGCGATACTTCTTCCGCCGTGGTCCCCGACGGGGCGATTTCTACGGAGACCGGATCACTCATATGCTGATTGACCAATTTCCGGATATCAGGCGGCATCGTTGCCGAGAAAAGCAATGTCTGCTTGGCATTGGTGAGGCAGCGCAGGATGCTGTTGACCTGCGGCTCGAAACCCATATCGAACATCCGGTCGGCTTCGTCGAGTACCAGGACCTTGATGTCACCGAGGTCCAAGTTTCCCTCGTAAATGTGATCGTTCATCCGTCCGGGAGTGGCAATAAGAACACTCGGGTCCTGGTGCAAGTCGATCATCTGGTCCGCCATTTTGATTCCGCCGATTAACACCGCCGCGCACATGTTCTGCGCCTTGAGCAGGGGTCTGAGAACCGTGTCGACCTGAAAAGCCAGCTCCCGCGTGGGCACCAGGATCAGCGCGCGGCCGCCGTGGGCCAGCAGGCGCTGGACCAAGGGGATTCCGAACGCGAGGGTCTTACCGGATCCGGTCTGGGCGATCCCCAGGACATCCCTTCCCTCAAGCGCCGACGGGATGGCTTGATGCTGAATCGGTGTCGGTGTGACCAGTTTGAGCCGATCGAGAACCTTGACGACTTCCGGGTGAATTCCCAGGTCGTGAAATGCGGGGATTTGTTCGGTCATGAAATTCCTGTCTTCCTTTTATAGCATGCGTTGCGTGATCCGGGTAAGCTCCTCCCCCAAGAACTCCACTGCTTGCCGCAATTTTTCATCTATGATCTGTCCATTCTCATCGAACGCCTCGTGAGCGGCCGGAACCGCCCGCTGACCGGGCAGGACAATGACACCGATATTCTGCAAGATAGCCCGCAAGTGAACCAGACCGCGCAGTCCGCCCAGGGCCCCGGGAGATGCACTTAACAAAAGGGCGAGCTTCCCCTTGAATGCGCTGAGCGGAGGTTCGTCCGCGGACTCCACCCGCGAAATCCAGTCCAACGTGTTTTTCAGCAGGGGCGTGACCGAACTGTTGTATTCCGGAGAGGCGATCAACAGCGCATGATGCTCACGGAACAAGGCCTTGAGGGCCTTGGCCGGCTCAGGCAAACCGTGTTCCTTCTCGAAATCCTGATCAAACAGCGGCAACGGATAGTCTTTAAGATCGATAACCGTAACATCCGCGCCGGCGCGACCGGCGCTGTCCGCCGCCACCCGGACGAGTTTCTTGTTAAACGAACCTTCACGGGCGCTGCCCGCAAAAGCCAAAATGCGCGGGGGTTCCACCATCGATTTACGCTCCTTGATAACACATGAGGATGCCAAGCATGTATGGCATTATGACAGAGCCGCCTTAAATGTCAATTGCGGCCTTGTCCGGGAAGGCCCGTTGTTTTCGGCACGGCGTTTGAATTATCAGGGGAATGACCTATAATGGTCATATGAATTCAGCAGAATCATTGCCCCTTCCCACTCTTGGTCTGCAGTTGGCGTTACTGGCTGGCGCCGTTGTGACCGGCTGGATCGGATACCGGTTTCTCTTCTCGGCCCTTCAACAATGGCAAAAACGCCGCCCGTCCATACTGCTGGAATCCATCATTACACACCTGCGCAAACCGAGCCGCTACGCCATACCGAACCTGCTGCTGTTGATCGTGCTCGGCGCGGAGATTTTCTCAGAAGCGCCTTACCCCAGCGCGGCCAAGGTCGCGCAAGTCATGTTTATCGTCATCCTGGCATGGCTGCTTATCAAATGCGAGGATATCTTCGAAGACGTTATCCGCTCCACCTTTGACGTGTCCAAGGCCGATAACATCCGGGAACGCACGATCCACACCCAGATGAATTATATCCGCAAGATCATGATCCTGGTCGTGATCATCATCGCCACCGGTCTGATCCTGATGAATTTCGAGAGCGTGCGCAGGATCGGCAGCACCCTGCTCACCTCGGCCGGTGTCGCCGGGATCATCATCGGGATGGCGGCCCAGAACACCATTAAGAATCTGCTGGCCGGACTGCAAATCGCCTTTACGCAACCGATCCGCTATGACGACGTCGTTATTGTCGAGAATGAGTGGGGATGGATCGAGGAGATTACCCTGACCTACGTGGTGGTCCGTATATGGGACCTGCGCCGGTTGGTCCTGCCGCTGCACTATTTCATCGAGCAGCCCTTCCAGAACTGGACCAAGACCAGCGCCGATATCCTGGGGACCGTCTATCTTCACACCGACTACACCCTGCCCGTGGATGAAATCCGCCAAGAGTTGAAACGCTTTGTTCAGGACCGTGAGGAGTGGGATCAAAAGGTCGTCGGTCTGCAGGTGACCAACGCGACGGATAAGGGAATGGAAATCCGGGCCCTGGTGAGCGCCCGCAATTCGGGACAGGCATGGAACTTGCGCTGCGCGGTCCGCGAACACCTGATTACATTTATCCAGAAGAATTACCCGCAGTGCCTGATCAAGGTCCGCATCGAAAACTCTCCCGCGCAGCCCGTGCAAGCGGATCCGGTAAAAGGATCATAGCGCTCCCTCAGGAATTTCCATTTCACACAGACCGCCCGGCAGCGCCTAGTCCCGCCTTATAGTTTTGCTTCCTTGACCAAGGCGCGCACGTCCTTCGCCCTCTTCAAGATAAGCTCAAACTCTTTGGCGTCCGCTTTTTTGCGCTCCAATCCCTTCATCGCGAACTTCAAACGCATGTTGGACTGTAATTTTCTTTCATGCCGGTGGAGAAATTCCCAATACAGGGTGGTGATCGGACACGCCTTTTCACCGGAGGCTTCTTTGTATTTGTAGGGACACCGGCCGCAGTAGTCACTCATCTTGTTGATGTAATTCCCCGAGGCGCAATAGGGTTTTGTTCCGACGACACCGCCGTCCCCGTACTGACTCATACCCAGCGTGTTGGGCAGTGAAACCCAGTCGACGGCATCCACGTACATCGCCATATGCCAATCATGAAACTCCCGCGGACGGACCCCGTAAAGCAGCGCGAACAGCCCCAGCACCATCAGCCGCTGGATATGATGGGCATATCCGTACTCCAGCACTGCGGCCATGGCATGTTTGAGACAATTCATCTGCGTGCGGCCGGTCCAATACAATTCAGGCAAATCCTCCCGGCAACCGAAGAAATTCCTGTCGGCATATTCAGGCATGAAGTTCCAATAAATGCCGCGAATAAATTCGCGCCAGCCGAGAATCTGGCGCACGAATCCCTCGACACTGTTCAGCGGGGCCCTCTTTTCGTGATAGGCGGCCACGGCCGCGTCGACGCACTCTCGGGGATTCAGCAGCTTGACATTCAACAAAGCCGACAGCCGTGAGTGAAATGTGAACGGCTCGGCGCTGAGCATTGCGTCTTCGTAAGTCCCGAATTTTGGCAATCCGTACTGGATAAAATGACGGAGCATCCGCCGGGCGCCGGCGCGTGTGGTGGGCAGCTGAAATCCGGACAGCGAACCGGGATGTCGGGCGAACCGCTCGTCCACCAGGCGCAGCACGGCCTCGTCGGTCCCATCGGGCGTATTTTTCCACGGATGGAAGTCCAGCTTTCGGACGTCCTTACCGAATGATTTGCGGTTATCCTGATCATAGTTCCATGACCCACCTTCCGGCTGCCCGTCCCGATCCATCAAGATGCCGTGTTTACGCCGCATGCCGCGATAATAATTCTCCAGCAGCAGACTTTTTTTGCCGCGGGCATAACCCACAAATTCGGCAATGTTTTGATAGAAATGGGTGTCCTCAAGGATCTGCAATTCGACCCGGCAGGTGTCGGCCACATCCTCCAGCATCACGGCAACCCGGTAGTCTCCGGGCTGGACCACAACGATGCGCGAGATTTCATACCTTTGAATGTCCTGTTTGAGCAGACTTGCAAAATCGGAGGCGCGGTCGCAGCTCGGCTGGGCCGATAACTCATGGTAATGCACCCGGTACTTCCGCCGGATCAGTTCATCACGAAAGTGGCGCATCGCCGAGAGAAAAAACGCGATTCGCTGTTTGTGGGACGGGACATAGGTTATCTCCTGCTCGACCTCCGCCATCCAGATCAGGTCGCACTTCGCATCGGCTTCACGCAGCAGAACGCTGTCGATGTCGAGCTGGTCACCGAAGATCACCCGTAATGTGGCGGAAGAGTCCTCCATACCCTTATGCACAGCGCGGCTCAAAGCGCAAATCTCGCTCGTTTATCAAGTATCGTTTGGGATGGGTCGCATGGTGGGAGACGGTCGAGAGAGCATCCGATCGCGCTGACGCTATGGCGTTGACACGGACTTCGGGGGAGAATTCCGCAACCAGCGCTTTCGTCCTTCTCTCGACCGCCTCTTGTGCCGCCGCGATGGACGCGTTCAGGTCATTACCTGGCTGCGCGGCAGCGGTGGCTGACGGGACGCCGGACGCCCCGTACTCACAAATATCATGATTTTCGCGGCAGGCCCGTCCGGTTTTACGGACCGCCGACCCGCGTATCGTACTCGGACTATCGGCTTCCTGAGACGCAACAAAATGATGACTGTAAATATTCATCGGGCCCCCCATAAATGCTCGACGGGCCGCTTGTTGCTTGACATTAGTCATGTTGGCTGACTCAAGAGCTATCCTCAGGATGTGCATATTCTTCACGCTTTGCTGTGTTTTCTCGATTCAAGCGTGGCAGGCGCATTCAGCGCCGCGCCTGCCACGGTTTCACTGTTTGTCCGAGGCATTCGGCAGGGTTCTGATATGAACTTGAAGGTGCGGGAAGGAGCTGGTGGTAAGTAGAATCGGTGTGGCCTTCGGACAATTGATAAGTTGAACCTGTCAAATAGCTAAGCCGATACGGTCGCGGACTTTGCTCCCGGCAACCGGACGCGGGGATACGGCCTGCACTTTGGTATCGTACCAGTGCACGGCCGTATTGCAACGCTGGTCATGCTTGGATATATCATGTATCCCAAAGTAAGGGGTAGAAATGTACGGCATTTGCCGCCGGGTGGATTTTTCGTGCTATGATGTCGTCTGCATATACCACTAACCGCTACGCGACACCAACCGCTATGACGGAAGACCCGTACTATACCGATTCGATCGTCCGCCCCGGATGCCGGCACTATCGCCTGCGTCGGGGCCGGCTGGTGGTGGGCTACCTGCAAATTAATCCGCGCGGTTCGCGCTACTACTCCCGTGATAATTTCTGGTGGCGGAAGGCCCCGATCGAATATACCCAGCAGGACCGGTCCACGGAAACGTTTGACGCCAACCGTCAGATGATCTTCGAGCATGACGTGGTCACCATAAAGAAACAGGACGACGACGCCTACGCCAAACGCGGAGTGGTGGAGCCTTCTCCCGCAGACAACTCCTTTTTGATCAATCTCCTGGAAGAAGGAACGTTTATTCCCTTCGGCCGGTCCGACCCGGCCGCCCCCTTTCGTGATGACCTGAAGGTTACCGGTCAGATGTTCAGCGGAGGATAATTTAAGACTGATGCGCGAACTGGGCGTTGTTTCTCTCCACCGCCTTGGCGTCGGCCTGCAGGTTCACCACAAATTCGTCGGCAAACTTGTCGGTGGTGATATCTTCCCGCCCTTCGGCGAATCCCCGGAAAACACGCACCGCGACATTACGCGGGGACTCTTTTTCCATGTCGATTCCGTCGGCCATATCCGTATCGATCGGTCCCGGATAAATTCCGAAGACGGTGATACCCCGGCTGTGTAGTTCGGCGCGCAATCCTTGGGTCAGTGAATGCGCCGCCGCCTTGGAGGCCGAATATGTAGCGGCCATCGGAAAGGTGCTCAACCCTCCCACCGAGACGACATTGGCCACGGCGGCCTGCGGTTTGCCGCTCAGCACAGGAAAAAACGCCCGGGCCAGATGGAGCGGTCCGAAGTAATTGACTTCCAGTTCCCGGCGGGCAGCTTCCTCGTTAAATTGAAAAATAATCCCGGAATAGCCGGCCACACCCGCGTTGTTGATGAGAATCTGCGTGTCGGCCGCCTGCCTGACGGCACGCCGGATCTGTTCCCCGTCCGTCACATCCAATTCGACCGGGATGATCCGTGCGGGGTCCTGACTAACCAGCGCGGTGAGCTTGCTGGTGTCGCGAGCCGCCGCGTAGACCTTGGCGGCGCCTCCTTCGACCGCCACCTCGACCAATGCCCGGCCGATCCCGCGGTTGGCTCCGGTAATAAAGATGACACTGTCTTTGATGCTCACTTGGCTCATGACTGCTCCTTTTCACGTTAAGGCACCGAAAAACGGATGCCTCCATTTTTTGACCTATCGGTCAACTTTAATGTCAAAAAAAATTACCGGCGGACCGTTTCTCCGGTCAATCCCAGCAATTGGCGGAAGTCTTGCCTGAGTTGTTTGATACAGGTCAGATCATTGTAAATGCGTGCCCGGGTCAGTGTCCCCAGGTAAAAGGTAAACAACTCCCGCGCCTTTGTCTCCGCCGAGCCGGCGCTTACAACCCCGGCATTCTGCGCGTCGCGGACCGCGCTGACGAAATAGGTCCGGACCTTGTCCAGCAACTGCTGCGCCGTCTCCCGAATTTTGTCGCTCTGACCGCATTGTTCCGCTCCCACCGATGTGTAAGGACAACCGCAGACGAAACCCATCTTGGCGGCCTTTTCCGCCTGCATTTGATAGCTGTGATCACAGTAGTCCATCAGCCGCTGAACGGGTTCTTTTTGGGGGGAAAATATCTGATCGAGAACGGGCTGGATGTGGCGCCAGTTTTCCTGCAGGGCCGCGACCGCGAGGTCTTCTTTGGAGGGAAAAAAGTGGTAGAAGCTGCCTTTGTTGACCTTGGCCTGCTTGCAAATTTCACCGACCCCTACCGCATCGTAGCTGCTGCGCCAAATCAACTCGAGGGCCGTGCTCATGATCCGGTATTTTGTCTCGCAGTCCTTCATCATGCTGCCAATGTAACATAATTTGACCACTCGGTCAAGTTACATTCTGGCAATCCTTAGGCAGGCCGCCGGACCGGCATACGGGACGGCGCCTACTTTTTGAAAAACGGCTCGGGGATATAGGTATTCTGCATCCCCGGGACCTCAACGACACCGTCATCCTCAACCGGGGAGACACCGCTGTCGGTTTTGCATTTTTCCTGAATGACCAGCACCCCGCTTTCGGTGCTGTACCGGAAGGAGACGGCACAGCCGTCCATGGTTCTGAAATCGGTAACCTGCAAGACGCCCAATCCATCGGCTTCCAGCAGACGTTTGTAATTGTTAAAGGAAGGTTCGCCGGTTTCTTCGAATCCGGCCGTCTTTTCGAATTCCTTAATGGCCTTGCGAAATTCTTCGTTGTCTTCGCCGTTAATCGCACCCGGCTCGAACCCGCGGCCCTTGAGCAAAATCTTGATGTCCCGGATCAGGGGATTGCGATACTCGAGATTGACCTCTTTCAAATCTTCGTCAATCCACATTTCGTCCTCGGCGGCTGACGGGACAGCCAAGGTGATCAGCAGCATTATCATGACAAGAAGCGTCCGCACAGGTGCATCCCTTCCCAGCGGTTTATAAACTGAAACGACCTCATTATGTGATCGATTGGATTATAGCACGCGCCCCGCCCGGAAACAAAGCCCCGCCCAAAATCTGCCGAAACGGTCACCCCGCAAACCAAGCGTGCCCGTCCCGCGGCCGATGGCCGGAAGCCCAAGGAAAATCAAAAACTTAAAAAGAAATCCGCGATCGCCTGGGTGGCATTGAGATCCCGTGATACCCGTCCGATGCGTTTTTCCGGCAAGTACTGCATTCCGCCCGGCCAAGTGTGCCCGCCGCCGATCACCTTCAGCAGGATCACCGAGTTGCCGTTCCGGCAGCCCGTATAGGATATACGCTCGATCCGCGTCCCGTCATCCGGGCTCAGGTCCAGGAGTTCCTTGCGGTTGACACTGCCGCGGCAACCGTTCCAACGGGCGAAGCGTTCCACCGTCTCCTCGGTGGAGAGGATCTCTCCGCGGCTGCGGCCTTGCGGCGCGATGCGGACATGACCGCCGTCGTACGGCACCAGCGGATCTTCCGTCCCGTTGATCAACATCAATGAAACAGGCCGTTGCGGCTCGTGATCTTCAAGCGCCCGGCTGATCTGCGCCGTAACTGGAGCGATCGCCCGGATACGGTCCGACAAATCCAACCCCAGGCGGAACGACATGAATCCTCCGTTGGAGATCCCTGTCGCGAAGATCCGGTCACGGTCCACCGGATACTCTTCGATCAGCACATCGATCAACCGGTTTATAAATCCGACATCATCCGCCCGGTATTTCGGTTTTCCGAAAGCCGTGTGGTGAATCTCCTCACGCCCGTCGTTCCACCGCCGTTCGTATCCCTCAGGAAACACCACGATAAATCCGTCTTTGCGGGCCTGTTCGATCCAGTTGTCCCCGCCGCGTGAGCGCGCCCAACCGCGCCCGGAGCCTCCGCCGCCGTGCAAAACAAAGATCAGGGGGACCTGTTTAAAACGCGATATCCGCTCCGGGACAAAAAGTTGATACTCCCGCGTAATCCCGTCATGCACCAGTGTATGCGTGGAAAACACCGGCCGCCCCTGAGCGCGGACGCCGGCCGGCGCCATGACAGCCAGCGCTACCAGGATACCCGTCAATATATTTCCGATTCGCCGGCTTCTTTGCGCCACTTATTAACCTCCCTTTCGAGATTTTGGATCGTCTTTTGATTCTCCAACAGAATCTTATTTGCGTAAACAAGGATTTGTTGTTCCTTGCGCAGCGACTCCTCGGCCATCCGGCTGTCCGTCACGTTAAACTGGACGCCGACAAAATGCGTGATAGTTCCCTCAGGGTTTCTGATCGGCGAGACGGTCAGTTCGTTCCAGAACATGCTGCCGTCTTTCCGGTAATTGCGAATGGTGACGTGGCAATGCTGCCCGTGTTTAATGGCATTGCGGATCCGTGCCAAAGCCGGTTGTTGACGGTCATCCCGCTGCATCATGCGGCAATTGTTCCCGATGGCGTCCTCGGCCGCGTACCCCGTCATGCGGATAAACCCCTCATTGACATAAATGATCGGATTATCCTGCTGCTTCGGATCGGTGATAATGATCCCGGCGGCCGTTGCCTCGACGACTTGTCTGAATATGCCCGGATCCAGCATTGGCGCCTACTCCTGCGGATGGCGGATGGGCAGAATAATCCGAAACGTTGTCCCCTCGCCGACCTGGGAACTCACCTGGATATCCCCGCCGTGTTTTTTGACGATTTCATAACTGATGCTCAATCCCAGACCGGTCCCCTGCCCTACCGGCTTGGTGGTATAAAAGGCATCGAAAATCTTGCCGAGATTTTCCTCCGGAATACCGGGACCGTCGTCCGCGATCTCGGCCACCACATGTTCGTCCTGCCGGAAGGTGCGCACCGTAATCGTTCCGGTCCCTTCGATCGCCTGGACCGCGTTAAGAATCAGATTCACAAAAACCTGTCCCAATCGCTGCGGATTACAGAGAATCGGCGGGACTTGCCCATAGTCTTTCTTTAATTCAATACGATACTTCAGTTCATTATGTACGATTCCCAAAACGCTGTCGATGACTTCGTCAAGGCAGACCACTTCGTCAAGGTCCTGATCCCCCCGGGAAAAAGTCCGCAGATCATTGACGATCTTCTTGATCCGGTCGATACCCACGCGTGATTCGCTGATGATTTCCCAAATCTCCGAGATAATGGTGTGCGGCTTGATCTGCGCCTCCAGGCGGTCGAGCTCGGCGGCTTCTTCCTTCAATACGGCTGTGTCGTTTCTTTGCGTCGCGTCCTTAATCCTTTTGTAATGTTCAATGATTTTGGCGATATATTGCAGATAGACTTCCAGGGTTTGAATATTGCTCCCGATAAATCCAACCGGATTGTTAATTTCGTGCGCCACGCCGGCTGCCAGCTGACCGATCGACGCCATTTTCTCAGATTGCAGCAACTGCTCATGGGTCACGCGCAACTCTTCTTGAGTGGCCTTCATTTTCGTGATGTCATGGCCGATCCCCTCGATCGCGATCAATTTCCCTTTTTCATCGATGACCGGCCGGCTTTGACAGTCCAGGAAATGCGTGACCCCCAGCGCGTCAAAATACTTCAACGTACACTCGACCGTGACCTGCTCGCGCAGCAGACGCTTCTCGTTTTCGTCGGCCTCACGCAGCGATTCGGGATCGATGTTGAGCACTTCCCGCCAAGACTTGCCCATCAATTCCTCCGGCGCTACCCCGAAGATCGCCCGGGCGGACGGACTGACATACGTAAACTTGCCGTCGGGCCCGTAGGCAAAGATGATATATTCATCCTTAAATCCTTCGATGAGCCGGCGGTATTTGCTTTCACTCTCCGATAACTCCTCCGTACGGTCAGCAACCCGCTGTTCCAGCTCCCGGTTGATTTGATCGATTTCCCGCATGGCCTTATACAAACGCTCAGTTCGCGCGTTGAACTCGCTGGCCAAGACGCCGAGTTCATCCGTACGGTTAACGTCCAACTTCATGTCGGATAACGCATCCTCTTGGGATGATTGTTTGATCTCACTAGACATGCGTTTGATCGGATCGATAAAGAGCCGCTTGAGGATCATAAACATGATCAACAGCGCGATGACCTCGAGCACGACCATATATCCAGCCACTTTACGGGTCGCCCGGTTGGCCACTTCGTAAAAACGGGACATCGGTGTGACCACCGCAATCTTCCAGTATGTGCCCGGGACGTGAAAGAGCGAAACCATGGCGGATGTGTTGAGGATGGGATCGTTCTCCAATGGAATCCGGCTGATCTCAACCGACTGATCCTCCTGAATGCCGGAACGTAATGGATCGGTCAGCATCGCGGCGATCAACTGCGCTTCCGCGGAGTCGATCTGATAACTTCCATCGGCAATCGCCTTGACAAGTTCCGGCCGGTAATCACGGCGCGTCGCGGCCAACTGATTGATCAGCGTATTGAAGTTGTTCAATTCCGCCGCCACCGGCCGGTAAGCCGGAAGATTCTTGGCCAGCGCGTAAATATCCAGGAACTCCTCGGCAATATTTCCCTTGGTGTCCCGCGTATACGTCTTGGCCAAATCCTCCCGCGGAAAAGACAGCAATTTATTATTCCGGTCTACGGCGAAGATGTAACCGCCGACGACGGAGGCAGCTTGTTCGAGAAACTTGGCCAAACCCTCCAGCTTGATATCGACCGTGGCCACACCGATGTATTCTCCGTCGCGCCGCATCGGCGCCGTCGCCGTGACCATCGGCTGATATGAATACGGGTCCATATACGATTTGGACCAGAATATCCGGCCGGCGGGATAGTACCGGGCCGGAACATACCACTCTTCATTGTGATACCCCGGCCCTGCCGGATCATTGTAGTCATCGTAATATTTGAGCTTACCTGTTTCGTCCCGCCCCCAAAAAAAACTCCGGCGTTCCGCATTGGCCGAAAAGGTGTAGGGTTCCGGCCAAATACCGCCCCCCGCGATGAACGCCTCCTCGCCTTCATAATTCAGGATGTACTCGACGACCCTCCGATAGGTCTCGGTGTCCGGCTCCAGCACCTCTCCGAGATTCGCCATGGTGGTGACCAGCGACTCGGCCATACTCAACCGGTCGTTCAGCTCCGACACCACGCGCCCGCCCAATTGCTCGGACAGCTCAAGCCCCTGATCCACCAGCAGCGACCGCTCCACGGTAACAATCACGATGACCGTCATACCGACAATAAAAATAAGCAGAGCGATCTGCACCCGGACAAAACGGAAATGCAGACTCTCATACCATTTGAGTGATTTGGGAGATGGTTCGGAAGTGGGAGCGTGATCGGCTTGCAAAGCCATGCGCGTCTGGATCGCCTGGGTTCAATCGCCCGCCGGGAAACGGCGGGTACGGAGAATTATTTTGCCGTGGAACCGCTCGGTTTGAGCAGTTCGTCGATCTTGCGTTTCAGTTGTTGGTTGTCGAAAGGTTTGGCCAGTACCCCGTCCGCCTGCAACCGGGCAATATTCTCGGGATGCTCGTAGTCGATAACGCCGGAAACGATCAACACCTTAACGCCTTTGGCCAAATTATCGTTCTTAATGGCTTTGCAGAGCTGAAAGCCGTTGACACGCGGCATCCGCAGGTCGAGGATAACTAAATCCGGTTGTTGCTGGATAAATTTCTCTCCGGCCTGGATTCCGTCATAGGCATGATCGATGTCGAACCGCCCGTCCAATCGCAGAAAACGGGTCATAGCCTTCACCATGGCCTCATCATCATCCACGATGAGTATTTTCTTTTTGGTAGGTGTTGCGGATGTATCCATCTTAATCATTCCCGGACCCCGTTTGGATGTGTTTGACTTTTATATTTTAACATTTATTTCACGTTTTGCGATTTATTCTTATTCATGGCCCGCGCACGGGCCTTGTGGTCGCCGTTCGGCCACTCGCTCGCGCAAGGATTTTCGTTCATCCCCGGTCAGCGCGTGAAACGGTATCCCGCGCACGGCTCCTTCCAAGGCCCACAATAAGTTTAACGACGGCTTAATACCCAGATCGCAAACCCGGCCGTAGGCCTCCACCGCACCGATTTTCCGGAGGTCGTCCAAGGTCATAATTCCGGCTGCCGCCAGCCACTGACCGGAGACCGGACCGATGTTTTTCATACCGCCGGGTTTGCTCATGATGACATCCTACCACAGCCGGACCGCGTCGCAAACATCCCCACCGGGTAAAGTCGCCCCGTCGTGAAAATCTTGACAGGTACCCATAAAAAAGATACGATGAATGGCATTTTACGATCCCGTAAACCCCGATGCAGCCGTGTTCAGACTTATTAAGAAATCACCCATCATCATTGCCAATCTTTGGCGGGGCCTCTGCCAGGCCATTCGCGATGGAATCCACTATATTGTCGTCTACTTCCCGGGCCTGACCGGGAAAAAACTGCGCTACCACTATTATCGTAAACGCTTGAAATATATGGGACAAAACGTCCGCATCGATCCCGGTGTCTATTTTCAGCACCCGGAATTGATCTCGATCGGAGACAACAGCTGGATCGACTTCGGGGTCATGCTCCTGGCCAGCAAACCCAATCCCCCCCAGCCCAGCCGACTGCTGCGCGGCAAAAATCAGGAGCTCGAAGGCGAAGTTATTTTGGGAAAGAATGTGCACGTAGCACCTTACTGTAACATATCGGGAATGGGCGGATTGAAAATAGGCGACAATGTGAGCGTCGGCAGTATGACCAGCATTTACACCTACACCCGCATCTCCAGCCGCCCATCTGTCCACTATTGCAACGGCATGATTATCGAAGATGATGTCGTCATCGGAACCAAGTGCACCTTAATCGGCGTCCCGCACATCAAAGCGGGGTCCATTGTACAACCCAACACCTATTTATCGGAAGTGTTCGGTCAAAAACCGACACAAACACCCTGAGAGGATTATCGCCATGAACGAAGAAGTCTTTGCCATAATTAGCGCGGTTATGGAAGTCCCCCTGGATGACATTTCGGAGGACGCGACCAAGGAAACGATCGCCAATTGGGATTCGATGCGTCAACTGAATCTCGTGTTTGCTCTGGAGGATCAATTCGGCGTTAAGTTTGCCGACGAGGATATCCTGCGGATGAACGGAGTGCGCGAGATCTTGGACTGCCTGGGACGCATGACGTCCGGCGAAGTCGCCTCCGGCAGCTAGTGCTTCGACAAGTTAGATTTTTCATCACATTTCCTGCTCAGCACTAGTGGTGAGCTAGTCTCATTTTTTTCCTGAAGAAAAGAATTAATTTGTCGAGCCACTAGTTCCCGCCCAGCGCCGCCTGCCACATACGCACGTACCGGCCCGCGCCGGCATATCCCAACTCATACGCCCGCTCCGCATCCGCGTGAGCCTGTTTGAATTCCCGCCTCCGGCCGTAATAGAGGGCCCGGTTTAAATGCGTAATCGCCAGTTGGCTGCGGGTCTGTGCCGTCTGTGGCCGGGACAAGTACAAATCAATGGCCCGGTTGTAGTCTCGTAAGGCCGCGTCGGGCCGGCCCAACTGATACAGCAAGTTTCCCCGGTTGTTATAGACTACGGCGTACGTCGGATCCAGCCGGATGGCTGTGCTGAAATCCTCCACCGCCTTGTCATAACTCTTCATTTTCTTGTAAACGATGCCGCGATTGTTGTAGGCTTCGGGATACTCCGGATCCAGCCGGATCGCCTCCGCGTAATCCTCCAGGGCCTGCCGGTAATCCCGCAGATGCCGCAGCGCATTGCCCCGGTTGTTATAAACATCCGCCAGCTTGGGATTGTATTTCAAAGCCGCGCTGTAGTCGGCCAGGGCCGCCTGATAATCCTGCATCTGAGCGTATACCTTCCCGCGGTTGTGGTAGGCGCGGGCCAACGCGGGGTCCAGCTGAATCGCACGGTCGTAGGCCCCTACCGCCTCAGTGAACTCGCCCCGCTCCGTATAGGCCTGACCGAGCATGAGCCACGCCCGCGGCTTGGCCGGCGATTTCCGGGTGACGTCGGTCCACAAAATAACCGGGTCGCTCCAGACCTGATTGCGGTGGACGCAAAGCACCCCGAAGGTCATAATGATAATCGCCATCGTCATGACAAAACGGTTGCGTCGCGGCAAAGCCACAGCCATCAGCACGGCTAGGGCGAGACAGAATCCCACCGAAGCCACATAGAGCTTATGCTCGGCAATGACATACCTCCGCGGCACCAGATGCGACGCCAGGGATAGAAAGAACCAAAAAATTCCCAAAGCCGCCGCCCGCTGAAATCGCCAGAGTCTGATCCCGGCCGCCAGCAACGCGATCAACACGATCCCTGAACCGATCACGGCGGGATCCACCAGGGTCCGCGATAACGGAAAATCATACTCCAGATTTTGGCTCACCGGAAAGACCAACAGTTGCAAAAACTTGGCGAACACGCGGATCTGGGTCATGAGATAACCCGGCAGCGTTATGATATCGCCGTGATGCGATGAGGACGGCCGCGGATGAAACAAGACCTGCGGACGGAATGAGAAAATCGCCGGCACAATCAGCATCACCGGAACGATCGCCAGCATCCAGCGGGTCAGCTTCCCCCACTTCAAGCGAACGCCGTCCTGAAAAACAGCGAAGTCGTACAGGATTAAGATCAACGGCAGGGTCATCGCAAATTCCTTACTGAACATCCCCATCATCGCGCAGACCGCCGTGCCGGCAAAGAACATTCCCGCCCGACCGCCGCGTCCCGCGCGCTGCGATTCCCGTCCGGCAATATATCCCGTCACGGACAACAAATAGAACAGCGTCGCCAGCGATGCAAAACGCTGGGTAATATAGGTGACGGCCTGTGTCTGTACGGGATGTGCAATAAAGATCGCGGCCGCGATCCAGCCGATGATTTCGGGATGCAGCCGCAGGGTCGGACCGGAGCGCGATGTCCGGTTTACGGCGTGAGCGGCGATCCCCCAAACACACAGCGCATTGGCGATATGGATCAGGATATTTGTCAGGCGGAAGCCCGCCGGATCGTAACCGCTGATGGCATAATTTAGCGCAAAAGAATAAAAAGGAACGAAGCGGCTGGGCTGACTGAGATTTCCCCAGATCGCCCCGACGTCCGCCGGGTCGCGGATGCTGGGATTATTGAGAATGAAATCATAGTCATCAAATTGAAACGGAGCGTGCAATACCGGCCCGTAAAGCAGCGCGGCCAAGCCACACAGAAAAAGCGCTCCGACCGCGCGGCGGACGGCCGCACTCCTGACCGGCCGGGACCGGGAAATTATACGGAGGAAATCAGGCATATCATCACCATAGCCGCTAAACACCGGGGTGTCACGCACTATCTCACCGCTTTGGTGAATTCCACACTATTTGATCTTTGGACAATACCGGGACTACCGGTTCAGGCGGGACATCTGCGCGAAAGGCATCTGCGACGGCAAATCTTTTCCATCCGCAGGCGGCACCGAAGGACCGGCCGCCACCGGCTGCGGAGCGGGCGTCTGAACAGCGCCGATCAAAAGGGGGAGATTGGTCACCGGTTGAATGTTGATGATGACCGGAATCAATCCGTCGAGACGGATATTTTGCAGCTGCCGGTCATCCACCGGGACCGCCATTCCGTCCGGGTCGCGGCGGACCTCGATATTCAGGCGTTCCGCGGTCAAATCGATCCCCCCGACTTCGTCCGGCCTGCTGAGTACGGCGGAATCGCGTTCGCCGGATTGATCCGCCACCGACGGTAAAGCCGTGTTAATCAGTTCACGCCGCGCGAATTCGCGAATGGGCCCGCGGAATACCGAAGCGCCGTCCGGATTTTGAGCGTAAAGCGGATAGTCCTCCTTGATCACGGCCTTGGTCAAATCAAACTCGCCCGTTTCCTCGTTGTAGCCGGTCAGGAAACGCGCGGTCAGGATGAACATATTTACACGCACATCGCCTTTTTGATCGGCATACTCCAAACTGAGCGGGCTTTTGAAAACGATTTCTCCAATGCCGCGCTCTGTTTTCTTAAAAAATGTCCCGCGCACCATATTGTTGGTCAGCCCCAGTTCTTTTCCAAACAACTCGGAATGCCCCACCCCCTTCGGTCCGGTTAGGGGAAGAATGTCGAAAGAAGAGGAACCGAGACTTCTGGGAGTGGGCAGGACTCCGAATACCAGCGAACCCTTCTCCTCCGTTCGTCTGACCTGACGATTCCAGCGCCGCGCCTGTGTGGATATATCTTCAGAAAACTGCCAGCGGTTGCGCGTCACCGCGTCGAGAAACTCAAGCACGCGCTGCCGGCTCAATACCGCCTTGTCGCTTTCCGCGCCAACGGCCACTTCAATCCCGCGCAAGCCTTGACCGGCCAGCTCTCCCAGGGTGCCGTCAAACACGACTCCATCCGTGCCGCGCCGGACGGACAGCGCAACCTGCTGATCCAGAAATCCTTGCTGCCCGTTGAACACTCCGGCGACGGCATCGTAACCGGACAGATAGCGTGCCGCCAGGATCAGTTGATTCCATTCCAAGTCCGAAACAATCTCGTTTTGACCGAACTCAACCGGCGACTCCAGAATCAATTGTGCCGGATTACGCCGGGTCGCGGCCGTATAGACACCGCGGACCATGCGGTCGGTGACAGCCCCATCGCTGCGGAACATACCGTCATAGGGATTCTCCCGGTTCACCTCCCCCAAGTTAACAAGAGTGTTGGCCATGTTATCCCAACGGGGAACGATCCCCAGACCGATAAAATCTCCGCTGCCCAGCCGACTGATTCGGCCGCGTAGCGTTGCGATCCCCTGACGGCCGCTCCCGTCGGCTTGGTAGAGTCGGGACACATTCGATTGAAAATCCAGCTGCACCTGCGCGGCGGCTGAAACGCCTTCGCGTTTACGTTGGAACCGCTCATACAGCAGTTGCATGCCGGTGGTCAAATCCAGCGAAAAATGACCGGTCCGCCGTTCCTCCTGTTCTCCTTTATAGCTGTACCCCACATCGGCACCGATACTCCGGTAAAACGTGCTGGCCCGTTGCTCCAACGCGGCGTTGGCAAAATCCAGTTTCCAAAAGGCATGCTTGATACGGCCTTGGGAATTACGGATTGCCTGGTAATAAGCTTGGTACAAAAGCCATGCCGCGGCCTCGGTCCCCTGAAGATGTGGCGCTACGACAAAATCGTCTCCCCGCACGGAATCTTCACCGACGGCATACAGCAGCCGGTAACCCACCGGTTTTCCGCTGCTGTCGATAATCGCGAAGCTGATATCATCATCCATGCGACGCTCACTCAGTGGCCGTGAATTAAATCGCAAAATGTTTCCCGCCAGCCTTTGATACTCGGGATTCGAGATTAATTCCTGTCGAGATAACGGGGCCAATCGATAGCTTTCTCCGGCAATCTCCAAAACATCCGGCACTTTCGCGAGCAGCGCCTTGTCTCCGTTCGCAAGGAACAGCCGCTCCGGCAGGATCAAACTGAACTCGGCGCCTTCACCGCGGTCGCGATTGGCGGCCCGGATCTCCATTTCACGTTCGGCGGCGGATTGATATAAAGTCAGCAGGCTTGTCCCCTGACCGCCGAGATAACGCAGGCGGTCGACGGCTTTGCCTGTCTCTTCAGGAGTGAAGGCGCGGCTGCCGATGTCCGCGATCAAGGCCTCGTTAATCCCCTGTCCGTTATCCGTCACCTTAATGACGATCGCGTCGCCCGAACGGCTGACCTCGACCGCGATGCGTCCGCGCTGGTAGTCCGGTCCGAACTTGGCCTGGATGCCGTCGAGCGCATTGGTGACGAGTTCTCTTAGATAGGGTCGCGTGAAATCGAAATCCAGCCCGTCCTGGACCGGTTCAAGAAACCGTACCACTTCCCGGGTTACCTCCTGAGCAAGCCGGTAATACAGCGCCCACTGCACCTCTTCGGGAGTGACCTGGTCGGCGGGACGGGATGTCCCCAAATACGTCCGGTAATAAACCTGAACGGTCTCCACCAATGATCTCCACTCGGGTGCCTGGATCCGGTTCAACTGAACGGTCGTCTTGCCGGTATTGACGATCATCTGGTCCAGCACCGCCAGTTTGTGCATATGGCGGATGGAGTCGCCCTCATCGGGCTGGGCACCGATTTCATTGAGCAGTTTTGTCAGGACCTGGCGGGAAACCAATGTCTTACCGGTCTCCAACTGCGACAAATAGGCTTCGGTGATTTCCAGACGTTGGGTCAGTTTATTCCAGGCGAGATGTTCCAGCTCCCGCTGACGTTGCAGCCGCTGCCGGGCCTCTGCGCGAAACGTGTTGGGCACTTGAAACGCCCCCAAGAGGGCCTCGTATGCCGTGTCGTCGAGAATATCGCTGCCGATATAAAGCGACTCGATCGTGGCCAGCGGCAGGCCGGTCGCCGCTGCGATCTCGGCGCGCGTATCGGTCTTTATCCGGGCCCGCTCGAGCGCAAACACGTAGGCGTTCGCGTTGCGCCGCAGATCACGCAGCGCCTTGCCCAGGTCTATAAATGACTGCGGAACGTTCGACCGGTTTTCCCTGGCAAGCTCGAGTAAGCGCTGCGCCTCAGGGCGGTCTTCCTCCGGCACATCCAGGACCTCGAGGATCTGATCGAAGAGTTCCTGTCCGGGGATATCTTTGCCTTTTGCCAGATGGTTGATATAACCGCGGTTCCGTCCAAGTTCCTTGGAGAGTTGGTTCTGGTTCAACGTATTCTGCCGGCGATCCCAGATAAAGTTCCACGTCTCGGCCATATAGGGATTGACCAGCACGGCTTTGTCGCTGGTGTCGAGAATTTTGGTGTCCCGTTGGGCCAGATCGCCGATCGTGTTGACTCCGGCGATCGGCGCGTCCCGGAAAAGGACGGTGGTGTCCGGCGCGACGGTGCGATCTCCCGTAAACTGCCCGGAGACCGTATCGTATCCGGTCAGAAACCTGGCGGAGAGAATCATCAGGTCCTGGCCGACCAGCACCTCCTGTGTCTCCGGCAGACCGGTCCGGTTCAGATGGGTCATATTGGGCGGATCGACCATCACCCGCGTGAGCGCGCCTTCCTGGTCGTACATCAAAATGTGACGGACGATACGGTCGTTGATGGACGCGCGGCCATCGATCTGTTCGACATCCGGAAAAAGGTTGAGGTGCGGTACCCGGTTACGCAGGTCGAACGTCGCGCGCGAACTGTCCTCGGCGTCCGGGACAACTCCCAGGGATATGAAACGGTCTTTGGCTCCCCGTAAAAGCTCCTCACGCGTTTGAATAAGGCGACGCCGCAAGGCGGCGCGGTCGCCTTGGTATTCCGGCACCTGGGCCTGAATCTCCTTGGCCACATCAAGGACCATCCGGGTCAACACGGGACCCTGCACCCGGCGCGGCAGCGTCAACGTAAAGTCCGTACCGATCCCGATCTGACTCTGCACTTCGATCGTCCCGCCGTGCATCTCGACGATCAGTTTCGCCAGATTCAATCCGATGCCGCGCGGGGTGTCTTCCGCGGCCTTGGTCGTAAAGCCACGCTCGAATATGCGCGGCAGGACATCCGCGGCGATCCCGCTTCCGGTGTCGGTGACATGGAACAGCACGTTGCTTTTGTCCTCCGATAATTCCACCGTCACCGCAATATCACCGCCGGCCTCGCGGGCGTTGTTGAATAGAATGTAAAACACCTCGGCCATGCGTAGCCGGTCGATCTTGATGCCTCCAATGTTGGCTTCACGCACCCGGACATCCACGGGGACATTGAAGGTGTTTTCGAATTCTTCGGCATAATCACGGACCTCTTCGGCAATGTCCACCGCCCGGAACTGCAGACGGCGGTCAAATACCCGCTCCAGGAATTGCACGGTCTCATCGATCATCTTCAGCAGCAGCTGCACCGAACGTTCTTCTTCATTCGCCGCCACTTCGGCGCGGACCAGTCCCAGATTCAAAGTCACGATCTGGCGGAAACGTTCGAATCGGTCGGCAATGGGGGCATGCGCCCGGGCAAGATCCACGTCCTGGCCCAGCTGAAAAATTTGACGGAGATTCTCCGTGCGGAACGACTGTTGCAATTCCTCGAACGCGCGGGCCGAGTCTTCTTCCCGGAAACCGAAGGTCTGCACATACATCGTCAAGAGACTGGTGAGCGATCCGGTCAGCAGTGAAAATTGATTGATGAAGACTTTCTCAACGGCCTTCAGACGCTGACCGCGTTCCATGCGGGCTTCATCGTCGTTGGCCAGGACCGCGGCGTCGGCGCCGCGGCGAATCTGCGCGTCGACCACGTCGAACTGGGTCGTCAGTATCGCCATGTCTCCGGTCTGCCGGACCGCGGCCGGATTACGCACTACGGTAATCTGCGGCTTAATGTTCATACCGCCGGAGAAATACTTGCGGGGGATCATCTCCCCGAGATCGGAATCGAATTCTTCTTTGACATAGTTGTAAACCCCGATCTGAAAGGCCTCCACATATTTTTCGTAAATCAGATCCTTGGTTTGCTCATCCGGGATCTCGACGCCGTCGACCTTGTTGCGGTCGGAATAAATTTGATTGAGGATGCTTTGGCGCATCCCCTCCTTGTACCAGGTGGCGAGCAGCAGGGAATGATAGATCTGCCGCAATCGCGCGAAGTGTTCCCCTTCATTGACCTCGCGCTCGATCTCGGGAATAAGAACTTCCCGGATAATTTCATTGCTGATCGCCTGCCGGTGATCGCGGTATGCTTCGCCGGCACCGTCGCGCGCGAATTCCTCTTCCTGCAGAACATTGCTCTCCAACGCCCGGTAATCTTCCTCCAGCATGACCTTCAAACGGCTTTCCGCCACAAAGGCGGAGCGTCCGTGTTCATGGATCACAGCGCTGGCCGGAACGATCCAGACCTTGTTGAAAGTGGAAACGGGGATATCGGTCGTGCCGAACCGGGCCTGCGCCTTTTGGTGAACGCGTTTCCAGAACTCGGCGCCGAGACGCTCCTCGGGGTACATTAACGAAGCGGTAAACTGTTTGAGCAGGTAATCCTGGGCCAGCAAGTCACGTCCCATCTCGGTCCGGCCGAATTTCTCGGGAATGATGCGGTCGGATTCATAGGGAGACAAATTAACCCATAAATCATCATCCGGGACGGCCAGGGACGCGAGAAAATATTTGATCAGGCGCAGCGATTCTTCTTCGAATTCTTCCCCGTTTAGTGCGGAGTTCCCTTTATCGATAATGAAATCAAAATAAAACGGCTTGTCGGGATGGAGGGTAATGCCCTTGATGACCGGGGGGACATATTCCCGGCTGGATTTGACAATGGTACCCGGACCGGGCATCGGCAGGGAACTGCCGCCGGAGGCAATCGCGGGGGGCGTCAACGGTGACAAGGCGAAGCATATAATCATGCCCGCCACACAGAGCCGATATCCCGGACCACGTCGAATTGTTGTCAGATGAGTATGCACGCTTTTCCGATGTTTATGACGTTACGGTGGGGAACCAGACAGTCCTAGTATACATTATACTAGTATTATACGCAATCTCCGGAAATCCTTGTTACGGGAGCAATGTATGATGTTTATTCGGTGAGACTTACGATATTATGCCGGTTCAGCAAAAGTGATAACCTTCCATGTACTTCTCTTCCTCGGGATACTTCGGCCAGGTACCGCTGGCCTTGTCTTTGCATCCCTGATCGAAGTACCAGGCGATTTTCTCGCCGTCATCATAGCCCTCCTGATACTTACCGCTCACGATGTACAACAGCTCATTCTTTACTTCCTCCGAGCCGTCGGCGTACCCCTGGTCGTAAAGACCTTTCTGGTACATGGTGAGCAGAAAAATCACCAGCGCGATTGCCGCGATGACACCGACACCGGCCCAAACCGTACCCGTGGTCATCGAACGTTCATAGATGTCTTTGGTGAGATTGGCCTCGCAATGCGGGCAGTAGGCCAGATCGTCCTGAGGCAGGGTGAGGTGGCAATTGGGACAAATTTTCATACACCGATTATACCCCAATTTCCCACGGACGACAGGCAAAAGATTATCAGCTAAAACGCACGCGCGGCACTTAACTGCGGGGATATCGCCGGCGCGACTGTATCCTCACCCAGCAATAGCGGAATATTGACCGGCGAAATGTTGATAAGGATGGGCGCGAATCCGCTGAATCCGGGAACCAGCGGTTCCTGTTCCGCGACGGACGGACGGAAGACATCCTCCCCGGAGACTGCGCGGCCCAGCACACTCAGATTGAGCAAACCGGGATCGAAATCGATACCCCCGGGATTGTCGGCGGACACCGCCGCCAGCTGCGCGTTGTCGACCAGATACTCCGCGTCGTCGATCAGACGGACAAAGATGCTGGCCTCATCACCGTATCGGAACTCCAGGCCGCGCTCGGAGAAGTCCACAAAGTGCTCGAAAATCCTGCCCTGGCGTTCGCTCAGGTACTCAGGCAGCCGCGATACGCCGCCGCTGATCAGACCGGCTTCCGTCAATAACATCTTGGCCAGCCGCTCGCTTTCGGAGAGGTCCAGGATACTCTTGCGCGCGATCCGTTGCAGGAACGGTTCCAGATACCGCTGCAATTGACGTTCGAACGCCTCGATAAACCCGTCGGCCTGCGGCTGCTCAGCGCGCAGCCGATAGAGTTCCTGCAAGGTGCGCGGATGGGTGAAACCGGTGAGCACCTCACGCGCGACCCGCTGCACGCCGGGCGTGCCGTGCAGCCACTTGGCATATATCGGGGCGACCGCCCGCAGATCATTCTTTTCGCCCAGCACCCGGAGAATACGCTGGTACTCACGCCAGTCTGAGCGCGGATCTTTGCTCTCGTCGAGCATTGCGATCAGATCCAGGACTTCAATATCGGCATTAAATTCCCAGGATTCGACTCCTTCGGCGCGGGCCGCTACTTCCACCAGATCATGAATGAAATGTTGCTGGAGGTTGGCCGTAAACGCTGCCCGGGCGTTGCCGCTTTGAGCGGCGCGGCGGTAGGCGCGACCCGCGTCGATACGAATGGTGAGCAAGTCAGCGTACGTAAATTCGGCCCGGATGACCCCCTTCGTTACCTTGAATTTCTTGGGGTCTTTGTGTTCGTCCAGCATCGCCAGCCCGAAGGGCGTCAGGTACGGCGCGGAAATCTCACGGCGGTAGGCCGTGCTGTCAATACCGTAGGAGGCGTCCTCCACCGTTTTATCCTTCACGAGAAGGCCCTTGCGGCCGCCTGAGTGAAAAACGGCGTTTCCGTTGGCGTCGATAACCACTTCCTCTCCGAACCGCAACAAAGTTGTCCCGCCATCATCATGTTCGATCAGGATTCCTTCCCGGCGGACAACGGCGTTTTGTATGTTGATAATCGACGGGATACCGGCGGCGCGCGTGGTCACGGCCTCATGATCGGATTCGTTGCCATAGTCGGTGATGACACCCACGCCCGCCTGTTTGGCTTCCTCACTAAAGGTCAGGTCGAGCATCGCGTTACGGTTGTCCTCCGTCAACACGAGGATAACCGGCCGCCCTTGACCGATCAGCGCACCGGCCCGTTGCGGATCCGCGGTCAACTCACCCTGCATCGCCCCCGCAGTACTGGCCCCTCCCCGGAAAAGTATGTCACGATTAATGCCTGCCTTGACTTTGTAAACCTGCCGGCCGGCCAGGCGCCGCTGCAATTCGTCGATACGCGGCAAGATATTGGCTTCGCTCATCAAACCCGCCGCCATCTGCCGCCGGAGAAAACTGATTTCCGCCTGCGGAAACATCTTGGTATCCCGCGTTGAGAGATAGAAAACGGTGCCGTCGTCCTGTATCACCAGCTCCACTTGTTGAGGATAGTGCCCTTTGCGTTCGGCCACCAGACGGTTCAGGTCGCGTGTGATCTGCGCGTACACGTCGGGTCGCTCGTCCTTGAGTACATTGAAATCGCGGCCCTGCGCGCCGCCCGTCATCAATTCGTCGCCCGTCTGATTCTCGATGATGCGGCCGAAGAATCCCGGCTCGCCCGTATCGGGATTGACGGTATCCACCACCGCGGCGGTACCGTAACGCATTTCCTGGATTATGATGGCCATCGGGATGGCGCCCTTTCCTTCCTTACGCGTCACGTTGCGCCGGACCCGCAGCAGTTCAATGATGGCGTCCCTGATTTCCTGGGAGCTGCCCCGGTCCAGCACGGTCGTCAATATTCCCGGCCGGGATGTGACCGGCGAACTGCGCACGGAAAACTTGAACTGGGTATGCTCGTCGCGGCCATCCTCGCCGATGAAGTACCACATATACTTGTTCAGTTCCTGATAAATCTCCGACATGTGGTCGGCCACATTCTCCTCAGTGAGCGTGTCCACAAAATCCACCGACAACAGCATCCCCGGCGGGTACTTCATACCGAGGGCCTGAAAGTCATTGAAACTTGCGCCCTTGTTACCGGTAAGGTCCTTGATCCCGTGTTCGCCGACCAGCAGCATGAAAAGGGCATTGCGGCCGAAGGTGTTCTTGTCACTCTTGGGAATAATGACTTCCCGGTACTCTTGTATGGGAATATCGACGGTCCGCAACCAGGCCCGGCCGCGGTTAAGGTGATAGAGGTCCTGGGTCGAGCCCATATCCTTATCGTAGAACATGTAAATGCGCAGCACGTCGTCGCGGATGGCAAAGGATATCTCCAGCGTTTCATCATTATCGTTCCACATATCGATCAGGTCCACCCGCTCCCCTTCGACGATCGCGCGCATAATCCCGTTCACCGCCCGAGAGACCTGGCGCGAACCGAAAATCGATTGAATGCTCATGGCGCGGCCGGTCCCGCTGATCCCGGCCCGGATGGCGTCGCGCAGCTGCCAGACTTTCAACCGGTACTGGCGGGTATAGGGATAAAGATCGGCCACGTTGTGTTGCTGGATACCGCCCTTGGCCGTGTCCCAGAACGCTACCGTAAATAAATCCCCGTGCAAGGCATTGAAGACTTCCCGGAACGGTTCCGGTATATTCAATTGATCCTCAAACGTCTCGGGATATACCGTAAGGTGCCCGACGTCTCCGGAGACGGCGATCCGCGCATCCTCGGCCTCTTTGTCCGCCAACCTGGCAAACCGGCGCGCCTCGATTCCGCCGATGCCCGCGGTGTTGGTGTAGACGACTTGTCCCCAGGAAGTGACGGCAAAGTGTTCGAGACCGAAATTCATCGGAAAGATCCCCATCGCCGCCAGGTTCTTGATGGTCCGTCCCACGCGCAGATAAACGTTACGCTGCTGGTCCGGGGGAATCTTCTGAAGGTACTGGGTCACAGGTGTAATGCGCTTACGCACGTAAAGCCGCTCAAAAAACACCTGATCGCCTTCCACGCGGGAACCGTCTCCGGCCTTTTCACGCAACAGGGCGAACAACTCGTCGGAGACGCTGTCGCGGGCAAAGGCCTTGTTGCGATAGACCCAGTGATCGAGCAGCTGACCCATCCGGTCGCGTTCATGGCCGCGGCGAAAACGGTTGCGGACCGCTCCCTCGTCATGGGCGTCACGCCGGATGATTTCAAAGACGTACGGTAGACCGTTGATGCCGAAGGTGATCACATCGCTGGTTTGATTGATCAGCTCCAGCTGGTTATCCGTCTCGGCGAGTTCCCGCTCGATCTGTTCGATCGTCAAGGCCTTATACAGCGCGTGAAACCCGAGCAGATTATAGATTTGGAAATGATCGGCCTGCGGATAGACTTCGCGGGTAAACGCGCCGATCTCGCGGTAATGCTGCGTGTAAACATGGTAGGGCGATCGGGTCAGGGACAGCAGAAAATCATACGCGGCCTGCCGGCCGGCCATCACCGCGTCGATAACGGTTTGGCCGTTTTGCCGGCGCAGGGCGATCACCACCGGAATCACGGTCCCGTCTTTCAGTTCAATCTTCCCGACGACATTGGCGCTATCGTGCGTGTAAAATACGGGGATCAGGATGCGGACGGCCCGCAGCGGCGACTCGATTTCTTCCTCACGCAGCTGCTGCAGGATCATCGCGGCCGCCAGCCGCGTGTCCTCCTCCAGCTGCGGATAAGAAACATCCAGGTCCAGGTCGGCGATCAACTCATTCAGAATCCGGACCAGACTCCCGTCATTCTCCAGCTCGCCCAGCGACCGTTCCTGTTCCAGGCGATACGTGCGGGAGATCGTCTCCGACTTTTCCGTGCGCACCGGGAACTCAAACGACGACGGTTCCATCACCGCTCCATATTCCGCCCAAACGATCCGCTGGACAGAATCAAAAAAGATATGCGCAATGTCGCTTTCGTACGTGTTGCCGATCTGACGGGCAAAGGCCGCGCGCAGCTTCTCCCAAAAATCCGGCCGCAGGACCTCGCGTTCGTTGTCCCTAAAGAGATACTTCAACGCCTCGATGATTTCCCCGCGGGCGGTGTGATATAAATCCTGCCGTAACCGGTCGCTTTCCATAAATCCCTCGGTGTCGTCAGATTCAAACAATTCGCGCGCGTTCGCCGTAGTCCGCAAAAAGGCTTGGTAGTACTGAACAAACCCGGTCACGAAGCGGTTCGCGATATCCGCGTAATCGGCCGGCGAGAATTCCGCCGCGATGGCCATGTCCGGACGATGGGATTCGAAACCGGCCTGTGGCACCGCGTCCGGATAGTTTCGGAGGATGCTGTCGGCGGGCATCACGTCGGCTGTGAGTTGCCGCAATCCGACGCGCACGACGCGCACACCTTCCAAATGGCCGGCCAGCTCCTCGGCCGTTAACGCCTGGTCGCTCGACTGTAACGTCCGGGCAATCGCGGTGTGGTTGATGCCCCCCGAAAAGTACTGCCGCGGCATGTATTCCCGCGTGGCCGGATCGTATTCTTCCTTGACGAAGTTATAAACGCCTTTGCGGAAGGCCTCGAGATAACGCGTGTAGATCCGTTCCCGCATCGCCCGTTCGGCGTGATCGACTCCGTCGGTCTTGGCGCGGTCCACGTACTCCTGTCCGATAATCCCCTCCCGCAAGTTCTGTTTATACCAAACGGCGAGAATCAACGCGTCGTAAATCTGCCGCAGCTTGGCAAAATGGCGTCCCGAATTGACTTCACGTTCGATTTCCGGCAGGATCATGTCGCGCATGACCGTACGTGTAACCTCATCCGGACCGGCTTGCGCTGGGGCGGCGCCCTGCATGGCCAAATAGTCGTCCTCCAGCATCACCTTCAAGCGGCTGTCGATGACAAAGACGGTTTGTCCCTGCCGCTGCACAACGGCCCGGTCGGGAATGATCCACACTTTGTTGAAGGTATTGACCGGAATCTCCGTGGTACCGTACCGCTGCTGCGCGCGCTGATATACCCGCTCCCAAAAATCATGACCCAGCTCTTCTTCCGGATACAACAGCGAGGCCGTGAGCTGTTTCAGAATGTAATCCTGGGCCAGCAGATCACGGCCCATTTCGGTGCGGCCGAACTCCTCCGGCATGATCCTGTCTTCCTCGACCGGAGACAAATTGACCCACATGTCATCTTCAGGCATGGTCAACGAGGCGAGAAAATACTTCACCAAGGTCATGGCCTCGGCATCGAAGGCCGCCGTCGCCTCGCCATCTTCCGCGGGACGAATCAGAAACTCCAGCTGTAACGGATGGACGGGATCCACGGTCAGCCCGGTGAGCCTGGCCGGCCGGTAATCGGGGCTTGAGGAAACCCGGCTCCCGGGTTCCGGCAAATCCATGGCAAACCCCGTAGCGACCGATTCCGCAGCCGCGGCCCGGGGGACCGGCAATGTGATCAGCAGCACCGCCATAACAGCCGCAACCCGGCGCCGCACCTGATAATATATTGTTAGTCTATGCATAATAACAACTTATGATCCGGGTTCAACGGACAGAACCTGCCGATGCCAGAGGAACCCGGCGGATTGAAAATACACATGTGTGATTGGGGAATGGTGGGAATGAATTACTTAATACTAAGTATGGGATTAGTATAACATACGGGCATGCGCCGGACGGAAATATTTTTCGCTCACCGTCAGGGCCCGGGGACCATCGGGACGAAGCGGACCGGAAACAGGGTCTCAGTGACAACCCCCTGATCGGTCTTGGTAAGGACGATCAGCTGTTGATATCCTTCACCCACCGGCAGGACCATGCGGCCGCCGACTTTGAGCTGTTCCACCAGGCGCGGCGGGACCTCCGGCGGCGCGGCCGTCACGATGATCTTGTCGAAGGGCGCATGCTCCGGCCACCCGCGATAACCGTCGCCGTGCCGGACCGTGATGTTCGTGTACCCCTGCTTTTTAAGATGCGCGCGCGCCTCATCGGCCAGCGGTCCGACAATTTCAATCGTGTACACCTGATCAACGATCTCGGCTAAAACGGCGGCCTGATAGCCGCTGCCTGTGCCGATCTCCAGAACCTTGTCGTTGTCTTTCGGCTCCAATACTTGGGTCATGACGGCCACGATGTACGGCTGCGAAATGGTCTGCCCGTGGCCGATGGGCAACGGACCGTCATCGTAGGCGCGGTCGCGCACGGCCTTGGGGACGTACTCATGCCGCCTGACCTTGCGCATCGCCGCCAACACGCGCGTATCTTCAATGCCGCGCGGGATGAGCTGTTCGGCGATCATCCGGTCGTGGGCCTGCTCGAAATCACCGGCCCGGGCGCAACCGAAAAATGGTATTCCGGACATAACCGCTATTACCCCGCAGATTCGAAAAAACCGGGTCATGCTATCCCCACCGCCGGCAAACGGGATCAGGCCGGCTGCGCGACCGATTCGTGTTGATCGCGGCGGGCCGATTCCCGCTGCCGCAGTTCCTGGAAGAAATTTTCCCGGCGAATACGGCGGCATCCGAAAATCCGCAGCATCAATCCCACCGCGCGACGCGCCCAAGTCCCCCGGTAAGGTTTCAGGACAAAAATGCGCCACATGCGCATCGGGTTCGTGTAGGTCAGCAGGTAGGTCATTTTCCGGGTAATATCCACCAGCCACGCGGGAACGGCACTCATCTGGGAAACGTGATTGTGATAGGCCCCCAACACAAAATTCTGATTCCGGGCCCGGTCCAATTCTTTTTCACGTTCGAGATCCTGATAAATTTCGGTCCCTTCAAAAGGCGTCACACTGAACAGCTCGCACACGGTTAAACGGGAGCTGATCATGAACCAGCACGTCTTGAGCATCTGACGGTAACGCTCACCGGGAAAACCGACCATGAAATAGCCCATGGTGAAGATGCCCAAGCGGTCCGCGATCGCGATGTTGCGCCGGATCACGTCCATCTTGTTGAACTTCTTGATCTGTTTCTGAATCGCCTTGTCCGGGCTCTCCACGGCCACGGCGAAATACCGGCAGCCCGAGGCGGCCATGAGTTCCAGCAATTCTTCGGTGAAGCGGTCGGTTCGCAAGCCGTTGGGAAAATGATAGTTGATGTCCAGCTTCTTGGCGATAACCAGCTCGCAAAACCGTTTCACCCGGTCCCGGTCAAGGTTCCAGATGTCATCATAAAATTCGAAATCGCGAATCCCGTACTCCTTAATAAGATGTTCGATCACCTCCACCATCCGCTCGGCGCTCAGCGCCCGGAAGGTCTTGCCGAATATGTCGTGACAGTACGTGCACCGATAGGGACATGCCCGGGAGCTGAACAGCGCCATGTAGGGCCGCACCCCCATCGTCGCGGCCATGGACTGATGTGTGCTGTAAAATTCGATATCGGCCAGATCAAAGGCGGGCAACGGCAGACTGTCGAGATCCATAATCGGCGCGCGCGCCGGTTCCAATTTCACCGAGCCGTCCGGCAATCGGCGCGCGGTCCCGCGAATTCCGGCCAAGGATTCACCGCGCTCACAGCGCTGCAGGATCTCGGTAAAAGTCAGCTCCCCCTCCCCGACCACGACCAGGTCGATGAACGGAAAACTCGCCACGCGTTCATAGGAGGCCGAAGCGTACGGCCCGCCGCACAAGACGACACAGCCGGGATTCCATTGCTTGACCTTTTCCGCCGTGTATTCGATTCCCTCCCGGTCGACCGTCAACCCGCATAACCCGACCACATCCGGATCGACCGTGCGAAAGACCTCCTCCAAACGTTCGAAATTGCCGGGGACATTGAAATCCAGGAGCGTTATGTTGTCGAACCCCTGCTCGCGGGCATAACCGGCCAGACTCATCAGCCCGACGGGATAACCGTAAACGTAGTTAAACTGCTTGATCATGGTAGTGGAGGTATTGATCAGCAGAATTTTGGGAGAGTGGTTCATAGTGTTTACTAAGGCGTGCCGACACGCACAAGGCCGGTGACCGGCCCGCCGCCGGTTTGCCTGCCGGCCGATTCCTCACGCACGCGGAGCTCCTCGAAGATGTGTTCGCGGGGCATTTTTTTCAACCCGAGCATCCGGAGAATCAGCTGATAGATCTTGCGGCGCAGGGATCCGGGGTACGGATACAAGCGGAACACCCTGTAGATTCGGACAGGATTAGCGTATGTCAAGATAAAGGTCAGGCGTAAGGTAACAAAAATCAACCATTTCGGCACAGCCGACATATCGGAGACGCGGTTGTGGTAGGCCCCGGCATCAAATTTCTGCAGATTGTTTTTGTTGAGCTTATCCGCTTTTTCAAGGTCGGCATAGAGCTCCGTCCCCTCGAACGGAGTCACGGCAAATAAATCGGCGATGTGCAATCGTGAGGAAATGACAAACCAGCAGGTTTTCAGCATCTGCGGATACGTCTCGCCGGGAAAACCGATCATAAAAAAGCCGTTGGTCATGATCCCCAGCCGGTCGGCCAGGTTGATCATGTCGCGAATCATGTCCAGCTTGTTGAATTTCTTGATCTGCTTCTGCATAGCCTTGTCGGCACTCTCAACGGCCACACAAAAATATCGGCAGCCGGACTTTTTCATCAGCACCAGCAGCTCCTCGGTCAACCGGTCGGTGCGCAGTCCGTTGGGAAAATGATAGGCGATATCGAGCTGCTTGGCGATAACCAGTTCGCAGAAACGCCGCACCCGGTCACGGTCGAGATTCCAGATGTCGTCGTAAAATTCATAGTCGCGGATGCCGTAATGTTCGATGAGATGCTCAATGATTTCGACCATCCGCTCGGGGCTTTGGGCGCGGAAGGTCTTGCCGAAAATGGCATGACAATAGGTGCACTGATAGGGACAAGCGCGCGAGCTGAACAACGACATGTACGGCCGGATCCCCACGGTCGCCATGGACAAATGCGTGCTGTAGAATTCGATATCCACCAGGTCAAAGGCCGGTAACGGGAGACTGTCGAGGTCCATGATGGCATCACGGGACGGCTCCTGCCTCACGCTCCCGTCAGCCGTGGCGTAGGCCGTCCCCTTGATACCGGTCAGTTCCCGGCCATCGAAATAGCGTTGCAGGATTTCGGTAAACGTCAGCTCTCCCTCACCGATCACGGCCAAATCGATAAACGGGTAGCCGGCGACCCGCTGGGGCGAGGCCGAGGCATACGGACCGCCGCAGATCAGCAGGCAGTCCGGCAACCACTGTTTAATTTTGCGGCCGGTATATTCGATGCACTCCTGATCCGTCGTCAGACCGCACATCCCGACAACAGCGGGTTGCTCGCGGCGGATGGTCTCCTCCAGACCTTCAAATGCGTCCGGCACGTTAAAATCAAGGATCGTGACGGCGGCAAATCCTTGCGCGCGAATATAGCCCGCAATAGCCATCAGGCCGACCGGGTAACCGAAAACATGACTGTATTGTTTTATGGTGGTGACGGAGGTATTAATGAGAAGGATTTTGCGGTTTGGACGCATGAGTTAAGTATAACCCAGCCCTGCGGCCTTCTCAAGGACAAATTGGCGGCCGCGGGCGGGCTGCCCGTCGCTATTGTCCGGTAAACGTCTGGTTCTCGATGCGGTCGAGGATGAGCTGCGCCGAACCGAAGAACGGCGTGCGGATCACGGCTTTTAAGGGGATCCGTGCCCCACCCGCATCGAAAAACCCGGTGGCCCGGCCTTTCTTGGCATCTTCGCCGTTGATGTAGGCGTAAGGCTGAACCACCAGCGCCGGACGTTTGCCGTGGCCAGGCGTCTTGATGTCATCGATGTCTTCGATGAGGCAAATCAGATCGTAGATTTTCTCAGAGGCGTACACCTGCAGGTCGAGCGTATCGCCGGGCTGCCAGCGCAGCGTCCGCGCGTAGTAGTTCGCGGTCACCGGATCATGGACCTGATCGGAAATGGGGATTTCCTTACGGGTCTTGTCCACATCGTTGTAGAAAAACGCGAGGCCCTTGTCATAGTCGAACTCCACAAAGGAATGCTTGCGGTACTTGCCTTCACTGCGGTATTCCTCGCGGTACACCACCCGTTTGCGTTGTTCGTCCATGTAGGAAATAAAGATATCCTCGATGGGAAACACCTTCGAGAACGGGTCGGTGGTCTTCCCCGTCGCCTTAAACACGATCACGGGGACACCCTTGTGATATTTGCGTTCGACCACCTCCGTGGTCAATTCCGCGACGGTCATCCCCAAATAACGTGCCTTGAAGTACAACTTCTCGTTGCGGACCGGCCGCAGACGCGGCGGCTCCGCCGGGACCCCGGCCGTGGCGGGAACGGCGGCAACCTCCGGGGCTTCCGCTGGCGGCACAGCTTCCGGCGCCGGTTCCGGCAAGCTGAATACCGGCGGCGGCGCAGCGGCCGTTTCCGCCAACACTTCCGGTTGTTTCTCGAGGAATTCCTCGCGGATCACCTCGGCCTGACGGAGAATATCCTCGCGTGACTTGGTCGCGGTACACGCCGACAGCACGGCTAATAATAAAAACGCGGTAATCCAGGAATATTTTTTCACAACGGTGTCTCAGATTAAGATTGTTACTTAACGATTTGACCGGCCATCGGCAGCAACGTCCGGTAGAGATCGTCCCGGGGATAGTGCCCGGTGCTGTCCGACCGAACCCGAAAGCTGCGGTCGACAAGTTGAAAGCCGGGAATAAGATTATAACTTGCCTGCGAGCGCATGTCCCGCTCGGGCACCAGCACGTATTCCTGCCGCGCCGTGCGCAAATCAAAATGCCCGGCCCATTGGCAGGCGTCGGCGGGCCGGGGCGCCTTCAGCTGCATGTCGTAGAGCAGTATTTGAATAAAGACAATCCGCGGATCATCCAAGCGGAGTCCGCCGGTGTACCTCGGGAAGTAAGACTCGATCGACTGCAACCCGCGCTGCACCGGGTTCCCGCGGTACGCGCCCCGGGCCTGGGCACCCGAGAAGGCCTGGCAGGCCGGACAATTCATACCGACATACTCGACCAGCAGGACTTTGCCCTTGAAGCGCGAGAGTTTCATCCGGTTCCCGTCCTGATCAACGTAGGTCCCCTCATCCGGAAACAGCTGCCCCTTCTGCGGCGGCCAACCGGCACAGGCCGGCCCGGCCAATGCCGGCAACAAAGCCGCACCGAGCATTGCGCCCAACCACCGGCAACGCCACACGCCTGCCTTCACTGCAATGCCGCTCCGCATTTCGAACAAAATTTGGGATTGATATTCTTGCCCAGGTACCCGTCGCATTGCGGGCAACGCCAGTTCCGGAATGAAAGACCGAGGACCGCCAGCACCGCGACGAAGAATCCGATGCCCAGCACCTGTTCCGGAATATCCGCGCTCAGCGCCGCCATCTGGTCCTCAAACGCAATAAAGCCGAGCATCACCGCCACGAACGGCAACGAAATAAACAGCTGCCGCTTTCGCCGTATCTTGAACTTTTGTTTGATCTCCTGCTTCTGTTCCTCGGTCAATTCCATATCCCCCCCCTTCGTACGCTTATCTCCGATTTTCCCGGTCGAGCACAAAGGCCTCACGCAAAGCGCTACGCCTCGGGAGGCAATCATCCGAATACACAGAGAAGGTCAACCGGTCTCCCTCCCGGTGTGCGGCATAAACGCCGGGGGAGGTGCAGTCGGTGGTCCCGGCAGGAAATTCATCTCGGAAGATCACCCGCTCATCCCAATACTCGTAAATCCCGTTGATATCGGCGCGGCCGTCATTGTTCCAGTCCACCCGGTAAGAATAATTATCGGCAAATGTCAGCCGTAACGCACCGCGCTGGTTGGCGTACTGCCAGGTACCGGTCAGCCCCCCGGCCGCGTAAACCGCTGTCCCGGTGACAAGCATTATCAAGAGAGCAACTGCAATCGGCTTCATGACGGATCCGCTATAAAGCGGTACCCGACCCGGTGGACCGTCACGATGTAGCGCGGATTCTGGGGATCGTCCTCGATCTTGTGTCGCAATTTAGAAACGTGCTGGTCCAGCGTCCGCGTGGTCCCGCCGTACTTTACGCCCCAGATCTTGTCGAGGATCTTGTAACGGTCCAGGGCTACCCCTTCATTGGCGCAAAAATATTGCAGCAGTTGAATCTCGCGGAGCGAAACATCGAACTGCTCCCCGGACTTGGTCCCCTGCAGGGTGTTGGGATTGATGCTCACGTCGCCGAAGGACATGATCTCGGCTGACTGTTCGGTATTGTCCGCGGCGCGGCGCAGGACCGCGCGGATACGGGCCAGCAACTCCTTAAGGCTGAACGGCTTCACCAGATAATCATCGGCCCCCATCTCGAGGCCCACCACCTTGTCGGTCTCTTCTCCCTTGGCGGTCAACATGATGATCTTAAGGGAACTATCCTTTTTACGGATTTCCTTGCACACGTCCCAGCCGCTGATGCCGGGCATCATGATGTCTAGGATCAGCAGATCCGGATGCCCCTCTTCATACAACTTCAGCGCCGACTCACCGTCGGTGGCGGTCACCACGTCAAAGCCCTCATGGGTGAGAAAGTCCGTGAGGCCGGTGAGAATGGCGACATTGTCCTCGGCAATCAGAATGGTCTTTTTCATGCGGCCTCCTCATAAAGCGGCAACTCGATCTCGAAGATCGAACCGCTGTCTTTGGCTTTATACACAATGCGTCCTTGATGGTCACGCATAATTTGCTGGGCGATGGTCAATCCCAGTCCGGTGCCCTGCGTGTTGCTGGTCAGCTGATCATCGACCCGGTAATAGGGTTTGAAGATTTCCGCGGCATGCACATCGTCAATGCCGACACCCATATCCTCGACGGCCACCAAGGCCCGGCCGTTGCGTCGCGCCTCACGGATGGTGACGGCCTTCTCCTTGGCGGAATATTTTTCGGCATTGTCCAGCAGGTTGAACAGGACCTGCTGAATGGCCTCCCTGTCGCACAAAACCGGCAGCGGCCCCTCGACCGGCTCGTAGCGGACGGCAAACCCCTTTTGTTCCAGCGACGTCCTACGGTTTTGGACCAGTTCCGCGACGAGCCGGCTGAGGTCTTCGGATTTCTTGTGATAGAGGCGCGGCTGTTCGTGGGAACGGCTGAAATCGAGGATACGGTTAATCAACCGGCTGAGTCGGTCGGTCTCCTCATGGATAATATTCAGGTACTCATAGCGTTTACCCGGCGGAATGCTGTCATCCTGCAGCATTTCGATAAACATTTTGATCGACGTCAGCGGCGTGCGCAGTTCATGCGATACATTGGCCGCGAAGGTGGCCTTTTGCTGGGCGGCCTTAATTTGCTCGCGCAAAGACTTGATCACGATATAGCACCCGGTCAGAATGGTCGCCACCAAAATGGAGATCATCAGGAAAATGATAAAAGCCGAGGACTCCGCCCGCTGTTTGAGGTACTGCGGGTCCGTCAAATAAGCGGCCACCTCCCAAAACGGCAGGATATCACTGATCTTAACCGTTAAGAACGGCGCGCTCCAGTCAACGGGAACCGGGGTCTTGAATCCGTATGACGGCTTGCCCTTTTCATTCAAAACATTCAGGACACGTTGATTAGAATACAACCGCGGCAGGATCCGCAGCAATTCGGTCATCATGTGATCTTGATCGATCAGGCAGCCGGCAATGCGGTTGTCGGGCCATTTCACCCAATAGATCAAGTGCAGCGTGTTATCGATCATCTGCGGGATGATCCCGCTGCGCCGGTCACGGATGATATCGCTAAAAGTCAAGGCCCGGCGCTTAACGGAACCGGCCTCCGAAACACGCAGGTCGATGTTTCGCGGTCGGGCTGCCGGGGCATCATACGCAGCGAACTGATCGAACGACGGCGTGGATTGGCGGTCCTTGAAAAAATCAAAGTGATTCTGTATGAAAGCCCACTGGGCAAAGGTCAATCCGTCATTGTAATGGGGATAGAGAAAAAAACGCTCCGGGGAGAGTACGAACAACGTTTCGATGTAGGGGGATTTGCCGGGGGCCTTGTTGACAAAATCATCGAGCTGGGCGGGAGGATTCAGGAAGATCGCATCCAGCTCGCGGTGAACGGTGTCCAGCTGGCTGCGCATCAGCCGGGCGACGTGGTAGACCTCAATGTTCAGCGATTCCTTCCACCGGTAGGCCAGGACCGCCTCCTCCTGCTCCACCGTGCGCACGGCAAAATAACCCAGCAGTAAAGACGGGATCATGATCCCCAGCACGAAGAAAATCCACAGCCGGGATGAGGGTTTGACGTTTTTAAACACAGGGTCCCCGCAAAGTCGCGTAACGATTTAAACCGGAAACATTATCACACACGCAAATGCCTTTTTCCAGCGCGTTGGATTGAGATTGTGATGACGGAAGAATGGCGGGATAACCGGGGTGGACAGCCGGGATGGGAATTGTCTGGGAAGATAGTTACCAGCAATTCCCACCCCGAAACTGGGTCTAATTTATATATGATCGGTTCGCTAGGAGGTTGCGATCCGTAACATCCGACGCTTACAGTATCGCACCCAATCCCCTATAAGTTGTCACGGGGTTGTAAAAAGATGTAAAAAAGTTGTATCCCCTCATAAGAAGAGGCTTTGCTTGAACTTACGGGGATTGGACCGGAAAGACCGAAAGCAGGCCCACCGAGTAGCGGGCGATCTGTGAGGCGTCGATGGCGGTAATGGCCCCGTCTCCGTTGACGTCTCCTCGCACGACCGCGTCGGGGCTCAAGGTGAGCAGGAGTACGGAATACCGCGCCGCCTGCGACGCGTCGACAGCGGAAATGATCCCGTCTGCGTTGACATCGCCGTATGAAATCGATTGCCTGCCGGTCGCGATGGTGGGATCGAAGCCGGCCTTGGCGAAGGCAAACCAGGCGCACGCCAGGGCGGCTTCGGCATTAATGGTGGCAAAACCCGTACCGGTCAAAACACTGCCCGCCGGAGAACCGTCCGGATATATCGCATAGGAAGCGATCAGTGCGGCAGAGTCATCCGGGGCGGGCGTAAACAGCGACTCCAAATTGGCAATCAGGGTATCATAGCGCTCCTGATAGAGAGCGGCCCGCGTTGTGTCACCAAGCTCGGTAAACAGTTCAACCGCCCTGAGGTAGGCCAGGGCCATTTGGGATGACCACTCAATCGAACCGAAAGTTTGGTTTTGCTGACCCAATGAAAAGCGGAACAGCAACGGCCGGTTTTGCCCGTCAAAAAAGGCGTTACGCTGCTCAATGGCATTAAACATATCGTCGACCTCCTGGGCGCGGTCGGCATAGGTCGTTCCGAAAAATGAATCCTCCAGCATCATGCGTAAAGGCGCGAATGCGGTGACATCCGTCGGAGAGGCGCCCGCCCCGACGGTGACTTTTCCCCACGTCGCGCCGTCAAAGATCGCGGCCTCGCAAAACAAATGCGCCGCAAAATCGTACATGGTCTTCAACCAGGACCTGATTCCCGCTGCCGCGTCCGCATATGCCTGGACACCGGTGACGCCGGACAGGGCCTCCAGCGTATACATCACGCGCATGTTTTGTTCCGTCGACTTGAGTTCCCAAAAGAAATCCGGCCCGGAGGGATGATACATGCCGACCGGTCCGAACCGCACCCCGCCGTCACCATCCACCAATTTCAGCATAAAATCCCCGATCGTGCCGGCAACCTCCAGATAGTCCTGATCTCCGTAGATGGTGTGCGCGTCCAAGGCATACATCGCCAGCGCCGCGCCAGCTCCGGTATCCACCACAAAGTCCCAAGTTAAAAACCAATCCGGAACATCGCGCCCCGAGATACGAATGATGCGAAACGGCCCGTTCTTAATCGGGTTCAGCATGTCATCCGTGTAGTCCCCGCTGGTGTTGTACAGCGGGTTGGTCACAACATCCAGCATATGATAATAGTGAACGTACCTGTCTATAACCGAGGTGTCGCCGGCGCCCAACCGCAGGTGGCCCAGGATGGACATGTCGTATCCGGCCGCACCGTTTAGGGCAAGGCCTTCATTGGGTGTGGACGGAGGCTCCAGACTGCGCTGGTAGCTGCGGGTCAGCCCCTCAAACTCGGTGGTGTCGTCGAGGGTCCGGTCCAAAAAATATTTTACGTAGGGTTCGGCTGTAACGGAGAGGGATTGGTGGGTAGGTTGTTGGGCGCCTGCCGCGGTTACCGTAATTAAAACCAGCAGGCCCGGGAGCAGAAGGACCCGGCTTCTCATGAAAACTCCTCTGTTATGAATGGGCGCCACTCGGAAAACCGGCAACGGACTTACCGCTGTATGGCTGTCATCCCAAATCAAAGATGTCAGAATGGCTTAAGGGAGATCTGTTCCATCTTCCGGCAATTGCTCTTCAAAGTCCAGCGTTCGCAGATAATTGATCACATGCCACAGATCTTCCGGACCCCATTCCTCCTGGTAGCCGAACGCCGGCATGGGCCATCCGCCTTCCGTTATCTTCCACATCAACTCGCCGTCGGTCCGTTTCTGCGTCTGGGTGCTCCTCAGGTCGGTGATCGGCTGCCCGAAATCCGCGGCCGCGGGTCCGTCACCGCCGCCCTTCATGCCGTGACACTGTGAACAGTGAACACGGTAAAACGCGCGCCCCTTGGACACAGACTCTTCGTCCGCCGGGAAGGGGTTGTCCTCCGCGCGCACTTCAAACGGGGCCTCCCAAAGGACACTCTCAGCAGATTGTTTCTCATCACCGATGTCAAACTCTTCACCGGTAACTGCGTCAATGCCTTCCCTGATACAGCGGATCATTTGGCCGTGCTTGACGGAAATGCACTCTTTGATAAGCTGTCTGGTGAACTCATGGTGCTCCTTGACCTCCGGCGGAGTCTCCTCCGCGCCCAACGGACGAAGTGCCGTGAGCGAAATCACGGCGAGTATGGTTAGGATTTTCTTCATCATCCCCCTGCCTTTCCTGACGGTCATCTGGTGAATGGTCGATTCGTCTTTATTATAGCGCATTTCCAGCGGGAAAGGATTTTGTAAATATATCCCGGATGAAGTGTTGGTGTCGCCAGACGAATGTAATATAATGGCGGCATGGCCATCATTGATCATGAGAAAAGTAAAGACCTGAAGACGTCCTATCAAGCCGCGCTGTTCCGCTGTCTGATGATCGGCTTCTGTCAGGACTATGTCACTCCATTCCTGCTGCTTGCCGGCGGGACCGCTTTTCACGTGGGTCTGACCAGCAGTCTCAACAGCGTTACCGGCTCACTCTTCACGCTGCCCAGTGCCGATATCGCCCGCCGGGTCGGCTCCCGCAAACGGGTCGTCATCATTTTCAGCGTCCTGCAAAGCGCGGCGTTGGTCGCCCTGGCCGTCCTGGCCCTCAATCGTCAGATGCAACCGCTTCCGGTCATCGTGCTCGCCGTGTTCTCCGGGGCCTGCCAAGCCTTAACCCAGCCGTGCTGGTTCAGCCTGATATCAAATCTTGTCGATGAAGACCGGCGCGGTGTATATTTCGGCTGGCGGGCGCGTAATATCGGGCTGCTCACCATCGGCGCCACCTTCACCGCCGGCTGCCTGCTGGGATTCATCGAAAAATACGATGCCTACGCCGGTTTTATCATCCTGTTCGCCCTGGCGGGCATCAGCCGGTTTATGTCGGCGGTATTTGTCGGTCGGGTCAACGAGCCCGCCATCGAATATTCAAAGCAGCATGATTTCAGCTTCTGGGCTTTCTTGACCAGTTTCCGGCGCAGCAATTTCGTGCGCTTTGTCTTTTTTATGGCCGGCATGAACTTCTCGATCGGACTGGCTTCGCCCTATTTCGCCGTCTTTATGTTGGAGAACTTGTCGTTCAACTACTACTATTACACCATCATCAATATCATCGCGCCGATCGTGTTGTACCTGATTATCCCGCGCTGGGGCCGGCATGCGGACCGGACGGGTAATCTCAAGGTCCTGAGTTTTATCGCCCCGCTGTTCGCCATTAATCCCATTCTATGGTCGATCAGCCAAAACTTCTTTCTCCTGTTGTTTGCCGAGATTATCTCGGGCTTTTTATGGGCGGGCTTTACCTTGGCCAGCTCGAACTTCATCTACGATGCGGTGACCCCGGAGAAACGGACCCGCTGCATCGCCTATTGCGGAGTGGTAAACGCCGTGGCGCTCGGCCTGGGGACGTTCCTCGGCGGCAAGATCCTGCCGCTCCTGCCGGAGGTCAACGGCCACCGCATGCTGTGCCTGTTCCTGATTTCCGCGGCCCTGCGATTGATCGCCGGAGTGACGCTGCCGCGGATGGTCAGTGAGGTCCGGCCCGTGGATAAAATCCGCAGCCACCAGCTGCTTTTCAGTATGATCGGCATCAAACCGATCGCGGGAATAGAACGTAAGTCTATGCAAATATGATGATTACGCAACTTCCATCGGGCCGCCCCCGGCCCAAGAGATTACGGAAAAAATGTGTTAAATCGCCTTCCCTATGGTATTATTGAAGCAGCAGGGCAAGGGTCCTCTCCGGGTCTTTAGACAAACCTCAACCGGGTCCCTTGCCCCAGGATTCGGCTTATGCGAACCTTTCACATGATCCTGCCGGTCCGGGACGTGCTTCCCAACCGGTATCCCGCGCTCCTCACATCGACGTGCTTACAACCCTCACCAACCGAGGCGGGCTTTTTCGCGCGCTAGCGCTATCGGCGGCATAACGCCAAACGGTCGTCCGCAATGCGACCCGTAGCCATGATCGGATATCGCCATGAATGACAATCCAAAGATCCCCCAAATCGCGCTCTACGCGGCCATCATCTTGCTGGCCGGATTCGCCCTGCGTTTTGTAACCATCACCGCGCCCTACACCAGCGATGAACGGCGCAACATCGTTGTCGCCACGGACCTCGGCTGGAGCAATCTCGCCATGGAAGACCCTTACGTGCAGCATCCGCTGCTGAACGTTTACCTCACACGGCTGGGCATGACGGTCTTCGATCAGTCCAAGTTCGGCGTCCGATTCCTGCATCTGCTCTTCGGCACGCTGACCATGTTGCTGGTTTACCTGCTGATGCGGGACCTCGGCCGGCGCGCGAGCCTGCTGGCGCTCACCTTGCTGGCGCTCAGCCAGTACCATATTCATGTCTCGGTCAAGGCCGAAAACGCCAGCCTGCTGTTATTTTTACTGACCCTCGCGATCTACCTCTTTTACAAGGCCATCGTTCACGGACGGGAGCGTTACATATACTGGGTTGGTCCGGTGATGGGGCTCGCGTTTCTGACCAAGGGTGTCGCGATCGTGATGGCCGCCGCGTTCTTTCTGTTTCTGCTCTCCTCCAAGGCATACCGGGGCTGGCTCAAGCGCCGTGAACTTTGGATCAGCGCGGGGTTGTTCCTGTTAACGATCGTGCCGTGGCTTATCTGGATCCTGCTGAACGGCAGCTCGCAATTGATCTTCAGCGGCGAAATGTATGCCCCCCACCGTTTCGGTCCGCGTCTGACGGCCCTAAACTTTTATCTGATCGAGGTCCTGTCATGGATTCGCGGATGGGATTACCGGCTGGTCATCAGCTGGGAACACGCGATTGTCGACGGTGTCACCGGAACGGTTATGCTGGGATCCGTGCTCGCCTCCCTATTTGTGGTCAAACACGAACTCAAACGCCTGCTGCTATGGGTCTTTGCGGTTTATGTGGTTGGCCTGAGCTTTTTCAGCAAGCCCGGGCTGCCGTGGGGAGAATTTTGGTGGGCGGCGCCCAGCCTGATCCCGGCGGTCTGCCTGACCGCCGCGGTCGGCGCGCACTTCGCCAAAAAACATTGGGCCCCGCGGATTATTGTCTCGCTCTTTATCGGCTACGCGCTGATTAATGCCATTCACTTTATCGGGACCGCGCAGGAAAACTTTGCCGAACCGCCGCACCGGCTTGCGACATTTGTCGATATCGATCCGGTCGTCGCCCGCATCCACCTGGACCGCGGCCGGATGCAGGCGGCCCTTACGGAAATGGAATCGCTGCGGCAACAAACTCCCAACAATGTGGATGTATTGAACTATTACGGACTGGTTTCGTGGCAGGCCGGCAAGAAGGAAAAGGCCGTGGAACTCTGGCTGCAGGCGGCGTCTCTGGAACCGGATTACCGTTCGCGGGACAATCTACTGAACATGGAACGGCAAATGCTCCTCGATCAATACGTAACCCGTGCCGCACGTCATCCCGACGACGCCCGGACACGATATATGCTCGGAGCCCTTTACTACTATTACGGTGACGACAAACTCGCCGCCATGGACCTGACCCGGTCGGTGGAAATCAATCCGCTCAATCACCGCGCGCAATATTTTCTCGGGCTGACTCATTTTCGCCAGCAGAATTTCGGCGAGGCCATCAAGGCCTTTCAGGCCGTCCTCGACGGACATCCGCACCACTACGGCGCCTTGTACTATCTAGGCCGCGTCTATCAGGAATTAGGCCAGGACGAACAGGCCATCGAACACTTCAAGGCCGCCACGACCCTCAATCCCGATGACGCGCACTCCTACTTTGAGCTCAGCCAGCTTTACCAGGGCAAACCGCAACTGGCCGGGCCGATGAACAAAAAAGCCCGCTCCATTTATCACCTCGACATCAAACACCGGGTCTATCCCTTCATATCCGGACGATATCGCGCCCTTTTCAACCCCCAATCATAAGGCCGGATAGAATTATCGCAGACAGCCGGAATTAAAAAACCGCATCCCCGGGTTTACCTAAACGGCGCCCCTCAAAGATGCGGTTTTTATTGTCCGAAAGGCTTCTAAACGGAGGCGCCCAGCACCTGCCGCAGGTCATCTTCCACCGTGCTGGTCGGCTGAATATTAAACTGTTCCACCAGCACCTTCAATACATTTTCCGACAAGAACGCGGGCAGCGACGGTCCGAGCTTGATATTCTTGACGCCCAGATTCAGCAGCGTCAAAAGCACGGCCACCGCCTTTTGTTCGTACCACGATATATTGAGTGTCAAAGGCAGATCATTGATGCCGCACTCAAACGCCTCCGACAGGGCCTTGGCCACGACGATCGCGGAATAGGCATCATTGCACTGTCCGCAATCAAGCAACTTGGGAAAACCGGCCACCGTGGGATAATCCAATCGGTTGATCCGGTTTTTACCGCAGGCCAAAGTCAGGATCAGGCAATCATCGGGAATACTCTCGGCCATCTTGGTATAGTAGTTGCGCCCCGGCCGTGCACCGTCGCAGCCGCCGATCAGGAAAAAGTGGCGAATTTGGCCGGCCTTCACCGCAGCCACAATCTGTTCGGCGTGACTGAGAATAGTATGATGACCGAACCCGATCGTAATTTCTTTTTCGATATTGTCCTCGCTGAAGCCCCCCAGGGACAAAGCCTTCTCAATGACCGGTGTAAAGTCCTTCGCGCCTATTTCCCCCTCAGGAATATGAGCAATATTCGGCCACCCCACGGCACCCGTGGTGAAGATCCGGTCCTGATATGTCATGTCCGGTTCCTGAATGCAATTGGTCGTCATCAGGATCGCCCCCGGCAGATCAACGAATTCCCGCTGCTGATTTTGCCACGCGGTTCCGTAGTGACCGGCGAGGTGTTTGTATTTTTTCAATCCCGGATAGGCGTTACCCGGAAGCATTTCGCCGTGCGTAAAGATGTTGATCCCCTTACCCTCGGTCTGAATCAAAAGCTGCTCCAAATCATGCAGATCATGTCCTGAAACAACGATAGCCGGCCCCTTCAGATATCCCAGTTTGACCTGGGTCGGTTCGGGGTGACCGAAGCGGGCGGTGTGTCCGCGGTCGAGCATCTCCAGGCATACCAGATTGGCCGCGCCGCACTCCATGACCAGCCCCAGCAAGGTCTCCATGTCCAAAGACAAGTCCGCAAGCGCGGCCATCCCCTTGTACAGAAAATCACTCACGGCCGGATCCTGTTCCCCCAAACGATAGGCATGATGCGCATAGGCAGCCATCCCCTTCAATCCGTATAACAACAACTCGCGCAGGGACCGCCGGTCCTTATCTAAATCACCGTCACATAATAGGCCCAGCGCCGTGCCCTGGTCCAGCAACCCCTGCCGGTCTTCTGCCGGAATCCATTGCGTAGTCGCAGGTATTTCACCGGACATCAGGTCCGCAGACGCGGATTGCAGCTGCCGGCGCTCGGCAACAACCGTACGGATCAACGCCTCCAGCGCATCCGGATCGAAATTAACATTAGTCAGCGTGGCAAATACGCCTTCCATTAACAGATAATCGGTCTTCGGCATCGCCACACCGGTTTGTCGGACGGGCTGTCCGCACGCGGCCAACCCCTTACAGGCATGGATAAGTACATCCTGCAACGCGGCGACCTCCGGGTCCTTACCGCAGACGCCCATCGTCTCGCACCCTTTCCAGCGAAATGTTTGTTCACATTGACGGCAAAACATCGACATAACTTCCTCCTTTGTATCTCTGCGGTGTCAACCCAGCTGTTGCACCTTCATCAATTCATAAAGCGTTTTGCGTTCCAGCTTCTTCAAGAGCTGCCCCTTGACCCCTTTCCACGTTTCATGCACGGGGCAGGGCTTACGGTCATTGCACTGTGACAAACCCATCAGACAACCGTCGAAGGTGTCCTTGCCGTCCACAGCCAGAACAATCTCCAACAGAGTGATTTCTTTGGGATGGCGGGTCAACCGGTATCCGCCGCCGGGCCCGGGCACGGCCTTGAGAAATCCGGTTTGCGACAACACTTGCAGTGCTTTGCGGGTAAACGGCTCCGGAATCCCGGCAGCGGCACACAGGTCAATGGCCGAAATCTTATCCTCCACACGGTCCAACGGGATTCCCGTCAACGCGCGCAGGGCGTACTCACAACCTTTGGAATAGAGTCGAAACATGATACCTTTCGGCAGGATCGATTAATTATGGACTATTTTATCCATATTTATCGCGGAGTCAAGTCCGATTTTGAAATGCCCGCGCTAATCGGTCTCTTTGAGAATATGGGTGGGATTTCCGTCCAGGCTGGTTTGGTTATTGTCCTCCCAATAGCGGTGGATTCCATCTTCGCCTTTGGTGTGGGCCCACTTGATGAGCTGGTCGCGGTCACCGCCGTAGTCATAGCGCGGGACGGCAAAGCCGCAGGAGGTCTGGACGAGGTCCACGGTGAGATCAAATATTTGGCGGGCGCCGGGCAGGGGATTCAGATGTCCAATCAATTCATTCCACTCGGTATCACGCGTATGGACCACACGCGCCGATCCGTATATACGCAGGATCATCGGCGGGCCGTCGAAGGCGCACCACATCAGGGTCATGCGGCCGTTCTCCCGGACATGCGCGGCGGTTTCATTGCCGCTGCCGGTCAGGTTCAGCCACACGATGCGGCTACTGCCAATCACGCGAAGGGAGTCCATACCCTTCGGAGAGAGATTCACCCTACCTTCGTCACCCGCCGTGGCCACAAAGAAAATCTTTTGCACAGCGATGAAATTCTTCAAATTGTCCGGAATTGTTGCAAAGTGCTTGCCCATACCAAGTCTTTAATTTGAATCGGAGGCTATTGCTGAAACTTGTCGAAAACTGTATCCACCCAATCCTCGGGCAGCTCCTTCAGCCCCGTACAAATTTTCTCCTGCCACCATTTTGAGTACTTATGCAAATCTTCGTGTTCAAACCGGTGCTCGATGATTCGGTGCTCATCGGCCCTTTGAATAACTACATCAATCGGATAGCCAACATCCGTCGCGCTGATGCGTGTCGCCTCGAACGATAAAAATCCGGCTTTTAATGCCACACGCAGCGGCACGTCATAGTGCAAGACCCGCTCCAGGATCGGCTTTCCGTAGCCGCTGTTTCCGATAATAAAGAACGGACTGGACTGGCTCATTTCCACCCAATTGCCCTGCGGATACAGCATATACACTTTGGGTTCCTTGTCCTCCTGCAACTGACCGGCAACTAATGCGTAGAGGTCGAAAATCAATCCGCTTTGAGTTAAAGACGCCGAATCCTCACTGGCCACCCGACGGACTTGTTCCGCGAAGGCGTTTACGGCCTTGTACAATTTATCAAAAGCAACATCCTGCTCATCAATAACCTCGTCAAAATAGGTCAGGGCCTTGTCACGCACGGACCGGAGTCCCGAGGTCATGATAAAAAAAGCGTGTTTCTCTCTGGGTTTCTGCTGTATGGTTATTTTCTTGGCCGTAATCCGCTCCGTGCCGCTGGTGATTCGCGTATCCGCTATTCCAATCAAACCTTCCTTAACTTTAAGAGCTGAACAGAATGTCATACTATAATTCTCCTGCTGATTGGATAATGACTTGTTGAATGAATCTTAACTTCTCGATGATGGTTTCCGTCCACACAAAGGGATAGACGTCGGTCATGCCCATGCTGCGGTTCAGACTGTTGAGGGCGCAACTCAGATACACCCACTGATTGCGCATCTCTTCAAATGTTTGCAACCGGTGCTCAAGATGAATGGATTGGCGCTGCTTGCCTTTGATAAATTTGACGATCATACCCCACGCGCCGGCCGTTTCGAGCGTATCGAACATGTGCAGATAGTGCGCCCAACTCTCCGCCCAGTCCTCCCACGGATGAGCGCTGGCATACGCGCTGACGTGCCGGTTTTGCCAGTCTACCGGCGCCCCGCCCGCGTAATATTTCTGGAGGGCCTCGTCATAGTCCACCCGCTCATCCCCGAAGAGATCCCGGAAGCGCTTAAGGAGATCCTCATTGCGATGGACCAGCAGCCACCAGTAGTAATGACCGATTTCGTGCCGGAAATGTCCGAGCAAAGTGCGGTAGCGTTCATTCATGTCGAGGCGCATCTTTTCCCGGACCGCATCGTTGGCCTCGGCAATGTTGATCGTGATGGTTCCATGCTCGTAGCCGGTCAGCACCTCCTCGGTTTCCTGGATCTGCGGATTCTTCTTCGAGGCGAGAAAACAAAACTCCAGGCCGTTCTCCGGATCGTCGGCTTTATTGTGCAGCGGAAGATCCAGCTGCAGCAGGCTGTAGACCAAACGCCGCTTGGCGATCTCAAGGCGGTGCCAATAATGTTTGTTTTGGGGATGACTCGGATCAGGAATAAATTTATTAAGGCGGCAGGACAGGCAGAACGTGTTGGGATCGGTGATCGGGACCATCCAGTTGCAGATCCCCTGTTGCCAGTAATTCTGACACTTCTTAAAGTTGGTCTCATGGGCCGACGGCGCCAGGGCCTTCCAGACGAACCCGTCGGTGGACTCCATGGAACTCATGTTGTCCAGCAGCGGAAGATATCCCAGCGGGGACCCGCAACTCACGCAATGGTCGTTCTCAAAATAGACCATCTCCCCGCAAATATCACAGTTATAGATCTTCATGCCTCTGGTTAAACCCTTCTCAAATCAAGGGTAAGCGGATAGTCCGGATTGGCTGTGGCCACCGGACTGGCCTGCAATTTCCCGGGCGTATGCCCCACTTTAAAAAATCTGGCGGTCCGCCGCGCCTCGGCCTCATAGGCGTTGACCGGAAACGTGTCGTAATTACGTCCGCCCGGATGGGCCACATGGTAAACACATCCTCCGACAGAACGGTTGGACCATTGGTCTACTATATCAAAAGTCAGCGGAGTGTGCACGGGAATGGTCGGATGCAGACACGATGGCGGCTGCCAAGCGCGGTAGCGCACACCGGCGACAAACTCTCCTTCCGTTCCGGTCGGAAACAAGGGAACTATGTATCCATTACAGCAGATATTGTAGCGTTTGTCCGCAACTCCTTTCACTTTCACCTGCAACCGTTCCACCGAGGAATCGACATACCGGGCCGTGCTTCCGCCGGCCGGCTCTTCGCCGAGTACGTACCAAGGTTCGATGGCCGATCGCAGTTCCAGTTCGATCCCGCGGTAGTTAACGGTGCCGATAACCGGGAAGCGAAACTCGAAATGCGGCTCAAAAAACTCCATCTTCAGACCGATGCCGCGGTCGTTCAGATCGGCCAGGACATCGAGAAAGTCTTCACGGACGAAATGCGGCAACAGGAACCGGTCATGCAGCATCGTGTCCCAGCGGACCAGCTCCGCCCGGTACGGTTCGCGCCAAACCTTCAGAATCAACGCGCGGATCAACAACTGCTGGACCAAACTCATGCGCGCGTGCGGCGGCATCTCAAAACTGCGAAACTCCACCAGGCCCAACCGGCCGGTGGCCGTGTCGGGTGAGTACAGCTTATCGATACAAAACTCGGACCGGTGCGTATTGCCGGTCCCGTCGACCAGGATATGCCGGAAGAGCCGGTCGACGAGCCACGGCGGACATTGGCCGAACTTTTGCGTCTCCTTCTCCACCTGCTGCACGGCGATCTCCAGTTCGTAAAGGCTGTCCCGCCGCCCTTCATCGACCCGCGGGGCCTGACTGGTCGGACCGATAAACTGTCCCGTGAACAGGTAAGACAGGGCCGGATGATTGTGCCAATAGGAGACAAGACTCGCCAGCAAATCGGGCCGCCGCAGAAACGGACTTTCCGCCGGGGTCCGTCCGCCGAGTACCACATGGTTCCCGCCGCCGGTGCCGGAGTGTTTGCCGTCGAGCATGAACTTCTCCGTTCCCAGACGCGTCAGGCGGGCTTCTTCATACAGTTCCGTAGTCTGGCTGACCAGAGACGGCCAGTTGTCAACGGGAGCAACGTTGACTTCGATAACACCCGGGTCGGGCGTAATTTTAAAGGATTCAATCCGTGTATCAAACGGCGGCGTATAACCCTCGATGACCACCGGGATCTGCAGATCGGCCGCGGTCAGCTCAATTTGCCGCAGCAGGACGAGATACTCCGCGGCGTCCGTGGCCGGCGGCATAAAGATGTGCAGCTGTCCGTCGCGGGCCTGCACGCATAATGCGGTGCGGACCACGCCCCGGGCCGAAGCGCCCTTGCGCAGGATCTTTTGCGGTTTGGCAGCGGCAGCCGGCTTGATCTTGCCTTTCGCCTTGACGATATCGGCGGGAAAAGGATCCTGTTGCAGAAGCGGATCCCGGTCAAAGATCTGATGGCGGTCCTCCTGAATCGCCCACGGCAAAGAATCCAGCGGCAGACGCAGTCCCATCGGCGAATCCCCCGGGACCAGGTACATATTGCGTTCCCGGAATTTCCATGGGCGGCTGTACCATTCCACCAGGCCTTCTCCCTGCCGGGCCGCCAGCGGCAACGCGTAACCGATCACCTCGCCGAGATCCTTGGCGAACACCCGGCTCAGCCGCCGGCGCTCGGCCGCGTCTTTCAGCTTGGCGCGGATCGGATCGATATTGACCGGCAGCCGCTGTTCCTTCCACAAGTAGTGCCACGGATCTTCGTAACCCTTAACGACATTCTTCGGATCGATCCCCAAGCGTTCGGTCAGGCGGCGGACAAAACGCTGGGCGTCCTTGCCGGTGCGTCCCTGGTCACCCGAGATGGTGGCCAGCAGCCGCTCATCTTCCCAAACAGGCACCCCGTCCTTGCGCCAATAGCAGCCCATGACCCAGCGCGGCAACTGCTCGCCGGGATACCATTTGCCTTGACCGTTATAAATCAACGCCCCGGCGGTCCAGCGGTCCTTGAGCCGCTTCAGCAGGTGCGCGGACAACCGGTACTTGTCGTGGCCCAGCGCGGCTGTCGTCCATTGCGCGCCTTCCATATCATCGATCGAAACAAATGTGGGCTCCCCGCCCATGGTCAGTTGGACTTGCTCGCGAAGCATCTCTTCGTCCACCTGGTCGCCGGTCCGGTGGATGGCCTCCCACTGCTCGTCGGAGTACGGCTTGGTGACCCGCGGGTCTTCGTGGATGCGGGTAATCGTCATCTCATGGCCGAATTCGACGTCACAGGCCTCCACACTGCCGGAGATCGGCGCGGCGGATGACGGCGCCGGCGTGGCCACCAGCGGAATATGACCTTCGCCGGTCAACAGTCCCGACGTCGTATCCAACCCGACCCATCCCGCGCCGGGCAGATAGACTTCGGCCCAGGCATGCAAATCGGTAAAGTCTCTGTCGGTCCCGGAGGGGCCGTCCAGGGACTTCACGTCGGCCGTCAACTGGATGAGATATCCGGAAACGAAACGCGCGGCGAGTCCCTTGTGGCGCAGCAGATTCACCAATAACCACGCTGAATCCCGGCACGATCCGGATTGCTTGGTCAAGGTCTCGTCGGGTGTCTGCACCCCTGGTTCAAGGCGGATGACATAGTTGACCAGATGATGCAGCCGCTGATTAATCTCGACCAGGAAATCGATGGTCGGCCGCTTGTTTTTGCGGATACTGCGCGCCAGATCCATGAAGATTTCCGGTTCTTTTTTCTTTTCAAGAAACGGCTTGAGCTCTTTTTTCAGCCACGGTTCGTAACGGAAAGGATACTTTTCGGCCGATTCTTCGAGGAAGAAATCAAACGGATTGATGACCGTCATATCGGCGGTCAGGTCGACCTGCACCTGAAAGACGTCGGTCTTGTCGGGAAAGACCAGCCGCGCCAAATAATTCCCCTGCGGGTCCTGCTGCCAATTGATGAAATGGTCCTGGGGATTGATTTTCAAGGCGTAACTCAATATCGGCGTGCGCGAGTGCGGCGCGGGCCGCAGGCGTACGATCTGCGGGCCGAGGCCGATCGGTTTACTGTAGCGGTAGGTGGTGGTATGGTTCAAAGCAACATGAATAGCCATAAGACGGAAGAAATCCTTTCGCTGAGGTCAATCCTGGTCAAAGTTGAGATTCGAGAACTTGGGCCGGACCTGGCCCGGGATATCATACAAACGCGGACACCCGGCCTTTGAGTACAGACGCGCCGGCGCCCCAAGATTATTCCTGAACAACCTTCAGATTATAGTGAAAAACGGCCCGCTTGGGAAACTAAAAATACGGCCGCCGGTTTCCGGCAAACGCGCCTGGCGCAGGTACTAAGGGCTAATCCTGAACGGCGAAAAAGGTCTCGAAGATGACCTCGCTCACGCGGTTGTGCTTGATCTGAAACACATCGAGGTACTCATGCAGGCCCAAGCGCATAATATCACCGACATCGGTATAATCCATTTCCGAACGCAGACGGCCCAATTCCTTTTCCGCCTCGGTCGAAAACGAGAAAATCGTCGTTCCGGTAATAGCGTGCAGCGACCGTTCCGCCGCGATGAGACAATAGTGCATCGAACGCGGAAAGATCCGGTCCAACGCGAGAAACTGGATGATCTTCTTGAAATCCAGCTTACCATACTGCTTGCGGTACATTTCGTAGGCGCTGGCCGACCGCAGCAATGCCGACCATTGCAGCATGTCCAAGGGGGTATTCACGTCCTGGATCTTGGGAAGCAGATAGTAGTACTTCATATCGAGTATCCGCGCCGTCTTGTCCGACCGCTCCATGTACCGTCCCAGGATACCGAAATGCCAACCTTCGCCGTGGGAATACGTCGCGTCCATAATCCCGTCAAAGGTATGCGCCCCCATTTTGATGGCCGCCAGCACGTCGGCCAGATTCTTGCGTTCCCGGGACCCGCTGGCGATCCCCTGCTTTATGTTCAGATAAAGTTCGTTAATCTGCAGCCACATCTCGCTGGAGATCATCTCACGCACGGTCCGCGCATTTTCGCGGGCCTGTGAAAGACATGAAAATACGGAATTCGGATTCTGGTCGTCAAAGACCAGGAAATTGATGACGTTGGTCTTGGAGTAGTCCTCGCCGAACTCTTTCTCGAAACGCTGCTGATCCCCGGTGGTCTCCACGAGCGGACGCCACTGCTCCTCCAGCCCCGGAGGCAGGTCCATGGTCAACCGGTTGTTGACATCGATAAACCGCGCGTAATTCTCCGCACGTTCGATGTACCGGTTGATCCAGTAGATCGAATTGGCAACCCGGCTGAGCATCATTCTGCTTCCTCCGTTTCATAACTTTGGTTCGGATCCCTCAGGACCCAGGTGTCCTTGCTGCCGCCGCCCTGCGATGAATTGACCACCAGGGAGCCCTTGCGCAGGGCCACCCGGGTCAATCCGCCCGGCATGACCCGGACGCGTTCGCCGTAAAGAATGTACGGCCTGAGATCGACGTGGCGTCCTTCCAGTTGATCCCCCGTAATGGTCGGCACCCGCGACAGGGCCATCGTCGGCTGGGCGATGTACTCCCGCGGATTGGCCTTAATCAATTTCTTAAACTCTTCCTGTTCCGCGGCCGTCGAGGCCGGCCCCACGAGCATGCCGTACCCGCCGGCCTGATTGGCGGCCTTGACCACCATGGTCGCGATATTTTCCAGGACATGCTCCCGTTGCTTGTCATCCCAACAGAGATAGGTCGGGACATTCTGAACGACGGCATCTTCATTGAGATAATACTTAATGATCTTGGGCACATAAGCGTAAATGACCTTGTCGTCCGCCACCCCGGTCCCCAGGGCATTCGCCAGGGCCACGTGTTTTTTCTTCCACGCGTCAAAGATGCCGGGGACGCCGAGCATGGAATCCTCACGAAACCGACGGGGATCGATAAAGGCATCATCGATGCGCCGGTAGATGACGTCCACTTTCCGCAGCCCCTTGGTCGTACGCATATGGACAAAGCCGTTTTTTACGACGAGGTCCTTGCCCTCCACCAATTGCACGCCCATCTGCTGGGCCAGGAATGAATGCTCGAAATAAGCGGAATTGTAGATCCCCGGGGTCAGCACAGCCACCACGGGATTTTCCTGCTTGCCCAGATACTGCAGCATCTCCAGAAGGTTCAACGGATACTGATAAATCGGCCGCACGCCGAGCGACTCAAAGACCTCGGGAAAGGTCCGTTTCATGATGTCCCGGTTGCCCAGAACATAGGAAACCCCCGACGGGACGCGAAGATTATCTTCGAGGACATAATACTGTCCGTCCCGGTGTTTGATCAGATCGGTACCGGTAATGTGACACCAAATATTACGCGGCGGCTTGATGCCGATGCATTCTTTAAGGAAGCCCGGGCTCGACTCAATGATCTGCCGCGGGACGACATTGTCCTTGATGATCTTCTGGTCATTGTAAACATCGTGAATGAAAAGATTGAGCGCGCGGATGCGCTGCTCGAGGCCTTTTTCGATGATGTCCCATTCATCGTAATTGATGATCCGCGGAATAATATCGAACGGGAATATTTTCTCGATGCCCTCGCCTTCTTTGTACACATTGAAGGTGACCCCCATGTACATGAAGGCCCGCTCCGCCGCGTACTGGCGCCGCAACAATTCCTCTTTTCCCAGGAATGTCATCTTATCGGAAAACATCCGGTACCACGGCCGGACGTTCCCCTGGGAATCGACCATTTCGTCGTGAAAATCTTCGGTAATATAGTCCTGTAACATCATGAGTCCTTCCTTCCCGCCGACCAATCAGAGTTTACTGCCAAAAACCTGACGGGATGTGGGTATTATAGGGCACATCGGCTAGTTTGGGGATAAATTCTGCCTGTTGGCCCGGTCCAGCGGCACACGAGTTATCGGCGCTGGCGCGCCGCTCTCTGAATTTGCCGGAATTACACCGGAGCGAAATGCGTGTTAGACCGTATCCGCCAACGATTTCCGATAGACAATCTTATCGTCACCCGGAGCATAGAAATCCGGATACCGTGAAAACAAATCAAATCCGTTGGCTGTATAAAACCCGCGCGCGGCGGCGTACTCTGAACGACCCGAAGTCTCCGCGTAGATCGTATCACCGCCGCTGCTACGGATCACACTCTCTGTATCGTTTAGCACTTGCCGGGCGAGTTTACGTCCCTGAACATCCCGCTTTACCGCGATCCAGTACAAGTTGTACACGCTTCGCGTAAACGGGACCGGACCGTAACACGCATAGGCAAGTAACCCTCCCCCTTCTTCGGCCATGGAGAAATGATAGCCCGAGCTTTCCGCCCCCTTCAGCAGATTTTCCGCGACCAGCTCTCCAGCCACCTGCAACTCGGCCGCCGTGAATACTCCTGTACTCTGCAGCAATTCGCGGACCGACTCAATATCTCCCAGACGGATATTGTGCCTCATTGTCAATACGTTCTGTGCGTTCGAGCGTGCCGGTCGGGCCGGCTTACCGGGTATTGCGGTATCCAACGCCTGGTGCAATCCGCTGAAAAAGTGCCGCGCGTTAATACCGAGCGTTTGCGTGCGGTAACCTCCTTCCTGTACTATCAGCGTCGGGTAGTTCAGCTCCCCGATCATTCTTCCCACATGGTCGAAGTCCTTGGCATGCAAAGACCAAGTCCCGGTGGGATCCGCCTTGGCCGTATCCAACCCGAGAGCCACCACCAAATACTCAGGCGCATAGGCACGCACCGCCTTGAGCGCGCGGCCAAGATGACTGAAATAATCCTCGGCAGACAGATGTTCCGGCAAGGGAATATTCAGATTGTAACCGTAACCGATCCCTTCACCCACCTCGTCGGCAAAGCCCGTAAAATACGGATACGCGAAGCGCGGGTTTCCGTGCAGGGATACGGTGTAGACATCGTTACGGCGATAGAAAATATTCTGCTGGCTGTTGCCGTGGTGATAATCGATATCCAGTATGGCCACCCGGCCGTAGGACACCAGGTACTGGGCCGCAATCGCCGCGTTGGCGAAATAACAAAAACCGCCGAACGATTTACGCTCCGCATGATGCCCGGGCGGCCGCACCAAGGCGTAGGCGGCCCGTTCACCGGCCAGCAGGAATTCCGCCGCCGTAAGCGCACAATTCACGGCTCCGCGTGCGGCCAGATAGGCGTTAGCATTCAGCGGCGTGAATGTATCGATGCAATAGTAACCGGCGCGCACCGTCATCTCCTTGGGCTGACGCGCCGCGTTGCGGATCGGAAAGACATACGGGTACAACGACCTGTCACCGGCGGCCTGGCAGGCTTTTTTAAGGTAGCTAACATAGTCAGCATCGTGAACGGCGAGCAGGTGGCGGTCCGGATAAGTATCGGGCGCTACGCGTTCAATAAACGGCAGCTTCTCGATCTCCTTGAGGATCACGTTCACCCGTACCGGGCTCTCGACGTAACCGCGCTCTTTAACGTGATGGATTTCATGCTTATCATTGGCCACGCAGAAAATGCGTCGCCTGGGTACCGGCGGCGGGACTGAATAATCTCCCTGGTGAAGGTACTGGGGAGCGCGCAGTTGCAACCCTTTCCCTCCGAATGAAGCGACCACCTTATCGATATATTCCTGAGGACAAAGGTAAGCGTACTTACGTTCGAGGATCGCGCGGATGGCCTTCTTTAAAAAGGCATTGTCGGGAAAGTCATTTCCCAACAAATCCATTACCATGTAAGGCGGATCGGTATCTTCCGGTGAGAGCGGCGTCTCATAGGCGCTTCCGACAATGGGAAAAGCACCATATTTTTCATAGAATTTCAAGCGACGGGCATTTTGTTGACGGATGGCGGGGTCCGGTGACAACGCAGGATCGTCCGGAAGGCACTCGAAAAGCAGCACCCGGTTGCCCAGCAGACTGGCCTCCTCGCGAACACGTTCGTACAAGGCTCCACCGATACCTCTTCCGGTTTGCGTGGGACCGGAGGCCATAAAGTCTAGATAACCGAATCCAATGTCCGGAACATGCAATAAAAGAGCGAAACCCAGGAGGGGCTTCTGTCCTTTTTCGGCCAAAAACAATCTGGCCTGAAAGCGATGTCGCAGAGGGTCGTTGAGCTTGTCCGGCAGAGAGGCTATCTCTTCCTCGCGCAACGCGCCGAACTGTTCCCGCAACAGGTTCTGAACCTCCGCAATCACCGTTTTGTTCGAAGGTGAGGATGCCTCAAGGACTCGTCTTATGCGGAACATAACTGCTTTCTGGAAGGCATCAACTGCCGGACAACCTCCCGGAGTGTCAGCCCCTGCCGTGCCGCGGCAGCCATAAATCCCGCATCCGACGTGAGGCCCGGATTGGGATTGATATCGACGACCATAGGTACGCCCGCCCGGTCCACCCGGAAATCGACGCGGGCAGCTCCGCAGATTCCGAACAAATCCCAGCAGCGCAGGCTGATGTCTCTCATCTGTTCCACTAAGGGAATATCGTGCGCCGGGAACCGGTAGCGGCGTTGGGTCGCCCCGTAGCCGAAGCTGGACGCATTCCACTTGGCATCGTAATCGACAATCTTCACCGCTTCGACGGGGTAATCCTCAAAGACGATTTCGGCCGGCGGCAGGAAACGCGGCTCCTCGCCGGCGCGGCCGATCAGGGCCAGATTGAACTCCCGGCCGTCAATGTATTGTTCGGCAAACCAGCGGCCGCCCGACCGCTGTTCCTTGTCGATGATCAATCGCTCCGCCAGGCTGAGACTGCTGACCACGGACGCCGCGTCAAGCCCCACCGAGGCGTGCTCGGAGTCTGACTTCACAATCCACCGGCAGTTCAGATGGTGCACCCCGTTACGGCCGGCAACTCGGCAGTAATACCGCGGCGTGGCCACACCCGCTGATTCCAGGACATATTTCATTTGGACCTTGCTGGAAAGCGCGGCCAGCGCGGCCGTCGAGGCGCCCGTGTAGGGTATCGCCAAATAATCCAGCAGGGCGGTGGCGGTATACTGCAGCCGGTCCGTTCCGGCAGCCGTTTCCACGAGATTAAAGACACAGTCCGGCCGCAAGTCGCGCAGCTGCTGCTCCACACCGCTCACCGAGGGCCCGAAGGCCACCTGGTGGACACGGTATTTCAGCGACGTCAGCGCGGCACTTATCTCGGACAACTGGACCAGGGTGTCTTGATTGTCTTCTGTGCGCGCGCCGGCGTCGGCGCCGCTAAAAAGCACAGCCACAGTTTCCGCCGCACGATCTGTGCCGCGCACAGCGGACACAACCGGGACGGTCGACAAACCGTTGCGGCGACAAGCGGCCTGCATGATCCTTCCGATCAGAGTCACATAGTCGATCCCCATGTGTTCGGCCAACATCGGGTAGTCCGAGTATCCGGGCCGCATACCGGCCAAGGGATTGACTTCGAGAAAGTGCGGCACTCCGTGAAGATCGCAACGTAAGTCCACCCGGCCGCCGTCGACACACCCCAGCAGACGCCACGCGTCAAGCGCCGTAACCGCTGCCTGCTGCGCCACCGGATCATTCACCACGGCATAAGATAGAGTGTCTTCCCAGTTGGTTTTGTTGAAGTATGACTGTCCCTGCAACCGGTCATTGTCCGACCGGTAAAAAGTCTCCATGATGCCGATCGCGACCGCTTCATCGCCCTGCCCGATGATTCCCACGGTCAGGTCGCGGCCCGGCAGGTACTCCTCGACCAGGACAGGCTGGCGGAACTTGTCCAGCAGATGGCGGCAGGCCCGACGCAATTCAATCGGATTGGGCACAAAGGAACGCGGCCCGATCCCCTTCCCCGTCCCCTCGGCTATCGGTTTAACGAACAGCGGATACGGAAGGTTAACCCCCTCGGCGTCCGCTACCTTTCGCACAACAGCGAACCGCGCCGTCGGGATACCCGCATCCACCAGCACCCGCTTTGCGAGCGCCTTGTCGAGGCACAGCACCATCACCGCGGCGTCCGAAAAGACACAGGGAATACCGTAGGCCTCCAGCAACGCCGGGACTTGCGCCTCACGCGCCACTCCTTTGAGCCCTTCGCAAATATTAAAAACGATGTCCCAGCGCCTGCCGGCCGCCAAACGGCTGACCAGCGCGGTGATATTTCCGATACGTTCCACCCGGTAGCCGTTGGCTGTCAGGGCGTTCTCCAGGGCGTCGATGGTTTCCGGCACGTCGAATTCCGCGGCCTCCTCCTTCGAGAGTCCCAGCGCCAAATAATCATCCTTAAGATCATAGGTAAGCCCGATGGTTATCATATAAGGTACACCCCCGATTCCGGATCCAACCGGGCGCCCGCGGCGCGCAGGGCGTTTTGCGCCCGGCCCACCCGGCCTCCCGGATCCGGATACCGGTAAGTTTTGTCTTCGAAATTGGTTAACAACAGGTCATCCCCGTCACGTCCGACCACATAATCGGGCAGCAGCGGGATCTTTCCGCCCCCTCCGGGCGCGTCGATAACGAACTGCGGAATGGCATACCCGGTGGTATGTCCGCGCAACTGGCGAATGATCTCCAGCCCTCTCTCAACGGGAGTGCGGAAGTGTGCGGAACCGGAGACCGGGTCGCACTGATAGAGGTAGTACGGTTTCACACGCGCCTTGAGCAGTCCGTGGAACAGGTCACGCAGCGTATCGGCATTGTCATTGACGCCTTTGAGCAGGACCGTCTGGCTGCCCAGCGGGATTCCCGCATTGGCCAGTCGCGCGCAGGCCTCTACCGTCTCCGGCGTTAACTCGTCGGGGTGTGTAAAGTGGATGCTCATCCATAGCGGATGAAACTGCTTGAGGGTCTCGCACAGTTCCGGCGTTATCCGCTGCGGCATCACCACCGGGATCTTGGTCCCGATCCGGATAAACTCCAGGTGCGGGATCGCCCGCAGGCGTCCCAGCAACCACGCCAGTTTACGGTCGCCGATGCTCAACGGATCCCCTCCGGAAAGCAGACAGTCCCGGATCTCAGGATGCTGTTCGATATACCGGATGGCCAGCTCCCACTGGCTGACGGAAAAACTGTACTCCCCGTTGGTTTCGCCGACCATACGCGACCGCGTGCAGTATCGGCAGTAGGTCGAACAGAAGCCTGTCGTCAGAAATAAAACCCGGTCGGGATAACGGTGAACGATCCCGGGTACCGCCATATGGTGTTCTTCGCCCAGCGGGTCCGGATCTTCACCGGGGGTCCGGGAGAATTCCTCTTCCCAGGGGATATGCGTTTTACGCAGCGGCTGATGCGGATCGGTCCGGCTGATCAAAGAGAGATAATAAGGGGTTATCGCAATCGGCAAATTGGCCGTCCGGCGGAGGACTGCCCGCCGTTCCGTGCCGGTCAGCGGGATAACCCGTTCCAGCATCCGGACATCGCGGATCCGGTTGCGGACCTGCCATTTCCAGTCGTTCCACTCCTCGAGGGTACAGTCGGGATAAAAACGCGTGATAAAGTCCAGACTTTGGGAACTGACGGGAAAGTCGTGTACGGACGTCCGTTGAGCATCTTTTCGTTGTGGTCGAATAAAGGTTAGTGAGGAAATGAGGGGGTCGGCCGTAGTCGGCCCGTGATCCGGAGGTTCATCCGTTTCTTGAAGTGTGCCGGCCTCATCGTTGGCGGCCTGGCTGGAGGGTCCGCATTGATCGGCGGCCCTGCGAAAGTTGTGGATCATAGATTCACTGCTCCTTTGTTAGGCAGTTTTTAAGTAGTACTAAAAAGAAAATATACGTCCTGCGGAACGCGGCGTCAACATGTATTTTTATATCAGGGGTCCCTGCCTAGCGGCATCGGCATCCCTCTCCGTCGAGAAGATTGAATTCGTTGTCGGAGCAGGTTTTGGGACGGCCGGGCATTCCGTTTCCCTGGTACCCGGGAACCCGCCTTGCGAAGCCTTTAGGCGGATTGCCAAATCCGGATCCGGCGATGCGTTGCCGACCGGCGAGAACGAAACGGCAAGATAGATTGGGCTGGATCGGGCGCCGTTGTCCGTGACCCGGTCAACGCCCCGCATCGCCCGGCGGGCGTAATTTGCGCCATACGAAATAGTCCATGTCGTCCGTGGCGCTGGAGCGCATGTTCATGCCGCCGCCCGGCAAAAAGGTGAACGTCAGGGTGACTTGCTGACCGCGGGCCTCGGTCTTAAGGATGACCCGGTCCGCGTCTGCATCGGCCGTCGTGTACGCAACAACCTGCTTGCGGTCACCCCGGTGAGTGATGACCTGCGTATCGGTGACCTGGATCTTCATGAGCCCGCGCAACAGTTTGAGTTGACCGGGCAGGACCGCGGCCTCCTTCGGTGTGTATTTCGGACTGGTTTGGGCATACTCCAGAGTGCCGTTGTAATCGATCACCCACGTCCCTTTGAGCCGCTCGGAGGTGTCGGGCTGGGCGTAAGCGTTTACCGCGACAGTGCCAGCCGCCAGGAACAGGGTGAGGCAGAGGAATTGGAGCTTCATATCGATTCCCTATTTCCGGTGCTATTTTTTGGTGTACATTCCCATCAACTGCGCCTTGGCGATCGTGTAACCGGCCATGGCCTCTTCCAGCTGCCGCTTGCTGGCCCCCGGGTGAAGCTCGAGCTCGCGATCCAGCGCGTACAATTTAAAATAATACCGGTGTGTTCCGGCCGGCGGGCACGGGCCGCCGTAACTGGTCCGGCCCCAGCTGTTAGTGCCGAAGACACCGGGGTAATCATCTTCCTCAATGATGTCGGTGGGTTTGATGTTCCACACGATCCAGTGGTCCCAGGTGCCGTTAGGGGCGTCGGGATCATCCATGATCAGGGCCAACGTCTTGGCTCCTTCGGGAATGCCGGTAATTTTGAGGGGCGGATTGATGTCCTCTCCCTGACAGGTGTACTTCCACGGAATCTGCTCCTTGTCGGCAAACATAGGGCTGGTCAGTTTCATGATTACCTCCTTCGCATGGCCGGTAAGAGGAATAACGGCGAACGCAGCGAGAATGCCTGCCGTCAAACTCCATCGCATAACGTTCATAGGTTGTTCCAACGTCTTCTTGTAAGCGGGAGAACGGAATCGAACCGTCGTTAGTAGCTTGGGAAGCTACCGTTCTGCCACTGAACTACTCCCGCAGAAAGCAGTGATTAGCTGTGTTATTCCAGGACATCGGTAACAGAATTAAAGTAATTGATTCTGCGCTGAACCGGCGTCAGACCCTTTAAACTCAAGTGCGGGCGCCTAAAATTGTAGTGCTGAACGAAGGCATCAAGAACCTGTGAGCGATGAAGACTATTGCGCAAGCGGATACGATTATAGCACTCATCATCAATGGTTCTAAAAAAGCGCTCAACTTTGCCATTTGTTTCAGGATGATACGGTCGCAAAAGGTAATGCCGAATGCCTAAATCCCGGCACGTTTGGGCGAATAAAGTTAAACGACTGGCATGAGCGGCATAGCGCATCGAAAAACAAAAAGCGTTATCGGTTAACACGGCCTTAACAGGATAATTGTAGTATTCTAAGGCCAAATATAAAAAATCTGTGGCCGCACGAGTAGTTGCGGCCGGATAAATGCGACAGAAAGCTTCTCTGGAGTAATCATCCAGAATAGCAAACTGATGCTCTTTGGGATATCCTCGACGTAGCGGAACAAGCGTTTTAGTATCCAGATGTAAAAGTTCACCGGGATAAGTTTTTTCATATCGCTGGGGCTTCTTCCTCGGTTTTTTCGGCTGCAGGTACTGGAGGCCTTGCCGGCAAAGCGTACGATAAACGCTACTGTGAGTTAAACCCAAACGCAATGCAATGCGAGCTGGGCCGATCTTCTCCTTTACTCGCAGGGATATGATCTGTTGTATAACATGATCCGATAATGCGCCAGGCGAATTCTGGGGCCGGGTAGAATGATCCTCAAGTCCCTCGATGCCCAGTTCCTGATACCGATTTAACCATTTATAGATGGTCTTTCGGCTTAAATCAAAGAGCTTAGCGATATCGGTGACAGAATTACCGTTATTAATTAATTCGATGCACCGTAACTTGACTTTACGTGATATTCGGGAATTCATCGGACACCCTCCTTTGGTGCAATTCTACCAAAGAAATGTGTTACCGATGTCCTGAAACATCACAATTAGCGTTTAGCGGATAGAGAAAAGTAAGGGATTAGTCTATAGGTGTTAGTGGGATCCGGGAATAGGTGGCGTGCGAACTTTTCCCCGCCGTGACTTAATCCTTTACTGCTATTCACTTTCTGTTCTCTGTCCGCTGAACGCTGTCCGCTGTAATAACAATGTGTCAAATTATTGACAAATCCCAGGCACTGTGTGTATACTACTGCACTCATGCCGAAGTGGCGAAATTGGTAGACGCGCACGTTTCAGGGGCGTGTGGGAGCAATCCCATGTGGGTTCGACCCCCACCTTCGGCATTCTATATTCCTGCGCAGCCCTCAACCTCCTCAAAGAACTTCCCTAATTCTAAATAAACATTCCCGAATGTCAAGCCGCCGCCAACCGTCCGTCCGCTTCCCTAAGGAACAACTTGTCCTCCGGAATAAACAGGATATAGAAAATCATCAGCTGGAGGCTGAAATAAATCAATTGATGCATGGTGACGGCGATCAGCACATGAAAGAGAATCCCCCACACGATCGCCAGCGGACGTGTGCGGCGGAAAAAGAATAAGAAAGGTCCGACCGTTTCAAACGCCAGCGCGGCCAGCATCTGAGCCGTCCACGACCACTTGGGCAGCACACGCAGCATCCAGGCGGCGATGTCTGTCCGGTAGACTCCCTGCACATGCGTCCACAGGACGTCCGAATGGACGAGCCAGTCACCGTAGGCGACCTTGCAAATCCCCGCCCCGAAATAGGATATGATCAGCGTGGCCTGCAGCGTGCGCAACGCCCAGCCGGATTGCCGCAGCACCCGGCGGCCGTCCGGGGCCTCGTATTCATCGGCCGGCGGCTGGGCCGCGAGTACGGCAAACACCAGGATATAAAACTTGTTTAACGTAAAGGCGGACACCAGGTCCACATTCTGCGCGTACACCGCGCAGATCAGCAGGACCGTAGTGCACAAACGCCGCTGCCAGCCGAAGATGACCGACAGGCCGCAGCCGAAGAGGATCCCGCCGAAGACCGGGACCATCCAGTCGGTGAGCAGCGGAAACGGCGTGACGTGATACCAGCTCTTGGTCGCGGCCGTCAGGTGAAACCCCTCCGCGGTCAGCCATTCTCCGGCATACCGGAAACGTTCGGTCATATAATACAAAAAACTGGCGACAAAGGCCTGCTCGAAACGCCGCAGCCGTCCGGGATGCACGGGCCGGTACCACATGTCCATAAAGGCTTCCATATCAGCCGCCTCCCCCCGTGAAGGAATGGGTCGAAATCAATTCCAGCCGATCTTTCTCGACGTCCGCGAACGGCGGACGCTGCCAGCGGCCCTCCGGCTTGGCGATCTCCTCGCTGCCGGTGAGATAGACCGCGCGCACCAGGCGCACCGCGGCCACGCCGGGTTCTCCCGGATGCAATACCTCGTACCGGTGTTTGATGAATTCCGCCATGGCCTGGCGCCGCGCCTGGGCCGCCTCGTCATTGCCGATGCCGTCGAGCATTCTCTTGAGACGACTGCGGTAACCGAACGGCTTGAGCCGCGCCAGGTCTTCTTCCGGAACGCTGATCCAGTCCAGCTCTCCTTCCCGGCGCACAAGGTAGTAGTAATTTCCCCAACGAGTGATGCGGTCGGGAAACAGACAGGAGATACGGTACATGTTGTTGGCAAAATTGAGGACCTCGCGGGAGACCGAATAAGGCACACCGATACCGGTGAGTATCTTGTAGGGAAAGCCCTTGTTGGTCACCGCCACAATCGTGATCGGAGCCAGCCACAGGACCATGAACAGATAGGCGAGCCAGCCGTCCCGTCCGCTGCAGATGCGTTTGGGCAACTGGGAAATTCCGCTATTGCGTTGATCGTCGGTCATACGGGCAAAACTTTCCGCTGTTACTTGGGTGTGGGGATCAACGGATCGCCTTCGAGCACGATGTCATCCACCCACACCGTTCCTTTACCGTTGACGATGATATTGAGCATGACCTGGTCCGCGACCTGACCCGGCTGCAGGATAAACGGGGTGACGATGGTCTGCCATTTTTTGTTGGTCCCCTCGATAAACGAGGTCGTGCCGCGCGAGAAGTACGCCTGCCCCTTCACCCGGACCCACATCTCCAGATAGGCCTTGCCGACTAAGTCCTTGCTGCGGACTTGGGCCTTGTAGACGAGTTTGACGTTGTCCAGGTTCAGTCCGGAGGCGTCGTGCAGCGGGACAGTCACCGGCCAGGCCGCGGTGATGCGTATCGAGCCGTCGCCTTCGGTCTTAATCTTGGTATCCGTCTCGATCAGGGTCGCCAGTGTCCCGGCGTCGTCCAGATTAACCGCGACGATCTGTTCAGCGGCTGCCGGCGCGGCCGTCAGCATGAGCGCCGGCACGAGGCCCAGAATAATTTTTCGCATGATATTCTCCTTTATCTTCGGTGTCGCGTTACCAATACAACAAAACCAAAAAGAACTTCAGCGCCGGCCAGTAAATCACGTCGATGGCCTGCCACGCCAGATAAATCCCCAGGAACATGAACATCGGATTGCTGATAAACGCCATGTAATTGCGCGCGTGATCTTCGTGCATGATCAACGGCAACACCCCGCTGCCGTCGAGGGGCGGCATCGGAATCATATTGAAAACAAACAGCAGAATGTTCAGCGCGAACATCAGGCTCAGGAAGACCGCCACGCCGTTGAGCAGGCCCGGCGCCGCCGGCAGGACCACCTGGTGGAATTCCAGCGAATACGGATAAACAAAGAGCCCCAGCCACAGGCCGATCTTCATGATCACCCCGGCGATGACCGCCAGGCACAAATTCGAAACGGGACCGGCCAGGGCCATCAGCGCGGCGCGTTTGGGATACTGCATCGCCCACGTCGGATCGTACGGCGCGCTCGCCCAGCCCATCATCCAGCCGCCGATGAAATACGTGAGCAGCGGGATCACCACCATTCCGAACGGCTCGCGCCGGATATGCGGTTCAGGATTGAGGCTGACCTGACCGCCTTCGTAAGCGGTCTCATCCCCCAGCTTCAACGCCGCCCAGGCGTGCGCCGCCTCATGAATGACCGTGGATAATATGAAGGACGCGTACCACCACGCGCCGATCAGGATAAAATTACTCATGGACTGTCCGCTTCAATACCGGAGCAAACGCCGCCAGGCCGCGATCTTGGTTTGTAACGGGACCGCATGCGCCGGACTGGACGACGGCAGTTTCACCACCGGGACATCGGTGACAACGTGCCGGGTGAACAGCCGGTACGCCAGGCCCCCGTTGCAGCCGATGACCTTTAAATGCCTGTATTGTAGCAGAAATTTGCCGAAATCGTTGATCCGCGCGTCTTTAATCGCGGAGTCGAGTGAGGAACCGTTCCTGTGGCAGGACGCGATCACGTCCCACAGACCGACCCGCAATCCCCGCAGTCTTTGCAGACGCCGGGCATAGCCCTCCGGAAAATCCGCCGCAAAGACGCCGCCGAGGATTTTCCAAAAGTGATTCTGACTGTTACCGTAGTACTGTTGCCTTTGCAAAGAAAGTGCCGACGGCATGGAGCCGAGGATGAGGATGCGCGTCGAACGGGTGACCACGGGGACAAGGTTGGACTGCTTCATGCAATGGCCTCTTTCTTAAAAAATAGGGACAGACTCCAATTTTCACCGAAACTACATTTGACAGGAAAATTGGAGTCTGTCCCTATTTCTTTGCTGATCTCTAGCGGTTAGCCCTGAGCGGCTAGCGGCGAGTGTTCAGGACGCGCCTTTCGGGAAAAGGGGTTAGCGTTCAGCGACTGCCGAGGCTCTATCTCCTAGTCGCCAATCCCACTACCCCCTAACCGCTAATCCCTTACTAGTCTCCAGCCGCTATTCGCTAACCGCTGAATTTCAAGCTGGCGGGCGGAATCGAACCGCCGACCCCTTCATTACGAGTGAAGTGCTCTACCATCTGAGCTACGCCAGCAAACCACCACAATTCTATCCCAGAGAAGTTTGCGCCTGCCCTCCGAAGCTGAACACGACAAGTATTCAGCGTAGGAGGGCCAGCGTGCATCCTGGTGACATGACTGCAATTTAAAGAAATTACTAGCCCCGACCTACAACAAATCCATCCCGGACAGCGTCGGGACGCCAGCAAACTACCATAATTTTATTCCAGAAAAGTTTGCGCCTGTCCTGCGTAGCCCAACGCGCAAGCCATTGGGCGAAGCAGGACCAGCACAACTTAATAAATTTTTTCAATATCCAGTTTCGACAGCCCTATTAAACACTCCGCAGCCTCACGAAACTTCCCTCCCTCCGGGGACCATCGCTCCACCACATGATATCGTCCCTTTTTTAAACCTTCCAATATCCATCTCGCACCATCCAAGCCTAGGGTTTCCTTTTTTGAGGGCATCATCCAGTACCAGGCTTTCTTTGTCTTCTTGATAAATATCGTGACTTGTTCTTCAGATAAATTTACGGTGTAGTTTTCCACCAGTTTTCCAATTCCGTAACCACCCTTGCCATCGGTTTTCTTTACTATTAATTTGCCCGTTCCGTCCAGATTTACGATAAGTCGTAAGCAAATGGGGGAATGGAATGTTCGTAACCACAAAAAACGGTATGTGTGTAATTTCTTATTGTCCCGTTGTTGGGACAATGACGGCTCCTGAATCTCCCCGAAATAATCATCGTACCAGTTGCCATCGTTGATCTTAAAGCTATCAATGCTAGTATTATTACCATTTGATGCAATTGCAAAATAAGGTAACATCAAAATAATTACAATTAATATGAACCCGTTTACTTTTTGCATGACTTTATGTATGCTTCCGCACCACCACCCCAAACCAATCAAAATACCGGCGCAGATTCTCCTCCGAAGACCCAAACTTATTCTCCCCGTAAAAATAATCCGCGACCACTTCGCGCACGCGGGACAGTTCTTTTAACCGGGGGTACGGCAGCCCTGCCGCCAAGCTCAAATCCAGCAAAGCCAACGCCCGGTCGACGGCCCGCAAGCTCATCTCCGCCCTGCCTTTATTCTTCCAGTTGAACGCCCGGCTGATCTCACTGCCGATATTACCCAGCTGTTCGGCCAGCGTCATTTCTTTCCAGCGGCCTTCGGCCAGGGATTGGAGTTGATCGGTCATCGCACCACCCACTTTTCAACAATCGTCATAATCTTCTTTTGCAGTCCCGCATCATCCACGCCGCGGCTGCGGTTGCCCTGGGACGGGCGGATGTTGATCATCGAATCGAATTCCAGAAATTCGTCGTCCGGCATGTCCGGATAGAGATTAATCCCCCACAAGTCGGTCTGTGCTGATCCTTGATCCAGCAACAGCGCCTCCAGGTCGGCGTGCAGTTCGGCATCCACGGCCAATAGGTCACGGTCCACGTCCACCACGGCCTTTATCAGATCGCCGTAGCGTTCGGCCGCCAGGCTCTTTAATTCGTCAATGGCTATCGGTTTATCCAGTATTTTCATGAGATATGACATGTATTATATCCCCCCGCTTGGATAATTCAATATCTTTACCTTATCACCGGGATCAATCCGCATGAAACCCGATCGACCCCTTTTTGTGCGTCTCATCCGGAGGTTCGAGGAGTTTTCTGATGGCCTCGAAAACGAGTTGAAACTTCTGGTCGTGGGCTTGGAATTTTCCTTCGATCGCTTCTATTTTCCGTTTCAAATCCGCATGGCTCACCATCATTTCCCGTAATCTTGTAAAAATACGCATAATTTGAATGTTGACCTGAATGGCACGATCGCTGTTCAACACGCTGGAAAGCATTGCTACTCCTTGCTCCGTAAAGACATAGGGAGAATGACCGCCAAAGTACTTTTTCGATGGTATCGCATTTTGCGATACCATGAGATCAACTTCCTTGGCCGTGAGTTGAAACATGAAATCCGCCGGAAACCTCTTTTTGTTGCGCTTGACCTGTTCCCGGAGCCGAATCGGTTTAACTCCATACAACTCAGCTAAATCCTTATCCAGCATAACTTTCTTACCTCGCATTAAATATATACCTCTGACGATTTTCTCTTCTGCGACAAGCATTCTTCCTCCTTTCTCTCCCACAAGTTTAATTCCTGAGCTTTCAATCTGTCGACATAAACCCTCAGCTCCTCCAGCTCCATCTGCCTCTCCTTCTTCACCTCCCGTTCGATCCGCGCCTTGGTGTAACCGAAGGGTTGCAGCAGGACGAACAGGGCGCGGACCAGGAGTTTTTGGTAGCGCGGCTTGTCGGGGAGGCCGTTGTATTCGTCGGCCGGGACCGCGCCGCCGTCCTGGTGGACCAGTTCGATGAACTGACCCGGCACCACGCGCACACCCTTCTCTTTGAGCCGCTCGACCACGCGCTTCTGCGGGAGGTTGGCTTTGTACTCGGTCTTGGTCACGCGCAGCAGGACGATCAGCAGCGACGGCTTCATATTAGGCAGATCTTCGACCACCAAGCGCAGGTACTGAAACAGCGCCGGGATCTTGTCCATGATCTGTTCTTCGGTGTCACACACCTTCATCTGCTCCAGCACATTCTGCTGAAAGGCCTTCACCAGGGCCGGCGAACCGCGCTGGCGGACCTCGATGCCGCGCGCCTTGATCTCGCCGTTACGAAACACCCCGTAATACGTGCTGGGCAACGCCCGGTGCGGGTCGACGACACTCGGCAGAAACACCACCCACTTGAAGATCCCCTCGAAACTGAGCGGAATGCCGGTGGTGATCTCCAGGTCCAGGCAGAACGACCTGACCTCCTCTTCGCCGATACCGTCCTGCTGCAGGTACAAACTGTCGACGATCGCGTGGACCACCTGGTAACCTGCGTCTTCGGCGAGATGAATGCTTCTCAGGAGCGTCTCGCGCGCGTAGGCGCAGATCGCCATGTGCGAAGTCGGGATCCCGAGCTTGAATTCGCGAAAGCGCAGATAACCGTAGCAGCTGACCAACACCCACTTCAATCCCTTCGCGCGCTGCTTATTGACCGGTGTCGGATGGGCCTTGTAATACATGCGCCGGTCGATGAAGGGTTTGAGCGCCGTCGGGATCAGACCCGGACGCTTGCGTGAGGCGCGCACCGGGATGCCGGGGACCTCCTCAAACGGACCCTCGTCGGTGAGCAGGCACTCGGCGGAGATATTGTGATTGTAGATCAGCCACGGGAACATGCTGGTAAAGTCGATCTCGGCCACGTCGCGGTGAAAGCCGATCTTGGGATCGATGGTCAACCCCGCGCGGTCGGACTTGAGCATCTCGAGCATGGTCAGCGGACGTTCCAGCGGTTTTTCCTTGAAGGCGACCAGCATCCCGTTGCGGATGAGCAGACGGATCAACGCCGTCTGAAAGACCGCGCCGAAACTGCGCGCCGCCGCCGTCTGCAACAAAGTCCCGGAAAGCCGCACCAGCTCCATCACCCCTTCGACGTCGCATTCGGTGCCGACAAAGCTGTTGCGGTCGACCAGAAAGCGCCCGCGCAGCTTGACCGCGTAATCCTGATAACGCACCTGTCCGTAACTCCAGTACGACCGTCCGCCGCGGTAACGCAGCGCCCGCGGATGCCAGCGGTGAAACGCGGCGTACATGTGATGCGCGCGCAGCCGGCCGTCCAGATACGGCAGCCGCGCGTAGGCGTAATCCATTTCGATGACGTCGGGATCGCGGCGGTGAAAAATCCGGACGAGTTCGCGCAGGACCTGCGGTTCGCTCCCGCGCAGTTCCTCCCCGTCGACGACGGCCATGCGCAGCGGCACGTCCGGGTTGAGATGCACGTCGCCGGCGGGAAGGACATTGATCATCAGTTTGGTCAACTGCGGGAAGGAATCATCCTTCAAAGGAAAGATCTCGGAGCCCCGCACCTCCACCCGTCCGCAGGGTGTGAGGTCCCGCTGATAGAGGAACATCTGTTCAGGCGGGATATCGGCATTGTAGAAGGTGATGCGGTGTCTGGTGGCACGCTCCAGTTCGCGGACGAAGCGTTCGAAGAGGTCGAGCCGCGGGACCGGGACTGCGAGAACTTCCTTGAAGGTATAGAAATACGTCTTTCTTTTGACCGTGTGAAAGGCGATGCGCCTGCGGCGCAGGGACGGCGCCGCCTCCGGATCGGTATAGATGAGCGCGTCGAAGTCAAACTCGCGGTAAAAGTCTTCACCGCCGGGGGTCTTCATCCATAACACGATCCGGTTGTCGCGGCGATAGGCATCCATCAGCCAGGCCTGCATGGGCGCTCTCCGGCATGGGTCGAAGGATCACACTGCTCCTCCAACTTTCTGATCCGTTTCTCCTGTTCGAGCAGAATCGATAACAGCACAAACGCCCACACATCCAGGCTCGAGGCATACGACACCGCCCCCACGTGCTTGAGGGGTTCTTTGAGCATCCGTTCGTAGACGCGCCGGTCCTCCCTGCACATGGCCTGGCCGAAAGACTTCAATTCATTTAAGACATAATCAACGCGCATGCGTTGGGAAGAAACCGTGTGGCCCACCTTGCTCACCTCCGGTCAGAATTTCGAATTTTCGAATCCTCGAAATCCGAGGGAATATCGAATCTTCGAATGTTCGAGACAAATTCAAAATACGAATTCTCAAATGTTTAAAACGTACGTGTTTAATTTCGAATTTCCAGCTGATCAAAACGCGGTTTCCGTGATTCAGTCATTCGGTGATTCGGGCTTGTCTCGAAGATTCGAAGATTCGGATTTATAATCTGACTCTCAACTCTGTCGCAATACTTCTGGGCAAACTCCAAGTGTTCGGAGTGCGCGAGAATCCCCACGCGCACATCGTACGTCTGCCCCAGCCCGCGCATCAGTTCCCAGCAGTGATGATGGATGTCGCGGTTTTCCTCCGGGTCCTGGTAATGAAAGAGGTAGTCGCAGGTGGTCACGACCACCGTCCGCGCGCGGACCCGGGCCGCGTAACGCGGGGCGTTTTTGAGGATATCGCGGAACTTGTAGAGCAATTCCAGCTCGATCACGTAGATCTGACCGAGCGTCTCGTGCGGGAACTCCGGGTACAACCGGTGCGGGTCGGCGGCATTGGCGCAGTCGACCACCAGCGCCGGCGCCTGCCGGGCCGCGTAACGTAGAAGTTCATAATTGATTGTTCGGGTAGGACTTACAAGACCGATCAGCATGGGAACCAACCTTTGTTGCGGGGTGTACCGGCGTGACTTCTCCGGCGTGATAGAAACTATACCATACAGATGTGTGGGTGTAAAGTGCAAAATTTGCAGGAGTGCTGATTTGGGCGATTATTTGCGATAAGTGATATAGCTGGGGGGCGCGTTGTGGTGATATAGCCGGGGGTGCGTTGTGGTGATACGTGATATTGCCAGGGCGCGCGTTGTGGTAATACGTGGTGAGCCCGTTGACTCAGCGCAACAGGCCGGCAGACTGTTCGTATCCCTTATCCCGTATGGTTCGACTTCGCTCACCATCGCCAACAGGGCACCAGGTCAATCCCGAGCGGAGTCGAGGGATCACGGATCCCGACTCGCTACGAAGCACCACTCTGCCGCAACATGTCCAAAAAGCGCTCAGGTTCTTCCACGCTGAGCAGCAACGCGTAGCCGTCTGTCGTCGGGATATAGACCACATTGTCGCGGCGGGTCACGTAGAGCAGGGCTTTTTCTTTGTTGGCCAGACGGAACCAGCCCGAGGCGTAACCGGGCAGACCCGTGCCGCAGGTGCGCACGCGCGGACGGTACTCGGAGTCTTTCCCCAAGCAGGTGATCTTGGCCTTGGCCAGTTCGAGTTTGTGGAACGGGATACTGCGTCCCCACAGGTCGCCGACCAGTTTGATTCGGTCGCCCTCGACGATGACCTTCGAGTTTTGAAAAGAATACCCGACGTACAGCATCAGGACAAAGACCGCCGCGAGGATCACGCAGACAATTGCAATAAACCACCAGGCCTTGGTGGTGGCGGGGATGATCGGAAATACGTTCATGATAAGCTCCTTGGTGTGGGTATCGGTATCAGGGCACTATTTTCAGCGGTTAGCGTTTAGCGGCTAGCGGTTAGTTTCAGGAGGCGCCATTTCGGGGTTAGGGATGAGTGGTTAGTACTGACGAGGCTGGAATGTTTATCCCCCAATTTCACTGTTTCCTAATCGCTACTCCCTTACTAAACTCTAATCGCTAAACGCTAACCGCTATTACTTCAAGTATACCCGCACACCAGCCGCCTTGTATTTACAATATTCATACAATCTTTGTAATGCCTTGTAAGCAAGGGTGGTGAGTGATGTGTGATGATCGTATCATACGCAGGTGTGAGGCTGTGCCGGATAAGATCATCACTCAGCACCCATCACCTCGCACGCTTTCTGGCTACACCACCCTAGCGCACATTCTTCACTGCCTGAAGGACATGGGGACTACTCGCAAGCACATCCGCCACGACGCGACTTACCGCCGGGGTGGTGAGGGATGGTCGTATCATGGGTGGTGAGTGCTGTGTGATGTGTGATGATCGTATCATGTGCAGGCCTTGGCCCGTGCCGGATAAGACCAGCACTCAGCACTCATCACCTCGCACGCTTTCTGGCTACATCACCCTAGCGCATACTTTTCAAGGTCTGAAGCAACCTGGGATCTCGCGCAAGCACATCCGCCACGATACGATTCGCCGCCGGGGTCATGTGGCCGTCCCATTTGAAATAAAACGGTTCGCGGGAATCCTTGCGGGCCGCGATCAGGGCGGGGGTGGTATTGATGTAGGGGATGGCGCGCGACTGCGCGTACTCGCCGATGATTTCAAAAGGCAGGTGGTCGGTGTAGAGCCGGTCCTTGTCGAAGCCCCAGGTGTAACGTCCCTCGTTCCATTCGTCGGCCCCGACGTAAATCCCGTACGGATACGCGACCAGGACCAGCGGGATCCCGCGCGCGTCGAGCTCGGCCTTGATCTTGTCGAGATAACCGGCGGTGCGCTTGAACTGTTTGCGGATCAGGCGCTCGCGCGTCTTCCCGCGCAGGAACAGCAGCCCGTCGAACTCCAGCAGCTTCTTCTCCGGCAGGCTCCCCTCTTCCATGTTGACGATGTAGGCCTTGGAGCGGATGCCTTCCTTCTTGAGCTCCTTGTACTTTTCCCAGCCGATGATGTTTTTCTTCTCGAACGACCGCAGCACCTTCTTGTCGAACTGCAGCCAGCTGGCGCAATAAAAGGTCAGCCAGCGCCACCACGACCACTTGCCGTTTTCATAGGTGACATCGAAGGACTTGATATTCCCCTTCTTGTCGAAGCGGGCCTGCCCCTCATGCCGCCAGTCGTCCTGGATGTCGGTCAGATCGAGAAGCAGGACCACGATGTCGGGCTGGTGTTTCAAATGGAAATTCTGCAGGTTGACCCAGTGATAAATCGGTGAGGCATGGCCGACCCCGGCGTTGATCACCTCCACCGCCGGGTCGGTCTTCTTTAAGCGCTCGCCCACCAGGGCCGGAATGGTCTCGTCATCGTCGGCGCCAACACCGAAGGTGAACGAATCACCGATGAGCATGACCCGCTTGATCCCCGCGGGTTTCGGCGTTACAAACTCGGGGCCGCGGTAACCGTGGCTGTTGATGTGCGCGGTATAGTTATACTCGTTGAACTGATTGGCATTGTCTTCCATGACGGTCCCCGGCTCGAACAGCGACGTCATGGTCTGCTGGGTCGTCGCCCCCAGCGGATTGGGGGCGCCGCGCACGATCCGGAAAACGACTTCATTGACGGACAGGATAATGACCAGCGCCAGGATGACGGCGATCACGGTAAAGGCGAGTTTCTTTAAGGGAGAAATACTATCGCTCATGATGCACTTATTTCTAGCGGCTAGCTGTGTTATTCCAGGACATCGGTAACAGAATTAAAGTAATTGATTCTGCGCTGAACCGGCGTCAGACCCTTTAAACTCAAGTGCGGGCGCCTAAAATTGTAGTGCTGAACGAAGGCATCAAGAACCTGTGAGCGATGAAGACTATTGCGCAAGCGGATACGATTATAGCACTCATCATCAATGGTTCTAAAAAAGCGCTCAACTTTGCCATTTGTTTCAGGATGATACGGTCGCAAAAGGTAATGCCGAATGCCTAAATCCCGGCACGTTTGGGCGAATAAAGTTAAACGACTGGCATGAGCGGCATAGCGCATCGAAAAACAAAAAGCGTTATCGGTTAACACGGCCTTAACAGGATAATTGTAGTATTCTAAGGCCAAATATAAAAAATCTGTGGCCGCACGAGTAGTTGCGGCCGGATAAATGCGACAGAAAGCTTCTCTGGAGTAATCATCCAGAATAGCAAACTGATGCTCTTTGGGATATCCTCGACGTAGCGGAACAAGCGTTTTAGTATCCAGATGTAAAAGTTCACCGGGATAAGTTTTTTCATATCGCTGGGGCTTCTTCCTCGGTTTTTTCGGCTGCAGGTACTGGAGGCCTTGCCGGCAAAGCGTACGATAAACGCTACTGTGAGTTAAACCCAAACGCAATGCAATGCGAGCTGGGCCGATCTTCTCCTTTACTCGCAGGGATATGATCTGTTGTATAACATGATCCGATAATGCGCCAGGCGAATTCTGGGGCCGGGTAGAATGATCCTCAAGTCCCTCGATGCCCAGTTCCTGATACCGATTTAACCATTTATAGATGGTCTTTCGGCTTAAATCAAAGAGCTTAGCGATATCGGTGACAGAATTACCGTTATTAATTAATTCGATGCACCGTAACTTGACTTTACGTGATATTCGGGAATTCATCGGACACCCTCCTTTGGTGCAATTCTACCAAAGAAATGTGTTACCGATGTCCTGAAACATCACAGCTAGCGGTTAGTTTCAGGAGGCACCATTTCGGGGTTAGGGATGAGCGGTTAGTACTGACGAGGCTGGAATGTTTATACCCCAATTTCACTGTTTCCTAATTGCTGCCCCCTTACTCAACCCTAACCGCTAAACGCTATCCGCTGCATTTCGGCCATTATAATCCAAAATCAGCGTCCCGTCCCGGATTTTACCGGAAATCGACCCGGCACACGTCCGGCCGGCGATTATCCCCGGGAATAAAAGCGCCCCGCGCGGTCACCACTGCGATCTGTCGCGGCCGCCGAAACTTCCCGGCGTGTCACCGAATATGCGCTTGGCCGCCTTGCCCCGGCCCGGAGCGTTTTTGTGCTGGAACGGCGCCAGGTAGGTCTCGGCCAGCATCTCGAAAAGGGTCTTGTTGTCTTCCTGCGTTTGCGTCTCTTCTTCCAGCATCCGGGAGACACAGCGGTCGGACAATTGCATGTTCATCCAAAGTAAATCACTCATAATGGTCCTCCTCCGTGAAGGTGAAAAACCAGATACAAATCTGTGTTAATCGATGTTCGGATCCGGAAACACGGCCGCGGACAGAGGAGTATCCCTCGGTGACCCAGGGGCAGGTTTCCGGAACTCAATTGGTATTGATCAGGAAATACGGCACGTGACTTATTCCGGCAATGGGATGGACCAACAAAGGGCTGCCGGCCGGGATGGCTGAATACCCCGGTGCGCCTGCGAATTGATATCAGTATAATCCCGGACTACCGTCGAGTAAAGAGGAGAATTGTGAAATTTGTGTAAAGCCTGGGTACGCACCGGAGGGCTTGTTTTGAGACGAGGGATGAGGGATTGGGGACTAGGGGGGTATTATGCCCGTTGGGTTTGGCATGATATTTTGCACGCAATATAGTGCTTGCCAAATCGAAACTTCTATTTCAAATCCCTCGTCCCCAGTCCCTTGTCCCTAATCCATACATCATACCTTACCCGCCGTCCTGAGGGCTCTCACCCCATATTCCGCGTAACCGCCTCCAACAGCTTGATCGGGCCGTCGGCCTTGTCAAAGTAGTCGTCGGCGGCCGGCACCATACGCCTTTGCCGGTCGATGGGATAGACGCTGGCCACGATCACCTTCTGCCGCGGGTTACATTCCTTGATGATCGTAAACAGCTCCCGGCCGTCCACACCGGCCATACGCAGATCGAGGATCACCAGGTCGAACTGGTGGCGGATCAGGCATTCGGTCGCCTCCTCGGCATCGGCCGTGTCGGTGACGTCGTACAGCGAGATGCTGACGGCGTACAGGAAGCGTTTGTAAACCTTACGGATCCGTTCTTCGTCGTCGACAATCAGAATTCTTTTCTTCATGACGCGCTCCTTTTCTAAGGGGATAAGGGATACGTGATACGGGATAAGAACAGTCTGCGGCAAATCAGGTTTACCTCCCGGGCCTGCTCCGGTGAAACGGCGGTAAACTGTTCCTATCACTTATCCCGCATCCCTTATCCCGACTCACGTCCGCAGGAACTAAATCTTCAACTCCCTCGACACCTTCGCCGCGATCTTCGTTACGGAGACGGCGATGCGGTCGCCGTCCTTTTCTTTGTATTTGATTTGAACGACATCGCCGGGCTTGAGTTCATCCGCGGCCGCAATGTCAGTGTATTCGGTCTCCGGTCCCAGCAGGATCTGGATGATCTTCTCCGTGTTCCCCTTGACCGTGTGCACGGCCAGGATGTCCGCGTCGACCTCCTCGACCGTCCCTTCCACTGTTTCCGGCAGGCCGAAAAAAGCGAATGACGGCGCGGCCAATCCGATGATCAGGGCCAGCAGGGTGATACCCATTAACGTTTTCATCACATACCTCCTTTTTTAGGTTGGTGATTATCCGTTGTTTGCGTCAACCAACTGAGGGGCAGTGTAGCAAAGGGGAGATTAAGAGAAGATTAAAAATCCATTAAAGTTGGATGAAAGACAGGAAATGAAGCCCCCGGTCAGCGGACCAGCTTCTTTTCCGGGGCAGGGCGTTTGAAATTAGAGAAGACAACATCCACTTTATCGGAGGCGGCCAGATCGCCGGGCGTGATGATCTTCCGGTCCAACGGCAACTCCCCGCCGGTCATCGCCCGGATAAAGGCTTCATGGCCCTGCCACTTCAGATCACCCAGTCGGCGCAGCGGACCGAGCGTGATGCCGGCGGCGGTCTCCACCGCCTTGTACACCAGCTCCGAACAATAGATTTTGTCGTCGGTCATCTCATACTGAAAGTCATACGGTTTGCTCAGGTAGGCATACCCCGCGCGGACGATCGCCGGGACGTACGACCGATACGGCGCCTTCAGCCGCACCACGGTGAAACGGCTGCCGATGCCGCGGTGGACCCACTCCTTCAACGGCGTCAGCATCACCGGTCCGATGGCCTCCAGCACATATAGTTCGCCGTCATGCCGGACCACGATCCCGCAATGCGTCAGGCGGCTGCCCGAGACGTCCTCGATCACGCGAAAAAGCTTGCCGTGGATGTCCTGAAAAATGATGTCCCCCGGACGGATGTCCAGGTTAGCGGTGGGATCGTGAAACTTGGCCTTCAGGTCCGCCCAGACCATCGAATGCGGCAGGGCGTTCCAGCAATAACCGATACCGGCAATGAGAATCAGGACTTGAAGAACTTTCTTGGGGCGAACGGCGACGGGCATGCTTCAAGCATATCACCGGTTAGTTCACCTGTCAACTATCTCTGCCCCGCGGCGGTCCGATTAGCCGTTCTTGGCAAAGGTCCCGGTCTGAAATCCCTGGGGTGTGGAGCGGATGAAATGAAAGCTCTGGTTGCCGTTCATATCGGTTACTTCCACATGCAACACCGTACCGGGAGCCTTGAAGGCGTCGCCCACTTTGATATCGTAGCGCAGGGCCCCGGTCTGATCGAACTGAAAATCGATGGGCTGGTCGCGGTATTCCGTTCCCACGGGGATGCGCTGCAGGCCGACCACATTCCGGATGCCGTCGCTGTCGGAGATGGTAATACGATCGTCGCCGCTGGTGCTGATCACGACCTGCGTCTCGGGGACAATTTTGACCTCGGGATCGCCGGCGCAACCGGCCGCCAGCACGGCACAGACCAGGGCGGCCTTGAGTATTCTTTTACTGCTCATGATAAAATTCCTTGGTAGGGACGGACAGACGGATCGGTCCGCGCAGTTATTCGACATTCTTCCGCAACAGATCCACATACTTACCTTCCAACGCGCCGTCGCGCATGCCGTTGAGGATCTCAAAGGCCTTGGGATTGTCCATGCGCCCCCGGTGGGGACGGGTCGTGGTTAAGGCGTCGTAGATGTCGGCCACGGTGATGATGCGGGAGTCACCGGGAATATCGTCTTTCTTCTTGCCGTTGGGATAGCCGAGTCCGTCGAGGCGTTCATGATGGGCGCCGGCCACTACGGCCAGCTGACGGAAAATGGAAATGCGTCCGAGAATTTCTTCCGACCACACCGCGTGCTTTTGCGTCATCTCATGCTCCGTTTTGGTGATGGCCACCGGTTTGTCGAGGATGGCGTTGCTGATGCCCAGCCGGCCGAGATCATGCAGCAGCGCGGCGCGTTTCAATTGACGCAAAGACGGCATGTCCATGCCGTCCAGTTTACCGATGGCCTCGGCATACTCGGCCACCCGCCCGCTGTGCCCTTTGGTGAAGTCGCTTTTGTTGTCGATGATGACACCGAATGCCTGGGCGAGATCATCCAGCTTTTCCTCAGTGAGAATAATCACCTTGTCCTTCGGTTCCAGCTTAACGACCGCCGCGCGCAGCTCGGCAGAGGTCAATCCCGCCCAAAAGGCATCCCCTTCGGCAACGGTTTTGAAGGCGGCGACGACCTGGGGATCAAACCAGGTGCCGCTGCGGGCTTCGGCTTCGGCCAGCGCGGCATCCTTGCCGTCATCGGCGTGGATGGCGTCCACGACTTGAGCGAGCAGGGCGATGCGCGCGTACAGGGGGATCTTGTCCCCTTCCAGTCCCTGCGGCTGCCCCTTGCCGTTAAAGTGCTCATCGACGGCGCGTATGGCCGCGGCAACGGCTTCGGGAAAATCGAGATTCTTTGCGATCTCCGCACCGGCTTCGCCTTTGATCTTGCTCAATTCCGCGGTCACGGATTTCCACTGAATCAGCAGGTTGATGATCCGGCTCAGCTGGCCGAACGTCCCTTCAAAGATCCCGGCGTGCTTATTGAGAAACCGCAGGACGTCTTTAAACTGCTGGCGGTTGAGTTTGCGGTAGGCATGCTGGACCACCAAATCATCATTGTAAAACAGCTCGAACAGCCGTGAGCCGATGCGGCTGCCGCCCGCGTCCTTCAGCAGAAGCGTGTAATAGAGTTCCCAAAGCTGGTCGGGTTTGAGGTCCAGCTGGCGGCCGATATGCATGCCGATCCAACAAGTGCGCAGGGTGTGGCCCGCGGGTTGCGCGAGCGGAAGGTCCAAGGCATAAGTCAGTCCCGTCAAGACTTCGGTGTAGTGAATCTCGCGTCCGTCCTCAGCCTTAACGGTCTTGGCGATCGTTTTGTAGGTTGCCATGGGAGGTAGTATACCACTCTTGGCCTTGGGGAGGTAGCATTATTGTCCCGCTGTCCGGGTGCCCGTCATTCTGAGCTTATCAAGGAATGGATATGCACGGTCTTACGCACACCGTCGGTTAAGGAGCGTGAGGTGATCGTCGCGCCGGTCACACCGTCGATATCCTTGCGCAACCGGATCGGATCGCTGACGCCCTTGCCGCGGTACTGTTTCAGGAAACGACGCTTGGCCGCCGGTTTGCCGCGGATTTCGTAGTAATCCAGGATCACAACCTCCTCTACATTCCCGGAGGTGTCGAGGCCGACCACGTAATGGATCGGCCCCCATTTCCCCACCACCGTGTCTTCAAACGCGACCCCCACCGGCGTGCCGTTGCGGATGGCCGTATGCCGGATGATCCCGGGCGCGTGCGACGCACCGAAACTGATCTGCGCGGCCTCCTCCAACCTTTCCATTTGCGGAGTATCGAATTGAAGCGCCTCGCTCTCAAAGCGGTCCGCGTCGCGGTAGATTTTCGGCAATGCCTTTTCGACGGTGATCAGATGCGCCCCCGAGGCGGTCGCGGCCGCCCCGAGGGTTAGTATGATGATCAGCAACGTTTTCTTCATCAGAATCCCATCGCCACCGACCAGAACCAGCCGTCGTTCTTGCCGCGTTCCAGGGCCTCATTCTCGGTGTCGTTCCACTGATATTCCAGTTTCATGACCCAGCTTTCCACCGGGCGGTAATTGATCCCCAGCGTCCAGCGGTCTTCCTCATTGTCGCCGGTCCCGGCATCGGCGTCATCGTCGATTCGCGCCCATCCGTAGCGGCCGACCAATGTAAACACCGGATCCTCGAACGTCCGGCCGAGGAAGGTCTCGTCCAAAAATGCCGGCCAGAAATGATAGGCCGCCTGGATGTGGTACCCCTCGAACTCATCGGCGATATCGGTGATCCCGGAGGCGGCAAACTCCGGAGCGTTGACCTTGAAGTAGGCGTACTCCCCGGTCAGCTCCAGCGGTCCCCAGGTGGACAGAAAGTCGACACCCTTACCGCTGATCGAATCACCGTATTCATTGTAGGCCCCGTAGTATCCGCTGAGTCCGACTTCATGGCCCAAGGCCGGGCTTAAGACCACCCGACCGGCTACGGCCTTGTTGTTATTGTTGTCGGAACTGAGACTGCCGCGCGCCCCGCCCAGCCCCGTATCCGAGAATCCGTCGTTAAGACCGTTGATTACCTGAACTTCGTAGTTGACGACGAGGTCTTCGTACGCGCCGATCACCGGCGCGAATTCGCCGAAGAAGGCCGCCCCCGATTCGGTCCAGGTGGTCGGGATGATGTCCCGCGCGACCAAAGGCCGCGAGGTCAGGTCCCGCAGGTCGGAGTCGTGATAAATATTGGTCCGTCCGAACGGCACCAGCAAGGCCCCGAAGCGCAGATTGATCCACTCGGTGATCAGATAGTCGATATAGGCCTGCTCGACCTTGGCCTCGCCGCCGCCCGCGGCGTCGGGGCCGCCGTGTTCGATCTCATACTCGGAGAAAAAGCGCAGCCGTTCACCCAATTGCGCGCCGACGTTGATGATCCAGCGGTGCTGATCGAAGGTGGAGTCGGTGTTCTCAAAGTTTTCGAATTCATGGTCCATGTACCCGCCGACGGTGACCTTGGCCATGCCCGCGGGACTCTCGACCTCAAAGCCGCCTTTCTGGAAATCGCCTTCATACCGGCCCACGTACTGCGCCTTCCAACCGCCGTCCGCGGTGTCGCGGCGGATCTCTTCTTTGAGTTCCTCGCGGACCTCGGCGACGCGGCGGTCGACCGCCTCTTCCTGACCGGCTTCCAGCCGCTCGATCTTGCCTTCGAGCATCTCGATGCGCGTTTCATAATCTCGGCGCATATCCTCGATCATCGCGCGCAGTTCGGCGACTTCGTCGGCGTGCGCCGGCGAAACGGTGAGGGCCGCGACCATCACGGCGGCCAATAGACTTCTGAAAACCTTCATGTTACCCCCTTCATGCTGTGTATCGGTTTAAGACCTTGACGCCGGATCGCTTTTGTCCTAATGTGGTGGACATGGAGCCATCCTTTGCCGGTTTGTTTCAAAATATTTTCGGGACCCTTTCAGCCGGTTTGTCCGACTGGGGCGGACTGCATCCGCTGGTAGTCCACTTTCCGATCGTCCTGTTTTTTGTCGCGCCGGCTTTTACAATTGCGGCGCTGGTCCGGCCGGCCTCGGCGCGCGTCCTCAATACGTGTGCCGTAAGCCTGATGCTGGCGGGTGTCGTCGCGATCTTTGCCGCGACCTCCTCCGGTGAAATGGCCGCCGAACACTTGACGTCTCCGCCATTGGAGGTGATCGACACGCTGGATGCCCATTACCGGCTGGCGGAACAGGCCCGTTTGGGTTTCTGCATCCTGACCGGGATCTTTCTGTTCTACGTATTTCTGTACCGGCCGTTCACCGCCCGTTTCGGCCGGCGCGGGGAGATCGCGGCCGTGTCCCTCTTTCTCCTTATTTACGCCTTTCAACTCCTGCTGCTGTTCAACGCGGCCCACTACGGCGGCCGGCTCGTCCATAAGTACGGGCTGCGGTCCAGCCTTTACGCATCACCGTCCCCCGGCATGCAGGCCCACTAAATAAAAAAAGCCCGTCCCACAATTAAGTGAAACGAGCTCTGAACTCAGGGTTTCCGGCTTCGAAAATTAATCAGTAGCTTTTCTACGTATTTGATTTAATCAGCCAGGAATATTTCGGGTCACGCCTGTTGCGTGGTAGACAAATCTCAATTCCGCATGGGAATTCGCCAACCAAGCCCATCAAATACGTTTAATATCGACTTATTTTATTCAAATGTTTCGATTTGTCAAGCAGGAAAATATGGCGGGGCGTAAAAGGCAGGCTGTACCGGCAGGCGGCCCGGACAGATGTCCCGACCGGCCTGCCGGATAGTCATGGATGATAATTCTCTACAATATCCAACCGAAGACCTATTTGGTCTTGGCTTTTCCGGCCGGTTTGGCTGGTTGCGGCTTGGCGGCTGGTTTGGCTTCTGGTTTGCTTTTGTTGATTGCAGGTTTCACGTCTCTCACCTCCTTGATCGATATCCTGTCCGGCGAACCCACTTATTGAGTCGCTCCCGGAAGGATCATCGCATCCCGTCGATCGGGATAATATCTATAGCATGATGATACCGTAGCGGTCTTTGAGCAGCCTGCCCATACCTTCCACGGTCGAATTGAGTTTAAGATTCTCGGCAAAGAAATTCTCGAAACCGGCCGGCCGGAACATCACATGCATGCGAACCGGTTCGTCGTTGCGGTTCCACCACGCGTGCGGGACCCCGCGCGGGAGAACGGTTACGGATCCGGGACCCGCGTCAAAACTGGTGTCACCGATCTCAAAGGTGCAAATCCCCTCGTCAATGATGAAGATTTCGTCCTCACGCTGATGCAGGTGCCTGGGCACACCGCCTCCGGCAGGGGATATCAATTCGACAATAGCAAACTCCTGATCAGTCTTGCCTCCCGGGAGACGGACCGCCACCCGGTCCTTAAGAATAGGGATCCAGATATCGGGCTCCTGGCTGCTGGTGTAATGGACTAGTCCTGTGGCTAACATGGCTTGCACCTCCGTGAGAATCAACGCGGCCGGCCGGCGGCCGGGCATAAAAAAACGCATCCCAGTAAAATTGCTTTCCGGCACGAAAAACAATACAAACTAGAATGCGTTAAGCTTTCTTTTCCGCGAAGCGGCTGGGACGCCCAGCCGGCTTTAAACCGTTTTAACGCCGGCTTCCCGACGGGAACGGCAGCGGAAATAGTTACTCCTGAAATATTAATGGAATAATATCACGTCCGTATAAAAAGTCAATAGGGATTCTTTGCCGCGCAGGCGCCAAAAGGAATCATTGTGGAGGGGGCGGGAATCCGGTGGCATCCTGTTAGGTGCGCGTCCCGAATTCGTTGATATCCAGATGAAAATCCGCCCCGTCAGTCAGGACCAGCCGCTGCTGGGCATTGAATTTGTACTCCAACCTCTGCAATTCGACGCGGGACGGGATCACATTGATGATCTGGCCAAAATCGGAAATGCTGATGATCCGCGTGCGCAATTCCTCGCGGCGGGCGAACTGGCTGATACCCGAGTCATAGACAAACACGTAACCTTCAACCCGCGCCGCCCAATCGCTCGCCGCCTTGACTTCGCCGATAAAATGACGGCGCAGATCGCCGTCAAACAAACGCCGTGTGATCACGTGGATCTTCTCTCCCTTTTCGAGGATCATGGTTTTTCCTTTCTCACATGAATGTTGAGGCGGCGGAATTCACAGTCCGCCGTTAACCGCCGTAATTCTCGAAGATAATCCCGTAATACTGTTGCAAGGTAGCCAACGCCTGCAGAGTGGCTTCATAAAGAAAATAGGATAGTACCAGAAGTATGAGGGTCACCAGGATCTTGGTCACCCGGGAATAGGCGGGATTAAACCACAGCAGCGGGAGCGCCAGCGGCCCGACGCACAGGATCGCTATCACCAGCGCCGAGGTGCGAAAGTACCACGGCCTTTTCTGGACGGGAGCCTTGTCGAGAAACTCGCCGCAATGCTTGCATTTGACCGCGTCGTCCTGGATATCTTCAGCGCAGTAAGGACATTTTTTCATAGCTGAGACCGGGAACGGGACTCCTCCGGCCGGGAGTATACAACCCACCCGCCCCGCGGGCGCGGGATTTTTGTTAAGCCGTCTTCTTCGAGACGACCAGCCACAGCGCGTGGATCATACCGGGCAATCCGCCGAGAATGGTCAGCACGATATTGATCCAGAAATGCTGGGTCACGCCGACCTGCATGTAAGCCGCCACCGGCGGCAGAAAAATAGCCAAAACAATCTTTACGATATCCATGATCTCCCCCCTTCGGTTATTTGTCCATGCCCTTCATTTTATTCTTCCATTCCTTGCCGGTCTTGTCCATCTTATCGTCCATATCTTTCTGAGCGCCTTTCATTTTCTTTTGGGCGTCTTTGTCCATTTCGGCGGCCTTCTCTTTCGCCTTCTGGGACTTTTCTTTCATCTCGCCTTCCGCGTCACCCATCGCCTTCTTGGCATCCATTTCCGCCATCTTCGCTTTCTTCCGGGCCTCTTTCTCGGCTTTTTTCGCAGCCCGTTTGGCCTTGCGTTCCGACTTAATGGCTTCTTTTTCAGCGTCCGACTTGCCTACGGTCGCGAACCAGTCCCCCACACGGTTAAAGACGGCCTGATCCGATGCCTTTTCCTGAGCCATAGCGCTGGCCCCCTTTTCACCGTCCTTGGCGGCCCAGCTTGTGCCGATCGGCATCAACAATAAAACGGATACGATCAACACAAAGAATTTACGACTCATTTTCTTGCTCCTTTGTTTCAGTATGATTGAATTTCTTGCACGTATTATACTACCAAAAATCCGGATGAAACCAGGATTTCGTGAGTAATTGAGAGTAACGTCCCGCTTGGACGCGTACCGTCAGCGGACAGCGGTCAGCTGCAGGACCGTTCCTCCCATATACGTATAGGTCTGGATGTCGCGCAGTCCGCTGGCAGTCAGCGTCGCACGCAGTTGGGTGGGTGTGGGAAAGTTCTTATTCGATTCCGGTAAATACCGGAAGGAATTGAACTCGCCCCGGTGAAAGAAATGGCGGCCGAGGAACGGCAGGAGGTTTTCAAAGTACACACGATAAATCAGCTGACGCAAGGCTCCCTCGGGTTTTCCGAGATCGATGAATGTTATCTTCCCCCCGGGCCTCACGACGCGTCGGACCTCATCAATGCCTTTTTGCAAATCATCCAGGTTTCGCAACCCGTAGCTCATGACAGCCGCGTCAAACATACCGTCCGAAAACGGCAGGTCCATCGCGTCGCCCACCCGAAATTCGACATCCGGCCGCCCGGCCGCACGCCGGCGGGCGATATGCAGCATTGATTCGGCAACATCGACGCCGATCACCGTGCTGCGGTCGAATTCGTCGGCAATCAAAAAGGCCATATCCCCTGTCCCGGTGCAGATATCCAGCACCAGATCCCCGGGGGTAATCCCCGAACGGCGGACCGCGCGGGTTTTGTAGCGTTTTTGCTGACCGAAGGTCAGCACCTGATTCAGGGCGTCATATTTGGGAGCCAACCCGTTGAAGAACTGCCGGTTGAAGTCCGACCAGGATTCCGCCTGGAAGTGCTCCTGAAAACCCGCCCGCCGGATTAAATCCTTCTTGTCAGACGACAGCGCCATCGCGCACCTCCTTACGGTCCACGGAACGGCCGGGCACCGCCGCCGCGCGATACACGGCGAGGCAACCAAAGGCCGTCATTCCCGCGCCGAAGGCAAAGATCCCGACCGTGTCGCCGGTCTGACAGTTATCTTTATGCAGGATATCACGCAGCACATACAGGACGCTGGGTGATGACATATTGCCGTAACGGGCCAGCACCGAACGTGAGCGGCGCAGGGCCTCGCCGCCGAACGGAGAAATGGCCTCGATTTCATCGAGGATCTTGCGGCCGCCGGGATGCACGGCCATCCGGTCGATCTTGACCGTGAAATCCTTGGTCAGTCGCTGATAAATCCGGTGAAACGCGGAGGCCGCCAGCGAAGGCACATCTTTCTTGAGGACATTGAGCAGCCGTCCGTTCTTGGTCACGTAACGCAGTTCGTCGCGGTACTGCGGCCACAATACCGACTGGAACTCCCGGATTTCCAATCCGGCACTTTCCCCGCGGTTCGTCAACAGGCAGGCGGCGGCTCCGTCACCGAATATCGAATTGGAAATAATGAGGTCCAAATCTTCATTCCAATAGGAAGTGGCCGTGCAGATTTCCACCGCCAACACAATGACCCGGGAATCAGCATGGGCCGTCAGATACTGCCAGGCGGACTTCATCCCCGGAAGGGCTGCCCCGCATCCGGTCCCCACCATATCCAGCGCGTAAATATCTTCACGCAGGCCGACGGCCTGGGAGATATAGGATGTTAATCCGGGACACAGGTATCCGGTACAGGTAGTGATGATAATCCCGTCGATGTCATGCGGCTTAAGCCCGGTTCGGCGCAGCAGCTTCTTGACGGCCTGCGCGCCCAGACGGGTCGCCTGGACTTGAAAACGATCGATGGCTTCGTCCTGGGTTTCCTCAAACAATTTCTCCGGCTGGTCTTCGATCGCGACGTAGCGCGTCCGGATGGACGGTTCGGTGAGAAACTTGGTGTACAATTTCTTCTCGCGCGCCGAACGCAAGGGGGACTTCAGGATCCGGTTGAGGATCTCCTCCTGAGTAAGTTTTAACGGCGGGTTCGCGGTCGCGATATCGACAATCTTGATTGATGACATGATATACTCCTTAAATAACTACGCTTGTAACACGGCGGGTTGATGGAAAATATCGAAGAGCTGATGCAAATGGGCCTCCCTCCATTTCAGGAGGCGAATCACGGAGTTGGCTACGGGCGCTGTATGGCCCACCGCCCCGATCATCCGTGAGGCCCGTAACGGCCAGGCAAACCGCCGGCGAAAGGTCTTCGCGTATGCCTCCGCCTCAGCCGCGCGGAACACGTCTTCCGGATGATTCCGGCCGAGCAGGGAACCCAGCAAGATACCGCCGCTCAACGCCAGCGTTATCCCGCCGCCGGCCACCGGATGAATCACCGCGGAGGCGTCCCCCGTGTAAAAGGCGTGGCCGTCAAAGAACCGCAGCGGGCGATCCATATCGACAAATGTCCCATGCCACCTGGTCAGCGGACGGGCGTTTTTCATCTGCCTGCAAAGGTTTTGGTTGGCTCCCAGCATATGCTGCCACACCTGGTCAAAGTCTCCCTTGAACCGGCGAAACAGCGAGTCTTTAATGACGTAACAGACATTGACCGATCCGTCCTCGAAGCGGTTGATCCCGGCGTGGCCCTGATCGAGAAAATGCATGATCACATCGGCCCCACCGTCGCCGATGGAATCAAAGAGGCACGATGCCCCGTATAAACGGGAGGCCGGACTTTTTCCTTTGACGGCCCCCCCGTTGGCATAAATGACATGTGTTGCCGATGCCTGCGCGGGCGCGCGGCCGTCCCGGCTCACCAACGTGAAGGTGCTGTGGCCGCCGCGATGGACCATGTGCTGAGCGGTCGTCCCGCCTCCGAAATTGACGCCGATATCCAGGGCCTTGGCTAAAAGGAGTTCGTCCATCGCGGAGCGGCTGATGCCCAATCCGTAGTCCGGCCGGCCGTTGAAGTAGATCGGGACCCGCACCGAGATATTATTGGCGGCACTGATCTGCAGATGCGTCACGTACTTGGCGCCGCGACGCTCCAAGGCATCCAGCAATCCGTATTCGGCGAGGATGGCCTTGTTCTCCGGTCCGACGAAACCGCCGCATACCTTGCCGCGGGGAAAACCGGCCTTGTCAATCAGCAAAACTTCCCAGCCGGCCAAACATAATTCGATGGCGGCGGCGATCCCCGCCGGCCCCGCCCCGATCACCAATGCGTCATAATGTGTCATGTCTGCTGCTCCTTGAGTAAGGCGGTAAATTCAATATGTACCGCGTCAAAGACACGGATGACCATGGCCACCGAAGGCGGCTTCAGCTCAAAATCTTTAAGGCTGAGGTCGACACTGCCGTTCAACCGCAACCCGTCTTCGGTCTGAGTGATGGCCGCAGGGATCTCGATCGGTTGTTCCTGATCGCGTATCGTGAGCACGCCCTTCAGTTTAATACGTCCTTCCGGGCCGTCCACCGCGGGCACCCCGACAACCTCGGTAATGCGGTAACGAATTCGTGGGAACTCCGTGCTGTCGAACATCGTCAGCATGTTTTCATTACGTTTGGGATGGAATGTATCGAGGGATTCGGTATCCACGATGACCTCCCCCTCACGGATGTGATTCATCAGTCCGGACCGGCCGGCGAACGTTCCGGCGAAGCGGTGAACTTCTCCTGTCACCTTGTGAAGCGTGGACCGGAAGGAAAATTCAATGCGGCTCTGCGCGGGATCAATGTGATAGACGGTTTCGCCGCACCAGGCGGGTCCGGCGGCAAGCACCATCAGGGCGGCCACCGCCCCGAGGCACCGAGAAAATGTTTGATTCATGGCAACCTCCTTACGACACATTGTGCCTTATCGGACGGGGAATTACATCAGCGGGAGGCGCAATCCGGAGGGAAATAAAGGAAAAAAGCTTCAGCGGGAAGATAAAACCATGAAAATACGTGCAGGGTCGGGGGCCGCCCCGGGAAAATCACGAAATATCGTACTTTTTAAGCTTGTTCCACAGAGTCCGTTCGGAGACCTTCAGCAGCTTGGCGGCCTTCGCCTTGACATGTCCGGACTGCTCGAGGGCCTTGAGGATGAGCTCCTTTTCCGTCTGGGAGACGCCTTCGTCCAGCGACGGCAGCGGCCCCGGGGATTCGGCGGGCGGCATCTTGGCCAGCAGATCGCGAATCAGCTTTTCCACCTCTTCAACGGTAAAAGGTTTTTGAATATAGTCATTGGCGCCGTGCTTCAGGGACTTCACCGCCGTATCGACATCGGCGTGCGCCGTCATAACGATAATGGGCAGCTGCACGTCCAGCCGCTCCAACTCATAAATCAGGTCAACGCCCGACATGCCGCCTAACCGGATATCCGTCAGCAGCAGGCCGATATCCTTCTTCAACAATATGTCGAGGGCTTCCTCGCCGCTGCCCGCCGTTGTCACGTTAAAGCCGGCATTGCGCAGGCCGAGACGCAGAATCCGCAGCAAGCGGTCTTCATCATCGACGATCAGGATATGTACGGGTTCATCCGCCATGAGTGTTCTCCGGTTTTTTGCGCAAGGTGATGGTCACCGTCGTACCCGCACCCGGCGCTGATTTAATGGCAATCGCCCCGCCGTTGCCTTCCATGATCTTGCGGGCGACGAACAGCCCGAGACCGGACCCGTTTTCTTTCGTGGTAAAGAACGGCGTGTAGGCCTCACGCAGGGTGCGGGGATCCATGCCCATGCCCCGGTCACTGACCAGAATATCATAAACCCGGCCCGACGTCTGCGTTTCGATGGTGACGCCGGTGCCGTCGGAGGCCTCGATTGCGTTGATGATCACGTTGATCAACACCTGCTTGATCTGGTTGCGGTCGCACGTCACGGTCTGGGGACCGGCCTCATCCTTGAATGACACCGCCACGCCGGCCTTGGCCGCAAAACCCGACACCAGCTGCGAAACCTGGCCGATGATCTCGGCGGGATTTTCCGCCGCCAGCTGGGGCTTTTCTTCGGCGCGCAGCTGCAGCAACTGGTCGACCAGATTGCTGATCCGGTCCGCCTCGTCGCGCAGATAGCCGGTGATCTCATACTCTTCCGAATCCGGCGGCAGCTTCCTGCGTATGACCGAAGTCGAAGACTTGATAATACTCAACGGATTGCGGATTTCATGGGACAGGCTTTGGGCCAGCAGGCCGATGGTCAAGTTCTTCTCCCGCTCGATCAGCATCAACGTGCTGCGGTTGATCAGGTAGACAAACCATACCGCCGCCGCGCACAGCAAAAGCAGGAACACCAGCCCGATCACCGCGATGCGATGCATCACCTGCACCTCGATGAGTTGCGCGTGATCGGCGGCCTCGCCCATTTCCCGCATATAGAAGGCCTGCAAATCCGCGCCGGCCTGGCGCAGGGATTCCAGCCGGCCCAGGAGTTCCTCCCGTCCCTCCGGCCGCTGACCGACACTCGCCAAAAACCGCTGAAACCGTTCGAACAGGCTCACAAAACGGCGGCTCTCGGCCAGACTGTGCCCCGACTCCTCGAATTCCTCACCCCGCACCGACGTCCCGCGAATCTGCTCAAGGTCCTTGGCCAATTTTTCGATCAAACTCAACTCGGGGGCGCTGAATTCCGTCCGGTCCTGCTGCTGCACCAGCAGACCCATCAGGGTGTCGATCCGCGTCAGGAAGGCGGTAATCTGATCGATCTCATGATGCTCCTCGATCAACCGCTCGTGGGCGATGGTCATCACGTGGATACGGCCGAGGATCAAACCGCCGCCCGTAATAAACAGGACAATCAGGATGACAAAATAGATGCTGATTTTATGGATGTTCTTCATAGCGCTTCCGGAGCATGTCCTTTTTGCCAGTGCTTCGGCCGGAACCAGGCGGCCCACCAGGGACTCACCATGAGTGTAATCGAGATCAAGGCGATTGTCATGTTATAGCTGTAGGGAGATATAATTCCCGACTGCCGTCCGATCGCGGCCAGGACGAAACTGAATTCACTGATCTGGGCCAACAAGGCCCCGCCGTACAGGCTTTCCGCTTTGGAACGGCCCAGCACTCGCAGGATGCCGGCGTTAATAAAGGTATTGGTTACCAGGGCGATCCCCGTCAACAACAGCAATTCCGGAATATGCGCCCGCACGAATGCCATATCGATCAACATGCCCACCGACAAGAAAAAGAGCGCCATCAGAAAGACCTTAAAAGAGGAGAGCCGGCCGCTGACCCAGTGCGTCTCCTTGGCGGTCTGGACGATCATGCCGGCCACAAATGCACCGATCGCCGTTGATAATCCCAAATAAGCGGTGATCAGGGCCGCGCCGAAGCAGATACTTAAAGAGGCGAAGAGCTGCATTTCCTCGTCATCGCGTAATAGTGATCCCAAAGGCAGACTGAATTTCTTGGCGGTATAGATCTTGTAGATAACACCCAGGACCAGCGCGGTCCCGATCAATTGCCTGATACACAGCGCGGCATTAAAATCTTCTCCGCGAAGGAAGCTGAGGACAACCAGCATCGGGATCACCGCGAGATCCTGGGTGATGGAAATACCGATGGCGTCATGCCCGACCTTGCTTTCGGTGTGACCGGCATGTTGCAGCAAACGCAAGATAACCGATGTACTGCTCAGACTGATAACGAAGCCCAGCAGGACGATCCGGTTAGTCGGCCAGTCCAGCCACGACCCCACGGCAAACACCGCCAGCACACTGGCCGCAATTTGCAGGAAGGTCCCGACGATACACACCTTCCAGTTGGTCAACAGTTTGGGAAGCTGGATATCCATGCCGAGAAAGAACATCAGCATGACCACCCCGATGTTGCCCAACCAGGTCACGGTCTCGGCGTTGGTAATAATTCCCAGACCGTGCGGCCCGAGCACGACACCGGTCAATAAATAGGCGATCAGGACCGGTTGCTTCAGCCGCGTAAAAAACAGTCCGCCGCCGAACACCGCCAAAAAGACCGATAACACGGTCAGCAGGTTGTAATCCATAGTCATTTGCATATCAAAAACTCCCTGCGGATTCCGCGCTCCATCCGCGGGATTGACGAGCCGGATTCTATGACAGGCGATCGCGCCATTTGAGCCGTGCCCGTTCTATATAATTCTTGCGCAACTCGATCAGATGGGCCTTGTGCCAAAAGACGGGATGGTGCGACGCCGCGATCACCTGCACCCCGCCGCGGACGATCCGCAGTACGCCCTTGTGAATCCGGATGGCCCATTCCAAATCATGACCGCTTTCCGGTTCGTCCAGCAACAGGGTATCGCCCGCCTTAAATTTGACCAGACTGAGGACGTCACGCATCGTTTCCCCGTGTGAAGAAAACATGGCGCGGACCTTGATCAAGGATCCCGGCCAGCCGCTGTGCGCGTCGTCCGAGCGGTGCGGATTCATAGTTTCGCTGTCGAAATAAAAAAACGCGCCGTCCCCGTCTCCCGCCCACCGGCACTCCTCACATTCGTGAATGGCCCGCAAAAGCGTGGACTTCCCCGAACCGTTGGGCCCGGCAATAACCGTGTACCCCGGCGGGAACGACAATTTGTCCGGACCGCTGACGCGGCCGGAGTGTCTGGCGCATAGTTTTAGTGTATGGATCATGGGATGGATCGCCTGTAAGTACTGTTTTCAGGAGGCGCTTGAAATGATGAGTGCTGTGTGATAAGTGATGATCGTATTGGGCACCACCTATGCGGCACCGGATACTGCCATCACCATGGAGACATATCCGCGCCTATCCCTTCATATCTACCAGTGATTAAATTATTTTAATCTTTCTTTTAATTCTGATTAATGTTCCCGTGCTAGCATGCTCAAAATAATTTCACTATACTATCGGCAATCAGATGTAAAATATATCTGATTCTACCACAAGGGAAGGAAAAAAGCCGATGCGCATTCTGCTCGTTGAAGATGAACCCAGAATGGCTTCATTCATCCGGAAAGGATTGAAGCAGGAAAATTACTGCGTTGACCTGGTAGCGGACGGGATCAGCGCCCTGCAGGAGGCCGAAGCCAGCGACTACGATTTGATCATACTTGATATCATGCTGCCTGGCCGGGACGGCATCTATGTCTGCCGGGAACTGCGCAAACGGGGCCTCAACACCCCCATCCTTCTGCTGACCGCCCGCGACGCGGTCGAAGACAAGGTCCAGGGCCTCGACAACGGGGCCGACGATTACCTCACCAAGCCATTTTCTTTCGAAGAGTTCCTCGCCCGGGTGCGGTCCCTAATACGCCGCGACAGCCAACGCAAGGTCACCCGCATCCGGATCGCGGATCTGGAACTCGACCAATTGAGCCATGAAGTCAGCAGGGCCGGCACCAAAATTCCGCTCACCGCCAAGGAGTACGCGCTGCTGGAATATTTCATGCTCAATCCCAACCGGGTGCTGACGCGGGCGATGTTAATGGAGCATGTCTGGGACCGCAACTTTGACACCTTGAGCAATAGTATCGAAGTTTACATCAATTTTCTGCGCAAGAAAATCGATAAAAAATTCTCGCAACCGTTGCTGCATACGCTTTATTCCCGCGGCTACATGCTGAGCGAGGAGATCCCGTGAATCTCCACTCGATCCGTTTCAAGTTAAGCATTTTGTATACGTGCGCGCTGGCATTGTTGTTCACCTCGTATTCCCTTTATCTGTACACCTCGCTGCACAGCGCCCTGATCGACGATTTTGACGAAGAGCTTAAGGTCAAGGCCGAGCAGGTTCAAAACTTTCTCCAAAAATTCTACCGCGGCTACGTGGAAAATACCGGCAATACCGATGCCGCCTTCCGTGAGGCCGCCGACATGACGATCCACTTGGACGACTACCGGCGCGGCAGCCTCTCCGACGCGAAGACCGATAACGATTGGCTGGAGTATTTCGACCGGCTGGACTTGAGTGAAGACCGGATTCACTTCTTCAGTCCGAAGACCGCGACTTCCATTACCACACACAACATTAAGGATAATACTCTCTCCCAATTCTTGGAGGAACTCAATCGGCACGATCCATCCGGCACCCACTTTTACGGCCTGCGGATCAACAATGAAATCTTCCGCGTGATTCAGAAACCGTTTCATCTCAATGACGGCAGCGGCTTTGTGCTGCAAATCGCGACGTCCCAGAAGTCCGCGTTGATCCTGCTGGAAGAACGCCGTGACATCCTGTTCTTCAGCATCCCGGTCATCCTCCTGATCGCGGTGCTCATCGGGCGGTCCTTCGCCATGCAACTGACCAAGCCCCTGATTGCCATTGCCCGCGCGGCTGAACACATCAGCTATAAGGACCTCAATCAGCGGGTGACGGCCCCGCACAAGGACGAGGAGATCGGCGTGCTGGTGCGGGCCTTCAACAACATGCTCAACAGACTTCAGAAATCATTCAAACATATCGCCGAATTCAACTCACACGTCTCGCACGAACTGAAAACACCGATCGCCATCATCAGCGGAGAATGCGAGGTCGCGTTACGCCGCGATCAGACGGCACAGGACTATAAGGAATCTCTGACCGCCATCCATGCCGAGGCGCAGAAGATGCTGAGAATCACAGAAGACCTGCTGCTGCTTTCCAAACTGGATTATGTGCACGAAATCCTGAAATTCGAAGTCTTCTCCCTGAGGGAGTATTTTTACGAATTGTTTCAAAGTCTAAAGAAACTTCCTGCTGCGGACGCCCGTGACCTGCGTCTCACTCTGCCGGATAACGACGCGACTCTGCAGGCGGACCCGGTCCACTTGCGCCGGCTTTTCATGAACGTCATCGGCAACGCCCTCAAATTTACGCCCGCAGGCGGTTTTGTCCAGATAACAGCGTCTATCCGCAACCGTAAACTCATCGTTCTTGTCCGCGACTCGGGCATCGGCATCGGCGCCGCTGATCTTCCCAAAATCTTCAATCAGTTCTACCAAAAGACACCGGTGTCACTGCAGCATCTGACGGGAAACGGCCTCGGGCTGAGCATCGCCCAGGCCATCGTCAAGGCGCACAACGGACACATCGAAGTGACCAGCGAAGTCAATCGGGGGACGACTTTTCGCATTACCCTGCCGGTCCTGGTCGATGCGCAAACGCCGCTCACCTACGGCCGGCACGCCGGCAGCACTGTTTAAAATCTTTTAATCTCCATTTAACGAGCGCTTAAGATTCACCTGTTATGCTTATGGTGTATTCCGGAACGGTCCGGACAAAAATGTCCGGTCACCGACCAAAACCCGCCGACCGCGGCGCGTTCCGGCCATCACGGGAGGAAATATGAAGACCATACTCATCATCGATGACGAAGAAGGCATAATGCGCTATTACAAGAAACTGTTGGAGTCTGAAGGGTACCGTGTTCTGGTGGCGCGGGACGCCGATGAGGGGCTGTTACAAATCATCCGCAACCGGCCGGTACACTTGATTCTGCTGGACATCAATTTGCCCGAGGTGGACGGCGGTGAGCTGTGGGACGCGATACGCGCCTACAATGCCGATATGAACGTGCTGGTGTTCAGCGTCAGGACTCCGGAGGAACAGCGGCGATTCGTTCCGTTTGCGGACGACCACTTCGATAAATCCCACTCAGTGGAGATTCTCTTGCAGAAAATTGACCGCATTCTCAGCAAACAGGAAGCGCGGTTGATGCACGAAATAGACTGAACCCTAATCAAAAAGAAAACGGCCGGCCGCGGAACACAGGACCGCACCCAGAAAGGAATCCCATATGCCAGTAGCAAAAACCTCAGTTCTGTCCAACATCAACCCGGCGGCGAGCTGGGTCCCTGTCCTGCGGAACCGTGTCTCCGTGCGCCTGCCGGGATTTAGAAACGACGGGGAGTTCGCCATGATCGAAATCGAAGCGATTCCGGGCGCGGGATTCCCCCGTCACATGCATCAGCGGGAGGATGAAATCTTTATCGTCCTGCAGGGCACGGCGACCTTCGATTTGGGCCGCGACAGTTTCGATGCCGGACCGGGGTCCGTTACGGTGCTGCCGCGGCTCGTCCCGCATGCCTGGTGGAACTACAGCTGTGACCCGCTGCGCATGTCCGTTATCATCCGCCCGGCGGGTCTGGAAACTTTGTTTACCGACCACCGGATGCCCGGCATAGGTCTGGACGATTTGAAGACATTGCTGCGGGTAGATCACGGCATTATCATGTTGAGTGTTTAATGGTACTAGGAATACGTGCGGGGTGAATGGTGATTGATCCGTGCTGATATAATTCTCTGCCTTCCGGACAGCCTTGTTCCGGACCGCTGACGCGGCTTGGTGTGTCTGGAGCACAGTTGGTATGCCGATCAGTGTTGTTTTCAGGAGACGCGTGAAGTGATGAGTGCTGAGTGATGATCGTATTGGGAATCTCGCATGCGGCACCGGATACTGCCATCACTCATTACACAGCACTCATCACCCTAGCGGGTTCTCCTCGCCCAAAGGCGCAAAGCCGTGCCGCATCACATTCTCACTGATCGTCCGCTCCACACAAAATTCGCGTAAGTACGCGGCGCCTCCGGCCTTAGTCCCGGTCCCCGACATCTTATACCCGCCGAAAGGATGCCGGCCGACGATCGCTCCGGTGACGGTCCGGTTCACGTACAAATTCCCCACCTGCAGGTCACGTTTGGCGCGCGCGATCGACGACGGTGTCCGGCTGAAGATCCCCCCGGTGAGCGCGTAGTCGCTGTCATTGGCGATGCGCAGCGCCTCGGCGAGAGTGCCGGCGCGCAACACCGCCAGGACGGGTCCGAAGATCTCTTCCTGCAGGAGCGGCGAGGCCGCGGGCAGGCCGGTAATGATCGTCGGCGGAATAAAGTATCCTGGCATCCCCTCCGGCAATGCCGCCTGGTACGCCACGGATCCCGAATCCCGGACGTCCGTCAACACCTTGCGGATCCGCTGCAAGGCGTCCGGATCAATGACCGGCCCGCAAACGCTCAAGGGGTCCAGGGCGCTGCCGGTCAGGACCGACGACGCGGCGCGGCACAAACGGGCCACGAAATCGTCGTATATATCGTCGAGAACGATCAACCGCGACAACGCCGAGCACTTTTGTCCGGCAAAACCGAAGGCTGAGGCGAGCACTGCGGGAATTGCCTGGTCAAAATCAGCGCTGCAGTCGACGATCGCCGCGTTCTTGCCGCCCATCTCAATAATCAGTTTCTTAATATCCCGCCGGCCGCCGAGATCGCGGTGGACCCGTTCGATGATCCCGGTCCCCACGGCGCGCGAACCGGTAAACGCGATGATCTTCACGCGCTCATCATCCGTCAGCCGGACGCCGGCGTCCTCGCCGCGGCCGGGCAGAAAATTGACCACCCCCGCCGGGATCCCGGCCCCCCGGTAGGCGTTCATCACCTCCAGGCCGCACAGCATCGATTGTTCGGCGGGTTTCAGAATGACCGTGTTGCCCATGACTAAGGCCGCGGCGCTCATCCCGGTCAGTATCGCCAACGGAAAATTCCAGGGCGCGATGACCGCGGTCACGCCCCGCCCGACCGGAACCACCGTATTGATTTCGTCAGCCAACGACATCACATCCGCTGTGCGTTCCATTCGCTCGGCGGCCCACGCGTAATAATTGAGGAAATCGATCGCCTCCTTCACATCCGCGTCCGCCTCCCGCAACGGCTTGCCGACCTCAATCACCGCCGACGCGGCCAGCCGGCTGCGGTGATCGGACATCCATTGCGCGGCCTTGCGCAAATAACCCGCCCGTTCGGACAGCGGGCGGCGCGACCACGCGGGAAACTGCAACTGCGCCGCGTTCAATGCCTGCTCCACGTCGCCGGCCTCAGCCATGGTCGCGCGGACCACCGGGGTCTTCCCGTCATTCGGCGATAAAACAGTTACTGGCGACGGCTTGAAGATTTCGTTGCCGTTGATGATCAACGGCACGTCGACCGGGCCCTCGCTGATTGTGCGGCCCAGCGTCGCGATGAAATGGATGCGCGGGGCCTCCTCAAAAAACTCAAGCGGCGGGCAAGGTTCAAAACCGCCGGACTCCTCGCTGACCGACGGCGTGTCAATTTCCTCCGGCGGCGCCAGCACGGTCTGCGGGTCCGCCTTTTCGTGGATCCCGCGGCGGACGAACGACTGTGAAGAGACGTTCTCTAAAAGCCGGCGGACCAGATACGACATCCCCAGGACGGCGTCGCCGATCGGCATGTACACCCGCGGTGTGTAGTCCAATTGCCGCAAGGCCTCCACCAGCGGCGCGCCCATCCCGTGGAGCAACTGAAACTCAAAACTGTCATGGGTCACGCCTTTTTCCTCAGCCAGGGTCATCGCGCAGGCGATGGAACGCACATTATGCGTGGCCACGGCCAGCCGCAGACACTCCGGTTCGTCCAGGATCCGGTCGATGAGCCGTTCGAACATCAAGTCGGTCTCCTGCTTGTTATGAAAAACCGGAGACGCCCAGTGATTGGCGCGCGCCAGCATGATCTCCTGGTCCCAGTAGGCTCCGCGCACCAACCGCACCGTCACCGGCCGCGGCAGCGTGCGCGCCCAGCCGAGGATATCGTCAAGACACTCATCGGCGTCGCGCAGATAGGCCTGCAACACGATGCCGATATCGATCCCGTTGAGGAACTCCGCGTCCTGCAAGACATCGCGCACCACGCTGAGAGTCAGGTCGCGCACCGCGTACTCTTCCATATCAATGTGGACAAAGACGTTGGCCGCCCGTGCCGCGCGCAGCAGTTCGCTTAACCGGCGACGCACGCGCTGGCTGGCGCCTTCGGGATCGATCGGATCAAAGAGCGGGTCCAAGGCTGAAAGTTTTACCGAGATATTCTGCCGGCTGATGTCCCCGCCGCGCCGGCCGAAGGCCTCGATCAGCGCGTGATAGCGACGGAAATAGTCTTCGGCCTCGCTGTCACTGAGCGTCCGCTCGCCCAGCAGATCAATGGAAGCGGTTATACCGTGCTCGTCGAGACCGTCCAGGACCTTCATCACCTGCGCGGTATCCTGCGCGGCAATAAACAGCCGCGCGATCCGCGCGAACATCGAGCGGGTAATGGTATTCAGGACATTCTTAGTCAGTAAGGGCGCGCGGGCAAGCGTCAATCCAGCGCGGATGGAGGCCGGGATGCGGTGTTCGGATTGCGGAAAATATTCACGGATATGACGGACGACCTGATCGGCCGTCCGCAGCTGTGGAAAGACGTCGATAAAACGGAACACGCGCGTCTTCAGCTCGTCATTGGCCATGCACCAGTCGAGCAGCGCGTACTCAAAGCGGAATTTCTTGGCGAGGACCGCTTCCTCCCGGCGCGCCAGCTCAAGCAGGCGCAGGCCGGTGTCCTGGATCCTCTGTTCCCGGGAAGGCTCTGTCATGGATCACGTCTTTCTGCCGAATCCACCGCCGCCGGGCGTGTGGATCTCGAGCCGGTCGCCCCGCTTGACCCGCAGGGAAACCTTGCCGTTCAATAGCTTTTTTGTACCGTCCGCTAACACTAGCACGTTTCGCCCGGGTTGACCAGCGCTTCCCCCCTTTAATCCGAACGGCGCGCGCACGCGGCGCTCGGTCAATAAAGAGACGTCCAGATCTTTCAGGAAAATAAATGACCGCACCGCGCCGCGACCGCCATGGAAACGTCCTTTGCCTCCCGATGACGGACGGATCCGGAATTCCGCCAGCCGGACCGGAAAGCGAGTCTCCAGGACCTCGGGATCGGTAATCCGGGTGTTGGTCATATGCGTGTGCACCGCGTCCGCCCCGTGGTAACCGTCGGCCGCGCCGACTCCTCCCGCGATTGTTTCATAATAACCGAAGTGCCGGTCGCCGAAGGCCAGGTTGTTCATCGTGCCCTGACTGGCCGCGGCCAGGCCCAGCGCGCCGAGCAGACAGTCCACCACCCGTTGTGAAGTCTCCACGTTACCGCCGACCACCGCCCGGCCCGGTGACGGATTCAATACCGACTCCGGGGGAATGGTAATGCTGACCGGGGCCAGGCAGCCATCATTCAACGGGATCGGTTCTTTCACCAGACTGCGCAGGACGTACAACACACACGAGCGCACCACAGCCGGCGGCGCGTTGAGGTTGTCGTCCTGCTGCGGGGCGCTGCCTTTAAAACTGATGGCGGCCCGGCGACCCCGCACCGTGATCCGCGCGCGGATCGGAGCGCCGTTGTCGAGCGCGTCCTCAAACTCATGCGCGCCGTCGGGAATGCGGGCCAAGGCGTCGCGCACCTGGCGGGCGGCATTGTCGCGGACATGACGCATGTAAGCCAGCACCGTTTTGATGCCGTAATGTCCGCACATTTCCTCCAGCAGCCGCGCGCCGAGACGGTTGGCTGCGATCTGAGCCTGTAGGTCGGCGAGATTGTCGGCAAGGTTGCGCGCCGGATAGTCGCCGGAGGAGAACATCCGTTCAAAAAGTTGTTCCTGAAAACGGCCGCGGCTGACCAGTTTGACGTGATCAAGCAGGACGCCCTCCTCCGCGATCGTCCGCGAAAATGGCGGGATCGACCCCGGCGTGATGCCGCCGACATCGGCGTGATGCGCCCGGCTGGCGGTAAAAAACGCCGGACGCCGGTCCGTCTTCTTGTAAAACACCGGCGTCACCACGGTGATATCCGGCAAATGCGTCCCCCCGTCAAAAGGATTGTTGGTCACAAAGACGTCGCCCGGTTTCATCCGCGGATGAGCGGCCATGACGGCGCGCACGCTCTGTCCCATCGCCCCGAGATGCACCGGGATGTGCGGCGCGTTGGCGACCAGGTCGCCGCGGGCATCGAACAGCGCGCAGGAAAAATCGAGCCGTTCCTTGATGTTGGTCGACACGGCCGTGCGTTGCAGGGCCTTGCCCATCTGCTGGGCCGTCGACATAAATAAATTGTTGAAGACCTCCAGCGCGACCGGATCGGCCCGGCTGCCGTACTTTTTCGCTGTGGACCGCAACGTCTGTTCAAGAATAATATTTCCGTAACCATCGACGGCCGCCCGGAATCCCGGCTCCACCACGATGGTGCCGATTTTCTCCAGGATCAGGGCGGGCCCCTTGATACGGGCGCCGGGGGTCAAGCCCTCGCGTTGATACACCGGCGTGCGCAGCATGCGTCCGTCAAAGATCGTTTGGCCGATACGCACCGGCGCCGGCGTCTTCCCTTTCCGCGTCCGGGGTAATTTCGGCGGCCGCGGATGCGGTGTCCTGCCGATGACATCGACGCGGACCTGCAGAATTTCGATCGGACGGTTCTCGCGCACGTATCCGTAAAGCTTGCGGTGTTCTTCCGTAAAAGCACGGAGATAGTTCATATCCTTGGGTTCGCTGACCGTGATCGCGTTGTCGGTGCCCTTGTACCGCAGATCGAATTTCAGAACATAGTACATATCCACCGGTTTAAAGCCCTGCTTTTTGAGCAGGCGTCCGCCCTTGCGCATCAGCCGCGCGAAGACCGGGCCGAGATTTTTACGGGTGACATCGTTCAGCGGCTGGTGTTTCACAGGCGCCGAACCGCTCCACACCGTATCCGCCAGCCCGATGCCGTAGGCCGACAGAACACCGCCGTACGGATGGAGCAAGATTCTTTGAATCCCCAAATGACGGGCCACCGCGCACGCGTGCTGCCCCCCGGCCCCGCCGAAACTGCACAATGTGTATTCACGCACATCACGGCCCTGCGCGACGGAGATTTCCTTGACCGCCTGGGCCATTTGCAGATTGATCACCTCGAGGAATCCTTCGGCGATGCGCGCCAAGCCCAGGTCCTGCTTGTGCTTCTTCAATTCGGCCTGAACAGCACGCAGCCGCGCCGCGACCGGCGGTTTGTGCAGCTTCATGGGAAAGTTATCTTCGATGACGCGGCCCAGAAAACAATTGATATCGGTGATGGTCAGTTCGCTGGCCTTGGGCCGGCCCTTCCTGTCCGTCAAACCGTAACACAGCGGACCGGGGTCCGCGCCGGCGCTGTCCGGCCCGGCAGTCAGCCGGCCGGCGAGACAGCGGCAGATCGATCCGCCGCCGGCGGCCACGGTATTAATACGTACCATCGGGGCCTTGATGCGCACACCCGCGGTAACCGTTTCGTACGTATACTCGAAAGCGCCGTCATAGCGCGAGACATCGGTCGACGTCCCGCCCATATCGAAGCCGATCAGTTTGTCGTAACCGAACCATTCCCCCAGCCGCGCGCAGGCCACCACCCCGGCGGCCGGGCCCGACATGATCGCGTTGGCGCCGCGAAAATGCGTGGCGTCGATCAGCCCGCCGCTGGACTGCATCATCATCAGCGTGGAACCGGGCAGGTCGGCGCGCAGGACATTCATGTAGTTGATCAATAACGGAGTCAGATAGGCGTCCACGGTGGTGGTGTCGCCGCGTCCGGTCAGTCCGATCTCGGGACAGACTTCATGCGAGCAGGCGACATGCGTCATCCCGGCCTGCCGCGCCAGACCGGCAATCAGTTTCTCATGCCGGGGATGTGCGTAGCCGTGCAATAGGACAACGGCGACATTACGATAACCTTCTCGGCGCAAATGGTCCAGTTCCCGGCGGATGGCGGCGGGATCGGCCGGCTGCAACACGCGCCCGTTCGCGGCGAGACGCTCGTCCACTTCGATTATTCTATCCGGCAGGACGGATGGCAGGGTGATGCGCAAATCGAACAGATCGGGCCGCTGCTGGGTCCCGATGGCGAGCGCGTCCTTAAATCCTCTGGTGATCAAAAGCGCGTGGCGGACTCCCTTGCGTTCGAGCAGGGCATTGGTCGCGATGGTCGTGCCCATCTTGATCTCGCACGGCGGAATGCGTCCGTTCCGGCGGAGATTGAGCAGAGCGCGGATCCCCTGCAGCGGCGCGGCATTCGATGACAGCACCTTGGCGCAGGCCATCTCCCCGCCGGGAAAAACACCGAGGCAGTCAGTGAAGGTGCCGCCGCGATCGATCCAGATTTGCATGGTTTCCTTCATGGCGCGTAAGTCCTGCCGTGGGGGATCATCCCGTTATCCGCCGGACTCTCCCTCCAGAATTTCATCCGCCAACCGTTTCACCAGATCTGCATTTAGACTTCGTTCTAAACTGAGGTGACAGCTTCGGATTCAATGCCACAATCAAATAATCTCCTGCTGTCATCACCCATCACCCTTTAACTCTTGCTTACTATATCTCAGCCTCCGCGCACATGTCAATCCAACAGAATCCATGACCGGCGCTGTTTGTTCAGCGGCAAACATTTCGGATGCCTTTCGCCCGATCTTTGCTAGAATGTAAATCATGGAACTCACCGCCAAAGACTTGAAGTACTTCGAACACCGGCAGGATAAGGCCCGGGAATTCGTAGGCCGCTTCCCGGGCGGCATCGATTTTACGGGCAAACGTGTGCTGGATATCGGCTGCGGGCACGGCGCGCTCACGTTTCACGCGGCCGGCGCGGGCGCTAAAGAGGTGGTCGGCCTGGATGTCAGCGCTAAGCTTATTTCCATGGCCAATGAGCTGCTGGATGACCGCTTTGCAGACATCCGCCCGCGCGTCTCGTTTCGACACAGCACTATTGAGGAACTAAACGAAGAGCCGTTCGATATTATCCTGTCGCAGGCGACGTTTGAACATATCGATGATCCGGCCAGTTGTTTGGCGGCAGTCAACAAAAGCTTGGCCGCCGGCGGCCGCTTTTATCTCGGTTTCGGTCCGCTCTATAACGCGCCGTTCGGCGATCACCGCCGGCTCAATCTACCCGCACAGAAATATTTTCCGTGGGCCCATGTGGGCGGAACCCACGCGCAAAAAATCGCCTCTTATAACCGCCGCCATCCCGGCGAAGATATTTCTTCCCTGAATGACCTCGGCCTGAACGGACTCGACTACGCGGATTACGAACGCATGATCGCTGCGTGCGGATTGAAGAAAATTTCCTACTGCGTAAATACGGCCGCCCACCCCCTGGTCCCCGTCCTCAACGCCCTGCGCGCCCTGCCGTTCCTGCGGGAGTATCTCTCGATTAATATCTATACCGTCCTCGAGAAGTAATCTGGTCTAGTACGGCTACGAACGCCGCGGAGTATGAGCGTCTAGTTTTTGAGCGCGACGGATGTCCGGTTGACCGGATCATATCGGAAAAACTCCGGCGGAGTTACCACCCCGCCGAAATGCACCGCATTGTGCCGGCAAGTGATTCCCTCCCCCTCATCCACCTCGGTGACCCAGCCGGGCAGGACATCCCACACATCCAATTCCTCCGTCAACACGAGCGTCGGACTGGCGGACGGGTTGAGATGGCCTTTGAGGTAGAAACGCGGGCCGATCTTGCGGACTTCGAGCACGGATCCCAGATAAGTCGGCTCATACGCACTCAGCTTAACAGGCAACAGAATTTCCTTACGCGTCACCTGCCGGGCGGGAAGGTCGATGTAAAGTATGCGCAGAGTGTCCTCAAGGAAATCCGGATCTTTGGGATAAGCGTGATAATAGGCCAAAAGGAAGGTTGTCCGATCCTGATAGGCAGCATAACTGGTAACGGGTTGCGCGGCGGGAATGTCAGCCAGATAGCCGCTCATGTCTTGACGCTCCAGGACGTCGCCCAGTGTGTCGGCAATGGCTTGAATTGGTGTGAAGAGGATCAGTAGAATTGACAGATAAACGACGCGTTTCATAACGCTTGGCATTATATCGCGCACGCTGAGAACTTGCCAACGATATACTGTAGGGGTGATTAGTGATTGGGGATTTGAATAGCTTGCGGGCCCAAGTTTGGGAATAAAATAACGGGCCGTCCACCAATCCCAAATCACCAATCCCACCTCAAGTTACCTATACTTTTACTTGCGATTGAATCTCCTTCAAATCTGCAAGGACCTCATCCGCATGCTCCTCCGGCTTGACCTTAGCGTAGATCTTGGCGATCTTCCCCTTCGGATCGATCAAAAATGAACTGCGGTTGATCCCCAAGTACTCCTTGCCCATAAACTTCTTCTTGCCCCACACACCGTAGTCCTTGACCAGGATCTGGTCCTCATCGGCGAGCAGATCGAAGGCGAGGCCGAACTTCTCGGCAAACTTCTTGTGGCTGGCCACCGAGTCCGTGCTGGCGCCGACGACGGCAAAATCCAGTTTGTTGAACTGCTTGAGGTTCTCCTGCATCGTGCACGCCTCTTTGGTGCAGCCGGGCGTATTGTCTTTGGGATAAAAGTACAGCAGCAGCCACTTCCCCTTGAAATCGGTGAGCTTGACCTTTTCGCCGTCCTGGTTGGGCAGATTGAAGCCGGGCGCCTTATCGTTTTCTTTCAAAGTCATCGGTGTCTCCTTTGCGGTGAGCGTTTGAATTATTCGGGCAGGATTGTCTCTAACTTGCTGACGATTTGATCGGACATCGGGTCCACCGGCGAATCATAGCGCGCCACCACCTCCCCGGCAGGGTTCACCAAAAACTTATTAAAATTCCATTTGATCGGTCCGCTGAAGGGGCTGCCGGCGGTCAGATAGGAGTACAGCGGGTTGATGTCGGCGCCCTTCACACTGATCTTGGCAAACAGCGGGAAAGTGGTGCGGTATTTAATCAGACAAAACTCCTGAATCTGTTCATTGGAGCCGGGCTCCTGTCCGCCGAAGTTATTGGCGGGAAAGGCCAGTACTTCAAAGCCGCGCTCCCTGTATTTTTGGTACAGTTGTTCCAGCGAGGCATACTGCGGCGTGTATCCGCAACGGGATGCCGTATTCACGATCAACAGCGCCTTCCCTTTATATTGCGACAGACTGACCTGCTCGCCGTCCATGTTCTCCATGGCAAAGGAATGGACGTTGGTTCCTTCAGCGGCGCTTGCCGGTAAGGCGGCCGAGGCCAGTACGGCTGCCAGCATCCATGAAATAACAAAACCGATTTTCATATGTCTTCTCCCTGATTTAGTATATTTCCGGTTTGCACTCTATCACAACGCCGTCTGTGGTCAACGCCCGGCGAACAGGTACACACTGTGTATATGAATGTACATGATACCCCGGGTCCTGGTGGTTCGACAAGTTAATTCCTTCCCTTGGGAAAAAAATAATCTTGCTCACCACTGGTGCTGAGCAAGAATCATGATGAATAATTTATCTTGTCGAAGCACTAGTCAACGAAGATGATCGCCCCCTTCAGCGGACCGGTCCGGGCCGGGAACCAGCGGACATTATTGCCGTTATCGACCGAGTTGGCCGGATTGATGTCGCTCGGCGAGGTATTGAATGAATCCTGGACGTTCACAAAGCTGATCGGCTTGGTCACTGGCGGGGTGATACGCCACCGCGTCCCGCTGTCTGATGAACGCAGCAATAACAAGTTGCCGGACGCGCCCTGCATCCGCACTGATCCGGTGACCACCAGGGTCGATCCTTCCCCGAAGGTCAGGATGTCCGTGGCCGCCACCGTCTTGTCGAACTGGTAGAACGTGGACGAAGCCGGGATAGACTGCGCCGTCCCGTCAAAAGTCACCCGGCCGGTACCCGGACTGAACTGGCCGCCGAAGTTCTGCCAGTCGCCGGCAATGGTGATGTCACGGGTGCCGGCCGACACGGCCCCGTCGAACAGTGTGAAATTGTTGTTGATGTCCAGATCGTCGTTCAAGGACCACATCCCCAGGTTGTTCCCGTCATGATACCCGTCGGCCAACATGCGGACCTCCGTGGCTGATATCGCGCGCGCATAGATCCGGACGTCATCGATCAGACCGTTAAAATCGCTCAAATTCTTAACCCCGAAGTTCGTCGCCCCGACACCGATCTGCATATTGACGGTCCGGTTGTTGGTCGACACATCCCCGGTGGCCACGGTGAAGGTCCGCGAGACGTCGAAAGTCCCGTCGACATAGAAGTCAACCGTATCGCCCATCACAACGGCGGCGATATGATGCCAGGCCCCGTCGTTGACGGCCACAGACCCGACCTCGATTTCATCGGATGTCGTGTAGTTCGCCGTGCGCCCGAGCGCCACAAAATTCGAGTCTATACCGAAACTGAACGGTACACGGGTCGCGCTGGCGCCTTCCGAACCCAACTCGACCACCACAGCGTTAACGGTCCAGGTGGTCCCTGACCCGGTGCCGCCGGTGGTTTGAATCCAGGCGGCCAGCGTATAATCGTTGTTGCTCCCAATATTTTTAAAGTCGCGGCCGGCGACCTGTGAATCGATGATATCCACATAGTCGTCATCCCCGAAGAATTCGATCGACCGGTCATTGGTGAAATTCAGGGCCGGGACGTCCGTCGATGAGGCCGTGTCGGAGTTCCAGACCCCGTGATTGCCGCGGCCGCTGCTGTCCACGGCCGGCGAGCTGCTCTCCTCAAAGCGCCAGTAGGCCATCAGACCGTTGTTAAAATACATATCGTAGAACGACTGACTGGCGGAGGTGATGGATTCCGTTCCGGTCCCGGTGAAGACGACCCCGGCCGCGGACTGATTGTACGTTCCGCTACTCGCGTCCCATGACCCGTCCACGAACACCGTCAAGCTGTTCATACTCAACGTCCCGTTGATATCGATATCGTGGACCCGGATGGTCGCGTCGGGCGCCAGGGTTTCTCCGATCGGGATGAACAACTCGGTACCCGGCTCCATAAACAACAGACTGCCGGTCATGGTATAAATAGCAGCGATGTCCGTGTCCCCGCTGTTATTCGCCACGTCCAGATCATTCGTGGTCAGACTCGGCCCGTTCTCGCTGCGCACGATGAGATAATTTTGATAAATCGGAATGCCGGCCAGCGAATTGCCGTCAGAAATGGTCACCGTGACGCCTTTCTCCGTCTCGCCATCGATATAGAAGGTTAAGATGTCGCCGGCCGTGATGCTGGACGCCGTGTAATTGATCAGGAACGTCCCGGTGACCGCGTTGGACGTCGCCGTGAGTATCGCCGTATCCCCGTCGATGGAGACGGCCATATCCGTGCTGGTCAGCGGCGTAATCCCCTCATCGCTGTAAAGCGTTCCGCTGAGGGTGTTGATGCCGCCGCCGAAGTCCCATTCAATATTGTTCCCGGAGTCCGTACAATTGTTGGTACAGTCGATCACGGTCCCGCTGATATTGGAATTGTCCTGAACATTCAGGAATCCGATCACCCGGGCGCCGGCGGGATTGATTTCGGAACGGATCGCGTCCTCCGAACTGCGCAACGCCAGCAGGTTTCCGGCCGCTCCTTGCAACGTGAGCGTCCCGGTCGTGGCGGTCACCGAGCGTTTCCCGAAGGTGAGTGTCCCGGTCGATGTCACGGACATCTCGAAGTTGTAGAACGTCTCCGATCCGGGAATAACCTGATCACCGCCGTCGAAGGTGACCGTCCCGGTATTGGCCAGGAAGACCCCGCCGTTATTTTCCCAGCCCGTGGCCACGGTGATCGCCCGGTCGCTGCCGGTGTCCAGCGCGCCGGCGTTGAGAAATAGCGTGCCGTCCACGTCCAGCGGGTCCTGCAGGGTTACGGTTCCCAGCGATGTTAACGGATGACGGCCCTCGGCCAAACGCCCGATCTCCACAGCCGTCAGCGCACGGTTATAGACGCGCACATCATCGAGCAAGCCGTTGAAGAAGGTCCCTGAGCCGCCCTCATCGTTACCGATATAGAAATTGTTCTGGGACGTGTCATTCAGCGCGCCTGATCCGGAGAAGGTGGTTCCACTGACCGCGCCGTCGATGTACATGCGTAAAGTCGATCCGTCCCAGGTGAGCGCCAGATGATGCCAGTCGTCAGTCAGGTCGGTGGTCGAGAAGGTCCCGCCTTCCTGCGCCGGCTCCGTCGTGAACACAAACCCCTGGATGTCACCATCATTGATGCGGATCAAGAACTTGCGGCTGTCCCGGGGTGTGGTGTTGCCCCAGTGGCCGATAACCGCCTGGTTCGGACCGGTCGCACTCTGCTTGACCCAAACGGATAGGGTCAATTCGTCTAAACCGCGGTAAATATCCTGATCCCCCGCATTGATGAAGTCGGTGGAACCGTTGAAATCCAGGCTGTACCGGTTGCGCATCTTGAGTAACGGACGGTCGGTCGACGGCGTCGGGTTACCGGACCATGATCCGGTATGCCCGTAACCGCTGGAGTCGGCCGAGGATGTTGCGGTGTCATCAAACTTCCAGTAGCCGATCAGCCCGTCGTTGATCACAATATTATCGAACGTTTCCCCGGCGGAGGTAATCCCGGCCGCGGTCGTGGTCATGAACATAACCGTAGAATCGGTCTGCGTGAACGTCCCGCCGGTGGCATCCCAATCCGCTCCCACGAAGATCCGTGAATCACCGCCGCTTCCCGGTGAGGCGTCGAGGGCGGCGTCGATGTCCACCGATCCGGCGACCGCCAGCTCATAACCGTTGACGTCCAACGTACCCGCGCTGATGCTTACGTCGGCGGCAACGGTAACATCCGCCTGCTGGGTCACGGTCCCGCCGGCGCCGTTGATCACCAAAAAGTCATAGTCCCACGTCTGCAGCACCCCAAGCGCGGTTGTGCCCACGTACTCGACCGTAGACGCCGGACTGATCACAGGTGTGCTCACGGTTTCCGTTCCGTCGAGCCGCAACGTCACTCCGTCCTCCACGGTAAAGCCTCCGCCGCAGGTGAAGTCAAAGCCGTTGAGCGCGAATACACCTTCCACCAACGTACAATCCGCCCCGCTGCCGACGGTAGTGAATGCGGACTGCAACATGGTGACGCCCGTCGTCCGATCGTTCTCAAAAGCAGCGGCAAAGGTCCCCGCGGTCTGGATGATATCCTGGTCCAGCGTTCCGGACAGATCCAGCAACACGTCCGAAGTCCCGAAGGTCAGGTTGCCGCTGCCGCTGGCGTTGGCCATGGCGAAGGAACCCTGGGCCGTGATGGTCAGCGTGCCGTTGGGCGTTATGACAAAGTTATCCGCATCCGCCTTATCCACGGTCAAAAATCGCCGGACGGTGAAGCCGTCCTCCAAGGTGACGGTCGCCGCCGGACCCGTGACCTTGTTGAAAGTCAGGTGGTGGAAGGTCGCGCCGTTGGTCGTTACACTTATATCAATTGAACCTTCGATCACCACGGTCCCGGCGTTGTCCGCGAACGTCCCGTTGGTCAAAATCGTGAAGTCCTCCGCCACGGCAAGTGTACCGCTGGTCGCGGTGAATGTCCCGGTATTGAGAATGAAGGCGCCGTTGACGTCGATATCCGCGTCACCGCCGGCAAAGGTCCCGTCGGCCTGATTGAAACCGAAGGTGCCGATAGTGATCACATTGGACCCCTGGGTGATGGTCCCGGTGTAACCGGTATTGATATCGAGCCCCGCGATGCCGACCGTCACATCAACCACACAGTCAGTGACAGCCGTGTCATCGAAGTTGACCAGGTCCACGCCGGTCGGAACGGTATCGCCGGTCCAGTTGGCCCCGACATTCCAGAACCCGGTGGGCGGGACGTTTGTTCCGTCACCCCAGGTCTTGATCCCCTCCACCCGCTCCGGCCCGAGCGTGTAGAAGGTATCGGGATCATTCTGATTGGCGAACTCGGTGGCGATCCAGTCGGCCGACAACACGGCACCGTCGGCGATGCGCACCTCATCCACCCCGCCGAAGAACGCCTCGCCGATGTTGAAGGAGCCGCTGTTCGTATTGATGAAGTCCGTCAGCCCGGTGGCCATGGCCAGCGAGCCGCTCAGGTACAGCTTCAGCTGATCACTGCCGGCATCGCGGTCGTAGGTCAGGACCACATACTCCCAGTCAGCGCCGGACACCGTACTGGTACCGGTGATGGTGGTCGTATTGATCGTCGCGTAGATGGTGCCGCTGGTGCCGTCGATCTGATAGGCATTGCCTTTATAGATCCCGCGGTTGGCGTCCGAGAGCACATCGATAATCTGCAGGTCATACCCCGTCACCCCGTCGACCCCGTCATAGGCGATGATGACCTTGCTGTCGCCGAGGGTCCGAATCGAAGGCGTCAGCGCGTTTTGGTCGTCGAATTCCAAAGAATCGAGCACAGCGGGGCCGATGTTGCCGTCAGACGCGATCGAGACGGTGACCAGGAAGCCGTCATCCGCCGGGCCGGAGTAGGCAATCACATAGATATCACTGCCCAAATATCGGATCTCCGGCGTCTCACCCTGCCCCGTATCGAACTCGAGGGTGTCAGTGACCGTGGCGTCAATATTTCCGGCCGCGTCGATACCGATGGTCGACACGAACCCGTCATTGCCGGGCCCGTCATAGGCGACCGCCACCATGGTCCCGGTGATCGACACCAGCTCCGGAGTCTGCGCCTCGGTCGCGTCGAATTCAAGGGTATCGATGACCGGAGTAATGTTTCCGGCCGCGTCAATATCCACGGTCACCAGGAACCCGTCCGTACCCACCCCGCTGTAGGCGATGGCATAGATGTCTCCGGACACATTCATTATGGCAGGCGTATCACCGACGCTGGCGTCAAACGTGAGTGTGTCGATAAACGACGTCGTGATGGAACCGTCATTGGCGATGGTCAAGGTCACCAATTGCCCGGCTCCGGCGCTGTTCTCATAAACCATGGCATATGTCGTTCCGGATATCTTGAGAATGCGCGGCGTCTGGACGTCAACCGTCGAGAACTCCCAAGAGTCAACCACGGCCTGCGCGATCGTCCCGGTCGTGGAGATATCCAGCGTGACCAGGAAGCCGTCATTCGCGGCACCGCGGTACGCCACCGCGTAGATGTCTCCGGAAACCGCCGTGAGATCGAACTGATTTCCGTTCACATCATCAAATTCAAAACCGTCCCGGAAGCCGTCCACCACGGTCCCGGCGGCATCGATTTCCATGGTCTTGATCTTACCGTCCCCGCCCACGCCAGTGTACAGGATCCCCCAGATATCCCCGGTCAGATGGAACAGTGCCGGTCCCGTATCGGTATGGATCCCGCCCGCGCCGTAATCGCCGCGGTCGACGGCGGGCTCGGTGATCGCACCGGCCGCGGATATCTCCACGGTCTTCATCTGTGAAAATTGTCCGCGGTCATAAGCGATGGCGTAGATATCCCCGCTGATCGGGATGATTTCCGGCGTCTCGCCGTCAATGACATCGAATTCAAAGGAATCGATCAGAGTCGTGGTGATCGCCCCGGCATTGGATATGCTGAGTGTCACCAGCTGACCGTCCCCGTTTTCGTCTTCATACACGATGGCGTAAGTGGTGCCGGAAATGTTGATCATCTTCGGGGTAATGATGTCTGTGGTCGAAAATTCCCATTCATCGACAACCGCCTGTTGGATCGTACCGGTCACCGAGATGTCGACCGTGGCCACAAAACCGTCATTTCCCGGCCCGCGATAGGTGATCGCGTAAATGTCCCCGGAGACATGAACCGCGCTCGGATCGAGCCCCTGGGCGGTGGCATACTCGAAGAAATCGACGAACCCGTCGACCACGTTCCCGCTGCTGTCCAGACGAATGGTCTTGATCATCCCGTCACTGCTCGTGCCGCCGTAGATTACCGCGTAATATTCTCCTGAAATAGGGATCAATTCCGGCGTCGCGTCGATATGGACACTGCCGTAGCCAAAGTCCGAAATGTCCGTTACCGCGGACGCCATCATACCGCTGCCGTCGATATCCACTGTGGCCAGGCGCGCGACACCGGCCTTGGCATAGGGAATGGCCACCGTGTCGCTGTCGATGGCCAACAGGTCCGGCGTGTCGCCGTCCGCCACTTCATACTCGAGCGTATCGAGCACACTGCCGGAAATGGCCCCGGCCGCGGAGATGGTGAACGTTTGGATAACACCGTCATTATCCACGTCTTCATAAACGGCCGCGTACAGCGTGCCGGTGACGTTGATGATCTTGGGGAACACGGTGGCCGTGGCGTTAAGCACCAGCGTGTCATTGATGACCTTGGGAATCGTCCCATCACTATTAATGTCCAATGTCGCGACCTGTCCGACACTGCTGCCGTTTTCATAAACTATGGCATAGTCGCTTCCGGAAAGATTGATGATATCGGGATCATCCCCCTGCGCAGTGTCGTATTCAAAGTAATCAAACCAGCCGTCAGTGATGACCCCGGATGAATTGATCTGAATCGTCTTGATCGTCCCGTCGTTGCCCACCCCGGCGTAGACCACGGCTACCATATCGCTGGCCAGCCGTACTAACTTTGGATCCGCGTCGTTGTGTTCAGCCCCGAATCCAAACCCGCCCTGGTCGACCAGGCTGCCGGTAAAGGTACCGGTGTTCGAAACCGTGAACGTCGAGAGTTTGGCCACGCCCTGGGAGGTGTAGGCCACGGCGAACATCGTGCCGGACACCTGTATCAGATCGGGCGCATCCCCGTTGGCCACCGCATACTCGAACGAATCGATCACCGCGGAAATCGCGCCGGCGTTCGATATGGTAAAGGTCAGGACCTGGCCGTCTCCGGTGCTGTCTTCATAGGCCGTGGCGTATAGTGTGCCCGTAACATTGATCAACTTCGGCGTGTTGGCAAACGTCGTATCGAACTCCAGACTGTCGATGACCGGCGTGTTGATCGTTCCGTCGGTATCGATGTCCAGGGTCACGGCAAACCCGTCGTTCCCGGCGCCGCGGTAAACAATCCCGAAGATATCACCTGTAATATTTTGGATGTCTGGAAATATCCCGGCAGATGTATCGTATTCAAATGAATCGATGACCGGCGTATTGATGGTCCCGTCGGTGTCGATATCCAAGGTGACAATGAAGCCGTCGTTGCCCGACCCGGCGTAGACAATCGCGTAGACGTCACCGGACACCTGAATGATCCGCGGATACAGACCGCTGACCGTGTCGAATTCAAAGGAATCGATGACCGGCGTGGTAATTGTGCCGTCGGCCGCAATATCCACCGTGATCACCACCCCGTCATTGTCCAGGTCCGTATAGACAACCGCGTAAATATCCCCGGAGATATGTACGATGCTGGGGTAGTTGATGTCGGTGGTCACGATCTCCGCCGAATCGACCACAGCGTTCTCAATATTACCGGCAGCATCGATGTCCACGGTGACGATAAATCCGTCATTCCCGGATCCGCGGTAGACGATGGCGTAAATATCCCCGGAGACCGGGATGATCTCGGGATTTAGGGCGTTATCCGTATCGAATTCCAGGACATCGAGAATGACCCCGGCATCGATACTGCCCGTAGCGGATATATCCACAGTCGTCACGTAACCGTCGCTGGCCGCGCCCCGGTAGACGACCGCGTAAATGTCACCGGAGATATTGATGATCTCGGCCTCATTCGCCTGCACATCACCGAAGACCAGCCGGTCCAGTACAGTCGGACCGATATTGCCGTCATTGGCGATGGTTATCGTGGCAAAGTCGTTACCGCCCGTCCCCGCGTCGTAGGCGATCGCATAGACGTTACCGGTGACATTGACGATCTGGGCGTTATCTGCGCCGGTGGAATCGAACTCAAAGGTATCCAGAATCGTATCGGTAATCTGACCGTTGCTGTCGATCTCGACCGTGGTCACGAACCCGTCGTTGCCGTCCCCTTCATACGCAATCGCGTAGATGTTACCGTTGATCCGGATGATTTCCGGATCCTCGGCGTAGAAAGTATCAAACTCCAGGCTATCGATGATGATCCCGGATTGAATCGTCCCGTCGGCGCCGATCTCAATGGTGGAAACGTATCCGTCATTGCCCGATCCGCGGAATACAACCGCGTAAATATCGCCCGCGATGTGAATAATCTCCGGCTCAAATGCGGTGATGTCACCGAAGACCATCTCATCCACCGGGGAGCTGCTGATCGCGCCGGCGCCGTTGATGGTAACTGTAAAGAGGTCGTCGTCCTGGGCCCCGCCGTTCACGGCGATAGCGAACACGCCCGTGGACAACTCGACGATCTTGGGCGTGACCCCGTCTACCGGAGCAAACTCGATCGAATCGATCACGGCCGATATGACGCCGGCACCGGAGATGGACACGCTGATCAGAAATCCGTCATTGTCCTGCCCCTGATAGGCGACTGCGTAGATATTGCCGCTTACCGGAATGATCTCGGGATTAAGACCCTGGATGGCGTCGAATTCCAGTGTATCGATGATTTCGCTGGCGGTGATCGTCCCGTCGTCGGCCACCCGTATCGTGGTCAGGAACCCGTCGTTGCCGTTCCCCGCGTAGGCGATGGCATAAATTTCTCCCGCCACATGCACCATCTCCGGCATAGTCCCCTGCTTGTCGCCGAAGACGCGTTGTTCGACCGCCATCACCGCGATGCTTCCCGCCCCGCCGGCCGCCTGCAGTTCCGGTCGTATCCAGACCGACAGCGACAGGTCATCGGTGATATCCAGCGTCCCGCTGTCGGCCACGCCGATGTAATCGTCATTCCCGTCTAATTCAAGGGCGCCGTTGATCTGTCCGGTGACCAGATCGGTATTCGTCATCGAACCGAATGATTCGCCGTCCAGATTATTGTTGGTCGAATCACACTCCTCGGACGTGCCACCGCCGCAGTCGCCGTCGGTATCAATCGACGGGTCCTCCGCCATGTGCCACACGCCCTGGTAAGTCGACGACCAGGTCCCCGCGACATTCTCCTGATTGGCGGCCGCGCCATTACCGTAATACATATACACAATGGTCCCGGTGGTGGATGTCAACAGCGGTACCTCCACCCAGGCGACCAGCGCGCCGGTGCCGGCATCATAGCGTTCGATCTCATGATCGAGCTGCGTGGTCCCGTCGCTCGCCGTAAACAGGATGTCGTCCCCGTCCGCCTGGGCATGGCCGGCCAGGTCACTGTCGGCCGACAGGTTGATGAGCATCGGGAAGTCGGTCAGGTCGGACGGAACCTTGGTCTCATCGACCGTAATCTGTTTGCGGTAATTCCAGTTGGAATCGAACCACGGCGCGACCGTAAAGGCGGTCCGCGGACACACCATCCCCATGACACACACGAAGAGCGTGATCAGCGCGGCGCGAACATTAAACTGTCGCCTGCGGTTAGCCATGCGGTCCGGGTCCGGATTGTCGGTTAGGTTTCACCATTCCGTTTCCTGTTACGCGCGCGGGTACAGCGCCTCCATGACGATGTTCGGATCGTGGGCGATCACGCGCAGCAGTGTCTGCGCCGGACCTTCCGGCTTGGTGCGTCCCTGCTCCCAGTTCTGCAGGGTGGCCATCTTAACGCCGATTAAAAAGGCGAACTGCGACTGTGAGACCTTCAGACGTTTGCGGATCAGTTTGATCTGCGCGGCGGTCACCGCGTCACACGGCTCCCAGCGGTTGCGGCGTACCCGTTGCACGCCTTCTCTGTGGATGAGTTGCGGATTGGATTTCATGATTCCTCCTTCATGTTGGAATGATTAATCTTATGAAATTATTATACGCTGTTAGCGTATAGTTAAGAATATAAAAAAAGGCCGTTTTCCGGCCGCCGATGTGGTCATATCTACATTATTATCAGTCGTTTAGGGAGTTTTGCCGGGGGAGTTAACGGCGGCGGCGGTAGTCCGCGGCCAATTTGGCCGCGATGATGCGTTGGGTGGCGGGATTCTTCCAGTATTTGACATGGGCGATCCCGAACAGGCCGGTGTCGACCTCGGCGTCTTTTTCCACGGCCCGGTCGTAAGCGGCGTTAAGCGGCTTGAGCGGATAGGCGATCGGATCGTCCCGGTCCAGAATATTGATCCAGCGTCCGTCCGGATCTTCCATATGGACCGGCGAGGCAAAGGCATCCGCGCCGTAGCGCAGCGCGAACACGGCAAGAGGGGATCCCAACGTAAAGAAATTGGTCATGGTATATCCGGGAAAACCGCTTCCGCTTTCACAACGGTCATAAATCAGATCGGAGGTAATCACCGTGCCGAGGCTGTGGGCGACGAAGGTCAGCGGTCCGTCGCCTTCCTCCAACCTTCCCAGGATGCGCTGCTGAATTTTTTCGTAGACCAGCGGATTGCGGTAGGCGATTACATCACTGATGTATTGGGCGGCAAAATCGGTGCGCAGCCAGCGCGCGCCTTTTTGGAGAGGGGCCAACAAGGGGGCGAACCACTTTTCCCACACGGTTGGTTCGCGCCAGCGTTCGAGTCCGGATTTGAGGCGCTCACTCAACTCCCGTTGCTGCTCGGCGACGATGTCGTCCCACACGATCTCGATGAAGGTGAGCGGCAGCGGGTCCGGCGGGTTGAGATTTTCCCGGCGCAACGCGGCGATGAATTCACGCCGGATGCCGGCGATCAGCTCCACGGCATAACCGGGTTCGGACACGCCGATGCCGTGAACGACGGCCACGGTCATTTGCCCGTCATCATTCATCTGTCTTCTGCCCCCAGAACCCGGGCATCTTGGTGATCTTCAGATCGCCCAGGACTTCGCACTGGCACGCCAGGCGCAGTCCCGAATCTTTTTTATGCGGCCAAAAGCCGAGACGCCGGCGTTCACGCTCGGTCATGGGGCTGACCTCGCCTTCGATCCTGACGGCGCATGTCCCGCACATCCCGTTGCCGCGGCAATTGAGCAGGCGGGCCTCTTCATTGTACACCTCGCAGCGCGTCTTCAGCAGCGCGCGGCGCAGGTTCGCGCCGGCGCGGACCTGGATTCGTTTTCCCTGATAAATGATGGACGGCATAAGCAGTTACCAGCGCGGGGCGCCGTAGATAGCCACTTCCTGGCGATGACGTTCGGGACGCGGATCGGCCATGGCTTCGACCGCATTAATAAAATCGATATACGTCGCCGGCAGCCCGTGTTCGCGGGCGCCGCGCAGGACGTGTTCTTTATACCACACAAACGGCTTCAGGTCCGGATTGATGCGCGTGGCGACGTACGTCATTGCCTCCATCGGCATCCCGATGCCGGTCATGACAGCCACCGTCTTCTGTTGGTATCCCGCGCCCACCCCTTCGATCTTGTCGAGAATAACCTTGTCGGCAGTATGAATATCGTACAGGACGCCGATCACCTCCGCCGCCGCGCCTGCCGCGGCCGCATCGCACTTGGCCGATTCGTCGTCGCCGTGCTTGTGAAATCGGAGCTCGTACCCGGGCAGTGTGGCCGTGCACACCACCCGCGCCGAAGAGATCCGCGCCCGCAGACGCTTGACCGACATGTTGGAACCGTAGGCGAAATAAAGCATAATAATTAAGAATGTGGACCCGAGGGGGATCGAACCCCTGACCTTCTGATTGCGAACCAGACGCTCTCCCAAACTGAGCTACGGGCCCCCAAAGTTATTGATCGACCGCGCCCGTGCCTGGCTTCGGCGACAGGCGGATCACGATATTGCGAAAAATGAAATTCTTCAATTCCCCGTGATGCCAGTCCTCGAAGAACGGCGCACCGATCACGTGAAATGTGTAACGATCCTTAAGGAATCCCGCGAAACGCTGCTGCGCGTCGTCGCTGTAGATTCCCACGCCCGTGGCATACACCGGCACCCCGCGGGCAGACAATTCTTTCAGCTGCGCCTCAAACATTTCCAGCCGCTCTGTGTAACCCGGCCCGCGCGGCCGCGGCCGGCTGAGTACCGGGAAATCCCCGTAGTGCTCGTAGAATAAATGCTCGTCGAGCAGGATCATACGGGCATCCTCCGGGACCTGCGCGCGCACCCAGCGCACCATCTCCGGGACCAGCGCGTGCTCATGCCGGAACTTCACATAGGGCAGGACCTCCATGAACATCATGAATCCGATCAAGGCGCACAGCCCCGCGCTCACGATCCGGCTGATCACGCTGCCGCGTCCGTAGAAAAATCCGAGCAGGTAACCGGCCGCCACGCACAGCGGCGGCAGGACAATCACCATCAGCCGCGGGATGGTGGTGTCGATCAGCAGATAAAAGATCAACGGTCCGCAGATCCAAATCAGCAAAAACAACCCCAAACGCGACCGGCGTGCCATCAACAGCAAAAAGCCGAGTAGTATGGCGGTCAATCCCAGCACCGAGAAGTTCTGCGTCAGCCACGTGCGGAACTGACCGAACATGTAGGTCCGTATCCCGAAGTGCCCGCTCATAAACGTCGCCGACTGGAAGCGGTGATAGCGGGTCGCATAATCGCTGCGGTTCGGTCCCAGCAACAACGGCAGATGAAAAAGAACGATGACGGCGCCTACAATCGCGCCGAGGAATAAAACCTCGCGCAGCCTCCGTGACCAGGCCCCGCGCCCCGCTGCGCCGTCCGCCGGACGGACGAACACCAGGAAGAAGACAATCGCCGGGCTGACAAAGGCCAAGTCCTGCAGCCGTACCGCGCCCATCAGGCCGAACACCAAGGCTGCCGCGGCCAGCGTGCGCCAGCGGCCGCCGCGGGCGTATTCCCATAACAGGATCAAACCGCCGCCCAGGAAAATATGTTCCGCCGCCTGTCCGGTGCCGTACACGGACGTACCGAAATAGATCGGTGACAGCGAGAACAGCACCGCGCTCATGATCGCCGCGGGCCGGTCGAGAATACGGCGCACGAACACATAAAGCACCGGCACACTCAGCGCGCCGCAGGTCACGCCCATCAGGTTCGCGCCGGTGACCGGATCGGCAAGACCGATTAGTTTGGCCAGCCCCACGAACCCGGCGGTGATCAGGACCAGCAAGGGATAACCAGTCCCGTACTGCGCGTGCAGCTGGCCGGTCAGCAGGGTCTGCTCCGCGATGATCGCCAGGTTCAGCGCGTCCGGGGTGAACGGCCCCTTACTGATCAACAGCAGCCGCGGCAACAGGCTGCCCGCGAACAGGAGCAGGCAGATAACAACGTCTCGATATTTGGTCATGGACAACGACCGGGTTTATTTTTTGGCCGGCTTCCATTATAATCCCCTCATGCACAGAATCAAAGTCAAGACTCATAAACGCGATGAGATCATCGATCTGACCCGGAACCTGCAGGCGTGGTTATTGGAACAAGACGCCGGCTCCGGGATCCTCGTGGTCTACTCCCCCCACACCACCGCCGCGATTTCGGTCAACGAGAACTACGACCCGGACGTGAAGTCGGACATGCTGCGTTTCCTCAAGGGCCTCGTCCCGCAAAACGCCGGCTTCGATCACGCCGAAGGCAACAGCGATTCGCATATCAAGGGCGGGCTGTTCAATTTCTCGCAAACCTTTATTGTGGAAGACGGCCGCTTGATGCTCGGGCAATGGCAGGGAATTTACTTTATGGAATTCGACGGCCCGCGCTCGCGGGAGGTCTGGGTGAAATTTATCGCGGACGGCTAGCCGGCTCACTCAGCGGCACGAAACGCCCTTGAGCGGAAGAAGTCCGCGGAGATGCGGCTTATCTTCGGTTGCGGCGTTTCCTTCTCTCCCAATAACAACGGCAGACTGGTGACCGGGGCGATGTTGAGGATGACCGGGCGCAGGTCTTCGATGGGCACGACCGGGTTCACCGCCGGGACCGGGAATTGAATGCCGTGTCCTTCGGTCGTCAAATCCATATTGCCGGGATGAAAATCGATCCCCCCGGGATTGTCCGATACGAACACGGCATTGTCGGGCCGGATGTCCTGGTAAGTGCGCGGCCGGTTGTTCGTCGGCCGGGCGCCGAGGATCAACCGCAGACGTTCGCGCAAGGCTTCATCCGCAGTACTGTCACGAATCAGCTCCAGCTGCGCGGTGAGATTCCGGAACGGCACCCAGAAATTGCGCGGCCCGTAATACATCTGCGCGCCGGAATAATAGACGTAGAGTTGATCATACAGCCGTTCGACCTCATCGATGTTGCCGTCATACAACGCCGTCACCGCCAGCTGATACAAGCCTTCCCCAACAAAATTCAGATCGTGAAAATGATTAACCTCGTCATCGGTCAGCAATCGCCCGGCGGCCGCGGCCCGGCGGATCAGCTCCGTCTTCTCGCGCTGTTGTTCCGCGGCACGGCCCTGCAGGCTCTGGGTGTACCATACCAGATAGTCGCGGTTCAACCGCGGATTGTGCACGGCGCGCCAGAACATATCGTCGGAGGTGTTGAATTGATCGCGCGGGATCGCCGTCACCGGCGTGACGGTCTGGTCATAATAAGCGGACGTCCCGTCGTACCCGATACCGAATTCACGGTCGTATAAACGGAAGTTGGCGCTGGCGCCGGCCGCCTCATCACCGGCGACCTTGTCGGTCCAGGAAAAGAGAATCCCGCCGGCGGCATGCCCGCCGCGCATCGCCTCGCGGATCGCGGACCATGCCTGCTGGTTAAATGCCTGCTGCAAAGCCGGGGTCAGGTGCCGCCGTGAACGGCCGAACTCGCCGACGATGACGGTCATGCCCGTCTGTTGACGCAGATACTGCAGTGCCGGACCGTATAACGGCGCCGGCTCGAAGTAGGCGTTGACGGCCAGCCCGGTAATATTACTCATGCCGCGCACAAACCCGACGGTCTCGTCGAGCTCCTGCCGCCAATCATCGCGATGCCCGATGCGAATGCCCTGGCCGAGCAGGATCGGTTTGTCCCGTTCGGTGAACACCGCGGTCAGCCGCAAGCGCGCACGGATCGCGCCGGCGATCTGATCGTACCGCGCGTAATACACCGCCTTGGTCAGCGGAATGCCGCCGTCGCCGGCCAGCAGTTCCCCGCGCAAATAATAGTGGTCTTCATTGCCCAGCTGGATACCGATCCAAGGATGTTTGCCCAGGTGGTCGACATAAAAATTGACGGTGTCCCACAACGTGCGCTGCGAAGTATCGAGGATGGTCCCGTTGATCTGCGGAGAAAGGATCGCGATCGTGCGCAGGCCGTATTGTGCGAAGATCCGCTGCGACACGCGTTCGAGTTCGAGGATGTTATCGCGGTTGGTCGTATAAACCTTAATCACCCGAAAACCCGCCGCCGCGATGCGCGCGGCCTCTCCCTGTCCCCCCTCGGTTTCATCGAGCAGATTCACATAAGTATTCGTCGGGGAATGATAATACGCAATGCCGGGCTGTTGTTCGCCGAGCATCACGGAGCGGTCGCCCCAGTGCAGCGGCTGCGCGCGGTCTTGTACCCCGGGAGCCACTAATCGCGCACCGGGCGCGTCATCCTGCCCGAAGGCGGGCACACCCGCCACCATGGCCGCACTGACCACAAGCAGCCCGCCGAGGTCGCGCAGAAAATCTCGACGCGATAATACAGCCTCGTCGGTCCGCACATCCACGCGCGCGTCCACCCCGCCCGAGACATAGCGCCGGGGCATGGTCTGCCGGGTTACCGGATCGAAGTCCTCCCGGATATAATCGAACACGCCCTGGCGCAGCGCGGTAACGTAGCGCTCGTAAATCTCCTGATTCACCGCCGGGTCGTTGTCGTCGATCCCGCTAACAGCCCTGCGGTCGGCGTAGGCCTGTCCGAGCAGACTCTCTTTTAAATTCTGTTTGTACCAGGCCGCCAGGATCACGGCGTGGAAAATCTGCCGCAGCTCGGCAAAGATCGCGCCGTTATTCACCTCAGCCTCGATCTCCGGCAGCAAGATATCTCTGACCACCGGCGCGGTGACATCCTCCGCCGTATGCGGATCGCCCGGCCGCTCGCCGTGGTGATGGGCCAGCGCCAGGTAGTCTTCTTCAAGCATAACCTTCAACCGGCACTCAGTAACGAACACGGCCTGGCCGTGGACCTGCACGGCCGCGCGTTCGGGGACGATCCACACCTTGTTGAAACTGTCCAGCGGAACGGCCGTGGTGCCGAACTCCTGTTGCGCGCGGCGCAGGACGCGGTCCCAGAAACGTTCACCCAGTTCGTCTTCGGGATAAATAAGTGAGGCGGTGAGTTGCTTGAGCAGGTAATCCTGGGCGAGCATGTCGCGGCCCATCAGGGTGCGGCCCAACGCCGACGGAATAATCCGGTCGCTTTCATACGGTGAAAGATTGACCCACATTTCGTCTTCGGGCACGGCCAGGGCGGCGAGGAAATATTTGATCAGCTTTTCCGACTCGGCGCGAAGCTCCGTTTCGGCCGGGGCGCCGGCCCCCGGGGTAATCAGAAAATCGAATCGCAGGGGTTCCGCCGGATCGATGCTCACCCCGCGCAGCTGGACCGGTTGCACGCTTCCCCCCGGGATGAGGCGTGTCCCCACCGCGGGCAGCTCCGGCACCGGGACCGTCTGCGTCGCGGCCAGCGCTGCCGGAGAAGGCAGGACCGACATCCCGCCAAAGAGCGCGGCCACCAGCGCCGCCGCCGGTCTATTTTTCATAAATGATTTATACATAATACGTTACCATTCAAAGACAGAAATAATCCGTGCCGGATTAATTTATATTTTGGGAACTAAAGTCGGATGCTTCGGGAAGGATTGGGGAATACCGGCAGGCTGGGATGCCTACTAGTACTAATAGTATATCATCATAAAAATAGGCGTCAAAACAATTCAGGGGACACAATAGGTAGATCGGCCGCTCTGCAACCGGTATTGTGTCCCCTGAAATGAGGGCTAGTTCTGAAGAATATTCTTCCCCTTCAAGCGGGCATCGATCAGGGAATCATTGACCTTTCCCTTCGGCTTGCAGCATACCGCGGCATTTGAGGTCGCGATAAATCCGACGAGGCACAAATTGCCGCCCTGCCCGAAACGATAGTGCGGGGTGATATAAATGTGGGCGGTCTCGGCATAGGAAGAGAGAGCGCCGACCAGATGCCGGTTCTGCTCCAGATTAAGCGCGACGCCCGGACAACTGGAACCTCCCCAACGATAGGCCACGTCTCCCGATTCGGTTTGGAGGATCACCTCCCCGTGGTAGAGCGGGTATTGATCGGATATGCTGGAAATCAGCTCCAGCGAGGCAATGTAACCCGGATCACCGGTTTGATCGGCGCGGGCCGGCGTAGCGGCCCACAGACACGCGGCCAGCAACCCGGCCGTAATACGCAGCGATGGCTTCATAGGATCCCCCCTTTGGCTTGAGTACCGGACTTGAAATATATCTCATCTTATCACAGGCGGGAAGGGTTGTCCCTTTTTTCGGAACGGGGCCCCGGCCGGGGCATCATCACCCGGCATCGATCCGGTATCCCAAACTGAACCGGTCGGTCTCGGAAAAGACGCAGTGCCAGAAGGGTTTTTCGGGGGAGATCTTGAACAAACGGAAGTTCCAGGTCTCATCCGGGCAGGTAATCACTTCGCCGGTGTCGGGATCGCGATAGCGAAAGAATGAGCGGTGTTCCGCTTCCGCGTAACTGACGTACATGCGCCAGCCCGGTTTGCGCCGATTGGTATGCCAGCCCATATAGCCGCCCGGCGGGTACCAGTAGTGACCGCTGCACTCGATGTGCAGACCCTTGGGATCGGAAAAGATCCCCCGGATGCGCTTGTCGATGACCTCGTCGATCTGCCGGCGCATGTGCAGGACCTCGTCGCTGATCACCGACCCGTCCAGATTTTCAATATGAAACACGATGGAATTGGTAATACGATGCGTGCGGATGTCGCTGATATCCTCTTCGGCGGCCAGGATTTTCTCCAAGGCCTCTCCTTTGACAGCCGAGATGGCGTCGGGGTACGGCGTGAACTGCGTTTCGCGGTACGCCTCGCCCGCCTTCTTTTGCGCCTGCAGGCACTCCTTGATCAATGCCAGCAATTCCAGGTCATTGTGAAAGTCCGGCAGATCGTAATAAACCTGTTTCGAATCGTAATCTATAGTTTGCATAGATATCCTCGCGTAAATAGTGCAGCACATATTATATTTCAGACTGCCCCGGCTTGCCAGGGCAAAGCTGAATCGGTTTTGTGCCCTAGACACAGTCCCGAGACCTCACGGGTGTGGCCGCAGGTCAGAACACTGGCGAGTTCATGGGGGTGGTTGATGAGTTTCAGCGAATGGCTAAGAATGACGGCGACACTTCAGGAGCGTAATACATTGAGCCCCCACTAAAGTGATGCAAACAAATCAATCTGATTCCCGTCGGGATCCTTGACCGAGGCGTAGCGCTGGCCCCAGAAGGCGTCCCAGGGTTCTTTGAGGGATTCGAAGCCGGCCTGGAGAATGCGGGTGTGCAGTTCGTCGACCGCGGCCGGGGATTCCTGGAGAAAACACAAGGTGATACCGCTGCCGGAAGGCGTGTGCCAGTCCGGCTGGATTTGTTTGATCAAGTCGACGGAATCGACCATGACCCGGAGGCCGCCGTCGGTGGCCGCTTCAAAATGACCGGACCCGCCGCACTCCTCCAGGTCCAGGCCGAGCAGCGCGTAAAACCGGATCGTCCGGGGAATGTCTTTACTCACGATTCCGACGGCATCAAGTCCCATATCTCCTCCTATTGGCCGGCCCCGCCGAGGATAGCGCCGATATTCTCGAGCCCCCCGATGCGGGCATCCGGTTCGTTAAACGTTTTTTCCGTGTCGCCCGATTTCTGATCCCCGCCGCCCGTTAATACGGCCCATTCCGCGATGATCCGCTGCCGGCGGTCCCAGTCAGTCTTCACTTCTTCGTAGCTGAGAAACTCATCTCCGTCGGCGTCGATCCCGCGCGCAAACGGCACGCAGACATCGAGATACTCCTGCACTGTGATAAACCCGTCGCGGTCACGGTCGAGCTGGTCGTGCATCCCTTGGGAAAACATACGGAACACCGCCGCGTGTTCCTCGCCCGGCGGCAGCCGCTCTTTCAGGTCACGGATGTCGCTCATGTTCAGAAATTCCTGCTGATCGATCCGGCCGTCCTGGTCGGGATCGAGCGCGGCAAAGTCCTCCTGATAAAAAACCGCCACTTCCTCCATCGACATCCCCTGCCGTACCTCCAGAATGCGCCGGTGGAGATTGAGCACCTCAGCCGGCTGCGCCGCCGCCGGTGCAGGCGCGCCCGCCCATCCGGCCAATACCAACAACAGGACCATAACGCGATTAAAGCTCATCGGTTTGCGCTCCCTCCATGATTTGTCCGAAAGCGATATCATGCCCGTCGAGGTCCTGGATCCCGAATTCCCGGCAGCCCCAGGGCTGGTCGCACAATTCATAATCGATCTTCGCGCCGGCCGTCTTCATTTCGGCATACAGGGCCTCGACATCGTCCACCCAGTAGTAGATATTCCACAGCTGATCATTGACCTTCCAGAAGGGAACAATCTCATAATCAGCCGGGGCCTCGCTCAACATAAGTTCGGCGGTATCGCGGTGCAGCATACAGAATTTCTCTGCGGGACCGTGAAAAGTCGGGTCGCGGAAACCGCATCGGTCGACAAAGTAATCGGCCGACGCCTTCACGTCGCGCACGAGCAGAATGTTGGCATTACGCAGGATTTTGGGTGCCATGGGACAAGACTTTCAGCGGGGCGGGAATCACGGCGCCTGGACCTTACTGGCGGTCAACTCCATCAATTCTTCCGATTCGGACTGATGACCGGTGGCGGCCTGATAATGGGCGGTCTTCCTTTGGTCTTTGACCTTGCCGGTCATCCGCGCGTACCAGGCCGTGCCGCGGGTTACGTCGAAGGATCCCCCGGGGTAATCGATCCGCTGGGTATACTCGACGCGCAGACAATCCGGATACGTACCGGCCGGCACCGCGACGGGTTCGACGGCGGCCAATTCAAAGGCCACGGAACCTTTAAGGTCCACGGCATCCGGCTGGGACAGAGCCTGCTGGCGGATGTTCAGCGGAAACGTGACGCGCTGACCGAGATGCATATGCGGCAATTGAATACCGGGCGGCGTAAAAAACCAATTGTAATCTCCCCGGTTGTCGCTGAGAACGCGGATACCGTAGTTATCCTGCACCAGTTCGGCATACCTGTCATCGGAGGTGTGCAGCCGGAACCTGGGCAGCCGCGTGACCTTGCCGCTGCGGCGCACGTCATAGCTCACCTCAACCGGCTGCGCCTTCGCGTGGCTGACGCGGTAGGTCCAGGAATTACCGGGCTGTAACGGCAGATACTCCTGTGCGGGAAAGATATTCTTATCGTCGAAGACATTACGCCGCGCCAGCGTCGGGATCGGATTATCGGCCGCGATCACGGCCTGGTCGTCCTCGTAGGTGGGAATGCTGTATTGAACGATGACTGCGCAGACCAGATAGCCCGCGATCAAAGGCGTCATCACGCGACGCAGCGGCAATTTGTCACGTTTCAACTTAAGATCGAGTTCCCGGGCGGCCTTCATAATGATGACCGTGGTCGCGGCCAGGAACAGCGGGATGTCCCACGGCTCAAATCCGTCGATCGTCCCGAACCACAGATTGGCCAGAAAAAGATTACCGCCGTAATTGTGCAGTCGCTGCCATTTCTCGTGCCCGAGGCGCGCATGCATCTTCGCGGACGATGTGATGCCCATCCCGCCCAAGAAGAACAATCCGATGATACTCGGGATCACCTCTCCCGGTGTCAGTTCCTTGACGGCGAATCCCCAGTCCACGGACACCTTCAGCGCGATGACCAGAAAATGCCAAAACATAATCACCACCGCGCCCAGACCGAAGTATTTGCGGTGATAGCGCAGCCAATGGGTGAATTTATTCGGGAAGAAGTAGTAAAAGGACGAGGCGCTGAAGGCCGTGAGGAAAAAGATGATGAACAGCTTGCCGCCGAGCTTCAGATGCAGCGTCATCATATCGGCGGTCCAGTCCTGCATGAACGTAAAAACCGCCATCACGAAGGAAACGGCGGTCGCCAGAAAGATGCTGAGCTTCATCAGGAAGGCGTCGTTCTCGGGAACTTTGTACTGCGATTCGGCCATGGGCACATTCCTCCGGGCTCGGAAAATTCAGGTCGTTCAAGGTATTGTAGTCATCATAGAGGAAGACTCCGCCCGCGGCAACGACTTTCTTCGCGCCGGTGAAGTCCGGGGGCTCAATCTTTCATCAAGTCATCCGCGACGCCGATGGGCGTCGGGTACTTGTAAACGACCAGATAACTGGAAACGATAAAGGTCAGAATCGTCGTCAGCTGAATATACTGCGACGCCTCCAGTGAAATCAGCCGTAGCTCCATGGCAAGAAAGGCAACCAGCAGCGAGAATTCGCTCAACTGTCCCAGCCGGAAACCGGCCTCCCGGGAAAACTTTTGCGTTTCTCCCGCATACTGAAAAGCCTTCTCAAAGACCACCGGCTTGACGACCATCAGGACCGTCGCCAGAACGGCCGCCGGGAGAATTATCCCGTGCAGCATGGAGATGTCCAGCCGCGCCCCCATTGAAAAGAAAAACAAAACCAGGAAAAAATCCCGCAGCGGACGGAACTTATCGGCGATGAAACGTGATATAGGCTGGCGGGCCAGCACGACGCCCGCAAAAAAGGCCCCGGACTCGTAGAACAAGCCCATACTGTAAGACATCTTGGCGATCCCGAAACACCACGCCAGCCCGAGCACAAACAAAACCTCGTGCAGCCGGTCCACCCTCTTCATGACCCGGTGGAGAACGAACTGCTCGATGAGAAACAACACGGAGATAAACGCGATCAGCTTCACCGTCAGGACGGCAAAACTGAGGACCGGATTGGCGGCCGTTCCCAGACAACGGATGAACGCCAGCGCTCCTACCGCCAGCAGGTCCTGCATAATCAACACACCGATGCACGCCGCGCCCATGCGTTCATGATGCAGTTGAGTCGTGGGCAGCAGCTTGACGACCAGAATGGTGCTGGAATACATCAGGGCCAGGCCCACACACAGGCATTCGATGATCCCGAACCCCATAAACAAGGCGGCCACAAAGGCAATGACGAAACTGACCAGACAATTGGCCGCGGTGACCAGGGTGGTCTTGCGGAATAAAGCGATCAGTTTCTGCGGGTGAAGATTCAAACCGGCGATAAACAGCAGCAAGGTAATACCAAGGTGCGAAACGACCTCGATAAAATGAACGCCTTCGATCCAACCCAGCATGCCCGGACCGATAACAGCTCCGGACAGGATGTAAGCGACGATGACGGGCTGGCGTAACAGCATCGCCAGCACGGACAGGACGCCGGCGGCGACGAGGAGAATGCTTAAGTCAGTGATGAATCTATCCATAGTTGTCCTCTGTGACGGGATTTGCGGGCGGGATGCCGGAGCCCGGTAGGCGGTCTATTTCTTCACGCCCTCAAGCTTGATTAAGAGTTCGAGTTTGTCGCCGATATTCTCGTTACCTTCTTGTGTCAGGGACGAGTAATTCAGGCCAAAGTCTTTCTTGTTCAGCGCGCCCTGCAGTGTAATGACCACCGCCTCCTGGCCCCGGTCATTCTTGGTAACGCCCAGGAATTGATAATAAAACGTTACTTCCTGTTTGATGTCCTTGATCGTCACGACGGCCGTCAGATATCCGTCTTCAATCTTCCGGCTCTTGATTTCGGCCGCGGGATATTCGGCGACATTGAAGAAATCCGCCGACTTGATAATCGGGTCGCGGGTTTCGTTAAAGGTCGTGATGCTCTGCATGTCCGTAGTCAGCTCCAGATCTTTCAGCTCGTACTTGCGGACATCCACCTCTCCGGTGAATTTCCGGATGAATCCGCTGTTAAAGCCCACGGCGTGCCGGATCCGGAATGCGACTTGAGAGGCCTCCGGATCGATCACATATTTGTCCGCCCAGGCGACCGTGGCCGTCATGGCTGTTAGGACCGTCAGCAGGATTGTGGTTCGCATGATGTGCATGGAATATTTTTCCCTATGGCATTTCAAATAAAGTTGAGGCGACCCGTTCCTCACCGTCGCCGCCGATCACCCTGAGTCGCAGGATCCAGAAGCGGCTGCCGCGCATATGCTCGGCCACGTCAATCCGGTCGATCAGCTCATAGCTCTTTTCCCCGCGGAACGGCCCGGCAACCGTCGTGAAATCATCGGCGCGCTGACCCTTGCCCACCTCGACAAAGTATTCCCGGACATCACCCCGGACCGAGCCGTACAGGTCCAATGAAATGACCTTGTCCCGGACATCGCGGTTAACGCGGATATTGGTGATCATCGCGGTGACCGAATCGTCAGAGTAGGCCCGCATGGCCGCGGCCGCGTTCAGCAGGCCGTAGCCCGTCATTCCGTCCCAGCCGGGATCATTCATGTCGGTGGCGGTCGCGAGGATGATCTGGCGAACCTGATCACTGGTCAAGTCCGGATTCTTCGCCCAAATAAGAGAAGCCGTCGCGGACACCATCGGTGTCGCGAAGGAAGTCCCGTCCTGCGGATAATAGCCGAACTCGATGATCGACGGTTTGATATCCTTCGTATCCCGCGAACACAGCGACCAAATCTTTTCCCCGGGGGCCAGCAAGGCCAGATTCGCGCCCTGGCTTGAGACGGTACTGCGTTCTCCGCTGTAGTCGATTTGACCGACGGAGATAACATGCTTTGACGACGACGGGCCGAACTCGCGGATATCGTCGTTGGTGTTCCCGGCGGCTACCACCACCAGCGCGCCCATATCGTACGCGCGTTGAATCGCCAGCTGTTCGATCTTGGAAACACCCGGCGCCCCGAGACTGACGTTAATGACACGCGCCCCGTGATTGACCGCGTAATTGATCCCGCGGAAGATCGCCAAGCTGTCCGTCTCCCCTTCCTCATTGGCCACCACGACCGGCATGATCACGGCGCCCGGATTGATCCCCGCGATCCCGATGCCGTTATTGGTCTTGGCGGCAATGATCCCGGCGACAAATGTCCCGTGACCGCGGCGGTCCGTAAAGTCGTGGCTTTCCGTCAAGAAGTTCCATCCGTGAACGTCGTCGACAAAGCCGTTGCCGTCGTCATCCACACCGTTGCCGGGAATTTCTTTGGGGTTGGTCCAGATAAATTCCGGCGCGTCCGGATGCCCCATATCCAGACCGGAGTCGACTACGGCCACGGTGATATTGCGTTCAGTAGCGGGAACGACGTTCCAGGCGGAGTCGGGATCGGTCCACGGTGTGTAACCGATTTCATGCAGCCCCCACTGATCTTTGATCTCTTCTTCACTGCCGCCCCGGTCCGATCCCCCGCCGATGGTTTGGCCGCCACCCATCTTCATGGTGCTGCCGATAGTGATCGGCGCGGCTTTCTTGGCGCTGCCCAGGATGCCGAGCAGTTTCTTCTTCTTTTTCGCGCCCGGCGCCTGGTAAAGCGGATCGTTCGGGAAGACTTCTTCCTCCGGCTCGTCACCCCGCTTCTTGCCTTTCTCGCGCTTGCGTTGTTCAGTCAGCGACACGGCCTTGTCCGCCATGCTCTTGTACTTCTGAATCTGTGCGGCATAACTCTGCATCTCGCGCACCGGCAGCCCCGTGAAGCGCTGTACATAGTCGGCGATCCCTTGGCCTCCCATTTGGACCGATATGTCTGAAAAATGTTGGGCGAGGCTCAGTTTCTCAGAAATGATATTGGGATTCATCGACAACATATCCTGGGTGACCGTGTCGATGAGCCGGCCGGCGGCATCGTAGATCTTAAAGACCTTTTCGCGGCCTTCGTTGCCGCACGCCACGATCGGCCCGGTCACCGCCGGCGTACCGGCCTCATCCGCTTCTTTCATCTGCTCTTTAGTGAGGACTTCCTTGTCACGGAGCTCCTTATCCTTCTTGCGCTCCTTGCTGATCCCCTGCATGTCCTCACTGGTCGGCAGCCCCTGCTGCGCGGCATCTTGATCGGCCTGACCGACGGCATCGTCGAAACATCCGGTCGTGAAGCTGCCGCCCTTATCCAACTGGCTTTGAAGAATTCCGGACAGCTGGTCCATGCTGATATTACCCGAAGTCACGAAACCGGCCGGCCCAAGTCCAGCGTTCAGGCCGCCGAACATGCTGGTAATCTTCTTCCATTCGCCGACGGTGTTCATAACTTTACCACCCTCCTGCTTGGCCAGGGCCATCACGGAGAGCGGCTCGAAACGTTCCTTGCCGTCATCCCCGAGCACCACGCGATAACGCGGCGTTTCGATGATAATGATGACGTAGGTCACTTCAATCTTGGTTGGACGCAAACAGTTCACACAGCGGAAGGCGTCGCCCGTGTATTGATCAACGATGGTCCGGCCCGGGATGCAAAGCGTCCCCGGCGGGCATTCGAAGCAGGCGCTCAACTGCCCGTACTCCTCACAGCTTTGCGGTTTATCGCAGCGGAAACACTGGGGCGCGTTACCGACTTCGGAGGCCAGCGTCATGATCGGCCAGCACTTGCCTCCGCTGGCATGACACTGCGGACACCCGTCGGCGTCCATCAACGGCGGATCACAGGTCCACTTACGGCAGGCAAAACACGGCCCGTCGATCTGGAAGCACTTCTCATCGGAACTGCAGGCATGGCCGTCGCACGAACCGGGAGCGTAGCCGTAGCTGCACTGGGTTTCATCCTTGGACGGAGCGCAACGGTGACATTCCTGTCCGCTGATGGTGGCCGATTCACATTCCTTCTTGCTCTGGCATGTCCCGGGGCATCCTCCGGGTTGCATCGAGGCGTAATAACATTCATCTTTATCGCAGGCATGGCAAAGAACCCCGTTTACCCTTTCGGCGATACACTTTTCGCCCAGATCGCATATTCCCGGGCAGCCGCCGTCAGCCATCCCCGCGGATTGACAATCACCGGCAATATCCGTGGCATAGCACATATGACATTTCGTTCCGTTTGGTAAATCGGACGGCGAACAACTGGATGGAGGATTGCAGTCTCCCGGACAAACGCCCGGTTTTAAATCCGCTTCCTCACAAGTCTTGGCGCAGCCGGTGATCGGACGTCCCTTGCAGGAGCCGTCGGCCTGGCATTGGTCCTGACCGGTGCAGACATCGCCGTCATCACAGGACTGTCCGGCCTTGGGTTCTTCCTTGATTTGTCCGGTGGCCGCGTCGCAGCGGTAGCTCATGCAGGCCGTGTCCGACGGCGGTTCTACGGGCGTTCCGCGGCATTCACCGGCCGAACATTGATCATTGCCGGTACACTTGTCGTTGTCATCACACGGACCTTCCTTGTTTTCCGCCACACAGTCACCGTTCACACAGGTATGATTGACACAATCCGTGGACGCGGGGCACTGAACGTTCGCGCACGGATCGTCCTTGCATTGATAACAATAGTAGGCGATGCCGGTGGCGTTGTTCGCGCCGTAGACCGGAGTTTTTTCACACAACGCCGACGGACACTTGCCCCCGCAACCCGCGTCGCTGGTACTGCCCGGAAGTACTCGTTCGCAGTCCGAATCGCATCCGGTTATCGGTCGCCCGCGGCAGCTGCCGTCCTGCTGGCAGGCATCCCCGCCGGTACACGGATCGCCGTCGTCACAGATGCTTCCTGTCTTCGGCTCCTGTTTGATGCCGGCGGCCGGATCGCAGCTGTAGGACATACACGGCGTCGCTGCCGGTACCTCGGCAGGCGTGCCCCGGCATTCTCCGGCGGAACACTGATCACCGGACGTACACTTATCCTGATCGTCGCAGGACCCTTCTTTGTTCGTTCCGATGCAGTCACCGTCCACGCATTCATACGTCTTACAATCGGTATTCGCCGGGCACTGGACATCCAGACACGGATCCGGTTTTTCCCGGCACATGTGGCACCGGGTCCCGTCGGCCAGGATTGAAGGATCACACACCTGATCCGTCGAACATGTTCCCGGACAATCCCCGGCCAGCGCCTCCGCGACCTCGCACGGATGCTTGTCCACGCAATTGTGACAGCGGGTCCCGTCCGGCAAGATGCTCGGATCGCAGGTCTGCGCGGAAGAACAACTGCCGGGGCAGTCACCGGGCTGTGCCTCGGCCCTTTCGCAAGCTTCTTTTTCCACACAATTGTAGCAACGGGTCCCGTCCGCCAAAATACTGGGCTCACAATTCTCATCCGACGAACAGCTCCCCGGACAATCTCCCGGCAGCGCCTCGGCCTTTTCACACGCTTCTTTTTCCACGCAACTATGACAACGGGTCCCGTCCGCCAAGATACTGGGCTCACAGTTCTCATCCGACGAACAGCTCCCCGGACAATCTCCCGGCAGCGCCTCGGCCTTTTCGCACGCTTCTTTTTCCACGCAACTGTGACAACGGGTCCCGTCCGCCAAGATGCTGGGCTCACAGTTCTCATCCGACGAACAGCTCCCCGGACAATCTCCCGGCAGCGCCTCGGCCTGCTCACACGGATCTTTGATAATCTCCGGCCGGCATTCGCAGCACTCCTTACCCGACAATGTGGCGGCCGGATGGCATACTTGCCCCTGCGGACATTGTTCGGTAAAACCGTAATCTTCACAGTTATCTTCTTTGGGATGGCAATTGTGGCACTTGGTTCCGTCGGCCAGAATACTCGGCTCACAGTCCTCATCTTCCGAACAGCTGCCCGGACAGTCACCCGGCAGCGCTTCGGCCGCCTCGCACTTGTCGTCTTCAGTTTCCTTAACGGAACACTTGTGGCAAACGGTCTGATCTTCCAAGGTGACCGTCCGGCAATCTTCATCCTCGGAACAAGTCCCCGGACATCCGCCGACGCCCAACTCCAGCAAACCGCATTTTTGCTGGTAACCGCCTATCTCCTTGCAATAGAAACACGGCTCATTGTTCGGCGCGATACCGTCGGGCAGACATTCGCCGATGTCCTTGCAGTACAGGTCGCAGGTATCTTTGCTGAATTTGTCCTGCGAAGCACAATCCTTGCCGTCGGTCTCATTTTCGCATTTGAAACACTGCTCCCCGTTAGGCGCGCGTTCTCCCGCGACACATTGTCCGCCCGCATCCATACAATAGCTTTCGCACATGCGGATGGTCATCAGATCGCTTTGCACACAGCCCTTTTCGTCGTCCTTCACACACTCATAGCATGTTTCGCCGTTGGGAGCCCGCAGCGACGGCGAACATTCGCCCACACCGTGACATTCATCGGAACATTTATCGGCGTCCAGGTATCCGTACTGCAGGCACCCTTCCAGTTCCGTCTTGTTGTAGCACTTCCAGCACATTTCGCCGTTCGGCGCGCGGCCGTCGGCCAGACAGCGCCCGCCTTCCTGTTCGCACAGGGACTTGCATCCGATCCAAGTTTGCTTGTCGATCTGATAACAATTCCGGTCATCGATAGTCTCGTGACATTCGTAGCACTGTTCACCGTTCGGCGCCTTGCCTCCGGGAACGCACTCGCCGACACCGTGACAGTAATCCAGACAGGAATCCTGGTCCATCATATCCGCTTCCACGCACCCCTTGGTGATGTCCTTGCAGCGGTAACATTTCAGGTCGTCGCGCATCACCGACTGCCCACGAATGGTGCCGGTCGCGGGATCAATCCGGACCTCCTCGCAAACGGCTGCGCCTTCGGGGCACCGATTGTCGCAGTTGGAATTGCTGGTCATCTGGAACCGTTCACACGGATCCACATCCTTTTCGTCGCAACTGTGACAGGTGACCGTGGACCCGTCGATGGCGGTCTCGGTCCACTCCCAGCACTCGCGCACGCCTTCGCAAGGATCGGGCGTACACCCGCCGATAAAACCGTCCTCGCATTGATGCTGCAACGGCATATCTTTACAGTACCAGCAATTGAGCCGGAACATGCGTGTCGCGTCGTCGTCAGCGTCTCCGTCGTCGCCGTCATCATCGCCACCTCCGCCGCCGGGACCACCGCCGGGTCCGCCGCCCTGGCCTTCCTCTTCCTTCTTCTGCTGTTCCTTATCCCATTCTTCCTTCTTCTTCATCCAGTCTTCCCAGGCCCGGCGCCAATGCTCCAGTTCGGAGGCCGTCAACTGGCCGTCCTTATCGGCGTCAAATTCATGCAACTCCGGAACGTCGCCGGGTTCTTCCGGACCCTGCGGCTGCGGCGGTTGTTGCGGCTGGTTGGGGTTGTTCGGATCAGGCGGAGGCGTCGGAGGAGGTGTTTCCTTTTCCTTGATTTCAATTATGCGTCCCCACGGATCCGTAACAATTTCCATATCGGTAAAGTCCGTATAAGATGCCCCCCCACCGCCGGTGCCGCCGCCTTGATTACCACCCTGATTGCCCCCTTGGTTGCCTCCCTGATTGCCCCCCTGATTGTTGTCGCCGCCTTCCTCGCCTTCCTTATCCTTATTACGCCGGCGTTCCCGCTCTTCCTGGGCGCGCTGTTGATCGCGCGCCCGCCGCGCGGCTTCCTGGCCGGGCAGGGCTAAATCTTCCTGCGCCTTCTGGTAGGCCTCGCCGAACTGCCGCATCTGCCAATCCTTACTCGGCCCGTCGGGCATAGACACGATCTCATTGAGCAGCCCGTCGACTCCGCGCTGTCCTTGATTGACGGCGTTGTTGAACCGGTTCTGCATTTGATCGGAAACCTGTGCCTGCACGACAGCCGGCAGGCACAGCATGCCCAATGTCAGCAAATAGATGTTGATTTTATTTTTCATACTTACGGCGTTACCCATCCCTTTTGGATGGCGGTCTGACGTAATTGATTGATCAGGTCCGGATTGAGGACCTGCTCAATACCTTCTTCTCCCGAGACAACGACCTTGCGTCCCAGTTCCTCAAAATAATCGGCGCCGCGGGCTTGCGCCTCACGGATAGCGCGCTGAACAAAAGCCTCTTCAAATTCATTCGTGGTGCCCTGCATGACCCTCGTGGACAGGGCCATCAGATCACGGGCGGAGGAACTTGTCACAATCTCCTGATTGTTCGCGCGCGCCACGGCGGTGGCCAACTCCTCGACGGGATTACGCGTCTTGGAGGCCGCGCGGATCACCGCGTCCGGAACGCCGGATTCGCGGGCCGCCTGGCTCAGCGCCTCAACGGCATTGTCTTCGACCTTGGTCAAAAGCTCCATCATAAAGCGGTTCGCCGGCATTCTCTCCAGGGCCTGACGCGACCCTAGTCCGGTCACGTGCTCCAGCACGGCCATACCGGCATCGTCACCCACGTTCTGAACAAGCCGTTCCAGCTGTTCTCCGGTGAGGGCTTCGGCGATATTCTTTAATTCTTGGGTGGTGAACTTCTCGGTCAAAGATCCGGTGGCATTGCCGCCGATGACCTCGGTAACATCTTTCAGTTGTGACTCGGTCAGCGTCTCGGCCAGCGTGGCGATCTGCCGCCGCGTGAATGTTTCCGTCACCGCCGTCATTTCCTGCGCGGTCAGGGTCTTGCCGAGATCGGCCACGCTTTGTTCGACGATCGTTTCCGACAGTTCTCTGACCTGCTTTTCGGTCAACGTCTCCGCCAATTCCGCGATCTCACGGCCGGTCAGTGTCTTCGCCGCCTCTGCCACCTGCGCCGGCGTCATCGTCGCCGCCGCTTGCTTGATTTGATTCAGACTCAAGGTCTCCGCGAAATAACTCATCTGCTGCGGGGTGAGCTGCTGCGTGATTTCCAGCAGTTGGCTTTGCGTTAACGTCTCCCCAAGATTTGTGGCCTGACCGGTTCCCAACTGCTGTGTGAGTTTGGACATCTGCTCGGCGGTGAGCGTCTCGCCGAGTTGCGCGGCCTGACGGCTCGTCAATTTGATCACCGGCCCGCTGCCCTGCTGAACACCGGCCTTGGCAAAGACCTCCAGGACCTCGACCGCGCCTTCGTTGATAACCGGCTGGAAGCCTTCTTCCAGGCTGGCGGTACCCGACCGGGCCAGTTCGTCGAAGAAATTCATGCCGCGTGAGGCTGAGGCCTCCATCATATTTTGCAATGCGGCCCGGTCGGCGGCGGTGGCGTTTCCGGAAAAGACACGCGTACTGATAGCCATGATTTCACGCGCGTACGAAGAACTCACCACATTGAGCCCTTCCTTTTCGAGGACCAGCTGCAACAACCGGTCATTGGCCGCAGCCGCGGCGACTTCGGCTTTGGAAACGCCCAGTTCCAAAGCGCGCTGGGTAAGGGCCTCGGTCGTCTCAATAATATTACGAGTTTGAATACGCGCGATCATCTGTTCGAACGTCATGTTTTCCAAGACCTCTCTGGATCCGACACCGACGACATCTTCACTCAACTCGCGTCCGGCGGAACCGGTCACTTGGGACGCCAGCTTTTCCATCTGCTCGATCGTCAAGGTTTCACCCAGTTGGGCCAATTGACGTTCCGTTAATGTCTCGGCCAGGTTCGTTGCCTCTTTGCCGAGCAGGACGTCGCCCACTTGGGCGATCTGCGAGGGCGACAATGTTTCCGCCAACCGTGCCATCTGGGTCTCGGTCAGGGTTGCGCCGAGGTCTTCCATCAAATTCCGTTCGGCCACGGTCTTGGCCAGATCGGCCAGCTGGCGTTCCGACATGGTCTCGGCCAATTCAGCCAGCTGGCGTTCGCTCAGGGTTTCCGCCATTTGGGCCAGCTCGCGCGATGTCATCGTCTCCGCCAATTCGCGGACCTGCTGTCCGGTCAATGTCTTGGTCGCGTCAGCCAATTGAGCGGGCGACAGAGTCTTAAGGAAGTCCTGCAGCCGCGCGCCGGTCATCGTCTCGGCAACTTCGGCGAGTTGACGTGACGTCATGGTCTCAGCCAGTTCGGCCAGTTGGCGCGCGCTCATGGTTTCGGCCATCTCCGCCAGTTCGCGGGCCGTCAAAGTTTTCGCCAATTCCGCCATCTGCTGACTCGACAGCGTCGGGGCAAGCTCGGCCAATTCCCGCGCGGTCAGTGTTTTGGTGGCATCGGCCAATTGGGCCGGCGATAATGTCTTCAGGAAATCCTGCAACCGCGCACCGGTCATCGTCTCGGCCATCTCTGCCAGCTGACGCGAACTCATCGTCTCCGCCATTTCCGCCAATTGTCGCGCGGACAAAGTCTCAGCCATCTCCGCCAACTCGCGGGCCGACATCGTTTCCGCCAACTCGGCCAATTCGCGCGCACTCATCGTTTCCGCCAACTCCGCCAATTCGCGGGAAGTCAGCGTCTTGGTCGCATCGGCAAGCTGTGCCGGCGACAATGTCTTCAAGAAATCTTGCAACCGAGCACCGGTCATCGTCTCAGCCAGCTCCGCCAATTGACGTGAGCCCATCGTTTCGGCCATCTCCGCCAATTGCCGCGCCGACAGCGTCTCAGCCAGCTCCGCCAGTTGACGCGACGACAAGGTCTCAGCCATCTCCGCCAGTTGACGACTACTCAGCGTTTCCGCCATCTCCGCCAACTGGCGCGACGTGAGTGTCTCGGCCATCTCCGCCAACTCACGGCTGGTCAGCGTACGTGCCGCCTCGGCCAACTCACGGGAGGTCATGGTCCGGGTCAGGTCCTGCAGTTGCGCCGGTGTCAGTGTCTTTAACGCATCCTGCAGCGCCGCGCCGGTGAGTGTCTCCGCCTGTTCCGCAAATCCCCGTCCGACGAGGGTCTCAGCCAATTCCGACATGTTACGCGCCGTCAGCGTTTCCGCCAACTCGGCCACCTGCCGTGCCGACATCGTTTCCGCCATCTCCGCCAATTGCCGCGCCGACAACGTCTCGGCCATCTCCGCCAGTTGACGACTGCTCAGCGTTTCTGCCATCTCCGCCAATTGTCGCGACGACAGCGTCTCCGCTATTTCCGCAAGCTCCCGGGCCGACATCGTTTCCGCCATCTCCGCCAACTCCCGCGACGTCAGCGTCTTGGTCGCGTCGGCCAATTGCGCCGGCGACAACGTCTTGAGAAAGTCCTGCAGCCGCGCGCCGGTCATCGTCTCGGCCATCTCCGCTAATTGACGACTGCTCAGCGTCTCAGCCATCTCCGCCAGCTGGCGTGACGACATCGTTTCCGCCATCTCCGCCAACTGGCGCGTCGATAACGTCTCGGCGATCTCCGCCAATTCGCGGGCGGTCATCGTCTCGGCCATCTCCGCCAGTTCACGCGATGATAATGTCTTGGCGGCATCCGTCAATTGCGCCGGTGATAAAGTCTTCAAGAAATCCTGCAGCCGTGCGCCGGTCATCGTCTCGGCCATCTCCGCTAATTGACGACTGCTCAGCGTCTCGGCCATCTCCGCCAACTGGCGCGACGACAGTGTTTCTGCCATTTCCGCCAACTGGCGTGTCGACAACGTCTCGGCGATCTCCGCCAACTCGCGGGCCGACATCGTTTCCGCCATCTCCGCCAGTTCCCGTGACGTCAATGTCTTGGTCGCGTCAGCCAGTTGCGCCGGGGACAAAGTTTTTAAGAAGTCCTGCAGCCGCGCGCCGGTCATCGTCTCGGCCACCTCGGCCAGTTGACGTGACGTCATAGTCTCGGCCATCTCCGCCAGTTGGCGCGACGTCAAGGTCTCGGCCAGTTCAGCCAACTGCCGCGATGATAATGTTTCAGCCATCTCAGCCAGTTGACGCGACGTCAAGGTCTCGGCCAGTTCGGCCAACTGCCGCGATGATAATGTTTCAGCCATCTCAGCCAGTTGACGCGCCGACAATGTCTCGGCCATCTCCGCCAATTCCCGTGACGATAATGTGCGGGCCGCCTCGGCCAATTCACGTGATGTCATGGTCCGGGTGAGGTCCTGCAGTTGCGCCGGTGTCAGGGTCTTGAGCGCGTCCTGCAGCGCGGCCCCCGTCAGCGTCGGGGCTTGTTCGGCCAATTCGCGGCTGGTCAGCGTCCGGGCCAGCTCGGGAAGGTTGCGCTCCGTTAATGTCTCGGCAAGTTCCGCGATTTGCCGTTCGGACAGCGTCTCGGCCATCTCCGCCAATTGACGTGACGATAATGTCTCGGCCATCTCCGCCAATTGACGCGACGACAATGTCTCCGCCATTTCAGCCAGTTGACGCGAAGTCAGGGTTTCAGCCATCTCCGCCAGCTGACGTGACGTCAGGGTCTCGGCCAGCTCAGCCATTTGACGGGCGCTCAACGTTTCCGCCATCTCCGCCAGTTGCCGGGCCGACAACGTTTCCGCCATCTCGGCGAGTTGTTGCGTGGACAACGTTTCGGCGATCTCCGCGAGTTCGCGGGTGGTCATCGTTTCCGCCATCTCCGCGAGTTCACGTGAGGTCAATGTCTTGGTCGCGTCAGCCAGTTGCGCCGGGGATAGTGTTTTAAGGAAGTCCTGCAAGCGGGCCCCGGTCATGGTCTCGGCCATCTCCGCCAGTTGCCGCGACGAGAGGGTTTCGGCCATCTCCGCCAACTGCCGTGACGTCAGGGTCTCGGCCATCTCCGCCAGCTGCCGTGATGTCATGGTCTCCGCCATCTCGGCTAATTGCCGGGAGGTTAACGTTTCCGCCATCTCCGCCAGTTGCCGGCCGGTCAATGTTTCTGCCATTTCCGCCAGTTGACGCGACGTCAAGGTTTCGGCCAGCTCGGCCAGTTGTTGCGCCGACAACGTCTCCGCCATTTCCGCCAACTGCCGGCCGGAGAGGGTTTCCGCCATCTCCGCCAGTTCACGGCCGGTCATCGTCTTGGCTGTCTCCGCCAGCTGACGTGCGGTCAACGTTTCCGCCAGTTCGGCCATTTTGCGTTCAGACAATGTCTCCATCAACTCCGCCATCTGCCGCGGGCCCATGGTCTCCGCCATCTCGGCGAGCTGACGGGTCGTGAGCGTCTCGGCCAACTCGGCAAGTTCGCGCGCGGACATGGTTTCCGCGGCCTCGGCCAATTCCCGGCCCGTCAACGTCCGGGCCAGGTCGACGGCCCCCTGGCGGTTGCCTGAACCGAGCATATTTTTTAATTGCTGTTGCGTAAGCCGGACGGTTTCATCGCCCATACCCGCGGCGGCATCCCCGGCCTGACTCAGCAGTTGATTGATCTGATTCTTGGACAATATTAACGTCTCATCGAGCTGTCCGCCGGCGACGCGCGCGATGTCGTCGAGTTGCTGCTGGGACATACGGATGGTGGCTTCGGTGGCCTCCCGTCCCGCCTGATTCAGCAGTTGATTAATCTGGTTGCGTGTCAACTTGACCGTCCCGTCCGCGGCAACTTCAATACCTTCACGCGCGAAGGATTGCATCTGCTGTTGGGTCAGCTTGACCGTGCCGTCTTCGGCGGCTTGCAGTCCTAACCGGCCCATGGCGGCGAGCTCCTGCTCCGTCATGCGGACCGTGGCTTCGGTGACTTCCTGCCCGGCCCGGTTCAACATTTGATTGAGTTGTCCCTGGGTCAGCTTGACAGTTCCGTCGGCCGCGGCTTCCACTCCTTCAAGGCCGAACCGACGCATTTGTTCCTGGGTCAAACGCACCGTACCATCTTCCGCCGCCTGAATCCCCATCCGTCCAACGGCCTCAATTTGCTCCTGGGTCATGCGCGCCGTCGCGTTATTAAGAATATTCTGTACCTGATTGGCCGTCAGCCGGACCGTGCCTTCGGCTGCATCTGACCCGGCATTGCGCGCGAAGAAGTTGCGCATCGTGTTGATGCCTTCTTTAAGAAAGAGCTGCTGGAAGCCGTCGTCGCCGAGTGTTCCGGAACGAGCCAGCTCATCGAAGAAATTCAGCCCCTGGCGTTCGAAATCTTGCACCAGCCGGCGTAACAGGGCCGCATCCCCCTCCTTCGTTGAACCTTTCAGGATGCGCACACCAAGACCCACGACTTCCTGCGTCAGAGTCTCACCCGGACCGAAGCGTGTCGCATACTGGACGATCTTGCCGCCGCCGCGTTCGGTGATCTCGCGCATCAAATCATCCAGCGAACTGTACGCCGCCATCTCGGCCTTGGACATCCCCAGCTCGGCGCCGCGGCGTAACAATGATGCCATGGCCTCGGCCTCGCCCTTGGCCAGAATATTCATCTTCAGCATGAAGTCGTTATCCAGGGTCCAATTCTCAAGCAATTCACGCACGCCCGGTGAAACCACTTCTTCCGATGCTTCCTCACCGAGCTCGCGTGCCAGGGCCTCACTGGTTTCACGACGGGCACCGGAGGCCAGCGCCTCGCCGCCCTCGCGACCGAGCAGCTCGCCGCCTTCCTCGACCAATTCTTTGGCGCCGCGTCCCGCCAACTCGGTCGATCCGGTAGTGAACGCGTTGCGCGCGGCCGATGTCGTCAGGGCCTCACCGGTCTCCCGGGCAGCCTGAGTCCCCCAGAATCGCGCGTTAGCCGCGGCAAAGGCCTCGCCGGCGCCCATCTCCCCGACGCGCGGCACCAACACTTCCCCGACGACATAAGCCGTCCCTTTCCCAGCTTGTGAGCGGGCCGCCGCCAAGGTGGTACGCATGGCGGCCTCTTCGGCGGCCATCATCCCCTTTCCGACGGCACTGGAGCCCAAGGTCGCCAGAAAGACAATAACGTCGATCAACAGCCCGACACGCACCAGCAGTGTGGTCTCCAGGATCGTCTGCTGATTTTCAATTTCCCGTAACTGCGCCTGCAGCTTCATCCGGGTGAGATAGCGCTTTAAATACGGCTTCTCTTCAAGTTCAGCGGCGTGCTGTTCCATGTAAAGATCGATCGCCTTGATACGCATTTGCGCGATCATCATGCCGCGGATCGCCATCGCTTCCAGACGACGGGTCTCATGCTGCATTTCCGCAGCGACGGAGATATATTTGAGGATATACGGATCATACAGATCACTGTTCTCTTTAATCTCTTCACGAATTTCATTGAGCATGCGCCCCTGGATAGAACTGATCTCCGAACGCAGCTCGTCCTTTTCCCGGTCGATCCGTTGCTCTTCTTCCGCCTTATCGATGAGGAACTGTTCATGCGCGGTGGGTTGTGCGAGAAATTCCTGATGCCGACGGTTCCATTCCGCGTACTTCTCCTCCATCTTTTGCCATTCACGGCGCTGTTCTGCCCTGATTTGCTCCTGAATGCTGATGTTGGTGTTGTACTGCTCACGTGTTTGTTCGTAATTGGCGTCGGCCACGCCACCCTGCTGCTGGCCTGTTTCAAACATCGCGGCTAACTGAGCCGCGGCCTTGGCGCGGTCCTCATCGGTCATTTCTTCCCCGCGGGACGCGTATGTCGGGACAACCCGGCCGTCGCGGGTGCGGCGATTGGCGTAGGGATCACGCTCTTCCGGCTTGGGATCCTCGGACTGTTGCGGGACCTGACGCGTCTCCGGTGCCTGCGTCCATTGGGCATCCGCCTTGCAGCGCCAGCACTGTTCGGTGTTCGGGGCCGTGCCGTCGCCTTCGCATTTGTTCTCGCAGATGGACTCGCAGCCGACTTTCGTCATCTTTCCGATTTGATAACATCCCGGCTGTCCGGGGTGCGTGGCCTCCGGCGTCCCTGGGCAGGCATAACACTGTTCGCCGTTAGGGGCTTTCAACGTCGGGATACAGGCCGTGGACAGTCCGTTGTCCCGGTTACGGTAGCGGCAATAGCCTTCGCAGGAATCCTTGTTGATCAGCCCCGGTGAATTGGCGCAACCGCCGGCAGCGAGGTATTCGGTCCCTTGTTCGGTCAACCGCGGACGGCTGGCTGTCGCGTTTTGTGACTCGGCATTCTTGTTAAAGCATGGATCGCGCAACATCAAGGCGGCCTCGTCCATCAATTCCCGCAGCCAACGCTTGGTCTCATCACTGCCGTTCTCCATATTCCGCTGGTAGAAGGTGTTAAAGGTGTCCCCGCCGTCCTGGGCCGCGGCGATAAAGCGGCGGCGCAGCGATGTTTTGCGTTGGTCTTCTCCGGCGGGCGGCGTGCCGAAAGCGCGTTTTCCGGCGCACGGATCCGGCGCCCGGGACGCGGTGGTCGCACCTTCACGCGGTTGAGACGTTCGCGGCGGCGTCGAGGTTGTCGGTGTGGGCCGCGGGGCCTCGGAGCCGCCACCGGAAGATGTTCCTCCGCGGGACCGCGAACTGGGATTGCACGGATCATTGGCCCATGCGCGCAGTTCCTGCATCAATTCCCCGTAGTCTCTGATATCGTCCGGGGATGAACTCGAACCGTCCATCACATCACTTTGCAATGTCTGGAAGGCCTCCGCTCCGGCGCGCATCGCATTGATCATGCGTGTGCGCATCGCCTTCTTGCCGGCGGATTCATTGTCCGGCGACTGGAAGAAGGTTCGCTTGCCCGCGCACGGGTCCTCGCCTTGCGTGCCGGTGCCGGCAGCGGGGGCCGGAGCGGACGGGGTTTCGCGCGTCGGGGTAACCGCTTCACGCTGGCGGTTATTGCACGGGTCTTTGGCCCAATCCTGCAATTCCTTGATTAATTCCACAAAGAGGCGCCGTTCGATTTCATTGGCCGTGGAATTCTCGCCGATCATGGATTCGATAAACCCGCGGAATGATTCGCTGCCGTCGCGCATTGAGTGAATGATGCGATTACGCATCGCCCGCTTGTCGCCCGACTCTCCTTCCGCCGGGGAGGCAAACGAACGTTTTCCGGCGCACGGATCCGCCGGTGTCTGCGAAGTCGTTTCGGTCGGCCGCGGTTGCTCGGTGGTCGGCGCCGGTGATTCGGTCGGGGTCGGTTGCGGAGACTCGCCGCCGCTGCCGGAGGACGTCCCCCCCGGGGCCCGCGTACGGCCGTTGCACGGATCGCTCGACCACGCCTGGAGTTCATTCATCAGCTCACCGTAAGCCGCGATTTCCTGGTCGGAGGCATTGGTGTTGTCCATAATACTGCTTTGGAATTCCCGGAAGGTCCCGGCTCCGCCGCGGGCCGCCTCCAGCATGCGGGAACGCATATTCTTTTTCAGATCCGATTCGTCGGGAGCCGGGGTTTCGAAGGCGCGTCGCCCTTCGCACGGATCCTTGGCCTCCTGCGTCGGTGTGGGTTCCGATTTCAGTTCCACCTGCGGGGGATTTTCCGTCTTAACTCCAGTGGGCTGTTCCGGTTTTGTCCCGGCCGGCTTTTGCGGGCGTTCCACGGATTCAGGTGGTTTGGGCCGGCTCGGTGTCGGCGGAGGAGTACGCTCTTCGCCGCCGGGCTTTTCGCCGGATGTGGTTGTGCCGCCGCCTTCACCGGTCGGGGCCGGTGTGCCTGTGGGTTGTGTACCGGTCGGACGGGGGCCTTCGCCGCCGCCGACAGTCGTCGCTCCGCCGCCGCTGGAGGTCCCGCCGGGGGCGGGAGGAGTGGGCTTGGTTCCTGTCGGGTCCGGCCCTTCACCGCCGGGGACTTCCTGTCCGCCGCGGCCGCCGGAGCCTTGACCCTGACCGGGGGCAAAACCGCCACCGCCGGCTTGTCCGCCTTCACCGGGTGTTCCGCCCGGAGTACCGCCGGGTTGTCCGCCCGGACCTTCGGGTGATTCCGGACCCGGTCCGACCGGTCCGCCGTTATCACCGCCGCCCGGCGGACGTCCGGGATCCATGCCGGCCTTTCGCGCAAGCCGATGCAAAAACTCGTCGGCCGCGCGCATCTCAAACATTCCCTGGACGCACATATCCGGGGCGTTGCAGTTCGCATCACAATCCGCCTTGAGCGTGTGGCCCCACTTCAGGTCCTCACAGGTCGAAGGCGGTGGCGGCGCTTCACAGCGCCAGCATGACAACGTATCGGTGTGTCCCCAGATATCCGGTTCCATGTAAAAGCCGTCAAACTGGCATTTGCCGCCGGTGTTGGCGCAAGCCGCCTGGCAAGCCGGATACCACGTACCGTTGCCGGATACACCCTTGGTGGCGCACTCGTCCTTCCGCATCGCGCAGAACGTGCATGTTTGTGTTTGTTTGTACTTGTCGGTAAACGTATACGGCGGACCGCACCACATCTCGGGTGTTTGCTGACAGAAACCTCCGGGCCCGCAGAACGGATGCAACAACGGGATCATCCCGTAGTCATAGCATGACTCGCTGTCCGGGGACGGGCATTCGTAACAAGCGGTATACCCCCGGCCGCCTTTATAAAGGCACGGCCGGTAATCGCACTTGTCGTCGCAGGTTTCGAAGGAATACCAATTCTCGTCGAGACTTTGGCACAAATCGTCTTCGTTGACATGCTCGCCGGCCCGCATGATGCCGGCCGGATTGTTGACAGGTGTAAAATTATTGTCGGAGGTGATCTTGGAACCGCGGAAATACTCACGGGCCTGTTCGAAGTAGGCCTGCTGAACCTGGGCCTCATCTCTCAGGCGGCCGACCGCATTCCGAGCCTGGTCCAGGAAACCCTTGCCCCGGCCGAGATAGGCGTCCTGCTGCTGGATATAATTGTCGAGATCATCGGCGTTGCGGGAAAGCCCATCGAGAAATCCGTCGATTTCGCCTGTACGTCCGCCCAGCTTTATTCCCTGATGTTGGGCGGCGGCTTGCAATTCACCGAAGGCGCGGCGGGTGGCATCGACCGATTGCCTCACTTGAGCCACGGCCGCGCCGGCCGGCCCCTGGGACATCCGGGCCTTGCTGATACTGTCCGAGAGACTGTCCAGTTGACGGTCGACGCTCGTGGCGCGGTTAGCCATGTTGCGCGACTGCTGGATCATGGGATCGACCTGCTGGGCCAGGATGTCGGTCTGACGGTTGAAATCGATGGCATTCTGATCGGACACACGGTCCAGACCGTTGATATAAGAGTAGAGATCGTTGTGCGCAGCGAACAGCTGGTCAAGCTGGGCGTATTGATTATTCACGCCCCGGGAAAAATCATCGAAGGCGTTAAACACGTCATCCGTCTGCCGGCCCGCCCGATCGATGACCGCGTCGTCGACGAAATCACTTTGTGCCCGCGCCTGATCGGAGGCCCGCGCGGAATCTACGATCATTTGATTGACCGTGGCCGCGCCGCGGGTGGGCGAAAGCGCCACGTCGGTGACCGGATCTTCATCGGTCCGGTCGACATCAAGCGCGTCGGACCAGCGCACGGCATCCCCGGACTCAAACCCGTCGGCGAAGATTGAATCCGGATCCGGCATCGGCACCCGTACACTCTCCGCGGCCGCCTCCCGTGTTTCAAAGACCGGCATCCCGGGAAACGGCACGGCGTTGACCGTCATGAAACACACGACGGTCACCGTCGAAATGAACTTTCTGAGTGTGCGTTCCGTTCCGCTAGTCATACGCGGTGATCCGCCCTTCCCGATAGGTTAGTTTGTTGATTTTCTCACCGTTTTCGGAAAAATACTGAAAAGCCCCCTCTTTGAGGCCGTTGCGGTACTTGCCCACCAGCTTTTTGCTGCCGTTGGGATGAAACTGACGGATGGCGCCCTCGGGATGTCCGTTTTCATATTTGACTTCGGTCTTCACCTGCCCGTTGGCATAATAGGATGAAAAATCACCGTCTCGTTTGCCCATCCGGTAGGTGTGTTTGGTCTTTACCTTCCCGTCACGATAATAACCCGTGTAGTCACCATCCAGAAACCCGTCCACAAAATAGGCCTCCGCCTTTTTTCGTCCGTTGCGGTAAAAACTCCGGTATGGCCCGTTGAGCTGACCGGCCCGGTACGAGGCATCCACTCCCACCACGCCGTTGTCGTAATAGGCCTGAAAAGGCCCGTCCAGCAATCCGTTGATATAATTGGCGCTGATCCGGGTCGTACCGTGCTCATCAAATTCTTTGTAGGGACCGTCTTTAACGCCCTGCACAAAATGGGCTTCTTTTTTGGCATTCCAGTTTTGATCGTAGAGGACCTTACGGCCGTCGAGGACACGGCCTGCGGCTTGGGTGGGGGTAAGAAGCAAGAGACTAAGCGAGAAATAGACTGATAGCGCGACTGTACTGTGAAACAATTTCATTAATGAAATCAAGGGGTTATGTTTCAGCTTAGATCAGACGCGCACGGTCAGGGCGGACAATAAAATCGCTTCGAATGTTTCAAATGCTTCTTCACCTTACGTGACTTCAACATTTTTGTCAAACAAAAAAATCCCTAAGTCCTTCATTAGGAGCGATCTTCATCCCTGCATCGACATTGGATCAACGCCGCCACTCCGGACTGCCCGCGTCCGCCGGGCTTCCCCGCCTACCGCGGATGACGCCGGACTGGTCCACATAAAAATACAACCCTCGCGCATCGGCGGGGGCAAGACGCAGAACGTAACCTCCGGGGGTAGCGCCGTAATCGGCAGCGTAGCCGGGAAATTCCAGTGTCCGCGGCGAAACGTAGGGCGGATTTCTCGCGTCGGACTCCAACAGTGACATGAGGGCCGGCGGATACCGGTTATTGGCTGAAAAATAGGTGTCCAGAGCAGTGGTCACCGAGCGGATCAGAGAAAAAGTTATGGCCTCCCGCTTAGCCGTCTGCATCATCTCGCCCCCCGCGAACACCCCCCACAAGACACCGAGCGCAAGCCCGATGGCCAAAATAATGGCCAAGACCTTGTTGGTCGCGGTGAGTCCGTCAAGGATATTATGTGGTTCGGATGCGGGCATGGGGAAGACGGGATGTGCGCCTTATTTCAACCATAACGGGCTGGCCGCTCCGGCCGGGGCGTTGAGGCTCACGCGGACTTCTCCGCTTTTATCGGTGTAGTAATAAGCGCCCGTGCCGGTTTCCGGCTTCAAGTGCAGGGCGAAGTTGTCCGGGGAGGGTTTATACTCATAAGTGTAACCGGGCTGGTCGAGCGACTGCCGGGAAAGTAAAGGCGGGACCTCTCCCTCTTTCAGCAAAGTTCCCAACGCGGACGGATATGCTCGGTTAACCTCGCGAAAGGTTTCCAGCGCCGCACTGACCGTCTTGAGTTTGGCGATGCGCGCGGCATCATCGGCGGTCTGCTTAGCGACATAGGCACCGCTGGCCATCCAGAACAAAAAAACTGCGCAACCGCACAGGGTGAGCAGGCCGATCAGCAGTTTGACCGGGGTTTGGGCTGTTTGACGGGTCTTGTTCATATGCTCCTGGATATCTGTTTCTCCGGTGGAACGCCCGCCGGAGACCTCTTCAAGAAATCCCATTGTAGCATACTTTTTGCAAAAATCGACGGCGTCGTATTACGTTTCTCAAGTCAACTGTGCCGGGCATTCCGAGTGAAACTGCGCTGAATTATGTCGCAGCCGCTCTCCCGGTGTCCTGGTTGATTTGCCGGATCGCCGCTTCGAATTCAGGATAAGAAAAGACGAAGCCTTCCTTCAATAATCGCTGCGGGATGACATTCCGGCTCTTGATCACCAGCTCGGACTCGGTCCGCATCAGCCACGTGCCGGCCTCCAGCATCCACCGGGCGGCGGGCAACCCGACCGGGACGCCGTATACCTTTCGCAACGTTCGCATCATCTCGGCATTGGTGACCGGATGCGGGGCCGCCAAGTTGTAAATCCCTTCCGCAGCGTCCCGGTTGGTTATCCACTCAACGGCGCGGCAAAAATCAGCGGCATGTAACCACGATACGAACTGCCGCCCGTCGCCCATCTTTCCCCCCAATCCGATCCGGGTCAGCCGGCACAAGACGTCATGCACACCGCCGGGTTCGGGCCCCATCACCATGGCCGTACGCAGAATCACCTTGCGGCATCCCGGGACCGGGGCCGCGGTAAATTCATTTTCCCAGGCCGTGGCAACCTCAACGGAAAAGGCATCCTTGGCCGCAGGGTCCGCGCCGACCTCGCCGTTCACTTCCCCGTGGGGATGACCATAGGTATGACGATAGATAGTCGCCGTACTCGAGTTTAACCACACAGCGGGCGACTGCCGGCATTGCGCCACGGCCTCACCCAGAATCCGCGTCGACAGGACCCGGGACGACATAATCTCGTGGCGGTTGCGCGCGTGATAACGGCAGTTGACTGAGCGGCCGGCCATATTGATCAACGCTGCCGCCCCCTCCAGTTGCTGCGCCCAAGGGCCCAAGGTTCGTCCGTCCCACGTTACGACAGCCGCATGCCTTACTGTTAGCGAACGCCGGGACAGGACAACGACTTGATATCCCTGCGCCTGAAGGTACGCCGCCAAGGTCCGCCCCAAAAAACCGCTGCCGCCGGCGATAACGATGCGTTTCATGACGGCACCTCCCGTGTACGTGAACAGGCGTCCGTCCCGCAGACATCCTCCGCGAGAAATTCCTTCTTCAGTCGCAGCAGATTGCCGATCGTCATGCGGTTTTCGGAGATCAGCCGGAACACTTTATCGACGGCCGGTTTAAACGCCGGGCGGGCGAGGACCATCGCGTACCGCCGGTAGCGCCGCAGCGCCCACAGGCACATGATGCGCGCGTCGGTATTGTAGTAAACACTCCCCTCGTCTGTAACGACAATGAACTGCAGATACTCAATCGGCCCTTTCAATTCCGGGTACAGCCGCCGGGTATATTCCGCGTGCAACGGCAGAAACCGGAACGGGATAAATGCGGATTGAACGCGCAGCCACTCCATGCAACGGATGCAGAACGGGCACTCGTCATCGTACAGCACGACGAGCTGCTGTATTCTTTGTCGACCTTCAGCATGTCGCATGGCTCACCTCACGGTCGTGATCCGGTCCTCGGGTTGTACCGGGGGCTCGAGATGCTCGATAAAATTACCGTGCCGGATGCGGTTGAAAATGTAGATATTCATGAAATGCATACCGCCCAGCACGAGCAAAACCATGCCGAGTTTGGAGCTCAGCAGTTCGATGGCTTCGGCTGTCGAAGCGGGCCGGATTCCCGCTTTCAACATCAAACTGACGTAACCGAGATTGATCAGGTAGAACCCGACCACCAGCAAATGGTTTACCGAGGCGGCCAGCGCCGCATTGCTTTGAAATGCCTCGATCAGAAACGCCTCCCCATTGCGATGCAACGTGCGGGCCACCCAGACAGTCACAGCGATACTGACGGCCAGGTAAACCAGATAAGTAATGACCTTGATGTCCATGGCTCCCTCCTATGTTTGATCCACCAGCGTGGCATTGATGTTATTGAGTAAATCCACCAGCGTGTCGTTCATCGTATTCATCAGCGGAAGCGTCGTCATCTGCAGCATACCGCCGATCAGACTCAGGCTCATGTCCTTGACCTTGGCGGTCACCCGCTGATTGGCGCTGCGGTCCTGTATCCAGAAAAACATCAGGCCCATTTGATACAACCACAGGAATTTCGCCAAACAGGGACGCAAATCCTCGTGAACTTTGATGTTACTGCCGCTGATGACGTCTTCGATAAGTTTGATCGCCGCCATCCGGATCGGGCGGGTCTGCGGGCTGAACGGTGACAGCGGATTGTCGGGATCGGCCGCGCTCTTGGCCAGGATGCTGACAAAGCCGCGGTCCTGGCGCATCTGCCGGAATTTAAATGTCAGCAGGGCATCCAGCCGCGTTCGAAAGTCGTCCGTTCGGTGCACGATCCGCTCATTTTCCTCATCGGCGCCCTGCTGGGTCCGGGCGTAGAACGCGAGGACCAGCTCGTCTTTGGTTTTAAAGTAGTAGTACGCCGACCCCAGGGCGACACCAGCCTTGGCGGCGATGGCCCGCATGGTGGTCGGCTCGAATCCCTGCTCCCGGAACAAATCGCGGGCGGCCCCCAGGATGGAGTCCCGGGTGGCGGCGGCTTTCGCGGTTTTGGCGGATGATTTCATCAGCTCCTCCTTTTTTGAACGCGTTCAAATAATAGCATATTTTTTGAACATGTTCAATAAAAGAGTCAAAAAAAGCCGTTCCGCTCAGAATGGATTCAACGGGCTGTGATTAGTAGATGAACGGAAGATAGCGGGAGAGCTTTTCCTCCCAGAGGGAATAGTCTTTTTGGGTTTCCTCCGCGGGCGGGCGGACTTCGAGTTCGATCTGTTGGATCACAGCGATGGCGCCGGCAGTAAAGAGTGCCAGCGCGGGCAGGTCTGAATGAATCATGGTTTCTCCTCCGTAAACAGCCTTGGTCTCAGTCTTCGATACTTATCCTCAGGATTGAATTTCGATGTCTTCGACAAAGATGATCTCGCAAGACCCGTTGCCGTTGTCGGTCCGGGTCATGGAACTGTTCCAGTGCCAGCCGTTGGGGCCGCGCACGTTAACCAGATATCCTTTTATCCGGACTATCCGGCCGCGGCGGACGTCCATCAGTTTCTTTTTCACATACTTGTCCGCCGGGATCATATGCATATTGGCACTGTTGCGAATGATTTCCGACGGCATAATGGGGGCTTCCCGGTACCGGTAGAAATACCAGCGGTTATTCTGGGAAATCCGCAGGTCCTTCAAGACGTGATAATTCGACATTGGCCCCCACCCCATGGCGAAATCCACCGGCGAGAGTTTGGACTCGGTCCCGAACAAATATGCCTTGCGGCTCAGGACCCGCGCCTCGATATCGAAGGATGCCCGCGGAACGATCGTGAACTCACCGAAGTTAAAAGGAGCCTTGTCGATCTGGCCTTGTTTGGGCGGTGTGTGCACGGTGACACTGCGGTCATAGTCCACCCACGCGTTGCTCATTTGCGAGTGCAGCAACCAGCTCAGCAGCAATACTCCGATCAATAATGTGCGCGGCTTCATCGGTCTTTCCTAAAATAAAAAAGGGGACGGCCCCGTCCCCGGCTTATGTACGCCGTACGGTCGGAGCCCTTCCCCGGCCAAATAAAAAGCCCACTCTTCCTATCCGAAAGAGTGGGCCATAGTCTGTCCATGGGGTAACCCAGCCGCCCTTTCCCCGCGCCATGGGGTTTTAGGCCTGTGGCTTTGCGTACTGCTCTTTCGAAACAGCTTGCCTTTCTCGACTGCCATTCTGTCCGTTACAAGTATGCAATATTAAGGTAAGCCTGTCAAACCACAGCGGTTATTAAGGATTACACACAACTACCGCACATTCATGTGGACACATTGCTTGGGATACCATGTTGGAAAAAGAAGGCTCCCGCGGGAGTAACGACAGTGGAAAGCAGGGTGAGATTAGATCACGGTCTTAAGAAGAGCGCCGACCCCGTATGCCAACGCTGAGGCCGTTGCCCCGACGAGTAGGGTTTCAAGGCCCGACATGTACCATTTTTGCTCCACGAAATGCCCCTTCATCGCACCGACCGCGAAGAAGGCCGCTCCGGTCATCGCGGAACTCAAGGCAAAGGCATGCGGTACACTGGTGCCGCTGAGCCACTGGTAAATAAAAACCACGAGTGACACGGACCCGACCAGGACAAAGGCGGCGAACGTGGCCACGGCCGCGCGCCACGGGGACGGCCCGACCAGCGGGAGGCCGAATTCTTCCTGCAGCATCGTATCGATCCACTGCTTGGGATCGGCGGTGATGATTTGCACCGCCCGTTCCAGGTCTTTTCCGTGAAATCCCTTGGCCGCGAAGATCTGCCGGATTTCCTCCTGTTCTCCCTCGGGTATGTCCCGGATATGCTGCTCTTCCCGGCGCCGGATCCGTTCCCGGAGCTGTTCTTCGGCCCGCGTCCCGAGGAAGTTACTGACGGCCATGCTGAAGCCGTCGGCGATCAGATTGGCGAGCCCGAGGATGATAATTACGGAACTGGATAATCCGGCCCCGGCCACGCCGGAGACCACGGCAAAGGTCGTCACCGCCCCGTCGATAGCGCCGTAGACAAAATCCTTCAGATAGCTGTGGGTCACCCCGGCCTCGAGACGTTCGCGGATGGCCGCGGGCGAGTGCAGGGATTTAAGATCTTCGGGTTGGTGCGGAGGATGCTCCACTGTCGATCCTTGGTAAATGTGGCCGGTCGGGCCTTTTGGAATTATTTTAGCATAGCTCCGGGCGGATGGTAGTTAAATCGCATCCGGATGACCGTTTTATTCCGGTCCGGTATACGTTCGACCGGCCTGCGGATATTTTACCGCCGCTATTTCATTCATTCCCCCTTCCCTCTATAATAGTCGGCATGCAATACGACCCGTTTCAACTTCAGGCGATCGAACATATCAATCAGGGCCACTCCGTGATCGTGGCGGCGCCTACCGGCGCCGGCAAGACCGTCATCGCCGAGCATGTAATCACTACCTGCCTCAGGAACGACGACAAGGTGATCTACACCGCCCCGATCAAGGCCTTGTCGAATCAGAAGTATCGCGACTTTTCCGCGCTCTATCCGGACCGCGTCGGTATCATGACCGGTGACGTCACCATCAATTCCGGGGCTCACACGCTGATCATGACCACGGAGATCTTCCGCAACAAGATCGTCGAAGAACATTCCAACCTGCTGGACTACTCCTGGGTCATCTTCGATGAGCTGCATTATCTGGACGACACCGAACGCGGCAGTGTGTGGGAAGAGTCTTTGATGTTCCTGCCGGACCATATGAATATCCTCGGTTTGTCGGCGACGATCCCGAACATCGATCAGATCGCCGGCTGGATGGAAGCGTTGCACGACCGGCCGGTCAAGGTGGTGGTTGAAGACCGCCGGCCAGTCCCCCTGCATTTTGCCTTTCAATGCGCCGGCCGCATCACGGACAATCTGGAACAGGCCCAAAAGTCGATGCGCGCGGCAGCGCAGGGCGTCCCGCGCTGGCAGCGCTTCCAAAAACGGTCGCATATCCGTATCCCGAACGATCCCGTGGATTTGATCCGCCATCTCAAGGAAAAGCAGCTGGTCCCCTGCATTTATTTCTGCTTCAGCCGGCGGCGCGCCGAAGGTCTGGCCGTGGATATTCAGGGATTCGATTTTCTGACTCCCGAGGAACACACCGAAATCAAGACACGCTTCCGCGCGCTCATCGAGAAGTACGACATCGCGCACGAACCCAGCACCTATGACATCGCCCCGCTCATCGAGCGCGGCATCGCCTATCATCATGCCGGCATGCTGCCGACCCTGAAGGAAGTGATCGAACAGCTCTTTACCACGCGCCTGATCAAGGCGATCTTTACCACAGAGACCTTTGCGCTGGGGATCAACATGCCGGCGCGCACCGTGGTCTTCGACGAACTGCGCAAAATATACGGCGACGGATTCCGCGCGCTGAAGACCAGGGATTTTTATCAGATGGCCGGACGGGCGGGACGGCGCGGGATCGACGCGGAGGGTTTCGTGTTCTGCCGGATCGACCCGCTGATGGTCGAAGCGGAGGACGTCGCGCGGATGCTGCACGGCGAACCCGAACGGGTCAGCTCGCGGTTTAACGCGTCGTACGCCACTATCCTGCACCTGTACCAACGGCACAAAGAGCGGTTGTACGACATCTATCCGTTATCATTGCACGCCTATCAGCAAACGCCGAAAAACCGCCAGAAGGCCAAGCACATGCTGCGTGCCAAGGTCAAGATCCTCAAGCAGCTCGGGCACATCCGTAAGAATAAAGTCACCGCCAAGGGCGTCTTTGCGGCGCAGGTGTACGGTTATGAAATGCTGCTCGCCGAGTTCTTCGATCAGGGGATCCTGGACGAACTGAGTCCCGGACAATTGGCGGTATTGGCCGTCTCGGCGTGTTTTGAACCGCGCAAGGGCATGCGCAAACCCAAGCTGAGCAAGAGCGCGAAGTACCTGCAGCGCGTCGGCAACGACATCATCTTTCCCATCCTGCACGCCGAACACGGCCTGCGCATTAAACCTTACAGCAAGGCATGCCATTTCCATCTGGCCAACGCCATGGAGTCATGGTTCAAGGGCGAGGACTTCAACCAAGTCATGCAGACCTGTCCGGCCGACGAAGGCGAGCTGGTCCGTTACTTCCGCATGGCGATGCAATTATTGAAGGAAATGACCGAAGGCCCGGTCAGTGACGGGCTGAAGGCGCGCGCGCATGAGGCCATCGACCACATCAACCGCGACGTCGTCGATGCTGAAAAACAGTTGCGCGCATGAGAGATGATACAGCGTCTAGCGGACAGCGACCAGACAGGAATCAGGGCCAAGACTCATACCATCCCTCCTACACGGCCCTAACTTACTGACTCCCACTTGCCTCTAAATCTCAAAACACTCACTTTTCTCTGTCCGCTTCACGCTGACCGCTGATATCCACGACCTGCTCGACCTTCTTGAGCAGATCCGCCGAGACTTTCAATCCCAGTTCTTTCGCCTTCTCGATATCCTGCCGGCTCTGTTCGGTCTTATGCAGCTGAAGGTACACCTCGGCGCGTTCGAGATAACTGTCGTTGAAGCCCTTACCCAGCTCGATCACCTTGGTCAAATCACGCACGGCCTTGCGATAGCGGCCGAGTTCTTTGTACGAACGCCCGCGCTGATAGTAGGCCTTGGATAATCCGGGGGCCAGCTTGATGACACGTGAGTAGTCCCTGACTGCGTCCTTCCACTGACCGGTTTGGCGGTAGGCGTTGCCGCGATTGTAATAGGCGGTTTGATAATCGGGTTTGATCTCCAGTGCCCGGCTGTAGAGTTCGATCGCCTGCTCCCATTCCCCCTTCTTCTCGTGGATGATCGCGCGGTTGTTGCAGGCATAAGCGTACTCGGGATTCGATTCCAGGGCCTTGTCGTAGTCGGCGGCGGCCGCGTCGTAGTCCTCGATTTTTTGATAGAGAATACCGCGGTTATTGAAGGCGGGGGCGTAATTATATTTCAATGTGATCGCTTCGGAATAGTCGGCAATCGCCAGGTCGTCCATGCCGCGTTTCTTGTAAATATTGCCGCGATTGAAATAGGCGTAGGCGTAAAACGGATCGGCATTGATCGCGGCGGTATAATCGTCCAGCGCCGCGTCATTGTCGTCCAGCCGCTCGCGCATAATGCCGCGGTTGTTAAGCGCCATGTGATAGTCGGGTTTGATGCGTAACGCCGCGTCGAAGCTCGCGACCGCGTCCTGGTCCTGACCCAGCTTCTTGTAGGCCAGTCCCATATCATTATAAACGTAATAGAAATCGGGGTTCAGTTCCAGCGCCCGCCGGAAGTAGGAAACAGCCTGACGGTAACGGTTACGCCGGAACGCCCGTGTTCCGCGCTTGTAAAGATCGGTTGCCTGAACGTTGCGGATCAGCGCGGCGGCCAGCTCCTCGATGCGTTCGCCGGCTGACGCCTGGCCCAGACGGAAGTCTTCCTCGAATTCCCATGACGACTGCGGCGTCCGGTCTTCGGCGGCCCCGCCGCTGGATAAGCGGGATTCTTCCTCCGGGAGTCCGAGCTTATCGGCAAAGACATCGCGATAGTACCGGTACCACTCGCTTTGAAAACGCTGCTGCGGATCGTAGCGCAGCTTGTTCCGGAGAAAATCAATAAACTGCGGGTACGCCGCCAGCACCTGATCGGGACGCGCCCAGCGGTGATAGGTCAGAAAGTAGGAACCGCCGCGCTCCAGCGCCCGGTCGATCAGCGTTTGAAACTGACGTCGCGCCCGTTCGAGCCCCTCGTCGCTGTGTTCCACGCGCAGATTAAAGATGATGCAGGCGTAATCCTGTTTCGCCCAGGCCAGAAAGCTCTCGTCATCGCGTTCGATCAGCCGCATCGTGCCGTAGACGACGTTCATCTGTTGTTCCCGCACATCTTTGATCACCTGTTCGATGAAGTCCGTCAGCCGGTCACGCGGGACATAGACCTCGCTGATCATCAGCGAGCCCTTGGGATAATCCGGCATCACCTTCTCGAGATACTCGATGTAGCCCTCCACGTAGAAACTCATCTGATGCGAATCCGACCAGTAAATCTGACCGTCCGTGGCGAGATAGTGTTCGCTGTAGACCTCAAAGGCCTTGGCCTTGTCGGCGTGGGCGAAATGGACGAGATGATACCACTGCTCCGGCGTCAGGCCGCGTTGATCGTCCGGGACGGGCGTGTCCGTAGCGACGGGTTTGTAGGCGGACAATACACCGACCTTCATAAAATCCTCGGCCGCATCATCCGTCTTGTACTGAAAATCACCGTAGGTAAAACCGTCCTCCAGGCGTTCCCGCGCCTTGGACGGCAAATCCTCCAGTGAGATCAACTCCACCACCCGTCGGAGTTTGTAACGCCGCTGCAGGCGCAGGTCGACTTCGGTGATGACCCCGAACAAACCGTAACCGCCGATCGCCAGGGCGAACAATTCGCTGTTTTCCGTGCGACTGCAACGGAGTTGTTCCCCCTCGGCATTGACCAGGATAAAGCTCTCCACATCCTGGATGATCGGCTTAAAGCCGGTCCCGCGGCCGTGCGCGTTGGCCGACAACGCCCCGCCGATGGTCAGCCGGTCGGCGCCGGTCTGCTTTTGAATGATGCCCCACGGCTGCGCGTCGCCCCGCTGGCGGTCGGCGAGCTCATCCATCAGGTCGGGCCATTCGGTCCCCGCCTCAACGGTGACGATCCCGCGCTGTTTGTCCAGGGCAAGGACGTCGTCCATTTCGGTCATGCTGATGTGCGCGGTCCCGGTGCCGAACTGTTGGCCACCCATGGCGTGGCGCCCGCCGGAGATGCTGACCGCCCGGCCGTGCTGTGCCGCCGCGCGGATCATGCGTACGACATCAGACGTGTTGTGTGGATACTGGACTGTCTCGACCCGGGTGGGATTCAGGCGGGAATGGACGTCGTTAAGCACGACACCTTCGGTGGGGGACGCCAGCAGTGTCGCACATCCGCCCAAGAAGGATGCGCCGAGCAGCAGAGCCGAGACCGAGATAACCCGCGCGTTTGTCATAGGCCTTATTTTAACACGCGCACAGGGCTTGCACAGCCGAAATGCGCCTGATCTGCGTCCACAAAAAAGGCCCCGCCGGGGAACCGCGGGGCCTTTTGTATTCTATTTTGGTCTACCTTACGGCGTCGAAGAGCTCGAGGATGAGCTGGATGATTCCGACTCAAACTCGAACGATGAATCGGAGTCGGAACTGGACTGCGATTCAGACGTCTCTTCGGACGTTGAGGATGAACTGGAACTGGATGACGAACTGGAAGACGAATCCGAACTGGTGTCGTAGCTCGATTCCGTGGTCCATTCATAGGAGTATCCTTCTCCCGAATCCCCGCCGGAGTCCATGGTCGATCCGGAATCCATGTCAGAGTCCATGGTGGCGTCGGAGTCTTCGGTGGCTTCCCACTCCTCAGCGTACTCGTATGAAGATTCCGATTGGCTGGCGCTGCTGGATTGCAGTTTCCAAAGTTTTGTAAACATTGGATTTGCACCCAGCTCAGATGTGACTTCCTGCTTTGCCACCTCGGAGAGTCCATCAATCGACTCAGGAGCGACATTGGCTATCTCCAATAGATATCGTTCATTAACGGTAACGTCGGCATTCTCACGGAAACAAAGTTCCGCAATACTTAGAAAATCCCCATCGACTATACCCTTAATGTGAACATTTTCCATGCTGGCTCCCGGATCCATGATCAGAATCGACTCATCTCGGGCAAATGCCGACAGACCCAACAAATCTGCATTGATAATGGCGCCCTCAATAAAACCGGCTTTGGCCCGGTTATCGTGCTTACTGGCCGCCGCCGTCATGGTAAAGGGTAAGTCCGGGACTTCACCTTCTCCTGTTAGCAAGGCTAGTATGGATAAAGGAAATATGGTTGTGGCCGACACAACACTGTTTATTTCACTATAAGCAACCGTTTCTACTGTAGAAATCGCCAAATCCGCAGCAATTGTGGCTTCCGCACTGGCGTTTACCTCGCTGACGGCCATTGCTGCGCTAGGCGTCTCCGCATCCTGCTTTTCATGCAGCATGGCTATGTCGATATTGGTGGTTGAAAGGGCGGCCAGCGACAAATGTCCGGCGTCCATTGTCTGGATATCCGCACCCTGAGCAATTGTTGCCTTACTATGGGTATTCGCTTGAGAAAATATTCCGGTGATGTCTTCATACATGGTATTGTCGACATTGCTCACGTCAGCGGCAATACTGTTGGTGGCCCTGCTGACGATCTCAATAGTATCCGCTTTGATGACGGAACTCCCATCAATATGCGTTAGTGCCGAAACATTATGCTCAATGTTTATTGCATCCGGGATATCCGTTTCCAGGATGTCTGTTAAGGCCTCGGCAGTTGCAAATAATCCTACCGTCCCCGCTCCGGCATCCAGTGTGCTGCTGTTCACATTGATTGCTGCGGATACATTCGTTACAACACTGTCATCTGAAAGTGCAGTCTTGGAAACGAATCCGTCAGCCTGCAGTTCGATCAATAACGCCTTTAAAAGAGAATCCGTTACATTAATCTGGAGCGCAACAGGATCAACCATTCCAATTCCAGAATATTTTGCATTTGCCAGGATCTCTCCACTGGCAAAACCATCTGTCGAATGTGCCAGGACTTGCGATCCGCCATTAAAGTTTATGACAGGGGCAATAAACTCCAAATCCCCCGAATCCCCGGTCGACGCGTCATTCACGTGATCGACCCCGGCGATTTGACGGGAGGAGATGGTGACGCCGTTGACGTTGATCGTCTCATCGGCCTCGAAGAGCATATTGGCCCCGGCGGTGAAGACGTCCGCATTGAGATTGAGGATCGCCGGATCGAGCAGAATGGTCCCCGGCAGGCCGTTGGCAGCTGCCGCCGCCAGGCTCCCGCCTTTGACATCCACTTTATCTTTGGCGCTGAACTCGATGAACCCGCCGTTGCCCGATGTCCCGGCGCCGGCGTCGATCACGGCATTGTCTTCCAGCGTGGCGTCGTCCTGCGCGAGGATGATGATCTCCCCCCCGTTGGAATTCGCGCCCTGCCCCTTGGCCGAGATGACCGCGTTCTTTTCCACGGTGATCGCGTCGCCGGCATCGATTGCCACCGAACCGCCGGCCACACCGGCCTTGCCGTCGACATTGATCTCACCGGTAACAAGCACGTCGTCAACGGCGACGATCTTGACGGTCCCGTTGTCCACAATCAGGTCCGCGCCGACCTCAACGCCTTCGATATTCACAAAACTTCCGAATCCGGCCACCGCACTCTGCGCGGCCGCCCCGGCGTTGATCGCCCCTTTAACGCTGACATCACCAGCCATTAAAGTCACGTCGCGTTCGGCGTTAATCTGCCCGTCCACGGAGATCCCCGCAAAGCCGCGCAGCGGCACGTCCCCGGCCAGGACACTGGCCGTGGCCGCGGCGGAGGGGTTCCCCGGTCCGGCGAAGAATTCCTTCATAAAGTCCGTCGTGGGCGTGATCGCCGTGAACGATCCGACATTCACCACCCCGCTCGAACTGACGGCCACGCCGTACGGGTTCAGGAAAAAGACGTTCCCGCCGATCTGCCCGTTCTGATAACCGTTGAGGATCCCGTCGATCTTGGTTTTACGTTTATGCACCAGATTGAGCAGATTGTCGGTCCCGCCCGGCAAATGCACGTTGACCGTGGTCCCGCGCTTGACGTCGAACTGATTAAAGGAGTTAAAGGCGGTGTTGCCGCGCACCGTGGCGGTGGTGACATCGGTGACGCTACCCACCGTCTTTACGGTGGTGGCGGTATTGCCGTCGGTGACGATCGGCGCGGCGGCGAATGATGTCTGCGCCGCGAAAAGCAAGGACAGGATCGCTGCGGTCATCGATTTGGGAAGTTTCAAACCTGTGGACATGATGAATTCCTTTTGTTACGCGTTAAAATTGTGCTTCTATGTAAAAGTGAAAGCGGACGTCGTTTTCGTCCGTGCGCAGGTCATCCTTCACCGGAAAACCCGCCACGAAACGTCCGTTCAGATACTTGTTGATCCGCACATTGAACCCCGCCCCGGCGCTGACCAGGGTGTTGTCGTCGTCATTGTCTTTGACGGCAATCGTCCCGCCCTGATCGGCAAACAGGAAGCCGTTCAAGCGGTTGCGGAAAAAGTCTTTGTTATTGAGTGTGAACCGGATGGGAAAATGGAGTTCGGCGTTGACGTAATAACCGGCATCCCCGATGAGGATGCCTTCTCTATATCCGCGTACTGTTGTCAATCCGCCCATTTGAAACTGTTCTGAAGATGGTAAAAACGGTTCGTCGGAGAATTGCAGGCTCGTCCGCAACAGGACATACACACGCCCGCTCAGGAAGTGTATTCTACTAAACTCGCTGTTGGACTTCAAGAACTCTCTGTCGCCGCCGAACTTGTCAAACCCCTGGGTCAGAACGGATTGCGCGTACCAGTATCCGCGGGTGTCGTAATGCAGGTAATTGACCCCAAGAATGGCGGAACGCACCTCCGTCGTGAGGACCTCCACCCCGCTGACGCGGGTCCCCGAGGACTTGATATTGTAACCGGTAAAGGCCGACAGCTGGCAGGCCTTGCGGACCAGAAAGGGGTGCGTCACCACAAAGGCCAGGACCTCTGAATCACCTTCGATATTCAGCGCGGCCAGGGCGCCGTCTTCCACGTCCACGTCCGAGCGGTCGAAACTGATCCGCACCCGGGTCCCGCGGCGACCGACCGGGACGTCATAGGCCACGTTGAATCCCTGGGTTCCGTCGGCAAAGACCCCGCCGAGGCTCAGCCGGTCGCGCCGGCCCAGCACGCTGTTGGCGGCCACGGTGAAGCCGCCGCGCTCCTTGCCCGTCTCATCCCGGCCCGTATTGTCCGAGTAGATCGTCCCCTCGAAGCGGTTCGGCTCGACGACCGTCAACGTGAAATCGGTGGTGCCGAATTCCCGGCCCGGTTTAAGCAGCGCCCGGATACGGGCATCATACACCGCGTTGAAACGCAGCAGGTCCTGTTCCAGCCGGGACAGGTCGACCGGCTCGCCTTCCTGGAGCCGGACCTGGCCGCGGATAAATCCCTCGCGCGTAGTCCGGTTGCCGGTGACCGTCAGCGTACCGAGGCGACCCTCGATCAGCTGTATCTGCACCACGCCGTCAGCAATCTCCTGCGGCGGCAGGATCGCGCGGGCAGTCAGCGCCCGCTTCTGACGGTACAAATCATTGATGGCGTCCACCATCCGGTTGAGATCGGCAAGCGTCACCTCGCGGCCGACGTACGGACCGACAATGCCGTCGATGTCGTCATCCGACAGGATGCGTGAGGGCGTGGCCCGCACTCCCCGCAACCGGAACCGCACCGCGTCCGCCGGCCGGGCCGCCGGTGAATCCGGTGCGCCGAGCTGTTCGATCAGATCCTCTTTCCGCTTCTCGGACTGACGCTTAAGTTGTTGGCGTTGTTGGAAATATTGCTGATTTTGCAGATAGCGCCCCTGCGTGGCGCCCGGCGTGAGGTCCGGGGTGACCTGGGCCCGGGCCGATGCCGGGAACAGGATTAAGGTCAGAGTTAGGCAGATCAGGGGTGTCTTCATGGCTGAGACCGATGGTTGTCCGGTCCCAGTATTCTAGGGGGATAGTCCGAAATGTCAAGAAACCCCTGCGGGGGACCTGTTTCCGGATAATATCGCTATTCGCGTCCCGGTTTTCCTGCTATCCTAAATACCATCATCATGGCTAACAAAGATAAAACCTACCTGCGCGCGTTCACCCGGCGGATTTCCATGGGCGGATTACTGTGCGTGGAGTGGCTGCTCGGCCATCTCCCGCGCTGGTGCATCGCGGCGTTGATTTCGCCGCTCTATTACGTCGTCTACCCCTTTATGGGACGGATGCGCGCCATTACCCTGACCAATCTGCGGGCCGTGTACGGTCCGGCCAAAGACGAGTTGTTCTACCGGAAAATGACGCGGGACTGCCTGCGCCGCGCCGCCGGGCTGATGATCGACATGATCTACTATGTCGAACATCCCGCCGAACTCACCCCCCGGGTCGTCACCCACGGTGAGGATCGGCTGCGCGAGGCCTTGGACCGCGGCCGGGGCGTCATCGCCGTGACCGCCCATCTCAATAATTTCCCGCTGATGTTTGTCTCGCTCATCCAGAAAGGCTACAAGATCAATGTGATCATCCGGCCGATGCGCGATCCGGAGTTCAGCAAATTCATGTTCGGCCAATGCGAAAAGTGGGGCGTCCACATGATCCCCACCAAACCCGCGCGGGAATTCCTGCGGGAGACCTATGGGGCCCTGCAGCGCAAGGAAATGCTGTTTATCGTTATTGATGAAATCCCCCCCGACAATGCCGGCGTCCCGGTGAACTTTTTCGGCAAAGAAGTCAGGCGCGCCACCGGCCCCCTACTATTTCACCGCAAGTTCGGCTCGCCTGTCCTGCCGATGTTCATCACCCAGGATGAGCAGAACCGTTTTCACGTGCATATCGAAGAGGAGATCGAAATCCTCGCAGGCCCCGCCGCAGATACCGACGCGCCCAACATGAACGCCATGAACGCGGTGATTGAAAAGTATATCCGGTTTTATCCGGAGCAGTGGGGCGGATGGTTTAATAAGCGCTGGAGTGAAAATCAGCGGTTAGCGGATAGCAGTTAGCGGTTAGCGTTCAGAAATCCGTCAACTTCATCCGTTTGGGTTATGGCATGTGTTCCCGGATTAATATAGATTCAACTATCTGTGGACAATATTGACTTTGGAAACAACATCATTTTCAAAGTAAACTTCCAAGACCGGGCCTTCATCGTAAAATTTACTGGCGCTGAGATAGTACACAAACTTGTCCTCTTTTTGCATTTCCTTGTAAAATTTCAGGTACGAATCCAGCTGATCTTGGGGTCTTCCTGCAGCCTTATGGCTTTTCATCAATTGGGCTATATATTCATCGGAATATTCCTGATTCTCCCGGGCTCCCAATAATTGTATTAGATTTTCCTTCGATAGACCTACAAGATTATAGTTCGCTAATAAATCGTCAAGCATAAGCAATCGCACATTAAGATTTCGTGATATCGAACTCTTCGCAACCTTCCACTTTTCTGAGTCAAATTTGTCAGGGACTCTGGACTTGCCCCGAAAAATGGGACAGTTAGTTAACGGAATTTATACGTTCATAGTCCACGGGGCTCAGATAGCCCAACCCCGAGTGTAATCGTTTGATGTTATAAAATACCTCGATGTATTCAAAGATGGCTGATCTCGCCTGATCAATATCTTGGAACATTTGTTGATACGCCAGCTCAGCCTTAATGGTTTTAAAAAAGCTTTCAACAACGGCATTGTCATAGCAATTAGCCTTGCGGCTCATGCTCGGTTTGATGAGATGCTCTTTTAGAAGTGACTGGAAGTCCTTATTGGAATATTCGGCCCCCTGATCGGAATGGTGGATAACCGGCCTTAGGCCCCGTCGATCTAAAGCCATTCTCAATGCATTTATTGTGAGTTCTTTGTCAACCCGGTCGCCCATGGACCAGCCGATGATCTTCCGCGAATAAAGGTCCATAACAACAGCCAGATGGACCCAACCCTTGCGGGTCCAAAAGTAACTGACATCGCTGGCCCAAACACTGTCCAATCGGTGCACTTTGAACTCGCGGTTCAGCAGATTCTCGGCCACGGGTGTTTGACGTTGTTTAGACACAGGCTTTTTGTACTTCTTTCGTCTGCGGGCAACAATACCGTCGTCGCGCATCAACCGGGCTATGCGGTTTCTAGAGCAGCGAATTCCTTCGTCTTTAAGTTGCTTGTATATCCGCGGTGATCCGTATGATTTTCTGTTCTCAAGGAATACCCGTTTGATATCGACTAGTATTTTGTCTGACTCTTTTGGCATGGCTTGTTTATTGATCCATCGGTAGTAACAATTACGTGATACCTGCAGCACACGGCACAAGGTTTTTATCGCGTGTTTATGGCTGTGCAGCTTCACGAATTCGAATCGCCGCTCTCTTTGGCAAAAAAAATCGCCGCCTTCTTGAGGATTTCGTTCTCCTCGCGTAGTTGGGCGATTTCCCGCTTTAATTGGGCGACTTGATCCTGAGATTTTAGACCGCGGCCGGGGAACGCGTTTTCGCCCAAATCGGCTACGGCTTTACGCCAAGTGTGCAGATCATTTTCACGTACACCAAGCTCCCGGGCGACTTCGGCTACGGTCCGGTCGGGTTGCTGAGACAGCTTAACAGCCTCGAGCTTAAATTCGCGGCTGTAACTATTACGGGGTTTGTTCTTGCTCATCGGACACCTCCTGGTGGCATTATACCACCGTTTCATTGGTGTCCCACTTTTGAGGGCAAGTCCACTCCCCCCCAAAAGCAGAGCAAACCGAAAATCAACAAATAACACAAAGAGCTCCTATAATGCTTACTCTTGAGAACTGTTACAATTCGTGCCATAACGTGTCGATATCCCACTCAATGGGTAATGGTTTGAATCCGGGGACATACCGCAACCCCAACTCTTTTCAGGCTGCGGATCCGGCGATACCGTAAATAGACACTATCCCATGATATATTAATTAATTTAGCCTTCCTAATCAGCAATTCGCTCTATGGCTTTCCTAATTGTCAAATTGGCAGCCAACAGCTCGCCAAAGGGAAGAATTAAGGCAATTAATCCCAGAAAAACCCCTTCCCGTCCCAAAAGTTTATTTATACGAATTACATAAATAAAGATTATTGGTTTTATAATTATCCATACAAGCAGCAATAATTTTCCAATGAAGAACTCATCATTCAAGAAATTCAACCGAATGTTGATTGCATGAAACAACCATAATACAAAATATAGAATCAGATAATAATTACAGATCGTATTCAGCGCTCTTGTTTTTTCTTGTAATAGTTTAATGTGCATTTCCTTAAATCCAAGGACACATACTGCAACTCTAAATTCTAAAGCCCGGGAACCGGATAGTGGGTTACGTCATCTGTCCCCGGCTCGCGCTATTCAAATCTAACCGGCATGAAATAAACTCCTATCAATAGAATTGTCGCAACACCTACAACTATCGTTGTGTGTAACCCAAAATCTATTTTCTCACCATTCTCAGGTTTGTCGTAACCTTCCACAATAGTGTTATACCTGTGTTTCCGGTTAAAATAGGCTAAGTTACCCATTGAGAATATTGCGGCACAAATTAGTACTAAGAACCACACCGATATTCTCCACTGCGGCTCGAGAACTTTAACAAATTCAGTAAAGGTAAGTGCTTTGGCAACATTGATGATTAGAAACACCTCCGTAATTGCCAAGATTAATGCAGCATAATCATGAGGGTAAGGATGATTGGATCGCCGAGCCAGACGATACCACAAGTAGTAAATGTAATGATATAATCCCTTCATACGGTCGGCACATTAAAGGCAGTGTCATCCTCCAGCCCATAAAAAAAATCTCTGTTCACTGGTTCCACTTTCACCGATCACCTATTCCCTATCTGTTCGCTGTCCGCTAAACGCTGCTCGCTGATCCGTAAGCACGCAGCGCTGATCGACGCAAGCCGGGGTCAGGGAACACGCGAAATCGCACACCGGGCCGTGATAGTCTTGGCACTGCTCATCGAGCATGTCCCAGTATTTCTTTTTGTGGACCTTGTTGACGGGCAGGCCGCAGGTGCAGCCGCCGCAGTTGTGGTCGACGCGGATGCAGTCGTCATCCGTCGCACATATCTGGTCTTCCGGCAGAATGTTGATTTCCACTACGGCCCGGGAGCAGCCCGGAAACAATATTAAGCCGATCACGATCACCCCTGCCGCTGCGAGTACCGTTCGCATCGCCTATAACTCCCCCTTTAAACGATTGAGGATATCGCCGATCTCCGCGTCGACCTCGGCGGGCGCGGTGGGCCTGGCCTGCGGGATGTCTCCGGTGAGAACGTCCTCGCAAACCAGCGCCTCATTCATCTTGAGTTTGATCAAACCATACGCGTGATTCACCCACGCCTGCCGGCGCTGCGGTTCGGCTTCTTTTTTGGATAGATAGAGACGGGCGGAAACCATGTGCGTGTTACTGTACAAATTGGCGCCGTCTTTTCCCAAGATCGTCCGGAATGATTGGCCGTGGGCATTACTCAGCATCCACGAACATGTGCTCCTGGCGCTGGCCAGATCCTGGACGGGTTCCGGCGCCAGCCAATTGAGCACAATCTTGTTCTTGCGGCCGTACTGGCAGATGGCCCGGTGGTATTTTAAGGAATTGTTGTCCGCCAGATAGATCTCGCCGGATTGCCGCCCGGTGTCGGTACGGGTCAGCCGGTTGCCGGTATCCGGGCAAGTGATCATCGCGGCCTGCGCCGGGGGCACCGCCGCCAACGTCAGCAATATGAGGAAGGCATATTTCATAAATAATCCGGACTCCTCTCTAACCACTATCCGCTAACCGCTATCCGCTAATCGCTGCCTTTCAACCGCTCCAGGATGTCGTCGATCTTCTCATCAACATCATCAGGCTGCACCACGGGTTCGGGGGTTTGCGATGCCGCCTTCGGCGTCACCATTGGCTGTGACGGGTTCGGGTCGCGGCCTTGCTGCGTCGGGGCGTAACGCTGCGGCGCGGCCGGCGGTTCGCTCGGGCGTGACGGCACGGCCGGTGTCGGTGAAACGGAACGGACCGCCGTGCCCGGATCATAATCCGCGCAGGACATGCCGCGCGACACATGCTCCTGCAACAGCTTCCGTCCGGCCGCGGCCCAGTCATCGCGCCGATTACGGTATTCCTTCGGCGATAGCCACATGTAAACCAGCGTCAGGTGCGAACGGCTGGTGACGATCACCCACTTCTTCTTGTTATTGAACTTCACATCGATGTCATTCGCCAACGACCGGCGTTCGGCGCATTTGTCCTGCCACATCTCCCGGTTCAGGGAGGAAAACCAGGACACCAGGATCCTGGTCTTGGGTCCGTATTCACAGTTCGCGTACCCCGAGAGCGTATCCTTGTTGGCATCCGCGAAGACCTTACCTGACGGCACACGCGGGTCTGCCGGTTGGATGGGAATACCCATGGCGGGACAGCTGATCGACTCGGCCCGGGCGGCGCCCGCGACGCTCAGCGTCAGTATCAGGATGATCAGAAGCAGTGTCGTCGACTTCATCGCTCGCCTCACTGGTTTTTCAAACGGTTGAGGATATCGTCGATCTGCGCGTCGATATTATCCGTCTTTTCTTTCTGATAAGTCGGGGCCCCGGTCGTGCGGTTGGATCCCGCCGCCGGCAGATTTGTATCCGGCGCGGCCGCCGCACGGCTCGCCGGTGTGCTTACCGACACGGCCGACTCCCCCGGATATTCACCCCATTCTCCCGTCGTCTGGTCGCAGGGCAGGCCGCGTAACTTGTATTTATCCAACAAGGCCTCGGCCGCGTCCATCCACTTCTTGCGGTTCGCTTCGCGGAATTCCTTGCGGGACAGATCGAGGTGCACGGACGCCAGATGCGTGCGGCTGCTGATACTCGCCTTACGGCTCTTCTTGCGGACTTCATAATATTTTTCGGGATCACCGCCCAGAAACTCGTTCCAGCGGCAGTCCGGATAATTTAACTTCGCGTGATCGTAATAGGACACCCATGTCAAATACAGCCGGATTCCACTCTCATAGTTGCACTCCGCACCATTGTAGGTAATGGTGTCACGCTTGTCAGGATAGATCGTTCCCGGCGGACCGTCCCTCATATATCCTTCTTGTTTAATTAACTCATATCCCAGGTTAGGACAAGGGATCGTCTCGGCCCAGGCCGGCGCACTCATTCCGGCTATAACCAGGAGCGTAAAGAGAGCTGCTTTCATATTTCATCTCCTCTATTTACCCAACTATCAATATCCCGGCGGCTTGGGCATATTCGCACATTTGGACGCAGGGGACTCCGTATAGCATCCGCAAATACAGCGTAGCTGGCTCATGCCCAATTCCGGCATTCCCCACATCGGCGTACCGCCTTCCCACCGGCAAAAATCCTTGGGGTAGTCCTTACACTGAAGCGGTTGGTATTCACCATTGGTGTTTCCGCCGCCCGTAGACGTTGACCCGCCGGCGGAGCGGTTACCCATCTGCTCACGACTGCGGTTGGTCGTAATCCCCGTGGGATGTTTCGGGGGCGGCGCGGGCTGCCGCTGCTGTCCGCTGTAGCTGTCGGGCCGGCCTTTGACACAGCGGCTCTGCGACGGATCAAACCCCCAACCCGCGCAGTTGCACGTAAAGGTGGTACTGCCGTACCTTCCCGTCGATCCCATCGTATAGTTGAAGGCACAGTTACTGTCACTGGACGACCCCTGGGACGTGGAGCCGTCGCCGCAGCCATCGGCGTAGATGCCGCGGATCGTGCGGTCGTACTGTTCGTTACCGGTACAGCGAGAGCGGTTGGACTGCCCGCTGCCGCTGTTCTGATTCCCACCGAACCCCTCGAGAATCTGCTGCATGGAGTTCGGATCGTCCCAGATGCTGCCTTGGTCATTCCCGTATCCGCCTTGATCATAACCCGTATTGCCGTAAGGATCATAGGCCGGCTGGGACGCCGGCGGGACAATGCACCGGGTCTGATTGGAATTCCAGGTGTAGCCGGCCCGGCACCCGCATACCGCCCGCTCACTGCCCGCGTCCCACCGCGTCTCCGCGTAAGGACCGTATCCGCTGCAGTCCGCCCGGGCCATTTCGCGCTGGGGATTGATGCACGCGGTGCGGTTGCGATTCGGTTGATATCCGCTGAGGCATTGGCAGGAGGCCTGCTGCGTTCCTTCGTTCCAAAACGGTTCTGAATTCGGAAACTGGTTGCAGTTCAATCTTGACAGCTCATGCTCTCGCAATGTTATGCATCGGTTCCGGGCATTTGAATAAACATCCGTGCCGGGACAGTCGCATATCGCTTTATTCTGGGAAGCATCCCATTCAGCCCGCGTTCCCGGCCAACGGCTGCAATCCGTTTGGGCCACACGCGCCTCCGGAGACGTCCGCTCCCGGTACACCGGCAGCGTCGCACCCATGCAGGTGCCGGCGCTTTGCGCGGCGAACTCGATCGACTCGGAAAATAACATGCCGGCTTCGTAGGAGGCATTGAATTGGGCCATGGCTTGTTCAACGGCGCGGACCATCGCCGGATCCGTGGCCATGGCCCGGCGTTCATCAAGCTTGGCCTTGATCGACTTCAACGCGGTCAGCGCACCGGCCAGCGCGCCCTGCTGTCCGCCGGCATATCCTTCCGCCCGCGAGGCATCGGCGATCACCGCCGCCTCGTCTTTGCGGATCTTGCCCATGGCACGGTCGATCTTCTTCACCAATTTCTTTTCCCGGCGTTCCAGGGATTCTTCCGGCAGGGCATGCGCCTGGTCGACGAGGGTTACGGCTTCCTGAGTTAAGGCGGACACCTGCCCCTGCACACCGCGAATCTGATCGACCGCCGTCTGCATTTGCCCGATCTGATCGGCGATCCTCGCGGCCTGCGTTACCAAAGAACTCACCCGGCTCTCGGCACTCTGTAGCCGCGGCGACACCCCGCCGGCCTTCCCGGCCTCTTGCTCGGCCCTTTGTTTAAGCGACTTCATCTGTCCGACAAGCCGTTTGTACTCGGTATTCAGCCGGTCGACCTCCTGAAGCTGCGCGGTCATGTCACCGTAAATACTGTCCAAACGGTCGACATCGGTCGTGGCCTTGACCTGTTCATAGGCCTCGCACACACGGATGGTCAAGTCCGAGATGCGGGAACGGATCTCGCCGAGCCTTTGCCCGGCGCTGTAGACATCTTTTTCATACAGGCCGATCGTATCGGGATTGGCCCGGTCCAGCGGCGCGTCGCGCAACGCGTCGGCTTCGGCTTCGAGCTGGGCGACCTGCTCGGTGAGACCATTTATCGAGCGGCTGATGTCTCTGTCTGTGCCGCGCAGGGCATCGGCCAGGTTGTCGGCCTGGCCTTTAAATCCCTCGGCCTGCGCCTCCAGGGCCTCGATCGACGCCAGCAGCGCGTCCAAAGACTGTGCCGGTTCTCCGCCGGCGTCCGCAGGATCTTCTTCCCCACCGCCGTCGCCGCTGCCGTCAGGATTTTCTTCTCTCAAATACTGAAAATAGTCCGCGCCGCCGGGCTGATCATCTTCCGCCAACCGGCGCATACGCACGCGTACCAGCAGCGCATGCTCGCCATCGAGGGCGTCTTCCGGGAATGAAATGCGGATCACATCCGGATTATCGGGATCGGTCGAGACCGGGCTGAACGATTCCGGACTCACCGACGGTTGGCCGCCGCCGACATCGGGCAGCAACAATTCCACCTCGGCGTCTTCGGCATCTTCCTTGGCATAAGGCGGGACATCCACCACGACATACGCCTCAGTCACCGGATCATTCTGGTAGACATATTCCGGGACCTGAACGATCACCCGCGGGCGGATCGTCATGATCTCCAGCGGCGGACCGGTGAAGGCCATTTTTTCTGCCGAGAACAATTCAAAATATTCGGCCGGCGCGCGCAGGGCCTCCAGCCCCACCTCGGCGATCGGGTCCCTGTCCCAATCCCCGAAGGCGAGGACCGGATGAACCCGGTAATACCCGCGGGAATCGCCCGAGAAGTAATCTTCCAGTTGTTGTCCCTTCACGTGGATAAATGTATCTTTGTCCGGTTCCTCGATCACCATCAAGCCGCTGCCTTCGCTGTACTTGCCCGGCTTGAGTGACTGCGACCCCAGGACAATCCACTTGTCGTCGCGGAACACGTAGTAATAAACCGTCCATTTTTGATCCTTACGGTGACGGCTGACCTTGGCGCTGATGCCGACGCGGAATTCATCTCCGGAGAGGATCTCGTGATCCAACAGCGGTTCCATGCTGTAATCGCCGCCGTAATAATTGGCCTGCAGGTCCAGGTCCCGCTGTTCATCGAAGAACCCAGCGGCGACCACCAATTGTTCGATCGTCTCACGGAAATTGTCGAGCAGCTCCTGCATCTCGCGGGCGACCTCGCCCTTGTTCTTGTCGCCGGGCTTGTAGTCCTTGAGGTATTCCACCCGCATGCGGTACTCTTCCTTTAACTCAGCCGAAGCATAAGCCGAATCCTTGACCACCTGCGGCGCGTTCTCGTACAATTCCTTCAATTTCTTTTGCGTCTCGGTGATGATCGCCCGCGCGTGGCCGTATTCCTTGTTATAAAGGTCTTCGATACGGTCGATGAACAGGTGCAGGATCTTTTCATATGCCCGGGCGCGGATCGTAAGGTTCTCGGCGACGATCTTGGCCGCCACCCGCTCCACCGGCGAGGCCTGGCCCACGCCCGGGACCCCCTGCTCCCAGACGCGCGCCTTCAATTGAGTCAGATCGAATTGCTTGCGGATCAGCGCGTCGAGATTGTCGACGGCGACTTCCTCAAAATAACCCAGTGTATGCAGAGCGGCCATATTGGTCTGGTAGGTTTTGTCCGCGCGCTGCAACGCATCGACCTGCTGCGTGACTAACGCGGGGAACTTGGCGACCTTGCCCAGACCGGCGGAGGTTTCCTCCAGATATTCGAAAAGAAATTTCTTATCCTTGATCCGGAAATAACCGGGGATGTCCTCGGATTCCTCAAAATCATCATCCGTCATCTCCGACAGGACCTGTTCGGCCAGCTGATCGAGTTTGCTCTCATTAAACTCATTGATCGCGTAGGTGGCCGTATAGTTGAGGACCTGCACCGCCAGGTCCGCCAACGCGACCGGCGGCAGGACATCCATGCACAGTTCCTTGAACGACTGACGGAATTCCCCTTCGGAAAAACGCAGCGTGGCGGCGACCCCCGGGATCATCTCGAATAATCCTGCGGCGACTTTCTTGAAGGAATCGGTTTGATCGGAACCGGCCGAATAAGCCCGGCCGGCCGCCAGCAACACAACGCTCCACTGAAAGACCTTTTCCCCGCGCGTGCCGATTTCCGATCCGAGCATGACATCAAGATTCAGCGCGCGTGCCGTCTTGGTCCTGAGGAACTCCTTGAACTTCGAGCCGCCGGGCCGGTTCCAGACCGCATCGCCCAGGCGTTTGACCTTGGCATTCTCGAAAATATGGCGATCGACAATCGCAAAATTGTCACCGTCGAGCTTTAAGCTCTTGGTCAGCGTCAGCGTCTCCAGCTCGAGCAGCTGGGCATAGCGGACGATCTGCTTGGCATCCTGATCGATGACGGTCTTGAGAAACGCGCGGCTTTCCGCGTCGATGTCGAGTTTGTCCAAGTCGGCGACGATCTTGGCACGGTGGGCCTCGTCCATCGGCGCGTAGGTCAAGGCCAGCTGTTTACGCAGTTCCGCGCGTTTGCCCCGGCCGGCGCTCTTCAGCCACTCGGCAATCTTGAAGGCCTCGTTTTGCGTGACGGCACTGTGCATCTTGGGAAAGAGATCGTTGAGCTGGGTATTCTGGTGCTTCTGCATCGCCGTCTTAAGCGCGTCGTAATCGACCAGCCCCGAGCGCGGATCGATGATCCGGTCTCCGTACAGCTTTTCCAGGATCTCGGCCGCCCCGCGGATGGTGGTCTGTTGGCGCAGCGCCTCGACCGCCTCAAGATACCGTTTGTACTCTTTATAAATCTCCGGATGGGTGTCGGCGCTGATCTTGCCGAAGTCCCCGTCAACGCGCTGGGTGTATTTTTGATTGCGGATGAATTGCAGGACCTCGGCCACCGTCACATCCTTGCCGTCGACAAACTTGACCTTGTGGATCTCGGCCATCCGGATATAATCCGACATCGATCCCGATCCGACCTCGGCGTCAATTCCCGGGATTTGCATCGGCCGGTCGACATCGAGTTTGCGGATGGCCTCGACCGCGTCTTCCCCCTGCAGTTTGACGAGTTTACCGTTGTTGTCGAACGTATACACATTGAGCTTGTCGCCGGCGCCGATCAGCTTTTGCTGATTGGCAAATCCGGACTGCGGATTGATGTACTTTTCCGGATGCCAGAAATTCTCCAGGCCGCCCCGCTGTGTCATGTCCCAGGCCAGTCCGTTGACGTCGACGCGTTTGCGGTCGGCCGCGCTCATCGGCCGGCCGGCGCGTTCGCGGATGATCTCATCCAGGCTCTCTGCGTAAAGGCGCTCCAGTTCGGCGGATTGCTTGCTGCCGCCGGTGACCACGTCGTCGTCGGAATGAATGTTGTTGTAATCAAAGGGGATGATCGGTTCTTTGAGCGGCTTGCCGTACTTCTGCATATACTTCTTCCCCATGCGGTCAATGACGTCGCGCTGTAATTGCTTCTTATGTTCCAAGAAAGTCTGGACGTGCCCGGTGTTGGCGCCGAAGGCACCTTCGGCTACGGCATTGCGGTAAGTATCCTGATGCACGAACAAAACGGCAGCCATGCGCTGCTTTTCGGCCGTGGTGAATTTCGGATCGTCGAGCCGGCGCATCATCAGGTCCAGATCCTGCGCGCTGGGATTGGCGCGGCGTTCTCGGACCTTCTGGCGATGGGCCTCGATTTCAGCCAGGCGGCGCTGACGGGCCTGAAATTCTTCATCCAACCGCCGCGCGTCGCTCTGGGAAAACGGCTGCAGGTTATCCTGCCGTCCGTTCATCTGTTCGCGGATTTTGTTCCAGTCCGGCGGATCATTACGGGGCGGGATCTTGATCTTGGGGGCCTGCCCGGTGGCCGCGCCGTCGCGCGGATCGACGTACTCCGGGTTCTGACCGGTCCCGGCCGGCGCCGGCCCGTCCAGATCGATAATCTGTCCGCCGTGCGGGCCTTCCCTATAAGGGATGTCCTCGGCATGGAGCGGACACAAAAAAGGCGCCTGCATTCCCGTTACGAGAAAGACTAGGGCGCCTAAACATATACTCCAAAATTGCTTGCGGCTCATCATAAACGGTCTGACCGACCCGCCCCCCGTGCGGGGCACGCGCCATCCGGTTTTCGGCTAAGGCAATCTTGTATAGTATAACACCATATACAGCAAATGCATGCCGTAAAGTCCGATTCCGATGAGCCCCAGCCGCGGATGGATCCACCACAAAATCAGGGTCACGGCCGTAAATCCGATCAGGACGTTCCGTTCCCGGCGGAGGATCGGGCGGAGTTTTCGGGAGGGCTGCTTGGGGTCTTTGCTCTCCGGCCCGCTCACGCCGCCGTCTCCGGTTCCAGCCGCAACACGGCCACCGGCAATTTGGCAAAGATCTCTGTCAACGGCAGAGAATTCTCCATACGGCCCAGGATGCGTCCGGAGATCCGGTCGGACCATTCCCGGCGGCGCATGACCCCCGGTAAAAGAACCTCGGTCCCCTGCCAAATCTTGCCCAGCGGCGGACGCGTGTCTTTGGACAATGCCGTCAACAACCGCGGAACCGCGACGACGCACACCGCGTCCCCGTGGCGGCGCGCAAACGCGACCGCATGGGCGGCGTGCCGTCCCGCCACCTTCAGCGGCAGATAGGCCCCTTCACTGAATAATGCGGGGGCGTCATTGCGGAATAACAACAACCGTTCGATCATAAACTGCTTGAGACGCCCGTCGGCGCGCGTCTTCAACAGTTCCGCGCACCAGCCGGCCGCGTCCGCCTTCATCCGTTCACGTGATTCCTCCAGCCGTGCCAGCCGTTGGGGAAAATCAACCGGCCGCCGGTTATCCGGATCGACATAACTGAAATCCCAGCCTTCCGTCCCCTGATAAAAATCCGGGACCCCCGGGACGGTCAATTTGAGAACGGTCTGCGCCAGCGAATTGTAAATACCGTAACCGGCGACCCGCTTGTGAAATCCGCGAAAATCATTGAGAAATTCGCGGCTGCGGCGCGGATCGAGCATACCGTCGATGAAATCCAGGCACGCCCGTTCGTATTTTTCATCCGGTGAGATCCAGGCCGTGTGCCGCTTGGCCTCGCGCACCGCCTTGATCATGTACTCTTTCAGGCGCGGCGCCATATCTTCCTCTTGAGCGTGATCGAGCGGCCAGCCCCCGAGCAGCGCCTGATAGAGAAAGTACTCGTCGTTCTTGTCCGGCATGGCCCGGTCCTTGCGTCCCGTCTTTTTGTCCTGGTTCATCAACCGCCAGGTCTTAAGCCGCGCCCGCCACTCACGCGGGATCTCCGACAAGACATTGAGCCGGGCGCGCTGGTCCTCGCCGCGCTTGGTGTCGTGGGTGGCGGTGGCCGTCATAGCCCGCGGCCATTCCGCGGCACGTTTCTTTTGATACCTGTGATATGCCGCCAACGGCGCACCGAACCGGTCCGGCCGGCTGCCGACCTCATTCAGCGACAATAATCTGTTGTAAATGTAGAGTGTGGTGTCTTCAAAACCCTTGGCCATCAGCGGGCCGGTGAACTGCTGAAAGCGCTTAACGAAATGCACCCAGCGCCGGCGCTCGCGGTCGTTGAGATAGTCCTTGAACTTCAGCAGGAGAATATCGCTGATGAAGTCCAGCTCATAGGCCATCCCGGGATTATGCGTCCGCGCCAAGGCCAGCGCCTCTTCGATGACCGTCCGGTCACGCGGGTCCACCGCCTCGCTGTCGACATACGTGCGGTAACACGGAAAGTAGGTCATGACCTCCACGAGCGCGCGCTTGAGTCCGTACAGTGTAATGTCGCGGCCGTAGCGGTCGCGCTGTGATATGCGCTTCATATGGTGGGCCAGATTCTCAATATCCCCGGCCATGTGCTTGCCGATGATCAGGCGCTTCTTGTCGCTGACCAGCCTGGCGAAATCGTAACTGGCGCCGCTGACGCGCTGGTACACCGCGTCGAAGGCGCGTTCCTTGTTGTGGTCGACGAAGACCGCATTGATGCGGTTCAGAATTTGATAACCGGTGGTCCCTTGAACGGGCCAGTGGGCGGGCAGATCTTCGTCCCATTCGAGGATTTTCTCGGCGACGATGTAGCACTGCGGGGCGGCCTTGCGCAGCCGCTGCAGATACCTTTGCGGATCGTAGAGACCGTCGATGTGATCGATGCGCAAACCGGTCATTAACCCCTCGTTGATCAACGACAAGACCAGCCGGTGCGTCTGCTCGAAGACCTCGTTGTCCTCGACGCGGATCGAGATGAGTTGATTGATATTGAAGAACCGCCGGTAATTGATTTCTTCCGATCCGAATTTCCAAAAGGTCAAACGGAAGAACTGCCGGGCCAGCAGATCGTCGAGCCGGTTGAAGCTGTCGGGCTGCCCGCGTTGGCCGTTGAAAAGAGTGATATTGCGCTGAACAAACCGTTTCAGCACGGGCTGTTCTCGTGTGAGGTCCCATAACCGGCGTTTGGTTTCCTCCAGCCGCGTGTGGGCGCGGCTGTCGCTGTCCGCGGCCGTCTGCAGCAAGCGGTCGAGCAAAGTCCGGAATAATGTGTAGGCCTGTTTGTCAGCACCGAAGTCCCGCTCGAGCTGATCGACGTCATGCAGCAGGACCTGCGGATAAGTGTCCAGGCGCAACGGAAAGCTCAACTCATAATAGTTGACCGTCAGGCGGCCCTGCGCGTATTTCAGCTGAATTTCCTGATCTTCGAGGCATTGGCTGTAGAACCGCCCGAGGAAAGGCGCGAGCAAACGCCCCTTGAGACTCTGGTAAGTGTCCCGCCATTCAATGTCGAAGACGCCGGCATAAGCCGAACGGCGGCCCTTTTCAAAGAGGTCCATCAGCCAGGCATTCTCGCTGTTAAAGGCCATGTGATTGGGAACGATATCCTGCACCCAGCCCATTCCCCGGTCGCGGACGTCGGTGAGCAACCGCCGGAAATCGACCGCGCTGCCTAGTTGCGGATTAACCGCGGTGGGATCGACCACGTCGTAGCCGTGGGTACTGCCGGTGACCGCTTTGAAAACGGGAGATGCATACAGGTGGGTGATGCCGAGGCTGCGCAGATAGGGGACAATCCGCCGGGCCGCCTTGAATCCGAACCCGGGCGTGAACTGAATGCGATAGGTTGCCGCCGGTGTTTCCATTATTCGATCGCGATCCGCAGCTGCTCGCCGACACTCTTGAACAACTCGTGCCACTTCGCCGGAAGACCCGCGACATTTTCCCCGTCGACCTTCTTTTCCTCGATCCGCCGGCGGTTGATGCGGAAATAATCATCCTGCACCAGCCACAGGTTCATCTCCAGATCCAGTGGGCTGAGCACACGCAAAAAGGCCTCCAGGGCCTGCAGGGCCTTGAGATTGGTCGGCGTGGCCTTGAAGCGTTCCATCAGGACATTGATCCGCTTGGCGGCGATAAACCGGATCGCGGCTTTGTCGATCTGAAAATCGAAACGCCGGACCTCGTCGACGATTTTCTTGACCGCGCGGATCTTGAGTTTTTCCTCTTCCAGCAAGGCGGACAAATCCTTATTAAGGATGAACTCCACCGAAGTCGCCATGGCCGGCGGCAGCGGGATCTGCAGCTGCTGCTGGGCCTGCATCAGCGGATAATAATGGGTGTATATCTGCCGGAAATGCGCCTCGATGTCGTCCAGGGCGGAGACGATGATTTCGTTGAAGATCCTTTTCTGTTCATCCTTGAACAGGTGCTTGAGGGAATAATTGTTGCGGCCGAAGTGCTCGTTCATCAACCGGATCACCTCCGGGATGTCACTGGCCTCGAAGGCCTCTTTAATTTGGTGATACATCCCCTGAAGCGCAACGTCATCGACATGCGGCCGGACCCCGCCGGTGAGATTGTGGTCGCCGAAATGCAGCACCGCGAAGGTCACCTGCTCATCCTCCCAAGTGATGTCCGACCGGATGGCGGCGCGGCCGATGGCCATCTTCTGATGACCCGCTTCCAACGTTTCGTAAAAATCGCTGTCGGCGGTGTAACAGTATGTCTTGCTTTTCGTGGTGTGGTCCTTGAAAAGCGAATCGATCGCGTAGTGCACGCCGACCCGCAGAATGTCGACCGAAGCGGGTTTGACGAAACGCTCATACACCACCGCCCCATTATAGAGATCGGGAACATTACTCGGAGCGTAGCGCAGGCTGTTGACAAAATCCCCCTCCAGGTCCGCGCCGGTAGTCTCTTTGGCCAACTGCAGGACCCGCGCCGCGTACTTCAGGATCTGGGTGGTTTCCAATCCCGATATCTCGTCGAAAAACCACCCGCAGCTGGTATACATCAACATCGCGTGCCGCTGCATCTCTTGTAATTTGAGAATCCTGATTTTATCCTGAGGCGCCAAATCCGGCCGGCAGTTCTCGGCAAAGTAACGTTCGGTGGATTTGGTCGAACGGTCGAGAATAACCTCGATAAAATGATCCCGCGCCTTCCACGGATCTTCGCAAAACCCGCCCATCGCCCGCTCATAATGCGGGGCGATATTATTGCGCAGCCAATCCAGACTGTTGCGTAACGGCTCACGCCACGCCTGGTTCCAGTCGGGATATCCGCCGCTGCAACAGCCGCAGTCCGACTTCCAGCGCTCGATGCCGTGAATACAACTCCACGAGCTGTTGTCGATAATTTCTACCTCATGGACCGGCGGAAATTTCTCCAGGAACTCACCGTAGATAGTTACCTGAGCCAGCTTTTCTGTATCAATCTTATGCAGACAAAAGGCCAGTGCCATGTCGCCAAAATTTTGGTGGTGACCGTACGTTTCCCCGTCGGTGGCGATGTGCACCAGCCGCGGTTCCTTCGTCTGCTTGGGGAAGGTCGACACCAGCCGGTCCGCGAAGCGGCCCCCGTCGCGCAGCAGGTCCTGAAACGCCAGTTCTTGCGAGATAGGGCCGTCGTAAAAGAAAAGGTTGATGTTTTTGCCATTCGGCAGCGGACAAACGTAGGCCACCTGCGGGTCGATCTTCCCGCCCTGAACGTCGATCCATTTCTCGGCTCCGATCGGACGGACCCGTTTGGCCTGATGCGGCGCCAGGATGGTGAACTTAATCCCGTACTCCGCCAGCAATTCAAGGGTCTCGGTGTTCACCGCCGTCTCCGCCAGCCACATCCCTTCGGGCATGCGTCCGAAGCGATCCTCAAAGTCCCGGATCCCCCAATATATCTGTGTGCGCTCGTCCCGGGTGCTGGCCAGCGGCATGATCATGTGATTGTAGACCTGCGCCAGCGCCGAACCGTGCCCGGAGAATCGTTGTTGGCTATCCTTGTCGGCCTGCAGGATCCGGCGGTAAAAGTTCCGGTTGTTTCGTTCCAGCCACGACAACAGCGTCGGTCCGAAATTGAAACTCATGCCGGCATAGTTGTTCACGATCTTCACGATCGTGCGGTAGTCGCCACCGAGGATGCGGCTGGCCGAATTCGGGGCGTAACATTCCTGGGTAATGCGCTCATTCCAGTCATGGTAAGGATGGGCGGATTCCTGGACTTCGATCTCTTCCAGCCACGGATTTTCACGCGGCGGCTGATAAAAATGTCCGTGGATGCAGACATAACGGTTGGTATTCATCTATGGTTTCCTTTGATAAAGGGCGAATTGATAAGGGCCGAGGGATATGGTCTCCGCAAAGCCGGTTTCGTTATTAAGGGAGCTGCCCGGGCCGCTCCAAGGCCCGTGGTAAGAATCGATCAGGGATACCCACTGTCCGTCGCGGCGGTCTAACGCCACGGACTGCGGCTGAGGACTGAAGTTGGCAAACCACGCGACGACGTCGCTGTCCGTCCCTCTTTTACAATACAGCACATTTTCTGATTCCCAGCACAATATTTTCATATTCTCCCGGCTCAAATTTCTGAGCGCCGGGCACGTCCGGCGCAAACGGATGAGCTCCCGCCAAAAAGACCGCAGGGCGAGGTGCCGTCCGGCGTCTCGGGACTCCCAGTTGAGTTTCGACGCGGCAAATGTATCCGCGGCCTGGGGGTCGGGCGGCTCCCCTCGCCACTGAAAGGCGGCAAACTCCTCGCGACGCCCGTTGCGGACCGCTTCGATCAATCCCGCGTCCGAATGGCTGACAAAGTAGTAAAAGGGGGTCTCCTCGCCGTACTCCTCCCCCATAAAGATCATCGGAATATAAGGCGACAGCAGCATCACCCCCGCGGCCAGTTTCTGCGCCTCAAACGGGACCAGCTTGCTCAACCGTTCCCCGAACATGCGATTGCCGACCTGATCGTGATTCTGCAGGCTGATAACGAATTGTTCCGGCGGACACTCGGCCGCGCGGCTGCCGTGATAGCGCTTGCGGTGGACGGAATACTTCCAGTCGTAAACAAAAGAGTCGGTCAATGCTTTGTGAACGTCGCGGATATCACCGAAGTCGGCATAATAGCCGTCGCGTTCGCCGGTCAGCACGGTGTGCACGGCGTGGTGAAAATCATCCGACCACTGCGTCTCCATACCGAAGCCGCCCCGGTCGCGGCTGCGGATAACCCGCACGTCGTTGAGATCACTTTCGGCGATCAGGACGACCTGCCGGTCCTGTTGCGCTGACCAGTCCGTGACCTTTTCGTGGAGTTCCTGCAAGAACGGCTTGGCACTCTGATCGAAAATCGCGTGCACGGCATCCAGCCGCAGCCCGTCAAAGTGATAGTCCCGCAGCCAATGCAACGCGTTTTGAATAAAATATTCGCGGACCCCGCCATTGTCGGCGTCGTCGAAGTTCAGGGCTTCCCCCCAGGGGGTATGATACTTACGGGTAAAGTAGGGCGCGTAGCCGTGCAGATAGTTGCCTTCGGGACCGAGATGGTTGTAGACCACATCGAGGACCACGGCGAAGCCTTCCTTATGACAGGCGTCGACGAGGGTCTTCAACCCGTGCGGACCGCCGTAGCTGTTTTGCGCGGCATACGGATAAACGCCGTCATAACCCCAGTTGCGGTCTCCGGGAAACTGGGCGACCGGCAAGAGTTCGATCGTATTGATCCCGAGATCGCGCAGTTCCGGCAGACGCGGGATGACGGCGGCAAAGGTCCCCTCCGCGGTAAACGTTCCGACATGCAGTTCATAAATGATCCACTCTGCCAAGGCCGGAGGGCGCCATGCGGCGTCGGTCCAGGCAAAGGCGGCGTGATTAACCATGGCTGACGGCTTGTGCACGCCGTCGGGCTGATACGGTGACGCGGGATCCGGCCGTTCCTCGCCGCCGTCGAGACGGTACAGATAGCGGGCATCCGCGTCCAGATCATCAACGGTGACCTGCCAGTAACCGTGGTCATCCTTTTGCATGGGGTAGACGGCATCACACGGAGACACGACGTGCAGCTCCATCCGCTCGCGCAGCGGCGCCCACACCGTGAACGTCACCTGCCCGGGAGATTTCCATTGGGGTCCGAGAGTCATAGATAACGGGCTTTTCGTCTTACTTGGCCTTCTTGCGGGTGGTTTTGCGGGCAGCCTTGCGGACCGTCCTCTCGGCGGTCTTGGGGGCTGGTTTTGTATCCGGCTTCGGCGCGGCCGTCGTGATGGCGTGAGCGATCCGGCTGAAGGCGTCGCGTTCGGCCTCCATCAAGGCGACAAACGTCTTGCTGCTGCGTTGGGAGAAAAGTATTTTATCTTCGCGCGCCAGCCATCCCAGGGACTGCAGGACGAGATCCTTCTCTTCTTTTAAACCGCGCGATAACGCGCCGATCTCGGTCTCCCCGTTTTGTCCCAGAAACTGGTATGTCTTGCCCGCGACATCGATAATTTGCTCTTTCATCTTGGCTCCTTACCTGTTAATGATCCGTTCATCTGCCCGCGGCCTTCTTGAGGAACAGCACGCCCAGCGGCGGCAACGTTAGATTCAGGGTGTGATAACGGCCGTGGCAGCAGATCGGATTGGCTTCGATCCCGCGGGGATTCCCCACGCCGCTGCCGCCGTACTCACCGGCGTCACTGTTGAGGACTTCCTCCCATACCCCGCCGGACGGCGCGCCGATGTGATAGTTTTCGCGCACAATCGGCGTAAAATTACAGACCACGATCAGCGCATCCTCTTCCCGCGGCCCTTTGCGCATAAACGTCAGTATACTGTTTTGCCAGTCATTGTGATCGATCCACTCCATGCCTTCCGGCGTGAAGTCGTCGTAAGACAGCGCGGCTTCATGCCGGTACACCGCATTGAGGTCCTTGACCCACCGCTGCAGGGTGCGGTGACAGTCGTACTGCAAAAGATGCCACTCGATGCTGCTGTCATGGTTCCATTCATTTCCCTGACCGATTTCCGCCCCCATAAACAACAGTTTTTTACCCGGATGGGCATACATATAACCGTACAGCAGACGCAGATTGGCAAAGCGCTGCCATTCGTCGCCGGGCATCTTGTTGAGCAAAGACCCCTTGCCGTGGACGACCTCGTCGTGTGAGAGCGACAGCATGAAATTCTCGGTAAAGGCATAAACCATGCTGAAGGTTAATTCGTTGTGATGATGTTTACGATACACCGGGTCCTTCTGAAAATAACTTAACGTGTCATGCATCCAGCCCATGTTCCACTTCATGCCGAAACCGAGACCGCCCGTGTATGTCGGACGCGAAACGCCGGGCCAGGCCGTCGATTCCTCAGCCATCATCTGCACGTCGGGATATTCCTGGTAGACCACGGCGTTCAGCCGTTGCAACATGTTAATCGCCTCCAAATTCTCGCGGCCGCCGTGCTCGTTGGGAATCCATTCGCCCTCGTTGCGGGAATAGTCCAGATACAGCATGGAGGCCACGCCGTCTACGCGCAGGCCGTCGATGTGGTACTTGTCCAGCCAAAACAGGGCGCTGCTGATCAGAAAGTTCATGACCTCGCGCCGGCCGTAATTGTAGATGTAGCTCTTCCAGTCCGGATGATATCCCTGCCGGTCGTCCGCATGCTCGAAGAGATGCGTCCCGTCAAAATAACATAAACCGTGTTCGTCGGATGGAAAATGCGACGGCACCCAGTCGAGGATCACGCCGATTTCATTTTGATGCAGCTGGTCCACCAGATACATAAAGTCCTGCGGCGTCCCGTAGCGGCTGGTCGGCGCAAAGTAGCCCACGGTCTGGTATCCCCAGGATCCCTCAAAGGGATAGGCCATCAGCGGCAGAAACTCGACATGGGTAAAACCCATTTCGCGGATGTAGCCGACCAGATGGTCCACCATCTCACGGTACGTCAAAGACCGGTTGTCCTCTTCCACTTTGCGCCGCCAGGAACCGAAGTGGATCTCGTAAACGGCCAGCGGCGCGTTCAGGGCGTTGTGTTTTTTTCGCTTCTTCATCCACTGCGCGTCCTGCCATTGATAGTCCAGGTCCCAGATGATGGAGGATGTGTTCGGCGGCACCTCACAGTAGTTGGCGAACGGATCTCGTTTGTCGACGCAGTAATCGTCGTGATGCGAATGAATAAAGAATTTGTACAGATCTCCTTTGCCCACATGCGGGATAAAACCTTCCCAAATCCCGCTGTCGTCCCAGCGCGAGGCCAGCGGATGCGACGCCTTGTTCCAGCCGTTGAAATCTCCCATCACCGTCACGTGTTTGGCATTGGGGGCCATCACCGCGAAATGGGTCCCCGCGGTCCCGTCGACTTCCATCTGATGAGCTCCCAGCTTGTCGTACAACCTGAAATGACTCCCCTCATTGAACAGATAGACATCTTGCTCGGTCATCCGGCTGACCCCGTGAATGATATCGCCGGGCACCCGTTCTTTCTCGGGCTTGGCGCTTTGTTTGGGTGCAATCGTCCGGGTTTGCGATTTCTTGGCCATGAGAATACCTCTTTTCACGCTTGCGATCTGTCCACGTTTGCCGCCGCGTGTTTACGACGCCAATATATGCTTAATCCCCTTCAACGGGATGGAGACCCAGTCGGGCCGGTTGTTCAATTCATAGCCGAGCTCATACACGGCCTTTTCCAGAAGAAATACATTCAACAAGATCTCAAGATCTTTCCGGTCGCGGGGGACCAGCGGCGCTTCCCCGAGCGTGTTGAGATACGAATCCAGATACACCCCCGCGACGTAGTGAAACCACTGTTCGGCCCACGGTTCCAGCGACTTGATGTCTTCCGGGAGGACCGACGTATTAAGGAACAACGCTCCGTAGGCCGCGTAATGAAACGAGCGGATCATACCGGCGACATCCCGCAATACGGACCGTTTCAAACGGCGTTCCGTGAGCGATCGGGCCGGCTCCCCTTCAAAGTCGATGATCACGTAATCTTTTCCCGTATACAGCACCTGACCGAGATGATAGTCGCCGTGGATACGGATTTTCAGTGCAGAGTACTTCTTCTGCGTAATCCGTTTGAGACAGGCCCCGATCTCCTTGTCGCGTTTCAGCAGAGCGCGGGCCTCCCGGCGGTCTTCCGTACTCAGCTTGGTCACGTTTTTTTTCAGGTCCTGCAGGACTTTGTTGGTCAATCCGCGCATGGACTGGTACACAGACCGCTGGTACAGCGTTGAGAAATTCTCCGGCGAGAAATTCGGATTTTCCTGGTCCGCGGCAAACCGCAGATGCATTTCGGCGGTGCGTTGGCCCAGCAGCCGGATCATCTCCAGATAAAAGGTGCCGATATATTCCTTCACCAGCTCCGGCACACCGGCGATGTCGATATCCAGTAATGAGGCCGGCGGCCGAGAAATCTTGTCGGCCTTGGCCCGGGTGGCCAAGATCTGATCGTAATATCCCTTCAGGCGGTCAAAGGTGAAGGACCAGGCGTCGCCTTCATTGATGACGCATTCCTGCATCAGGCAAATCACCACCGGCTCCTTCTTGGGCCGCTGGTATTCGATAGCGCCGACGAATGACGGCACGTGCGGAAAAGGCTGCTCATCAGTCAGATAGCTCACGATCTCCGTGTCAGGATTCAGGCCCTCCTCCAATTTGCGGAATATCTTCATGAAATAGGTATTGTCGATGATTATCGACGTGTTGCTTTGCTCGGCCTTGAGGACCTCCGAAGTCCGCCGCGGGACATACTTGCGCAGGGCGCTGCGGCTCTTTTTGCCCGGACAACCGACCAAATCCCCCTTGATTTGTTTGATCTTTTTCCCCTTGGCGATCAAGTCGAAGAGATAAAAATGAAACTCTTTATTGTACACTCCGTCGTAAAGTAATCCCTTAGTGTCGCCCACCGTGATTTCGGCGACCACCGCCTGCGGCGTGTCTTTGACGAGCTGGGTCAAGTGCGCCTTGTCGCCGAAGGCGAGCGGCAGCACATAGACGTTGCTGTTGCCGTCCGTAAACTTAACATCGAAGGATAACATCCGGATCACCACGTTCTCCACGTTCAGCGCAAAGTCATTGACGATGCGGATCGACTGGATCACCTTGGATTTGCCGCCGAACCAGCGGCACCGGTAGAGATAATGCGCCAGGATCTTGTCAGTAAAGCGCGCGATATTCTTGTCGCTCAACACTTCCTCCCAGCTCTTCTTTGCGACGAGGGTCACCTGACGTTCCGCAGAGTGGGCATCGGCGAAATCTTCATCCTTCTTGAGCTGCAGCCAATAGTGGCTGTGCGGCATCATCGTCAACGTGTAATGGCTGTCCTTGATCCGCGGGAACCGGTTGAAACTGAAGACTTCCTCCGGCGTGTAGCCTTTGTATTCATGCAGATTGAGCTGAACGGCCTGACAGAAACGCGACAGATTGATCACCACAAGGATGATTTCCTCCTCGTAACGGCGGACAAAGGCCAGGACCTTGGCGTTTTCAGGATAGAAAAACTCGATCGTCCCGCGGCTGAACGCCTTGAACTTCTTGCGTTTGTCGATCACCCGGCGCATCCACCACAGCAACGAAGACAGGTTGCGGTCCTGCGTCTCCACGTTGACCGCCTCATAGTGGTATTCCGGATCGATGATGACCGGCAGGTACAGCTGATGCGGATTCACCTTGGAAAAGCCGGCGTTGCGGTCCGGACTCCACTGCATCGGCGTGCGGACCCCGTCGCGGTCCCCCAGATAGTAGTTGTCTCCCATGCCGATCTCATCGCCGTAGTAGACGATCGGCGAACCGGGCAGACTGAACAGCAGCACATTCATCAGCTCGATGCGTTTGCGGTCGTTGTCGAGCAGCGGGATCAGCCGGCGGCGGATCCCCAGGTTGATCTTCATCCGCGCGTCCTCGGCAAAGGCCTTGTACATGTAGTCGCGTTCCTCGTCGGTGACCATCTCCAGGGTCAGTTCATCATGATTGCGCAAAAAGATCGCCCACTGGCAGGTGTCCGGGATCGCCGGGGTCTGCTCCAGGATGTCGATGATCGGATAACGGTCTTCCATCTGCAGGGCCATATACATCCGCGGCATCAGCGGAAAATGAAAGTTCATATGGCACTCGTCGCCGTCCCCGAAATAAGCCGCCGCGTCCTCCGGCCACTGATTGGCCTCCGCCAGAAAGAGCTTGTTCTTGAATTTGCGGTCGACATATGCCCGCATCTTCTTGAGGAACTCGTAGGTCTCCGGCAGGTTTTCGCAATTCGTGCCTTCTCTCTCAAACAGGTACGGCACGGCGTCCAGGCGCATGCCGTCGACGCCCATGCCGAACCAAAAGTCGCAGACCTTGAACAATTCTTTCTGCATCCGCGGATTATCGAAGTTTAGATCGGGCTGATGTGAATAGAACCGGTGCCAATAATAGGCCTTGGCCACCGGGTCCCAGGCCCAATTGGAATGCTCGAAGTCTTTAAAGATGATGCGGGCGTCCCGGTATTTGTCCGCGGTATCGTTCCACACGTAAAAATCCCGTTCGGGCGATCCTGGTTTAGCATGCCGCGCGCGCTTGAACCAGGCGTGTTCGCTCGACGTGTGATTGATCACCAGCTCGGTAATCACCTTCAAATCGCGTTTGTGCGCCTGCTTGAGAAATTCCTTGAAGTCCTTGATGCTCCCGTACTGCGGATGCACGTCGTAGTAGTCGGCGATGTCGTAGCCGTCGTCGCGTAACGGCGAGGGGTAAAACGGCAGCAACCAGATGGCCGTAATGCCCAGCGACTTGAGATAGTCCAATTTTTGGGTTAATCCCCGAAAATCGCCGACGCCGTCGTTGTCACTATCATAAAACGTCTTTACATGCAGCTGGTATATGACGGCATCTTTGTACCAGAGGCTTTCATCATCGATGGCGGGGTCTTTTATCATGTCGGTCTCAATCCCAGGTGATTTTAAAAATATGCGCCGGACAACGGAACGGGTCCAGCTCGACGTAATTCCAGTCGCGGTACCAGGTGTACCGGTCATTACTGATCAGATCGTGCACACGGTAATGCCGGTTCCATCCGATCCCCAACTCCTCCACCGGCACGCACACCTGCCCGCTGTGAGTTTGATACGGGTCCATGTTGACCACGATCAGGAGGATGTTGCACCGGTCGGCGGTGGCCTTGTGATAACAATACAGGTTTTCATTGCTGGATTCGCACGGCCCGTAGTTCCAGGTCGTCTGCAGGGCCGGGTTGTCGCGACGGATCCGGTTGATGCGGGTGATAAAATCCTTAAGATTCCAAGGCGCGTCCCAATCCCAATCTTTCAGTTCGTATTTTTCCGAATGAACGTATTCTTCCTTCCCGGGGAAGGGTTCCCACAGGCAAAGCTCAAACGCCGGCCCGTAAATCCCGTAGTTCGAGGACAAGGTCGCGGCCAGCACCAGCCGCTGCATAAACGCCGGACGTCCCCCGTGTTGCAGGTGCGGCGGCAGGATGTCGGGGGTGTTGGGCCAGAAATTGGGGCGGAAATATTCGCGCATTTCGGTTCGCGTGAGTTCATGCATGTATTCGCGAAACTCATACCGGGAATTACGCCAGGTAAAATACGTATAGGACTGATGGAAACCGCCTTTGGCCAGCCGCTGCATCACGTGCGGCCGGGTAAAGGCCTCGGCGAGGAAGATCACGTCGGGGTAATCCTCCCGGACCGTGCCGATCACCTCGTCCCAGAACGGGAACGGTTTGGTGTGCGGATTGTCGACGCGGAAGATGCGGACCCCCTGCTTAAGCCAGTAGACAAAGACGTCCTTCAGCTCTTCTTTCAGATTTTGATAATCATCGTTGTCAAAGTTGATCGGATAGATATCTTCATACTTTTTGGGCGGATTTTCAGCGTACTGGATGGTCTTGTCCGGGCGCCATTTGAACCACTGCGGATGTTGCTTCACGTACGGGTGGTCCGGTGAGCATTGAAAGGCGATGTCCAGGGCAATCTCGATGCCATGCTTGGAGGCCGCGGCCATGAAATTCTTGAAATCCTTGAGCGTTCCCAATTGCGCGTGGATCGCCTTGTGGCCGCCGTCGGTATTGCCGACCGCCCACGGGCTGCCCGGATCCGTAACTCCGGCGGTCAGGCTGTTATTGCGGCCCTTGCGGTGAGCCGAACCGATCGGATGAATCGGCGGAAAGTAAAGCACATCGAATCCCATCCGCGCCAGTTCGGGCAGCAGCCGCTCACAATCCTTGAACGTACCGTGTTTTCCCGGCGTGAGGCTCCAGGAACGCGGAAAGAGTTCGTACCAGGTGCTGTACAACGCACGCTGCCGGTCGACGCGCACGGTCAATTCACGCTCAAAGCGGCGGTAAGACTTACGCTCGCCGAAGCGCTTCATCAGATCAAAGAGCGGCCGGCTCATCCCGATATACGCACTGGCGAACACCTCCCCCTCCCGGGTAAAATCCCGCGCCCATTTCTTGAGCCAGCGTCCATCCTGCAGCGAACCGTTGACGTTGACGGCCGCCGTGTCGAGCAGTTGGGCGGCGACCTTCATCTCCAGCCGCACGTCCTGACCGGCATCCCACAGCTTGACCAGTTTCCGGCGCCAGGTGGAGAACTCGTCAATCCAGCCGGCCACCGTGTACACATAGTCCTCCTGATACTCGATAAAAAAATCGGCGGTCCACAGGTCGTTGATCCCCTTACGCATCGGAATCTCCCGCCACTGTGTTTCGCTGCGGCGGCGGACGAGCACGACCGCCTCAACATCGTCATGGGCGTCCGCATAGACCGTGGCGGTGACGGTCACATATTCCCCGGGCACACGTTTGACGGGAAAAGCCCCGCCGTCAATCTGAGGCTTAACATCTTCTATGACAACACGCTGCAACGCCGCGACGGACGCGGACTTGCGGCGGGAGGTCTTCTTGGCTGTCTTGGTCGGCATAAACCAGTCCTTTTGGGATATCATCCCTGGATATTGGCTGTTGTTATCGTTTGGTGCTGGCAGGGTCAGGCCCCTGCCGTTTCGCGGGTGAAGTTTTGACGATGTCAAAAAGGCAGAGTTCTATTGTAGCGGCAAATTCCATTTTCTTCAAGTGGTCCCTGATAAGGCGCTTATCCTCAACAGTTTAAGAAGACTTGCGCATTTTCCGCATTTGCACAACGGACGCCCCGGATTTATAATAGGGAACACAACCACTTCAATATCTCTAGCCCAAGGAGTTAATCATGACAGAACGCAAAGATATAATCGACATTATCCGCGAAGAAATCGATCTCCTGGAAACCAAGCTGGAAGAAGCACGCGTCCAAGCGAAACTTCTTGAAATGGAAGCGCGTGACAAACTCAAACCGGAAATCGACCGTTTGGAATCCGAACTGAGCAAGGCGCAGGAACGTCTCATTAAACTGACCGATATCTCGCAACAGGCATTCGATGAGGCCCACAAAGGTTTGGAAAACGCCGTCTCCGAACTCAAAAAAGGTGTGACCAGGACCCTGGACATATTAAGGTCTAAATCCGACTAGAACTTGCCGCTGCGCCAGATCGAAAACAACAGGCTGAGACTCATCAGCCCCGCCAAGATAAAACCTATCAGCCCGACGATCGGGATATCATTCCATTTCGGCGGAAGGCCCGAAAGCACAATAATCGACGAACCGATGAGCAGGGCCGAAAGGATCAACGCCACAGCCAAACGGTTGGTGAGTTGATTCCAGAAAATCTTGAAGGACTCGCTCTGCCGGTGTTCCACGCGGAGTTGCGACTCTCCCTTAAGTGACAACTGGAGAAAATCGCGGACCTTTTCCGGAATATCCTGGAAGAGTTCGGCAAACTGAATCGTCGAGTCGGTGATGTCCCCGGCGACATGCGTCGGGCGCAACCGGGCAATCCTCAGCCGATAGAGGTACGGCACTAGTTTACGGGTAAGATTGATGTCCGGATCAAGCGACCGCCCCACCCCCTCCAACGTCGAAATCGACTTGAGCATCATGGAAAAATCGGCCGGTATCGTCATATGATGATCGGCCAGCACACCGCTGAGCCGCGCGAACAGTTCGGCGAAAGACACCTCTTTGATCGGCTTGCTGACATAGCGGTCGATCAACTCTCCGATCTCCTTTTCCAACCGCGGCAGGTCCGCCTCCCGCGCGTCCGGCGTGATCTTTACCAGATACTTCACCGCCCGGCCCGCATCCCGCTGATTGACCGCGTAGAGAAAGTCGGCCATCAGCTCCCGGTGCCGCCGGTTGAGCCGCCCCACCATCCCGAAGTCAATAAAGGACACGACATTTCCGGTGGTCGCGAAGATATTTCCCGGATGCGGATCAGCGTGAAAAAAACCGTGATCAAAGATTTGACTCAGCACGCAGTCAACGCCGCGGTCGGCGAGGACGCGCCGGTCAAATCCTTCCTGATCCAATCGGCCGAGTTCGCGCACCTTGACGCCTTCGATCTCCTCCAGGGTCAGTACCCGTTCGGTGGAGAGATCCGGATAGCACCCCATGATATGCACGCCGGGATCGCTCCGGAACAGCTCCTGAAATCTCTGGATATTGGCCTCCTCCTGTTTATAGTCCAATTCCCTTTCGATGGCATAGGCGAATTCTTCCAGGAACTGGGCCGGCCGGCGGTACTGAAACTCCTCTATATTATTTTCCGCCCATTCCGCCAGATGCATCATGATCTCCAGATCGATTTCAATCCGGCCTTTTATTTGGGGCCGCTGGACCTTGACGACCACTCGCCGTCCGTCGGGCAGCCGGGCGCGGTGAACCTGGCCGAGTGAGGCCGAGCCGATCGGTTCTTCCTCGAACTGAGGAAAATTCTTGTGAAGAGTGCCGCCCAGTTCAGCGGTAACGGTCTTCTCCACCTCCTCAAAGGGAAACGGGGGGACTGCGTCCTGAAGTTGAGTCAGCTCCTCGATGATATCGGAGGAAAAGAATTCCACACGCATCGACATAATCTGGCCGAACTTGACAAAGGTGGGGCCCATTTCGATCAAGGCCAGCCGCAGGCGTTTGGCAAACGGCTCCTTATGCAGAGCGCGCACCTTTTTGTCCCAGACGCGCTCACTCAAGGCCTTCAGCGGACCGGGCAGATCGAAACCGCGAATGGCATCCTGCAGGCCGTACTTAAATACGATATAAATGATTTCCTCGAAGCGTTTGAAATGCTGGTAGGTCTTTTCGATCTTTCCGATACGGCGGATGGAAATAGGCATGGTGTGCGCGGTCCTTTACGGTCGGGGTTGCAAAGCCGCGTCCAGTTCCTGCTGTTTCAACTGCTCATAGCGTTCCGGAAAACGCGCCTTCATCTGTTCAACCCCGGTTTCACCGAACCAATTGCGGATCAGCTGCAGCGGCTGGGTGCGGCCGTCATTATAGTCGCCTTCGATGATCGCCAGGCTTTTGAAAAGAGTCGGGACGGTCACCTTGTTGAAATAGTCGATATCGCCCTCTTTTAGGACATTTTGGATCCGGATATTGATTTCGTTCACATAGTGTTCGTCCGGCTTCTGGATAACGGCGTTGTCCGCTTCGGCAAAGACATCCTTCATCTGTTTGATCAGCAGCCGTTTTTCCTCCCGCGAACGGATAATCCACAGCTTCCAGTTGGTTGCCGTATCATTTGCCTTGTAACGATCGCGCAGATCCGGCTTGATTAAGCCGTGCTCCACCGCCAGGTCCGATAATTCCTGGTCCGTAGGGTACTGCCAGCTCATCAAATCCATCGTCGTCAATGCCCCGACCCGGGGAGCAGTGAACAAAACACCGGCAAGCACCAGACCCGGCCCGCACGCCGCGCTCAACATACGAATGATATTCAACTTTCTTATCACTTATCACCTATCCCTTATTACTGACCTATTCCGTTGCCGACTCCCACAACACCCTGACGATTTCCACGGGGAGGGTGAGCACATCGAACACGAAACGCCCCCCGGTCTTCAGCGCGGCCCAGCCGTCGTTGTCCGGCCGGACCACCTCCACCTCCCGCACTCCCAACCGGCCGGAATCGGTCTCCCCCGCCGGACCGGTCGCGTAGGTGACCAGTTCGGTCTTCCTGGGTTTTTCCTTAACCGCCGCCGCAACGGGAATACCTGAAGCCGTGGCCGCGATGGCGGCCGCCATGATGATCGGTGTCAGTTGCCGTTTCATGCGATGTGTCTTTCTCCAGCTGACAGTCTAAACCGACTTGATAATATCCTCCAGGCTTCCGCTGCCGCCGGATTCCGCGGCTGACAGCCGGTCGAAAACGTAAGCCATGGCAATCGAGGTCGTGGGAACGCTCCAGATTAGACCGACCAACAGGCACAGCGCGCCGGCGATATTGATCAAGATGTAGAGCATTCCCAGCACAAAGAGGTTCATCCGCGAGCCCTTGGTCAGCTGCGCGCTGCGCTTCAAAGACTCGATCGGCCCCAGGCCCTGGTCGATGATCAGGAACGTGTACAACTGGCACATGACGCTGAAGATGATCCCCGGGACGATCAATAATATCAATCCTCCCATAAACGCCGCCGTATAACACAGGGTGCCGAGTATATAGGCGATCAGATAATCTACGTTGGTAAACAATTCGGACAACCGCGGCTTTTGGTCGCGGGACATCAGCAACGTCATTTTGATGTACCCGATATTCATCAGCATGGTCACCGACCACAACAATACGCGTAGAACAAAATAAACGGGACGCGGAAACGGGAGTTTGTAGCGGAACTGCTGAAGGTAAGCAAAGATCTCCCTGCGATGGGGTTCCAATTCGAACGGCAGTTCCAGCTCATTGGGATCGTCAAGATACCGTAGTCTTCCGGTAACCATGCCGTGTCTGCTGATATAATCCCCGTCCACCAGGACCTTCATCAACATGTTCGACTGCTCCTCGGTGATGTCCATCTCCGTATGCGGCGGTTGGCTCAGGGTTCCCTTGCCGGCAAAGGCGTCGAAGATGCCGGTGACAATACTCATGAGAAAGAAGGTCAGGCCGATGAGCAAGATAAGGCCGATGTATTTTTGCGTTTGATAAAACCCGTGCGAAAGGGCCTCTTTTTTGGAAAAGACAGCTGCGCTCATTCAAACTCCTTGGATAAAGGTTGGACCGGAAGCGTTGCACGATGACACGCGTATCTTCCTCCCGCCGTTACGTATCCGTTCGAATTGAAATCGGGCGGAGCGATTATTGTAGCATAAAGTTGGCTAGGTGGGAAATGTGGTTAACGGAGGGCTAGGTGCGGACTCCATTGGTGTAGGCCCCGCAGATACGCAGATATTCCTGCGCCGCGGCCGTGACCAGCCGGCCGACTTCGGCATGGGGTGTATTGTCCCAAAAAGCCCGCTCCTGATTCGCGCCGAAGAGATCGATTTGGACCAACCCCTCGGTGATGTCGGCCTGCGACCAGGACCGGCCGTCGCGGACTTCCCGGACGAACCGCCCGATGCCCGGGCCGGTTGACAAGGTTGCGATCGCCGGACCGGCCGTCACGGCCGGGAATTGCTCCAGATAATATCGCAGCAACACCTTCTGTAACCGAAAACGGACTTTGCCGGCGGCGTTCAAAAGAATGGGCATCACGGCCTTTGTCATTCCCGCCGAACGCGCGTGGTCACAATAGACCAACGCGCCGATCGCGCTCCCTACCGGTCCGGCCAGGGCCCGTTGTAGGTCCGGCGCGAACCGCTCCGTCACGGCAGGCTCTGCGGCGTTCAGGCGCCCCAGGGCGTCCCAAGCCAGCAGCACCACAAAACCGGCATTGTGCCCCGGATCGGTCAGGGTATAAAGAATCGCCAGCGCGTCCTCCAGCTCGCGATTAGCGACCAGCGCCAACTCGCGGCCGATGCCTGCGGCGATAACCGCGCGCTTAAAACGGTCGTGATAAAAGAGCTCGTTGACCGGATACCGCAAATGGTACGGGACACCGTCCACCGGGTGATGGTCCACGACGGCGGACCGCAGGACGCGCAGCGCCCGCGCGCGGTCCGCGCTGCGCAGCAGTCCCCGGATATCCTCCGGCGAAAGGATCTTGTTTTTTTGATCAAAGTCTTCGGCATGCTTCTTTTGAAAATGCTCATACAAGCAGAGAAAGAACGAGAAAGGCACAGAGACACCCCCTGCGTAAACAGTCGTCGACACGGACGCCCGGGGTGGCAACGGTCGGTCGCGCCCCGCGGCGGCACAGTTTCACCGATGGGTTGTTTACGCGTGTGTCTTGGGGGGTCTGATTAAAACGGCAATGACGGGACCACGATAGAGATTCGCGGTGGGGCGGGCTATTAATCGCAGGCGCAGCCGGTCGGGGGCGAAGAGAAATACGGGCACGTCGGCCTCTTCTTCGGGGGATTCCTGGATTTCGTCGGGAACTTGTTCGTGGGCCTCAACGGCCGCGTCCGCCGAAAGGACTGCGCCGCCGGCTGTGAAGACCAAAGTCATCAGTACGATCATGATGCCGGCAAGGAAAGCTTTCATAAGGGTAATGTATCGGGAGGCCGCCCGGTTGTCAAGCACCGGGTCGGATCAGAGACGGAAGCGCGTCAGATAACGGCTTCGCCGGGAAGGGACTTGATGAATTGCTGGCGGAGGCTGTAGGTATACGCGCCCTGATCGGGAATCAGCAGGACATCTCCGGCCTCAATATCCTCGCCGAAATAGTGATATCCCCAGAGGTCGTGCGGGGTGCACAGCGAGCCGCAAATCAGACAGCTTTTTTCGCGCAGGGACGGCCGCGAAAGATTAATAACCGGAAAGTAATCATGCTCGTAGCGCTCCCATCCGACGCTGTTGGTACCACCGTCCGTAATGACCAGGTCCGGCGATTTCTTGTCGACGACGGTCAGCAGGATGTGCATGGCCGAATGGCATATCCAGCGTCCGGGCTCCAGATAAATCTGCGGTTTCCAGTACGGATAGATGTCCTTTTCCAAGGCACTGCGGATGCCTTGGGCAAAATCGTGAATCGTCAACGCCCGGGAACAACGGTGGTCACTGCCGGGCAGGATGCCGGGGTCGACAAAATGGCGCAGCTGTCCGGGCGGGGTGACTGCCGCGTGCAGCCATTCTCCTTCCGCCGGCCAGAACCCGCCGCCGATATCAAGAAAATGCAGCGCCTCCCGTTCCGCGGTCGTCAGGGTCTGCAGGTGACCGCCGAGTTTGTTTAGAAAACGTTCGTGAGAGGCGGTGTCGAGATTCCAACTGGTATGATACTGGATCCCCTCGACCCGTACGCGCGAACACTTCGCTGCGCGGCGCAGAAACTCCTGAAGCCGGCTGACCGGGATCCCGAACTTACGCCACAACCCGCGGTCTTCGACAGAAACACGCACCCCGGCCGTCACGTTGACGGCGGCCGCCTCGGCGGCGGCCTGCAGCCGGTCGAGCTCACCGAAGCTGTCGATCAACACAGTGACGCGGCCGGACACGGAACAGGCGGCCGCAAGCTCGGCGGGCGTTTTTCCCGGCCCGCTGAAAATGACGGCCGTCGGGCCGAATTCGACGGCCCGCATAAGTTCATCTCCGCTGGATACGTCGAGACCGTAGCCGAGCCGCGCCAATGTCCCCAGAAAAAATGGGTGATAATTGCTTTTTATGGCATAAAAGCAGGACACATCCGGGATCGCCGCCTGAAAGGTGCCCCGGAATTCTTCAGCCGCCTTGACCAGGGCCCGTTCGTCGAACAGGTACAGAGGAGACCCCCTTTCTTCGCGCGCGCTGAGGTACACGTCACGCCGGTCCAGGAAACGCCGCACATGATTGCGCAGCAGATCTCTGTCCAGCCCGGGGACTTCCTGATCGAGCATTTCAGCCGCCCTGCGGAGAATCTCCTCACGTTGCATGAACCGTCTCCTCCATTTCGACCTTCAAAGCCTTGCGTATTTCGCGGCACTGGGCTTCCACAGGGACTCGCGCGACCGGTTCAAAAATAATCGTGCCCAACTTGCGGGAATCATAGTCTTCCGGCGGCAGCCGGACAACATCACCGGGACGTTTGTTAAGGCACACCTGCACCAGTTTGGATCGCACAAAGTCTTCAGGCATTTCCAGTCGACGCAGGCGTCCCGCCCGGCTGGCGAAGCATTGCAGCCCCACCAGCGGACGATAATCTGCAAGCTGAGGCAATGACACGCGTTGACCGGCGGCAAAATCGAGGACGGCCAAACGCATATCCGGACCACCGGCAGCGGACACCAGGGCCGGCAGACAGTCCCCGCCGGGCCGCGGAGTCACCTCCAACAACCATATTCGGTTTTTGTAAAGTTTGAAATCCGCCATAAACCAGGCATGGTACAGTCCAAGACTCCGGGCCGCGTTCTTCAGCACGACACGCAACTCCCGCTCCGGCAAATACCGCGGGTAATCATTGAGTATTTGGTATGCCATCGTGGTCCCGAACTCCTCGTCCTCGAAGGGAAGTTTTTTAGTGAGCCGCACCACGCGTAATTCTCCGTTACTGATCACCGCGTCGCAGCTGTACTCGGCCCCGCCGACGTAGGTCTCGGCGCAAAACGTGTCTACCGGAGATACATGGTCCGGCAACCGCTCCAGGGCATACATCCGGCGATTGGGATGAACGGGTATCCGCGTCTGCATAGTCCGTATGGCCTGCAAACATGCCTGCTCGTCCCGGCAGCGAAAGACAAACTCACTGCCGCTGCCCGCCAGCGGTTTGAGGACAATATCCCGTCCCGCCGCGCGCCAGAATTCGAGGACATCCGTGACGTTGCGCATGAGCTTGACCCGCGGCGCAGTCAGACCCGCCTCCTGCCAGCGCAGTTTGGCGTGGAACTTCGACCGTGCCCGCGCGATGGCAGCCGCCGAATGAAAAGGCAACCCCAACGCGGCGGCAATATGGGCCGTCAACGCCAGCGACTCGCAGTCGTAGCAGGTAATCCCGGCAATCTCGACATTGTGACGTTCCACAAAACGGCGCACCGCGGTCGTCACCAGATCCGGATCCTCCAGTGGACACAAGATTTCCTCATGCCCCGCCGGCGCCGGTCCAGCGAAACGCTCCCGCTCAGCCGGGTCCGTCACGAACAATAACCTTCCGGGGGCGCGTTGGCGCAGATCATCAATGTAGTCGGCAGTCGTCCCAATGACGAGCACCTGCGGACGGGGGGACATCGGCTTATCCTTTGTGGATTAAATCCGGCCGGTTGCTCAGTTGATAGAGCGGCCTGGGATGAAGATGAAACATCGGTTTCCAGAGAAAGTCACCGCACAGAAAATCGACCTCTTCCAACCGTTCTTCACAGGCGCGGCGCATGTGGTAAAGATTGATCACCTTGGCGATTCCTCGAAAATCGGCACTTGTGCCGCCGGCCAGCAATGTCAGAGTGCCGTTGTAAAGGCAGCCCATGTCCACCGCGGCGGCCCGGCCCTCCACCAGAACGGTAACCATGCGCAGCCAGCCGCGCGCCCGCATCAGCTCCGTCAGCTTTTCCATGCCGTCGGTAAACCGCGGGTCCGCGAAATACGAGGTTTGCCCGAAACGCTCCCGGTTCAACTCGACCAGCAGGTCGAAATCACTGAAGTCGTCGAGGCGATACTCGAGGCCGCGCGCCTCAAAGGCCCGCACCTCTTTGAGAATGGATTTGATCGACTTGCGGGAAAACCCGGAAAAATACCGGTCCATATCGTAGTCGAAGTCTGCCGGCCGGAAGAGGTATCCGATTTCATCGACCAGCGGACCGCCCTTTTCCAGACGGTCGTCAGGAAGAAGATAGCGCAGATGGTAATCAATGCGGCGTTCTTCACACCAGTCCAGCAGGGCCCGGGCGATATCGGCATCCCGCACAGGCAGCCTGTTGCGCTCCAGCCAGGTCTTGCCCTGCCAGTGCTCCCCCGGGAAATAGGCATAGTAATCCCGTTCCGGAACATAGCACAGCGGCAGGAGGCCGACCGGCTGGTTGTTCTCTGTCACATGCAGAAAGAGCAATTCACTGCCGAAGGCCTCGCGAAAACATTCGCGGACTTCCCAATGGTCGGTGATGTGTTCCTGCGGAATGTACCGCTCCCACAGGTCCCGGCATACGCCCGGGTCGGTGACGGATGTCAGCGTGACCATCTCAATAGCGGTAGGAGGTGTGTATGATGCAATGCGATCCCTGGAAGAAATCAACGGCAAAACGTTCCACAATCTGAATGTCGTAAGGTTTGCAGCTGAAGACGTCGAGATAGACGGTGTTGGTGAGATTCGCGAAGTGCGCCGAGATGAGCGACGTTTCGATCAGCTGGACCATGGAAAAACCCGCCACCTTCTCGTCTTCGCCGAAGTGAACCACCTGGGTTTCGCCGAAGCGTTTCATTTCGATCAGCTCGCACAGTTTCGCCACAAAGTCGCGGATACGGTCGGCGTCCCGGATGGTCGCCGGATCGCAGTCATAAATGTCGAAACTGCTGGCGATGCCCCATACCTGGTCCTTTACGGCCTTGGCCGGTCCGGCTGCGCAGGCTACACCCATTCTTGGTCCCTGAGTTTTTGTTTTCATTTTTCTCCCGATGCTTGTACGACAGGGGTTGGTGTCTGTAAGGACGGGCCTCCTGCCTGGTCATTACTGTTAATCTGAACCCATAAAAATAAGGAATCCGTCTTCCAGATTCCTTTGCCCATCCTATATACACCGGGTGTCCGTACGGCGTTTGGCGATTGTTTGTATATGTTTTGAATATTACATTCCGAACGTTATGTCAACAAGTTATTTTTCCGTTTTTCGCGACCCCACTCCAAAACGGCACCTACAGACCTCTAAAGCGCCAAATCGGCAAAAAATTATTTTTGCGGGAAGAGCCGATGACGGCCCCGGAAAAAAATTTGCGCAGTTAATTTTCACGCCTTCAACCGCGTTTCGGCCGGCCGGTTCCCCGCGCCGTCATCCGCCAACAGCGGTGGATACGACGGTTGCGGTAGTCCTCGGGTATGGTCTTGGGCGTGAGTTCCCGCAGACCGTCCACGGACAGTTCCGTCAGCCGGGGTTCAAAGCGTTGATGATTGGTGGAGAAGAAAACCGTGCCTCCCGGGCGCGTCACCTTCAGGACCTGCCGCAGCAGACGGATATGATCACGGTTGATATCGAAGGCCTTGCCCGCCTTGACGTCTTTGAAGAATGACGGCGGATCGCAGAAGACCAGCGACCAGCTCTCCCCGCGCTTGGCGGCCCGGCTGAGAAAGGTGTCGACGTCGGCCTGTTCAAAACGGTGCGCGTCGCCGGTAAAACCGTTGAGCTGCATATTGTCGCGCGCCCAGTCGAGGTTGGTCTGCGAACGGTCCACGGTGACGGTCGAAGCCGCCTCTCCGGCCGCGGCCGCGCAGGAAAACGCGCCGGTGTAGGCAAACAGATTCAGAAAGTCCTCTCCGGCCGCCAGGTCGCGGACCAGCACCCTGGTGTCGCGGTGATCGGAATAAAGCCCGGTGTCGAGAAAATCATCGAGGTTGACCCCGAATTTGAGGTCGCGTTCGCTGACCTCGAAGCGTTTGTTGTCTTCGGCCAGCCGTGTATAACGCAGTTCATCCTCTGTCTTGGTGCGGCGCTGTTTGGCGTGGACTTGGTCCGCGGACAGTTCCAGCGCCGCGCGCACCGCCTCGGCCATGGCCGGCAGCCAGTCCGGTCCGGTCTGTTTGCGCACGTACTCGGCGATGACCGCGTGACCCGCGTACCAGTCGACCACCGCCCGCACCTCGGGGATATCCCAATCGTACAGGCGGAAACAATCGATGCCGGCACGCTTGAAGCGCTTGCGCAGATGACGGTATTGTTTGCGGACGCGGTTGCCGAGGAGTTCGGCGTGATGCGCCGTCTTTTCAGGTGTAATGTGTTTCATGGCGACTGATGGTAGTACTCATAAGGCGGGAGGGCCGGGCCCGGGACAAAAAAAATGACGGTTACCCACTAAGGGGTAACCGTCATTTTCTTACGTCGAGCGAAATTTAGCTGACGGTCACGTTGGCGGCTTGAGCGCCTTTCGGGCCTTCTTCGATCTCGAATTCGACCGCTTGACCTTCAGAAAGGGTCTTGAATCCGTCCATTTGAATAGCTGAGTGATGAACGAAAACGTCATCGCCGCCTTCATATGAGATGAATCCGTATCCTTTTTGGTCGCTGAACCATTTTACTGTTCCTTGGGGCATGTTTGTTTCCTCCTTTCCAACAAGATTGTGAGACCGTTCTGAAAGATTGACGCCCTTTCAACTCGCTCACAATGTTCGCTTGTTGGGGGTGTTCGACTTTACAAGTTCCCTTTAGGAGGAGCCCATAAAGAAAGCCGCAGAAATTGAACCACATTCCAGCGGCTTACGATCTCTTTCTTCGGTATTACTTCACGTTGGCAATAGTATGGCCTAATTCATCCGGTTTGTCAAAGAAATAATGTATCTCAGAAAAAATCCCCCCCCACCGGCCGCGGCGCGCCGGGACCCCCGCCATAAATCACACCTTGAGGTGCTATTTTTTTGACACAAATCCGGTTTTGTATGCTAGGATAAATCGTTCAAAAGATAACGAAAGGAGGCCGTCATGGACAAACTGTTATGGGACGAAGAGGCATACTCCACGGGATTCGACACTATCGACCGGCAGCACAAAAAGCTTTTCGAATTCATCAATGAGTTGGGGGAAAATATCGAGACAGAACAGGCGCAGGAAGAAATCGAGGCCTATCTCGCATTTCTGAGCGATTACATCAAGAATCACTTCGGCCAGGAAGAAAATTGCATGGCGGCCAACCACTGCCCGTTCGCGCAGAAGAACTGCGACGCCCACAACAAATTCATCCGGGCTTACGAGAATTTCACAGAACGATTCCGATCGGGAGACGGCAGCATGGACCTGGCGGTGGATCTGCACACCATGTTACGCAACTGGACGGTCCACCATATCTGCCGAATCGATTCGCACATGCGGGAATGCTACACCGACTGGACCTTTGCCGACGCGGCCAGTTGACCGCCGGCCCGCTCTCATCGCCGTAATCTTCCGGCTAGCGGCCGCGCCGCAGCCGGATAGCCTCCGCCGCGCGCGTCATGCCGTTATGCTCCGCTTCCTTCAAGGGATCGAGCGGGATGACATCATTTACGTCCGCGCCCTGTTCGATAAGGTACAGCGCCGCCTCTTCAAAGTTCCGCTGGACCGCCGCCATCAACGCGGAAACGCCGTAATAATACGGGTACCCGATGTTGACGTCCACCCCCTCCTCTTCCACCATTCGTTTTACCCAATCAAGGTCGCGCTGATCGATCGCGTGGATCATCGTGGGTTTGCAGCCGTACAATTCGAACGGATCCTCGCACGGGACATGCTCATAGTGAATCGACAAGTCCTGCACCGGAGGCTTCCCCGCGCACCCGGCCGCGGTCAATACGGCGGCCAATAAAATTCCTGTCCGCCTTCGTAAGGGAAACAGCATCATCTCTCCTTTGAATATATGATCTCTCGTTACGGCAAAACGAATTCATGCTCGGGATGGCGGACGACCAACACCGGGCACGGGGCCTTGCGGACGGTATTCTCGGTTTCGCTGCCGATCAGCAAATGCGGCAGGGACTTCCGTCCGTGGGTCCCCATAATGATCAGATCGACGGCCTGCTCGCGCGCGTAGGCAATAATCTCGACAAACGGCCGGCCTTTGCGAATTACGCGGACCAGCTTGCCCCCGCCGGCGGGCGGTTCGATCTTGAGCTTGTTCAGGATCCCCGCCTCTTCGCGCTCGGCTTCATGCGTGCAATCTTCCAACTCGGTAATGTCCTCGACAACATGGAGGATATGCAGTTCCGCTCCAAGACGACCTGCAAACTCACAGCCGTATTTAAGCGCCGCCACATTGGGCATATCGATATGCAGAGCGCTGTTTACGGACGGATCGATGTCAAGCGGAACCAGAATACGACGAATGGCTATCATGGCCTCCTCCTAAAATACACTTATTCCCAAATCCGTACTGAATGGACCAAAAACAGCATGGTACGGCCCCTGGGTCGGCATCAGATTACTCAAGGCGACCAATACCAGGGATCCGATAAAAGACACCACCATAATCATTACTCCTATTGTAATGACACTTTGCCAGGGACATTGCAATATATGTTTCGTCAACATGAACAAGGCTAAATGATAAAAGAGAAAAAGCCCGATCACTCCCCCTAAAATCCATTCCCAAGCCAAGGTGTTCGTCTCAAAGACTTTGAAGAGCATGAAGAATACGGCAACAAACACAATAAGCACGCAATGCATATAAACAACCCAGGTGGAACATTGCCATAAACTAACCTCCACCCGGGCAAGCCAGCAGCTGACCCGCAAACAGAGCACCCATGATATCCACGACCCAAGAACCGCGACAAAAAACAGTATGAAACCCGGAACAGACTCCCTTGAGGATAGGGCCTTGCTTTCAGCTGTCGATGGTAATTTGATTTTCTGACGTACAACTACTTCATGCCCGGAAATCGACGCGGCCTCTCCAGCCGTTAATATCAAATGCTGTCCCACCGTCAGGGTATATGGTTCTTCAAGATTATTGTCCGTCGCAATTTTATGCCACAGGCGGGCCGAACCAAGCTGTTCCCGTGCAATATCGGATAATGTATCTCCTGCCTTTACCACATAGTCGGCGGACGCGAAAACCGTCGACCCCGAAGCAGAAAGAAACATGGCCAATAGAACAACCGTTAAAGGTAACCTGAACCCACAGGCCGGATTCATATCACTTATCCCGTATCACTTGTCACTCACTAATACACCTCCGCAATAAAATTCTGCTCATGCAGCGGCGGACGGACGTACTTGGACTTCTTCGGCCGCGGCGGCAGTTTGCGCGGTTTCGGCGAGAGGTCCTCATATTCGATCATCGACAACAGATGCGTGACGCAATTCAGCCGCGCCCGGCGCTTGTCGTCGGCATTGACCACGTACCACGGGGAATCCTTGGTATCGGTGTACTGGAACATTACGTCCTTGGCTTTGGAGTATTCGAACCATTTTTCGCGTGACTTCAGGTCCATGGGGCTCAGCTTCCAGTATTTGCGCGGATCGGTCATGCGTTCCTGGAACCGTTTTTCCTGCACATCGTCGCTAACCGAGAACCAGTACTTGATCAGGATGATCCCCGCGCGCTGCAACATCCCTTCGAACTCCGGACAGGACCGCAGGAACTCCCAATATTGTTCCTCCGTGCAAAAACCCATCACGCGCTCCACCCCGGCACGGTTGTACCAGCTGCGGTCGAACAGGACCATTTCCCCGCTGGCCGGCAGATGCTCCACGTAGCGTTGAAAATACCACTGCGTCTTTTCTTTTTCGGTGGGAGTGCCCAGGGCGGCCACGCGCACCACACGCGGATTGGTCCGTTCCTGAATGCGCTTAATGACCCCGCCCTTGCCGGCGGCGTCCCGTCCTTCAAACACGACAATCACCCGCAGCCCCCGGTCCCTGATCCATTCCTGAAGTTTTACCAGCTCGGCCTGCAGGCGTTCCAATTCATCTTCATAATATTTTTTGCCCAGCTTGGGTTTGGGCGCGGGACGCGCGGATTCCTTACTTACGCCGCGACGCGCGGCTTTCTTGACGGTGGATTTTTTCTTCTTGGCCGGCTTCTTCTTCGATGAGGTCTTCTTGGTCATGGCTATCCGTCCTACGGGTGGGGGGTGCGTTGGCGTTGAGACTGATTCGCGAGTAAATTTATTCTAACACAGATTGGCTCAGATCAAGATATTGTGATCAGGAGAATGCGGGAAACGCGGCCGGGCTATTCCAGGCCCAGCAGCAGGGGGATGTTGCGGATGGGAACCGCGTTGAGGATCACCGGCACAAATCCCTCCACTTCGATGTCGAGTGCCGCCGGCAGCCGGTCGAATGACGCCGGTACAGCGCCATCGGCCGCGGTGAAACGGATATCGGCCAGCGCCGGGTTCATATCGATCCCCCCGACCTCGTCTTGCCGGCCGGCCAAGACGGCACTGTCGGCCTCCCCCGGTTTATAGGGAATGGTCAAGGCGAAGCGCGCGCCGAAGGCGTCGGAGTTAGGCATGACACCCTGGGGAGTCAGTTCCAGCGGCCAACGCATCAACCGGGAAATATGGTAGACCTCGGCCAGCCCGACACCCGTGCCGCGCTCCTTTCCGGCGGTCTGTCCTAACTCGAAGATGCGCTCCCGCCCGAGGCGTTGCGTCAATAGCGGAGAGTCCGCGGTGATCCCGCCGGCGGCATCGTGCACCGCCAGTTCCAATTGATTGGCGCGTTCGAAATATTTTAGCGACACCCGGATTTCTCCGGAGCGAAGACCGGCACGGGTCCCCGCCGCCACCTGTTTGCTCAATTCGTCATAGGCGTTCTTGACCAAATTGGTAACGATCAAGGAAACCCATACGGGATTGATATCCAATTCCGCTGTTTGCGCGTCAGAGGATATTTCGATAGAAATCAGGTCATTCGGATAACCGCGCTTACGGGATAATTCATCCACGGCGGATTTGATCGTCGCGGCCAAATTGATCCGGCTCCGGTTGAAGGTGAGATTGCCTTGGGCGAACGCGATCTGCCCCTGCAAATCATCATTTATCCCTTGAATCAAACTCACCGCCTGATCGGCCATAAATTTATTGGTCACACTGTCGGCGTCGAACCGCGCCGCTTGTCCGCGGAATAGTCCGACGAATTCGCTTAAGGGACCAAGCAGCTTGCGCCAGTTGCTTTCCAGGGCATAGATGCGTTGATAATTAAATTGCGGTTCGGATGCGTCGCGGGCAAAGGACCCTAGTCGCGCCTTAAATTGATCGATAGTATTGGCCATGGCCCGGAACCGTTGCTTATCCGCTTCATCGTAACCGCTCAGAGTTGCTGCCAATCCGAACAGACCGCCGAGTGAACCGAGCTTCTCAAACGGGTCCACCGCCGCGCTGGCACTATGATGCATGGACTGCACCGCCACCCGCCGGCGCTCTTCGATCATCTTCTCGCCCAACACCCAGGCCACCGCCTCGGTACGGCTCAGGCCCTCGTCATTGGTGAGAAAGTCGACCTGCCCGCGTTCCTGCTCGTTCAGTTGAGTTAAATATTCCTCTAGGTGTGCGCTGATGTCCGCGAGGTCCGCTTCCGTAATGGCAGCGCCCCGGTCCTTGTCTTGCGCCACGGCCCGCATCCGGATCACCTGCATCGCGAAGGATTCCATGGTCAGGGTATCCGTGACGATGTCATCCAATTCGGTATCGGAGACGGCATACAGTCCGGCCTCAAGGCCTGCGACCACCTCCGGTTCGGCCAGCACCAGATTACCGTCGAGAAAATCTTTGGAAAGAAGATCGTCCCGGACCAATCCCTTCTCCGTTAACTGACGGAGAATCGCCGGCTCATCAAGTTGCGTCAGGGCATTCCGCCGCCGAATTGTCTTGAGCAACTCACGGACCAGCCTGTCGACAGGGATATTGGAAGCCATAATCCCCTGGACCACCCCTTCGTCCATTTCAAATTGACGGGCCACGGTCCGGACATTGGCCAGGACCGCATTATCGGACTTGACCGTCACCTCCGGTATGGTCACCGTAAATTCCGCCCCCATGGCATCACCGCCGTTGAATTTCTTTTGCGGATTAAGCGCCAGCTCCCAGTCCATCATCCGGGCGATGTGATACACCTCCGCCAGGCCCACGCCGGTCCCGCTGCCGGTCGCCGCGGATTTGCCGATCGTTCCGCCCAGCCGGTAAATCTTCGGCCGGCCGAACTTCTTCTCGAGTATCGGCGATTCAGGATCGATACCGCGCGCCTTGTCGTGCACACGCAACACCGCCCTGCCGGTCCGGGGAAGATAATCCAGGGTGATGCGGATATCGCCGTCGGCGAAATCGGTGCGGTCACCGGTAACGACTTGTTTGTAAATCTCATCGTGGGCATTGTTGACGAAATTGCTGACAATCAGCGACAGCCAGCCGGGATTGACGTCAACGGTCATCCCCTCCGCGGCGGGCGTCACATCGATCCTGATATAATTGTCCCGGAAGCCCCGGTCTTCCGACAAACGCCGGACCACGGACCGGACGGTGTCGGCAATGTCTGTCCGTTGGCGATTATATTCGACGTCGCCCAGGGCGAAGGCCATTTGCGAGGCGAAGTCGTTGCCGATCCCCTCGATGAGCTCACTCATCCTGTCTACCATGTGCTCGCTGTCTTCCAATTGGGTCGTCGGGCGCTGGGCCACTTCCCGGATGAGCCCCATATAATCACGAATGGTCCGCTCCAGACTTTGCCAGCGAGCCTCGAAATCATAAATCCGGGTATAACGGAAATCAGGTTGCATGGGATCCTGTGAGGCGAAGGCCCGCAGCGCGAGGTTCAGTTGTTGCAGGTCCCGGTGCAGTCCCTGAAATTCGGTACGGACCGTCGTGTCAAAATCTCCGACCATGGCTGCGGTTGAAAACCAAGTAGCCAGGACGGACAGTTTTCCGAACGGGTCGACCGCGGCGCTAGCCGTGTGCTCCATCGAGCGTATTGCCACTCGCTGCCGTTCATCGATATCTTTCTGATTCAACAGACGGGCCACGGCAACGCTTTCAGTGACTCCATAAATCTGCTGAATTTCCGCCACCCGCTCCCGGTCGGCCGCGTCCATTTCATCAAGATACTTCCGCGTGTGAGGCCCGGCCGATTTCATGTACATACCGACCCCTGTCCGCAGGTCCCAGAGCTTTCGCGCCACACCGCGCATCCGCGCCAGCTGACGGGCCATGCTTCCGGTATTGAGTGCTCCCCGCAGAATTTCCTGATAGGCATCCCCGTCGATGGTATACACCCACGGATCATCCGCGGGATTGACCGGCTCCTCGACCATGTTAAACGCCTCGGACACCACCTGCTGGTCGAGAATACCCGCGATCAGATAACCGCGCCGCCGCAGGTATTTTTGCATGATCTCCGGTGTCATCCCGCTGGCGGGATTCCGGATCTTAATTTCCGCAATGAGTCCGTCGATAAATGTATCGACGTCCAGGTTATTGGCGATTATGCTTTCCACCATGTTGGACTCCATATGGTAACGCGTGGCCATATCCGCCACCATCGCCAGAACAGCATTGTCGCCGGACTTTTGTCGCGGGACGTCCAGTTGATACAACTCACCGAGCATATCCTCCAGCCGGGAACCGACATAGACATTGCCTTTCAGAAAATCTTCCTGCCACGCGGACTCGGCATGCAAATCTACACCGAGAAACTCAAATCCGTCGACGGCCAAAAAGTGAAAACTGTCATTCATGAGATCGAAAAACGGTTCCACGGCATTCGTGGCCTTCATTATGATCTGGCCCCCGGGCCGCAGTTTGTCGGCCAAACCGAATTCCCGGGCCATCACCACCAAATCATAGATGGCGCCGCGGGAGGGATTCACCAGGAGAATATAGTCGAGCGATCCGTCGGGTAAATGACCGATGAGATCGGCCTGCGCGCGGACCGCCGCGAGGTTGGACAGTTGCGTTGTCTGGGCAGGGAGCAGCCCGTCTTCAAAGGCCTGCGCATCGGCCACATACTGGCGCAGGGAATCCTTGGGATCGGTCTGCCAGATGTCGGTTGCGATGACGTCCATGCCGGGATTGAGCTGCGCGATCGCCAGGGCCACCCGGGTGTCACCGGACCCCAGCTCCAGCAGGGTCGGCCGGCCGGAGTCGTCCGGTTTCTTGAGGAGATTGCGGGCATCGAATAAATTGATCACATCGTTGCGGTTGAGTTGCAGATAGGCTTCCAGACTGTGATTGTCGTCTCCCTCAAGATATCCGCTGATCATGCGGAAGCGCAATCGAAAGGCCCCCAGAATCTCGTCGTACCACTGCCGGAACGCCTCGGAGGTTTCGTCCGCCTCCTCCCGGGCCACCCGTTGGGCGACGCCTTCGACCACGGCCTGGTCGTGGCTGAGCATGGCGCGGTCGTTGCGCTGGGCACCGGCCTCGTTCAATCCGACGGTCATTCGCAGTCCCGTCTGCAGGCGTCGTGCCGCCGACCGGACGCGTTCGCGCAGCGCGGCGTCACCGGCCGTGTCGACGGCGGAAAGCGTGGCCTGGTCGCCGTTGAGTTCCACCCCGCCGGAAAAATACTTGCGCGGAATCACCTCATGCGTCGCCGGATCGGTGTCTTCTTTGATCATGTTGAACACGCCTTTCTTGAAAGACGCGACGTACTGTTCATATATTTTGTGGTTGATTTCCCGGTCGCGGATATCGATCCCTTCCACGCGTTTTTTGTCGACGTAAATCTGACCCAGAAAACTCTCCTTCAACCGCTTCTTGTACCAAGACGCCAGCAGCATGGCATGATAAATCTGCCGCAGTTTGGCGAAGGTCCGGCCGGAGTTGACCTCCCGTTCGATCTCCGGCAGCAGGACCGAACGCACAATCTCCCCGGATACCCCGCTGATCACCTCGATCTTATCGACGGTCATATCCCCCAGACCATGTTTGGTGCTGTCCTGATTGGCCTGCAGCGCCAGGTAATCTTCTTCGAGCATGACCTTCAGATGACTGTCCACGATGAACGCGCCGCCGGGATGTTCATAAACCGTGGCCTGCTCGGGAACGATCCAGATTTTATTGAAGGTGTTGACCGGGATGTCGGTGGTGCCGAAACGCTCCTGCGCCTTTTGGTGGACGCGTTGCCAGAAATCGCTGCCCAAACGGTCGTCCGGATGCATCAAAGAGGATGACAATTGCTTGAGCATGTAGTCCAGGGCGAGCAGGTCACGGCCCATTTGGGTGCGGCCGAAATCCGCGGGAATAATGCGGTTTTCCTCGTATGGAGAAAGATTGACCCACATCTCGTCCTCCGGAACGGTCAGTGAGGCCAGAAAATACTTCACCAGCCGCGCCCCTTCCTGCTGAAGATGGTCCCCCTCCAGGCGGTCGTCGCCCTGATCGATGATGAAATCAAAGGCCAGCGGCCGGCGCGGGTCGACGTTGATTCCCATCAGCTGTGCGGGCGCGTAAGGCGCGCTGAGTGTCACCAGACTGCCGGGTTCGGGCAGGTCGAGGACCGTCTCAGCCCGCACGGCAGGCGGCGTAATCAGCCCCCCGAGCAGGGCGATCAGCAGCATCGCGACCAGCGGCCGGACAGCCGGATTATTTCTTGTAAGTCTAATAAACATTGATGTTTACACCTTTGGTGCCAATAAATTCCGGAACACAAAGCGGCCCGGAAGGACAAAAAGCTGCAACTAAAGTCGGATAAGAATTCGGTAGGATTGGGGAATGTTTGTCCCGCAGGACACTCCTAAGATATCATAGTATTCCTATAATATCAAATACTAAAGGGCCGCCGGGGACCGGCCGGAGAGTTAACGCCAGCGGAGCCTCTCCGGCCGGGATATCCCGGCGGGGTGGGTGCTTCGGGATGCCTGATAAGTGATGAGTGATGGGTGCTGAGTGATGTCAGCAAGGGGCTGTGGCAGCCGGGCGAATAACCCGCCGCGTCGAATACTTTCATCACTCATCACCCATCACTCAGCACTGTGTCACCCCCAAAACTCCTGATTAATATTCATGATCTCGGAATTCATCAGCTCCCGATCGTATTCCTGATCCTGCAAAACCTTCTGCGACTGCCAGCGGTTTTGCCGGGAGGCCCGGTACAGATCATCATCCTTGTACTTCTCCGCCGCGCTCTCAAGTTCCACGCTGGTTTGCACCAGGATCCGCGATGCCCCCCGGTAATCACCGCGGCGGGCATATGCCACGGCCTCCTGTTTGCGTTCGGCCATACGGCGCAGATAGGCATCCTTGATCACACCTGTATTCTGCCGCCGGCTGACCAACCGCTCGTCGGTCGTTACGTCCAGCCGTAACGGAACGTCCACAGATTGCGTAATATGATGGACCGGATCAAAGTACTCGATCGTCAATTGCGCGACCTGCCGCCCGTCGCCGGGCGCCAGCCGCGGAAGATCGAGCTCGATAAGCCGGTACTTGTCGTCGCCCCCGTACAAAAACGGGATCCACGTTTCGGCAACGCGCGGACTCTGTTCGGTGGCCGGCCCGATGACACCGGCCAGCCGGCTGCCGTTGGCGGCGTAGACTTTGATGCGGATGTCTTTGGCGATCACCGTCGTGCTGCGGCTGACTTCGCGTTCAAAGATCCCGGGCAGATCATCACCGTTGCGGGCATAGTAATAATTGCCGCCGCTGTTTTCCGCCAGTCCGGACAGCAATTGTTCATTGAAGTCGAGCCCCACACCGATCGCCGAACAATGGACACCGTCGCCCATGAAGTTTTCGGCCAGCCGGAAGATTTCGGCATTGCTCTGCGGCCCGACATTGGCCAATCCGTCGGAGAGCAGCACGATGCGGTTCAGATAATCGGAAGAAGCGTGCCTCGCCACCTCCCGCGCGCCGAGCGAAATACCGCTGTACAGTGCCGTGGAGCCGTCGGCGCGTATGCTTTGGATAGTGCGGACTACCCCCGCTTTATCGGTGAGCGGACCGGCCGGGACGACAATTTGGGCGTAGTCGGCAAAGATGACAACGGACACGATATCATCCTCATCGAGATAACTGAGCATATCGATCGCGCCTTGCTTGGCATGTTCGATTTTATTTTGGCTGCGCATCGATCCGGACTTGTCGAGAACGATGGCGACATTCAGCGGAAGACGTTCGTCGTCTTTGGCCCGGCGCAGGGCCCTGGCCCCCACCCGCAGAATGATACGTTGGTCCTGCCGCGCCAGCACGGCTGGTTGGTCGTATTCGTAATACATGGAAACGGAGCCTTTGTCGTAAGTCCGTTGCGGACCGGCGGGTCCGGTCCCGTCGACGCGGGAACCATAAGTGTCGGGGACGGCGGTAAATCCGATGAGGGCCAGGATGAGTGAAACACTGAAGAGCGATACAAACAAGACACTTTTATTCGGCATGCGAAATCTCCTCAAAGAAAGTTGGTCACGTCTATATCAACGACCCTGGGAAAGAACTGCGGACCGCGGAATCAAATCAACCGCTAAAAGTTTCGCACAATCCGCGGGGGGAGTTGTCATGGGGATGTAAATACTTGTAAACCTAGTGTAAATTCTCGATGTGTGCGGGGTGGCACCTGGGTGGTGAGTGATGGGTGGTGAGTGATGGTCGTATTATGTGAGGATTACGCTTTGGTCATGAAACTCCATCTGCGCTGTAATGTGCCGCCCAGACCATCACGCCGCGCATCGACTGGCACCATCACACATCACCGAACGCGCAACATGAAAACATCACCCTGTTGTCCTTAGGGCGCCCCTCATGGCGCTAGGCGTTCCAGCTTCCACGCCCCCTCACCGTTGCGCGTATAGCACAACCGATCATGCACCCTATCCGCCCGGCCTTGCCAGAATTCGATGCGTGCGGGATTCAGGACATAACCGCCCCAGCCTTCCGGGCATGGGACTTCGCTGTCTTTGTACTTCTCTTCAGCGTCTTTGAGCAGCTGTTCGAGCTCTGCGCGATTGGCGACGGGGCGGCTCTGGGCGGAGACGAGCGCGGCCAGCTGACTGCCGCGCGGGCGGGAATGAAAGTACTCTTCAGAAGTTTGCCGGTCGGTCCTGGCTATGGTCCCGTCAATAAGGACTTGACGCATCAGGATTCCCCAATAAAACACGAGGCTCGCGCGGGGATTGGCGGTCAACTGCTCCCCCTTGCGGCTGGCATAGTTGGTAAAGAAGACAAACCCGTCCGGTCCGTAGTCCTTGAGCAAAACGGTGCGCGCGGTGGGATGACCGTCCGGCGACGCGGTGGCTAACACCATCGCGTTGGGTTCAAACGCCTCCTTCTCCACGGCCGCGACGATCCATTTTTCGAACAACGCGATCGGATCCGGGCCCGCGTCTTTTTCATCCAACCCGGACTGGTTCACCGCCCGGCGGAGGGTGCGGAGCGTTTTCTTGATGATGGGTTCGTTTTTCATGTCGTGCTGTTTCGGGATAAGTGATACGGGATTTGGGAAATGTACAGTATCCGCTGATTAAACATATATTTCACAAATATGATTATGTGGGATGATTTTAGGGGAGATTTCGCTTTGGGTCAACTGTCCCGTCAAACTAACTCCGCAAGCAACCGCTCGCTCATTTGTTCAGGGGTTTTACCGTTGAAATACATCTGATACCACATCTCGAACCCGATATACACGTGCATACGGTAGGTGTCTTCCCGTAAGGCCTCGATCACCGCGTCCTGGGCGGCGCGGTCCCACTTCATGGCCTCGGCGAACATCCCGCCGCGGATGAAATATGCGCCCTTTCGCCAAAAATCATGCGAACATCCGAAGCCGATCTTGGGTGCGTACACGTTCTCGCGCGGGATCTTCTTGAGGCTGGCCTGCCGGACGATGTATTTCTGCTCCTCTCCTGTCCACTTGGCGGCGAAGTTGAGGTGATACCCGAAATCGATCACCGCGTTGGCCAGAAAAGGCACGCGCGTCTCAATGGCGACCGCCATGCCCATCTTGTCGCTCGAGCGCAGGCAGGTGCGCAGGTGCGTGTAAAAGTCGTCGATACCGCGCGCCAGAAACGCACGCTCGGCCGCGGGTTTGACCGCCGCCAGTTTTTGATAAATCTGGCGCTGACGCAATCGGCGCTGCAGTCCATCGAGCGGCGCCATGGCCGCGTCGGAGTACAGAATATTCGACTCCAGGGGTTCGCGAAAAAAGGGATGCAGATCCCACTTCCCAACATCCTGCCCGGGCCATAACGGGGCGAGCAGTGCGGCGATCTTGCGGCTGACTTTATTGTTCAGCCACGGTTGGAGTTGAAACCGCCGCCCGCGCCACATATCGTAGGTACTCTTTTGCCAGCGGTAGCCGCCGAAGACTTCATCCGACCCTTCTCCGGCCAAGAGCACCTTGAACCCGTCGGCTTGTACCACCGAGCTGACGATCATCCACATCACGTTTTGCGGAAAAAAGATCGGCTGGTCGTTGGCGTGGATCGCCCGCGGCCAATAACGCAGATAGCGTTCCTGATCGATCGGGACCCGGCGCAGTTCGATGCCGGCCTTGTCGGCCACGGCCTGCGCCTTCACCGCCTCGTGGATGCCGGCCCCGGACAGATCCGCCACGTAAGCGGTGAGGTCGGGTTTGAATTCCGCGCCGACCGCCGTCACGTAGCTCGAGTCGATGCCGCCGCTGCACATCACCGCCACCGGAGCGTCGCTCATCAACTGCCGTTCGATAACGTCGCGAAAGAGCGCCTCGAATTCGGCCAGCTGTTCGGCAAAAGGCCGGCCGGCGTTGGCGAGAATACGCTCCACATCAAGATCGCGGTACAGGTCATAATAGATGTCCGTAGTGATAGCCTCCGGAGTGATCTTGGTCAGTGAGCCCGGGGTCAGACATTCCACACCGGCGAAGGGTGTCCAGTCCCCGTCGACGCGCATGAAGACCGCCTGCGTGGTCAACGCGTGGTCGTCACGGACCTTGGGAATTTCGGGATGAACGAACAGCGCCTTGATCTCGGAGGAAAACACGACCGTGCCGTTGCGCCGGCTCCAGTACAAGGGTTTAACACCGACGCGATCGCGCGCCAGCCACAGCGTGCCGTCGCGCAAATCATAATAGGCAAAGGCAAAGATACCGTCGAGTTGCGGGACGGCAGCCGGCGCTCCCCACCGGTGCAGCGCGTACAACAGGACTTCGGTGTCGGAGGCACTTTTGAATGTGATGCCTTCTGCGCCGAGCCGCTGTTTGAGCTCGCGAAAATTGTAGATTTCTCCGTTAAAGACGAGGACGCCTAGGCCGTCGGCGGTCACAAACGGCTGATGACCGCGTTCGGACAAGTCCATGATACTCAATCGGGTATGACCCAGGCCGATTCCCTCACGGACGAATACGCCGCGATCATCGGGACCGCGATGGGCCATGGCATCGACCATACGTTCGACCACGGCCGCGTCCGCAGGGATGTTATCCCGCTGCCAAAATCCGGCGATTCCGCACATATGGGAATATTCTCTGTAAAGGTTAATGGAAATGGATCAAACCGCCGCCTCAGAAACGCGCGATATTGCTGTCGACGATCTCATGCGCGGTCCGTTGCAGGGTGTCGTATTGCAATTCGTAACGGTCGGCGAACGATTCCGTCTTGGTGCCGAAGGGGTTCCACTGCGTGATCGTGTAGCGGACCGTGACCGCCGCCGCGTCCTCCTCGATTTCCAAAGAATCGAACACGGTCCGGTTATTGTCGGTCGCCGCCGTCCGCGCGCAGCTGTCCAGTTCCTGAAATACGGCCGCGTCGCGATGGAACCACTTTTTGACGAAACGGATGTGATCTTCGGAACACTGGTCGTCATACCCCACCCCGGCGGTCAGTTCACAGGTCAGCTTGACCGGCGTGAACAGGTCGGCCAACCCCAACTCGAGCAGGTCCGGGTCGTTTAAATCGACGGTAACTACGTTCGATTCGGTTTGTTGACAGGCCGTGCCCCCGCGTGTGCTCAAGAACGCGAGGATCGCGCGGATGTGCTCGGGTGAGTTGTTAATATAGTCAAGGTTGATGTGGAGTTGCTGGCGCGGTTGATCGCGCCATAGGATGCGTGTGGGTTCCTGGGCGCCGGCATATCCTGGCAGAATCAACAGGAAGGTTGCCAGAAAACTGATCATTAATCGGGAAAGACGCATGAGGGCTATTCTACCATACTCCTGTGTCAAATTCACGACCGGGATTGGCTCCCCAAGTCCAGGACATAAGCGATATCCCGGTTACGGTCTTCATAGGCCCGGACCAGGGCCTGAGCTTTGTCGGGAGTGGCGCTGAACAAATCAATGGCCGTCGGATAGTCCGCCAACAGCCGCGCTTCCAGTTCACTGTTTTCGATGACCCGTCCGTCCTCCAGGATATGCCGGACCGCCACCCCTGCTTCCTGAAGGAAGCGCGCGTCAAGCGCGAAGCGGTGACAATCGTAAGGGTCCTTCTCGCAGCACATCAGGGCGGCCCGCGCGCCGTTGCGCACATCCTTGATCAGCGTCCGCAATCCCTTACGGAATTCGTCCGTCTGCGCGACCAGGCCGTAGTCGACGGTCCCGTCGGAAAAACACAATTCCGGATCCAGCCAGCGACCGCCGAGGACATTCCCCATGTACGCATAAGACATGCCGGCACCTTCCACCGCCTCCTTCAAGGCGTCTTTGTTAAAGTGCGGCACATACTTACTATAAGGCGCGCTGCGCACATCCACCAGCACATTGATCTGCTGCCCCTGCAATAACTCGATAAACTTGGCCATGGTGTGATTGGAATGGCCGATGGTGTAAGCGACGGGATGCGTCTCTTTCATAAGCGATGGGGTGATCAATTATTTTATCTTCGGACCGGACGTCATGTTAATTCTTCCCCGCAGACGCGGGCATTCGCGGCATCATGACAGCCAGGACGGTCAGCATGACAGCGCCCGCAAAAAACGCGACCGGCTGCAACCAAATCCATCTCCCCAAATCAACCGTGACAAGCCGGGGGTCCGGCGGATGATATATCACCCGGACGCTTTCGCCTTTCTTGAAACGAAAGATCATCATGGGCAGAATATCCCTGGCCGTTATCTCCTCGCCAGTCTGCGTCGTAAAACGCAGTTCGGCGGACTTCAGTCCTTTGGTCCCGCGATGGATACCATCGACAACAGCGGCGGCCGTGACGCCATCGGTAGTCAGCGTCGTTAACTGACGGGTCCGGTAGCCACCTCCGGCCAGGCACAACAGCGCCAGGGCGTAACAGGCCAGGACCCCGGCCCGGGCCGAAATCGGGTTTGGTCGGTACGCCACAGACGGCTCCTATTCGGCGTTGAACCCGTAGGCCTTATAATCCACGCCCAGCTCTTCAAGACTGCGGATCATGTCTTTGCGGAATCCAGCCGGCGTCTCCGAGAAAAAAGCGGCCACCATGTCTTTTTCCTCGACCAGCTGGCGGTTGTCTTCGCGCACGATGCGCACCGCCTTCTTGCTGACCAAGGTTTCGGCGACGCCCCGGATCAGCGCCGGAATCTGTTCGAGGACAATGTTGAATTTTTTCTCCGTCTCTTCTTCCCACTTCATGGGGATGTGGTCGGGATCAGTCATGGCGCCTCCTGGATTATTGGGCTCAGCCGTGCAACGCCCGGTACTCGAAGGTATCGGACGCGGATGACTGCATGGCCCTGACGTAATGTTCGGGATACGGTTCGTTGAGCAGCGATCCGGGTTCCACGTAGCGGTATAACTCCCCGTAGTGTCGCACCTTGGTGGCGCTGACCCGGCGGACAACATGCCACGGCCGCAGGTCCGCGGTGTGATGCAGCCCCATCGCCCCCAGCATCTCGGCCACACTCTCGACCGTCTCCTTGTGAAAGTTGGCGACCCGTTTGTCTTTGTCTTCGACGATCAATCCCTTGATCAGCGCCGGGTCCTGGGTGGCGACACCGGTGGGGCATTTGTTGGTGTTGCACTTCAGCGCCTGAATGCATCCCAGCGACATCATCATCGCACGCGCCGCGCTGCACACATCCGCGCCGATGGCGATGCGTTTGATGATACCGAAACCGGTGCTGACCTTGCCGCTGGCAATAATCTTGATCCGGTGGCGCAGATCGAACCCGATCAGACAGTTGCTCACGAAGATCAATCCTTCCACCAGCGGCGAGCCGATGCTGTTGGAAAACTCCAGCGGGGCGGCCCCGGTCCCGCCCTCACCGCCGTCGACGGTAATGAAGTCCGGTGTGATGCCGGTCTCGATCATCGCCTTGCAGATGGCAATAAACTCGCGGCGTTTGCCCACGCATAATTTGAATCCGACCGGTTTACCGCCGCTGCGTTCACGTAACGTTTGCAGGAATCCCAGCAGCTCCAGCGGCGTGGTAAACGCGGTATGTCCCGGCGGAGAAAGCACGTCCCGGCCCATGGGGACACCGCGAATGGCAGCGATTTCCTCGGTTACTTTGCTGCCCGGCAGGATTCCGCCGTGCCCCGGTTTGGCCCCCTGGGACAGCTTGACCTCGATCATCTTGACTTGTGGCAGCGCGGCGCGATCGGCAAAGGTCTCCTCACAAAACTTGCCCTCGGAGGTCCGGCAGCCGAAGTATCCGGTGCCGATCTGCCAGATTAAATCGCCGCCTTGTTGATGATACGGGCTGATGCTGCCTTCGCCGGTATTGTGCGCGAAACCGCCGATCTTGGCGCCGCGGTTCAGGGCCATGATCGCGTTCTTGCTCAATGAACCATAACTCATTGCGCTGATGTTGAGGATGCTGGCCTGGTAAGGCTGCTTGCAGTCGATCCCGCCGATGGTCACCCGCAACGCTTCCGGCAGGACATGCGTCGGCCGCAGCGAATGATTGACCCATTCGTAGCCGACATCATACAGATTCTGCTGCGTGCCGAAGGGCAGCGTATCGAGCACGCCCTTGGCGCGCTGATAAATCAGCGAACGGTCCTCGCGGTGATAGGGCCGTCCGGAGGTGTTGCTTTCAATAAAGTACTGGTAAATTTCAGGGCGTATCTCTTCAAGGAGGTAACGAAAATGACCGAGGATGGGATAATTGCGCAGGATCGCATGACGGTGCTGGAAAAAATCGTACGTCCCCAGCGCCAGCAACGGTCCGAGGACAAGCAACGACCACAACAGCGGCGGATAATAAAAGGCCGCCAGGACCGTATGCAAAATTACCAGCGAGGCAAAGATCAGAAAGATTTTACGCATCGGCTCGACTTCCTAAGGTTGCGTCCCCGCCTGCCCCGGTTGCAAACGGTCCGTCAAAAACCGGTAGGCCGCTGCATATAATTCCTGCCAGGCCTGTTCATAGGCGGCGAACTTTTCCTCGCCGGAGGCACCCGCATACTCGAGGGTCACGGTCTCCCCGCGGTAACACACCTCCAGGCGCGTGACCGCGACATGAAAATGCTGTTGGTTGGTGCCGATGCCCTGCGCCCGCAACGCGGCGGCCCGTTCGTAAAGGTCCTTGATCTGTTCATTGGTTCCCATCACGGAACCGTCGTGTTTGGCCACGATGGTGCTGGCTTCCCCGCTGAGTTCGGTCACCGGCTCTTTTTCCTTGATAAATCCGGACCGCGACGGCATATAGCGGATCTTGACGTAATCTTCATAGGTATCCACCGACCCGGTCGACTTAGGGACCTGTCCGGCGAACACCGGCGGAACACACCCGGCCAGCAGCAGCCACAAGGCAATCACGTATTTCATCGGATCCCCCATTTTTGTTTGGATATTGGGCAGGCCCCCTAAAGGAGCGATTCGAACTCTTCCACGGTCCAGCGCGCGCCGTTGATGATGATGAAGTCGTCCTCCACCGGCAGCGACTTGACCCCGCACCCGTTCAGGACCACATCAAAACGGTAAGGCTTGCGCGACATTTCCTTCTCGACGACTAACAGGACATATTCCTGCCCGTATTCAAGATCAAAACCCTTCGCGCACTGTCCTTCCCAAAAATTAACCTTGATGCGCGGCGGCAATCGCCGTCCGCGCAGACGGCCTTTCACTTCAACTTCCACCCAGTCGGGTCCGCCCCATCCCTCGCCGTTGTCGTTGCGCGGCCCTTCGCTTTTCAGCTCCACCAGCAAAATGAACTCCGCTTCGGCCAGCGACGAGGCCAGGTCGTACTCCTCTTTGCATACCGGACAGGTTTGCGCGTCGGCCCCGGAAACCAATAGCAATAAAGCCGTCAGAGCGGTGCATATTTTGGGTATTCTCATTCTTAACTCCTTGGGATCGCCGGATTGACTACTTAAAGGTTAGTCCATATTCCGCCGGTTGTCACCCTTTTTTCCGGACGCGTCCGGCTGCGAAAGAGAAAAAGCAATCGTTACGGAAATATCCCGCGGATTTCATAGACGCGGTCGATATGCTGCAAGGCGGCGCAATAGGCCGCCATACGCAAATCGGATCCCGTTTCCCGGGCGATCTCCTTGACGCGCCGCGCGGCCCTTGTGATCATGATCTTCAACTGCCGGTCCACGACATCAAGATCCCAGGTCTCGGCCTGCCGGTTTTGCTTCCATTCAAAGAAACTCACCGTCACGCCGCCGGCATTGCACAAAACAGCCGGCAATATTGCGACGCCTTTTTCCACCAGATAATTCTCGGCCTCCGGTTGCAGGGGGATATTGGCGGCCTCAACGACGACACGGCAGTTGAGCAGCTCCGCCTTCGGACGGTCGATCATCTGCTCCAGGGCCGCCGGGATAAACAGATCGACCTGGACTTTATAGAATTCTTCCTCGCTGATTTCGTCCGCATCCGGATAACCGGCCACCCCGCCATGCCGGCGCACGTACTCGTCCAGCCGAACGGTGTCGATGCCTTCGGCCCGATACAGGAATCCGGTGTGGTCGCCGACCGCCCGCAGGACCGCGCCGCGTTCCTGCAGCAGTTTCCCCGTCCAGGACCCAACATTACCGAAACCGATCAGACTGAAGGTAGTTTTGTCCATGGCGATACCGTACTCCGGAAGCATTTCCTCAAGGACATAAACAACTCCCTGGCCGGTGGCTTTTTCCCGTCCGTGCGAACCGCCGAAATGCAACGGTTTGCCGGTAACGATGCCCAGTCCGTTCAGCTTCCGGCTGGCATCCAGATTCATATAGGTATCGGCCATCCAGGCCATGATCTGCGCGTTGGTCCCGACGTCGGGGGCGGGCATGTCGATGTCCGGACCGATATTGTTTCCCAAGGCGCTGGTAAAACGCCGGGTCAGGCGCATGAGTTCCTCCGGCGACACGGTGCGTGGATCGAACTGCACGCCGCCCTTTGCCCCGCCCAGCGGCAGCTGCACAAGCGCGCACTTGATGGTCATCACCGCGGCCAGGGCCTTGATATGATCGAGATGGACCGAATTGTCGTAACGGATCCCGCCCTTGTAAGGGCCCAGGACGTTATTATGCTGGACGCGGTAACCTTTGAACAACCGGAACGATCCGTTGTCCATCCGGACCGGGAAGTGCACGATCAATTCGTTCTTGGGTTGCGCCAGGATCAGGCGCAGGCGGTGCGGTGTATTGATCCGTTCGGCCGCGGCCAGGAGATTGTTGATGGTCTGATAGTATATGTTATCCTGTTTGATTTCAAAGTTGAGTTCCTCGAACACACGTGTTGCGGCATTCATGCTGCTGGGCTCCTTTGTCTAAAATCCGGAATAGTTTTCATAAGGAAGTTGCTGCCGCGCCGGCGGTGATCACGCGCCGATAAAATACAGGGCGATCGTCGCCCCGAAGGCCACGGCCCACGCCGTTGAGCGCAGCATGTGTTGATCGGTGATATACAAAACCGCGTAAAGAACGCGGCCGGTGACGTATATCACCGCGGCAAAGTCGATCTTCCACTGCGCCGCCTCCATTAAGTGGGCAACGACCACCCCCACGGCAAAGGCGGGAAACGTCTCATAGAAATTTTGCTGGGCGAAGTTGGCGCGCTTGCCGGCGCCTTCCAGCGACGCGAGGAATTCGCGCGGGGAACGGTTGTTATAGCCTTTGGTGGAAAATTTGGCATAACCCGCGCAACATATCGGGATAAAGGTACTGATTACGATACACAAATAGGCGATGGTCATCCTTGCTTCCCTAAAAAACTTAGGCAAAGAAATGCCAGGCTACCAGCGTCGCCAGGCAAACGGAAGTCGCGGTCCAGCGCACCCGGTGATCCCGCGAGACGTAAAACGTAAAGTACAACAGATGAGTCAGAATGTAGAGCAGACCGATAAAGTTGATCGCCCCTTCGGAACCGTCGATGCTTCCCGGGACGAATCCCACCGCCAAAGCGGATGTGTTGAGCATTTCGGATACGATCATTACACGAACCTCTTCAATAACATGTTGTACAGCCAAGCCAGTAACGCCCCGGCCACGGCCGCATCAAGAAATCCCCAGAACATGCCGGCGATGCTGCCCAGGGGTGTCGGGGCGTAACCGTAATACATCGTCCCCACAGTCCGCACAAACGTGGCCGGGGCCTCATGCTTGATGCCGGCCAAACCCATGATAAAACACCCCAGCCCCCAGTGGATTCCGAGGGCCAACGCGAATGCGCGGATATTCAGTCTCATACCTTCACTACTTTATGACAAAAATGCCGGGGTGTCCAAAGTTTTTCTGGAGATGGCAGGGTGATATTGCGAAGCACCGGCGCGGGGCGGGAATCGACAGACGTTATCGGCGGCCGGATGACAACGGTTCGCGTCCGTCACCCGTAAACCTGTTCGGATGACGGACGCGACACGCGGCTATTTGAATTCGCGCGTCAATCCCAATGTATAGTAGGTGTCCAGCCGGTCGACGTTCGCCGCCGGGGAATTGTCGTACTGGTGACGGATGCTGAAATCGAGATTCCAGCCCGTGCCCCCCGCAAACGGGTAAGAGAACACGGCCTCGCTCTCAAGCCGGTACTCATCCGTGGGCTCTTCCAAAACCGGCAGATAGGTAAAGGCATGGGTAAAGGTCAAATCCTGCCAGACATCAAGCTTGTAATCCCAACCCGCGGAAAGCACAAAACTTTCTTCGTTGGGGGAGGATTGGAAGGCTGAAACTTCATAACCGAAACCGAGCCGCGGTTTGAACTCATGCCCTTCTTCCTTGATGACAAAGTACCCGAGACCGACGGTCACGTTGCTGCGCAGGTCGAGGTCTTCGAATTTGTCGCGTTCGAGCTTGAGAGATCCGAAGGCGAATAAGTGATCGGAGAAATCCCGTTCGAGCTTCCCTGTGGCGATGATCTCGTTCTCGGTTTCTTCACCTTCGTCGGTAGCGTAGCGGCCCTGGACACCGAGGTTAAGCCGGTCGAAATCGGTCTTGCGGGTCGTGGTAAATTTACCGTTGAGATTGGTCTTGTCGGTATTGCCTTCGGACGCGGACAAACCGAGCGTGGCCTTGGCGGACCAAACGTCATCCGCGGTACGGGCCGCGGCCGGGGCTTCCGGGTCGGGCTGGTTCTTCGGCCAAACCGCCTTGATTTCGGAGGCGGCGAGCTTGATCGTCCCCAGACTGCTGTTGCTCAGGCGCTGGCCATCGTCCTCGTCATAGGCCAGCTGGGCCACGAAGGTGTCGCCGTTGTCCATGCGGGCAGTCATCGGCATGTCCGTGGCCAGACCTTTGATCTTGTCGGCCTTGATTTGGAGGGTCCCGGCGAAATTGGTTTCGACCTCAAGGGTATCGCCGCTAAAGGTTTTGATGTGGCCGTTGATGATGCTGCCGTTCTGCAGGAAGACCTGGTCGGCGGCGGCCGGGGCCGGACGGGCGGCGGTCAGGAGACAGCTGATAACCGCTGCGGTAAATAGAGTTCGGAATGTGATGGTAGTGGCGTTTTTCATAGGGCAAAGTCCGTTTGTTGAGCGGGTTTAACGTTGATAAAGCTCCGATTTTAACAGAATTCTGTTGTTTGGCAAACCCTATTTTCGGGACTCTCAGTCCACAGCAGGCTCCCGCACGGAGAGTGCGGCGGGCAAAGCAGGGAACTTTCCCGCGGGCCCAGATGTCCAAAGCAAAAGCCTCCGGGGGGTCGTCTTCACTAAATGCTAGCCCCCCATGGATTTCCATGCTAGATTACTCGCTGTATGAAAATACGCCGTTATCACATCCCGCTGATACTCCTGCTGTCGACCGCCGCCGGCTGCGCCACCGTCCGCGTGCCGTTGCAGACCTTTGACGCCGCACTGGCGGCCGGGGACACCGAGCGCGCCCGGGAGATCGCGGGCACCAACGCCGGCGCCAATCCCTCCCCCCGCGAACTGCTGTGGGTCCTGCAAACCGGGGCCATGGACCGCATCCTGCAACGTTATGAAGCCAGTAACTCCGCATTCGACCGCGCCGAGCAGGCCTTTGCCCATTACGACCAACAGCTGTGGGCCGGCCGGTCCGTCCAGACCACGGGCGGATTGCTGATCAACGACACGGCCCTGCCGTATACCGGCCGCAGCTACGACCGTATCATGGTCAATACCTACAAGGCGCTGAACTTTGCCGTACTGGGCGACCGCGCCAACGCGCGCGTCGAGTTCAACCGGGCCCTGCAACGCCAGAGTGATGCCAAGCAAATCTTTGCCCGCCAGACCGAAGAGCTGCGGCAAACCATCGCGGCGGAAGAAGCCCGCTACGGACAGTACCGTATGGTCGACCGTTCGCTGAACAGCGGACGTCTCGACCGCGCCCTCAATGACAAGTACCGTAACCTTGACTCCCTCGCCGTCTATGCCGATTTCGTCAATCCGTTCACCACATATATAGCCGGGCTGTATTTCTGGCTGAGCGGGGACCGCGACAAGGCCGTCGACATATTAAAGGAAGCCTATGCGATGAGCGGCCGGCATCCCGTGGTCGCGGATGACTTCAAACGCGCCGACCGCGGCATCGCCCCATCCGGGGAGGTGTGGGTCATCTTTGAAAACGGACTGGCCCCGCGCCGCGCCGAGGTGCGCATCGACCTGCCGATCCTCATCGAGGCCGCGCCGGTTTACTATGTGGGCGCCGCCTTTCCCGAACTGTTGCCCGGCCGCGAGGCCTATCCCTTTGTCACCGTCGAGTCCGATTCGGGATCTCCGGTGTCCACCGAATCAATCGCCGACATGGACGCGGTGATTTATACAGATTTTAAAAAGGAACTCAGCGCGATCACCGCCCGTGAAGTGGCACGCGCCGCACTGAAGACTTATTTTCAATATGAAATGCGGGAACGCTACGGCACCGGCGGCGGGATCATCGCCGGCATCTATCAGGCCGCTACCACGCGCGCGGACCTGCGGATGTGGTCGGCACTGCCCACCGATTTTCAGCTGGCGCATCTGCGCATGCCCCACGACCGCAAAGTGGTCGTGCAGCCGGCCGGCGGCACCCGCTTCCCTATTAATATTCCGGACGACTGCCGGAATGTGATAATATACATCCGTTCGGTCGCCAAAGGGGTTTACCCGGCGATTGACCTTATTAAATTCTGAGACAGGCCCAGGCCTGAAGGAGAGAACCATGAACAAGTTGATGCTTTTCTTAACCCTGACCGTACTCGTCGCCGGCTGCGCGCCCAAGACGGTTTACGTGGACCCCGATAACGATACCGGCAAGGTCGTGTTGTCGCTGGATTATCGCGACTTTGACATTGCCATCCGCGAGATGACCCAGTCGCTGTTGACCGAGGGTAAAATCCGCAAACCCGGCGGTGGCAAATATGTGGTCACCACCGGTCAGGTGGTCAACGACACCACCCAGCGCATCGATACGCGCCAGCTGCTGGCCTCCATCGAGGAAGAACTGCTGCGCAGCAATGTCGTCGATTTTACCTCATCGATCGGGACGACCGGAGACAGCATGATCAACGAAGCGCGCAAACTGCGCGACTCAGACGAATTCGACCAAGGCACCGTGCAGGCCAAGGGCCAGCTCATCGGACCGGACCTCAGTGTCTCCGGCAAGATCTTTGAGCGCGTGGTGCATTACGACAACCGCAAAAAGCAGGTGGAGTATTATATCGAATTGATCGTGACCGATCTGCGCACCGGACTGCGTTTTTGGCAAAAACAGGTGAGGATCCTCAAGCGCGGCGGGAAAAAAGTCCCCATCTGGTAGAAAGCGATATAAAAGGGACGGGCTCCAATTTCCAGCATCCGGCGATTACCGGAGAGATTGGAGTCCGTCCCTTTTTTTATTTTCGGACGATGTAATAGTAGTTGATAAAATCGTGCTCCAGTTCCTTGCACTCGACAGAGGAGAATCCGGCTTCTTCAAACATTTTAGTCGCCAATTCCTTTCCCCACATCGTGCCCAGCCCGGCACCGTTCTGCGCCAGCGATACGCTCATGCAATGCGTGGTGGAGATAGCGTACAACAAGGTCGCCACCGGATGGTCGATATTATTCTGCAGTTGACTGGAGCCGGCTATATCCTGACAGAAGTACGTGCCGTCGGGTTTAAGCGCCTTAAAAATATTCTTCAGCATACGGGCCGGGTCCGCCTGATCATGAACGGAATCGAAGGTGAAGACCGCATCGTACCGTTCCGTTTCGTCGATAGCGGCCGCGTCCCTGGCCATAAAGGCGATGTTGCTCAACCCCCGCGCGGCAGCCTCGTCTTCGGCGGCGCGGACGGGATCTTCCAAAAAGTCGTATCCGGTGAAGCGGCTGTTCGGAAACCGCTCGGCCAGAGCGAGCATGGCCTTGCCCCGGCCGCAGCCGACATCGAGCACGCTGATCCCCCGTTCCAACTTCTCGATCAGTCCGGGCACCAGCGGCAGCAGGTTCTCGACTAGCGGCGTAACCACGGTTTGATAGCTCTCATCCGCCATCACCTCGTTGAAACGGTTGTATTCCTTGTACTGCAAACCGCCCCCGTTCTCAAAACTCTCGACGATCCGGTCCTCCACCTGTCCGATCATGGTGAGCCATTGCGCCGTGACGGCCACATTGTTCGGCGCGTTGCGACGAGTCAGCCAGGCGGCGTGTTCCGTCGGCAGCCGGTAGGTTCCGGTCGCGGGATCGTACATCACGATCTTTCCCGTCACCATGGCCCCGAGCCATTCGCGCACGTAACGCTCATTCAACCGGGACGCGTCGGCGATCTGCTGACTGGTCGACGGCTCCAGGGTTTCCATCACATCGAACAGGCGGGTACGGTAACCGAGGGAAATCATCAGTCCCAGGGCGCCGTCGTTGAGGATTCCCACCAGTCTTTCGGCAAAGGCATCGGATTGCGTTGCATCTAGTTGCAGGTTGCAGTTTGAACACATAGTTTTGTTTCCTCCTCGTTGATTTATCGTTTCTGGTTTATATCTTTTCCACGTGAACGTTGACCGGAACCGGATTAGTGACGATGTCAAACACCGGCGAATTCCGGGCCAGCTCCTCAAGTTGTTCCGCGGACGCGTCCGATTTGACCTTAAACTTTACTGTGACCAGCTGATAGCCTTTACGAATGTCGTCTTTCAGCTGCAAGAATCCCTGTAAGTCCAATTCGCCTTGCAATTCCGATTCGACGGACTCCAGCTTGATCCCGCGCGCGGCGGCGTGATAGATCATGGTCGTCGTCATACAGCCCGCCAGTGCGTTCAGGATGTACTCCACCGGGTTGGCGCCTTCGTCACTGCCCAGCAGGACCGGCGGTTCACCACAGTCCATGACGAATTGCGGCCGCTCGGTGTGTTCCCGGCCGGCACCGTAAAAACTCTGGATGGTCGAACGATTGTGCCCGCCGTTGATCCAGCGGTTAGTGCAGTGAAAACGGAATTTGGCGAGTCCGGGGTCGCCTTTGACGGCATCCACGGTTTGTCCCAGTTGTGAAACATTCACACCGTTGATCACGGTTTCCTGATCTGTGGTACTCTTCATTTTTACACTCCTTGTTTGTATCGTTAAACTTCCACAAGCGGATCCGTCCGCAGACCCGCGTGAGAATCCAGGATAAAATTTAATTCATCCGAAGCGATTTGATGATCAAGGGCCATGCGCAGCAGGGCCTCGGTGTCGAGGTAGATCTTGTTTTGGCGCCGGTAAAATAGTCTCAGCATTTCACTTTCTCCTGATTAAAGACCGACTGGTCGGTCTGTTATTAAGCCTAAAAAAAGCCCAGCGTTCGGCTGGGCGCCCGGTCCGTTCCCGGACCGGTTACCACAGGGGTCCTCAGACCTTTTCCCCGATGAGCGCGCGGATCGCCTTTTCGGCATGTACGTAGGGCCATTCATCCTGATAAATCTCCGAATTCAAAAGCGCCCCGACCTGTGTGATCATGTACTGATCGGCCACGTATTGAACATTAAGCCCCTTGTACTTGGCATCGGACTTGAGCAAGTCCTCCACCACGTCACGGATAATCGCGCGAAACCCTTCATAGTGAAACTTGGCCATTTTACGGATCGGGCTATTCCCGTCGGGGACCTCGGCCGACATATTAGAAAAGGCGCACCCGCGATAACCGGACGATTTCATCCATTCCTTCATGATCGTGTTAAAGTTAAGGTATCTTTGATACGGGTCCTTGATCTCGGCCAGCATCTGACGCAGTCCGGTGGACTCTTCATGATTGCGCTGGTTGAGATAAGCCAGGCCCAAATCGTCCTTGGTCTTGAAATGCGTGTAGAAGGTACCCTTGGAGACACCGGCCTCATCAATGATCTGTTGGATACCGGTCGCATTGTATCCCTGCCGGTAAAACAGGTCGGATGCCGCAGCGAGGATCCTGTCCCGGGCCGTTCCGCGTTGTATGGTTGATTTGCTCATGACCAAAGTATACAACCGACCGGTCGGTCTGTCAACAGCTTTTTTTCCGGGATTCGCGAATTATGTCTCCCGCAAGGTTTCGCGGTCTTTTTTTATCTGCGACCCGTTCCTGTGGTATACTCAAGCCTGAATTATATTGGGAGAAAAGAAGATGGCGCACATCGGCATTCTGGTACATGAACAAGACCGCTTTCAGGAGGAAACCTATTTTCTCCGCCACATCAGCCAAGTCTGGCGGGAAATGGGGTTTTCGGTCAGCGTCCACAATGGAATTGCTGAACGGTTTGCCGCCGACCTCCTCTTTCTCCATGTCGATCTCACCGTCATTCCGCTCGACTATTTGGCCTTTGCCCGCGCCTTCCCTCATAGCGTCAACACATCCACCGGTGATATCCGCAAGAGCCAAATCAGCCCCAACGTCCTTGAACGCTCTGATCTGTTCGGCGGCCGGGTGATTATCAAGACCGACAACAATTGCGGCGGGTACAAAGAGGCCAATCTGGCCGCGCAACAATCACTGGGCGGCCGCTGGCAGCGCTGGCTCGATGACAAGCTGCCGTGGCGCATGCGCGCGCAGACGCTGTACACCTATCCCATTCTCAAGGCCACCTCCAAGGTCCCGCGCAAGGTGTGGGATAATCCGCAATTCGTGGTCGAAAAGTTCCGTCCGGAGAAAAAGGACGGTCTCTACGCGCTGCGCACCTGGGTTTTTCTCGGCGACCGCGAGACCCATTCGATCTGTTATGCCAAGGAACCGGTGGTTAAATCGTCGAACGTTATCCGCCGTGAGGAACTGGGAGATGTCCCCCAGGAACTGCGCCGCCGGCGGGAAGAGTTAGGCTTCGCCTTCGGTAAATTCGATTACGCGATTAACAAAGGCGAAGTGGTCCTGTTCGATGTCAACCCGACCCCGACGCTGGGGGCGTTCGCCACGGAAGAATTTATGCCCGGTATCCGCAAGCTCGCCGAAGGGATTCATTCCCTGCTGCCCGGCGACATCCAACGGGCCGCGGCCGCCCTGGCGGCGCGGCGGGCACCGTCGCCTTCCCCGCCGCCGGTCGGGACCGTCGCATCCGCGACTCCGCCGCCCCCGGCCCATGCTCCCGCGCCCGGAGCCGAGTCTACGCAGATCCCGCGGCCGCCGGGAATGTCTATGCCGGCGATCGCGCCGGAATATCCCGCGCCGGACCGATCAGCGACACCGCCGCCGGTGCAGGTCAATCCGGGACACCCCGGTTACTGGCACAAGATTGCCGCCAATTGGCGACTCGTCGGACCGCCGCTGCGCCCCGCCAAGGAAGATCTTAATTTCGTGACCGCCGAACTGCAGAAAATGCTGCGCCCCCGCGCGCTGATTTTGGGGGTCACGCCTGAGCTTTACGATCTGGCCTGGCCGTACGGCACCGAGCTGCAGGCCGTGGACCACAACCAGATCATGATCGATACGATCTGGCCCGGCCCGGCAGACAGCGCCCGCTGCGGGGAATGGACCGCATTGCCGTTCGAGGACGGCTCCAAAGATGTCGTTGTTTGCGACGGCGGATTTCACCTGCTCTCCTATCCGGACGGACAGCAGGCCCTGGTGCGCGAGCTACAGCGTGTGCTGGCGCCTGAGGGATTGTTCATCGTGCGCCTGTTCACGCCGCCGGTCAACCGTGAGGATACCGTCTTTATCACCGCGGACCTTGTCCAGGGCAAGATTCCCAATCTGAATCTGCTGAAACTCCGGTTGGCCATGGCCATGCAGCCTGACCCGGCCGCCGGCGTCGCCGTTCATGATATCTGGGAGAAACTGAACCGCGATGCAGGTCCGTGGAAGAATCTGGCCGCGCTCGTCAATTGGCCTCTGGAACACCTCGAGGCCATCGACGCTTACCAGGACAGTCCGAACCGGTACCACTTTGTGGACACCGAACAGGTCAAGCGGATGTTCACGCGCGATCCCGGCGGTTTTGAGCATACCGTCTCGCACGTCCCGGTGTATCCGCTGGGCGAACGCTGCCCGACGCTGATTTTCCGTAAGAACATCTCTTAAGTCCGCCGAGGAGACCGCCGCCATGCCCGCCGTGAAAAAAACACGCATCCTGTTGTTATATGGCGGCTGGCGGGGACACAGCCCCAAACGCTTCGCCGATTTTGCCCTTACCAAACTATTGACGGATTATGACGTGACCTGCAGCGAAAGCCTGCGCTCACTGCGCCGTCCCTATCTGGACGGGTTCGACTGCCTGCTGCCCATCTGGACCTTCGGCAAGCTCTCGGACAAACAACAAGAGGCGCTGCTCGGTGCTGTGGCGGAGGGATTGGGATATGTCGGCTGGCACGGAAACGCCAGTTCGTTTCTGGAATGCCGGCCGCACAAGTTCATGCTCGGCGGTCAGTTCGTCGGGCATCCGGGCGGTAATCACATCAAATACCCGGTCCGCTTTCTCAATAACGATCCGCTGGTCAAGGGATTAAAGGACGTGACGGTCCGCTCCGAACAGTACTACCTGCTGGTGGACCCGGCGGTGAAGGTGCTGGCCGACTCACCGGTGCACGGCGGCGAACAGAGATGGCTGAAAGGCGTCACGATGCCGGTGGCGTGGAAAAAGAAATGGGGCCGCGGCCGTGTCTTTTATTGCGCGCTGGGCCACACGGTGAATGTCTTGGAGACTCCGCCGGTGACGACACTCCTCAAGCGGGCCCTGGCCTGGGCCTGCCGGAATTCTTCGCAAAAGTTTTAAGGTCGCGGCGACGCCTCGATTATCGTGTGCCCCATACCGACGGGAATTGTGCGGCCGACGTTAAAGCCGGCATTCTCGAGTAACACACGGTATTCGTCTTCGCTGCGTTCGCCGGCGCCCAAGGCGACAAGCATGGTCAGGTCGCTGCGCGCCAAGTCGCGGTGCTCGTCAATGGCCTCCAGTCTGGCCGGCATGATGCGGCCGATCACCAGGAGTTTTCCCGCGGCGGGCAGGGCCTTGCGGCAGTTCGCGAGGATTAGGGCGGCCTTTTCGTCGGGCCAATCGTGGATAATGCTTTTGAGCATCAAGGCATCGGCGCCCGGCGGGACCTCTTCAAAAAAATCTCCTTCCAGAAACTCGCAACGCTCCGCGAGACCTTCCTGTTGAAACCGTTCCAGGGCGCCGCCCAGCGCGTGGGCGCGGTCAAAAAGGATCCCGCGTGTCCGCGGATTGGCGTGCAGGATGACACGCAGCAATTCACCGTAACCGCCGCCGACATCCATCACGCACCGAAAGACGGAAAAATCATAATGCCCGGCGACCGACGCGGCGGTCAAACGGGTCAACTCCACCAGCGCCTGATTAAAGACCGCCGCCTGTTCGGAGTTTTGATCGAGGTGTTCAAAACCTTCCACACCGTGCACCAGCGTGCGCGCGCTTTTGCCGGTACGTATGCTGTAGAGCAACTCCGCCCAGGCATAGGCGAGGTTGGACGTCCACCAGATCACCCAGGAGCGAATCGACTCAGGGTGATCGGCGCACAAACGCCGGCCTGTTTCGGTCAACGCGAATGTCCCTTCCGGATTCTGCACAAACACATCCACCGTGGTCAAGGCGCGCAGCAGCCGCGCGAGTGTATCCACCGGGACATGACATTCCCCGGCCAGGTCTGCAACTACCCGCGGCCCGTGCGCCAAGCGTTCGGGCAGACCCAGTTCCACCGCGGCATATACCGCCTGCGCGATCCAGCTGCCGTTAACGTGGTTTAGTATTTGATGAGTAAATTTGGAATTCTCATTCATGGATAAGCTGCTGTGAACCGTCACCGGGTGACGTTTATTGTCTTTGGGATACTCCCGCCACCGGACTGTGGACAGCACCCACCTTCTGAGACTTCAATCGCAAATTAGGCCCCGAGCTTCGCTATTTGGCGTTGACCCCATTTCGGCATTCCGCCCGGCGCCGTTCCCCTAAGGGGTCAGCCTCGATCAAGTCGCATACCCGGCTATTGTCCCACCGCACCGCGAAATCGGTCAGGCAACGGTTCCGCGGATTTGGATCATTGATCTCCACACAGCGCAGTAAATCAAGCTCTTTTTCCGTAAAGGGTTCAATGGATGCACTTGTCGCAACCAGTTCCTCCAGCGGGCGACGTGCACCGCCGAAGACGCGATTTTTCCACCCACTTAAACACGCCCTCACCTCATTGTAAAAAAGGGATCTACCGATCTCGTCAATACAAAAACCGGGGCCGGCATTGCGCTTTTGGGCATCAGAAGATAAATATCCGCGGCATACATCGTGCAACCAAGGCAAAACAGAGCGATTTTCAGCCGGACACTGGGCCGCGTCCCGCGTGGCCAGGGCACGGCAGAAATCCTGCCAGTCTTCCAAGGGTGCCGACTCCTGGTCAAATGGACCTTGCCGCACGGGATAACCCCGGGTCGGCACCGGGCTTGATGAAAGACCGGGCGGATAGAATTCCTTGTCGCGTTTTGGCAGACGTTCACAGATGGTCGCATCACCGCTGTCCCAGGCATTCTTCAAGTAGTTCCGGTATACGTCGGATTGTCCCTCCGGCGTCCCCAGGGGAAATTCGCGCGGACGGTAAAGATCGGCCGGAGTCGAGTTATCGCGCTGATAGCGTATTTTGGGGCGTGATCGGTTCGGCAGGCAGTCTTCGGGGCAGTTGCAGCGGTCTTCGAATTGATCACACTGCCCGTCACCGCAGGCGAGACAACGTGTCCGACCGTACAGAACAACGGCAATTGTATTGCTTCGATCGACACATTTCCCGTCAATCAAGGCCATACTGCCGTTGTCGGCCTTGAGCCCATCACAGCAACGATCTCCTTCATCAACCAGATAACGCCCGGTTTTCTGACACGCTGCACCGGCAAAAACGGCAGGTCCCGGCCCAAAAAACACCAGCATCGCTACTATGGGCACTAGGCCGCTCCTGATCCTATCCACCACCAATCTCCGTTCATTTGTATTCGTCTTGCGGCACTCTCTAACCGATCGATAGGGTAGTCTCCCATTTCTCCGGATTATCCCTCCGGTCAGCGAATCATTTCTGAATTTTCCGCCGGATGATCCCTGCCAACCCGATTCCGATAAAATCCGCGCCGAGGTCGATCAGGGAAAAGGTGCGGCTGGCGATAAACAGCTGGGTCGTTTCCTCGATCACCACAAAGGCGACCACCAGCAAAGTGCCGAGCAACACGGTCACCCGTCCCGCCCGGACCGTGCGGCCGTTGAGCAATTGATTCACCGCCACGGCCAAAAACCCCATCAACAGCGCGTGCAGGACGGCATCGCCGTAAGGAACCCTTCGGATCATTTCCGCGACCGGACCGAGCCGGCCGGTGTCGGCCAGGAAAATAATCAGACCTATCACCAGGATGTACGCCGTGGCGACACCGTAGCCGCGCCGTTCCACCGCCGGTGTCACGGCGAGACCTCTTGAATCATCGCGCGCAATTCCTGCTCGGATACCGGTTGGGCCTGCTGTTTCAGCCGTTGTTGCATCGAAGGCCGGACCACATATTGTCCATAAAGGACCAGGCCTAAGAGAAGCGCAACGATAGCTGTCAAAGTCCATAAAGCATAGCGGAGGATTTTTCGATTCATACGAGCATCATAAATCCGGCGAAAAGGCGTACTTGCCGATCTTTTTACGGTTGGACATCAGAAATTTTTCAAACTCCGGGGTGATTTGATATATCCCGCGTTCGACGCGGTCGAACCAATAGTGATAATTGCTTTGCAGGATGCGCTGCGCGTTGTCGATGCCGAGCGTCTCGGCAACGTCCCTGGGCGTGGCGCGGCCGTTCTCGTAAAGATACAACGCCACGCGGATCGCCTTTTCCTTATAGGCAGTAAACAACAGCTCGCTGCGGCTGCCGGCCTTGTTCAAGTCGATGCTGCGGCTGTTGAACTCTTTTAACGCGATCTTCTTCTTGGCGTAATTCTTGCGGTGGGTGAACGGGGCCGGGTCGAATTCGACGGTGACCGTCTTTTTGCGCCCGCGGATATCGAGGGTGATCAATCCGCATTCCAGGCGCTTGATCAGTCCGCACATACGCTTGAATTCCTTGGGCCAGCGTCCGCCTTTGCCGAGCGGCACGTAGGCATAGACCTTGTCGACGATCTTGCGCCGTTCGATCAGCTGATAGACCAGCTTGAGATTGAACGCCGTCTTCATCTCGACGGCGATCATTTCCTCCCCCTTCTGCGCCAGGATATCAATCCCCTCCACCTCGGAATGAACGGTGAACCCGTCCTTTTCGAGGTGTTTTTTGATGGGGGAGTACATGTCTGTCTCTTTCATAGTTGATCCCCGCACGGGCTCGAACAGTCATGCAATCACATCTGCAATTCAAACGGCGCTTGATAGTTCTTATCCCTGGTCTGCAACAACCATAACGCCGCCCCGTTGTCGTACTTCGCCGTCAGGCTGAATTCTTCCTTGGCCGGGTCGAGTCCCTGCTGGACGAACTTGTTGAGCGCGGCGTCGCTGTTATAGAAGTGTTTGGGCAGGGCCGGGTGTTTCCGGAGCTCCTCGTGCCACGTCCCGTGGAGCTGGCGGCGAAGGAGCTTGCCTTCGTCAACCATTTTGCGTAACGGACTGTCGGCGGGCGGGAACGGCCGGGCCACGCAGTCGATGCGCGCCTCCTGTTGGTCGTCCTCGAAGATCATCCAGGCGCATTCCAGGGTGGCGCGCTGCTTGGGCAGATGAAAAAATAGCTCCCAGCGCCGGGCGGCGCCGAAACGGTCGGTGCCCTCGGGGGCAGCGACCATGGTTAGACGCGGCCGGGCCTCCATGTCCTGGGCAATGTTTTGACATAACGCGTAGACCGCGCCGAGGGTCAACGCACCGCTGGTGGTCAAAGCCGAGCGGGTAAAACGCTGTTCTTGCTTTAGTCCGCCGCCGTCAAAGATCGTCTCGACGGCATTAAAAATCCGGCGCAGGGCATTTGCGTTATTGTCTGACATGGTGTACGTGTATCCTCGCGCTATTCTCTAGTGGAAAGTGTTTTGCGGCTAGCGGTAAGTATTCATGCCGTACCAATCCGGGATTCGGGATGCTACTCCCTTTCCATCCACTATCCGCTAAACGCTATCCGCTGCCTTTAAGGCCAACGAAACCCCTCATAAATAAATTCCAGCGGCATGTCCGGCGGCTTGTGATAGACTTCGCGGATTAAATTCTGGCAGAGCGCGGCCAGATCGCCTTTCTCCACCCGCCAGTAAGTCACATCATTGACCTCGCGGCGCTCCGGCATAAACCCTTCACCGCGCATGAACACGTTAATCTTCTCCTGGTCACGGATATTGGTCGGCCCCTCCAGCACCCAGTCGAGACCGATACGGCCGTTTTCAACGGAAAACTGGATATTGACCGCGTCCTCGCCGCCCTGCGCGTTGTCCGGCAAAAATGCAAAGATAGCGAACGCCCCGTCGGCGCCGTTGGTCTGAAGCTTGGCGAAAACCCGTGGGATTTCGTTGACGGTCACCGTGACCGGCATTACCACCCGCGGTTTATAGCGGACCAGGAAGAATATGATAACCAGAAAGACGAGAAATACGATGATCAGTTTCATCGAACGGTCCATCCCCCGAAAGGCCTTCCGATTGCGCCTGAGTTGGTTTTCGATATGTGACTATATCCTAGCACAAACGAAGATTCCGGGAAACTCGGGATTTCTCTGAATTGCGGGGGCTCATCCCCTTTCGACATGGTCCGCTATTAGGCTTACAGTTTCATTACAATAAAGAACATTACCAGCAATGTCATAAACACCACACCGAACACCGGCCAGGCAGTCAATCGCAGGGCGGTCGTTTCGATGACTTTGGCTTTATCTATGGCCGCAAAGAAAATATCCGAAACCCTCACACGCAGTCTCTGTTGCGCCTCCGCCAATTTTCCGGTCACTGCTAACGCCGCCTCACGGGACGCGGTCAATACCCGGACGTACACTTTCAACACATCACCTTCCGGAAAGGAAAACGGCCGCCTGAACTTTGAGAGAATCACCCAGGCGCTAATTGCCAGCCCCACCAGCAACGGCCATTGGCTGCTCAGCGAAAGTCCCGGATCGCCCTGCTTGATGGACACCGGTAAACCCGGTAAGAAGTTAATCCATCCGTACAGCAGCGCGACAGCGATCACCAGCAAGGTCCACGACAGGTGCGCGGCCGTCGATACCCGTGGCGCCGTGTCCGCATGGCGGCGCGGCCAGATCAGATACAAGAACCTCACCATGATCAGGACAGTCCCCACTGCCGAGAGACTGATTAGAAATTTTACCGGCGCAGCCACCGGGGCCGTCTTGGCCACCGCGGCGGCGCAATATTTTAAGCCTCCCTTGGCCAACGCACCCCCGGTCAGCGGTGCCCCCATGACGGCGGCGGCCGGAAGGACTAATCCGACCAGATGTCCGATCCGGGCCGCCACACCCTTGATGCGCATCTCCGCGGTACCGACACTTAAAAACAGCGCCCCCTTGGCCACGGCGTGATGCGCGGCATAAATGATGATGACCTGCCAGATCTTCGGTCCCTTTTCCGGTACGAGTAATCCCAAACCCAACGCGGTGGTCATCACGCCCATTTGGCTGATGCTGGAGTATGCCAGCACTGTTTTCGGTTTGTCCTGCGTCAATCCGACGAGCACAGCCGCCACCGCGGCGGACAATCCGAGGACGATCAGCAAAATCCCCCAGCCCGGCAGGGCGATCACACCGAGGGGAAATATGCGCAGCCAGCCGAGCAGACCGGCCTTGATCATGCAGCCGCTCAAGACCGCACTGGCCGGCGTCGGGGCGACCGGATGCGCCAACGGCAGCCACACGTGCAGCGGCAACGCGCCGGCCTTGATTCCGAACCCGAGAAACGCCAGCGCCAGTATCAAATTCCGGTCGGGTGAGGCCGCCACCCCCTTGGCTAACTCCGTCACGCTGACGCTTCCGCCGGCATGCGCCGCCATCAACAGCGCCGAGAAAACAAACGCCTCACCGATCACCACCAGCCAGATATAAACGCTGCCCGCCCGCCGCGCGTCTGCGGCCCCGCTGTGCACGATCAGCGCGAAAGAGGAGAAACTCATTAACGCAAAGAGAAAGTAAAAACTGAATACATCGCTGGCCATTATCAAGCCGAAGTTCCCGCTCATCGCCAGCAGAAAGCCAGCCCAAAACCGCCCCCGCTGCGGATCATCTTTCTTGATATAACCCGTCGCGAAGACGGCCGCCGCCAGCCACACCAAGGAGGTAAACGCCAGGAAACCCTGGGCGGTGGGGTCCAACCCGAACCGTGCCCGAAAGAACAGCCACGGTACGGTCACCTGCGTGCCGGTATCCGCGGTGAAGGCCAGCCACAATGCCGGCAGCGCGGTCAACGGGCCGAGAACAATCAGTACCCGGCGCAGGCGCGGCACAGCCAACAGCACGGCCACGACGGCCGGCAGAAAGACGGCGATCGGATATATGAATGTATCTGTCCAGATGTGCATGGTCATCCCAAGTTACAGCGTTTAGCGTCCAGCGGATAGCAGCGAGTTTTCAGGATGCGCCCTCAGGGATTAGCGGTCACGAATCGGTATCTCCCGATCATTCTACTTCCCGCCAAATACGGATCCCTTATTTATCTCTCACCGCTATACGCTCTGCGCTGATATCCGGCGAATCAGTCCGCCAGTCCGTATTCACGCAGCGTAATCAGTTTCACCCAGGCCAGCGGACTGAACGGCAGCCCGGCGAACAATCCCATCAAAATCACCAGCGACGCCGTGATCAGCGGCGGAAACAACAGGTACGCGCGGTTTTCAAACCACTTTTGAGTCAATTCCCCTTGCCCGGCGCGCTCATCCGGCTCTTTGAACCAACCGGCATAGATGATAGGCAGAAAATACGCGGCATTGAGTAAGCTGCTGCCCAGCAGGACCGGCACCACCCAGCCCTGTCCGGCACGTAGAGCGCCCATGCCGAGATACCATTTGCTGATGAATCCGGCCATCGGCGGCACGCCGATCATCCCCAACGCGCCGACGGTAAAGGCGGCCATGGTCCACGGCATCCGCCGGCCGATGCCATTCATCGCGCTGATGCGTTTGATGTGCAGGCCCTCGGCGAAATTACCGGCGCAAAAAAACAGCGTGATCTTCGTGATTCCCTGATGAACCAAATGGACAATCCCTCCGATGGTCGCGATCGGTCCGACGGTGGCCACACCGAGAGCAATATAGGACACTTGACTGACCGTGGAGTACGCCAGCCGCTTTTTGAGATCATCCTGGAACAAGGCGCGTATCGAACCGTACAAAATAGTGACGGCGGCCAGGATCCCCAAGCCGCGCAGAATCCCCAACTGTGCGCAAAACTTGATCCCGTAAACGTCGTACACCACGCGCACGATCCCGAATGCGCCGGCCTTAACCACGGCGACCGCGTGCAACAAAGCACTGACCGGCGCCGGCGCGACCATCGCCTTGGGCAACCAGCCGTGCAGCGGCACCAGCGCCGCCTTGACACCGAAACCGAGAATAAGCAGCACGAAGATCGCGATCGCCTGACCGTATGATTGCGGGGGCAAGGCGGATAGGATTCCGCGCTCCGCGAAATCGGCCGGACCGACCAATGAACTCAACCAGACCATCCCCCACAACAAGACGACACCGCCGATAAGTGTATAGGCCAAATAGATCCGCCCCGCCTGCAACGATTCGCGGTCCCCTTTGTGCGTTACCAACGGATAGGTCGAGAGTGTCAAGAATTCATAAAAGACCAGCAACGTAAACAGGTTCCCCGCCAAGGCGATCCCGGTCGTCGCGCTGACACACAGACAGAAAAATCCGAAAAAGCGCGATTGATCCGGGGATCCCTGCAGGTACCCGATCGCATAAAGCGTCGTCAACAGCCACAACACCGCGGACAAACCGACGAACAGCAAGGACAGGGAATCTGCGTTAAGCACAATATCAAAGCCGAGAAAGAGCGGGAAGCGGAATTCGTACTGCGTCCCCTGGTATACTCCCCACATCAGCCAGCCCACCAGCAGAATCTTCAACACGGCGTTAAAAATATTGATAAACGTGCGTAATCCCTCCGCCTCCTCTTTGATGAAGAAAATAATGACCCCGGTCAGAAACGACGTGGCGAAGATAACTAACGGCAGCAGGCTCGTCATGCTCACAGCAAATACCCCCTGACTTCAGACAAGTCCAGCGGATCGCCGATGCGCAGCAGTTTGACCGGCAGGTCGGCGCCGAGTCCCAGGATGATGGCGGCGAGCGCCATCGTCAGCGCCGTGACCGTTAACCAGGCCGGCGCGCGCAACTCCGCGTCCTCTTCAGCCGGCGGTTTCATAAAGATTTCCAAGACCCGGAAGATATATACGGCCGATATCAGACTGCCGGCTACGAGTACTACCGCATATCCCCACTTCCCGGAGAGCATCGCGGCCTTTAAGAGCATCCATTTACCGGTAAATCCGCCGCTCGGCGGCAAACCGATCAGACTCACTCCGGCCAGGGCGATGGCGAATGCCATCGACGGAAAACGCCGCGCTAACCCGGAAAGATCTTTGATGCGGTCATGCCCGAGAACATAAATGATCGCACCGGCCGCCATAAATGCGGCAGACTTGGCGCAGGCATGCGCGACCGATAAATAGATCCCGCCATTCCACGCGAAGCCTTTGGCGGCCGGGGAACCGCCGAACAACGGAAAGATTAAAAACATGTAGCCGACCTGCGCCACCGTCGAATAAGCCAGCATCATTTTCAAACGCTGCTGACGCATCGCCAGCAATGAACCGGTCACAATCGCTGCCGATCCGAGAATCCCGGGAATTTGACCTGCCGGGGGAGTCAGCACGGCGCTGAAACTGTCGAGCCACAGGCGCACCAGCAGGTAAAATGCAGCCATCACTACCAGGCCCGACAGCACCGCGCTCACCGGCGCCGGGGCATTGGCATGCGCCGGCGGCAACCAGAAATGCAGCGGAAACAGCGCCGCCTTGATCATCAACCCCATGGATATAAGGCTGACCGCCGCCGCGCTGACCGTCCCGGGCCGCACCGCTTGCGCGAGCAATTCCAGATCGAGTACGCCAAACGCACTGTAGGTCAGACCGACACCCAGCAAATAAACCAATGAACCGACCAATGTTAAAAAGAAATACCGAGTCGCGGCGGTCAGCGCCGCCACCGTGCCCGACAACGCGACCAGCGTGATCGCGGCAAAACTGACGATCTCCAGTGCCACGTAGATATTGAACGCGTCGGCCGACAGGAACAGAACATTCAATCCCCCCCACGTAAAAAGCCACAACGGCCAGAAGTATTGCTGCTTCACGAAGTCGCGCTGCTTCGGATCCGCAGTCGCGCGCGGGGCAAAGTAACCGAGCGCGTACACGCTGATCCCCGTCCCCACCAGCGCGGTGGCCATCAACATTAATGCGCTCAGACCGTCGAGCCGCCAGCCGATCCCCAGCGGGGGCGCCCAGCCGCCGAGCGCGTATCGCACCGGCCCGTGACGTAACAAACCCGCGCCGGCCATGATCGTCAAGAAAGTCAAGATCACCGCGGTGACGATCCCGATGCCCGGTGCGGCGCGCCGTCCGGCAGCAAACGCCGCCACCGATGCGATCAACGGCAGGGCCATGATCCATACACAGAGCTGGGCCGACTGCTCCGGCATCACGCCGCCTCCTGTTGTTCATCAGTCATTTCTTCGAATGATGTCTTACCGGTCGCCGCGTGCAGGCGTACCACCATCGTCAAAACCAGTGCCGTCGCGCTGATCGCGACGACGACACCGGTGAGGACCATGGCATGCGGTACCGGATCGGGCGGACCGGCCGGATCCCGATTGGCCAAGGCGATAAGAAACATAAAGATCCCGGTGCCCATCAGATTAACGGCAAGGACCTTGCGCAATAAATGCCGGCAGGCGACCATCCCGCGTAAACCGGTCACGATAATCATGATCCCTACGAAACTGTAGAACATCGCCGCACTCATGCGCCTTCCTCCCTATTCGGCGCCCCTGCCAGCGCCGCACTAAAAAATCCCGCGCACGCGGCAAACAGGACGAGTAAAATTAAGGCGATAGATGCAGTAGCGAGCAGCTCAATGACAAAGATAATGGCCTTGGCATGCGCCCGCGGATACTCGAGAAAATTGTTTCCGGATCCCAACATACTCAATCCCGCAACAAGAAAACCGGCGAAACCGAGGACATAACCCGTCCGCGGCAAAATATGTCCGGCATGGACCGGCAGCCGGACCCCGCCGAGCAGCATCAATATCCCCACGCCGGCGAGCATCGCGCCGGCCTGAAACGCGCCGCCCGGAGCATCCGCCCCGGCCCACAGCAGATAAAACGCCGTCACGATCATTAACGGATTGAGAATATGCAGAAATGTGACCAGCACCCGACTGGCGGGACGGTCCCGCAGATGGCATCCCACCGGCCGCAAACCGCTGAGCGTGAACACGGCCAGGGCCGCAAGGTAGAGCACGCCGATTTCCAGCAGGGTGTCGTATCCCCGGAAATTGAGAATCACCGCGGTGACCGGGTTTTTGACCCCGCTGTCCATCAGGGCGCCGTATACTTCGGGAGATAACCCGTCGGCAATCCGCGGCAAGGCAGCCACCGCCGCCAGCAGGACACCGGCCACGGCCAGCGCGGCCGCGGTGAGCGCCAGATTGTGCCGGCGGGGCAGGCGCCGTTCTGCCGGCGCTTCGCGCGATTCGATTTGTCCGAGGCTGGCCAAGAACAAGGCTCCGGTCAACGCGGATCCGATCACCGCCTCGACCAAGGCGATATCCGGCGCGTTCAACTGCACCCAGGCCATCGACACAAGGATCCCGAAAATAATAAATAGAATGATCCCGGTCAACAGGTCACGCGCGCGCAACACCTGTACGGCGAGAAAGACCAGTGTCACGCCCAACATATAATCGTACGGTCCGGCGGCTGTGTTCACGGTTTCCTCCACGGTTCGATATTCATGCGCAACGCCGCCTGCGCGATGAGATAACAGGATGTGGCGCTGGCGATAACGACCAGGATCCAGATAAAAATCAGCTTGAGGATCACGGCCGGATCCCCCGACTGTACACCCAGTCCGAAAAGGACAAAACCGAGGCCAAGGTTATCGGCCTTGGTCAGCGCGTGCAACCGGCAGTAGATATCGGGAAAACGCAGCACCCCCAGGATCCCGCCGATGAAAAACACCACACCGACCGTGATCGACGTGACCGAAATAATATCAATCAGAATCATCCGCATCCTCTTTTCCCGTGAGGGGCTTGTGCCAAGTGAGCCGCGCAAAGGCAATGGTGGAGACCGCGGCCAGAATGGCCAAGACCAGCGCAAGGTCATACAGGAAGGATTGACCAAACGCATTGGCCAACAACGCGAATATCGCCACACCGGCCGTGCCGCCGAGCTGGGCGGCCAGCATGCGGTCCGCGCGGGTCGGTCCGATGTACAACCGGGACAGACCGGCGATCAGGGTCATCAAGATCACCACGGCACTGATCAGGTAAACCGTTCCCATCCTATATCTCCTCTCCGAAGAGCAATGCCACCCGGCCTTCCAGGACCCGCAAATTCTCCGTATTGGGGGACGTGCCGTCAAGGACATGAATAATCAGGTCGGGACCATCAAAATCGGCGCTTAACGTTCCGGGGAGAAGACTGATAGTGTTGGCCAGAAAAACCCGGCCGTAACCATTGGAAAGCCGCGGCGTGTAGGTCAGAACTCCGGGGTCGAGAGGCAGGCGCGGGTTGAAGGTGCGTTTGATGACGTCCCAGCCGCTCAATACCGACTGACTCAGAAAGTAACAGCTGAACGGTAAGAGTTGCAGTGGACGCCAAGCCGGAATCGCGACCTCCGGCAGAAGGCGGCGAACCGCTACGGCAAGGATGACCGCGGGGATTCCCAAGCACCAGGATGCCGGATCATTCCCGGCAAGCAACCACCAAATAAAAGCCGGCAGCAGTAGCGTAAAGACAAACTGAATCTTTGCGGGCATGCGGTCATTCTAGCAAATAGCGGTTTAATATCAATAATAATCGGCCCGGTAGGCGGGATAGTCTATGCGTGTATGCGGGGTTGAGTGAACGGTATCCCCATTGGAATTACGGACATCTGCCCAACGGGCCGGCCACCGCATAGACGCATACACACATAAACGTATCCACCCCCGCACCGAATAATCTAATTTACAAAGCCGCCCTGATCCCTTATCCTGTACCCTGAACTAATTTCGCAAGGACAGCCGTGGCGGGGATAGCGCGGGTAGCGGCAGCGCAACTTCAGGAGGTTAGACATGGCACTCAAACGCATTACCGTGGCGCACGGTGACGGCATCGGTCCGGAAATTATGGACGCCACCCTGCGCATCCTCAAAGCCGCCAAGGCACCGATCGAATACGACGAAATCCCCATCGGCGAAAACCTGTACAAAAGCGGCGAGACCACCGGCATCGGGCCCGAATCATGGGACATTATCCGCCGCAACAAGGTCCTCTTAAAGGCCCCCATCACCACACCGCTGGGCGGCGGTTACAAGAGCCTCAACGTGACCATCCGCACGACGCTCAATCTGTTCGCCAATGTCCGGCCGGTAAAATCCTACGCGCCGTTCGTGGCCTCCCCTCACCCCGGCATCAACATGGTGATCATCCGCGAAAACGAGGAGGACCTCTATACGGGCATCGAACACCGGCAGACCGATGAGGTCACCCAAGTCCTGAAACTGATCAGCCGGCCCGGGTCCGAACGGATCATCCGTTACGCCTTTGAATATGCACGGCTCTATGGCCGCAAACGCGTCACGTGCATGACCAAGGATAACATTATGAAGATCACCGACGGGCGCTTCCACCGCGTCTTCGAACGGATCGCGGCCCAGTATCCGGATATTCAAAGCGACCATCAGATCATCGACATCGGCGCCGCGCGGCTGGCCGCCCAGCCGGAGCGTTTCGACGTGATCGTCACGCTGAATCTCTACGGCGACATCCTCTCCGATATCGCCGCGCAGGTCAGCGGATCGGTCGGGCTGGCCGGCTCGGCCAACGTCGGCACGGACATGGCAATGTTCGAGGCGGTGCACGGCTCGGCGCCCGACATCGCCGGCAAGGACATCGCCAATCCTTCGGGCTTATTGATCTCGGCGATCCAGATGCTTGTGCATATCGGGGAAGCGAAGACCGCTGAGCTCATCAACAACGCGTGGTTGTCGACGCTGGAAAGCGGGATCCATCCCGCGGATGTTTATCGTGAAGGCTTGAGCCAGCGCGAGGTCGGAACCACAGACTTTACGAACGCGATTATCGACCGCCTCGGGGAAAAACCGGAAACATTGACACCCGTACATTATCACGGCGGAAAGATTACGATCACGCCGCCTTCCCAGGAGCCGGCCGCCAAGGATCTCGTCGGCGTGGACATCTTTCTGGACTGGTCCGAACACGGCCGTGACGCCGACGTCCTCGGCAAAGGGCTGGAAGAGGCGCAGAGCCCGTTGTGGAAGCTGGCGATGATCACCAACCGCGGCGTCAAAGTTTATCCTCAAGGCCTCCCCGAAACGTTCAATACCGACCACTGGCGCTGCCGGTTTGTCCCCGCCAACGGCCAGCAGGCCAGCTACAAGGACATCATCACCCTGCTGACCCTGCTCACCGGACACGGCTACGAGATCATCAAGACGGAAAACCTTTACACCTTTAATGGCGAACGGGGCTATTCCCAGGCCCAAGGAGAATAATGGTGCGCGGCGAGATCCTGAACCGGGAATTCAAACTGATCAATGAACGGCTGCGGATGATCATCCGCGAACAGGCCGGCGATGAGGTCTACCAAACCTTCGACAAAATCCTGGCCGCGTCGGTGGCCGTACGACGGCATCACCGTCCGAAAGACATCGCGGAGAAACGCCGGCTGTTCGCCGAGATGGACCCCGAAGAAATCTACGCGGTCGTCCACGCCTTCAATCTCTTCTTTCAGCTGCTGAACCTGTGTGAGGAACGCGCCCGGCGTCGCAATATCGTGGCCCGCGCCGACCTGCGGCATTCGCTGCGCGATCTGTTCGCCAACCTGAAACGCTCCGGCGTCCCGGCCGAACGGGTCGAACAATGCCTGACACAGATGGAGATCGAACCGGTACTCACCGCGCATCCGACGGAGAGCAAACGCCGCACCAGCAAGATGCAGATCATGCGTCTCGATGAAGAACTGGAGAATATCGACGAAATCCTCGAGGCGCTGTGGCAGACCCGCGAGATCCGCGACCGGCGGATGTCCCCGCTCAATGAGGTCCAGAACTGTCTGTTCTATTTCGAACGTACGATCTTTCAAAGCGTCGCCGATTTCATGCGGCTCTTCGAGAAGGAACTCGCCCGCGCTTACCCGGACATCAAACTGAAACGCACCTTCCTGCGCTTCGCCAGCTGGGTCGGCGGCGACCGGGACGGCAATCCGTTCGTGACCCCGGCGATCAGTCTGAAGGCCGCGCGCCTGCAGCACGAGTTGGCCGTCAAACTTGTCCGCGCGCAGTTAACGCATTTGCTGGCCGAACTCTCCCACGCCACCGGGGTCTCGGCCGAAGACTTTCAGCCCGACGACCTGCACAGCCCTTTTCACGTGGACGAGCGTATCCGCCGGCGCATCGAAGATCTGCTCAAGAAAGTCAAACCGGGCTACACGGACGCGGGGTACGTGATGCGCGCACTGCGCGAGATCCGCGCGCAGCTCATCCGCCAAAAGGCGCACCGCGCCGCGGACGGCCGCATAACCGATCTTATCCATCAAATCGAGGCCGGCGGCCTGTATCTCGCCCATCTCGACTTTCGCGATCACAGCGGCAAACTCAAGGAAAACCGTGACGATGTGGTCGAGGAATTCAAGACTATCAAAAGCATTCAAGACACATACGGTGAGAAGGCCGCGCACCGCTTTATCCTGAGCATGACCCACGACGAACATTCCATGCTCGACCTGTTACGCTGCGCCAAGGACGCGGGCTGTCCGGCCATCGATCTGGTCCCGCTGTTCGAGACGGTCGACGACCTGCACAAGGCGCCCAAACTGTTGGCCAATCTCTTCGCTCACCGGACGTATAAAGCGCATCTGAAGAAACGTGACGGGATACAGGAAGTCATGCTCGGCTATTCCGATTCCAGCAAAGACGGGAGTTATCTCACGGCAAACTGGGAACTGTACAATGCCCAACGCCAGCTGTCACGGACCGCCGACCGGCACGGCATCCGCCTGCGTCTCTTTCACGGCAAGGGCGGGACCATCGACCGCGGCGGCGGCGTGACCTACCGCAGTCTGCTGGCCCAACCGCATGCCGCCCACGGCGCGCGCATCCGGGTGACCGAACAGGGCGAAGTGGTCTCTCTGAAATACGCCCACCCGTTGATCGCCCGACGGAACCTCGAACAGCTGACCAGCGGGGTGATGGACTCGTTCTGTCTCGAACAGGAACGCCAGGCCGTGCAGCCGGACTGGGAAGAGACGATGAACATCCTCAGCGCGCGTTCGCGTGAGGTCTTCCGCGCGCTCGTTTATGAGACACCGGAATTCCAAACATACTTCTGGTCGGCGACGCCGATCGATTTCGTGGCGGAGTTAAAGATCGGCTCCCGCCCGGCGAGCCGGGTCAAATCCCGGGAGATGCAGTATCTGCGCGCGATTCCGTGGGTCTTTTCGTGGACGCAGTCGCGCCATATGCTGTCGGCGTGGTACGGTACCGGCTCAGCACTGGAGCATATGGCCGAAAGCGAACACGGACTCACCCATCTTAAACAGATGTATCTCGAGTGGCCGTACTTCTCGATGCTGATGGACAACGCGGAGATCTCGCTGGCCAAGACCGATCTGTACATCGCCGGCCGCTACGCGTCGCTGGTGGAAGATGAACGTGTGCGTGAATTGATTTTCAGAAAGATTAAGGCGGAATACGACAAGAGCGTGGCCCTGGTTAAAAAGATCACCGGCCATAAAGAACTGCTCGACCACTTCCCGCGCCTGGAAAAGTCAATCCGGTTGCGCAACCCCTACGTCGACCCCCTGCACTACACCCAGGTGCGCCTGCTCGGCGAGTGGCGCGCGGAAAAAAACAAGAAACGCAAAGAATTCCTCTCGCGCCTGCTGGCACTGACGGTGAACGGGATTGCTTTTGGGATGAAGTCTACGGGGTAGGCCTTCCCGGACTGGTCGGGATAAAATTACCGGTCAGTGGAATCTTCGCAGCAGTTCATGAATTTACGCGGTTCCGCCGTAAAATTCCGTTGGCAGCGCTCACAGCAAAACCGGTATACAACACCGTCAATGACACTACTGAATATTGATTGATCGACTTCTTTATTGCACACCGGACAGATTTCCATTGTGATCCTCCTCAGAATGCCTCCGTACCCACCCCGTATTCATACACCATCGTTCCTCCATAGTGTCCGGCGAAAGTTACCAAGACCGCGACCGCCAAAAGCAGGACCACAAACAGCGGTATGACCCAACCAGGGCGCTCCCGTTTCAGAAAGTATAGAACCGGCAACGACATCAGCGAGACCCACATCGTCCACAGGGCGAATAGCCGGTGTGATGTAAGAATGGGATGACTGAGCCGGATCCGGTCGACTTCCCACATACCGGTGCGCACCACGACGGGCGTCATCAGCGCAGCGGCCGTATATAGGATCAAGGCGCAACGGTGCCAAGCTTCTTTACGCGCGATGAGGCTGATCACCTCCAACACAAGGGCCGTGATAAACAAGGCAATCGGAAAATGCACGAGCTTGGGGTGAATAGGGGCCAACTGCTCCAACATAGGTCTCTCCTTCCGGCCGCTTCTTACGGCGCGGCGTTGCGGGAATCTTATGTGGTTGTCTCGGTGGCGTGACTGCCGTGATGCCGTGTGGATTGCTCATCCCATTCATAGCTCATGACGAATCCATAGATAAACAGCACCACGGCCAGTGCGACGGCGATCCAAAGACTCTTTTTCATGTCCTGTCCTTATTCTTCGTCATGATCCTGATGGTCATGCATTTCCTCTTCTTCGGCCATTCCCTCATCCTCGTGACCCGCCTCCGCTTCGGCAATCGCGCTGTATTTCTCAGGATTCTTCTTAAAGTCCTTCTCGCACATCTTGCAGCACAGATGATAAATCTTGCCGTTATACTCTACGTCCACCCCTTCGCCCATGGATCCAATCTCTTCGCCGCTCACCGGACAAATCTTGTTGCCGACATCAATCAGTCCTTCTTCCTCCTCATACTTCGAACCGGCAGCGGCGTGCTTCATGCGTTCCTCAACGGCCATCTTGCCTTTGTGGTCATGATCATCCTTCATTTCGGCTTGCACTCCGCGAGCCGGGAGGGCGAGAATTAATGCTGCTGTCAAAAGAATTAATGCCTTCATGTGTTTTCTCCTTTATTCATGTTGCGTTATATTTTTCTTACCTTTGATGCTTTGTACCCAAATATCGATTCGTTTGATTATCGAGCTTCATCAGCCTCCTTTAATTCCCGCTCCTTCAACCAGGCATAGCCGACGGGAACGATAAATAGAGAGATCAGTGCCACCACCATGCCCCCGACGGACGGGAGGGCCATGGGGATCATGACGTCGGCCCCGCGCCCGGTAGAAGTCAGGATCGGCAGCAAGGCCAGGATGGTGGTCGCCGAGGTCATCAGGCACGGCCGAATCCGGCGCATGCCGGCGGCCAGCGTGGCCTCCCGGATCTCCCGGATACTCCCGGGTTTCCTTTCCCGAAAGCTTTGATCCAGATACGTCGCCATGACCACGCCATCATCGGAGGCGATGCCGAACAGGGCCAGGAAGCCGACCCACACGGCCACGCTCAGATTGTAGGTCTTCATGTTGAACAATTCTCTAAGGTAGTCACCCAGGACCGGCAGCTGCATAAACCAGGGCTGCGAATACAGCCAGATCAGAATAAAGCCGCCGCAAAAGGCGACGACGATCCCGCTGAAGACCAGCACGGTCGTCGAGATCCGGTTAAATTGAAAATACAATATCAGAAAAATAGCAGCCAGACTGAGCGGCAGGACGACGGCCAAGGTCTTCTCGCTGCGCACTTGATTTTCGTAGCTGCCGGCAAATTTATAACTCGTCCCCTTGGGCAAAACCAATTCTCCGGCGGCGATCCGCTCCTCCAGATATTTTTGAGCGGCGCGAACGACATCCACCTCCGCGTAGCCCGGCTTTTTATCGAACAGAACGTAGCCGACCAGAAAGGTGTCTTCACTTTTGACCATCTGTGGGCCACGGACGAACTTGAGTGTTGCGACCTGTGAAAGCGGGATTTGCGCCCCGTCCTTGGTCGGCAGGAGCACCTTTTGAAGTTCCTCGAGGGAATCCCGCAGCTCCCGCATATAGCGCACACGCACCGGATAGCGTTCACGTCCCTCCACAGTACTTGTGGCCTTCATCCCCCCGATCCCCATTTCTATGACATTCTGAACGTCCTTGATATTCACTCCGTACCGGGCGATCTTTTCCCGGTCTATATGAAATTCCAGATACGGCTTGCCGACGATGCGGTCGGCAATGACCGCGCTGGGTTCCACACCGGGAACGTCTTTCAGTAGTCTTTCGATTTGAAAACCGACTTGTTCCAACTCTTGCAGATTCTGTCCGAGGATCTTGACCCCCATCGGAGCGCGCATCCCCGATTGCAGCATGACGATCCGTGCCGCGATCGGCTGCAGCTTCGGGGCCGCGGTCGAACCCGGGATCTGTCCGGCCTTGACGATCTCTTCCCATATATCGTCCGGAGTCCGGATGTGATCACGCCACTTCCGCTTCCGTTTACCGGTGTGCGGATCCGGTTCCCCGTACTCAGGGACATAACTGATAACCGTCTCGATCATAGAGATCGGGGCCGGATCAAGCGGGGAGTCCGCGCGTCCGATCTTTCCGACGACAGTCTCCACTTCCGGAATTTGACTGATACGGATGTTCTGTTTGGTAAGCACATCCAGCGCCTCACCGATAGAGGCATGCGGCATCGTCGTCGGCATATACAGGTAGGACCCTTCGTCCAGTGGCGGCATAAACTCCTTACCCAGCCCAGGAAAGATCCGGTTGATCTGTTTCAGCGGCCAAATCTGCTGCACCGTCCGCTCTTTCACACCGACCTTACTCAGCAAACCGGTAACCGGTGAGATTACCGTGAAGAACCCGAGCCAAATCGTGATCCCCATAGCAACGATAACCGCCGGCACCGGCCAAAACCGGCGTTTATTCTCCAAGGCCCGCATCAGGAACGTGGGATAGGAATCGATAAAACGCAAAAAGCACCAGATCAGTCCGAACACGCATACCCCGACAAATATGAGGTTAAGGAGATAACCTTTGCCGAATCCCAACGGCATCCACTCCTTGGTAAGAAATAACAGCACCGCACCCAGCGCAATCCAGTTGGCGTAGCGGCCGACAAATTCCTTCCACCGCTCCGGAATGCGGTGACGGAACAAGGTGTAGGCGCCGAAAACCAAAATCCCCAGCCCCACGAGCCAATGCAGTTTCCAGCCCAGCCAGGTTCCGGCCAGCGTCAGACCCGCCGTCATGGCAGGACGCATGTCTTTGACGGCCTCTTTCTTCCGGTCTCGAAACAGGAGATGGGCCAGCGCCGGAACGACAAATAAGGCGATGATCACCGAGGCCAGCAGCGCGAAGGTCTTAGTAAAGGCCAACGGCTTGAACAACTTTCCTTCGGCCCCGCTCATGGTAAAGACAGCGAGAAACGAGACGATCGTCGTCGATATCGCCGTTAAAATGGCACTGCCGACTTCGCTGGAGGCCCGGAATACCGTATCCAGGGGATTGTCCTTCCCTCCGGGTTCGCCCAGATGCCGGAGAATGTTCTCGCACATAATGATACCCATATCGACGATGGTCCCGATCGCGATGGCGATGCCGGCCAATGACATGATATTGGCGTCCACCCGGAACACCTTCATCAGGATAAAAGCAAACAGAACCGCCAACGGAAGCGTGAGGGATACCACCAGAGAACTGCGGAAGTGCATCAGGAATAGCAGGATGACAATCACCGTGATTAGAATTTCCTGCGTCAACGCCTCGCTCAATGTCCCCAATGTTTCATTAATCAATTTGGTGCGGTCATAGAAGGGCACGATACGGACCTTGGAGACCGTCCCGTCGGCCAATGCCTTCGACGGCAGTCCGGGTTCGATCTGCCTGATCTTTTCTTTGACCCTCTGGATCGCGGCCATGGGATTTTCTCCGTAACGGACCACCACGACACCACCGACGACCTCCGCCCCTTCTTTATTCAGCGCGCCCCGGCGCAGGGCCGGACCCAGACTGATCCGGGCCACGCTCTTCAGATAGATGGGAACATTGTCCGTGACCTTGACCACGACATGTTCCAAATCTCCCAGGGTCTTGACGAATCCGATGCCGCGCACGACATATTCCACCCCGTTAAAATCAACCGTCTTGGCCCCCACGTCGATGTTGGCCTTGCGGACGGCGTCCATGATCTGACCTAACGACACAGCGTAGGCCTTCATCGCATCCGGGTCGATATCGATTTGATACTCTTTGACATATCCGCCCACCGAGGCCACCTCACTCACGCCGGATGTGGATTGCAGGCCGTACTTGACGTACCAATCCTGGATGGAGCGCAGTTCATCCAGACCGAACCCCTCCCCCTCCAGGGTGTACCAGAAGATCTGTCCCAGGGCGGTGGCATCGGGACCCAGCGACGGCGTAACCCCCTCCGGCAAGTCTTTGGTCGCCACACTCAACCGCTCCAAGACGCGGGACCGCGACCAATAAAATTCGACATGCTCGTCAAAGATAATATAGATCGTGGAGAATCCGAAGGCGGAGTAACTGCGGATACTTTTGACGCCCGGAACGCCCTGTAAAGATACGGCGAGCGGATAGGTGACCTGGTCTTCCACGTCCTGCGGGGAGCGCCCCATCCATTCGGTAAAAACGATCTGTTGATTTTCCCCGATGTCGGGAATGGCGTCGACCGGGACCGGAGACCGCGGGATGAAATTGTCCTGCACATGAAACGGCATAACGGCATATCCCCACCCCAGAATGCCGAATATCACCAAAAAGGTGACAAGCTTCCTTTCCAGGAAAAACTTAATCAATGCATCCAACATTTCTCAACTCCTCGGTCCATGTCCGATTGATGGCAAGTGACAGGTCTCAATGCTGATGCCCCATACTTCCCTTGGCACTTCCCTTCATGCTCCCGCTGTCCGCGGAATTCATAGGGGCCAGGCCGAACGTGTTCTCCACCGATCCGCAACGCAGCATCCGTTCCCCGTAATACGGATTGGCGATCGTCTCATTCTCCTGAAACCAGTACGCCCCTTCACCGCCGAAGGCCATCGGACAAAATGTCAGGTACAGGGCCTTGTCCGCGCGGTATCCGTGTTCCTCTATTAACGACTTGAGCCGGAGCGAAACTTGGCGAAACTTTTCTCGTAACGATTTAATTTCATGGGGGACCGATTGTAATTCGGCAATAATACCCTGAATCTGTCCGTTCATATCCTGTCCGGCGCCGGCCTGTGCCCGCATGATCCCGGTCAGCTGGTCGCGAAACTCGGCCAACGACTGTGCGGCGCGGTGGGCATCGTCTGTACTCAAGGCCTGTGCGGCTGATAAATAAGCGGGCATGGCCGTCGACAGGATTCCCGCGTTCTCCGTTACGGAACCCGCCGTCTGCGAAACAAGATTGTCCTTGGGATTGTAATGATCGGCCGGATTCATCATACTGGGTTTAGCCTGGATTTGCAGCGCGCTGTCGATCTTGAAATTGCCTTTGGTGACCACTTTCTCCCCGGGCCGAAGTCCGGAGAGGACCACATACTCATCACCCGCGCGCGGACCCAGGACAACCTCCCGCCCCTCATACAAGCTTATTTCTTCATCGTCTTGAGTCTCGACGTACACCACGGCGCGTTTGCCGGTGATCAACGGAGCGGACTTCGGAATGACAAGCACCTCATTGCTTTTAACCGGCTGCTCTGCGAATCCGAATTCGCGGGTGGGTATCAAGTCCATTTCACAGACATCACAAATCCCTTTTTCGTCTTTCACGATCTCAGGATGCATCGGGCAGATCCATTTGCCGGCCAGTTCCTGTTCGTAAATCTCTCCCGCCTCCCCCAGCGCGGCCTTGATGTGCGCGCGCACGAACATACCGGGCTTGAGTTTATTGTCCTCATTCTCGACGTTCACCCGGAGTTTGATCGTGCGGGTCTTTTCATCCACATACGGATCGATAAACGCGATCTTTCCGTCGAACATCTCTCCCGGATAGGCCTCGGCCTCAACCCGCACATGCTGGCCGTAATGCAGCCATTGGATATCGCTTTCATAAGCATCGATATAGACCCACACGCGGCTCAAGTCCGCGATGGTGTAAATGCGGTCGCCGGTCTTCACGTACTGCCCTTCAAACCCGTTCTTCTGAATGACCGTTCCCGCCACCGGAGAATTTATGGTCAGATGCTCCTGCACGGTCTTGTCAGCGGCAATGGTTTCGATCTGCGGATTGCTGATGCCCAATAAGCGGAGCTTTTCCTTGGAACTCTTCAGCGTGGATTGGGCCGTGTCCCGCATGACGGCAAGTTCGCTGTTGCGCGTATCATCCCAATTCTTCATCGCCTGGATGTATTCTTCTTGCGCGGAGATAAGTTCGGGCGAATACAACTTGATCAGGTGGTCTCCCTGACGCACGCGTGTCCCGGTGAAGTCCACAAAAAGCCGGTCGATCCGTCCCGGCACCCAGGCGCTGATGTAGGACAACCTCGTTTCATCATAGTCGACCTTTCCAACAAGACGGACATCGTTGTAGACGGCTTTGTATTCCACTACCGAGGTCTCAACCTGGGCCAGCTTCCGGGCGGCCGCATTCAGACTCAAGGATACCTCCCCCTCGGCCGCCGGATTTCCGCCTTCATAAACCGGAACTAAATCCATGCCACAGATCGGGCACTGGCCGGGATTGGGCAATTTGATTTGGGGATGCATGGAACACGTCCAGTACTTAATTTTCTGTTCTGCCGCCGCTGTTGCGCGCTCGCCGGTACCATCCTGTGAAAGCAAAGCCGACCAGGCCCACACCGCAGCCAGCAGAACCAATAAACCAAAGACGAACGGCTTAACGACGCGTCCGGACCGGGTGGCAAATTTTGGACTCATTTTCCGTCTCCTTGTAATTGATCAAGACTTGTGACCTCGCCGAGCAGGGCCTGGATCTGATATAGCCTTTGATAATAGTTCGCGTTATGCCGGTAATAGGTCAACTGAAAGCTGAGCAGCATTCTTTGCGCATCGATTAATGACAAAAAATCCATTCCTCCGGATTCGTAGGCGGACTTTGTCGCGTTCAACGTTTGCACGGCCTTGGGAATCAAGGCATCGTTGTAAAGCCGTGACTGGCGTCTGGCATCGCGGAGCTTGTAATGCACCATAGCCAATCGTGAAAGAAGCTCGTCCTCGGCTCCTTCCCGTTTGAGGTGGGCAGCCTCCAGGGAGGCTTTGGCCTGTTTGATCTCCGCGTTGATCCGGTGGAACCAGATCGGCACGTTCACCGCGACCATCACGGTCAAAGGGTCTTTTCCACTGTCAGCCATGGACGGATTGACGGCTGGCCCGGTATCGATCTGGGTCACGCCGACCGTGAAATCCGGAACATATTCCCGTTGAGCCAGTTTGAGTTCGTCTTCGCTGCCGGCCACCGATGCCGCCAAGGCCATCAACTCAGGATTATTTTTTCTCACTTCGTCGATCAAACCGTTCATATCGGCATAGTCCTCTGCGGACGGCAGCATTTCAAGTTGGTCCTGCGGCCAGGGTAACCGGGTTGTGTACGGCAAATTAAGCAGGGCAATAAGGCGGCTGGTCACCGGTGAACGCAGGTCCTCCAGGCTCTTAAGCTCATTCTCCAATTTGCCCAATTCGACCTGGACCTTGAGCAGGTCCTGATTCTTGGTCAGCCCCGATGAATACTTGGACTGGGCGACACTCTCAAAGCTCTGCAACAGTTTCAAGTTTTCTGAAGTGATCAGTACGGCCTTGGAAAGATAAGCGAATTCAAAGTATGCATCCGCGATACTGCTGATCAAGTCCAGACGGGCTTTGACGAAATTGTGATAGGCCGCCTCGCTCGAGCGAAAGGCCTTGGATTTGCGAATCCACAGTTTGTCGGGAAAGGGAAACATTTGCCGAATGGAATAAGCCCTTTCTTGCGGCCCGACCCGGGTCTCCACTTCCTCCAAATAATCCGTGTATGAAAATTGCGGGTCGGGAAGTGAGAATTGCCGGGAAACGTTTTGCAGCGCCGCCTTCCATTCATAAAACGCCGCCTTTAAGGTAGGATTGCGGGTGAGTCCCGCCGCGAGATACTCCTCCAGACCGGTCAACGCAGACGGATCCGCCATGGCGGTGCCGGCAAACTGATTCTCAATTTGCTGCAATTCCCGCCGCCTTTCTTTGGCGCCGGGTTCGGCATGCGCCACAGAGATCACCAGGATCAACGCCAGTGCAGCGATCGTGATAGCTTTCAGATATGGAGGCCTCATTTAGTATCTCCCTTCTCATGGTTTGCGGACAAAACAATCCCACCTAAGCGGCAGGTCAACGCTCATGAGAAGGCACTAAATACGAAGGGTGTGGTAAATGATGAATGCCGGGGGCGGGTTCAGCCGATGATGGCTGAGATAGTGTTTGTCGATCTTCGGTGTGGCGGCACGCCAAGCGCAACCGTCCGATGTGCCGCTGAGCAGACCGGGAATAAAATATCTTTCCGTTAATTCTGACGGGGAAACGGCCTTGAGCATACTCGGGGACCCGCTCTCGGCTAAAAATTGCGGGCAGTCACACTCATGGGGAACCTGCTTCTTGGGTACTGCTTGATTTTTCTTGTCGCAGTGTGCGCAACCTTTGGGAGCTTGTTCCACCGCGATATCCGGAGCGGCCCATACAACGCCTTCAAAGCAGCAACATAAAAGAGGTGCCACGGCCAACAGCATGGCCAACGGCGCCACAATCAGTTTCTTCGGAATTCTAAGAGTCATAGGTTTCATTGTAGCACAACGACGCTTGGCCGCAAGACCGGGCGTACCGGCCTATTTTTGTTATCCTTTTCGATACCGCTTGAGCAAAACGAATATTTCGTCAATCTTTTCCTGACGCTCCCGGTCCGACTTGCCCTGCATGGCATTCTTCACGCATCCGTTGAGATGCCGCTCGAGGACCTTGTCCTGCACACGCATCAGGGCGGAATTGGCGGCGCTGATCTGGGTCAGGATATCGACACAGTACTGGCCGGATTCGATCATCTTTTGAATCCCGCGGACCTGGCCTTCGATGCGTTTGAGGGCGGACAGATTTGCGTGGTGGCAGGGGTTTGTCATGGCTCAAGCATAACATACCCCCAGGGGGTATGTCAATGGTCACCATAGAGCGGGTATCAAGTCCGAATATCGAAGATCGAAATCCGAAGGAACTTCGAATTTTCAAATCACCAAATCCTTAAAACAGACTCATTTTGATAGGAATCCCAAAATATAGTGTTTCGTTCATTTGAAAATTCGGTCATTCGATATTCCCTCGAAATTCGATATTCGGATTTCGATATTAATCAAGGCTACCGATCGGCAAGTCAACATTGCGCCAAGATCTCCTCAATAACCGGCTTGATATTCGGCGCCTGGCTGTGGTGCGCAAGGGCGTATTCCGCCAGGGCGCGGGCCTCAGCTTTATCGCCAGAATGCAGATAAACGCGAGCAGCGTTGACGGCGGTGCTTAGGGGCGTAGCCATGCCGGGCAGAGGCGGTTCGGCGCCCTCCTGGATTGCCCTCAGCGAAAGCTTGGCGAGGATCTTCGTCACCGTATCGCAGGCCGCGAACTGCGGTTCGCCGTAGCGGAAGTACGTGTCGATCAGATGCCGGGCGTTCTTGGCCGGCCGGACCAACAGACCGCTGTATTTCCACCAATAATCCGTTTTCCCCGGAGTGGCCAGACGCTTGGTGAACGCGCACTCGTAGGCGTAGATCTTGGCAGAATCGGGCGGCTGCCCGGACCAGGTCAGCGGCAAGAATGTCAGCTGCAGTCCGAGGTTGACCGCGTAACTGCCGCCGTATTTGTTGGCCTGGATGTTGAGGGCATGGATGACCTCACCGTTAACCCGGCGAAAATTATTGCCGCTTCCCGCAAAACCCGCCTCACGCAACCGCGGGGCAAACTCCGCCTTGAGGACGTCCTGGAATTCTTTCTTATTGGGGTCGATGGCTTTGGGCATGGTATACGAGTATGTATTTGGGTGATGTCTTCATGATGCGAAAGAAGTGCTGCGTGATGCGTGATGATAATATTGGATACGGGGCGATCTGCAGATCCTATTGGTCCGACCAAGATCATCACTCACCATCCATCACTCATCACCCATCACTCATCACTTTATCTCCCCCCCGCCTCCATACGGTCCACAGCGCGCTTCGCCTCGGCCAGGCCAACCCCGTGTACTTCGCGGTAACGTTTGATGGCTTCAATTTTCCGCTTGTCCTTGAGGAGCGCCCGGATTTCGGCCTCGGCGGGTTTCTCAATGAATTCCCAGGCAAAGTCCTCCGGGGCCAGCAGCATGTCCTGCCGGTGAAAGGCCTGGGAGGTCTGTCCTTGCCGGTAATGCTGATCGGCGTTGGTGACCGTCACACTGACAATGCATTCCCCGTCGCTGCGGCCGCGGATGGTGTAGCTCTTAGTGGTGACGCGCAACGCGTCACGCGCGGGAGACTGCTCTTCACGGACTAATTTCGCCGGTGCGCACGTCTGGCCGGCCCCGACAAAACACTGCGCGTCCGTACCGCAGTCCTTGGCCCCGGGTTCCTGGGCAAAGGCAATCCCGGCCGTACCGCAAACGATCAGCGCAACCCGCAGGATTCGGTTCAGGTTCCTCATTCCGTTTCTCCCTCCGCAATACACATCTATTTGAGCGTGTGAATGACCGTCATATTCTCCAGAATATGGACCATATCCTGATCCCGGCAGTCCCGGTCGCACTGGAGATATAATTTGTCGAGTCCGTCCGCCAAATCCTCGGGCTCCTGTTCATACTTCATTTCCAGCGAGGGGATCGTGTCCTCAAGATAGGCAAGCTTTTTGGGGACCGGCATTTCATACCATTGCCGGTAAGTGAGCGGATCATAGGGTGACCGCTCGACGGCGCAGGTACATCCGGAGAGGAATCCTGCGGTCAGCAGGAGCGTGAACAATCTGAGATGCGTTCTTTTTGACATGGAATCGTCCTTAGGATTATAGATTATTTTGTGTGTGCGGAAGGGACAATCACGCCGGGTCCAATCCCACCGTCAGAAAATCCGCCTCGAAATGAAGCGCCAACCAGATCGTATCCGCCCCCTTCAAGGTCCATTCAACCCGGTGACGTTTGCCGGCCGGGATATGCACATAGTCGCCGCGCTTCAGCACGCGCGGCTCTTCCTCGCCGTCAATCAACAGTCCGGCTTGGCCTTTGATCAACAAAACCCATTCATCCCGTTCCTGGCTGAGCCACTCGCCGGGCGGGGTGGCCTGGCCGCGGGAGATAATGCGCTCCAACAAAAAGCCCTGCGTCTCCAGGAGGGATTCAAAGTGTTCGGCGTCCAGTTCACGGGGAAGATTTTTGTATATGTTCGACATAGGCCTTATCCTACCATTTTTCCCGGGGGAAGAAAAGCGGGCGTTGACGGGATCACACTTGCCGGCAATCTGTGTTACAATGCCGTTCGGACTAAAAACCCGCAACGAAAGGACCGTCTTATGAGCACTCCGCTTCCCTCCCGTCAATTGGGCCCGCTGACCGTCTCCGCGCTGGGACTGGGCTGTATGGGCATGTCCGACTTTTATCATCCCGACGATGAAGATGAATCCATACGCACCATCCTCCGCGCCCTCGACCTGGGCCTCACCTTTCTCGATACCGCCGACATGTACGGCCCTTTCAAGAACGAGGAACTGGTCGGCCGTGCCCTGGCCGTGCGCCGCGACGAGGTGGTCCTGGCCACCAAGTTCGGCGTAATGCGCACACCCGACGGACAAATCACGGGAATCTGCGGCCGGCCCGATTATGTGAAACAAGCCTGCGACGCGTCCCTCAAGCGCTTGAAGGTCGATCATATCGACCTCTACTACTTACACCGCGTCGATCCGCAGGTCCCGATCGAAGACACAGTCGGCGCTATGGGCCGTCTGGTGACCGCCGGCAAAGTCCGTTACATCGGACTGTCCGAGGCCGCCCCGCAGACCATCCGCCGCGGCCATGCCGTGCACCCGCTGACGGCGGTGCAGACGGAGTATTCGCTGTGGAGCCGCGATGTTGAGGATGATATCCTCGCCGTGACCCGTGAACTGGGCATCGGGTTCGTTGCCTACAGCCCGCTGGGCCGTGGTTTTCTGACCGGAGCAATCACGACCCCCGAAGATCTCGCCGAAAATGACTGGCGGCGCAATCATCCCCGTTTTCAGGGGGAGAATTTCAAAAAGAACCTCGAACTGGTTAAAAAGATCCGCGGAATGGCCGCCGAGAAAGAATGTCTGCCGTCGCAGCTGGCATTGGCCTGGGTCCTGTCCCGCGGGGCGGACATCGTACCGATCTTCGGGACCCGGCGCCGGACGCATCTGCAAGACAATATCGGCGCCCTGCGCGTATCCCTCAGCGAGGAAGAACTGCGTCAGATCGATGCCATCGCCCCGCGCGGCGTGGCCGCCGGAGACCGGTATAATGAGCAGGGGATGCGGTCGGTGCATTTGTAGTTTCAGGAAACGCGAGGGTGATGTTTTCAGGATGCGTGAAAAGTGATGCGTGGTGAGTGATGGTCGTATTCGTCACAGAGGCTATTTACCGCCCTTCTGCGCCAACTGTATCATCACTCACCACGCATCACTCATCACCCAGTTGTCCCCCTAAAATTTACGCTTGAGCTAAACCGCGACATGCTCTAAAATGACCCCATGCTTACCCGAACACTGATTCCATCCTTGCTTGTAACCGCCGGATTATCGGCGGCGATGCTGTGGCTGCCGGACACTTCCGCCGCCCAGGAATACACGATGAAGACCAAGATTGTCAGCATCAACCCCAAGATCATCGAAGAATCATGGATGCATCACGGGATCGTGGTCGGCGTGCGCAAGGTGGAGGACCACGCGAATGCCGGCCCCGAAAACCCCCCGCAGACCGTGACCGACGCGGTGGGAGAGTTTCCGGACGGAGAATACTGGGAATTCCACCCCAGCGGCCAGTGGGTCCAATACTTCAAGCCCTACAAAAACGGACTGAAAGACGGCCTGTACAAGGAGATGGAAGACGGCCAGATCATCAAGCTGTCAGTTAAATACAAGGAAGGACGCAAAAACGGACCGCTGACCATCTATCACCCCGGCAGCAACGAGGCCAAAATGATCATCCCTTACGTGGAAAACATCAAGGAGGGTGAAGTCAAACTGTTTCTGGCCAACGGCAAACTGGAGATGATCGAAAACTTCAAGCGCGGCGCCGCCCAACCTTTCCAGAAAACCCGCTATGAATACGATCCGGAAGGAAACACGCGGATGGAGCATTTCTTTGACTTTGACACGGCCGGCGGCCACCGCAAATACTTCCGTGAAGACGGGACCGTCGACTGGGAAGTCGGCCTCAACGGCGATCAGCTCGTCGACTACAAGCGTTACACCGGCAGCGGCAAGATTTTGGAAGACCGTCCCGGACCGTTTAACGGCGACATCCCCACCTACTACGCCAGCGGCGAGTTGATGCAGAATGATCACTACCGCAACGGTTATCCCGCCGGGTTCACCATGTATGATCTTCGCGGCCGGGTATTGATGAAATCCCGCTAAACCGCCCTCCTCTCATCCCCACATCCGCCAGATAAACATCAGCAAAAAGACAATAAAGATGATGACCACCTCGATCCAGTGGGCGTTGCGGTATTTCCGTACGAAGGGGATTTTTTCGGGCGGGGTATCGGCGGCGGGGCGCATATCCGCGCCGGGGTACTCGTCGGGCTGGACATAAATCTCGCCGTCATCACCCTGCAGACGGGCGCGCAGATCACGGGCGAGACTGAGCATTTTCAGATAAAGGTCTTTGTCGGGATAGGTTGTGTAAATGTTTCCCTCCCGATAACCCAGCCACGCTTCGCCAGCGGAGGCTTGACGGCCCGGGCCTGTCCACCGGTAGAATCCCTCTCCCATTTCCGGAAAGGCGGCGAGATCGGGGTCCTTGGCGACACAGGCCTTCCACTCTTCCCGGGAAATTTCCCTGCCGCGGTTTTCAGACCAATGGTCGGCCCTGGTAATGTGCAGATTGAAGCTCATGGTGTCCTTGAGATGAGACGAATTCAGCGGACAGCGTCAAGAAACATACACGCCCACCACGGCCCGCTTGACTTCCTTGCGGCACTCCGGGCACATACCGTAACCGCCGGACGGATCGGTCAATGGCAGCCGCGTGAGGTAGCAGCGGTCGCAAAAGAAACGGCCGCAGGAACACACATAATAATCATCGCCGCCCAGCAGCGTCAAGGAGGCCTCGGTGGTGGGTTTATGACAGAGATCGCACTTGGCCTGCCGGACCAGCGCCTCGGTAATGAACAGCGATTGCCGCCGACCGTCATAGACGATCTCGGTGTGGTGGCAGTACGGGCTGCTGAAGTAACCGTCGAGCTTGTCCTGGGTACCACAACAGCCGAGATTGGTGAAATCCACCGAATCCGGACTGTTCTTGTAGCGCACAACAGCCACATAGCCGTATTTGTCGGCGAGCAGCCGGGCGATTTCTTCGTCTGACTTGCCCGGGTACTCCTGGCGCAGATTATAGAGTCCGAGAGATCCCATGAAGCGCTCCTTGATGAAGGTGAGATTTTGAGATCCGGCGACCGGATGGCGGACGGACCGGTTAGGGAGTATTGTCGCGGTTCATCGCCGAGAGGGCCACGCTCTCGATCGACTTGCCTTCGGCCGACTCAGGGTCCATGACGAGGATTTTGCGGGCGGTTACCAGGGCCTGGCGGTACTGACCCTGGTCAAGCAGTTGCCAACCCAAGCGGACGAGTTCGGCTTCTTTTTGTTCCGGCGACGCGACCTTGGCATCGCGTTCCTTCCTTTTTTCCGTCTTGTAGACCTCAAATTCCTGAGTAAAACTCGTGATGTCCTGCGCCTGTTGTTTCTGCTGACCGAGATAAAACACGCCGAGCAACAGCAGCAGAAAAATAACGATGTAAGAGGCTTTGTCCATGATTCTCCGTCGCGGGTTGAGGTCTTGACGAAATTAGTACTGGTCCATAATTTTTCCGATATCCGGACCCTTTGTCTCTATTTCACCGATCAGCTTCTTGGTGCTGTCCAACGTGCTCTTGTGAGTCCGCGTGTCAATCCCGGCCTCCTTGATCATTTGCTGTGTTGATCCGGTCGGCACCTGATCACGCTCCTGGAAGCACAGCCAAACCAGGATACAAACGATCGCCGCGGCGATCAGCATACCGATAATGGTGAAACCCTGTTGGCGGGAAGCGATTTTCATAGTCCGGGAATTTCCGATATTTCCTATATTTTAGCATATCTGGACGCCTGAGCAACCTTGAGCTTACCGCTTATTCTCAGCGGATAGCGTTTAGCGGCCAGCGGCCAGATTTTCGGACGTGCCACTTGGGGATTAGGGTTTAACGATTAGTCTCCACCGCGGCTCAATTTCCCCTTCACTTATCTTACTATTCGCTAATCCCCCCTCTAAACGCTAGCCGCTGACCGCTGATTTGACAAAGCGGTATCCCTTGCCGTGCACCGTCAGGATATGAACCGGCTGCGAGGGATTGGCCTCGACCTTCTGCCGCAGCTTGAGAATGTGCTGGTCCAGGGTTCGGGTGGTGCCGGTGTAGGTGTAGCCCCATACGTCGCGCAGGATCTCGTCGCGGTCGAGGACCTCGCCTTCGCGCGCGGCGAACAATTGCAGCAACAACACCTCACGTTTGGTCACGTCAAATTTCTTCTTACCCCGCGTCCCCGTCATACGCGCCACATCGATGACCACCTCGCCAAAGACGATCGGCTCCCGGCTTCGCGGCTTGACGGTCATGACTTCCCGGCGGCGTAGGACCGCGTTGATGCGCGCCAGCAGTTCGTTCATACCGAACGGTTTGGTAAGATAGTCATCGGCGCCCAGCTGCAGGCCGACGACCTTGTCGATCTCTTTGTCCTTGGCGGTCAGCATGATGATCCCCACCGCCGGGTCTTTGGCCCGGATTTGTTTGCACACCTCGTATCCGTTGATTTCCGGGATCATGATATCAAGAATGATCAGGTCCGCCGGATGGTGCTGATGCGCGGCGATGCCGTCCGGGCCGCTGGTCGCCGCGGACACGGCATACCCCTCATCGGTCAACAGATCGGTCATCCCGGTCAGGATCGAAACGTCGTCTTCCACAATCAGGATCTTTTTAGTCACGTCGTCAACTCCTGTGCGCCGGGAGCTCGATGCGAAAGAGTGTCCCCGGCTGCTGCGGATGGCAGGTCAGCCTGCCTTTATGGTCTTCCACGATCCGGCGCGCGATGGTCAACCCCAGGCCGGTCCCGCTCTGCCGGGCGCTGAGACGTTCGTCGACGCGGTAAAACTCCTCAAAGATCTTTTCCTTGAGCTGTGGCGGGACCCCGGCGCCGCGGTCGGCGATGTCGATCGTGACCCAGCGGTCGTCACGGCGGGCCGTAACGGCGATGTGTTTTTCCGCCGGCGAATACTTCTCGGCATTGGACAGAATATTGACGACCGCCTGCGCCAGCGCCGCCTCATCGCCGTTGACCGGCATCTGCCCGGCGGCGATCTCGACGTCGACGGTGAAGCCCTCCAGCCGCAGCCGGTCGGTCTGTGCGTCGATCAATTCGCGCAGAAACACGGCGGCGTCGAAGACCTGCATCTCGTAACGGTACTTCTTCTTGTCCAGCGCGGTGAAATCCAGCACATTGTTAATCAGTTTGCTCAAGCGTTTGGTCTCAAAAAGGATATGGCCCAGATACCGCCGGGTCTTGTCCGCGGGCGGGTTCTCGTGTTTAAGCAGCATCTCGCAAAACAGCCGGATCGAGGTCAACGGTGTCTTCAGCTCATGCGAGACCTTGGCCGCGAACGAGGCCTTCTGCTGGGCCAGGTTGACCCGCTGCACCAGGGCCTGCATCACCAGAAATCCGCCGAAGACGATCAGCAGGCCCATGGCCAGGACCATCGCCAAGCTGATGCGGTGGATCCGTCCGCCGCGTTCGGCGAACATCTTCGTGTTGACCAGATACGCCGCGATCTTCCAATTGGGCAGCGTGCGGCTGATCTCCTTTGAAAGATAGACCTGCCGCCAGTCGCGGTACTCCTCGCCCTTGATCGGTTTCAGCGGCCGGGCCTGTCCGTCGAGAATAGTCAGCAGCCGGTTTTCGGTCACGGGATTGACGATCACCTTGGCGAATTCCCTGCGCAGCCAATCATCGCTGATGAGACAGCCGGTAACGCGGCCGTCGTCACGGAACTTCCAGTAGACGAGCTTGAGCTCCCCGTTGATATCCAGCGGAATGATCCCGCTGCGGTTCTCGGCCACGAAATTGGAAAAGACGATCGTATCCTTGTCGACCAAATCGCGGCGATAGTTCTTGGCATAGGGCCGCATCGCGAAGGTGTCATTGATGATCGCGGGGAACCACTCCCGAAAGGCCTGTTCCTTGGGTTGTTTGGTGGCCGGCGGCGGAAAGGTGAGCTTGCGTTCGCGCGAGGTCATATAAACCACCTCCACGGCCGGATACCGGCGGTACAGTTTTTGCGCCGTGGTCCGCTCGAGCTTCGGGTAGGTCAGCGCCCGCTCCAAATCATCATGTGTGTCCATCAGGATGCGGTTGAGCTGCGCGTGGACGGCGAGGATCTCGTTCTGCAGCTGGGTGCGGAATTCCTTCTCGAGATAGGCGGATTCTTTTTCCAGCGACCCGACGGCAAAAAAACACAGGATCGTGGCCGGGATGAGCGTGGCCAGGAAAAAAAGCTTGGTCCATTTTGAAGCAGGATAAGGCGTATTCATAGGTAAACTGTGGGGACGCGGGCGCCGGGGACTCAGACATGGGCTTGGCCGGCATACCGCCGCGGTGTCCGTGTCCCCGGAACGCTCCCCGGAATCCATTATAGAGGAAAAGTCCATAAATAGAACCAAATCGTGAATCCGATCGTAACGGCAATATGCTGCCGCCGGCGGCGGCGCTGCCATACGGGAAACTGGCGCAGCTGGTCAGCCGTGACCGAACCCTCGAACCAGGACCACTCCTCTTCGGACAGACCGGGTGTCCCCAGGTGAACGCTCCTCATCATGACGCCTCAAGGCGCAGAGCCGTGTTCTGCGGATTCACGGCGGGTTTCAATTCATAGATATTCTGGTAACCGTAGCCGTACAGATTGATGAACGTCGGGATGTTCAGGGCCAGCGGCGCGCTTTTGCTGGGAAAGGCCTCCCGGCTGACCGATCCGCGCGGCGCCTGGTCCGCGAAAAAATTATTATTACAGTAGATCAGGATACGCGTGTCTTTGGAGGGAATGACCTCGGCGAGGGATGCGGCCGTAAAGTCGGAGAAGTTGAGGTGTATGGCCCCGGCGACATGCAGCATGTCGTACTTGGCCTTGGAGCGTGTGTCGAGGATGATCGTGCCGGGTTCCTTGGCCATGCGCATAAACTCATCCACGCTGACCCGGCGCTTGTCCCGGTAGGCGTAGACCTCTTCGCCCAACTCGATAAATCCCGGATAATCGATCAACGGATTATCACGGCGTTCCCCGTCACTGATCTGCCGGGCCAGGTACTCCCCGGCCTCCCGGATCCGCGTCTGCTGGAGGACCTCTTCGCGGGCCTGCAGCTGGCTGATGGTGAAGACCGCCCCCCCGAAAATCAGGGCGATGGTAATGATGATTGTCTGCTTCATGACTCCTCCTTGGTTCAGGGTTACCTTGCTTTAAGGCTAGCACCCTTTGTCCGGGGAGTTGTCACGGGAGGGTAAAAGAAATGTCAAAATTTTGTTAAGCGGCGGGCAGGCGTGCGGATGGCGGCTTGTCAGCGGTTAGCGGACAGCGTTTAGCGGCGAGAATTCAGGAAGTACCATTACGGGTTTAGGGATTAGCGGTTAGAGATCGACAAAAAACTCATCCCTCATCCCACTCCCCTCTATCCACTAAACCCTTACTGGTCTCTGGCCGCTGAACGCTCACCGCTGCTTTCACGCTACATGAAGATCTTCTGCACCAGCAGCCCCACCGTAACGGTGCGGGGTTCGCCATTGACAATAAAGCGGATCAGCAGTTGCTGTCCTTCCTGAAAATGGCGCGCGCCGCTCATGCGCAGGACCATCGCCCCGGACCCGTCCTCCCGGTTCAGGGAATAAGCCAAAGGCGAGTTGCGGTCTTCATCCCGTAGCAGGACATCTTCGACCCCCACCTCGTACGGCTCGTTGACTTTCACCCGGATGGCCAGTTGAAAGAATCCGTTGGCCATGGTCTGCAGATTGCTGGAGACGTGGACCACGGCAAACGGATAGGCCCCGTCCACCGGAAAACCCATAATCGAATAGCCGGCCACATCGGCGGCAGAGGCGGGTTGCCCGTACCCGAGCATAAGTGCTGCCGTCCCGATCAGTACCAGCCGGCGTGCACGGCAACCGCAGAATTTGGATGGATTGGTCGAAACGGAGGCGAGCCGTTTCATCTCGACCCCGTAGTTATAAAAGGAACTATGCGTGATGCGTGCAGGGTGTTGAGTGATAATCGAATGGCACAGAGAGTGGTTTCCGTGTTGGATCGGCCCATCACCCAGCACACATCACTCATCACACAGCACCCAAAAGCTACTCTGGCTCACCACGGCAGCACCTCACCGCTCTGATGCCAAAACGTTCCGCTGTTCGACATGTTCAGCTCTTCGATGCGTTCGATGATCCCCCGCGCGGATTCCTCGGGGGTAAGGTTGCCGCGGAAACCGGTCATCTCGGTCTGCACGTAACCGGGGTGGATGATGGCCACCGCGATGTTGCGCGGGGCCAAGTCATGGGCCAGTGAGACCGAGGCGATATTGAGTGCGGCCTTGGACATGCGGTAACCGTACGACCCGCCGCTGGTGTTGTCGGCGATCGATCCCATGCGGCTGGTAATCATGGCCACCTTTCCGCCGTCGACGATACAGCGTTCGATCCCCTTGATGACCCGCAGCGGCCCGACCGCGTTAATCTGGAATTGCTTGACGATGGAATCGAAGTCCAGATTATCCAGCGAAACCCCTTCCAGTACACCGGCACAATTGATGATCAGATCCAGCGTCACCCCGTCCAGGGCCTGATGCAGCCGCCCGATCGCATCGTCGCGGGCGACATCGATCCCCTCCCGGATATGCGCACCGGTCTCATGCAGTTCGGCCGACGACTGCCGGCACGCCGCAAAGACCTCATGCCCGCCGGCCTTGAGCTGCCGCGTTAACTCCAGCCCGATCCCGCGGTTGGCGCCTGTAATGAGTATTTTCATGATCGGCCCTTGAATTAGTCTTCGGCGTCATCGCGCGGACGCTTTTCGCGCCGGCCGCGCGGTGGTTTGTCCTCGTACTCCTCATCTTCGTCTTCGTCAAATTTGTGTTCACGGTCGCGCCGTAACTTACGCTGACGCTTTTCTTCTTCCGATTCACTCATTGTCTTTCCTCCATATCATTGACAAATTACACGGATTAATCTTCAACCGCTGCCCCCCGGACCGTGCGGGTGGCAGGTTCGGCCGAACGACTGATTATACAAAGTCACCGTATTTTTGGAAATAGATGTTTTACGCCTCCGTAACAAGCACGGCGGCACGGGTTTAACCGGCGGCGGTTGGCTTCGTCCTGCCGCGCCGAAACCGCAGGCCGGTATACAGCGTCAAAGCGATGGTGAAGGCATACGCCAGGTGTCCACAAAAATAGGGCAGTGCCAGAAAGGTCGCGCCCCACCCGCCGAACTGCTGGGTCCCCCCGTCGAACCATTTCCCGAACGGAAGATACCGCATTCTGGCCGGCGCGTCGTACGCGCTGATTCCCGACAAGTCTCTGTACTCCAGATGATCGAAATGTTGAAGGATAAGAAACAGGGCCACGAAGATCATGCCGATACCGCAATAACGCAGGAGGGCTTTCAGGTCACGCCCCTGTTCTTTCACGATGTCGAAATACGACGCAACGACCCCCGATTGCAGGCCCGCCGCCATGAACATAAAATACAAATTCGGCCGGATATGCTGCCCTCCGGCGGCGTTCTGGAGCGTCGTCATCGACCAGGCCATGATGAGCATCAGCAAAATAAAGAACAGCACAACCCGTTCGAGGACGGGAAACGCGGTCACATCCCAGCTCCCTGCCGCCAACCAGCCGCCGCTCAGCAGGCCGGCCACCAGGAACATGCCCATCACCAAGATCCACATCTTGGCGTTCGGCTGGTGGGAAAACGCCCGAATCAGGAACATCATGCCTATAAACAGCCAATAGGAAATCAAACACACTTTGTTCGCGAAACGGGTCGCGTGTCCGGTACCGCCGCCCGCCCGGTCCGCGGCGAACGCCTGTTTGACCGCCGGCAGATTGAGTAGAAAAATCAATGCCGCAAAGTCGGCGATCCACAGCCACATCAGCGGTGAGTGCGCTATTTCGGCGATCAGGTAACCGAGATCGCCCCAGATCAGCCCGCGCACGGGAAACGTCATCCCCGGCCCGCTGAAGATAAAGAACACCGCCGTCCAGATACCGCCCGTGCGGAATCCGCTCAGTCGGTTTTTGATGCCGTAAAAGATCAACAGACACAGAAAGGTGGTGACGGCCAGCGTGGGATAAAAGAATTCCGTCACCGCCATGTGCCACGTTATTCCGTAAAGCAGCGGCTCCGCCGCCAGGAATAGAAACCGGGCCCAGACAAAAACAATGGGAAAAAGCAGCAGTATATAGATGAGATTAAACATGCGGATTTTTCGGTACACCCTGCGAAGCGGGTCACTGCCCGCTGCCGGAAAGGCTCGGCGAATCCGGCCCAAGTGGATTGCTCGGTACTTCATGATAAAGCAGCCGCTCAATAAATGTCAATCAGGGAATACACCGGAATAATAATGGCTGCAGCGATGGGGAATATTTCGCAGAAGGGATATTAGGCCGCCAGGGTCAACTCGGCGACTTTGTCGAGAAATTCTTTGCGTTTAATGGGCTTAATGAGAAAATCGTCCGCACCGAGCTTGAGCGCGTCTTCGATCTCTTCCATATCGGTGACGGCGGTGATAATCAGGATCTTCACGCCTTTATTGCGCGGATCGGCGCGCAACATCGACAGGACCTTGATCCCGTTCATGACCGGCATGCGCAGATCGAGGGTCAAGAGGTCGGGCCGGTCGACCGCGAATTTGAAACCGGCGCTGAAGCCGTCATAGGCCACGTCCACCATATATCCGCCGGCGGTGTTGAGCATATGCTGAAGAGTGCGCACCATGGTTTGGTCGTCATCGACGATAAGTACGCGTTGGGGCGGTTGAGATACGGATGAAAGATCGGCCGGGACCGGCATGTTGTAACGTCTTAAGAAGTCTACGAAATCTGCCTGCCGGACCCGGCAATGTCTTCCGGGTGTGCGGTAAGCCTTGAGCTTGCCGCTGGACACCCATTTCAAAACGGCCCGCAGCGTTACCTGGCAGTAAGCCGCGATCTCCCCGGTCGTTAGCGGCCGGCCGTCCTCCAACAGCCGACCCGGACCCGCCCCCGTTTTGCTGACCTGCTTCTCTTTCGACATGAGACCTATCCATTCCAGACGAGCTGGGGTCTCCCCGGTCACCTACCGGCCGACCGTCCTCCAAAACAATCGACCTTGACCTGCCCCGCTTTGCTGACCTGCATCGCTTGTAACGTCTGACCTATCCATTCCGTCTAGCTGGGTCTCCCCGGTCACCTACCGGCCGACCGTCCTCCAAAACAATCGACCCTGACCTGTGCCCCGCTTTGCTGACCTGCATGTTTCCGAAGAACGTACCACCTGTTCCAGTTATTCCGTTCGTTCTCTAAAAGCATACCTGATGGATCCGGCTTTGTCAAAGGATCCGCGATAAAAAGATGCATATTTTTCTACTCCGTAAACTATCTATCTTGAGACACTTAAGATTATGACCGGCAAACAATGACTCCGCCCTCGGATGCCGGGCACGCCCCGGTCCGGGCGGCCCCTCATTAGCGCAATGTTTGCAACAGCTTAGGATTCTACACCTACATTCTCATAAAGATCGCAACCCCGTACTTGCCTGGAACATATAAAAAGAGTATAATTTAATCCAATTAAGTTTGTTTTAGTCAATTCTAGTTAGATTAGGTTATTTTAAGGAGGGCGCGATGCCGGAAGACAGAGTCTTGACCACCAAGGAAGTGGCCGAATATATTAAACTCAATGAAAAAACGGTCCTGAAGCTGGCCCAGTACGGCGAACTGCCGGGCGTCAAGATGGGCAATCAGTGGCGGTTTCATCTGACCAGCATCGATCAATATCTGCAAAAACAGCTGATGGATTCGTCGGATGAGGACCTGGACATCGTCATTAAGACCAAGGACCGGCCGCTGCCCCTGTCACGGCTGGTGGATCACCGCCTCATCGATACGAACATAACGGCACGGAACAAAAAGCAGGTCCTGTCACAGCTGGCCAAGATCGCCCACTCCGCCTGGATTACGCCGTCCTATGAAAGCCTTTTTGTGGCGCTGGAAGAACGCGAGAATATGCTCAGCACCGGCCTCGGCCAGGGAGTCGCTGTGCCTCACCCGCGTACCCCGCACCAGTCGCTTTTTCAGGAGGCGCACATCATCATCGCCCGTTCGCCGGGCCGGGTCGACTTCGACGCCCCGGACGGCCAAAAGGTCGGACTCTTTTTTCTCCCGTGCGCGCCGAGTGAATACGTTCATATCCGGCTGATGGCCAAGATTGCCAAGCTCCTGCATATGCCCGGCGCGATGCAACAATTGAAAGAAGCCTCACGCAAAGAAGACGTCATGAAAGTCCTGCTGGCGTACGACCAGGCGCAGATGATCCCCCCGAAACCTGCAGAAGTACAGCCGTAAAAAGGGGACAGTCCCCTTCCGGGGGACAGGGCGCGGCTAATTTGCCGCTGCGGGGATGATGCGGATGATACGCGGGATAAATCCGATGGCGGACCGGTATTCGCGGACCTGACCCGGCACCACGGCGACCGGGGCGAGCCCTACCCCGCCTTCTTTTTCAACAGCCCAGTCGATCTGCCGCGGATTAAGGTCGATCCCCCCTTTGGTCTCACCCAGCTGGGCGTAATCGATACCCAATTTATCTTTGAGCAACCGCAGCAACCCGAGCTGATCGAGTTCACGCATGGCCAGCTCATGATCCAGCGCGGTCTCTTCGATCTTGACCAGCTGCCGCAGGACTACGTTGCGCATAATGGTTTCCGGCAGCGGAAGGTCTCCGCTGATGTAGGAATCGATGGTGGCGCGGATGATCTGATAATCATATTCAGAGATTATGAGATCATACTCGTGTTTAAGTCGCAGCATACGCAGCACATCGCCGATCTTAAGATTGTCGCGGCCGCCGGTCAGACGCACCAGTCCGCGGTCGAAGTCTTCCAGCGCCTCCACGTGCCCGTAGAGCCGTCCGCGGGAATCCACGGCCATCTGCAGCAGGGCCGCGCCGGTATTGGAGGAATATAACCAGCCGTTGTCACCGACGATACTGCGCTTGAGATACACCCGCCGGGGCTCGTCTTCCCGTCCCGAGCGGTTGCGCAGTACGATCGGACCGGTGTACTGCACCTCCAACCCGTTCCACATCACCGCGTCGGGTTCCATCGGCGGCAGAAAGTCATCAACGGTAACCCCCAGCGCCTCGGCCAGCAGCGCCAGCTTTTCCTGGATGTAGGCGTACATCTCGGCGCTGGCCTGTGCGGTGGTCGGCAGGATGTTCCGGTGGTCTTCGTCGGACATCGGCACGATGATGTTGATATCCAAATCGTTGATCATCTTCCCGGTATACGCGTCGCGCACCCCGCCGCCGACCACAACCACAAAGTCGGCCAGCCCATGTTCCTCGAGAAAATCAAAGAACTGCTTAAGCCGCTGGTCGGCCACCTCGTCGAGATTGATGCTCACGCCCTCGCGCTGCAGAGACTTGCGCTCCTCGATAGCGCGGATGGTGGCCTCGATCTGCGCGACCTTGGGGTCCTGCTCGACCACCGTCTCACGGAATTTGAAGCCGTCGGCGGTGGCCCCTTCGATTTGGACCTTGTCGCGATAGGCCACCATGCTACCGTGGTCATCGTAAATATAGCGGATCACGTATTCCTTCTTGATCTTGTCGAGGATGCTGTGCAGGCGGATGATGGTGCGATGGCCGCCGATACGCGACAGGCTTTCCAGGGCATTGCGCGACACTTCACCGTCAACGTCCTCCACCGCCTCGAACAGGGCGCGTTTTAATTCATCCCGTGACGTGCGCAGTTTGCCTGCCTTGCGCGCAGCCTCACGCCGGCTGAAGCGGTCGGCGGAGCGCAGTCCGCCGAGCAGGATATAAGGCTTGGCGCTTTCCGGCATCTCGTCAAAGACCTCGTTCATGGTCTTCATCTTCAGATCGTCGGGATAAACGGCATGTTCCGATTGAAAAAGCTGGGTCAGCTCCGCACCGAGCATGCGGAAGAGGTGGTCCGGCCAGCTGAAGGTGGTGCTCATCAGCCGCTCCACGCGTTCGAACTGATTGAAGTACGAAAAGGCTGCCAACAGATCGATAAAACGAAAGACATCCGCGATGTGCGCGTCGGGGAACTCGTCACGGAACTGCAGGAGCAGATCGATCGCGCGGTGATGGACCAGCATCGTCTGATATTTGGCCATGGCCTCAACGCCGTCCCGTTCGAGCAGGCCGAGGAGATAAACCGAACTGCGCGGGACCAGCAGTTCAAAGAAGAACAGCGTCGGCACAACCGTGGATTCCATCTGTGCGGGCGTGATCCCCGCGTCCCGGTAGCGTGCGGCAACATTGGCGCGAATCCGGTCCAGCCACTGCTGGGTATCTTCAAGCTCGGCGTCATCGAGTTGAAACAGATGGTTCAAGACGCGCGGATTGACCATGGCGCTGTTGACGAATAACCGGTTATCGAACCAGAAACGGTAGGCGTTCTTGCTGCCGCGCAGGTTGCGTCCGAAACGCACCATTTCGGTATACAAAGCCCCCAGCGCGTCAACGGCCTCGCGGCGCACGAAGTTGTTGGATGCCGCCAGCCGTTGCTCGAAGTACGCGAGATTGACGGCCTGGCCGCGGCGGATTTTGTTGCGGTAGACCTCAACGAGAACATCGACAAGATAACGCTGATTGGCATCGTCCGCCTCTGTCAGCAACTCTTCCAGGCGGCTGATGGAGACATCTTCGTTGGCGGCCAGTTGCTGTATGTAGACACGGCCCAGCGCGCGCACGGCCACATGGCGGATATGCTCGTCGGATGCCGTCAATTTCTGTTCGAGATCGGCAACATCCATAATCCCGTGTTCCACCTTCAGCGCGTAGAGATACGCCACGTCATCGACGCTTTCGTACAAAGCAAAGCTGGCCGTCTCGGACATCGCCCGTTCCATGCCGCTCAGGTCGACGTCCTCACCCGCCTCGATGCGGCTGCCGTAGACCGGAATCAAAATATCGAATGCGCCGGCGCGCACGGCCGGATTGGGATGGTCCACCAGCTCCTCGATCGATGTCAACGGAAGCGTTCCCGCCCGGTACTGCAGCGTGTAAAGTTCCGCCAAGGCCGTCGCGATCGTACGGGCAAAATATTGGGATTCCCCCTCCAGCAGCCGCTCGACCGGTTCCAGATTGTAGGGCAGCCCTGCCGCCGCGCGGGCCGCGTAAACCTTCATCAGCGCGCCCGCTGTCGCCCGGCGGACCTCTCCGTCTGTACTGCGCAGCCGGTTGACCAGCGGACTGATGTTGACCGCCTGCCCGGCACTGATGCGCGCCGCATACACCGCGCCGAGGGCCGCCGGCAGTTTCTTACCCAACTCCGGGTTCGCGGTTTGAAAGACTTCCTGCATCCGCTCCAAAGTCATCAGACCGTTGTTCACCTCTTCCACATAGACCTCGCTGAGAATTTCAGCTGCGTTAAGACGCAAAAATGAACGCGGCGCATCGACGATATCTTTCAAGTATTGGACATCCGGCACCGTGCCTAACCGAATCTCCGCGAGGTGATGTTCTTTCAAGCGGTCCATGATGAAGCGCGACAATGAGCTATGGCGGTCGTCGATCAACTCCTTCAGCTCACCGAGCGAAAGGGCACGCTGCAAATAAAGCTGCCAATAGACCGCGCCCAGGGCGTTCTCAACCGCCCCGGTAATCGAAGAATTATCGTAGGATTGCTTAAGACGGCGGACATCTTCGGGGTCGGCGGTCTGCCCGCGTTTGAGGAACTCGACATAAATCCGGCCCAGCGCGTCGGCAACATCCTTACGGGCACGCGCGGCCCGCAGCGCGGTCAGGTCGACCGGCTCACCGGCCGTAATCCGTTCGAGATAAATATCAGCAAGCAGCTTGACGACCTCACCCTGCAGGCGTTCATTCGGATGCGAAAGCTTGGCCTCCAGCTCTTCGGCGCTGAGCAGCCCGGAGGCATGCAGTTCGCGGTAAACGGCGCCCAGGGCCCGGGCCGTCCGGGTCTGCACCTCAGCTTCCTCGTCGTTGATCCGCCCCTCCAGCACCACCAGTTTGGCGTAGATATTATTTTTGAATTCGCTTTTCTTGAAATCCTTGAGCGCGTGCGGCGCCGTGCCCACCACATCGATCTTGGTTTCCACCACCACGGCCTGGTCCATGAGCTGTCCGACAAAGTCGCGAACGTCCGCGGTTACCGCCTTTTGGGCGTCGATGTCGGCGCGCAGCACCACGCCGCCGGAAAAATACCGGCGCGGGATCGTGGTTTGGGTGAGCCGGTCATAATCCTCGCGGATGTAATCGAATACGCCTTTCTTGAAGGCGTGCACGTACTGCTCGTAAATACGCTGATTCTCCGCGTCGTCTTCGAGGGCGATGCCCGTAATTTTGTTGCGTTCGGCATAGACCTGCGCCAGCAGACTGTTTTTCAGAGCGGCCTTGTACCAGTCGGCCAGAATCACGGCGTGATAAATCTGCCGCAGGTTGGCAAAGGTGCGGCCCTGGTTCACCTCACGTTCGATTTCGGGGATGAGAACCTCGCGCACCACCTCAAGCGACACATTCGTCTCGACCGGCGGCCGTTCCCCGGTGTCGGCAATCGCCGCATGCCGTTCCAGGGCCAGGTAATCCTCCTCCAACATCACCTTCAGATGACTGTCGATGACCACCGCGCCCGAGGCGTGCTCGTAGACCCGCGCCCGGTCGGGAACGATCCAGATTTTATTGAAGGTGTTTAAAGGGATCTCGGCCGTGCCGAACTTTTCATAGGCCAGGCGGTTCACACGCTGCCAAAAGCGGTCGCCCAACTCGTCTTCCGGGTACATCAACGATGCCGTCAGTTGTTTCAGCAGGTAATCCTGGGCGAGCAGGTCGCGGCCCATCTCGGTATGACCGAAACGCTCAGGGATGACACGCTCGGCTTCGTACGGCGAAAGATTGACCCACAGCTGTTCTTCGTCCAGGGTCAGCGCCGCCATGAAATACTTGATCAGCTTTAATGACTCACCGCGCAGCTCCTCTCCGTTGAGGCCGCTGTCGCCGGGATGGATAATGAAGTCGAAATCAAACGGCCGGCGCGGATCGATATTGACCCCGGCCAGGGTCGCGGGGGTATAGGCGGGACTGATTCCGATGCGGCTGCCTGCCGCCGGTAAAGCCGGCCGCTGCTGGGCGCAAACCTGCCCGGGCACCGGCACACCGGTAAGAATCATGGTCAGAATCAGAACAATATGGAGTGGTATTCCCCTCATAATCTAAACGTAAACATCTGCAATTTGTAAAGTTACGATAAATTACGCGGGAAATCCGCGGCGGGGAATCGCGAGTACGTCTTATGGCAGGTTACATAAGTATAATACTAATGTAATCGCCAATCGGGCCGTTGTCAATAAATTAGGGACAGACACCTTTTCCCCATTTTCCGGCCGTATAAATGGGAGAAAAGGCGTCTGTCCCTAATTATACCGCTGCTTGAACCGGAGACGGCCATGGCCTACAATGGTATCCCGAAGGAGGTCGTTTATGCGAAAAAATCGAACGTACACCGTGCTCATCCTGCCCGTCTTCGCCGCAGCACTGCTTGCCGCCCCGGCCGGCGCCGAACAAAAACCGCGCAAACCGCGTGAGATGAAAAAGGAGTTACACGCCGTGGACCTCCAGCGGCAAAAAGACATTCAGCAGATGCGCACCAAGCTCAACCGGCAAAGGATCGATACGGACACCCACACATTCACCGAGTATCACAATCGCGAACTCAGGGCCGGGTCACGCGAGGAAAAGCAACAGATTCGCGAGGACTTTAAGAAACTCAAGACACAGAACAAAGAGGAAATGCAGCAACAAATCGAGCAACGGGCCGAAGAAATCGAAAAGGAATCCGAGGCCGCGCGCATGGCCATCTACCAGAAATACCGCATGCCCTACGAACCGCGTAAAGGCTCCCAACAGAAGCAAAAATAATGCCCCGCCGATAAAACGGCTTTACGCCCCGCATGGCACATTTAAAACGCGCCGATCACATACAGCGCGATGATCGTGAGGAAGGACAACGTCCATGTCGTCGAACGCAGCGGATGATTGTCGGCAATGTAGACCAAGGCGTAGGCGATCCGGACGGCCACCCAAAACACGGCAAGGCCGTCGATCAACCCCTGAGTCGCGTGAAGGGAGTGAGCGACGAGCACACCCACGGCAAAGGCGGGAAAGGTCTCGTAGAAATTCTGCTGGGCGAAATTGGCGCGCTGCTGCCGGCCGGTGAGCGTGGCCAGAAACAACCGCGGGGAATGTCCGTCATAACCCTTCACCGACCACTTGGCATACCACGAGCAGGCCAGGGGAATAAACAGGCTGACGACGATGCAGACGTGGGCCACGGTCATAGCGGTGCGCGCCTCCCTTAGACCCGGATCTCGTACTTCTTGGTCAACAGATTACCGTTGATCGCGTCGAGAAAGGGTTTGAGTTTTTTGTTGGGGATGTTGATCTCGGTGACTTTATCGTGCGTGGCGTCCTCATAGACGATGCGGATGCACACCTTGCCGTTTTCGTCGCCGTAGTGTTTGACGTAGATCCGGTGTTCGGTCCCGAACTCCGTCCATTCAATGATATCGTTCAATGGGGACATGAATCTCTCCTTTTTTACCGGTGTCCGTCACCATGTTTTTGATGTTCCTTTAAGATGCACCGGTCCATGACCACGGCCAGACCGGCGGCGCGCGCTTTACGGGCGGCTTCTTCGTTGACCACCCCTTCCTGCATCCACACGACCTTGGCGCCGATGCGGATCGCGTCATCGACAATCGGCGGGACGTCCGCGGACTTGCGGAAGATGTCGACCACATCCACGGCCGCCGGGATATCCGGTAACGAGGCGTAGGCCTTTTCCCCGAGGACTTCCGTCACGTTGGGATTGACCGGGATAATATTGTATCCGTGCTGCTGCAGGTACGCGGCCACACGGTGACTGGGCCGGTCCGGCTTGTCGGAGAGACCGACCACGGCCACGGTCCGGGCAGCGCTCAGTATTGTGCGGATTTCTTCCTCCATAAATCTACCCTCTCCCGGCGACCTCGTCGTCCGTCCACCAACGCACGTCGCGGATGGCGGGATCATCCCGCAGGACGGCATCCAACCGGCCGGCCAGTTCGGTGATGTCGGCCGATACGTCGATCTTCTTGAACCACTTCTTGATAACAGGGCGGCTCGGCTCGATAAAGACCAGGAACCCGTCATCCGGATATTCCTGATAATTCCCGCAGCCGACCCACATGTTAAACGGTTTGCCGGTAATCGGCACGATCCAGCCCCAATCCTCGGCAAAGATGTCCCCGACCGCCACGCCTTTGTTGCCTAACTTTTCGCAAAGGTATTCAGCCAGACGTTTACCCCACACACCCGGATTGATCTGTTCCTCCTCACCTTCGTAAGGAGGAAACTTGTCCGATCGGAATTCGACATGGGTTTGCATACGCGTGTCCTTTGGAGGAGACCGTCCTCAATCACTTTTTCATCTTACGCCGGGGCAGCGGCGGCAGGTCCTTCACGGAGTAACGGTGCGGCCAGACCCCGGGACCGCAGTCGATGTACTGGGCGATCCCCAGATCAGCTGACATCTTCACCCAAAAACTCCGCCGTTCGCGCCTGGCAATATCAATGCGGCTGCCGTCATCAAACACCACGGCGTCGGCGCTTTCCGGGATATTCCATCTTTTCTCCAGCGCGTCCCGATTTCCGTATGAGCCTTCGGGAGTATCGTAAACCAACAATGCCTTCCCGTCGGGCTGGAACACATAGCGGACATCGCTTCCGCACCATTCATAACGGATGAGAAAACGGAAGAGATCCTCACGGGGATCCTTTCCTCCCAGTCCGGTATCCACCGGAGGGGGAACCGTCTCCTGGTTCTTGCCGGTCGCCGGCGTCGCGACATACGGACCGCGGTCGGCCTGACGGGCACGGCGCAACCGCTCGCGAGCCGATTCTTCCGCGGATGCGCCCGGCGATCTCATCAGCGACACTATCATAAAGACGATAAAGACATTCGTGAACCAGAGGAAAATTTTCTTATTCATCCGGCTATCTCTCGCATAACTTTTCTTAAAGGACAAAGGCTTAATTTCAGGGCAATGGACATACACTAAACTTCGTGCTCAACCGCCATAAACGCGGTGGATTTGCTGTGATCGATAAAGCGGCCTTCATCTTCCAGCAGGGCCGCGCCCAATCTCTGGCCTTCTTCCGTACTCATCGCGTCCATGAAGGCCTGCTCGGACTCAAACTCCACCTCTACAATTCCGTCGTATTCGGCCGTCATCCCGCGGGACGCGATGAGATTGGCGTTGAGCGGCGTCGTAAGGGTATGCAGCTGTGTGTATTTTCCGGCCTTGTGCACGGCCTGAAATTTGCGGAAGAACGGTCCGTGGCTGTTCAGCCAGTACTCCTGAAACTCCTCGCGGGACAAATCCGGATGACGGGTCAGGCACATAACAAATTTAACCATATCGGTAAACTCCTTTACGGCATGTTTAAAAGACAGGGCGATTGATTGTAATTATGACCGGACACTATCTTAAAGGCTGCGGAAGTAATCGTCCATGATGAATTTTGGGACGATTTAGGATATGATATATGTCATGTTATCGCCCTTGCTCAAATCCGGTCCGGTATCGCTGCACTTGCTCTTTTTTCTTCTGCTGGCCCCCTGCGCGTCCGCGCAGCCGGTGCTCGATCCGGACAACGGGTTTGCGCCGCCGTGGCAGAAGACCCTGCTCATTGTCGGCCAGGACAAACCCACCATCGAAGCCTACGTCAACGCCACCAAGACCGTCCCCGGCGGGATGATGGAGTATACCTCGATCCAAACACTTTCCGGACTGTCGCTGCCGTTCAGCAACGGTGCCGGTCTGCATCATGCCGGCTTTCTTATGGAAAAATATCCCAACAGCACCCTGCAGCTGGGGCTGTACATGGTCGACGCGCTGCTGCAGGTCAACGACGGGACCTACGACGAAAACATCGACAAGCTCGCGGACTGGTTGGCAGCGCTCGACCGGCCGGTGTTTCTACGCATCGGGTATGAGTTCGATGAACCCACCAACAATTACGATACCACCCAATACAAATTCGCCTTTCAGCGCATCGTCAAGCGCTTCCGCGCCAAGGGGGTAACGAATGTCGCGTTCGTCTGGCACTCCGCGGCCAAAATGACCGACAAGGATCCGATGATGTGGTACCCGGGCGACGAATATGTCGACTGGTTCGGCATCTCCTACTTTTCTCCCTCCCAATACGAAACCGCCATGAGCTTCTACTGGCAGGCGTACTTAAAGGGAAAGAACTTCATGATCGCTGAGGCCTCCCCGTTCGGGATGTACACGCTGCGCGCCAAGCAGGACTGGTACGACAAGTTCTTTCAGTTTATCGAGGAGACCAAACCGCAGGCGGTCAGCTACATCAACTCCCACTGGGACGCCATGCGCACCTACAAAAGCTCCCGTTACGGCGACGCGCGGGTGCAGAAGTTTCCGGAGATACTCGACATGTGGATGAAGGAAATCAATAAGGACAAGTACTTGAACGCGGAGGACCTGGTGGGGGACTTGCAAGAGTAACAGATTGGTTAAGAATATCGAATCTTCGAATGTTCGAAGGAAATCCGAATCACCAAATCTTCGAATTTCCGAAACACCGGACATTCGGGACACCCATTATTCCACCGTTTCGAACATTCGGTCATTTGAGGATTCGATATTTCTTCGGATTTCGAGGATTCGATATTCGAAATTAATAACCACCGCATAGCGTTAAATCAGTTGTCAACAATCTCCATCCCCGCTACAATAGGAACAGTTGCCATTACTCTGCCCGGTTGCCCAGACCACCATCCGCCTGCTTCGACCCAGCCGCGTCAATCTTTAATCTTTCGGGACATTTTTGATGCAGACCTCCATCAGCTTTACCCTGAACGGCAAACCGGTTACCGTCGACACCGACGGCGACCGCAAGCTGTTATGGGTATTACGCACCGATCTGGCCTTGACCGGCACCAAGTACGGATGCGGCAAGGCTTATTGCGGATCCTGCGTCGTCCTCATCAACGGCAAATCCCGGCGCGCCTGCCGGATCGATATCAATAACGTCCAGGGCGCCGATGTCACCACCATCGAGGGCCTGGAACGCAACGGCTCCCCTCACCCCCTGCAAAAGGCATTCATGGAACACGACGGCATGCAGTGCGGTTATTGCACGCCGGGCATGATCCTCTCCGCTTACGGACTGCTCCAGCGCAAATCCGATCCCAGCGATCAGGATATTATCAACGCCATGGACCAAAATCTGTGCCGCTGCGGCGCTCATCAGCGCATCATCCGGGCCATCAAGGCCGCGGCCAAGGAAATGCGAAAGGAGATCCCCGTTGCCTGACGAAATCGAACAGTGCGACTTCGGGGAGTACACCTCACCCTTCGCGATGACCCGGCGGACATTCCTCAAGGTCTTCGGCGGCGGCCTGTTTGTGATGTGGGCCCTCAGCGACCTGCGCCCCGCCCTCTCCCAGGTCACCGGACCGCCGACCAAAGAGCTGCTGTCACTGGACGTCAACACGATGGTCCGTATCGGCGAAGACGGCCGCGTCACCTGCCTCACGGGCAAGATCGAAATGGGCCAGGGCATTGTGACCTCCTTGGCGCAAATGCTGGCTGAAGAGCTGGACGTCCCGCTCGACCGGGTCACCATGGTCATGGGCGACACGCGCCTGTGTCCGTATGACCGCGGCACGTGGGGTTCGTTGAGCACGCCGCAGTTCGGCCCGCAATTGCGCGCGGCCGGGGCCGAGGCCCGCACCATCCTCCTGCAGTTGGCCAGTCAGCATCTCGAAGTTCCCGTCGAAGAATTGAGCGTCGAAGACGGCGTCGTCTTTGTCACCGGTGACGCCAAGAAGCGCATCGCCTATGGCGCGCTGACCAAGGGAAAACTGCTGCGCAAACGCGCCCAGTCTACGGTCTATTTGAAAAACCCGGGGGATTTCAAGACCATCGGCACCGCGGTGACCCGCCTGGACGGTTATGACAAGGTGACCGGACGGGCGAAGTATGCCGCGGATATCACCCTGCCCGGTATGCTCTACGCCAAAATCTTCCGGCCGCCGGCCCATGGCGTCAAACTCATCAAGGCGGACGTGAGCGCGGCCAAGTCGGTCGACGGCGTACAGCTCGTCCACGAACGCGGCGTACTCGCGGCCTTGCACAAGTACCCCGATGTCGCCGAACAGGCGGTCGCCAAGATCCGGGCCGAGTTTACCCCCAGTTCCATTCAGGTAAATGAGAAAACGATCTTCGATCATCTTTTAAAGGAAGCCGGCGCGCCGCAGGTCCCCGATGTCGCGGGCACTCTGGACACGGGCCGCAAGGATTCGGTCAAGGTCTTCGAGCACACGTACCTCGACGGCTACGTGGCGCACGCGCCCATGGAGCCGCACGCGGCGGTGGCGCATTTCAAAGACGGCGAGATGACGATCTGGGCCTCAACGCAGAATCCGTTCGGGGCCCGGGAGAAGGTCGCCTCGGAACTCGGCCTGCCCGTCGATAAGATCCGGGTCCTCACTCCTTTTGTCGGCGGCGGTTTCGGCGGAAAAAGCCGGAATCTGCAGGTGGTTGAAGCGGCGATCCTGGCGATGGCCACCGGCCGGCCGGTCCAGGTCGCCTGGAGCCGCGAGGAAGAATTCTTTTATGACCATTACCGACCCGCGGCGATCGTCAAGATCAACTCCGGCATCGCGGACAACGGCAAAATGAGTTTTTGGGACTTTCACACCTATTACGCCGGCGGCCGGGGCAGCAAGCATCAATACAAGGTGCCGCACCTGCGCACGAGTGTTTACGGCGCCAAGGGTTACAGCTACCCCGACGCGCACCCGGTGCTGACCGGGGCGTGGCGCGCGCCCGGCAACAACACCAATACCTTTGCCCGTGAGTCCCAAGTCGACATCATGACGGCCGCAGCCGGGATCGATCCGCTCGAATTCCGGATGATGCACCTTACCGACAAGCGCATGAAAAAGACGTTGGAAGCGGCGGCGAAACACTACGGCTGGGTCCCGGGCGAATCTCCCGGCGGACTCGGCCGCGGGATCGCCATCGGCACCGACGTCGGCGCGTACGTGGCCATGATCGCCGAGGTCGAGGTGGACAAGGTCACCGGATACACCCAAGTCAAACGCATCGTCTGCGCCCAGGACAACGGCCTGACCATCAATCCGGAAGGCTTGGAAATTCAAATGGAAGGCGGGATCACGATGGGACTCGGGTATACCCTGACCGAGGACGTGCATTTCGCCAACGGCCGGATGCATGACACCAACTTCGGCACCTACGAACTCCCCCGCTTTTCCTCCGTCCCCAAAATCGAGACGCTGTTGGTCGGCGACAAATTCGAACGCCCGCTCGGCGGAGGCGAACCGGCCGTGATCGCCGTCGGCGGCGCCGTGGCCAACGCCATCTACGACGCCTGCGGCGCGCGTGTGACCCAGCTGCCCATGACACCCGAACGCATCAAAGCCGCCATGCCGGCATAACCACCTTCAAAACCATAAAAAAGAGGACACCCCCTGATTAGAGACTGTCCCCTGCATTGAAATCGTCCGCGTTAAAGCCCGCGCCAGCCGGTCGACCAGTTGCGGACTTTGGGAGTGAAATAGATTTCCTGGGTATTTTCCCGTTCGCGCTGTTCCTGCTTTTGTACGGTGGGATACGGATCGTTGAGCGTGCAGGTATCGGAGAGGACTTCGCCGCGTTTGTTCATCCGGCACCAGCGTTCGGACGTCTCGGGGACGACCCAGGCCAAGCCTTCTTCGAAACAATACGCATTAACAAACCGGCCCTGGATCATGACATTTCCCGACGCGTCGGTATACGTGGTGCGGTTGCGGCTGGCGCGGTAGATGGACACCCCGTCGTCGGGGCAGTACCGGGACGCGCCGAAATCCAGCGCCCGCGGATCGCGCGTGGCCCGCTCGAGCAATTCGCGGGTGATCCCGTCGGGGTAACGCGCGTAAAAATTCCGTTGAGGGACCTCCAGCGGACCGAGCACCCGGCGGCCGTCGGGCCCCAGGACCAGCATCCGGTCGCGCTCCAGCCACACCTCGGCAATGCCCTCCCGAAAACCGGCCCGGCCGGCCCGGTAAAACAAATGGCCGCCGACCAGACTCCCGTCGGCATTGAGATATCCGGACCGCCGGCCCAGAGTGACGCGGCTCGGCCGGTCGCAGAAGAACTCGATATCATCCCAGCGTTCCCGGTGCAGCGGTTGGTTGTCCCGGCCGACCACCAGATAGGCGGCACCGCTTTGGACCAGACGCCGGCCGTCGTCACAGGCATTGTCGCGGTGAAACTTGCCGGAGGTATCGATCCATCCCTTAATCCCGCCGAAGACCACCGGTGCGCGGCCGTCAGCGTCAAAGGCCGCGGCCTCGTCAAAACGCGGCGTTATCAAGACGGCCCCGTCGCGGGACATGTAGCCGAACTGGTCCTCCCCAATCCGGCGAAAGGCGATCTGCGGGCCGACCGGTGAGACACGCAGCCGGTCATATTCAAAGGGGACCACCACATTACCGTTGCGGTCGATGGCTCCGGCCTTACCGGATTTACCGAAAACGTACAGCGGATCGATGATCTCCGCCGCCCCGGGACCGGACGGACCGAGTTCGTAAACGCGGTCCAGGCCCGTCAGCAAGACCTTGCCGGTGTGTTCGAGCAGATCGAAACCCACCAACCGGTCGCCGGTCACAAACCGCTGCGGCGGCGCGTGGCGGGTGATGGCGAAGAGGTGTTCCTTGTCGACCTTCACGGCGGTCCCGTCGGCGGTATTGATGACGGTCCAATCCGCGCGTGAGCCGTCGGGTGACAACTTGCGGTATTTGCCGGCGAGAAAACTGCCCGCGCCGAGGATGTGCATGACATGGTACTCAGGCGGGACCAGGATGCCGCCGCGCATATCGACTGCCGCGCGCTGACGGTCCTTGATGATCACGGCATAACCGTTGCTCAATTCTTCGACCTGCTCGTAGACGGCCGGGGTCACCTCCCGTCCGGACGTGTTGAGGATCCCGTAGGCCCCGTCCTGTCCGAATACGGCGTAACCGTCGGTGAATTCCCCGATGAAATCATACTTCGGCTCCATCACCACCTCGCCGCGCGCGTCCACCAGCCCGCACACCGCCCCCGGGAAGCGACAATCCGGCCGCACCTCGCCGTCGGCCGCGGCGACACCTGTCGCGGTCATCAATCCGCTACATAGAAGGAATAATAATATTCTCACTCAACCATCCTATAACTCAGAACAACCGGCCGCAGGCCGTCGGAACCGGAAGTGCCCACTCTCCCGCAACACTATCCATGAAAATAACCGTACATATCCGCACTCACCACCCATCACTCATCACTTATTTCAACTCCTCCTCTAAGAACGCCACAAACCGCGTCCACGATTGTTTGTCGGCGGTTTCGTTGTAGCGCTCCGGCCGGTCGAACACGGTGAAGGCGTGCACGGCGCCGCCGTAGGTGATCATCTCGTGCTCAATTCCGGCAGCCTCGAGGTCACTGGCGAGCTTGGAAAATTCTTCCATCGATACGGCGGAATCCGCGGTCCCGTGAAAGACCAGCACCTTACCCTGCACGCGCGAATAGTCCTGCCCGTCGGGTGTCTTCAAACCGCCGTGGAACGGGACGAAGCCCCGCATGTCGGCACCGGAACGCGCCAGCTCCAGCACCGCGGCCCCGCCGAAACAATATCCGGTGGCCACCGCGTTCTCCACATCCACATCCATATTCTCGACTGTCGTCAGCGCCCCGAACATCAGCGCGCGCATCTTCTTACGGTCGGCGTACAAATCCCGTGTGAGTTTGCGCCGGTCTTCCTCCGCCTCAGGCCGCACGCCTTTACCGAACAGATCCGCGGCAAAGACGCGGTAACCGAGTTCGCCGAGCATCTCGGCACGTTTTACCTCGTAATCCGTCAACCCGTCCCAGTCATGGATCAGCAACACAAACGGCGCGCCTTCTCCGGGATCGACGTAATAGCCCTCATACGGCAGACCGTCGACTTCGTAATCCACAAATTTCCCCAGCGCGGCGTGCGCGGTAGCGGTGATGAAAATCAAGACGGCAACTAAGACTCCGGTGGTGACTCTTGGCATAAATAATTCCTTTCTCCTGATGGAGGGTTCCTACTGTTTATCCGTAGTGACGGGATGACTTCCCTGACAGACGGTGCGCGGCGGCTACGATCCGGCGACGAGCTTGCGGAGCAAGCGCATCACTCCGATGCCGGCCCAGCCGCAGACAGCCATAACGATAAAACCCAGCGCTCCGCCGGCCATAAACATCGGTTTGCCGCCGCCCGATCCGTACTTGGCGGCCGTACGCATGATGGTAAAAAACACGTACAGATTCAAGACGATAAACCGGCCGAACAAAAAATTCCCTTTCTTGGTATGCGACAACGCGAATACGCCGCACGACAGGATCGAAGGAAACAGAGACTTTTCATAACTGAGATCGAGAAACATCCCCCAGATCACCGGCACAATCAAACAGCCCCCTAACAGCATCACGCCGCAGATATAGGGAATAAAATCCCGCTCCTCAAACACGCCCGGCGGTTCGGGAAGCGGCTGTGCCGGCGCGGCGGTTGTGCCTTCGTTACCCCCCTCGGCCACGGTATCCGCAACGGCCGGCAGCGGGACCGTACCGGGCAGCTGCTGCAAATCATACCCCCGCCAGCCGAAGATCGCCTTGTACAGCAGGACCAACCCCGCGAAACTCAACGCGGAATTCAGGCACCCGACCACGATCATCACCGGCAGCATGCTTTCGGGATCACTGCCGTCGTGCAGCGATTGGACCGCCAGACCGATCAACACGGGAGCGATCAGCGGCACCGCCACTCCCAGCCCGGCAAAGATCGCCGGACCTCGGTAAGTGGCCTCCTCTCCCCGGCGCCAACCGAAGACGCAGATCAACAGACCGATCGTAAACGGAATGTATGAGGCCGCGAGGACCTTTTGCGCGATGATGTTGCCCGGCGCGGTGAACATAAACACGGCCAGGATAAACCAGCGCACGATCAGCCCGCAAAACAAAATAAAGGCCAGTCCCGCCGGCTGTCCGGCGATCGCCGCAAAGCGCCGCGACTGGTAGGCCGCGTAGGCATACATACAGAGAAATGGCAGGGACGTGACGAAGAACATGATTTTCATTGAGAATCCTTGTTCACCGGAACGGACATAACGGAGACTCTGCCGAGGTGTCTGCGTGTCATGTCATTTCTATTTGTAACGGTTATGGTTTTCGCGCGACGAAAACCGTGTTTAGAATTGCAGCGTGCATATCTGTTTCCGGCACACGGCGGCCGCCTGCAGCGGCGGCACAGGCGCGCAGCGGGAGCTGCGTTCAAAGATCCGGGCCGCCGTTTCATAACAGGCGAGCGACATTTTGTTCACCGACTTGACCGTCCCGCAGTAGTTCTGGGCCGCCACGCAGTCCGTATTCGTCCGGCAGGATAAAAACTCGGCCGGCGTGGCGCCGACGATCTTGACCGCAATATTGGGCGGGATCTGATCTTCGGATTCAAAGCCGCACAACGGATCGGTGTTTTGCACCCTCGCCACCCTTTTCTCCCGGGACGGCTGCGCCGTCACAGCTTGTTGCTCCCGCCCCTCCAGGGAGTCGAGCCTCTCGGCTGCCGCCTGCGCCACAGCGGTCTCGTTGTTATTGTGCGCCCAGATCTCCAAATCACTGCAGGCCCGTATGACCTTGGCCTCCATCCCCCTCCCGGGATAGGCATGGCACTGCCGCCAGAGGTTGCGGGCCAGAGACGATGAGAGTTTGGGGATATCTTTAGCAAAGACGGGCGGGGAAAACAGCAGCAGCGAGATGCACAGCAGGAATACAATCCTTTTATTCATAACGGATATCGCCTTTCATCTGTGAGGGATGACGGATACCGGCAGCCGCGGCTCCGGCATTTTGATCATGGTACCATATCCACGGAGAATTGCGGAGGGAAAATAGCGGGTCGGAGCGGGCTCTATTCGTTTGCGGGAAGACCGGGGGACTGATACAGATGCCGGGCGATTTCATCGAGAAGTAATTGCGCGCTGTACGGCTTGGGAATGTAACCGTCGGCGCCGCAGTGCTCGGCGATCTTCTTATCGGTGTAGCGGATGTGCCCGGTGAGCATCAGGACCGGAATGTGGCGGGTGGACGCGTCGCCCTTCAACCGGGCGCAGACCTCGAATCCGTTGATCACCGGCATCGATACATCCAGCACGATGATGTCGGGTTTTTGCAGGTCGATCTGGTGCAGGGCCTCTTCGCCGTCGCAGGCGGTCAGCGTCTGATAGCCGTGGTTTTCAAGCCGTTTCTTGACCAGCGCGAGGATCTCCTGGTCGTCGTCCACAATGAGAATGGTGCTCATCAGCGTCTCCTTGGCGGGTGGGATATCCGGACCCCGGCCGCGAAACGGCCGGGCGGGTGACAGGATTGAGGGGTGTCCCCCGGAAGGGGACTGTCCCCTTCCGTTATTCGCTACAAGTGTAACGCATGGGCGGAGAAATGCAAATTCGGGGGGCCGGCAATCATTTCCCGAAAAAGGAGGTTTTCCGCGAATCTTAACCGGCGATGGCCGGATATTACTTGATGGCCAGAAAACCCTCAAAGCACAAATACTTCACCACCGTCATGATATCCACGAAACCGGCGCGTTTCATCAAATCGATATTACCCTGTGTGGAGAACGGTTCAAGCACGCCCTTGAGGCTGCGCAGTTTGGCGATGATCTCATCGGGCTGATACCCCTGATCGAGTTTGTAATCCGTATAGATCGTGGTCATCATGTCCTGGAACCGCGCGTCCGGACCGCGGACCTTTTCAAAAAGGATAAACCCGCCGCCCCAATTCAACGCCTCGTAAATGCGATTGAAGATGACCTGGCGGTGCTTCGGTTTAACAAACTGCATCGTGTAATAGCTGATGATCAGGTCGGCCTTCTCAAATTCCGTGTCCATGATATCAGCCGTCGAGACGGTCACATTCTTCAGCGCCCGGCAGCGTTCTTCCGTACGCCGGATCATCTCCGGCTCCTTGTCGACGGCCAGGATGTGCACGTTCTTGGATTGATGGCGCCGTGCCAGGGTGTAAGTCAATGCCCCGGTCGAACACCCCAATTCATAGCATTTGGATCCCTCGCTTAAGAAAAAGTCCGCGATCTTGGCGATCACGTCGTGGCCTTCATGATAAAGCGGGATCGACCTGGCGACGTGCTCGTCAAAGTATTTGCTGGTGTCGCCGCCGAATGACCAGCCGGCGTTTTCCGCGTGAATAGAATCTCCGGTATCTCCCATAACCCCTCCTTTATGCTTTGACTCTACGAAACAAAATATGATACATCCCGGCCAATACCTCGTCGGCACCGGCCGTCGGATGATTGACATGAACCATGTCCCAAAATCCTTTAATCTCCCCGATGAACTTTGCCGTCACCTGTCCATAGCGGGTCGGTTCGCTCATGACCGCCACCGGGATAAATCCGTACTGGTGCGCGGTGCGCACCATATCGGACACACTGGCTCGCGGGTACGTCAGCCCGTTAAAATAAAATTCGATCATTTTCCCGGCGTCGTCGGGATACCGGCGACGGACAAAGCGCCGGTACTCTTTATCGGTCAGCAGCAGATGCCCCCACGGGATACCGATGCTCCCGCGACGGTGCGCCCCCATGTATGAAAAAAACGTCCGGTGTTTGAAATACACCACCGCATCGTCTGTGCCCGCAGCCGCCATCGACCGGAAAACCCCGTCCCAGTCGCTGATGTGCTCGATGGCCTTGCAATAAAACACATCAAACTTCTCCTGCAGTCGGTGCAGATCATGCGCGCCAACCTGAGCGAAGCGATACTGTTTGCGGCGGCGGGGCGCAAAGGTTACCGGCGCGGGGACCAAGGAAAAGTTTTCCAGCTGCGCGAGGTGCCGGTAATTCTCAAAATCAAATCGCCCGTCCGCGTAACGGTCGATGAACTCCCGCAGTTCCATGAAGGCCTTGTCCTGGTCGTGCACTTGCCAGCTGACCACCGTCTCCCCGTCCAGATAAGGATCGCAGCCCACCGCGGAATCCAGCTCCGTATATTCCAGGGCCAATCGCGGGATCATCCCGTTGCCCGTTCCCACGTCCAGCAGGCGCTTGCCGCGCAGATCGATTCCAAAAGCCTGGAACAAATACAACAATTGATGCACCTGCAAAAGAATCCGGCCACGCTGATGGTCCTGCAGATCTCCGGGCGGCGGGCCGTCGCGCATTTGAGTATTGTCGGACGTAGGCATCATAAACGGATGCAAATATCGCTCGTCGCTCACCGGTACGCGGCGGCCGTCATCTTTCTCAAAATAGTTTCCGTATTGTTCCAAGGCTTGATTCATACCCGCACCTTATCTTCCTGCTGTTGGCTCAACCGCGAGAACGGCCGCAACCCCAAAGTATCATAAATTTCCCGTTCCATGCGCTGCCAACCATGCCCTGCGTAACTGCATGCCTTAGCGGCCAGACGTGCATAGGCGTCAGGGTCAAACCCGGTTTCAGCCGCCGCGATATCCGCCTCAAGATTCGCCAGGGAGTCGACCGTCCGGGCGATCTTTTGCAGTTCGAGGATCAGCGCTCCCTTATCGTAACGAACGTTCGGATGGACATAATACACTACCGGACGGTTCAAGAACAAATAATAAAGGCTCGTCGATGTATGATCGGTCAACAGGACATCCGCGGCCGGCAGGCAGGCAAGGCTCGTTTCGTTCTGACGCAGTATATGCAATCCGGGACAATCCCGCGCGGCAAACTCGGCCCGCCAATCGAGATCCGGCGAATACTCCCGCACAAAATTGTTCTGGTGAAACGATACAATGATATTGTAGCGCTTAAGCAAATCGTCGAGCTTGTCCATCAGCTCACGGCCCTGGCTCTGCGCCAATGAATCGCCGCGCCAAGTCGAGGTGACCATCAAAGTCCGGCGCCGCGGGTCCAGCCCCAAGCGGCGAAGGATCGCGTCCCGCTGATCCCCGGCGGTCAGCATCTGATCCACCAGCAGGTTGCCCACCACCCTGACCCGCGGGGCGTGGTCCGGAAAATGGTCTTTCACCGTTCTGAACTCGTGTTCGTTGGCACAGAAAATCCTGGCATACTTGATCGTCCCGTCTTCATGCCGCGACGGGGCCCCGTACTTCATCGAATCACCGGCCGGATTGAGCTTACCGCTCTTAAGACTATGACCGGTGTAGATCATCGGACAGTCCCGCCGGAAATAAAGGGTTTGTTCCGCGGTGAGAATGAGGTCCCATTTAACGTACTCGGCGATACGGTAAGAAATCATACGCGCCCCGCCGAGCTCCCGCCGGATGCGCCGCAGATTGGCGGGCAGGAAACGTTCCCGCGCGGTCAGACAGATCCACAGGCGCAGCCGGCGGTCACCGCGCAACCGTTCGAGGATCGGCTTCATGTTGGCGTACATAAGCTCATTACGCAATGGGATGAGCACGTCTTGCGTGCGCTTGCCCGCCAGCAGGGCCCGTTCTATCCGCCGGAGGCTCCGCTTGAGCGTACTATTCACGGTGGGTTCCCCTTCCCGCAGCCAGGTCCCGGCAACAGGTTTCATAGTCGGCCACGGTATCAATCTCAAAGCACGGCGCCCCCCCGGTACCGACCGGCTGCATCAGGCGCCTTTCCAACAATGGCGTATAAGCGGCCGCCGGAAATTGTGTGAGTTCCCCGGACTCGATCAGCTCGCCCGCACGGGCAAAGAGCAACGGAGCCGCCACCGTATCGAACTTGGTGATCTGCACACTCTCAGCGTGCGCCTCCGCGGCCGGAACGTCCTTACTGAACCGCACAATGCGCCCGTCGCGAATGACCACATTCATCTCTCCGTCGCGCAGCGGTTTGTCGGTGTCGACCAAAGACGCACACCCGGGTGTCCGGACCAGCCGGCCCATCAGATCACAGTCGATGATGATATCGCCGTTGAGCAGAATAAATTCTTCGATGGTGAAGGCGTGACGGGCCAGCCACATGGAGTAAAGGCTGTTGGTTTCCGCGTACCGCTCATTGATCAGGACATCAACGCGGCCGCGCAGATAATCACGGACATCCCGGCTGCGGTACCCGGTAACCACACAGATATCCGTTACGCCGGCGGAGCTCAGGGCATCCAACTGATAGTCGATGAGACATCTTCCGTTAATGTCGACAAGGCATTTAGGGCGCCCTCTGGTAAGGTGTTGAAGACGCGTGCCCCGTCCCGCGGCCAGGATCAGCGCTTTCATAGGCGGGTCAGCTCCTCGTAATCCCGACGCAGTACACGCAAACGTTTACGTGCGGTGTAAGCGCCCGGCAGGCGCAGTTTGTACTTCCCAAGATCCTTGAACAGCAGCGGCATCTCCCGGTGATAATTGGTATAGTTTGGAAAGGCCTTCTTGTCGATAATGATCGCCAGCATCCCCTCATCGGAGAACAGGCGCCGGCCTTTTTTCTCACCGACCCGCGCTCCGGTCTTGCCGCCGGCCATGGCGGCCAGGCACTCGATGACAACGCCCAGGTAAAATGCCTTGTAGGCATACCCATTGTAGCTGAACGGCAGCAGATAACCCTCTTTCTTTAGAATCGGTTTGGGTTTGCGGGTCAAGTTACCACTTTTACTGATGCCGATCACCTCGGTAAACGTGGCCTTTCCTTTTTTGGCCACCCGTACTTTATTGGTGGCTACGCTGGATATCGATGAGTCGTACACAAATTTCGTATCGGGCAGACCGATGCATAAGGGATTTGTACCAATCAACGGGACCGGAATATCACGGAGACCTACGGTCGCGGCAGTATTCTTCAGCATGATGATCAGCTGGCCGGCGTCCATGAGAGGTTGGCAGTATATCCGCAGGGCACCCACCTTGCCGGGGTTTTTGAAGGTAATAATGGCGCTCCCCATCTTGCGGGCGAGGGCGCTCCCCTTCTTCAAACAGTCCCGCGTATTGCGATAGCCCACCCCGCCACTGCCGTCGGACTGCAGGACATTGCCGGCGGTGGCGACCCGGGAGGTGGTGATTAGCCTTGCCCGAACCAAAGGAAAGATTGTATGCAGAAAATAGTGCAGGCCGTGGCTGCTGACACCCATCTGCTCGGATTGAACGATCATGGCAGCGATGAGGTCGGCGTCGGTGACGCTCACGGTCCGGCGGCAAACGTCACGCACCAAACGGTGCAGGTCAGCGGCCTGAAGATAACAATGTGGTGAGCCCATAAGGTATCCGTGTCTGCGTATGGTTAAAGTTCAACTATACCATATGATCCCTAATTCGAAAACGGGCTCATCCACACATCCGATCGGGTCCGGCGGGACACAAATCGAGGCTACTGCAATGCGTGAGGTGTCCCCGGACAATCTTAGCGCTGCCGCAAATGCAATAAGATGAAAGTCTTGGAATCCTGGTCCTGGGGGTGGGTTGGTTATGGTGGCTGACGAGCTGGTATTTCCGGTTTTTGTGGAGACGTATCCGGCCGGACTAAAGCGGTGTTTTCCCCGCCGCGGCCGGCCACAGGCCGCCGGCTAACCGGAGGGCATTCGACGGACAGGGCATGACGTAGGTCCACGCCGCCAGCACCGTGGCGCCGCAGCGGACCGGGACCAGGACCCGTTGATAAAGTCCTGAGCCGTCCGGGCGAAAGTCTTCCAGCCCGTCGATCGGCGGCAGGTCGCGCGCCGGATCGGGGAAGGTGATCAGCTCACCGCGCACCAGGTCCCAGTCGCCGTCCGGCCGACTGAACTTCAATCCGTTCGCCGTGTGCTGGGTGCGCGCGTCGGCCTTAGGATCGCCCGTGCCGCGGGCGATGATCAGTTCGCCGGCCGTCTCCAGCGCCGGATACCCCGCCGGTAAATGATAAAGCCTTCCCCACGTCGCGCCCTCCTCGATATGCCGGGCATTGGCGCAAAAGCCTTGATGATTCGCGTAGCCGCGCTTGAGGGTCCCGTAGACGAACAATCTCAGGACCGTTCTGGCAACGCTGTGGGGATCGGCCGGATCTGTCATGCTCCTATCCTAGTGTGAACGGCAGAAGGGGACAGTCCCCTTCCGGGGGACAGGCCTTCTGCTGATACTACTTCTTCTCCAGCCCGTCGGAGTTGACGGCCTTGGCAAAGGCGCTGAGGTCTTCGGCGGTGATCCCGCTGCCGCTGATCTGCACGAGATGTTTACCGGCCACGATGAGCTGCAGCTCCCCGCTGGCGTTTTCGTCATCAAAAGTCAACAAGGCCTTGCGGCTGCCGACCTTGATGATGCGCCCTTCCCCGCCGAGCATGGCCGGATTTTGGATCATCATGGCAATCCCCTGAACGACCGGCGAGTCGGTCATGATGCTGACCGTCACCGAAGCGCTGTCCTTGTTGTAGGCCCGCTGCACGGAGGTGATGCCGCCGAAAGATGTTTGTTCGAGGTCGTCGGCCGTCCATCCCCCGGTCGCGGCCGGCAGAAAATCAGCCAGCTCTCCCCCGCGTTTCTGCCGTGTCAGCGACCCGGCGTATTCAAAACTGCCCGCCGCCTCGGCATAGTTGCCCGCCTTGTACAGCTGCAACCCTTCCTGCACGGCCTCCTCCACCTCATCGGCGCCCGACGGGCGCGGCGAAAAGATCAGCCCTGCCGCTACGATCATCAGAATGGGAACTACCTTGCGAGACATTTCGTCCTCCTTTGCACAGGGCCACGGCCCCGGGTTGGAAAAATATAAACCGGTCACGAAAAAAACCCTCCGCGACAATGGATCGCAAAGGGCCTGACTACCGGATCGCACCTGCCCGCGGGCAGGATGCTGAAGATTATGGGTGTGTGTTTGCTTTTATAAATATCATATCATTTCGCAGACCATGCCGTGAGGAATATTTTTTCACACAAATTCTAACCAACCGGATGCGGCGGGACAGGCACGTTCCTTGTCGGCGGCCGGGAATATCGCGTTCGGACCGGCCCGGGACCCCTCTGCTAAATTGATTTTGGCCCGCATATTTCTATGCTATATTGTGCCATTATGACTGACACAATTTCCTGCGATGTAATTGTCATCGGCGGCGGGGCGGCCGGTTTGATGTGCGCGATCACCGCCGGGCAACGGGGACGCCGGGTAATTGTCATGGAACACACCGACCGCATCTGCCGCAAGGTCAGGATCTCCGGCGGGGGACGGTGTAATTTCACCAACATCCACACGGCCGCCGACCGCTACCTTTCCGAGAACCCCCACTTCGCCCGGTCGGCGCTGGCCCGGTACACCCCGGAGGACTTTATCCGCCTGGTCCGGTCGCACGGCATCGCCTTCCACGAAAAGAAACTCGGCCAGTTGTTCTGCGACGGCACCGCCCAAGAGATCATCACCCTGCTGCGGACCGAATGCGACCGCGCCGGGGTACGCATCATCACCGGGTGTCAACTGCGCGAACTGACCAAAGACAGCGGCTTCAAGCTGCGCACCTCGCAGGGCACATTCACCGCGCCAAGCCTGGTCGTGGCCACCGGCGGATTGTCGGTGCCTTCGGCAGGAGCGACCGACCTGGGCTACCGTATCGCGCGTCAGTTTGAAATTCGGGTCACCGCCTGCCGTCCGGGACTGGTGCCGCTGACGCTCGCGCCGGCTGATCTGTCCGCGTTCAAACCGCTCAGCGGCGTCGCGCTGCCGACGGCCGTGCACTTCAACGGCGCGCGCTTCGAGGAAAGCATCCTCTTTACCCACCGCGGACTGAGCGGTCCGGCGGTCCTGCAGATCTCATCCTACTGGAAACCGGGGCAGCCTCTTACGATCGATCTCGCCCCCGGACAGGATGTCCCGGCGTGGCTGACGGCCAACGCGGCCAGAAAGACCCTGCTGAAAAACGCCTTGGCGGAGATCCTGCCGGCGCGGCTGGCGGAAACCCTCACCCAGCGTTATCTGACCGACAAACCGATGAACCGCTGCACGGAAAAAGAACTGCGCCGGGCCGCGGAACTGCTCGCCGGATTCACGCTGACGCCGCGCGGGACCGAAGGCTACGCCAAGGCCGAGGTCACCGTCGGAGGGGTGGATACCGCGGAACTGTCGTCGAAAACCATGGAAACGGTCAAGGTACCGGGACTGTATTTTATCGGGGAAGTCGTCGATGTGACCGGACAACTGGGAGGGTACAATTTTCAGTGGGCCTGGAGCTCAGGCCACGCGGCGGGACGCTACGCTTAACGGCAGCGCAGGGATTCGCATGACTTGATTTTCGTATTGCTTTTCTGAAATCGGAGTATAATAGATTAATTCTTCAAACAATCCCAGCCCGTTCGCGGTTGGGCTTTTTTTGTGCCCTGTTCCCGACAATGACGATCACCGACAATCTCCTCGCCCTGTGGCGAAATATCCGGTTGTTGATCAGCGCGCGGCTCCTGCCACCGAAGTTCTGGCGCCCGGCCCTGCAATTGGCGGCTTTCTACCAGACGGTGGACCGCCGCCTGGCCGGACTGCGGGCCGCCTCCGGGATACGCTGCGCGCCCGGCTGCGGGCGTTGCTGCGAAAACGTCTACGCCGAGACGTCCGTCCTGGAAATGTTGCCGCTGGCCGCGGTCCTGGTGCGCCGCCGGCGCGTAGACCTGTGGCTCAACGCCCTGCGCCGCCGTCCGGCGGAAGGCCGCTGTATCTTTTACCGGCGCAGCCTCGCCGGTGACGGCCGCGGCCGCTGCACGATCTACGTGCTGCGTCCGTTGATTTGCCGTCTGTTCGGTTTCGCCGCCAAGCGCCGCCGCGGCGGCGGGGAAGTGATCACCTGCCGGGTGATCCGCACGGCCTATCCCGTACAGTTGAAGACCGCCAACCACCTCGTCAATGAAGGGACCGCCGGAATCTTCGCCGACCAGGCCCGCGCCGGTCTCACCCGCATCGATGAATCCCTCGCCCGCCGGCTGGGCCCCCTGCCGCAGACGCTGTACCAGGCCATTACGTTAATCGGTTTGTGGCGGCAAATGCACAGACATCAGCGCACGCGATGTAAGGCCGGGTTTGGGGGGGATCTTTAATATCGAGTCGTCGAATCCTGGGGACAAATTCAATCACCAGAATCACCGAATGATGAAACCGCCGGTTATCGCGGAGGATTCAGCGCCGAACTCGACGACTTGACCGTCCGCATCTCCTCCTCCGTCACCAGCTCCATCGCCCGGCCGTTGAAGGGTTCGCTTTTGATGAACAGCCCGTCGGATTTGCGGAAGTAATACGTCTGCTGATAAAATTTCTCGAAGACGATGTTCTTGGGGGAAAAGTGGACCTTGACGGTCTCAAGCGGCCGGCCCTGAAAATCGATGGTCTGCTCGCCGAGCTTCTTGAAGGTCATTTTATAGGCGTCCAGGGTGGACTTGCGGATCCCCCAACACTCACCTTTTTGAAGATCGGACAAGGCAAAGCGGCTGAGGTTGACCTTGGGATGATTGCAGACCGGCGCCGCGTCCACGGCGAGTTCGCGTTCCACCGGGCCGTTCTTCAAGCGGCCCTTCAGGTACAGCGTGTTGCCCCGGCGGATACCGGTGTAGTTGAGGGATTCGGCCGCGTCACGGACCGACCACGACTGCGTGGCCAGGCCGCCGTCGAGGGTGTAGACCTCATCCTGGTTTTCTTCGTCGCCCTGAATCGTGTGATGGACGTGCGTGGTGCCGTCGTCCTCCACGGTGATGCTCTTGAGCTCCGTCTCCAACACGCGGTCCGTGCGGACGTCAAAATCCTTATACACGTAATTCTTCGACTCAGCCGCCAGCGCGGGACAGGCGGCGGCAATCACAAACGCCAGGCCGACCATCAATGAATGCACCGCCCGGCAGTTCACGACTCGTCCTTCCCCCACAAGTCCTTCGGCCGCCACAGGTCCACCAGTTCCGCCTCGGACTCCCGTGAGAGATCTTGCCAATGTTTGATGGAGACCCGAAAGTAGGCCAGGGCCGCGGTGGGAAAATGGTGATCTTCCCCGCTCAGTTCAGAGACGAGGTCCTCCAGCGTCGGGTTGTGTCCGACGACCATAAGCCGGCCGACGTCATCGCCGACACCCCGGATAATCCGGATATAGGCCCCGGTGGACGTCCCGTACAGAGTCTCGAGAAACTCGACGTCACCGCCGAACTTGCAGCCCTCGCACACATAGTGAACGGTCTGCCGCGTGCGTTCGGCGGTCGAACAGATAATATGATCGGGGACGCAGCCCTTCTCTCTGATCAGCTCGCCCATGCGCGGCGCGTCGCGCAGGCCGCGTTTGTTAAGGGGGCGATCGTGGTCGTCAAGGGTGGGGCTATCCCAGCTTGATTTGGCATGTCGTAATACCAGGAGTTCTTTCATAAATTCCCTTCAGGTTGCCGGTTCCCCGTAGAGGCATTCGGGGAACCGGGTCGTTGAATGGGCTGCGCCCATTCACCTTGGCTGTCCCAACTGGACTTGGCATGTCGTAATATCAGGAGTTCTTTCATAATATCCCTTCAGATTGCCGGTTCCCCGTAGAGGCGTTCCGGGATCCGGATGCGCGATGGGTGCGGCCCATTGATTTAAAATTGAGCTAAACAGCGGTTTTCGTGACAAACGGGCCGGAAGGGGAGCATTTCGTCCAGGGTATCACCACAACCTATCTTTTGATTCATCGCCGTCGACAGGTATTCAAAGCATGCCTGTGCCATCTTGCTTACCGCGACCTTGGCTCCGCAGTATCCCGTGGCCGCCACGCAGTCCGCGTCGCTGTCACACGCAATAAACTCGGGCGGAAGTTTGGTGACGGTCTTAAGCAGGATATGATCGGGCACCTCCTCAATCGCGGCATAGCCGCACAGCGGCTGGTCGGGTTGCAGCTCGCTTTTCTTGGGGGCCTTGGGCGCCGGCGCGGCCGGGGCCGGCTGCTGCCGCTCCTTCAACGCCTTGACCATCCCGGCGGTTTCCTGGGCCAGCGCGGCCTCATTGTTTTCCTCCGCCCAGGCGAGCAGTTCGCCGCAGGCCCGGGTGGCCTTGGCGTCCATGCCGTCTTCATAATACATGTGGCACTGCCGCCACAGATTCTTGGCCAATGAGGACGACAAGTTGGGCGCGTCCGCAGCCGTGCTGACGGAGACCGGAAACAGGAGTGTTGCAAAGAGAACGTACACAACGGCTTTTTTCATTCGGTAAGGTCCTTTCTCAATTTGAGTGTCGGTTATGACCTATGATAACATTTCACCCACGCGCGGGAAATTGATATTTTCGCCCCGGACACACCAACTCCTCCATAAAAAAAGGGCGCTCATGACTGAGCGCCCTCTTGGCGGGGATCATCCCCCCCTATCCGTTCTCATCCGATATATTTACGTCGCCACGCGGCGCCGGCCAGGCCGGTTCCGAACAACAGCATGGTCATCGGCTCCGGGACCGCGGCACTGCCCGGGGTCCGGGACGCGTCAATGCGGATACCCATATCCAGCGCAAAATTCGTGTAGCCGCTGCCGGTGTCCTCGTAAAAAGCATAGGCGTCCAGGGGACTGGGAGCACCGTTGCGCATGGTCGTGCTGGAAGCGCCGTCCTGGGCCTCAAAGGCGAGCCAATAGGTGCCGGCCAGGAGGTTATGATTGATGCCGTACACCCCGGTCCAGACTTCATCCGGATCAGTGGTTTGCGGGATGGAAAACGTCTGCCGGAAGAGTTCGCCGACCATATCCAGGCTGCCGGCATTATCCAGATACAGCACCGCGTCGAGCGGTCCGGCCTCGATGAATGTGGCCGTGGAAAAGTACCCCTCCAGGCTGTTGATCACATAGTCGTTGGTGGTCGTAAATTGTCCGGCCAGGAATTGAAAATGCCCGGTGGCGGTGGAGGCATTGAACGCCGACCACGGGGTATCGCCGGTAGGCGTGCCGGTATCGACAATAAACACGGCCTCCGCCCGGTTGGGGACACTGAGGACGAGACCGCCCAAGATCAGTGCCAGCATCAATTTTCTCATGATTATGTCCTTTCGCTCTTCTATGGCGTTAAATCAGATTTACGCCCATTAGTATAAGCGGCGAACGGAAAGCGTCAAGGGGACACAAGGGGGCAAAGTAGGACACGGAAACCGGCAGACAAACGGCCTCTTACCGCACGGGAGAAGTAGGCCGCCCGGCCGGCGGCTGTTCCCGCGCGCCGGCGGAATCTTTCAATTGGCGGACGCGCCAGGTGAGCAGGCCGGCGAGCACCGCGGCGATAGCGCCGCAGATCAGGCAGACCCGCCGCAGGCCGCCCACGTCCAGGCGGCGGCACAGATACAATCCGGTCAGCGGAATGACCAGCGCGCCGGCCAGGACCCACGTCAACACGATCGCCCCGCCGGCCAGCCCCGAGCCGGGCGCCACAAAGAACGTCCCGCCGACGGCACCGCCCGCGGCCGCGCCGATAAAGGCGAGACTGATATACAACACGATTCTGAGAATGATTTTCATAATGTTGTCCGCGGCCCTGTGTTTACTCGGTCACCGCAAACGGCAACCGGACTTCGTCGATCACGTCTTCACTGCGTACTTTTTTGAACTGGATGAGCCACTCGTACTCCCCCGGCGCGAGCGTCTTGGTGTAGCGTCCGGTGAGCGGGATCTCCTCGACGGGACCGACGCGGTCCTTGCCCACCGGTACGATCGACCCGCCCGCCGCCAGCCGCGGCCCGGCCGGGTCGACGGGGATGATCCACGACTGCACCGCCCCCACCAGATAAAACTCCCGCGAATAATCCGTATTCTTCGGCACGGGCAGTTCCTCGTCCGATGAATTGATCAGCGCGTAATCGACTTCCACCGTTTCGCCCGCCGCGTAAGAATCCTGCGACATGCGCGCGGCATAGATCCGCAGACGGTGTTCGAGCCTGGCCAGCTGGTCCCGCTCCTCATCCACCCGCGCCCGCACCGCGTCCGCGTCCACCTCCGCGCCGGACTCGGTCAGTTGAAAATCGTCGAGCTGAAGATAGGAAGACTCCGCACCGGGTTGATAAGGCGCAAAGGTAATGATGGATAATTCCAGCGCCGGGCCGGCCTCATCGATGGGATGATTGTACTTCTCGGCCAGCGGCAGGGTGAGTGTTTTCCATTCGGCGCTCGGCTCCAGCTGCAGGTGGAATCCGAGCCGCTGGTTCGCCAGTGTCAACGCCAGGCGCAGATCGCGGATGTGATCGGTACGGTAACGGAAGGTCAATTGCGAACCCGCCGTGACGTGGACCGGGAACAGCGCGATGCGGTAACCGGCGTGCGGCGGACGCTCAACTTCCCGCGTGTCGCCGTAGCGGAATTCAAAATAACGCTGCCCGTCTTCCTCCTGTACGATACGTCCGGCCGCGGGCTCGGTCCCGTAGACAAACTGCGGGTCCGCCTTATCGTCCTGAAAACTCTGCAGCATCCCGGCACCCAGTATAATGCGGGCGGCAGCGGGACAGGCAAGTGAGACGGCGATGACGGCAATAAAGATGATCGGCAATTGTTTGGTCATACAGGTCCCTCGTCTTTCCGATTGCGGCAAACACCTGCCGCGAACCCCGGATCGCACCGTGCGCCGCCGCGCGCCTTAGAAATTTTTACGCAGGATGAGATTGCCCTGGGTGGCCTCACCCGACACCCATGTATTGAGCGGGGTCCGTGAACCGCCCGACGAGAAGTTCTTCGCGGTGATCCACCACACGTGCCAGTCGTCGGAGCCGGCTTCCTTCAACGGCACGGCAAACTTGAATTCCTTCCACTTGTACGTCCAGGTGGTCTGGGTCCCGGACATCTTCAGCTCGCCGCTGAGCGTGATGTCCGCGTCGTCGATCTCGATCTCGCTGTCCTTGCGTTCGCGTTCCACCACCTCGCCGGTGGTCAGCACGATCGGACCGTAGTCGCCGAATTCGTACTTGGGATTCTCGATGATCTTCTTGGCGATGGCCAGCATCTCCTTGTTGCGGGACTTCGCCTCCGGCAGCCGCGAGGCGCTCAGCGCGGCGCTCCGATTGTCGGCGAAGGCTTGGCGCGCTTGTTCGATCTTGGTAATCACCGCCTGGGCGGCGGAGGCGTCGCGGCCGAGCGACTGCTCGAGAAAGACCGCGGAGCGGGCCTGCGCCAGGGCGTCGGCGAATGTCCGGTCGGCCTCGGCAGCCGATTCCTTCTGCAGATAAATCCAGGCGCGTTCGCCCGACGGGTCCACGCGGAAACGCGGCAGCACGTCGTTCTCGATCTGCGTCAACCGCGACGTCAGGTCGGCGGCCATTTGCTCATAGCCTTGCTGCAACTGCTGCAGCGCGGCCTGACTGTTGCGCTGCAGGCGGTCCACGTCTTGGGCGTCATACGGCGATCCGGTCTGCGGGGTTCCCGGATTGTTGGGAAGATACGCCAGCGGCGCGATGGCCTGCAGTTCCTTGAGATTGTGTTCGGCCACGGTGCGCGCCTTGCCGGCGGCATCGGCCCATGCGGCCGCGTCGGTCTGCGTGAAAGGCACGGTCAGCGCCGCGGGTACCGGATACGTGCGGCTGTTGGCCTCGATGGTGGCCAGCCGCTGCTGGGCATCCCCCAGCTGCGCGAGTTGTTCACGCGCGCGTTGGAACTCGGCGGACAGCGCCTGACGCAGCTGTTCATAGGCGGCGCGCGCGGTCTGCACGTCGGGGTCATCCAGCTGCGGATAACGGGTGAGCGCCTCTTCGAATTGTTTCAATCCTTTTTGCCGGGCGCTGACTTCCTGCGCGTCCTGGAACGGCGACGGACCGTCACCGCCCAGCCGTTCGCGCGCGGTGGTGATATCGCGGATCAGTTTTTTCACCTGCACGCGCTGGCCCGACACCAGGGCCGGCACGGCGGACGCTGCCGCGGGCGGCGGCGTGGACGCAACCGGTGCGGACGCGGTTGGGGTCGCCGGCGGTGCGGCGCTGCCCGGTTCGCTCAATTGCTGCAGGTGCGTTTTTAATGCGGTGAAGCGCTGGTCGGCCTCCTGCCAGGACGGGTCGGATTGATGAGCTGATGACTGCAGGCGCTCGTGGGACACCTCGAGCAGACGCAAGATCCGCTTGGCGTTGGCAGCACGCGCGGGCGTGAGACCCTGAGACTGTTGTTCAAAACGCGCGATATCCGCCAGCGCGTTTTTGATGGTGCTGTCGGCCGGTTCGGCCGCGTGCGCGGTCAGCGCCGCAGTCAGCATTAGTATGAGGATTAATCCGGGACGCAAGAAGGTCATGACAACGACTCCTGTTGAACGGTTGAATGAAGATGGTGAGCGAAATTCACCTCCCCATTCTACCCGTCCCGGCAGATTCGTCAATCTTGGTGAACGGACCGTACGCTATCGCGGGGACTGGTCTTTGCGAGAGGATGAGTGCCCCTGCCGGATCGCCTTGATCAGGGAAAACAGTCCGGCGTACTTGAAGCGCCGGTCGACATATTCGTAGAGGACGTAAAACAGGAAATAATAGGCACGGGCCGAGGCCCAGATGACGAGCGTCAGCAGGAACGCCGTCTTAAGGGCGGGACTTTGTGCATACAGCAGACTGGCGCTCACCGCGACAATCGCCATGAAGAGGAAACCCTTGAGGACGATCAGCTTTTTGCTTTTTAAATCGGCCATAGCAAGTCTGTCTGAACAGGTTGTGGGTCGCATCGACTATTATCGGACGGACGGGTAACCGCCTAAAATGCCGTCGACGGAAAAGACCGTCTGGGTCAACTGGATCCCCCGCGCGCGAAAACCGGCGGCGACACTTAACAAGTAGTATTCCCACATGCGATAGAATGTCCGGTTGTACTTGTCGGCGATCTCCGGCCAATGACGGCAAAAGTTTTCATACCACGCCATCAAGGTCGGATGATAATCGGCGCCGAAATTATGGACATCCTCGATGATAAAAACACCCTCGGAGGATCGGGCAATCTCCCGCATGGACGGCGGTTTGGCGCCGGGAAAGATATACTTATCCAGCCACAAATTGGACCACTTCGACTGATTCGTCGTGATATGGTGCAGCAGGAAGAGGCCGTCCTTTTTTAAACACCTTTTTACGCTCTCCATATAAACGCGGTGATATTTGACGCCGACGTGTTCCATCATCCCCACCGACACCACTCGGTCAAACTGTTCGGAGACATCGCGATAGTCCAGCAGCCGCAGGTCGACCGCCAACCCCGCGCAATTCTGTCTTCCCCATTCCAATTGTTCCTGCGACACGGTAATGCCGACGACCGAGACCTGGTAGTGTTCGGCCATGTATTTTGCCAATGAACCCCACCCGCAGCCGACATCCAGGACCCGCATGCCCGGCCGCAGTTGCAGTTTCCGGCAAATCAACTCCATTTTATGCGTTTGCGCCTCATCGAGGTTCCCGGCGTCCTTCCAGTAGCCGCACGAATACTGCATGGTGGGCCCGAGCATGAGCCGGTAAAGCGTATTGCCGTTGTCGTAATGATTGGGTCCGATGCACGCCGAGCGTTCCTTCGACCCCATGGGAATGATCTTGGCCTTCAGGGCGGCCAGATAGAAAGGCAGATTCTTCATATCGAAACTGATGTCGATATTCGAGGTGAAGAGTTTGAAGAACATCAACTCCAGGTCGGCGCAATCCCACCATCCGTCCATGTACGACTCGCCCAGGCCCAAACGGCTGTTCTGCAGGAAAAGTTTGTAAAACCGCGGATCGTGAACCGTTATGTCACCCGGACGCGTATCGTTGAAGCGGATGTCGGCCTGCTGAAAAAGTTTTTCGCACTCTTGTTGATAAACGCTGGCCATAATCGATGAAGGGGTCTGTCCCCTTCATTACGTCTCTTTATTATACCGGTGAACACCGGTGCGCAGTTCTTTGTAGACTTTTTCCAGCCGTTCCACACCGAGAAGAATACTGAGGGTTACCAGGGAGATCACCAATGCCACGGCGAAGTGTTCCAGACCGATGGCCGCGCCGATGCCGGCCAGCAGCCACACGACCGCCGCCGACGTCACACCGCTCACCACGTCCCCCCGGTTCATAATCACACCCGCGCCCAAGAAACCGACGCCGGTAATGAGCTGGCCGAGCACGCGCGCGACGTCCGTCCCGTCCTGGACGGACAAACCCAGATAAACAAACAGCGCCGTGCCCAGACAGATCAGGATACTGGTGCGGATGCCCACCGGTTTACCGCGGATCTGGCGCTCCAGTCCGATCATAAACCCGCAGCACACCGCCAGGACGATGCGCAGCCAAAAGGCCGGATCAGATAATTCGCTCACGAATAGTTCTCCTTTGGATTAATGGCTTCATCGTATCACAGGGCGGAGCATAAAAACAGGGAGTTTGCATTTATGAAGAGACCTGTCCCCTTTATGGAAGGTCGCGCGTCTGATCAACCGGTTCCACGATGACCGATCCGGCCGCGGCGCGCCATTTGTACAGCGTGCCGTTGGCGGTGTCGCTAAAGGTGTTCCAATAGCAGCCGCCATCGACAAAGTGATCGATGATCTCATCGCGAAACTCAAACCGCCCCACCGGCCAAAACTCCTGCTCGACCAGACGGTCCCATTGCGCCTGGGTGAAGACGAGCCGTCCGTGATTCGGGGGGAAGAGGGTGGTCATAACTGTTTCCTTCGTGTGTCGGATCACCGGTCGGATAAATGATAGGTGATACGTGATACGTGATACGTGATACGTGATACGAACAGTTTGCCTTCAAGAATACGTAAGTCAACTGTCCTTACCCCTTATTCCGACTCGCACAAATGTAATGAGGGGGACTGTCCCATTCGTCGACAACCGGAGATTAGGGTGACACCCATTCCAGCTTCCGCCGATGCTGCGCGCAGTCGCGCAGGTACATATTGATCAGCAACTGATAGGGCACGCCGGCTTCGACGGCCATGTCTTTGAAATAGGCAATGATATCTTCCCCTAATCGGATTGTGACCGGTTTCTTGAGACGGCTGGCATAGGGGTTGCGCCGGGCCTTCATCTTGGAAAAATCATACTCTTTTTTCATGACCTGTTCTCCCAATAGTGCTGACCTTCTTTTTTGGTTGCCTTTCTGGCCGATATTATGCGGATCGTATTTCCCACCTCCCGCAGGCAATGGCAAACGACCAAAATCCTCAATGTGGAACTCATACCGAGCATAATAAAACGCTCTTCCTCCGCCGAATTTTCCTCATCGTGGAATTCCAGGGCAAAGTCGTCATAAAAAACCGTCTGGGCCTCCTCAAAAGCAACTTTGTGCTTTTCCAGATTCAACCGTTCTTTTTTCCTATCCCATTCAAATCGAATCTCGCTCATATGTACATTGTAAATATAACATGATTCCCGAAATGAATCAACATTGCAGTATGGTTGTGGAAGTATATGATATATAGCTGTTTATGATCAGGCGGCGCGTCCCGGAGGCGGGTCACGTTTTTAAGTGCTAGAGGAAAAGGGGCAACAAGAGCCTACCTTCAGGAATACGCAAATAAGCTGTTCTTATCGCGAATTCTGACTCGCACAAATGCAATGAGGGGACGGCCCCTTCGCCAAGCGCTCTGTCCCCCGGAAGGGGACTGTCCACTTCTTTGTCCCATTATTGTCCCTGTTTTTTACTTCGCGCCGACCTTCAACGCCGCGGCCTGTCCCTGGCGGGCATAATCGATGGCCTCGCCCAGTACACGCGCGGCTTCCTGGGGAGCGTGAAAGCCCATGGAATTCTCGGCGGCAATAAAGTCCAATCGCCATTGGGCCTTGCGTTGAAATTCCAGGGCGTCCTTTAACTGTTCGGTGGTCGCCCCGCGCGCCCTGGCGGCGGCCACGGCATCCAGCAGGTCCATCAACGCCGCGCCGGCGCGCTGCATCAGCCGGTAATTGCGCTCCTGGATCCCGTCGACCCGAGCGAGGAGTTCCTTTTCATCCACGTGATGGCAGGTCTGACACGCCCGGTTAACGTTCAACAGCGGGCTGCGGACCCAGTGGTCGGAAATCTTGGTGGCGCCGTCGCGCATATACGGCATGTGGCAGTCGGCACAGGCCACCCCGGACCGCGCGTGGATGCCCTGCGACCACAATTCAAACTCGGGGTGCTGGGCTTTGAGGATTTCGGCGCCGCTCTCGGCGTGCTTGTAATCATAGAAACGCGATCCGTCGGGCAGCTGCATATTGTCCCAGAATTTCTCGGCGTCCTCGACCTTCAATCCGTCGCCCCACGGGAAGGTCAGCGGAAAGGCGCTGCTGCAGTAATATTCGACGTGACACTGCGCGCACACAAAAGACCGCATCTCGGTGCGCGAGGCCATCGCGTTGGGATCGTAGGGCCGGTCGCCGCCCGCCTCGCGCCAGCGTTCGATCGACGGCAGGTGCGGCACCGGCGCGTCCGAAGAGGCGAGACGCTGGATCCCGTCGATAAATCCGGGACGCGTCACGCGCAGCTGCATCGATTCGGGGTCGTGGCAGTCCACACAGGAAACCGGATGCGCGCCGCCTTCCATCTCGTGCAGCATGGCGTTCAGCTCCTTGTAAGGAATCTTGTTGGTCTTATTGAAACCGGCCATGGCGTCGCCGTCACCTAGCTGGCGGTACAGCGGCATCACCGACGCGTGGCAGTGCAGGCACGATCCGGACTGCGGTTTGGTCTGCCGCAGGGTCGACTCCTGGTCCTGCAGCATGTAGGCGTGACCGCGCCGGTCGCGGTAGTCGATCGAGAACGCGTAGCCCAGAAACATACGTTTCAGCCACGGGTCGCGTTCGATCTTCTCTTCGGGCAGGGCCTCGCTGCCGCCATGACCGCCGAAGCGTGTTTTGGTGGACAGGCTGGTCAGCAGGTAAGATTCGTACTGCTTCGGCCAGTTTTTGCCCCACACGGCCGGATCGACGGTGTCTTCGTCGACGTCGACCACCCGAACGTAGCGGGTCTTGGCCTCGTCCTTGCGTTGGCGAATATTCATCAACAGGGCGGCGACCAGAATCGTGGCCACGGCGGTCACGACGACCACCAGGCCGTAGGCGAACACGGCTTTACTCCGGCTCATAGGGGACCTCACTTCCTTTTAGTCTTTTTAAAATTTTATCCGGGACCTCGTATCTTCCGAGCCCCGCGGTCTCGCCGTGCCCGACGGCACGGTGGCAATGCACACAGCTGAATTCTTCCGGCTGCACCTTGGGACCGGGCACGACGTCGTGCACAAAACCCGCGTGACAGTGCATACAGTTCTCCTGCAGGATCCGCATGTTATGTTTGCGGATAAAAATCGGCTCGTGGAAGTCCTGGAGGGTGAACCCCTTGGAATGCCAAAAACCGTTTTCACTCTTGGAAATAAACTTGGCGATGGTGTCGTGCGGCAGGTGGCAGTCCACGCATGTCGCCACGGTGTGGTGGCTCGCCTTCTGCCACGATTCGAACTGCGGCTCCATAATATGGCAGTTCATGCAGGCCTTGGGGTCGGTGCTGAAATACGACAGCCCCTCACCGTAATGGAAGGTGAAGAGCCCCAGTCCGATGAAAACACCCGCGGACACCGCGCTCAACCCGACCCAAAATCGGACGGTTTTGAAAACATGTAATGTCATGAGATTAAGGGAATGATCTGTACAGGTAAGATTTCATTTTACTCTCGTACCGGAGACGAGGCAAATGGAAAATCTGTGAAGAGTTGAAGGGGACTGTCTCTTTTCGCTGCCCGGGTGGAATCGAGGGACAAATCCAAACTAGCGAAATCCGAACCTACTAATATCGAAACAATTTCTAATCTTCGATTCCTCGAGACAATATTGAATTTTGGAATGACCGAATGGTACAAACCGTTGATTTGATAAATTGGTAAATTTGTTGATTCGGATTTGTCGCGGATATTCGAGGATTCGGATTTGTTTTGATATTCGAAAATTCGAAATTCGCCATTTTCAGGCCCACGTTCCGCCGCGTGAGATCCTCGCCAAGGCCGCCACGACCGGGTATTGCTCCGCCCCGCTGCGGGCGTGGAACTCAAGCACCAGATAGCGCACCGGACCGGTGCCCGCGTTGCGCATGCCGTGGGCGGTGCCGGCGGGATAATAAATAATGCTATGCCGGGCGGCACGCTGATTCAAGGTCTCGACTTCCCCCTCCAGCATCATAATCGCCACGTCATGTTTGTCAACGTGCGGGTCGTAGCCGGCGCCGGGCGCCAGACACGTCGCGTGAGCGTGAAGTTTCTTCAGACATTCCGTCGGTCCTGCGAAGATCTTGCGCACGGCCATGCCGTCATCGCCGCTCCCCACCGCCGCCGACTCCGGAATGGTCCAGTCAGCGTACTCCAATCGCCCCGCCGGCTTGACCGCGGTGTTGATCCACTTGAACATCACGTACTTGGCCGGAACATCGCTCACGGTGCGGATGGTGTGCGGGAAGTCGGCCGGATAATAGAGAAACCCGCCGGCCTTAAGACACCGTTTCTTCTCCCCCGCCCCCTTGCGTTCGGGCAGGATCACGTCCAGCTCGCCGTCCAGCAGGACCAGCACTTCCTCTTCGGGATGCCGGTGCGGCGGATGCGGGCACGCGCCCGGGGCCAGCACCGACGTGTGGCAGGTGAGTTTGCTCACATTCGCGCTGCCGCCGCCGAATAACGGATACCCCTGCCAACCGGTGGACCGATCCGCCGTCATCGGTTCCGGCAGCGGATAAATCCCCGCGGCAATCGGTGACGAACGTTTGGGTCGCCCCTGCCGGTTGCCCCGTATTTCCTGAAACACCCGCGCGCGATCGCGCACCCCGCCGATCGCGTCGACCAGACGCCCGGCCCATTTATCGCCGAGCAATTTGTTTTCCAAAAACAGCAGTTTACGGCTCTTGACGTAAGGCCGGCCGGTCTCCTCCGGCGTGATCCAGTCGTTTAATTCCCGCATGCGTTGGTACACGGTGCAGCCGCTGCACGGGATACCGGACTGCGCTTCAACTTTACCCATCAACATCTCCCGGGCCGTACGCATACGTTCGCCGTTCAGGCACGACGCGAGGCCGTCCTTAAAGACATTGCCGTAGTCGTCCCAGTAATTGACCGTGCAGCCCAGCATGCGTCCGTCGTGATTGATCTGCGGCGCCTTCCACAGATCGAGGCAGCAGCGCTTCATAAAGACTTTACCGTATTTTTCGCTGAACTCCGCGCGGTCGGCCACACCGAACTCGATCTCCCGGCGGACCAGCTCGCGGTCTTTCACCGGCGAGAACGCCTCCGAATAAAGATCGTCCCACGACAGCTTCAGCTTGAGCTTCATGTTCAATTCGGCGGCCATCTTCTTGGCCAGCGGGATCTCGTGCTCATTGTGACCGAAGACCACGAACTGCCAGTTTAATTCGGGATAGGGACTTTTGTATTGCGCTTTATATTGATTGATCTTCTTGATGTTGGCGATGACGCGGTGGAAGTCGCCTTTGACGCGGTAGACCGCGTACGTTTGTGGGCTCGCCCCGTCGACGGAACAGGTGATCGCCCGGAAGCGGTATTTCACCAGCGCCTTGAGGACCTCTGCGCTGACTGTGTTGAGATTGACGCCGTTAGCGGCCGTCAGCCCGACGTTTTTCTGATAGGCGTACTTGAGGATGGCCGGCAGGTCCTTATTAAGGAAGATCTCGCCCCAGTTGGACAGCTCGATGTGGGAGATCTGCGGGTTCGCGTCGACGACCCGCTTAAAGTCGGCGAACTTGAGAAAACCGACGCCGAGCCGCTCGCCGGTCTTACCCGACGCCGTCGGGCACGCCGGGCATTTGAGCTGACAAGCCGTAGCCGCCTCCAGGCGGATGCTGCGCAAGTTTTTTGTGGAAGGTGTTGTCATATTCTCCCGAATTAAGGGAACCCAACCAGTCCCGGTTACAATCCGCTACACAAGGTTTTCGCAACGCGAAAACCGTATCCGTCAACCGAACGATCCTACGGTGGACGGACTGCTAACCGCTGCCTTTTAAACAGCAACGCAAATTGTTCGCCACAATCCCGCGCCACCCGCTTTCGACGATCGCGCGCACCGCCCGCAGCTGCGCGACCTTGTCGGCGTGGCCCACGCACCAGTTGGCGTGATGCATCACCGGATTGAGCGGAATGCGGATGCCCTGCGGCGGCGTCCAGATGCTCCCGGTAAACGTCCCGCCGCCGAAGAAAGATGTGGGCAGATGTCGCACGCGGATCTCCGGCGACTGCTTCAACAACCCGTTAAAGGTAAGCTGGTCGCGGCGGCGCTGCGGGATCAGCGCGCGGACCTGTTCCCACAACCCGAGGGTCCGGTCATTACAGCGGACCGCGAAAAACCCGGTGCACATGGTGCCGGTGGGATCATTTTTCTGACAGGCAATATCGTGATGTTGGATGGCGGCCTCGATCAGGTGCCGGGTGGGCGCGAAGAACTGGATGTCCACATCGGAGTAGACGATCACCTCGCCCCAGTTGTCCTTGATCGCCCGGATGATGGTGTCCGCCTTCAGGATAACGCCCTTGACCCAGTCGCCTTCCATATACCGCCCCCCGCCCGCGATCGGCGCGGCGTGCAGCTGCACGTCGTAATCGTCCATCAAAGACGGCAGGAACCACTCGTCCTTGAATTCGGTGTGGCTGTGGGTGTGAAGGGCGATGAGTTTCATTTGAACTGCACTTCCAACCGCTTGCCCAGCGCGTTAGCCGCTTTCTCCAGGGTCAGCAGCGTGACAGACACGTTGTCGGGATCCAGCAGCCGGTCCAGCTGGGTGCGGCTTTTCATTTTCATGCGCCGGGTCATTTCCTGCTTGGTGATCTTATTTTTCTGCATCGCCTGCCTGATCTGAAACACCAACACCTTCTTGATCGCCGCCGCCTGTGTCTCCTCGAGGAAACATTCCTCCTGCAAAAATGAATCAAAACGACTTCCGATATGCTTTTTGGCCATATCATGGTCCTCCCTTATCTGATAACACACGCCACGAAGCGGATGCCATTTGGTCATACCTCTTAAATGTACTATAATTGGTACTTATTACAAATTTTTGTGCCTGGGAAATACTCTGTTGACCGGATCATTCGGGGGATGGACGGATGAAACAGCAGTGTCGTTTCATCCTTTATTTGGAGGAAGTCCCGCTTTCCAAGAAACACAAGGGCGATATATTAAAGCATTTCGCCAATTGCGTTATCTGATCGACCGTCAATTTTCTTTTGCCATGGATCACTTCCGAAACGGCGCTCTGTCCGATGATCGGTTTTAAGTCCGTTTGCTGCAGCCCGTGTTCGTCCATCAGAGACTTCAACAGCTCGCCGGGGGTCAGATCCGATGTATCGATCGCATAATTTTTCCGCTCGTACTCTTCGATAAAAATACTGAGAATCTCCAGCAGACCGTTCAAGGGGTGCGCCTCATCCGCGCCCACCTCGTCGAGGATCGAGTCCATCATGTCCACGGCATCCTTATAGGACGCTTCGTTTCTTAAGGGCAACTCAAGAACGTCGCCTAAACGCAAAACGCCGCCGGATTTGATCCACTCTGCTTTTATCGCGTTCTTTTCCTGCAATTTAACCATGATGCTGCCCTCCTACCCACGTCTTCCAATCCGCGCTGTCATACTCGTCATGGGTCATGACCGCGCGGATGTAAACCCTGCCTTTGTTGAAATGGATGACGGTTGCCAAGCGATATTTGTTGCCGCCGATATCAAAAACGACCCAGGTGCCGTCGACCAGATCGGCGGACGGGAACGTTTTTCGAAGGTCATTAAAGTTCGCATAATTCGATTCCGCAACGATCTTGTACCATCTTTTTAACGGTTTCTCGCTGCGCCGATGCACGGTCCAGAAATCCGTCAGCGTTTTTTGCTTCACGATGTGCACATTCTAAGTATATCTGGATTTGAGATAATTGCCAGCCTTTTTATCTGTATTTGTGATAAATGTCGGCATAAATATCGTAATCCATTTATTAACAAATATTTATGGAATTTTTATTAATCAGCGCCTAATGCCGCGTGAGTCATCAGCATTTTCTCATCAAACTTTTCCAATTGAGCCAAATCCTCTTTTACGCTATACTCAACAAATTACCCACCCCGTAACGAAAGGCATTCCCGTGAAAAATGCAAAGATCACTTGGACCAAAATCGATGAAGCCCCGGCTTTAGCCACATATTCCCTTCTTCCAATTTTCCAGGCCTATACCAAAGGAACAGGGATCGAAATAGAACTCGCCGATATCTCGCTGGCCGGGCGGATTATTGCCAACTTCCCCGATAAACTGACCGACGACCAGAAAATCCCGGACTACCTCTCTCAACTCGGCGCCCTGGCGAAGACTCCCCAGGCGAATATCATCAAACTTCCCAATATCAGCGCGTCGATCCCGCAGCTGCAGGCGGCGGTCAAGGAACTGCAGGACAAAGGCTATGCCATTCCCGATTACCCGGAAGAACCGAAGACCGCGGAGGAAAAAGCCCTGCAGGCCCGCTTTGCCGTTGTGCTCGGCTCGGCCGTGAACCCTGTTTTAAGAGAAGGCAACTCCGACCGGCGCGCCGCCGAGTCGGTCAAAAGAAACGCCCGCAAAAACCCGCACCGCATGATGAAGCCGTGGCCGGAATCCGGTTCCAAAGCGCAGGTCGCGTATATGCCGGACAAAGACTTCTTCGCCACGGAAAAGTCCGTCACCATGGGTCAGGCCGACGAACTCAAGATCGTCTTTAACGCCGCGGACGGTTCGGTGAAAACGTTCAAAGAAAAGATCCCGGTGGAAGCCAACGAGGTGATTGATAGTTCCGTCATGAACGTGGCCGCCCTGCGGGAATTCTTCGCCGGGCAGATCAAGCAGGCCAAAGCGGAAAATGTCCTGCTCTCGCTGCATCTGAAGGCCACCATGATGAAGATCTCCGACCCGGTCATCTTCGGCCACTGCGTTTCGGTTTACTATAAAGATGTGCTGGAAAAATACGCGGCCGAGATCAAAGAAATCGGCGCCAATGTGAACAACGGCTTTGCCGATATTGAAGACAAGTTGAGCCGGCTCCCGGCCGACAAACAGGCGGCCATCCAAGCCGACATCAAGGCGGTCTACGCCAAACAGGCGTCCCTGGCCATGGTGGATTCCCGCAAAGGGATTACCAACCTGCACCGGCCGAATGACGTCATTGTCGACGCGTCGATGCCGAATGTCATCCGCGACGGCGGCAAGATGTGGAGTAACGACGATCAGTTGCAGGATACCGTCGCCATGATCCCCGACCGCTCCTACGCCACCATGTATCAGGCCATCCTGGAAGACGCCAAGAAAAACGGCCAGTTCGATCCCGCGACCATGGGCAGTGTCTCCAATGTCGGGCTCATGGCGAAAAAGGCGGAGGAGTACGGTTCGCACGATAAAACCTTTGAGGCCCCGGACAAGGGGACGATTCAGATGGTGGATAAATCCGGCGCGGTCGTGCTCGAGCAAACCGTGGACAAAGGCGACATCTTCCGGGCCTGTCAGACCAAGGACCTCCCCATTAAAGACTGGATCGGCCTGGCGGTGAGACGCGCCAAGGCGACGCATACCCCGGTCGTGTTCTGGCTCGACAAGGAACGAGGCCATGACCGCGAACTGATCAAGAAAGTCGAGCCCGCGTTGGCGGAGCTGGACACCGCAGGCCTGGAGATCCACATCATGAGGCCGGTGGATGCCATGAATTTTTCATTGAAGAGAATCCGTGAGGGTCAAGACACGATCAGCGCGACCGGCAATGTCTTAAGAGATTATCTCACCGACCTCTTCCCTATTTTGGAATTAGGCACGAGCGCCCGGATGCTGTCGATTGTTCCGCTGTTAAACGGCGGAGGGCTGTTTGAGACCGGCGCCGGCGGTTCGGCGCCGAAGCATGTGCAGCAATTTCTCCAGGAACAGCATCTGCGTTGGGATTCGCTCGGCGAATACTGCGCCATTGTCCCTTCTTTGGAACTGCTGGCGCAACAAACACAGAATGACAAGGCCGCTGTCTTTGCGAGCACGCTCGATTCGGCCATTGAAAAGTATCTGGATAACGACCGGACACCGTCGCGGAAGGTCCATGAGATCGACAACCGCGGCAGCACCTTCTACCTCGCCCTCTACTGGGCCCAAGCGCTCGCCGGGCAGGATACGGATGCGGGATTGAAGGAAAGATTTGCTGCGCTGGCCAAGGCCCTGGAAGAGAATGAAGAAAAGATCAACACCGAACTCCTCGCCGCCCAGGGCAGCCCGGCGGATATGGGAGGATACTACCGGCCGGACGCGGAGTTGACGGAAAAGTTGATGCGGCCGAGTAGTACGCTGAATGGCATAATTGATTCTTTGTAGGAAAAGCGGAGCTAGGGACTGGGGATGAGGGATTAGGATTAAATCTCTCGCCCCCTGTCACCTCGTCCCCAGTCCCTCATCCCCCATCCCTACCCTCCCCCCCCTTCCTATCGAATAGGCTGATAGGGCGGGCATTCCTGAATTTTCTTCAAGTCCTCCGCGGAGGCCTTCAGGCCTGAAAGACGCAGCCGGGCGACGCATTCGATGTGGAGGGCCGTGGGATCATGCTGATCGATGGTCTGCAAGACCTCGCGCGCCAGTGCGTGCGCCTCTTGGTACTTACCGGCCGTCATCAGACGCCGGCTGTCGTTGAGAAGCTGCACTCTTTTGCGCTGCCATTCTTCGGCCGGTGATTCCGGACGATCTTGCATATAGCTGTAATCCGACACCTTAAAACCCGGCTTCAAATCCTCAGCCAAGGAAATAATCCGATAGGCCTCCGCCGATTCCGGATCAATGGTTTCCAGCACCTCCCGGGCCAAGTCTTCGGCCTGCTGATATTCCTGTCGCCTGAGGTGTTCCATCCCGCGGGTCAACAGCTCCTGTTTGCGCTGCGCTGCATCCTCCGACGTCGCGGAGTGCCCGCTTGGGGTGAGGATCAAAAGGACCAGCAGGGCATTTAGTAACGATGTACAGGGCCGGCGGTTCATGTTTAGATTATACTCCTATTGAATATGAGAAGGGGACGGTTTCTATTTTGGGACTGCCCCCTTCCATTAATCTACCATGATAATCGCCCCCTTCAAGGGCCCGACGCGCCTTTGGTAAGTCACTTCCCAATCTGACAGATACGGTGTGCCGCCGCTGCCTTGCAACAGTGCTTGGATACAAACCTCGTTGTACACCGCGGTGTCCAGTCCGGATATATCGACGGGACCGGACGTGAACCCGGCGGCATTGCCGGACAAATCAACGTCCGGAACCAAGGTGTCGCAGGTCGTGCTGTTGGTGTAGTACAACTGGACCGACACCGTCCCGTTGGTCTCGACTTCACTCCAATCAAACGCGTCCCAGGAGACGGCCGACGGCACGAAATCGAAACCGACCGCCGGCGACAACAGCGTGCCGGTGGTGGCGATGCCGTGCTGCTCAACGGCAAACCAATACACGTCCTCAGCGTTGTGCGTGTTACACGTGGTCCCGTCGTCCTGTTCACAATAGCGGAACTCCATATTGGCGGTCGTCACATTGCGGGCCCAGGCATACTGCGGGTCCTGCGCGCCGTTCTCACTGTTCTGCGTCACCATGACCCGCGGCGCGGTGAAGGACGGGCTGAAGTTGGCGGTGGTCCACACACTGTTACTGATACTCGCGTTTCCGGTTTGGAAGCCGACCGCCGACTGGAAGACCTCATTCGCAGTATCGATGGCCACATAACCGAACGTCTCGCTGGAGGCGGTGCCGTCGCAATCGTCGGCCGCCCCGGTGTGCACACACCCCACATAGGTGAATCCGGCGGTGGATTTGGGCGTCACCCACGCGTGCGCCCCGATGTTGGAGCCTTGCGAATAGGTTTGGGCCTGCGTCCATACATCCGGGGTGGCGGCAAAAGACGTGGTGAAGGTTTCCGCCGTGCCGGATCCGTCCACCGCCACGCCGCTGGTGGTACCGACTTCGATCCAGTCGTAATCGTCCGCGGTGTCCACATCAAAGGCAAACCAGTGGAAGGTTTCACTGCTGACGCCGGGATCCGTATCGCACGTGGCGTTGCCGCCGTCCACGCACATCGCGAGCTCAAAGCTGGTGGTCGTGACATTGCGCACCAGGGGCAGCGGGTACATCCCTCCCCCGCCGCCGGTGCTGTTGCCCGCGCACGCGCCGACCGCCTCACAATTCGCCGCGGTGACCGGGGTCACGATCACCACCGGCACGGTCGTGTAAGAATTTACCAAATTGACCGTCGTCCAGCTCAGCGAATCGTCGAACGTCTCTGCCCCCGATTCAAACTTCGGCATCTCATATCCGCCCGACAGGCGCACACTCATCGTCCCGCTGACCGTCACGTCCGAGAATGTGCCGGTGAGGAACTGATCGTCCGTGGTCTGATGCCAATCCGCCAACTCCACCGCGCTCTTGTAGGTGAAGGACCATGTCGCGCAGCACGTCACACTGGTAGACCAGACCCCCCAGCTGCTGCCGCCGTCGGCCGACGCGCGCACCCGGACATAATACGTCACGCCGTCGGTGGTCGGCAGACCCGGCGACAGGCCGTCGGTCAGGAAATTATAGGCCTGTCCGGACGTGTAGGTCCCGGAGAAGGTTTGCGTGTACGACGTGCCGGTGAAGTCGGCGGCGGTGTTGATTTCAAACTGGAAGCGATTGAGGTTTACGCCCGCGTTATCGGCCGACGCCCGGAACCTCGGGGTATCGCTGTTTTCCCGGATATTATTGAAGGCCAGCTGGGCGGTGCCGCCGGAGGTGTCATACAAGGTCGGGGTGATGGTCACAAACACCCAGTGCGGTGACGGACCGGCGTCGTCATTGCCGCCGGAACTGACCGAACTCGCCGCCAGGATATCGCTGGTGGCGGCATTCGAATTGGCCACGTCCACAAAGGACACCACTTGATCGGTGGCGACATCAAAGGTAAACTGCGTCGCTCCGTCCACGCTGTCGATGTTGATGCGCGCGCCCGCCTGTCCCGCGATATTCAAGTCTCCGTTAACAGCAAAGGTCTGTCCCTGCTGGAAGGTCATCACCGAGGACGGGGTGGTATTGACAAAGTCCGTGGTGGTCAGGCCCTCGGTAAAGGTCACCCCGCCCTCCGAGGTGTTGGTCACTTCCAGCACATTGTAGGTTTGCCCGTCGCTGGCCACCGTCTGCGCGCCGGACCCGTCGAAGGTCACTGTCGAGGACGTGACCACCAACGAATCCAGGTTCGCGAAGTCGAGGTCCTGGGCGACCGTCAGCGTGTCATTGCTGATATCCAGAGTCGTGGCTCCGCCGTTGGCGACGGTGAGATCGCCGTTGATATCCATGTCATCCGCGGTCGCCAGCGAACCGCCGGCGGTGGCCGAGCCGATCTGCACATCATTAAAGGCCTTGCCGTTGCTGGTCACACTGCCGGTGCCGTCAAAGACCACCGTCGTCGCGGTATTTCTAAAAGTCCCGTTGGTCATATCCCAATCACCGGCAATGGTGATCGTCGAGTTCCCGCCGGTGCCGGGGACCGCGTCCAGCTCACCATCGATGACCAGGTCGTTCAGGATGGTCAGATCATAACCGTCGGGCGTCAACGTGTCGTCGGACCCGATCACGAGGTCCGTTACCGTCATGTCGGTCAGCTGCGTCACAATCGCGGCGGTGCCGTCCACGCTGACGATCCCGATATCGACATTGCCGACGGTATCACTGAAGGACAGAATGCCGTTGAGGGTGAGCGTTCCGGTGCCCGAGAGGTACGTGCCGCCGCTGAGGGTCATGTTGCCGGAGATATCGACGTCGGTGTCATTGGTATCGAGGTCCAGCGTCCCCCCCACCATGAGGAACGGCCCGTCGATATCGAGCAGCGCGTTGGTGGTGATCGTCCCGGTATGGCCGGCGTCGATGGTCATCCCGCCCGGATTGAGGGTGACGTCGACCGTCGCGTTGTTGTCGCAGGTCGCGGAGAAGATCGCCACCTCCAGCGTGGTGGGCACACCCGCCCCGCCGCCGACGCCGCAGGCATTCTCGGTGCCCGACCAGTTGCCGGCATCACTAGTATTGCCGCCGGCCGGCCCCACCCAGTACCGTTCGGTGAGGAAGATCCACTGGTCGGTGGGCGGGATATCACCGTCGTCATTGCCGCCGCCGTTGACAGAGAGTACCGCCAGGATGTCATTGCTCAGCGCCTCAGAATCCGACACGTTCACGTAGGACACCTGCTGGGTCCCGCCGGTCACATTCAGATTGAAGACGGTGCCCGGTGAGCTCGACACCAGCCCGAGCAATTGTCCCGGGGCCCCGTTGAACACCAGATTGTTGGTCACACCGACGGTGATCCCCGCCTCAAAGGTCAGCGTACCGGCCACCGTCAGCGACTTCTGCAGGTTGTAGAATGTGCCCGTGGTGGTGATGACCTGGTCCCCGCCGTCGAGGTTGACCAATCCTTCCCGCGGTTCAAACGTCCCGGTGTCCGTCCAGTTACCGGCCACATTGATGGTGTTGTCGGAACCGAGACCGGTATCCAGCGTACCGGCCGCCAGCGTCAGCGTGCCGTCGACGTTGAGTGTGGTCTGCAGCTCCCAGGACCCGGCGGCATTGTTAAATTCGACGTTGTAAAAGGCCTGGTTACCCGTAATGGTTTGCGCCGCCCCGCTGTCAAAGAGGACCGTGGATGTCCCGGACGACAAGGTGCCGCCGGTGGCATCCCAATCCCCGCCGACTTCCACCGACGCGGTCCCGGTCAGGCTCAGGGTCCCGTTCAGATCGACATTGTGCGCAATCATCCCCTGCGTGCCGGTGAGACTCAGCGTGTTGCCGCTGCGGATGACCAAGGTATCATCGCTGTAGGCCGCCGTCTGATCGACGATCAGCAGGGTGGCGGTCACCGTGAACAGGATATCTTCATCATCGCCCTGATCGTAGACGCCCAGCTCGGCCAGGTCGAGGGTGGTGTTGTCATTGCTGCCCAAATAGAGTTCATTGGCGTTGAGCACCAAACCGTCCATATCACCGGAGCCGTCGTACTCGGCTACGGCCGTCGTTTCATTGGCATCGGTCACACCGTCGGCCCACACCGTGATAATGTCGCCGGCGGAAACCGGCCGCCCGACATTCATACTCCACGCGCCGGAGGCGGTGGTCGCCGTCTCGCTCTGCAGACTACCGTTTACCGCCACGGCGATCGTCACCCCGTCGCCCAGGTCCGTGGCCCCGGATACGTTGAGGAACAGACTGTTGATGTTCACCCCGGTCAAACCGTAGGCATCGGCCACGAACTGCGGTTCATCCGGCGCGGTGCTCGGGCCTTCCTCGGTGACGGTCAGATCGATCACCGCACCGCTGGTCATATCGTCGAGGATGATCACCCCGCAGTTGGCGCTTTCCATGGCGTCGGTGGTGGCCTGGTCCCCGCGGTTATACGCCCCGTGGGCCCCGTAGCTCTGCGTGGTGCCGTCCACCCGCCATTGATTCAGGTACAGCGAGCGCGTCCCGTCCCCGCTGACGCCGCGCGAGGCAAACAGACAGGAGGTGAACAGATAGTCCGCGTCCTGTTGGACGGTGATGTCATCGGCATTCATCGTCCCGGAGTGCGCAAACGACGCGGCATCCTCCTCATCGGTCGTATCCCACAGGATGGGACCATCGGTGTCGTCCACGGTCTGTCCGCCGCCGGATTCATGCACCCGGATGTAATCGGCATCGTCGGGTAATTTCACGATCGCGATGGCGGACTGATCGCCGACGTCGCTGGTGGTGGCGCTGCCCAAGCCGGTGCGCGCCAACTGAATCACCAGGTCCTGGTTGGCGGAGGTGGTTTCGATGATACACGCTCCGGCGATCGACCCGTCATTGGCGCTGTTGCTGTTGGCATCACCGCGGATGTAGGTGCCGCTATAACAATGTTCCTGCACCGTGCCGCCCACCGTTATCCGGGAATTCATCTGGACACGCGTGGCGCTGGCGCCGGTATTCAGCCGGATGGTGTGGGTGACCAAATAGTGCCCGGCGGTATCCAAGGTTAATGTACCGGTGCCGGTGGTGTACGTGAAGGAGCCGGTGTCATACTCATCGACCGTATCCCAGGTGTAAGTGGTGTACGTGTTTTGTCCCTGGTCATAGTTGGTGCCGCCGGTGGACTCATGCAGACGGATATAATCCCAGTCGTCATCGAGCTTCAACAGCATCAGACTGTTCAGATTAGCCCGCCGGGTCACATCCTGGGTGGTCGACGACGAGGTGTTTTGCACCTCCACCTTCAGGTCATCGCCGGCCGCGGCATTGATGATCCCGCCGCCGGAGATATAGATCTCATCTTCCCCGGTCTGCGCTGTCCGGGAGTAGCCCTGGCCATAACCGATCTCCAGGTCCGTGCCTTGCAAGTCGAGGTGCGCGATATGTTCGGTCCGCAGGTTCGCCAGATTGGCATTGGTCTGGAAGTGCAGGCCGTACCAGACAAAGTAATGCCCGCCGGTCTCCATATTCACCAATGTGCCGCCGGTCTGCAGGGTGAACTCACCGTCCTCGGCCACGGTGGTGTCGAAGTCCTCATTGTGGACCGTGGTGCTGTCTTCATCCTCCCCGCCGGTGGCTTCGCGGTACACGGCCAGCTCACCGTTGCCGGCCGCGATATCGGACTGCGGATACACAAATCCCGCGGCCAACATCAGCAGCAACAACCCGATTGTTTTAAGGAGGCGTGACATTACTGTTTGCTCTTTCCCTCTATGACGGCCACCTCGGCCTTTAAAACGGCGTAGCTGCGGCCCATACGTTCGGCGCGCAGCTGTCCCTTCTTGATCTTCTTAAACACGGCGATCCGGCTGATGCCCAGACGCGCCGCCGCCTCGGCCACCGACAGATAGTCGCCGGCGCCGGAGGCGGTTTTTTTCGCAGCAAAGCCCGCCAGCGGGATGTCGTCACGCGCGATCACGTAATGACGCCCCACACGGCGGGCCTTGATCTTGCCTTCTTTGATCTTCCGGAATATGGTCTTGCGGCTGTCGCCTGTGAGGGCCGCCAATTCCACCGTCGACACATAAGCGCGCGGCGCGGCCGGGGCCTCAGGCGCCTGAAGCGCGCTTTTGGGAAGCACATAGTGCCGCCCCACGCGTTGGGCAGGCAGCTCCCCGCGTTTGATCTTGTTGAGGACGGTCTTGCGGTCGACGTTCAGCAAGGCCGCCGCCTGCATGACCGACACGGTGTCCTGTGCCGCCACCGCCGCGGGCGGATAGCCAGGGTAATGTTCTTCGATATATTTGCGGGGGATGGCGTAACTGCGGCCGATCTTGTCCGCCTTGATCCGGCCGGACTTGATGCGCTTGTTCACCGCCACCACACTGATCCCCAGAAAGCGGGCCAGCTGTGTGGTGGAGATATATTGTAAGGGTGGATTTGTCACCGGATGGTTAACCAAGGGAATCCATATTCCCCAATTATTAACTTTTTAAATATAGTTCTTTGGTTAACAATTGTCTCATCTTACCATTTTACGCGGCAGGGGGGCTTGGGGATAGGAAAATTGGGAGAATATTGCGGGAGGGAAATGGATTAATTCGTATCAGAACTGCGCAAACATCTGAATCACAACATGTTAAGCGCAAAATACCTGCCGGCGAAAATCTCTGTCCCGTGCCGCACGGGGAATTATCGCCTAAGCGATTGCGGCTTCTGAGTTTGGGGAGATCTGATACTAAATAATCCTGCTATTCAACCACCTGCCGCAGCTGTTCCAGAAATTGCGCGACGGGGATCCTGGTTTCATTCACCACCACGTGATCATCAACGATAGGCAGGGCCTTGGCGCCGCAGCCCTGCGCCACCGCGGTGTAATGGGCCCTTGTCCTCGACAGGTTGGCACTTTTAAGGAAGACGATATGCGGTTCGCGGCCGTTGATCTGGACCCCGTAGGGGCACATCCCGTCCCAGCTGTTCACACGGACCACCTCGGAGATGGCCGTGCCGATGAGTTCGTCGTCGACCATCAGATCGATCCAGTCCGGCCCGCCGGCGTCCTCCTCCGCCGATTCATCCAGTTTCCGCCCCACCACCACCACATCCGCACTGCGCGCCGTTTCGATCCAGTCAAAACTCTCGGCGCAGGGCTGGCAGGCGTGGGTGGGTCCGGCGGTTAATAAAATAATTGTGAAGATATGTAGTGTTTGTTTCATATGACTCCTCATGGGGATGTTTAGGGGGATGGTATCAAAAAGAAAACACGGTCAATGCCAGCGTGAATAGTCCGGCGGCCAGGACGCAGGCGACGGTGCGCACATGATTCCAGGCCGTCCATTCCTTAAGGTAACGGGCCCACAGCGCGGCCTCGTCGGGGGAGCCCGGGTCTGCCCGTTGAAGCGCCTCGTTCAAAGGGACATTGCGCGTCACGGTAACTACAATACATCCCACCAGATAGCACGCCCCGCCTGCCGTCAGATAACCGCGTGCCGCGGGGAACCGCGAGGCCGCCACGATCAACAAGAGCGATCCCACGGCCGTGCCGAAGAAAACGCTGAAGAAGACCGGATTCAGGATGACCCGGTTGATCTCCCGCATCGCCGCGCCCCCTTCTGCCGGCCGCAACCTCTCCAGGGCCGTCATGATCGTGTTCGAAAAAACAAAAAACAACCCCGCGTTGATCCCGCAGCCGAGGGCGGTGAGGAAGGTGAGGATGTAGAGGAATGATTCAGGCATAATTGGATTAAATAGTATCAGAACTGCGCTAATATTTGAATCACAACAGATTGCGTAGAAATTCCCCATCCGCAAAAACCGCCACCTGTCCTGCATGGAGAATTTCTACATAAACGATTGCGATATCTGGGTTTGAGGAGTTCTGATACCATATATTCCTTTACGCGCCTGCCTTCACCGCCCAGCGCAAAAGCGCGCTCTTGGAGCGGGGATTGGCGTAGCGCTCCTCGGCGCCGGGGCGGATGGGGTCTTCAGATACTTCCGCGTAAATCCCCTCCTCCGCACCCTGCCGGAAAAATTCCATCACGCGCCGGTCTTCCCCGGAATGAAAACTCAGGACGGCCGCCCGTCCGCCCGGCTTCAAACACAGCGGCAACCGGCGCAGAAACTGCTCGAGCGCGGTAAACTCCTCATTAACCGCGATCCGCAATGCCTGAAAGACCCGGCGTATGGATGTCCGGGTCTGCTGCGAGCACTGCGCCGCGGATTTATTTTCCAATGTCCGGGCGATCAGCTCGGCCAAATCCAGCGTGGTATGGATGCGGGCTTTATTTTTGTCGACCGCGCGGGCCAGCACCGCGGCGCCGGGCTCGTCGGCATACTCCTCAAAGATCCGCTGCAGCCGGACGGCGTCCAGCGAGCGGATGAGCTCGGCGGCCGACGGACCGCGCCGCGGGTTCATCCGCAGGTCCAGCGGCCCTTCCCATTTATAGGTGAAGCCGCGCCGCGGATCGTCCAGCTGCATCGACGACACCCCCAGGTCCGCGAGGATAAAATCGAATCCCGCCGGCTCCTCGTTCAGCAATTTGGCGCTGCCGGCGAAATTGCTGTGACGGACAATCAACTCGTTGTCGCTGTACCCCCGGCCGCGCAGGCGCTGTTCGGTGCGGGCCAGTTCGTCCGGGTCCACGTCCAGGGCGTAGATGCGTCCGCCGGGCAGGACCTTCTTGAGCAGCTCCGCCGTGTGCCCGCCGAAACCGAGCGTGGCATCCAAGCCCACCTGTCCGGGGCGCGGATCCAGAATGGACAGGATTTCCGGCACGCAGATCGGCCGGTGCGTTCCCGCCGGCGTCTTGCCCGCGGCCACCACCTTCTGCACCTCTTCGGGATACTTCTCGGAGGCGTGCTCCTTGTATTTCTCGCTGAAGTGGCGCGGGTGGGACCCTTTGTAGCGCGCGCGGCGCTGCGGTTTGCCGGTGCCGTCGGGGACGCTGTTCATCGCGTTAAAGCTCGGTATATTTCGCGGCATTGCCCTTGGATTTCTCCACCGGGTATTTGGCCTCGTTGAGCCGCATCTTTTCGGTCATGGCCCGGCTCACATCGATCCCGGTTTCATTGGCGAAATTAAGACAGAACGCCAGCACGTCCGCCAGCTCATGGCTCACCCGCTCGCGCAGCTGCGGATCGCGGAGCAGTGCGGTAATTTCCTCATCGGTCTTCCACAGGAACTCCTCCATCAGTTCATTCGCCTCGATGCTGATCGCCTGGGTCAGGTTCTTCGGCGTATGGAACTTCCCCCAATCCCGCGCGTCGCGGAAGGCCTTTAACATCTCTTTTAAATCCTGAATCGTTGTTGTTTGATCTGTGGGGGGCATGGTTTGGGGTCCTTTATTGTATTTTGCATGTCCGTTGAAGGGAAGGCAAACGGATAAGTGATCGTTTATCTTAACTCTTCCGGCGGTTAAAGTTTGCTAGCCAATTGCTCGACCTTGAAATTAACTTTTAAGCTACTCTGGTTGTGTGCCTTGTGCGAAACGAGACGATTTTCTCTTCTCTGTCCACTTGTCTTGAGTTTTATGTAATATCATTCAGAACAAGTTACTTATCCATGTATCCTTCATACTCCCTGATGTAATCAAATACAGGTTGAGCAACGGTATTGGGATTGATCCCTCTCTTTATACAATACTTGGATTTAAACCATTCAAGAATCATCCTTCGACCTCTACTGGAATTACAGCTACAACAGCATATGGCAATAGTTCTGGGATTATTCCAGGGAGGCAGATGATTGAGATGTTCTATAGTTGCCCAGTCCTGCCTTTTTGTATCGGGACCGGGACGAACCATCTTCTTATGACAATATACACAATTAGTGTCCCGTTGCCGTACGCGCTCAATTTCAGATTTGGGAAGGCCGTATCTGCCAATCATCATTATTATAAACTATAGGGCACTGCTTCCTATTGTTATCTCAGTTCTATATGCCACTCCCAGCGAGATAAAAGGCGTCTGTCTTTGTTTATGCCAACAAATACGCCACCACGGACGGCCAGTCCGGGAACTTCTCGGTGCCGAAGTGGATGTGTTCGCCGGCGAATTTGTCCACCCCACGCTTAGTGCGGTCGTCGATGAGATAGTCGCCGGCGTTGAGATTCTTGTGATGCGTCAAGATCAGCCGCTTGTGGGCATGTTCCCCGAGATACTTCTGAATCCACAACAGCTTATCACTCCACGCCGACGGATTCGCCCACGGCGAGGTGGACAGCACATACGTATCGTACACCGCGGCCAGGCGGATGAACGAATCAATGGCGTGCTCCAGCGGGTCCATCATACTGAAGATCCCGGGAACCTCATCGTACCGCCCCTCGTATTCAATCTTCAACTCCTCATCCAACCGCGCAATGCCGGAGGGGAAGTCGACGAGGACGTTGTCCATGTCTACGTAGAGTACTTTTTTCATTCTATCGCTGCCTTAGCGGAAACCAATAATGGCTCACTCAAGAGCCCTTCAGACACCTACGATCTTCGTTCCCTGCCTCACTTGCCCTTCTTCTTCCATTCACCTACAACACTTTCAAGGTACTTATATGAATAATTATCGGCATGAATGGTCAATCCAGCGTTGGTTATACAATCTTCTATTGCCCGTGGAATATCCATAAATGATCGAAACGGAATTGGATTATGAGACTTAATTTCATGACTTTTATTTGGCGCAATTCTAACCACGCCTGAATCCCAACAATGTTTTGGAATTATTTCATCTTTTCCATCCGCAATCTTATTTGTCCAAAAGCGCACTTTAATTTCAATCATTTTCTCACCATATTTTGCTTCTCTTGATTTCTCATCCATTTGATACCTCGCGGTTTAATTATTTCTTAATTTGAGAAGGATTCAGCATAGCACCCTGAACATGTGATGCCTCGGGATTTGCTTTAATAGTGAGCGCAGCCCAATACTACATTCTAAGAAATTCCTTTTCGTTTGTTATGATGTCCGCAAAGCACTTGGCCGTTAGATATTTCAGTTACGCCCCCCTTAGCATGAGCAACCACATGATCCGCTTCATACTCCGCCCAGCTTACAACCGACTCTTTTTCATTTTTTCCTTCACGGATACACATTTGACAAATCCCTTTATCCCTACGATATATTGCTATTCTTTCCGCCTCATTGAAACTTCGTTTCTCGTCTTTAAGAATAAGATCTTTGCCTTGGTCCTTTAGAAATTGAAAAAATAACTGCCTTATTATTATATGTCGCGCTTCTACATTTTTCTTATCTTGCTGTCTATGTTCTGAGAATGATAATACATCCCGGTCTTCGTCGTCCGGATTCTGCCATCTATCGTGAAACCTTAGAAAGAATTCGAGAAATAGCTTTCGTTGATCTTCTTCAATTACATAATATTGTTTGAGATGTCTAAGTAATAAATATATCGAAATTATTATGTACTCTTGCCTTAGTTCTCGTATGGCATCACCATTCTTTATCATCAAGTCGTCCTTAAAGACATCGTGTAAAACATTTAAATTGGCGAGGACCTTACGAGCAATGGGATCTTTCTCAAACGTTTCATTTCCAATACCATCATCGGATGTATAGCTTTCTATTAGACTTTCTACGTCAGCATTCTTAAGTTCAATTGGCCCACCAGCCTTTTCAAGCAAAATAAACCGAGCCATCAATGCCAAATGTTGCATTCTATCATTCGTTCTATCAATAATTCTAAATAATGGGTGTTTATGTGGATTGTCATCGACTGGAATATATTTTTCGAAATCAAATGATATATCATCACTGTACTTTACAATAAAGTTTCTTGTTAAACTATTTAGACGTGCATGTGCTATTTCCATACTATTTAAAGATTCACCTTGCTGAAGCCTCCAGAATATCTCTGTCGCTATCCTTTGATGAAGTGGATTTCTGGGGTCTTCAATCCCTTTGACTACATCCGCTTTATATTTTAATTCTTTATCTACGAAGCGTCTCATATCAGCGCTAAGATCAGAATAGATTTTTCCGGGCAGATCTTTATGTAGATTTTGTAATGATTTCGGTAACCGTAATTTGTCCTGAACAAATTCTTGCGCAGTAATTATCCGTTGTTGTCCATCTATTATTTCTTTAATGGTTCTATCCTCAGTTAACCTTACTTCTCTGATTATAATCTTAGGAACATAAAATCTTCGAAATAAACTATCGAGAAGATTCTGCTTTTTTCGTGTAGACCATACATTCTTTCTCTGATATGGTGGCCTAGTTACGTATTCTTCACTATAATCAGAGAAATCCTTTATAGTAAGTAAATCCTCAATTACCTGATATTCTTGTTTCGGATTAAAAGCCATGACTCCCCCTATAAGTAATATGTTTTCCCATCAAAATGTTTCATTGAGCTCTAACTTAGACCTTATCCAAATAAAATGTTATCTTGCTTCGTTCGCTATTCTTTCATTCTTCTATTAATTGCTCCTAAACCCCTGAATATTTAGGGTCAGCGCCCAATTTCGCATTTAATTAGGGCGTTGGTCCCTATTATTATTCCAGGGAGGCAGATGATTGAGATGTTCTATAGTTGCCCAGTCTTGCCTTTTTGTATCGAGACCGGGACGAACCATCTTCTTATGACAGTATACACATTCAGCGTCCCGTTGCCGTACGCGCTCAATTTCGGATTTTGGAAGGCCGTATCTACTATTCATCATACTTATGGTTTAAAAGTAATTGCAGCATTAAAGTGTCCTAAACTGGTTCCACGGAAGCAAAAAAGGGGCGGATCGCTGTCGAACTTGACGGTCTTGCCCTGCACGTCTCTGGGGCCTGTCCCATTTCCCTCTCTTCCCGCCTTCCCCGCTGTTATTGCATCAAGCTCTTAGTCATCTTACATGCAGGAAAATTCGGACATCCCCAAAACTGGGAGCCAACGGCCGGCCCCTTTCTGGCTGTGCGCAACGCCATCAACTTACCACATCGGGGGCACTTCGGATGAGACAAATTCTCTTCGACATTCTTAATATGATCATGGAGATCTACAGAAGAGTTCTCCGAATGATCCGCAAGTTTCTGACAAAGACGGTCAACGCATTCGGCAGTTAAGATAGGTTGATCATGTTCCGCCAAGTGAGCAGACAGCTCATTCTCATTGAGAACGTTGGATGGCATAGGTGTTTTAAATTCACAATCACCGGTAAAGACTATCACCGAAAAAAGACATTTATCGCTCACATTGAGAAACCTCTGCAATGCTTTAAGATGCTTATAATTTTGATGCAAAGGATTCTGAAATTGATACTTTAAAGAAGAATAAGACCGAAAGAAACCGGCATCCCTAGTGTAGAGCGATTGAGTCCATCGCTTTTGTCGCTCCCCTCCAAAGATCCAACCTTTTTGATCTTTTTCTTCGATGACAAATATCCCGCAGGAGGATATGAGCACACGATCTATTTCAGTAGTCCCATCAGGAGTACTTAGTATAATATTCTGAAAGGATCGGTATTTTCTATAGTCTTTGCATGGGCGCCGGGCAGTACGAGTACCATTGATTATCCTAACCTTCCCCCTGGATTCTCTTGTACTGAGCAGTAGAGCTACGGCAATTATTATAATAAGGCATCCCAGCATTATGGCCTTCCATCAGACTGCAATACTATAAATTGATGATCTCTATCTTTTTCGCGCGGCAATCGACTACTGGAGAAACGACGCCATTTTTTCTCATTTTTTTCTTATCGTTCCTCAATTAAGAGACTAATAAATTTCTTAGTAAACTTCTCTAAATCTTTTATGGGCAATTCCGCTTTCCAAGTTACCTGGCCTCTTCTTAGATTCCAAACCCGTATCCCACAAATCTGATTTTTAAGATCACTCGGAAACTCTATGTTACAATGACTAATAGCATTTCGGAAGTATCGCATAAGTTCTCTTAAATCTGCTGCTTGTTGGTAGTCTCCCATAGTTTGGGGTATAGGCCATCCCTCATTCATAAGTTGCTCAATGGATTTAGTGGGGATAAGTTCAAAATAGCGTTGCTGCGGAAATACAAGAAGGCCCAACAAAGAATTAATTAGTTGCGTAACCTCGTAATACTCACTATCTGCATTAGTTCTCTGGCGCTCCTCTAATAATTCAAGATTCTTCCGTGTACGATATGCAAAATCTTTTATTAGGCTATTGTACTCCATAATGAAATGACCACTTGATTTGTTTAGTAATACTCCCTTATGTACGCATAAGCCTTTTCAAACAACTCCTGATCCGTATGAAGCTTATATTTCAACAGCGTCTTGCGGAGGGCTTTCTTGACTTCTCGTTCTCCGGCCGCTGTTGATTGCCATCCCGGAAATCGAACAATCTTGACAATTTCATCTATATCGTTCACGATCCGCTCAACAATGGCTGGTGTCTGATCCGTCCTGACTTCCAGAAATAGTTCCGTTAAGGCTGATTTGGCACCTTTTCGTTCCTCTGTTGTTTCTTCTTCCTTCTCCGCAGCCACCACATCTTTGGCTAACTGGATCAAATGCTTTAGAAACTCAATGCTGTTGATTAAGCCTCGTTCAGCCTTATCCCGTAGGTCTTCTAATCTCTTCCCCAGCTCTTCAAACTTTGGTCGGCCACGATGTTTCCTCAACCGGTTTACGATTTCGATCTCTATGAGCTTGGTTTTCTTCTTATCATTAGTCTTCATTAGGTCTTCGACCACATCGGCATCGAGTACTATTTTCTCCAATTCGTCACTAATCTTCTCCACATGAATATGCTCATGAATCAACCTCATGGTTTGAGCACCTAAGGCATGCCATAGCAATCGCCCCGTGTCACCGGACGGCGGCTTCACTGACTCATAAACCTTCGTCAGCCACCGATAGTCAGCCTCATAGGAATTCAATATCGGATCTGGTGATAGCGCCTCCCACAGTTTGGATAGGTAACTATAATCGTTGGCAAAAGCATCCCGCTTGGCATTGGTATTGACGCATTCCTGCGCTAGCAGCAACCCCTCATATCCCTCCTGCTTACGGTCAACATTGGGGAAATGCGCAAGGCATAGTCCTATGGCCTCCTGCAGTTTCTCCTTCAGCGAGCCTATATTGGTTATGACATGGCGTACACTCGCCTCATCAAACTCAAGGGCCCGGGCTACGTTGTCGAACACACCAAAGTAATCCACAATCAGACCGTGTGTCTTGTTTTTGTAGACACGATTTGTGCGGCATATGGCCTGCAAAAGATTATGATCCTTCATGGCCTTATCCAAATACATTACCTGTAAGATCGGCGCATCGAAACCGGTGAGCAGTTTGGACGTTACAATAACAAAATTTAAGGGATCTTTCGGATCACGGAAATCATCCAATATCTTCTCCTGCTCATCCCGATTCATGCGGTATTTCCGCTTAAATTCATCACTATCGGAATGATTGGTCGAGATAACAACCACACTCTCTTCCGGAGGTATCAGTTTGTCCAACTCATTCTTGTAAAGCTCACAAGCGAAGCGATCCGGACACACAATTTGAGCTTTAAATCCTTGCGGTTCCACCTTTTCCCTAAAGTGCTTCACTACATCTTCTACTATTTTCTCTACTCGTTCCGGCGCCTTCAGGAAGGCTGCCATCTGAGCCGCCTTTTTGACAAGTTGAGTTCTTTGATCCTCCGAGAGAGTTTCTGTCATGGCATCAAACTCGGCATCAATTGATTCCCGGTCCACATGAACATCCAAGAGGCGCGGCTCAAAATGTAATGGCAGCGTGGCCTTGTCCCGCAAGGAATCCTCAAATGAATAGCGTGATAGGTATCCAGATAAATCCTCCTCAGCGCTGAAGGTCCTAAATGTATTGCGGTCTCGTTTATTAATGGGCGTACCGGTTAATCCAAAGAAAAAAGCATTGGGCAGAGCGTCTCTAAACTTTCTTCCCAGGTCACCCTCCTGTGTTCGATGAGCCTCGTCCACCATGGCAATGATATTATGTCGTTCATTCAATACACCATTGGCTTCGGCAAACTTATGAATCGTCGTAATGATAATCTTGCGAGTGTCCTGCTTTAATAAACGGGAAAGCTCCTCCCGGCTATCCGTGGCAACAATATTAGGCACATCACAGGCATTAAAGGTCGCGGTTATCTGCGTATCCAGATCGATCCGATCAACAATAATCAAGACGGTTGGACTTTTAAGCTGTGGTGCATGCCTCAATTTTTGGGCCGCAAAGACCATGAGCAGAGATTTTCCTGATCCCTGGAAGTGCCAAATTAATCCTTTTTTTACTAAGCCGTCCTTCACCCGGTGAACAACCAGATTAGCCCCTTCATATTGCTGAAAACGGGCGATAATCTTTATACGTCGGTTGTTCTTATCTGTGGCAAAAATAATAAAGTGCTCCAGTATGTCTAGGATAACGGAGGGTCGGAGCATAGATTCAATGGCAGTCTCAACCTCTTTCAGGCCAAACATTTCTCCCACAGCCTTTTCACCTTTTGATTCATCCCGCCATGGGCCCCAGATTTCCAAAGGCATCCGGATAGATCCATATCGAAAGGTTTTTCCTTCACTGGCAAACGAAAATATGTTCGGCACAAAAAGTTCCGGAATGCTGTTCTCATAATCATCATGAATCTGAATAGCCCCATCTAGCCAGGATATGGATGGCCGAACCGGCGTTTTAAATTCCCCGATAATGACCGGAATACCGTTAATCAACAGAGCCATATCCGGAATTTTAGTTACCCCACGGGTAACCCTGTATTGATTCGTGGCTATAAATGTATTATTGGCATAGTCATCGAAGTCAATAAGCCTAACTGGGACATGCTGATTGTTCTCCCCAAAAGGCATGGTCTTGTCTCCCCGGAGCCATTTGGCAAATTTTTCGTTCGCTTTAACCAGCCCAACATCATGGACAGATAGTAGAATTGCCCGCAACTTATAAATAACCTCATCCGCCCGCTCTGGTACAGCCCTGATTTCTGGATTGATTCGAATCAAAGCGTCCTTAAGTAAGGTCTCATTAATAATTTCTCCGTCATCCCGTCCAAGCTCTTCAGCAGGAACATATCTCCACTGAGCTGCCTTGCCATAATCAGGTTGAGCACTATCTGAAACTACTTCAAACTTATGCCCAGTCAACTTTGAGATCACATATTGTTCCACCGTATTCTGTTCGTTAAAGGTCATACTTCATCGCTTTCTAAATTTCTAATTATTGACTCCCATGCACCAATACACTTTTCCAAATATTCAAATGCGTCACCAATTAAGTTATCGTGTTCATCTAAAATTGGCATTTCTTAAGCAACCAAGTGCGCATTGTTAATGTCAATGCTTACATCAAACGCACCAAAGGCTAACTGTTTGAAAGCGGTTTGGGGAATCTGATATTTCAACGGGCCCAATCTTGGTTTTTTTCCAGACCTTGATGTTCGATCTAAACCGCCATGTTTTGATGCATTAGCTAAATCAGCACAAATACAAAGATAAGGGTTTCCGTTAACCTGAGATTCGATCCTGTTGCCGTCCTTAAATGATTTTTTGATATGATCCTTCAAGCTCCACAACCAAACGAAAGCGCTGGCAATATCGTCCTCTATTTCCTCTGGGGATTTAACCCCCTTCAGAACGTATTTATGAACCTCCTCATTCTCCAATACAAAATCCCAACTAGTGCCGCTGCCGCATTTGTCATGAAGTCTATTTTTGATTCGATGGATTCTTCTAAAAAGTTTACTAAGTTCTTCTGTATTCATTTAGAAAAATATTTGGTTTATTAAATCTTGTTGTATATTATTAGTTGACCCTATAATTTTCCTAACTCTCTCTATTTCTTCATCGATTCTTAATAGCTGCAGACCTAGTTTTTTTCGCCTTACTTCATCTGGAAAACAAACTTTATAATAATCAAAGAAATCTACCGGAACCCGTTTTTGTCCAGCAGAACCCGTCATTAACTGCTCAGCCTTCCTTCTAAAGTAATACATGCGTGAAAGGCTATACAAATAGTAACAATCATCCGGTTTTTTTGGTCGTATCACGTGAAACTCTGTACTCCCAAAACCAAGACTATTCGTTAGCCCATTGGCAATTGCTCCTTTGCCGTTTTCCATACAAGGTGTTATCTTGGCAAATAATATATCCTTTTCTTCAAAGGGGGTAAATCCGTTCTGAACATCTGAATATTTCTTATCACGCTTATTTATGATGCATCCTTCTTCTGAAATATCTGCCATAGCAATAAAAGATACCTTTGTTTTCTTGTTAATACTACTTCGACTAACTTTTGGATTAATATCTGCAATCGCTGAAATGCTTTGCAGTTTATTACCTTCGTCATAATGCTTATGTTTTAGCAAAGCATTTTTTGTTGTAACCAATTTTGTCAATAGCAAAGAATAGGATTCAATTACCCCATCCACACTCCACAACAAATCCGCGAGGCGTTTTTGTTCGGGTTGCGGTGGGAGCTTGAATCTTTCTTCAGCTAATATTTTCCACTTAATCGTTGGCGACAAAGATCCTTCGGATACGTCAACAGCTCTGTGCATAAAATTATCTGAGTGAATGAAGAAAGGAAACAGCTCCGGCAAAATCACTTCCGGATTTGCTCGCACAACCATTGCGTGAGCAGAGCATATTCCATCAAAATCTACAAGCCCTGCTTTACGCTGATACGCCCGCCGCTTCCCAAAAATTATGTCTCCGGGAAAAACCCGAAATTTTGTTCCTTTTACATCCGCCGGAATGCCTTTTCGATTAATGTGAATACATTCCGGATCTAGGTGTTCAAGCCCAACATAAATACTCAAGTCCGTATCCTTCGGCTCCACACGCTCGGTGTTATTTGAAGCAATCTCACCGAATGAAAATGTCTTATATCCATTTTTGTTTATATTGATCATACGTCGCTCTCAATAGTCTTAAATAATTTCGCCATATCTTTTCTCAAAACGGAGCTTTGTTCTTGCCATTCCTTAAACAACGCATTTAATTCGATTTGCTTTGGACCATTATTTTGCTTCACATTTGAAACATACAAAGGAATATTCAAATTCCCTTTCTTGCCCAAAACATCCTTTGCTAACACAACCCTAGAGAAGCCTTCAATGTCTTTATATCCGACAAATGCTTTTTGAATCTTGGCAATGTGTTCGTCTTTCAAATAACTAAACGCACTTTCACGTTTGACCTCATTAACTGCGTTGATGAATAAAATCTTGCCTTGCCGCTCTTTTTTCTTTCCCTTATTGCAAATTAAAATGCATGCTTCCATCGGTGAGTTATAAAACAGGTTTGGACCCAATCCGATCACGGCTTCGACAACATCTGATTCAATCATCTTCTTGCGCATATTAGCTTCCGCATCACGAAACAATATTCCGTGCGGCCAGAGAATGGCGCATCGACCATTCTTATCATCCAGACTTTTTATGATGTGTTGCTGAAACGCATAGTCGGCAGTTCCTTGCGGCGGTGTTCCATAGACGTTTCTGCCGTAAGGGTCTTTCTCAAACTCGGCTCTGTTCCATTGCTTGATCGAGTAAGGTGGATTCGCGAGAATAATACTAAATTTCTTTAACCTGTCCTTCTCAAGAAACGCCGGACGTTTTAACGTATCCCCGCGCACAACTTTAAAATCTTCTATGCCATGTAAAAACATATTCATTCGAGCAATCGCTGATGTCATTAAATTCAACTCTTGTCCGTAAAGCTTTAATGACCGGAATTCTTTGCCATCATTTTTTAGTTTGTTCACGCACGATAAAAGCATTCCCCCTGAACCACAGGTGGGATCATAAATGGATTCTCCCGGCTTAGGATCCATTAAGAGTGTCATCAATTCCACAACAGTTCTATTGGTATAAAACTCGGCGGCCGTGTGACCGGAATCATCGGCAAACTTTTTGATCAAAAATTCATAGCCGTTACCCAGCTGATCATTAGGCACATTTTTAATAGATAACACGCTGGAGGAAAAATGCTCCAACAGATTTATCAAAGTCTCATCGCTAAGACGGTCCTTATTTGTCCACTGAGCATCTCCGAATATACCAAACAATGTATCGGGATTCGCTTTTTCGATCTGACGCATGGCTTTTTGTATACCGGAACCCACATTCTTTGTATTTTCCCGCACATGTTTCCAATGCGCCCCTTTGGGAATTTGAAAACGATGGTTTTCAGCAAAGGCGGCATACTTCAAGTCTCCACCTGACTCCTTGAGAGCATTCGCATACTCTTCATCATAGACATCACAAATTCGCTTAAAGAATAACAGCGGGAATATATACTGCTTGTAATCTCCAGCATCAATTAAGCCCCTCAAGAGGGTTGCCGCACCCCACAAATATTTTTCCAGTTCTGCTTGAGTCATTACTTTAGCAACCCAAATTCCTTTAGTTTCTCTTTCATCTTATCCTCAGCCCTAACCGCATCATTAAATGCAACTCTGAGCTGCTTCAATGCTTCTTTTACAGTGGGCAGGTCATCTTCGATTTTCTTTTCTACATAAAGCGGGATATTCAAATTAAAGCCATTAGCCTCGATCTGCTCCAACTCGACCACTTTTGTGTATTCTTGGACATCTTTATAATCCCGATACCACTTATATATCCGGACAATATGCTCCTTCTCCAGATAATTCTGGGCTCGACCCACACGTACTTGATCTGAAGCATCTATGAAAAGCACTTGGCCCTTCTTACTTTTTTTCTTTAACGCCCTAAAAACGAGGACGCAAGCAGCCAATTGCGTGCCATAGAAAATATTAGGCCCTAAGCCGATCACTGCTTCCACAATGTCTAACTTGAGCAATTGTTCGCGAATCTTACCTTCTTTACCCTTACGGAACAGTGCTCCGTGTGGCAAGACAACGGCCACTCGACCACTGGGGTATTGCATAGACTTGATCATATGTTGGACCCAGGCAAGGTCACCATTACTGTCAGGCGGTACGCCGGCAATATTGCGCCCATACGGATCCTTCTCCCACTGCTTTGAACCCCATTTTTTTAGAGAAAATGGCGGGTTAGCTATCACACAATCAAAGGTCGCAAGATTGTCACCCTCAAAAAAGGCCGGATCACGTAATGTATCACCCCGAATGATGTTAAAATCCTCGACCCCATGTAGAAACATATTCATTCGGGCAATGATAGATGTGGTCAGATTCTTTTCCTGTCCAAATATCTTGAGAGTCCGGTAATCCTTCTTGTTTTCCTTGAGGTGATGAATGCATTCGAGGAGCATGCCACCGGTTCCGCAGGCAGGATCATAAATAGACTCACCTTCCTTGGCATCAATGATGTGGCCCATTAGATTAACAACGGAGCGTGGAGTATAGAACTCCCCCGCCTTCTTATTCGTTAAATCTGCAAAGTGCTTAATAAGATACTCGTAAGCCTGACCAAGAAGATCCGGTTCGACATTGGAATTGGATAGATTGTACTGGGAGAAGTGCTCTATGAGGTTAATGAGCAACTCATCGGAAAGGCGGTCTTTATTGGTCCATTGCGCATCGCCAAAGATCCCATATAGAAACTGCTGATTAGCTTTCTCTATTTCTCTAAAGGAATACTGGAGGGCCTGGCCGACATTGGTCGTCACCTCACGCACATCATTCCAGTGACATCCGTCCGGAATAATAAAACGATGGAATTCCGGCAAATTCGCGTATTCTACGTCTCCCCCAGACTCATCTAAGGCCTGCTGATATTCTTCATCATAGACATCGGATATGCGCTTAAAGAACAAAAGCGGAAAAATGTAAGCCTTAAAATCCGCCGCGTCGACTGGACCTTTTAGTATCCATGCCGCTTTGGCTAAGTATTGTTCGAGAGCTGCTTTATCAACCATATAGTAAATCTAAAAAAACCCAACCCCAGCGCCAATATAGCCGCCAAGATCGGGTCAATTTTGTCCTTTTTTTGTTTTATTGTGCTTATTGCCGCGCATGTGTGGGTATCAGTGTTTTATACGTGATGGATGCGTTTATTTTAGCAGTATGGATGGCGAATGCCAAGGGGCAAGATGGGCCGGTCAACCGTAGGAGCGTTCGGTTGACCGGCTGGTGAAAAGGGCGGACTTTCCGGGACTGCCCTTTTCACCTGGATTTGCCAAACTTTAAGTGCTTGCGTATTTCTAGCGGTTAGCGGACAGCGTTTAGCGGCGAGTGTTCAGGTGGCGCCATCCCGGGATTAGGGGGTAGCAATTAGTACTGACGAGGGGTCCCAGGCGACTAATCCCACTCCTCCCTGATCCCGCTGCCATCCAGCCGCTGATCCCTTTCTCGTCTCTAGCCGCCGGACGCTATCCGCTGAATTCACGCCAGTTCAGTTCATAGCGCACACTCCGCCCCTTGCTCTGCGGATCCCGCACCAGCACCTGCTTTTCCACCAGATCATTGATCTCCCGAACCGCCGTCGAGCGGCTGGTTTTGGCTATGGCGACATACTTTCGGGTTGTCAATCCGCCCTGGAATTCGCCTTCCCCCGCATCCAGCAGCCGGTTGACGATTTTTTTCTGTCGGTCATTCAACGTCGTTTGACTGTGCCGCTGCCAGAAGCGGGCCTTGGTAAGCACTTTTTGAATCAAGGCCTCGGACCGGTCCATCGACCTTAACAAGCACCCCAGAAACCATGTCAACCACGCGGTGATATCCAGCGTCCCTTTTTGCGTCTGCTCCAGAACAGCATAGTAGTCGTCGCGCTCTTCCATGATCTGCGAGGAGAAACTGTACAACCGCAGCGGTTGCTGTTCGTCCTGGGCCAAGGCCATATCGGTGATGGCCCGGGCGATGCGGCCGTTGCCGTCCTCAAAGGGGTGGACCGTGACAAACCATAAATGCGCGACGCCCGCGCGCAACACCCCCTCTTCCTTGCCCAAACTCTTTTTCCACTCGTTCAGGAAACGCTTCATTTCCTCAGCAACAACTTCGCCGGGAGGGGCTTCGAAGTGTATCCTTTCGCGCCCCACCGGACCTGAAACGACATCTATGGGGCCATCGCGCCAATCGCCGACACGAATTTTTTTGAAACCGGAATAGCCTGTTGGAAACAGCGCGGCCTGCCAGCCCTTCAATCTTTGGACAGTGAGCGGTTCGTGATGATTCCGTGTCGCATCCAGCAGGATTTCGACCAGACCCTCGACATGACGCCCGGCCGGGGCCATTCCCGCTTCCGGCAATCCCAGCCGGCGGGCCACGGATGAACGGACGGAATCCCGGTTTAAAACCTCCCCTTCAATGGCGGAAGTTTTGACTGTTTCTTCAACTAAGATTTCTGCCTGGGCTTGATTGCTTAACTCGAACCCCAAGGATTTGCCTATTGCCACCAACTCTCCCTGTTTATGTCTTACTTTTCCCAAGAGAGACAGCAATTCCTCACTTCGCCAATATAAACCCGGCCAACTCTTTTTTTGCCATATATATTTTGGGTTACTCAGATCCATTGTACTCACTCTTCTTTTTATATTATTCGTATTGCCTTTTCATCCGCCTACGCCCGGACACCACGGTTTTAGCCGTGGGGCTCCATTCCGGTGACTCAATTATAGCCTTTAATTGTTTCAATATATGACACATTTATACTCATTAATTGTGTCAATATCTGATACAATTATACTCTATAATTGTGTCATTGCAAGTCTTCCCAGCGCCCGCTATGCCCGATTTTCAGGAAGTGAGCTTGTCATATTAATGTAATATACTGATATGTATACACTTATGAATGACGGCGAAAAGTGGGGTGTCGGGACTTAGGCGTTGGGGGGCTGGCTAGGGACTGGGGATTAGGGATTTGGGATTAGGAGTTGGCCTGTTGGCTTAGGTGCGTGGGTGATGTAGCCAGGCGGCGCCTGGGGTGATGGGGGGTGAGTGATGATCCAGGGAGCGCAGGTTCAGGCTATCAAGGCCTTAATCAGGTATAAAGGACAAATCCCCGGTCCGGCCGTACTTGTCATAACACTCGGCGCACAGCCAGAACCAGTCTTTGGGGTCGCGGTAGCCTACCGGGTTATTCTTATCAATGCGTTCTTCGCATAGGTCGCAGTTCTCGTGATCCCAGCCGTCCTTGATGATCTTACCCGTAGCTACTTGACCCTCTCGTAACTTCCCCCCAACCTGGCACCAGCCTCTCACCCCATTCTGCATAAACTCCTGAGCATCAGAGGCTTTGAAGTCGATTTTGATCCAGGCATTGGTGGTATCCGCTAAATATTCAATGAAATTCCAATTCCAGTAAGAATTGGTACAGGTAAAGGCATGACCAGGCAAAATGGCATTGTCGTCCTCAAGAATATGTACCTTGAACTTGCCCGTATCACGGTTGTATTCGAGAGTGTCCCCCAAGTAAATATCGGTACCATTAATTAACCAATACCGGGTCCCTAATGGAGCACTCAGTTCCTTACTTAGGCCACCGGTAAGAATAACGTAATCGTCGTTCGGTTGGATATCGGTTACAGTCAGTTGAGGAAAATCTGAGACTCGTTTTATCTTGTGCTCGGCCATGACGGTATTCTAGCACAGTTTACCTTGCTGACAAAAAAGGCGCCAGGCACATGAGCGCCTGACGCCTCTCTTGTTGCTATTGCTAGCTAGGACTTAAACATCATAGCGGTCAAGATCCATGACCTTAGCCCACGTCTTCACGAAATCCGCGAGAAATTTCGCTTCGCTATCTTCGCATGCATAGACTTCCGCCAAAGCGCGAAGTTGTGAGTTCGATCCAAAGATCAGATCTACGCGCGTGCCGGTCCACTTCTTCTCCCCCGTCGCGCGGTCGGTGCCCTGGAACTCGTACTCATCCTCATCCACCGCACTCCACGTCGTCCCCATATCGAGCAGGTTGACGAAAAAGTCATTCGTTAACTGTCCCGGTTTGTCGGTGAAGACGCCGTGCTTGCTTCCGCCGTGATTGGCGCCTAAAACGCGCAGGCCGCCGACGAGTACGGTCATCTGCGGGGCGGTCAATGTGAGCAGTTGCGCCTTGTCGATGAGCATTTCTTCGGGGGAGACACTGTACTTGGCTTTTTGGTAATTGCGGAAGCCGTCGGCCTCGGGTTCGAGGACGGCGAAGCTGTCGACGTCGGTTAATTCTTGCGTCGTGTCGGCGCGGCCTTGTGTGAACGGGACCTTCACGCTGTGGCCGGCATCTTTGGCGGCCTTCTCCACAGCAGCGCAGCCGCCGAGGACGATCAGATCCGCCAGGCTGACTTTCTTACTTGATTCGGCCTGGATGCTCTCGAGGGTCTCGAGGACCTTTTGCAATTGCGCCGGCTGGTTGACCTCCCAGTCCTTCTGGGGAGCCAAACGAATGCGGGCGCCGTTGGCGCCGCCGCGCATGTCGGAGCCTCTAAACGTCGAGGCGCTGGCCCAGGCGGTTGAGACCAACTGCGAAACGGTTAAACCGGAGCCGAGGATCTGCTCTTTTAACGCGACGATGTCACTGTCGCTGAGCTTATCGCCGGTGGCGGCGGGGATCGGGTCCTGCCAGATGAGCTCTTCGGCGGGGACTTCTTTCCCTAAGTAACGCGCGCGCGGGCCCATGTCGCGGTGGGTCAGTTTGAACCACGCGCGGGCAAAGGCGTCGGCGAACTGATCGGGGTTGTCTTTGAACCGGCGGGAGATCTTCTCATACACCGGGTCCATGCGCATCGCCATGTCGGCGGTGGTCATGATGATCGGCGCCTTGCCCTTGCCGTCTGCGGTGGGGGCCATGTCTTCTTCCTTTAAGTTTTTGGGCGTCCACTGCTGGGCGCCGGCCGGGCTCTTGGTGAGATCCCAGTCGTACTTGAACAGCACGTCGAAGTAACTGCCGTCCCACTTCGTCGGCGTCGGCGTCCACGCGCCTTCCAGTCCGGAGGTGATGGCATCGATACCCTTGCCGCTTTTGTAAGAGGACTTCCACCCCAGGCCCTGCTCGGCGATGCCCGCACCTTCAGGTTCGCGGCCCACCAGCGCGGCGTCACCGGCGCCGTGGCACTTGCCAAAAGTATGGCCGCCGGCGGTCAACGCGACGGTCTCTTCGTCGTTCATGGCCATGCGCGCGAAGGTCTCGCGGATGTCCTTGCCCGAGGCGACCGGATCGGGGTTGCCGTTGGGCCCTTCGGGATTAACGTAGATCAAACCCATCTGCACGGCGGCCAGCGGGTCTTCGAGGTCGCGTTCGCCGGAGTAGCGCTTGTCGCCGAGCCATTCGGTTTCCTTGCCCCAGTAGATGTCTTCTTCCGGCTCCCAGATGTCTTCGCGGCCGCCGGCAAAGCCGAAGGTCTTAAAGCCCATCGATTCGAGCGCCACGTTCCCGGCGAGGATCATGAGATCCGCCCAGGAGAGCTTTTGGCCGTATTTCTTTTTGATGGGCCACAACAGCATGCGGGCTTTGTCCAGGTTGGCGTTGTCCGGCCAGCTGTTTAAAGGAGCGAAGCGCTGATTGCCTGTTCCCCCGCCGCCGCGTCCGTCACCGGTGCGGTAGGTCCCGGCGCTGTGCCAGGCCATGCGGATGAACAAGGGCCCATAGTGACCGTAATCCGCCGGCCACCAATCTTGCGAGTCGGTCATGAGCTTGGTCAGGTCGGCCTTGACGGCGGTGAGGTCGAGTTTCTTAAACTCTTCGGCGTAATTGAAGGACTTTCCGAGGGGATTACCCTTGCAAGGGTGCTGGTGTAATATCTTCAGGTTTAGTTGGTTGGGCCACCAGTCGTTGTTCGTGGTTCCCTTACTGGTTCCGTGGGCGATGGGGCATTTGGATTCGGGGCTCATGTGGTACTCCTTTGTGCGGTATTAATTTCGAATATCGAATATCGAAATCCGAAGGAATATCTAATTCTCGAATCACCCAATGTTCGAAACTCCTGGATGATCCAGCTTTTTGATAATTTGGTCATTTGGTGATTCGATATTCCTTCGATATTCGAAGATTCGGATTTCGGATTTTCTTAGAGGGGGTTGGTCACTTCTCCAGAAGTGCCGTCAGAGGGGGTATTCTACTAAAATGGGCGGATTTGGGCAATAGTTAATGTGGGGCGACAAAGGGCAATACGGAAGGAGGTTTTTGAGGTGACAATTTGGCACCTTATGTTCGCGTAGGGTGGCGCTGAGGTAATCTCGAATTTTGAATGTTCAAATACTCGAAACAATATCGAATCACCGAAACCCGAGACAATATTGAATTTTCGAATCACCCAATGTCACAGAGCCTTGATTTGGAAAATTGGTAAATTCGGTGATTCAGATTTGTCCCTCGACTACGCTCGGGATTGCTAGCGCTCATTAGCGCGATGGTGAGCGAAGTCGAACCATCTCGACGATTCGAAGATTTGGATTTGTTTCGGATTTCGATATTCGATATTCGAATTTCATAAGCGCGCGCCCTATTGTGACATATTCTTTAGCGTCTTAGAGTGGTTTTTGTTTACCTTCTTCAGGGCGGCGCGGAAGGCTTTTTCGCGGCGCTTGTCATGGATGGGGGAAATGATGATATTGGTACCGTCCGTGGAGACTTCGAGAGGTGTATCCTTATCAATCTTAAGCAGTTGCAGAATCGCCTTCTCGATCACCAGTGCCTGGCTGTTGCCGTGGGGGGTGAGTTTTTTGATCATGGGAGGACTCCTTTTTGGTACTACAATGTAGTAACAGTATAGCACCGTTCGGTGGGGTGTCAAGATGTCGGTGATCTGTGATTGGGGGATCGTGTGGGGTGCGGATTAATATCGAATATCGAATCCTCGAATATTCGAAGGAATATCGAATTCTCTAATCACCGAATGTTCGAAACTCTGGAATTCGGTCATTTGAGAATTCGGCCATTCGGATTTCCTTCGGATTTCGATATTCGATATTCGGATTTAATAAATACTTCCGTCATCAGTCGCGGTGCTTAAACACCCAGTACTTAAACACCCAAAACGTGAACATCGACGTCGCCACCTTCGCCGTCACCAGCGATACCAGCAGGTGTCCGCCGAGGAGGTGGATCATGCCGGAATTGACGCTGACGTTGATCCCCATGGCCAAGGTGTTGGCGACGATGAACTTCGGGGACTCGCCCTTGGGCGTGACTTTGCGCCGGAAGGTCCAGTGCTTGTTGATCAGAAAGGCGACCACCCCGCCGGCGATAAAGCCGACGGCCTTGGCCACGGGCACCGGGGTCTTGAAGTGCAGCAACAAAAAATAAACACTCGCGTCGCAGGCAATGACCACGGCGCCGCTGGCGAAGAAGCGGACAAGCTCCATGCGAGTACGACCGTGCGCCATCTTAGCGGGTACCTTTTAGCGGATAGCGGAGAGCGGTTAGCGGCGAGTGTTCAGAATGTGCCATTTTGTGTATAGTATAGTAGTTGATAGTAACTGTCGAGGTTTCGCGACTCGCGCCACTGCCTTTCCTCCCACTTCCTGTCTCACTATTCCCTAAATATCTATTCACTCTAATCGCTATCCGCTAAACGCTAACCGCTGTTTTTCAGGCATGATGGGTAGTATAGCATTCTGGGTGCGAAAGAGCGTTTGGAATTATCAATTACATATCGGTGATGCCGCTGGGGGGCGTAAGAAGTGATGGGTGATGGGTGATGACAGCAAGGGTACGGGGATCCGGGGAGATCGATATCTATCATACGGACGAAGGTTAGAATGAGTCCGGCACAAATTCCTTAACCGCGCTCCCGGAGCATCACTCACCACACATCACTCAGCACCCTCGCCCCTCCCGCCAGTCGCCGAATCCGCGGATTTAAAAAAACCAGAAAATCCCCTTTCCCCAACCCATTGCCAGGCCTACAATAATAAAAACACCACATAAAAAGGCTGATTTTCATGAGGGCACCGGCGTTCTCATTTTACTGCACAATCGCCTCGGTGTTGAATTCTTTCAACCCGGGGTATTCCCATCCGTCTGCGCGGCAAAATCTGCATTTGGCCGCTTCGCCGGATATATCTCTGTTTATCTCTACTTTTCTCCACTTTCGAGATAGCTATATATTCTTTACTCATCCCCCGAAAAGGAGCAATCCCCATGGGACGTCCTGATTTCTCGGACTACGTAGTCCACTTCACCTCCGACCGCCCGCCGCTGGGCATTGATCACCCCAACAACAAAGACGACGAACGGCTGCGCGAGATCGCGCGGTTGAACGCCAAGCAGCGCCTGACGCTGATCCTGCGCGACCGCTACATCCGCACCACCCCCACGCCGTGGCTGAACGTGCCGGCGTGCTGTTTTATCGAGTGCACGTGGCCGTCGTTGATGGACAACGCCCACAAGTATTCCCCCTACGCGATCGGCTTCTCCAAGAAGTACATCTTCAACAAGGGCGGCGGCCCGGCGATTTACATGCGCCCCGACATCTACCTCGACCAGCAGAACTTCGTGACCTCCAAGGCGCAGGGCTATGCCTACAGCGAAAAGTTCGCCGCGTTCATGGTGCCGTTCGTCCCGGCGTACTCGGATAAAGAATTCAAGCACAAGTACTGGAAGGACCAGGACGCCGTCGATCACACCCGCGAACGCGAATGGCGCATGCCGGTGGCGCTGGAAGACTTCACCAACGATGACATCGCGTTTATCATGGTGGCGGATAATGAGGATATTGTTTATTTTCAGGATCTGCGGGGGGATATTCCTTATGACAAATTCTTGGTGGCGAAGACTTGCGAGCAGGCTGAACGATTATTGGCGGCTCAAGTGGTTTGATGCGACTTGTGCTTGGTTCCAGCGGTTAGCGGATAGCGTTTAGCGGCGAGTGTTCAGGACGTGACATTTCGGGTTTAGTCGATAGCGTTTAGTTTTCCGTCAACCGCAGAGTCTTCGGTTGACGGACTCGGTCTTCGCTTCGCTTAGACCTTACCTGACGAGGTTTCGTGACTTGCGCCACTCCCTGCCCCTCCATCATCTCAGCCCACTGTTCCCTTATAACTATTCCCTCTAACCGCTAGACGCTAACCGCTGCAATGTGGACGAAATTCGGCAACTCTTCAAAAACTGCCTAGCGGCACGGGCCAACCCACTGATCACACATCACTGATCACCCTACGCGCACTTGCCCACAATCACTCATACTCACCAATGATACGGCCCGTCCCATTCCTGCCAAATATACTCCGGCTCCATGAGAGGTCCTTTTTCGGGGTTGGGGAAATTGAACGGGAAGGTGAAGATGTCGATCACACCGGTCCCGACGCGCAGGACGGTGCCGCCGACGCCCTTCAGAAGGCCGATCGTCCAGCCGACCTGCGGGCCTTCGCTCTTGGAGGTGAGATCGATCCCGCGGATGATCTCAAGCGGACACGTGAAGATGTTCACAAATCCGCGGCCGATCTTGTTTTGCCAGGTGTAGCCGGAATCGGCGTCTTGCGCGTGCGCGGCTGGCGCGATTAACAGTATGAGGGCGAGTATGGGGATGGTTTTGAGTTTCATGGAATTCCTTTCTGGCTAATTGATTGCCCGTCGGGATATGGGATACGGGATCCCTCGACTCCGCTCGGGATTGACTCCGCTCCAAAACGCTGATGGTGAGCGAAGTCGAACCATAAGTGATACGAACAGTTTACCTCAAATTTGACATGAAATCACGCGGGTTATTCCCGTTGTGCTATGTTGGGATTAGGGACTCTTCCAACATAGCACAACGGGCCAACCACGTATCCCGTATCACGTATCCCGTATCACGAATTTGCGCTTACTAATTGCTTATTCAGCACCAACGAGCGCACTTTCACGATACCGTCAATATTATAAATCGCCTCAATCACCGCCTGCGTCGGTTCCGATCCGATATCGATGATGTTGTAGGCATAGTCGCCTTTGCTTTTATTGATCATCTCCGAGATATTAATCCCGGCTTTGGCCAATATCGACGAAATCTGCCCCACCATATTGGGGATGTTCCTGTTCATCACCGTCAACCGGTAATCCGCGCTGGGTTCGAGTTTGCAGTCCGGGAAGTTGACGCTGTTCTTGATCACGCCGGTCTCCACGAAGTTCTTCAGCTGGTGAGCGACCATCACCGCGCAGTTGGTCTCGGCTTCCTCGGTGGACGCCCCCAAATGCGGGATGTTGATCACTTTGTCCATCGCCAGCAGGTCCTCATCCGGAAAATCCGTCACGTAACGGCGCACGATCCCGTCGGCAATCGCCCGGCGCAGGTCGTCGTTGTTGACGATCCCGCCGCGGGAGAAGTTGAGAATGGCCACGCCCTTCTTCATGCGGCCGAACTTCTCGGCGTTGATGATCCCGCGGGTGGCGTCGATCAGCGGCGTATGCAGTGTGATGTAATCGGACTGCGCCACCAGGGCGTCGAGCCCTTCGGCGCGCTTCACCTCCCGCGACAATCCCCACGCGGCCTCCACCGAGATGAACGGATCGTAACCGATGACGTTCATGCCCAGATCGAGCGCGGCGTTGGCCACCATCACCCCGATCTTGCCCAGGCCCATCACACCCAGGGTCTTGCCCATGATCTCCTGTCCGGCGAACTGCTTTTTATTGGCCTCCACCAGCGCGGGCACCTCGGCGCCCTTGTCCTTGATCGTGGCCGAGAAGTTGATCCCCTCGACGATGTCGCGCGAGGCCAACAGCAGGCCGGCGATGGTGATTTCCTTCACGGCATTGGCGTTGGCGCCGGGCGTGTTGAAGACCACGATGCCCTGCTCGGTGCACTTGTCGACCGGAATATTGTTAACCCCGGCCCCGGCGCGGCCGATGCCCAGCAGCGTCGGCGGGAGTTCCATGTCGTGCATGTCGAAACTGCGCAGGATGATGAGTTCCGGCGCGCTGATCTCGGTGCCGATTTCATAGTCGTTCATATCGAACAGCGCCAGCCCTTCCGGCGCGATTTTGTTGAGCTTCTTGATCTTATACATTGGCGGCCTCCTGTTCTTCGAATGCCTTCATAAAATCGATGAGCGCCTCCACGCCCGCCTTGGGCATGGCGTTGTAAATACTGGCGCGCATGCCGCCGACGGTACGGTGGCCCTTGAGTGTGGTTAAATTCGCGTCGCCTGCCTCACGGATGAACTTTTCGTCGAGCTCCTCGTTACCGGTGATAAACGGCACGTTCATCAGCGAGCGGTATTCCTTCTTCACCGGGCTGTCGAACAGGCTGGACTCATCGAGAAAATCGTACAGCAGCTTGGCCTTCTCCTGATTACGGCGCTGCATCTCGGTCAGGCCCCCCTGCTTTTTAATCCAATCGAAGACCAGTCCGGCCATGTAGATGGCGAAACACGGCGGGGTATTGCACATCGACTCCTCCTCAACGAGGTTCTTATAGTCGAGCAGCGTCGGCGTCCCGGCCGGAGCATGGCCGACCAGATCGTCGCGCACGATCACCAGCGTCAGCCCGGCCGGGCCGATATTCTTCTGGGCCCCGGCAAAGATCAGGCCGAACTTCTTCACGTCGACCGGCTCGCTGAGGATGTTCGACGACATATCCGCCACCAGCGGCACGTCACCGGTGTCCGGCAGTGTGGCGAACTTGGTCCCGTAGATGGTGTTGTTGGTGCAGATGTGAAAGTAATCGGCGTCCTTGCTGAACTTGGCCGGATCGAGCGCGGGGATCTCGGTGAAATTCCTGCCTTCGGAGCTGGCCACGATGTTGACCGTACCGAACTTCTTCGCCTCGGAGATGGCCTTCTTGGTCCACTGTCCGGTGTGCACCATGTCGATCTTTTTACTCTTGGTCATCAGGTTGATGGGGATCATCGCAAACTGCAGCGACGCGCCGCCTTGTAAAAACAGGACGCGATAGTTCTTGGGGATACCCATGATGTCACGCAGGTCCTTTTCCGCCTTCTCGATGATGCCCATGAACTCCTTGCCGCGGTGCGAGAGTTCCATCACGCTCATGCCGCTGTGATCGTAGTCTAGAAGTTCGCTTTGCGCTTTTTTCAGGACCTCTTCGGGCAATACCGCCGGTCCCGCGCTGAAGTTGAATGCTCGTGTCATTTTGTGCTCCTTGCTTGTGTGTATTGTTGAGGCGAGTCGGGATACGTGATACGGGATACGAACAGTTTGCGCGTGAATCCGCAGCAGACTGTTCGTATCACGGATCACATATCCCGTATCCCGACTCGCGCTATTTCGCCACCATCCGCGCTGCAATAAAGCGCAACGCATTCGTAAAATCTATATCCACCCGCCTACGCTCCCAATTTTTTGTTAGGGAGCTTCGTCGGGTCCCGCTGTACGCACCTGTGGGCCAGATTACATCCGGGCAGCAATAAATCTCAACGAGTTCGTAAAGTCGATATCGACATGCACAATACGGGCCGGGGTATGAACGACTACCGGCGAAAAATTCAGGATGCCCGCCACCCCCGCCTCCACCAGGTCGTCCGTCACCTGCTGCGCGGACTCGCCCGGGACGGCGATGATGCCGAGCTCGATCCGGCGTTCGCCGACGATTTCCTTCAACCGGCGGACCGGGAAGATATCCACGCTCGAGCGGATGCGTTCGATCTTGTTGATACTGGAATCGAACGCGGCGGTGATCTTAAATCCGTTCTCCGAAAACCGGGCGTAATCCAACAGCGCCGTGCCCAGCCGGCCCAGACCGACCAGCGCGGCGGTGCGCGTGCGCGTGAGGTTGAGCTTCTCCCCCAGGGTCTGTTTGAGCGAGGCCACCGGATACCCGGCCCGCGTGAATCCCGTAACACCGACCACGCTCAAATCCTTGCGCAACGTGTCGTGCGTGGCGCCGGCCGCGGCCGCGAGCTCCTTGGAGGTGACACTCTCCACCCCCCGGTGCCGGAGGGCGTCCAGATAACCGTATACCCGGCACAGCCGCTCGATAGTCTTCTCGGAGAGTTCGGTCGCGGTGGTCATGTCTGCCTCGATTGTCGCTTTGTGAATAATTTCACTGAATAATAACACAATTTCCGCGCAATGCAAGGGAAATATTTGTCCGGAAAGTGGACATTTCCGTAATGCATTGTCAAATTTCTGAATTAGAATGATTTAGGATATTCTACGGAATGGACTATTTAGTGAATTCTTTCACTGATTGGAGGGGCGCGGCTTGCCGGCCAGCCCCTGGCGGTGGATGACTTCCATAATGTTGGGGGCGTCGACTTCGCGGTAGACCTCGGTCAGGGCCCGGCCGAACTGGACGCCGCCGGAGAAATAGGTGGTCACGGCACTGCCTCCCTCGCCGGCGGCAACACCCTGGCCGCCGGAGGCCTGCTCCAGGTAGCGCAGGTAACCGTGGTAGATCCGGTCGGCGGCCTGTTTGCCGAAGAAGTCCCCGCTTTCAAGTTGATCGAGGTCCACCTCTTTCAGGGACAGCGCGCGCAGCTGGCGTTTGTACCACTGCGCCAGGATCAGGGTGTGATAGATCTGCCGGAGTTCGGCGAAGTTCTCACCGAAGTTCACCTCCTCTTCGATCTGTGGAAGGACAAAGTCGCGCATGATCTCGTGGATCATGTAGTCCACGGGACTGCTTTCGCGGACGGCCCGGAAACCGCGGACCCGCGCGTGCCAGGCCCGCCCCTCCAGATCATCCTCAAGGACCACCTTCAGACGCGTGCCGACCACATAGGCGGCGCCGTCTTCGACATGGACCGAGGCCACCTCGGGTACGATCCAAATCCGGCTGAACAGGTTAACGGGCAGGTCGAGCGAACCGAACTCCTGCTGCGCGCGATGCGAGACCTGCAGCCAGAATTCCCGGCCCAGGTCATCCAGCGGAAAGACCGTGGAGGCGGCGAGCTTCTTCAGGAGCAGGTCCTGGGCCAACAGGTCCGTCCCCAGCCGCGTCCGGGTCAGGTCGGGCGGCATCGCGCCCTGGTAGTCGTACGGCGAAAGATTGACCCACACGTCATCGGCCGGGATGTGCAGGGCGGCAAAGAAATAATCGACGATCTTGGCGGTCTCGGCCGCGAATTGCTCATCGTTGAGATCGGTATCACCGGGATCGATTACGAATTCAAAGCGCAGCGGGTTGGCGGGACTGACCTTCAGGCCCTTCAGAAAGACCGGATTGAAGTCGCGGCTGAAACCGGACTGGGTCCCGGGGACGGCCTCAACGGTCCCGCCGCGGGCCGCGGGACGGGATTCCGCCGGACGCGGGCACAGGACGGCCGCTGCCAGGGCGGTCACCAGGGACAGCGCCAGGACAACGGGGCGTGAGATTAAGGAAACACGGATGCGCATCATAGCTGAGTATCACGGCCGCCCGCGCACAGCACACCGGCGGCATGTTTTTATCAGGGTTGCAAATCAGTCGGGATTGGGGAATTATGAGCGAAAACCCGGCGGCTGACGCCGGATGGCCAAGTATAGCATATGGGTGGGGGGTTGGCGAATTTGGGCCAGGAGGCGGGGATTTAGTGATCGGCGATCAGTGATCTGTAATCAGGGTCCGACCGTTGAACGCAAGCGCTCCCGCGCAAGAAAAAGGGATAAGCGATACCTCACGTTTGTGTGCGCCCCCGCGCAGGGGTCCTTTGCCCGATTTTATCCCGAGGGGCAAAGGATTGGATCGGGGCGGTGCAAGTCATGTGTCCCGACTTCGCTCCCTGCGGTCGCTCGCGGGATTAATTCGGACTACTGAGTTACCTCGCTACGCTCCGTAACTCAAGTCCTCATTGACGTTGGCCGTGACACAAAAAAGGGATAAGCGATACTCACGTTCATGTGCGTTGGACGTGGAGGGGATGCTTCCTGAGACGTTAGGACTCTATCCCGTGGCGTATCGCTTATCCCGTTTGTGGCGCCTGTTCGGCGCTGATCAATATCGAAATCCGAATATCGAAATCCGAAGGAATATCGAATTTCCGAAATTCGAATTTCCGAAACAAATTCGAATAAACAAATTACTAAAACACCAAAATCCAGAGTTTCGAGTATTCGGTCATTCGAAGATTCGACATTCCTTCGAACATTCGAACATTCGATATTCGAATTTCCCCGTACTCTTGCGCGCAAGGGGGTAGCTTGCTGTGAAAACAAATGCTGAGCATTGCCGCTACCCTATATACGCGTATTGGTCTGCGTATTAAGTTCGAATATCGAATATCGAAATCCGAATGAATATCGAATTTCCGAAATTCGAATTCTCAAAACAAATTCGAACAAACCAATTACTAAAACACCAAATTCCAGAATTTCGAACATTCGGTCATTCGAAGATTCGATATTCTCCCTCGACTACGCTCGGGACGGTGAGCGAAGTCGAATCCTTCGATTCTACTCAGGATTCGACCCTGAGCATGGGTCGAAGGATCGAACCGCTTCGAACATTCGATATTCGAAATTCGAATGAATATCGAATTTCCGAAATTCGAATTCTCAAAACTAATTCGAACAAACCAATTATTAAAACACCAAATTCCAGAGTTTCGAACATTCGGTCATTCGAAGATTCGATATTCATTCGAACATTCGAAGATTCGATATTCGAAATTCTAAAAATTTACTTCTGGCGCTCTTTGCGCATCGCCTGACGTTCCACCCGGCGGTCTCCGCGGATTTCCCGGCGGTCGCTGCGGTTTTCCTGGCGAAAATCCTGCCGCTCCTCGTGCTTTTCCTTCCGGAAGTCGCGGCGCAGGTCCTTATTCTCTTCCCAAAAGATCTGACGGTCTTCCATACCCTCGGCGCGGAAATCATCCCAACGCTCATGGGCGGCCAGCCGCCGGTCGCCGCGCTCTTCCTTGATCTTCTCGTAAAGCTCGGCGCGCTCTTCGCGGGTCTCCGTCGCTCTTTCTTTCAGCTCCTCACGCCACTCCTCGCGCTGCTGCATATGCTCTTTCTTCCATTCCTGCACGCGGGCGTCGCGGCGGGCCTTCCATTCATTCTTCCAGTCTCCGTCGCCTTCCTGGGCGCAGACGGCTGCCGGTACCATAATGATACTCAGCATCGTCACCAATACGATTCGTCTCATGATACTCCTCCTGGGATGGTGGTGTTCGGGGGGAAGACTCCAGGAGACCAACGGCCACTGACTGAATGATGGGATAATGACGGTTTCGCGGTCCTGCCCGCTACCGGGTATGTGTCGAGTGTGGTTGGTCACGATCTCCCTGTCTTTCTTCCCTGTCTATTCCTGCGGCCGCTTGCCGGCCGCGCTCATTGATGTACAGACGGTACTCCAGGCTGTCCCGACACAGGTGTGTTAAGAGAAAATATAACATGCCAGATGTGCGGCAAAAAGGCGCCCCGGGAGACGAAAAGAAAGCGCTTTTTTAGTGAATAGCGCTCGATGATCAGTGATCAGGGGAATTTGACTGTTGGAGGCATTCTGGGGGGAATACGGGGCAAATCCGGATGCGCGGTCCGGTGGCCGGCCAGGCCGCCACCGGCCTATAAAATCCATTGACATCAACCCGGCCCCGGCCTGACAGGCCCTAGCATCCCAGCCCCCTGACACACCGGGACATTTGCTGATCACTACCAGTCACTTACTTGGCATCATCCAACCGCAAGTCATACTCCCCGTACTCGACATCCCATTTCCCGGGGTCGGTTTGGATGTTTCGGCTCAGATCCGGGGGCAGATAGCGGGCGGCGAACAGCAGCACGTCATCCTCGCTGCGGCCGAAGTCTTGGCGCGACCACTTGAAGAGCGGTGAGAGCACCGCCCGTTGCCGGGCCTCGTCAAAGCGGTTGCTGCGGGGATCATTGATGAAGGCCCGGGCCTGACGGTCGAGCTGCGCGTCCAGTTGTTCCGCCTCATAGGCCTCTTGCGGGACCGGTCCGCAGCCCACCGCGCCGCAGGCGATGGCGAACTGAATCCGCGGATCAGCATACTGCTTGCGCAGGATTTCGTGATCGACTTCCTTCAGCGTGTATTTCCGTCCGTTGACCCTGACCAGCGGCTTGTCCCACACACTGCGGCCGGTGGCCACGGCAAAGAGCATGCCGCCGAAATGCAGGTCGTTGACGCTGTCGATGGGGTACTTCGCGCAGATCGCGCTCAGGGAATACGCGGTGTAGGTGTTCAACCAGAAGGCGAAGCGCGCGTCGGCGGACGGCAGCTGCGCCGGGTCGGTGCTGTTGAGTTGCGCGGTGTACGCGTCGAGGCGGCCGTCGGCGCAAAGCCGGGCATAGTTGACATGGCCGTTGCTGACGTGCGCACTGAGGACGTCCGTCAGGAGTTGATGCCGGCCCTGCGCCCAGACCGCCTGGTCTTTACCAGCGGCCGCGAGGGATACGGCCGTGAAAAGGATTGCTGTGATGATCACGTGACGTCGCATGGTGTCCTCCCTTTATGATTGCCGGCCGGTTCCCGGACCAGCACCTTGTCCCATGAATCTCCGGGCCGCAATCTGACCAGCTGAACCACCACGTACAGCGCCGTGGCCGTGGCCCCGGTCAACCAGAACGCGGCGACCCACAAGATCCGTGCGGCGAGACTGCGTTCCTTGTAGATGACCCACGCCGAGAGGATGATCGTGTTGAAGTAAAAGTCGATGAGCAGCGTCTTGAACCACGGCTCAGTGATATTCAACGCGAACATGTTGCTCTTGCCGGCGGTGTCGATCACCAGCCACGTTTGCGCGATGCAAATGGCGCTGAAAAAGATTATTAATGTAGTTCGTTTGGACATGGGTTGTCAGGATACATTGGTTAGTGATTAGGGATTGGGGATGAGGGACGAGGGATTTGGCTGCGTAGTACGCGCGAAGTTTTGCTCTGACTCTTTAGTTTCAGATATCAAATCCCTAGTCCCCAATCCCTAGTCCCTACAAAGCGTTGAGCTCCTCACCCCTCCTGCAATCATAGCGCCTTTCCCCAATCCCACAACGCTGCTTGATGCCTTGCGGATCATGTATCCGTTTCTCAGGGGCACATCCGGATGGAGATCTTTCTATAAACTATTGTTGGGGATTAATTTCGGGATAATCTAGACTATCTAGCATACGCCGAAAACGCCACACCGGCAGGATCACATAAAACAGGACATTCACCACGAAAATGCCAGCCACCACCCAATACACCGGGCCGGCGACCCCACTGCCGTCGTGCTCGATGCCGAAGACGTCGAGCAGCCGGTTGACCGCGGTGTTCAGCGGGACCATGGTGCGGCAAAAGTCGATCGTGATTAAGGCGTAGTGCAAGCCGACGCCGGCCATGCCGCAGCGGAGCCAGGTCCACGCCGCAGGCACCCGGCGCGCGAACAACAGGATGGCCGTGACTAGATAGATCAGCGCGGTGACGGCGGCCAGTACACTGACAATCAAATCGATGGCCGGTGTCCCGCGGTCGTACTCCGCTTTGTAAGCGAGGAGCAGTTGTTGCAGATGATGATAGGCGACGCGGTGTTCAGTGAAATTCCCCGGATCATTTTCCTGCAGCCAGACCAGACCTTTGCGCGCCGCAGTCAGGACGTCCTGGCCCGCGACATTGATCATCGTCGACGAGGCGCGCTGGGCAATAAAAAACCCCGCGTTGAGCGTCCAGAGGAGGCTCAGGAGGATGAGGTAGGTGGCGAGGAGCCAGGGGGTGCGGGGTATGCGCATGAGTGCCTAGTCGGGATACGGGATCCCTCGACTCCGCTCGGGATTCAATTTGATGATAATTACAGATGGTGAGCGAAGTCGAACCATATGTGATACGAACAGTTTGGTTTCATGATACCACAAGATCGTCGGCACATATGGAGGTCTTTTTATAACGGGCAAACCACGTATCCCTTATCCCGTATCCCATATCCCGACTTCAATTTGTCGCCGCCCGGCGCCGTTTACTCCACTGTCACCGGCATCATACTCAACCCCGTCAACACCACCATCAATCCGCAATACTCGATCAGCGCGCGGTGGTCGGGGGAGGCGGCTTGGCTCTTGCTGAAGGCATTGAAGATCGCAATCAGGAGAATCAACACCAGCAGTCCTTCATGCGAGATGATCCACATCAGCGCGATCACCGCCACCGCGATCCATTTTTGCACGCGGGTCAGCGAGCGGAATCCCCGCCCTCCGTCGAGCGGGACGAAGGGCATCAGATTGAACAAATTGATCCACGCGCCGACCTTGGCGATCGCGCCCCAGCTCGCCCATCCGGTGAGCGTGTAGACGACCGCGCAGGCCAGCGCGGCGAACAGTCCCCATATCGGTCCGGCCAGGCCCACGCGCGCGTCTTCGACCGGACCGGACGGATATTGTTTCAGACGGATCAGAGCACCCAGTCCCGGGATGAATGTCGGGACCGAGGCCTGGATGCCGAGCCGCTGCAGGGCGAAGACATGGCCCATCTCGTGAATGTATATCGACAGGACCAAACCCAGCGCAAACTTCCATCCCCACGCCGCCCAGTAAACACCGAATGACAGAAACATCGTCAGAAAGGTCTGCGCCTTGGTCAATCCGAGAAAAAGCACCTTGGCCTTGGTGGCCAAAAACACGAGGATGAATTTGAATTTCCACAACACCAACCCGAAGGCGCCCATGGCGATCAACGGCTTGGGGATCTTCCTGTCGTGCTCCGCCTCCTCCAGTGCCCGCGAGTCGACGTTGGGACGGAGTTTTTCAAGCTTTTGATGGATAGTCAGGAACTGACCGGAACCGGGCGGAAGCAATTGGAGGGCCTCACGCCAGAGCTTGAGGGCCGCGGGAAAGTCTCTGCGTTCCTCGGCAGCGGATGCCTCTGTGGCGATGGCTTGCAACCGGTCGCGGTATACGAGGGCCTTGCAGCCCGGGCACACCAGCAGACCGGGCGCGATATGCGAACGGCAGTTGGGACATTGATCAACGTTGAACTGCGTCATGGCAAGTCGCGGCCGGATTATCGCCGCTTGATATCAAACGGACCTTTGAATTCGAGCGGTGTGTATTTGTTCATGATCCAGGCCTGATAGACGCCGATACCGATAATTAACCAACCAACGAAGTAACTCGGCCCGGCAAACCATGGTGCTATCAGCGCGATAAGAAAAAGCATAAAATAGCCCATGAGCAATTGTGACAAAGTAATATCCTCTGCCTGTTGGGAATCCGCCTGGTCACTTGTGACTGACGAAATGGCTGGAGCCGCATCCTCGGTTTCTTCCTGGTGTTTCTCCAGCGTAGTTACACCACCGGCCGGAGAATAGCGGTCAAACTCCTCGAGAGTCTCGTCGGTGATTACCCCACTTGTCAACGCCTCGGCTTCTTCAGCTGACATAGAGCCGATTTCCATTTTACCGGATACATCTTCCTCAACATCTTCAACGTTGTCTTCCTCGATTAGAGCTTCGATATTCGGTTCATTTTTCAATTCCTGAATTATTTGAGGAATGAAGGTGGAACAAATAGCACAGTACGTAATGAACGCAGCCATAATTTGCAAACCAATACTGCCTCGATGTCCTGAACCATATCGCACTGCAATGCCAACGAGATAGCCAATTGCAATCGCCATGATCCCCCATTGCGCATCCAATAAAACGGTTAAGCCATAGTAAATTCCGGAGCCCACTATTCCTGCGGGCAACCCAAACATGAATGCCTTTAAATACCTCTGGGCACCTTTATTTTGTTCGTTTTGAGCCTCAATATTATCCTTACACGGAGGGCATACAACTTGTCTGTTGACTTCGTAATACTGGTAGGTCAGCGGTTCGTGGCATAAGACGCAATTGGATTGCGACGGCCCTTTGGCGCCGTCGTCGACTTTTTCGAAATTCAAATCACCGGACTTTTCCGGCGGCGGATTCGTACCATCCATAAAGGCCCCCCTTCCTTTATCAGGATTCACAGCGAACAGATTCAGTATAACAGCTGAGCGCGGGGGTGAATACTTGCTTTTGGAGAAATAGCGGATTCTGGGTGGGTATATGCGTTTATGTGTGTAAGCGTTTATGCGGGTTGGTGGGCGGGATCTGTTTCCTGATGGCGCAAAGAAATAACGGAGCATGGAATACCGCCAACCGTTACACAGATGATCTAATTAACGCTATGCCTACCTCCTCCGATACCCCAATCCCCTAATGTTCTTGAAGTACCGGTCCAACCACGCATAAACGCATAAACGCATACACGCATATACGCATATACGCATACACGTCAAGAAGGAAAAATCATCAAACTCGTCCTCATCCGCGAGGAGGCAAAACCGCGGAAGGTGCCGGTGACCGGCAGGGTCTTGTCGGGCTCGGCCGAGGCGGAAAGCGCAAGGTAGTGATGATCGCAGGCCAATCCGTGGGCGGGATCGTAACCCTTCCAGCCGGCGCCCGGCAGATAAACCTCCAGCCAGGCGTGCAACTCGGAGGGTTCGTCGTCCTCCTCGGAGAAATAGTAGCCGCTCACGAACCGGGTGGCCAGGCCCAGGGCGCGGCAGGCCGCCATGGCGAACACGGTAAAGTCGCGGCAGGATCCTTCTTTTTCGCTTAAGACCTGCTCGGGCGGATGCGGCCGGCCGTGTTCGCGTTTGACGTACTTGAAGTCGTCGCTGATCGTCTTGACCAGCGCGGTGAGAAAATTAATGGTTTCCTGCGCGGTGTCTTCGGCGATATTGGCGGCGAAGGTCTTAACCGCGGGGTCCGGCGCGCCGTCTTGCATGTACGGCGCGAGCACCCGCTCCCAGCCCGCCGGATACACCATGGGCAGCCGCACGCTGGTGGTCGGAAAGATGATGAATTCGAAAGGATTGAACGGCCGCAGCTCGACCTCGGACCGCGCGCGGATACTGAACTGCTTGGTCATCCCGCTGAACCAAACCAGATGCGCGTGTGTCCCGTCCATCTCGAGGATCGAATGGATCCCCTGCGGTTTGGGATCGATTTCCAGGTCTGCTTGGTAGACGTGCAGGTTTTTTCCCTCCCGCGGAGTCAGCCGCAGCAGGTGCGGCTCCAGAAAGACGCGGTCGAGATAGTGATAAGTCGTTTCATGTTCGATGGTGAGAATATTAGTCCCGACGGTCACGTGACGCCTCCTATTGTTGTTGCTGCTCTTGCTGGTAATGGGCAAGAAGCTCCGCGGCCCAGTCGCCCGGGAACTCTTCGATCAGTTTTGCCAGGTGATTCTGCCACCACGAGGTATACGGCGCCATCTGTTCGAGCGTGAGACGTTCCTCCGCCATGGTGAAACTGTCTTTGCGGTAAATGATCACGTCCACCGGATAGTCCACATCGTTGGAACTGACCTGCGTGGCGTTAAAAGATAAAAAACTGACCTTGATCGCGAACTCGAGACTCGAATCGTAGCGCAGCACGCGGTCGAGGATCGGTTTGCCGTTGGTGGTGTTGCCGATGATAAAGTACGGATTCGCCTCGCCGACTTCCACCCAGTTGCCTTCGGGAAAGATCATGAACAGCTTGTGCTCCTTGTCATCTTCCAACTGGCCGGCGATCAAGGCGTGGATATTGAAGTCGTAATTCGATTGCTGCAGCGCCATGCGGTCTTCCTGGGCGACGCGGCGGATCTGTCCTCCGAAGGCGTTGACGAGCTTGTACATCTTCTTGTATTCGAAGCCGGTTTCTTCGATGATCTCCTGAAAATACGTCACGGCCTTGTCGCGCAGCGCGCGCAGTCCCGAGGTCATCAGGAACACGGCATGGTCACCGTGCTTTTGTTCGATGCTCACTTTGCGGGCGGTCAGGGTCTGATTCCCGGCGGTCATACGGGTGTCGGCCAGACCGATCAACCCTTCCTTCACTTTGATTCCAACGCAATACGTCATGGGGTTGTTCCTTCCTAACTTACTTGTGTGCGAGCGAAAAGAATGTATTGAATATCTCGTCACCGAGATGATTGAGTTTCACCTGCAGGTCATCAAGATATTCGTGCAGGCCGTACTGGATGATGTCGTTGACATCGTTGAAGTTCAACTGAGAGATGATCTTGCCCATCTCCTTTTCGGCCGGGTTGTTGAAGGTCCCCAATTGCGTATTGCCGATGGTGTGCAGCGAGCGGTCGGACTCCAATAAACAGAAGTGGATCGCCCGGGGAAACTCGCGGTCAAAGATCAAAAACTCGATTATGTCGCGGTAGTCCATGCGGCCGTACTTCTTCCGGTAGACTTCGTAGGCGCTGGCCGACTTTAACAGCGCCGACCACTGCATATAATCGAGCGTGGTCCCCACGTCTTCCACCCGCGGCAGCAGATAGAAGTATTTCATGTCGAGGATCCGGTCGGTCTTATCGGCCCGCTCGGAGAGCCGGCCGATGTTGGCGAAGTGATAGGCCTCGTTGTGGATCAGCGTCGAGTCCATGATCCCGTTAAACAAATGGGATCCGGTCTTGATATGACGGTAAAAATCGGAGAGATTGCCGTTGGTGGCGATGTTGGCGTCCTTGACGGAAAGGTAAAGCTCATTGAGCTGCTGCCACATCTCGCTGGAGATAATCTCGCGGATGGTGCGCGCGTTCTCCCGCGCCTGGATCAGACAGCTGAGGATCGAATTGGAATTGTCCTTGTCGAAGGTCATGAATTGCACGACGTTGTCGCGGGTGTATTGTTCGTCGTACTTGCTGCGGAACAACGCGTCGTCGCCGGTGATCCCCACCAGCGGCTGCCACTGTTCGGACATCGTCTTGGGCAGGTCCATGATCAACGACAGGTTGACGTCCATAAAGCGCGCGTAGTTCTCGGCCCGTTCGATGTACCGGCCCAGCCAGTAGATGGTTTGCGCGACCCGGCTAAGCATTGAGCAGGTCCTCCTCCGGCACACCGAGGACCCACGTGTCCTTCGATCCCCCGCCCTGCGACGAGTTGACGACCATCGATCCCTTTTTCAACGCGACCCGGCTCAACCCCCCGGGAATGACCGAGACACTGTTTCCGAAGAGGACGAACGGCCGCAGATCAACGTGACGGCCTTCCAGGTCGTCCTGGATCAGGGTCGGGACACGCGACAACGACATCATCGGCTGTGCGATATAATTGCGCGGGCTGGCCTTGATCTTGTCGATGAACTCGCGCCGCTCTTCGGTGGTCGATGACGGCCCCATCAGCATGCCGTAGCCGCCGGACTGGTTGTCGGTCTTGACCACCATCTTATGGATGTTTTCCAGCACGTAATCGCGGTCGTTATCGCGCCAGCATAAGTAAGTCGGTACATTCGGCAGGATCGGGTCCTCTTCCAGATAGTACTTGATCATATCGGGGACGTAGGCGTAGACCACCTTGTCGTCGGCCACGCCGGTCCCGGGCGCGTTGGCGATCGCCACATTGCCGCGGCGGTAGGCATCGAACAGGCCCGGCACCCCGAGCACCGAATCGGGCCGGAAGACGAGCGGATCGATAAAAATGTCGTCGACGCGGCGATAGATGACATCAACACGCTGCAGCCCCTTGGTCGTGCGCATATAGCAAAATCCGTCTTCCACCACCAAATCACGTCCCTCCACCAGCTCGGCCCCCATTTGCTGGGCGAGAAACGAATGTTCAAAATAAGCGGAGTTGTAAATTCCCGGCGTGAGCACCACGACCGTGGGTTCCTGCATAAAGGTCAGCGATTCCAGCATCTCCAGCAGCTGCAACGGATAGTCGTATATCGGCAGCACATGCGCGCGCTCAAAGATGTTGGGAAAGGCGCGCTTCATAATCTCGCGGTTTTCCAACACATAGGACACGCCGGACGGGACGCGGCAATTGTCCTCCAAAACGTAATAATCCCCGTCGCTGTGCTTGATCAGGTCGATGCCGCTGATATGGGCCCAGCGTCCCCTGGGCGGTTGTATCCCCTCGCAGGCCGGCAAATAACCGGGCGACGACCGGATGATCTCCTCAGGGATAACATTGTCTTTGAGTATGAGCTTCTTATTGTAGATGTCATCCAGAAAGGTATTCAACGCGATGACGCGCTGGGTGAGTCCGCGGTTGATCACATCCCATTCCTCAAACGGGATAATCCGCGGGACCAGGTCAAACGGCAAGGTACGCTCCACGCCCTCCCCCTCGTGGTACACGTTGAACGTAATCCCCATGGAGACATAGGCCTTGTCCGCGGTGTATTGCTTGGCCTTGAGGTCGTCGAGATTCAGCCGTTCGAGATTCTCGAAGAAGAGTTTATAGGCCGGCCGCACGTCCCCTTCGGACGTAAACATCTCATCGAAGAAACTTTCGGTCTTGTAATTGGCCAGGAATTTGATGTTGTGGCTCATCTTGTGTACGGATTGGTTGAAGGTCCTGTTAGTAATATAGGATTGGAGATACGGGATTCAGACCGAGCGTGCTCATCTGGGGACTTGGGTCGGAATATATCCGGAAGCAACAGTCCATCCCCTAATCCCTTATCACCAATCCCCGCATGCATTTATCTGCACTCCTGCGGGAATAAAAAAAGCCCAACGAATAGTTTTAGTCTTATTCGTTGGGCTTCATTACCCTGGTGCGGCGGCTTCTTTGCCGCCTCAGGAACTTAAATAATATACCTTAACCTGAGGCAAATGTCAAACTCAGTAATCGGCCCGGATATGCCGCACCGGAAACGGATAGTCCGCGGCCTACGCCCGCGAAATCTCCGCCAATTTGGTCAACAAAATCTCCGGCTCCAGCCGCTTGGTGTAGTCCACATCGATAAACGCGTAGTGGATAAGGCCGTCGGGTTTCACAACATAGGTGGCCGGCACCGGGAATTCATAATCCTCGTTGCCGTTGATCGCCTTCAGGTCCAGGTCGAAGTTGATGCGGTAGATATTGGCGATGTGCTTGATCAGCGTGAAGATCAGCCCGAACTTCTTGGAGACCTTATTGTCCACATCGCTCAAGACGCAGAACTGCAGGCCGTTGTCGGACTTGGTCTTATGAGTGTACTCCTGAAGCTCCGGCGATATGGCCACGATGTCCGCGCCGCACTCACGCACCTGCGGATAAATCTTCTGCAGAAACTTCAATTCCAGCGAACAAAACGGACACCAGCCGCCGCGATAAAAACTGATCACCAGCGGCCCTCTATTCAGCAAATCGCTGCTGCGGATGAGGTCGCCGGTGGCGTCTTTCAATTCAAACGGCGGGATGCGGTCGCCTTCGCGGATGGTTGTCTTGGCCAGGCTCTCCTCGGCCATTTCATTGGTGACCTGGATAAGCTCTTCGACCGTTTCGCGCGTGTAGGCGTCGAAGGCCTTCTTTTTGAGATTGGCGATTTCGTTGAGGAAGGTTAAAGACATGAAACGTTCCGCTACATTGATAATGGCTGCCGCTTCGCGGTGAGTATTGTCCGATTATAGCACAAGCGGACGAAAAAGATATCCCCGGAGACGCGACCGTGATCCGGCCGCGCCCCCCGGGGGATGAATCACAAGGCCTCGGTCGGCACGATGGGCAGGCCCATCAGCTCGCGGTCCCGCACGATTGTCAGCTGAAACCGTTGGCCGAGCGGCCATTGCGCGAGGAAGTGGTGCAGATCATCCACATTGGCGATGACCCGTTCGTTGGCGTTGACGATCACGTCCGCCACATCCAACCCGGCCCGGTGGGCCGGCGAGTTCGGCTCGACATGTTCGACCAGCACGCCGCTGGCGTTGCTTAATCCCTGACTGCGACGCAGCTCTTCGGACAGCGGCATCTGACGCCCCGCGATGCCGAGATACCCCCGCCGCACACGTCCGTGCAGCAGGATCTGCTGGGCCACCCACTTGGCGGTGTTGGCCGGGATCGCGAAACTCAATCCCTGGGCGCGGAAGATGATCGCCACGTTGATGCCGATGACCTCGGCCCGGGAATTCACCAGCGGCCCGCCGGAATTCCCCGGGTTGAGCGGCGCGGTATGCTGAACGATATTCTCCATCAAGCGCCCGTTTTTGGTCCGCAGGTGGCGGTTGGTCGCGCTCACCACGCCGGTCGACACGGTTGATTCGAACCCCAACGGATTGCCGATAGCGATTGCCAACTGTCCGACCCGCAGGTCACGGGAATCACCGATCGGCGCGTACGGCAGGCCGGCCGCCGGGACGCGGATCACCGCGAGGTCCGTGGCCGGATCATCCCCGATCACCTCGGCTTCATAGACATCACCGTTATTCAACATCACCATCAAATCGGTGGTGTTGTGGACCACGTGGCTGTTGGTCAGGATGTATCCGTCGGGCGTAAACACCACGCCGGACCCGGAACCGCCTTGCTGCATCCCGTGTTCCTGGATTTGCCAGCCGACATTGATACTGACCACGGCCGGACCGGTCCGGTCGACCACATCAATAACGGCACGGGAGTACGCATCGAGCAGATTATCGTCATTCACCGGCGTTTTCTTGGCGGCCGGTTTGCGCGGCACATCATGCGGCCGCGTATTCGGATGTTGATTCAAGAATTCCCAGTTCGGTTGCATAGTCACCTCCTTAATTGAGGTTGCTGGCGGCAAGCAGCGCGCGAAGCTGAGCGGCGGACTGCACGCCGGTTACCTGGCGGACGGCACGGCCATCGCGAAACAGGATCATGGTCGGTATACTCATGATGTTGTACCGTGAAGCCAGTTCGGGGTCGTCGTCGACATTGACCTTGGCGATGCGGACTTTACCTTCCCACTCGCCGGCCAATTCTTCGAGGACGGGATTCTGCGCGCGGCACGGGGCGCACCATTCGGCCCAAAAGTCGACCAGGGTCGCGGCCGGCGCGCGCAGGATTTTGCTTTCGAAGTTATCCGTGTTGACGGATTGTATTAAGGCGCTCATTTTCGCCCTCCTTTCCGGACACCAACTGTCGGTTGATGATCCAGCGGTTGTTTCTGGTTTTAAACGAATGGTCTGTGGTCCAGTATGCCTCACGCAACAGGCCGCGGATCAGCCGGTGCGGGTTTGCGTCCCGCCGGAACGGATTCGGCGCGGGCCGGGCATGCGCGAAGGCCGGGTTGATCAGGACGTATAACAGAGTAAGGACCGGGATGAGATAGGTTGCTGTTTGCATATGCGCCTCCTTCAGACACGGACAGCGTTTAACGCGTCCGCGATTTCGCGCCGGTCCGCGCCGAACTGACGGGCATAGCGGACCAACTCTGTCATGTTTTCATATTCCTCATTGATACGCGCCTCACGCAGGTAGATCAGCGCGGTAATTTTCAGGGGGGTCAGATTGACATCCCATGTACTAACACGGGTTGCGGGGCGATGATTCATTTCGGGGGTTTGGATTCTCATAGCAGCACTCCTTATCCTTGACCGTTCGGTCAATTTAATAGGCAAAAAAAATATGTCGGGTTGGCGAGACCCTTTTTCTCCCCGCCGAAAATGACGGGCTTCAATCATGATGTTACGATAACATAACTTGACCGTTCGGTCAAGTTTATTGTGCTCCAATTTTCCCGGAACACCCGATTCAGGCCGCCCCCGGTTAACGCAAGCCGGCCTTTTGCAGGATCCACATCATCGGGCACCAGTTGGTAAAGGCGGACTGAAACAGGTTCAGCCCCACAAAGGCGGTGAACCACAACCACCCGGGGTGGACCCAGTGCGCCAGCAACAGGCTGGCCAGGATAAATCCTCCCGCAATACCGCGTAATGTTCTCTCCATTTTCTCACCCTCCCCGCGGGCCGGTTGTCAAAAACTGTAACGGACCCGCACATAAATATTTTTGTTTTCCTTCATCTGACCGAACTCGGTGTAATCGTCATCTCCCCACGGGATATTCACGCCCAGCGTCACCTTCCACTGGTCGGTCCAGTCATAACTGGCAACCGGCCGGATATAACCCTCCTTATCCGAGGGCGAGTAAAAGTTAAAAAGCGACAGCGTCAGCGTCTGATTCAAGAACTGTTTGGTGATCCGTTGCGTCACCAGATGCCGGTATTCGTCAAGAAGCAGGTCCCCCGGCAGTAACGCCGCGGTATAGGCCGCATAGTCGAGCCGTTTTTCGAACTGGTACTGTACTCCTATCTTAAGGTCGTTGCCCAAATCCTTGCTGTAACCGGCGAGCATCTTCAGCTGTGAATTTTCGATCAACCGGTCCGTGCCCTCGGAATCCTCCCGGGACCGGGCGTAACCGAACTCCGCGTTGCCGATCCCGCCGGCCACCGGACCGCGCAGGCTCCAGCCGTAGACGTCCAGACGGCGGTAGAACAGCTGGCGTTCGGCGATGCTCTTGAAACTGTTAGGATTTTTGTCGAACCCGCGGAAATAATACAAGGCCAGCTCATGGCTCCCGATATTGCGGTAGTAGCGCAGCGCGTACTCAAGATTGTCGGCCTGGCGCGCCGGTTCGAGCAGCTCCCGCTCCGATTCCCGCCCGGCGATACCGCCCTGCAGCGGATCGAAAAACGTCAGCCGGTCGCCCGCCGCCGTCGTATTCGGCTCGAACGCCATAACCACGGCATCGAGGTTCCCCCATGACGGGTATACGGAGACCCTCAACGCGTCCGACGGTTTCTTGAGATATTCATCGTCGCGACCGGCGAAAAACGAGACGTAGTCCTTGGGAAACAGATCATTGATGAAGAGATAGTCGCCGGTGCCCCAGGTCAGTACCTGGCGGCCGGCCTTCACGTCGACAATATCCAGAGGGGTCAGTCCGAGGTTGAGTTCGCGCAGTTCGAATCCGGTTTTACCGCCGAAGTACTCGTCGACCGTAAAATCGCCTTTGAAGTTGAAGATCCCGCCCTTCTCGGCCAGGTAATTGTCGCCGGAGAAAAAGGAGGTCGACTTCAACTGAATGCGTTGTTCCAGGAGATTGTAGTCGTCATGTTTGGTATTGCCGGAATCCATTTTGACGGCGGCGTCCGCCTCGGCAAAGCCGTGAATCTCGGGAAGTTCCAGCGCGGCCGCTGACGACGCCGTGAGGATCACGGCCGCCGTAACGACAATCCATCCGGTTTGTCGCGTTAACGAATCCATTGCACCGGTGCCCTCCGCAGATAGCGTTCGGCAAAGATATCGTCTTTAAGCCCGGCGTCATAACGGACGCCCGAAAACTCCATCAGTGTACGGCCGTTGCGCTGCAGGTCCTTGACCTCCGATTTCAGGACCGTCGGATGGCCTTGCACCTCTGCCGTCTCCAGGGCGGTGATCGTACGGATCAGCTCGCCCCGTTCATCGTAATACTCCGCCTTCATCGGCAGGAACGTCGTTTTATCGATCCAAATAAAGTAATACGCGAACTCCAGACCCTTGGGGTCCTTGGGGACGTTCTTCAACTTATAGTAGGTATCGTCCGTCGATTCGAGCGTGTGCACGTCGTCGTCGATGTTGCGGCCGGAGACGTCCTCGTAAACGAAATGCGAACCCACAAAACTCGAACGCTTGTCGCTGGCGGCGATCCGCTTGACCAGATCGAGCGCCGGCAAATATAGCCAGCGGTCGTCGTCAGCGCCCGGGTGCTTCCAGACCATGTAGGTCATCTTGGCGACGTCCGCGGGTTTGTGAAAGTAGACAAAGAATTTCTGCTCGCCCTGGTCGGCGACGTCGTAACGCAGGATCCGGAATTCCCGCACCCGCTCCCTCCCCTGGGCGTCGGTGATGGTCATGGTGACATCTGCCAATCCGTCGTCGCCGGCATAGTAGGCGACGCTGTTGGCCTTGGTGATAATTTCGTCAACGGCGGGTTCGGCGCCGGCCATGGTAACTCCGGCCAACAGCACGGCCAAACCCAATCCTGTTATCTTCTTAAGCATGGTGATCGCCTCCTTTTTTGGTATGAAAGAACTTCTGCGGCAACGCCGAGATAATCGAGGGAATAATGAGCAGCGTGGCCACGCTCGACACGGCCATGATCATGAACATGAAGAACCCGACGGTCTTGTAAGGGATCAGCGGGGCGGCCAGCAGCGGCAGAAAACCGATGGCGATCACCAGCGCGTTGCGCACGATTGCCCGGCCGGGACCGCCGAACATGGCCGCGGCTGTCCGCATCCAGTCGCCTTCGGCCTGCTGAATCTCGGCGGCCCGCTGGATAAAGTGGATCGCGAAATCGATCGAAAGCCCCAGGGTCAGCGCCGAGAGCACCGCCACCGGCATGTCGTAGTCCTTGCCGAAGAACCCGAGCAAACTGTAGATAAACAGGATCGTCACCGTCAGCGGGACCATCGAAACAATCGCCTTCAGCGGCGAACGGAACAGGACCAGCATCATCCCGAAGACGATCACGAACGATCCCAGGAAATTCTTCAACATGCCCACCACCATGTTGTTTTGCCAAATCACATTGATGTAGGTCAACCCGGCCCACTCATGGGAAACGGCCAACGGTGGCGTATTACGGCGCATGTAATCTTCGGCCAGCGCGACAACCTTGGACATATCCTTGTTATCGCCGCTTTTCAGCTGCAGCCAAATGACGGCCTTGTGATAGTCAGGGGTGGTCAGATGCCAAAGGTCGTCCGGTTTGTGGGAACTTTCAAAGGAGATCAAGCTCTGCGCGACCGCCGCCTTGGTGCCTGGGATCTTGTTGTTGGCCTTGTCGCCGCCGAGCAGTTCGTAATAAACCTTTTTAACGATATCGGCCAGGGACATGGTCTTGCCGACCAGCTTGGAATCGATCAATGCCGCCTGCAAACCCTCAACATAGCGGAGCATCTCCGGCTGCAGAAAGACCTCACCCTCTTTGTCCGCCGCCTCCATCACTAAATAAGCCTCGTACGTCCCGGAAAAATGCGCGTTGAGGATCCGGTCGGCGATGCGGATGGGATGGCCCGGATTGAACCAGCGCACCGGATTGTCGTTCACCTGAATCCGGCTGATCCCATAAGCCGAAGCGGCGATCACGACGAGGGTCAGGATAATCACGGTCTTGTAGGCGCCGGTGCTGGCGTCACGGACCACGGCCAGCGTCTTATCAATCATATGCGGCTTTTCATCCGCCTCCACATGCCCGAAGCCGGCAAAGCCTTCTTCCTTCAACAGCATGATGTAGGCCGGGATGAGCAGCATGGTCAGGACCCAGGCGAGACCGATGCCGATCGCGACGAACACGCCGAACACCTGAACGGGGGGAATCGGGGAAAACGACAACGAGAAGAATCCGGCCGCCGAGGTCAACGAGGTGAACAGCATCGGGGTAAACAGCTCCTCCAGCACGAACACAATAGTTTCCCGGCGGTCCTTAAACTGCTGATACTTGTCAAAGAATTCACTCAGGATATGGACAGAATCGAGTACGGCAATCGGCATCAGGAAGATCGGGATCATCGAACTCATGATGTGCACCGGGTACCCGCAGCCGATAAGCAGTCCCATGGTTATTATCACCGTGAGGACGGCCACGATCATCGGCGCGGCCACCAACTTGGCCGATCGGAAGAAAAACAGCATCAACAGAAAGATGATAAGACCGGCCAGCGGCGCGGAGAGCGCCATCTGCTTGAACATCTCCACACCGAACTGGTCCTCGGCCACCGGCAGGCCGGTGATGTGAAACTCCTCGTCGCCCGGGTACTTTTTGATCAGTTCCCGCACGGCCTGCGCCACTTCGTAACTGAGGTCCTTCTTTTCGATGGGAATATAGATGGCCAGCGCTTTGCCGTCTTCGGAGACGACACTGCCGCGAAACATCGGATGGTCCTGCGCTTCGTCGCGAATCTTCAGCGCCTCGTCGCGGGTCCCGGGCGGTGATTCCATCAGCCACTGAAAGCGCACGCTGCCCAAATCGGCTTGTTCGATATTGTCCTTGGTCGACGGCGCGATAATTTCGTGCGCAATGACGCCTTCAATATTCTTGATATCATTGGTGAGCTGATAAACGGTCGTCAGCGTTGCCGGATTGAAGACCCCGTCCGGGTCGCGTTCATTGACGACGCCCAACACGATGAAATCATAAAGCGCGAATTCGGTCTTGGTGGCATGGTGAAATACCCTGACGGGCGCGTCGGAGGGCAGCATATTCTCCGGATCGGTGTCCACCTTGATCCGGGGAAACTGCGCCGCGGCCAGGATCGTCAGCAGGATGCTCGCGATGATCACGGATTTGGGATGATTCAACGTATACAGGACAAACTTCTTTAACATGGCCCCCTCCTACCCGGCCTGGTCCCGGGCGCAGCGTTGCACGCACTCGAGTAGCTTCAGGACGTTTTTGTTCTGGATATAGTAATGGCAACTGTTCGCTTCTTTCTCGCAGGCGACGATGCCGGCCGTTTTCAGGACACTGAGGTGCTGTGAGGTCATGGATTGAGTCAGCCCTAAGCGGTCTTTGATTTCATTGACGGTCAGGGATTGCTCCGCGACCAGGAGGTCAATGATCTCAATGCGCGCCGGGTGGGCAACCGATCGGAGCATCCGGGCGGCTTGGGAATAGATAGCGCTGTCGGCGGTCTTTTTCATGGCGATCTCCTTTTATTAGAATATTAGCATATTTTAATATTCTGTCAAACACTTTTTCCAGCCCGGCCGGCGGCCTAGCGGACCGGCGCGTTCAGGCGCTTCAGCAGGAACATCGAGTCACGCCACAAATTGGAGTACTCTATATAAGGAAGAACGGTGTGGTACCGGTCGGTCCACACCCGGATGCGCGGGGAAGCCGGTGAGACGTGACTCCAGTTCCATTCCCGGACAAGCGTCGCCAGCCGCGCGGGGTCCCAAGTCACGGCCAGCCACAGCGAAGACTGGTCGAGCTCCTGGGTCTTCGGGCCTTCTTTGATAGCCGCCTCCGCCTCGAGAGAACGGGCCGTGGCCGTCAACGGCGCACCCAGAAAGAAATAACGGTTGGAGATGTGAAACAGGACCACACCGTCCGGCTTCACCTTCCGCCGGTACAGCTCCAAGGCCTCGCGGGTCAGCAGGTGCACGGGGACCGCGTCCCCGCTGAAGGCGTCAATGATAAGCAGGTCATACGTCCCGTCCGGAATCTCGCCCAGCAGCAACCGGCCGTCTCCGGTGTGATAGCGGACCGTCCCCTTCGCCCTCGCCAGGAAACGGAAATGGGTCCGCGCGAGTTGGTAGATATCCGGATCGAGCTCGAAAATATCCACGGTTTGATCCGGCCGGAAATAGGTGGCCATGGTCCCGATCCCCAGCCCGATGATCCCCATTCGTTCCAAGCGGATCACGTCCTGCTGCAGCAGCTCCCCTACCGGCGAACGGTAACCGTAGTATGCCAGGGGAATATGTTCAAGAGCGGGCTGTACGTATTGAGAACCGTGAATGGTTGTCCCGTGGACCAGTGTGCGGGCGCCGTCGGCCAGGCGGACCTTGCCCGCGCCGTAGTAATTCCGGTAGCGGTAAATGTGCTCGGTCAACGACCAGCGCGTCTCGATCAGCGGTGTCAATACGGTAAAGACGGCCAGGCATCCGGCAAAGGCCGCGGGATGATCGCGCAGGTTCGAAAACACCAGCGGTACCAGGACCAGCAGACCGGCCAACCCGGCGAACTGGATCCAGGTCAGGCGCACCTCAGGCTGACTGAATATCAGCGGCCACATCATCATCAGGATAATCGCGGCAAAGGCCATCAGGATCCCAGGCAAAATACGCCGGCGCCGCCGTTCCGTCAGCAAGGCCGCGGCAATGACCAGAAACGCCGCGAAGTACTCGGCGTAGGCCGTCGACAATAAGGGCATGATCCAGCTGACAAAAACACCTCCCAGGAGACTTCCCACCGAAACGATAAAATAGTAGAACGGCAAGTAGCGATGGTCACCGGGGCGGGACTGATAGAGCCGGTACTGTGTGTGCATACAGACCAGATAGGTCATCATGAATAATAAAAACATATCGAGCAGGACCGGCAGCAGCGGCACCTGCACCACAAAATAGATCACCACGGCAAAACCGGCCACTGAGTGAATGTCCTCGCGCAGCCATCGCGGACAGTACGGCTTTTTCTTGAAGTTCAGGATAAAACTGACCAGATAAATCACCAGCGGCGCGACCCACAGCAACGGCAGCGGCGCGATTTCGGCGGTCACGATATTGGTCACCGCCAGGAACATCATCACGCCCGCCGCCGAGTAACACAGCCAGTGAATGAGGCGCGCGGGCTTCACGGGCTTAAGCTCCACCTTGCGCGGCTTCGCCTCCTTGACCGGTATGATCTTAAACGCCCACCACTGCAGCAGCACAAACACCAGGTAACCCGCCCGCCAGATGTTCTGTTGTGCCGGCAGGTCCAGATAAAGCTCGACGAGAAACGGATACGTCAGCAAGGCCACCAGCGAGCCGGCATTGGAGACCGCGAACAGGACATAGGGATTGTTACGTTCGGGAAGGTCCGAGGCCACCAGCCACATCTGCCAGATGACACTGGTGGTACTCAGTACGAAGAAGACCGGTCCGATCAGGATACATAAATGCCAGAACACCGACAGCACCAACGGCCACGGGAGCGCGTCAAAGGTCATGGGCAGCGCGCGGCCGGGGAACGACAAAAGCGGCAACAAGGCGAGCGCCGCGTGCATGATCCGGTAGCGTTCGATGCCGAACTTCTCGACGACCGCTTGCGAGTACCGGTATCCGAGCATGAGCGCGGCCTGAAAAAAAACGACGCACGCGCCCCACACCATGTAACTCCCCCCGAAGTTGGGCAAAAACAGCTTGGCGATGATCAGTTCGATCTGAAACAACAGCAGCGCGGAGAGAAACGCGATGGTCTGGATGAGATGAATTCTTTTCATTCGTTCGTGGTCATTCCGCCGGTCCGGACGCGCCCCGCAGCCAACCGCGCGTCATGTCGCTCAGGACCGCGCCGCCGCGGGCGTTAAGATGGTCCTGGTCGGTGTAGAATCGCGGATCGCTGAGTTGCCCGGCCGGGTAAATGATGTCCATATTGGGATACTCTTCCTTCAGTCCCTGCAAGTATGCCATATAAGCGTCCCGCCGGCCCGCCGCGGTCAACCGTTTGTCAAGCTCCGGGACGACCGTGGGCATGATGTACAGGACCTTGATGTCGTTGCGGGCGCACAGCGTGAGGATCTTGCGGATGTATTTCTCGAAGTACGGGGTGGCGTAGAACTCGTCATCCGTATTGATGTAATCGATATTGCCGTCGAACTCCCGCTCGGCGTGCCATTCATAGAAACCGCGCTTGTCATAGACCGACTGCCGCACCGCGCGGATCTTCTCCGGCGGCGTGGGTTTGGCGTTCAGCAAAAAGTATCCCTGATGCTTCAACGTCGGTATGAGGAACTTCAGACAGAGAGCCGGACCGAACTCCGCGGTAAACACTCCGATATTCCCTTGCTTGAAATCGAACAGGGTATGCGCGTACTTCTCGTAAATATAGTCCTTGCTGAACTGCGGGATATAATCGAGGTAACCGATGATCAAGTAACGCGGCTTGGGCCCCTTCTTCTTAAGACTGTTTCTCAACAGGACGTAAGAGGTAATCACCGAATTGACGGCAAACGTGGCATAGTTGAAGCCGGAAAGCTCCGTGTCCGCGGTCAACAGCGCGGGGTCGAGTCCGGTGAGATTGAAACTGTCGCCGAGGATCAGCACGTCGAAGTGGCGGTCCGCCGACAGGGAGATCTCGTTCTTGACCTTCATGCGCAGGTTGTTGAACGGCGGATAGTAAAACCGCTCGTCGAAGACCACCACCAGGCTCTCGATGATGATGATCACCGTCAACGCGATCAGAAAGGCCCACGGCCACGGTCTAGAATTGGAAGTAGATGAACTCTTTGCCACCGGTCACTCCGCGTACCACGATCATATAAAATAACACCACGTAAATTAAGGCCCGCACCGGAATCCGGATGCGGAAGATCACCAGTTCATCGTCGCGCAGGTACTGCATTATCTGCATCAGCACGACAATGTAGGTGTAAAGCACCAGCTGCCACAACCGTGCGGTCAGCAACCCGGGATCGCTGGTAACCCACGGCGTGAGCATGGCCTTGCCCATCGCGCCGAGTTGCGTAAGCGATTGCGCGCGAAAGATCAGCCAGCCGATACAGGTCAGCTGAAAGAAAAAGACGATCTTCGCGGCCTTCCACACACCCTCCCCCGCGCCCTCGATACGCACCGTCTTGTCCAGCCACGGACCGAGCAGGCGGTGTCCGATCAACAGCACCCCGTGATAAAACCCCCAAATGACGAACGTCCAGGCCGCGCCGTGCCACAGTCCGCCCAGCAGCATCGTCAGCATCAGATTGCGCAGCGTCAGCAAGTCCCCGCCCTTGTTCCCGCCCAGCGGAATATAAAGGTAGTCACGCAGCCAGGTCGACAGACTGATGTGCCAGCGCCGCCAGAAGTCACGCGGATTGGCGGCCATGTACGGTGCCAGGAAGTTATTCATGATCTCGATGCCGAGCAGTTTGCCGATCCCGCGCGCCATATTCGAATAGCCGGCAAAGTCGCCGAAGATCTGAAAGGCAAAGGCATAGACACCGATCCACACCATCCCGCCCTCATACGGCCCCTTGTTAAAGATCGGATCGGCCAGCCGCGCGAGATTGTCGGCGACGAACATCTTCAGAAATAATCCCCAGAAAAACAAGTAGCAGCCTTCGTAGAATTGTTGCAGCGTCGGCCGGCGCGGATTTTGGAGCTGCGGAAGCAGATGCGACGCGCGCTCGATCGGCCCGGCGACCAGCTGCGGAAAGAAGGCCACGAACAGCGCGAAATCCCAAAAGCAGCGCGTGGGTTTCAATTTGCCGTAATAGATGTCGATCGTGTAGCTGAGGGTTTGGAAAGTATAAAAAGAAATCCCCACCGGCAGGATGACGTTCAGCACGGCAAGATCGGAGTGCAGTCCGAAGACGCCCAACAAGGCGCTGAGGTTATCGGCGAAGAAATTAAAATACTTAAAGACCCCGAGCAGGCCGAGGTTGGTGACAAGGCTCAGCCGCAGGAAATGCTTCCTGGTTTTTGGATCATCTGTGTCATGGATCCGCAGTCCGCAGATATAATCGACAATCGTCGAAATCAGGATCAGCGACAAAAACCGCCAGTCCCACGACCCGTAAAACACGTAGCTGGCTACCAGCAGCATCCGGTTCTGCCCCTTGTGCGGCAGCACCCGGTACAGGGCGTAGACAATGAGGAAGAAAATGACGAAATGGATGGAATGAAATAACATAAAAAATGGGGACAAACCCCGATGATTCAGGGACAGGCGCCAATACCGTAAATTGGAGTCTGTCCCTATTTTATTGATGTCATTTTAGCACAGGATCGGGGGCGGGCTGCTATTGAAGCGGGATTTTCGCGCACAGCGCCGCTTTCCAGGCGGCCTCGGCCTGGCCGGGCGGAATACCGAATTCCTCGGCAAAGACCTCTCTCCAATCGGCCGGCGTGGCCCGCGCGTAGAAGCGGCCGAAGGTCTTTTTGCCGAAGGTCCCGGTCAGGAATGCGGCGAACGAATAGGCCCAATAGTCCTGCCGCCGGTCGGCGTGCATACGGTAGTCATGGACCAGGGACTCCAATGTTATCCGTTGCAGGTCCGGACAGGACGCGCGCGCCCGGCTGTCGAAACCGATCCCGCCGATGCGGATCCCGATGCCGCAGGCGCCTTCGTTAAAAAAGTAAGGCGCGTCCGGATTGATCATGTCCTGGATGAAATGCCGCAGTTCATGCGGACTGGTGTCCTTGATCCGGTGCGAATAGGTCGCATGGACAGAGTAGTCGGTGGTGTAGCCCCACACCGGGTTCAATCCCGCAAACAATTGGCGGTTGTGATAATAAACCGGTATCGGTTCGTGTTCGGGGAGCGGAAAAATCTTGGTCAACTCGGCGTAATAACCTTCCAGCTGAGCGGCCAAGTCCATGATGCCGTCGGCCGCCGGCGACCCGCGCGGATAGCGGATAATGAAATGCGTGGTGCCGGTATGCGTCCATAGCGGATTGATGTTGATAAAAAAGTCGGCTTGGGTGATGGGGTAGAGACAGGCGAGCATGAGCAGGTAGATAATAATTCGACGAATCTGTGCAGCGCGTCTCTTCACGATGTACTCATTATATCTTATCGGGATGCCACAGGCACTAAGATTCAGCGGATAGCGGTGAGCGGATAGAGATTAGTAAGGGATCAGTGATTAGTTGGCGGTGGGATCAGTATTTAGTGAGCTGCGGGGCCCTCCTCCCTCGACAGCCACTATCCGCTATTCCCTAATCCCAGAATGCCGCGACCTGAGCACTCGCCGCTGTCCGCTAAACGCTAACCGCTAGTATTCAATGCTCTTGCAAGTAATGCTCCCGCAAGACATCCCGGCCGAAATCATTGAGAGGATCCCGCCACACACTGTGGATATGGTTGCCGTTATTCTGCGTATTGTCGAACTCAATGAGGACGCGCGGGCCGTGGATGCGGTAGTAGTAGGCGTCCCCCTCCTGCGTCCCGCCGGCCCAGGCGAAATACAACTCCGGCACGTCCGCGCGGATAAGCTCCAGATACGGCTGGCCGATGTCGTCGCGGGCGGTGCCCACATAGACTTCAATCAGTTCCATCAGTTGCCGGCGCTGATCGTCGGTCAGGTCCGTATAAGGGATCCCTTCGAATTCCCGGACCCGGTCGAGTTGCCCCGGCCCGGCGAGGATATTACCGACGGACCGGTCGCGCAGGACCGCGCGCCCGCGCTGTTCGGCGTTCAGACTGTTAACGAGGGTCAGGGCACGAGCGGCCTCATCTTTCTGAATCTGTTGGCCGGCAAACGGCCCGCGCGGGACCTTGGCCGGATTGCTCCCCAAAAAGAGCGGCGTCAGAACGATGTCCCGCTCCGTGGCCACGGTGACATTGACGGCCAGGTGATGCCCGTCGACACGCCACCCCCAGGGTGGTTCGCCGGGCTGCCCGTAGAGTGTAAAGGCGTAGCGCAACGGATCTCGGTAACGCGGGGAACTCCCCTCCAGCTGCTGAAGGACCGTCTCCAGGGCCATGATCTCTTCCACCTTGTGCGCCCCGGCCGTGGAGAGGACCGCGCGGATCATGTCCGCGGCCAGGCCGCGCTGTTCTTCGCTCATCTCGCGCAGCGTCAATCCGGCGCCGCTGTGTGGAAAATAATGCCAGCGCAGGCGTTCCCGGTCATCAAAGGGAAACGACACGGCAACCTGCTGGCGGTTGTCCAGGGAATCGAACCACGCGCCAGCCGTCTCGGTGATTACGGTGACGGCCGGGTGATGGTCGGAGGATTTGACCGCGGTCGCGGTCAGGAAAAGGATAATGAGCCCGGCGGCAACAGCGGTTCGCGGGCGGATCATGCGGGCGCTGCAACGCCGGCGTGCAGGGCGCACGATAACCAGTGGAACTGCCACGGGCCCAGGTCCACATAAAGACCCTCGGCGCGCAATTCGTGGCGCTCGCGGTCATAGACCTCGTCGGTGGCGTGATCGTCGAAGATGACCGGCTCGTGCGCCTCGGGGATCCACGGCAGCTTCACGCGCGCCTGGGCCGCCTCCGGGGCGTAATTGACGATCACCGCGCGCATCTCATTCTCGAAGCGCCACGCCCAGGCCAGGATGCGGTCGTAACTGGGATTGTTCTCCGACGACGGATGGACTTCGCAGAGCGTCCACTCGCCCTCGACGAACACATCGGACCCGGTAAAGTCGAACAGGGTTTCGTAAAAGTACGTCATCACGCGGTTGGGATCTTCATCCGGGCCCCGGCGCAGCTGCACCGGCATCTTGACGGTGCGGCCGTCGGTCTGACCGTCGAAGATCAGCTTCAGCCCCGGAACCGTCAGGGCCACCACAGCCGCCGCCCGGGCCTGGGCCTCGTCCATCACGGCCAGCGAACGGGGCTCATCATGATTCTCGATAAAGCGCAGACTGCGGAACTGATACTCCAGGTCCGCGCACAGATGCCCGCGCACATCGCCGGCGTCGGAATTCAGCAACCGGTCATATAGCACCTTGTCATAAGTGTAGTCGAATCCCATCTGCTGCAATTCCCATTCCATGTTCCAGTAACTCTCGGCGATAAAGACAAAACCGGGATGCTGGTCCTTGATCCGCGTGATGGCCTCTGACCAGAATTCCTCCGGGGGCAGGTCCGCGCCGATCAGATGCCCCCACGTTTGTCGGATCACCCGGTTGACGACCAGCATCGCCATATCGCAGCGCAGCCCGTCGCAGTACATGGCGATACGCTCCAGCTCCTGGATGATCAGCTCGCGGGTCTCGGGATCGGCGTAGTTGAGTTGCAGGGTATCGGTCCAGGGATCGAGATAGGGATCGCGGCCGAGCGCGGCATAGCGGCCCGGCACGATTTCATGAAAATGGTCGTGATTGAGAGCGTCGCGTTGTTCGCGGTTGGCGCACAAATAACTTTCGGGACGTTCGCTGACCCAGGGATGGTCCAACGCGGTGTGGTTGGGAACAAAATCGAGGATCAATTTCAGACCCAAGCCGTTGAGATGCTCCTTGAATTTCTTAAGGTCCTTCCACTTGCCGAAACGCGGATCGGGTTGATACCGGCGCACCGCATAGGGCGAACCCGTTACATCCGCCGCCTCCCAATTCCCCAAGGCGGCGGTGTATTCGCGCTGCAGGTCCGGATGATCGAGCGCCTCCTGGCGGGAAGCCGGGCTGCGTTCCCACATGCCCATCATCCACACGTATCCGAAGCCGCGATCGCGCAACCCGCTGAAGAAATCTCCGTGGAGCTTCGCCAGCGGCAACGGCCGTTCGCCGTCGTCTCCCATCCGGATGAGAAAAGACATGGTATTGATTTCGTACAAATACGGGGGGGTCGGGGTGCTCATATATCTAATATAGCGGAAGGGCCTGATAAGGAAAAGTTCTTTTTACGCCTTGCCCTGATAACCGAACAACATCTTGGTGAGTTTCTTGGTCCACGGCGGGATCGTTGAGACCAGATAGTTCACACTGGCGTTCTTGTTGATCTCCGACATCGTCGGGTACGGATGGATCGCGTCGGTCAGCGTGGAGAGTTTGACCTTGCCATTGAGGACCGGGATCCATTCCGCGATCAGATCACCGGCGTGATAACTGACGATCTGCACACCGATGACCTTCCCCTTTTTATTCATCAAGATCTTGATCAAACCGTCGTTCTCGCCTTCAGCCAAGGCGCGGTCGTTATGGGTGATGCGTTCGATATGTTTGACATATTCGATCCCCGCCTTTTGGGCCCGCTGCTCGTTATAACCGATCGAGGCGACCTCCGGGTCCAGATAAGTGACCCACGGCGTATTGTCATAAACGGCCTTCTTGGGGATCTTCAAAATGCAATTGTAAATGGCGACCACGGCCTCATAGCTGGCCACGTGCGTGAACTGATAGCCGCCGGTGACGTCACCGGCCGCGTAGATATTCTTCTGCGAGGTCTGCATCTTCGCATTGACACGGATATGGCGGTCGAACGCGACACCGGCCTTTTCCAGGTCCAATCCATGAATATTAGCCTTGCGGCCGGTTGCCACCAGCAGGGCCTCGGCCTCGACGCTGTGGACGGAGCCTGACTGTTGACAGGCAAAGGTCACGATGATCTTGCCGTCCTTACGGGCCACCTGCCGGGCCTCGAAATCCTGGTGAATGGTGATGCCTTCATCCTGAAGACGGTCCCGGATAAAACCCGCGATGTCGGGATCTTCCTTGGGCAGGAACTGCGGTCCGCGGTCAATCACCGTGACCCGGCAGCCGAGCCGGTGAAACGACTGGGCCATCTCCAACCCGATCGGACCGCCGCCGAGGACCACCATCGACTCCGGCAGTTTCTCCAGCGAGAAAATATCGAGATTGGTGATATACGGCACTTCGTTCAGGCCTTCGACCGGCGGGATTAACGGCGACGAACCGGTGGCAATCACAAAATACCGCGCGCTGATCCGCCGGCCGTTCAATTCAATTGTGTTGGCATCGAGAAAGCGGGCCTCACCGAATTCCGTTTCGACATTGTATTTGTCGCGGATGTAATCCGGCTCGTCATGGGCCTGGATGGTCCCGATGATCCCGCGGATGCGCCGGCTGACCTTTTGATAATCGACCGGCCCGAGCTCAACCTTGGGCAGACCGTAATGTTCAGCATGGCGGATGACATTGGCGACGTAGGCGCTCTTGATCAGCGACTTGGAGGGAACACAACCGTAGTGCAGACAATCCCCGCCGAGTTTTTCCTCCTTCTCGATCAGCAGAGTCTTGGCGGCGGACTGACCGGCAAAAGTGGACGCAGTGAGCCCGCCGGCCCCGCCCCCGATGACGATCAGATCATAATCATGCTTGGCCATGCGTTCCCCCTTCCCTAGACCGCCTCGGCGGCGTTCATGGCCGCCTTGTCCTCGGCCCGCTTTTGCTTGATGATTTTGCCGGTAATCACACCCATCCCGATGAACAGACCGACGGCCACATACAGGACCGGGTCCTTCCAGCTGAAGTTGGCGAGCCGGTCGGCGAGCAGGACCTGGATGATGATCGCCGGCGACATCCCCAGCATGGTCGCCGCGATGTAATCGCGGTAAGAGATCTTCGACAAGCCGACGGCGTAATTGATAAATTCGTACGGCGGAAATCCGATCAGACGGATCGGCAGCAGGACGATAAAACCGTTTTCGCTGAACCGTTTGTTAAACTCCTCGGCCCGGCCCTTCACGAACCGGTCGACAAGACCGCCGCCGAGGTAGCGCGAAATGAAAAAAGTGACCGTCGTCCCGCAAAAGGAGCCGAGCGTCAGCGCCACCGTCCCCCACACCGGACCGAACAGCGCCCCGGCAGACAATGACATAAAGGCGATCGGCGGCACCAGCGTCATGGTATTGACGATATATAATCCGACGTAAACCGCGATCGCCCACGGCCCGAAGCCTTCAATGTAATGGCGGATGACCTCCGGATTCAGATTCTTGGCCAGACACTGGGGACAGAAGTTGGTGTGCTGATCGGCCAGCATAAACAATCCCCCGATCGCTCCGATCACAACGATGGCGGTGATGATCCATTTAGTGGTGTTCATGACCCTTCCTTTCCGGCGGGCAGGGTCCCGCGGGCGGCGATTACTGTTCGTTCAGACTCCAGTCATAATCGACTGTCTTGAGTTTGACGTCATGGCTTTGGATATAACGGCGGTCATCGTCCTTAATGTATTTGAGGATATAACTTTTCAGGTCCGGGGCGACGGCGAGAAAGTCTTCGTCAAACCACTTCAGGATCTCGCTGTGATAAAGAATGTTCTGCGCGCGGTCGAGGCGGACCTTGGCCGGGTCGTTCATAAAGCGGCGGGCCTCGAAATCCAGCCGACGGTCGAGGTCGGCAGGCGGAAAATGCGTATTGGGCAGTTTGGGGCAACCGCCCGAGGCGCAGTTGATCGCGAAGTGTATGCGCGGGTCGATCGGGTCCCACTTACGCAGGATCTCATGTTCGATATCGCCAAGGGACAGTTCGCGGCCGGCCGCCTTCATCTGAATACTCCACGGCCGTCCCCAATTGATCGTCCGGATGCCGCCGAAGCGCAACGGATAATTGTCGACGATCAGCCGCAGGGTGAGGGCGTTATAGGCATTGATCCAGAATGCCTTTCGTTCGTTGTCCGTAAATCCACTGAGGTCGGCATTCTCGATTTGGGTCCGAATAAAATTATCGAGCGGACCGCGATCGGCTTTAAGCCCTCGATAGTTGACCCGGCCTTCGCCGTTGACGTAGGTGTTCAGAATCTTTTCGTAGGGGGTGTAGTCGATACCGGCCGCCGCCGCGTTTCCGGTCAGGCCAAAGGAAAGGATGCTCAGTACGCAGAGTGTCAGGCTCAGTTTGTACCGCATAGATCATTGCTCCCCCGCGCGGCGTCAACCCGACGCCACGCCCGCTTTTGTTATTTGTCCTTCTTTTCCTTGGCCGCGGCCTCGAACGCCGGCAAGAATTGGCCGAAGCCTTCCTTCTCCAGATCTTCGACCGGAACAAACCGCAGCGAGGCGGAATTGATGCAGTAACGCAGTCCGGTCGGCTTCGGCCCGTCCGGAAAGACGTGCCCGAGATGGGAATCCCCGTCCTGACTGCGCACCTCGGTGCGGACCATTCCGTGGGTGGCGTCGCGGTTTTCCACCACATTCTCCGCGACCAGCGGCCGCACGAAACTGGGCCAGCCGGTGCCCGAATCAAACTTGTCCAGCGAACTGAACAGCGGCTCACCGGAGACAACGTCCACATAAATGCCCGGCTTTTTATTATCCCAGTATTCGTTCTGGAAAGGACGCTCGGTCCCGTCCTCCTGGGTCACATAGTATTGCAGATCGGTGAGTTTGGCCTTCAGGTTTTCCTTGTTCATCTTGACCTCCCGGTGGATGCTGCCCTTAGGTTTGTCCCCGTCCTTCATCTCCGCCGCCCCCGCGGTCCAAGCCGCTGCCGTCAATATCGCCACAGCCAGCGGCAGGCGTCGGTTAATTAGCCAATTCGGTTTCATCGTCCGCTCCTTTCCCGTATCGGTAAAACGGCTTACATCCGCCATTTTACTGCATAAACGGAAAAAGGTCGCATTTATTCAGACCAATCCGGCGAACCGGGAGGATCAGGACGGGACGGCCAGGGCCGCGCTCAGGGTTTCGCCGATCGAGGCCGCGATCTTCAGATCGGCCAAGCCGTCCAGCGGTGTGGCGGATTGGGTGATGATTGCTAGCCAAGCCCCGCCGTTGCCCTGCTTGGCCACACGCGGGATCGAGGCGGCCGGCTCCACGACCAGGCTCGAACCGAGGACCAGCATAAAGTCGCACTCCTCGGCCAGCGCGAAGGACCGGTTCAATACAGCCGCGTTGAGCGACTGCCCGAAGGAAATGGTGTTGGGCTTGAGCAATCCGCCGCATTTTTCGCAATCCGGGGCCTCTTCTCCCTTAAGCAACCGCTCGTAGGCGTGCTGCCACGGCCATATCTCCTGACAGGACAAGCAGATCACTTCCTGATTGGTGCCGTGGATCTCCAGGATCTTTTCCGGAGCGGTCCCGGCCTGTTGATGCAGACCGTCGATGTTTTGGGTGATCAGGCCGAGCAGCTTGCCGCGCCGTTCGAGTTCGACGACGGCCAGGTGGCCGGGATTGGGCCCGGCGTCTTTGTTCTGTTCATAAAGGGCGAGCTTGCGCTGCCAGTAGAGTTTGCGTTTGCCGGGGTCGGCGATGAATTCCTGAATGGTCACCGGCTGGAACCGTTCCCACACCCCGCCCTGCGAACGGTAATCGCTGATCCCGCTCTCGGTCGAGATCCCGGCACCGGTGAAGACGACGATGGCATCGGATTTGTCGATAAAGCGGCGCAGTTTGTCAATCGGGGATTCGCTCATGGAATGGAAAGACCGGGCGCGCCTGTCAGGCGTAAACAAGACAGGCACCGCGTAAAAACGGTGCCTGTCATAAAAGCGTCCCCGGCGGGAATCGAACCTGCACCTCTGGCTCCGGAGGCCAGTACTCTATCCGTTGAGCTACGGGGACGTGGTGTTTCAGTATGTACCGAGTCGGGATATGGGATAAGTGATATGTGATATGAACAGTCTGCTGCCGGGGGATGACCGTAGGTCGCCGGCCCGTTGTCAGCTGTTTGCATATTTTATTTCCCGGAAATTATGTGTGTCTTGAAGGCAAACTGTTCGTATCCCTTATCCCGCATCACTTATCACGAACTTCCACCAGCGGTGGACAAATATCGAATATTAAGCACCCATCATAGCGGAAAACCCGCCGTTACGCAAGGCACTCGCCATCGGGCTTATTTTGGCCGGAAGCGGACCGGATGATCATATTTCTAATCTCGAATCATCGAATTTTCGAGACAATATCGAAAGACCGAATGTCTCAAGCATTGAGACGGGTTGTTTGCCTCGCGATATTTAAGCCGCCTTCTGACATTCCTTGTGCCTGAAGCACGACACCAGGTGATCATTCACCAGTCCCGTCGCCTGCATATGGGCGTAGATGATCGTCGACCCGACAAATGACATCCCGCGCTTTTTGAGATCCTTCGAGAGGGCGTCACTTTCCGGGGTGGTGACCGGCAACTGCTTGCCCGACTTCCACTTGTTAACGATCGGCTTGCCGCCGACGAACGACCACACATATTTATCGAACGATCCGAACTCCTTTTGAATCGCGAGAAATACCTGAGCATTCTTGCGCGCGGCAAAGACTTTGAGCCGGTTGCGGATAATCCCGTCGAAATCAAGCAGCGCCTCCAGCTCGGCATCGGTCATCGCGGCCACGCGCTTGGCATTGAAATTTTTAAAGGCCTTGCGGTATCCGTCGCGGCGGCTGAGGATTGTATACCAGCTTAAGCCGGCCTGGGCGCCTTCCAGGATCAGAAACTCGAAATGGGTCTTGTCGTCATGGACCGGCACCCCCCACTCTTTGTCGTGGTAATCGATATACAGCGGTTTGGTGCAACCGGGCCAGGTGCAGCGTTGCGGTTCGGTGGGTGCCAAGATAGGGGTCCTGTAAAGAGTTGAAAGACGACGTCCGGGGGTGCCCTGCGGAGGATTACCTCCCGGCGATGTCCATAAACTGGTTTTCGATGCGGCGGTACAGATCAGCCACCCAGCGCGGGGCCACCGGAGGCGGCAACAACTGATCATTGCGCGGGTCGCGCGGCGCGATGATCACCCGGATATTCTCCCGGCCGGTGCGCGCGGCCAACACGAACAGTTCCTCGATCGCCTCATCGCCCATGGCCAGGCAGCCGTTGGAGCGGTCGCTGCCGTGGATGAAGATATCGCATCCGGGCCAGTCGCGGCCTTCTTCCCGGGCGCGCTGTTGATCATAGGCGTTGGGATAATCCAGTTTCATACTCAGGTGGTAGGCGCTGTTGGGATTGAAACGCTCGATGCGGTAAATCCCTTCGGGGACCTGCCGGTCACCTTCGCGGAGTTTGGGACCGAGGCGTCCGCTGGCGGCCTGAATGGCGTAGGTCTTGATCCGCGTCCAATGACCGCGGTTGCGGACCCAAAGTTCCAGGGTATTGGTGGCTTTCACGGCCAAAAGGGCGATTTCCCGCGGAGGGAAAGTCTCCTCCTTGTCCGTAAACAGCGGGGCCAACCGGGCGTCGGCCGCCGGACCGATTTCTTCGATCACATCCGAAAGAGATTTCTTAGCCTGAACTTTACTGGTCGCCAATCTGATCGCTCCTTTCCCGTCGGGGGTTTATGGCGTATTTGCCGGGGGATTGTTGAGGATTATCATTGAGCTTCTTTATTCTGACCTCTGTGCCGCATGATGGCGGAGAGAGTGAGATTCGAACTCACGGTACCCGAAGGCACAACGCTTTTCGAGAGCGCCCCGTTCAACCGCTCCGGCATCTCTCCACAGTTAATTATGGTGCCGCCGGCAGAAAATGCAGAGCGCGGCGGGTGGTGTCAGAGACACTCCGTCGTTCGGGATAAAGTTGGTTTGAGATTATGAACGGATTAACAAGATCTATTATATATCAAGCGAGCAAGGTTGCAACTAATCCTGAAATTACTATTCCGTCGAACGTCCCGGCCCCTCCGATGCTCGCCATGGGCGTGTCCAACCCGGCGATGTCTTCCATATGCATCAGGTCGGCGCCGATTAACGGCCCCAGGACGCCCGCGATGAAGGCCACTGGCGCGGACATTTCGGGCAGCAGGAGATACGCCGAGACCGCCGCGGCCAGGGCGGGCACGATGGGCGGCATCGCGATACCGACCTGCGGGATGGGCCGCGCGACTTTATAGCAGATGTATGCGTTGAGCGCGGTGGTCATCACCGCGGCCAGCACGGCCCACGGTCCCAGCGCCGTCAGCCGCAGGAGTTCGTATAGGACCACCAGACAGGGCACCACGCAGCCGCCCATATTGACCGCGATCACGGTCTCCTGCATGAAAGTTTTACGCGAAAAAAACCTCCCCAAACCGAAGAACGCCAGCGGATCGTATTCCAGGCGGGCCGGCCGGGCGATGCGTTTAACGGGGATATTGACCAAGCTGCCCATGAAGATGCCGCAGGCAATCAGCACCGACACCGACGGCGACACCCCCAATTTTCCCAACGCGGTGAGCATGATGTCGGCGAAGACAAAGGGGAGCAGCAGGAGGAACCAGATGAACAGGATTAGGGGTAAACAGCCGTAGGGCATGGTAGTCAAGTTATACAGTGTTCGGGTATTGGTTAAAGTATAAATACGATGGGGTGGGACGAGGGACTAGGGATTAGGGACGAGATTCAGGCATACAAATATGACAACATGCGTAGCGATTATCCCTAGTCCTTCGCCCCCCGTCCCTCATCCCTGATTTATGCTAAATCAAACAATAAAAAATCCACTACTCCCCCCGCCTCAAGCGCGATATCCTCCACCTGCTCCAGACTCATACCGTCCCCAGCCGTCAGCCGTTGCCCGGCGACGGTCAGCTCGCCTTTGACCACCTGCACCCACACCCCGCGTTCGACCGATGTGGTATGGGTGACGGTTTCATCTTCCGCCAGCCGTCCGAAGTACAGCCGCGCGTCCTGGTGAACGGTCACGCTGCCTTCAGCCCCGTCGGGTGAGGCGACCAGACACATACCGCCGCCGGCGGACCGCACCTGGAACTCTTCGTACGACGGTTTAAGTCCGCGTTGATCGGGAATGATCCAGATCTGCAGGAAATGTACCGGGGCCGTGGCGGAATGGTTGAACTCGCTGTGGGAGATCCCGGTCCCCGCGGTAATCCGCTGGATATGACCGGCGCGGAGCACCGAACCGTTGCCCATGCTGTCTTTGTGCTCCAGCGCCCCGTCGATGACATAGGAAATGATCTCCATGTCGCGGTGCGGGTGCGTTCCGAAGCCCTGTCCGCCCTGCACGGTGTCGTCATTGATCACCCGCAGGCTGCGGAATCCCATATGCGCGGGATCGTGGTAGTCCGCGAAGGAAAACGTGTGCCAGGAATTCAGCCAACCGTGGTCCGCGTGCCCGCGGTCGTGCGCCTTTCTGATCTTGATCTTCGCTCCATGTGCAGATGCCATATCGACTCTCCTAATTAAACAGTAGGGGCTCACCCCCATAACTATTGTCGGTCATGTGATGACTTCAACCACCATCCCCCTGCTCTTCATTCACCGCTATCCGCTAACCGCTATCCGCTAACCGCTGCTCTTCCCCGTTGGGGTAATCGAATTCATAATAATGATTCTCGCCGAGCAGATCGCCCATCAAAAACCACCGTGACCGGTCCTCACTCACGGCCCCGAAAAACCATAACTCCGCGATATTAAGATCCGGAACGATAATTTCTTTGACGTTCAACCGGCCGGTCCGGTTGAGATAAACCGCCACGACCAAGTTTTGCGAGTCCGCGTATTTGGCGAGCTTGGCGATCTCGTCCATCAAAGTCGTTTCCGGATTGATCTGCAGGGGGACGACTTCCTTTAGCTGGACCGGCGTAAAGACCAGTGCCGCCTGGTCCTGCCAGCAGGCGATAAAATCGTAATCATCTTTTTCATGAAGGCTGAAATAGACCTTGCGGTTCAGCACGGACTTACCCAAGCCATGGCAAAACAGCGCCGCCTCGCGTCCTTCTTTATGGGCCTTAAGCGTATTGGTCCGCAGATTCTTGATTTTATCGTCGATCGCGCTGTCGGCAATCGCGGTCTGAATATCGTCAAGATGCCGCAGCACCCGCTCCGGGTCATGATACTCAAGCCGCCGCCATTGATTGATTTGAATATTGTCCACGTCAACCGTTCCGTTAGTGGCACACGTTGTTCGCCAAACTATTGGTGTTCAAACCTTACGCGGAAGAATAACGCGTAGAGGACCGGGACCACACCCAGGGTGAGTACGGTCGCGAAGATCAGTCCGAAAATAATCGAGATGGCCATCGGCTCCCACATCGGCCCGCCGCCCAGCCACAACGGGATCAAACCGCCGACAGTGGTCGCCGTGGTCAGCAGAATCGGCCGCAGCCGTTTTTGGGCCGACGACACGATCGCCTCCTGCGGTGACATCCCGTTGTCATCGATTTCAATGCGGATCCGGTCCAGCAGCACGATCGCGTTATTGATGACGATCCCCGCCAATGATATCACGCCGAGCAGGGTCATAAAACCGAAATAACTGCGCGCCACCAGCAGACCGACGACCACACCGATCAATCCCAACGGGATGGTGATCATGATGATCAGCGGCCGGCGAATCGAATTGAACTGGCCGACCAGCAAAAGGATGATGATGAGCGCCGCGATGGGGAGTTTGGCCCCGATTGACTTGTTGGCCTTTCCGGAGGATTCCACCTCCCCGCCGAGTTCATACTTGTACCCCAACGGCCAGGCGCGGCTTTCCTCTCTCAGCCAGGCATTCAGTTCACGTGCCAGTTCCTGGGAATTGGCCCCGGCCGCAGCGTCGGCCTGAACGGCGACCGTCTTCAGCCGGTCCCGCCGCAGGATCTTGGCCGGCTGCCAGACGATTTCAATGTCGGCGACTTGATTGAGCGGCACGTTACGTCCCGACGATTGCACATAGATTTGATGCCCTTCGAGCTTCCCGATGTCCTGGCGGTCGGCCGCGGACGAACGCAGCGTGACCGGGATCGCCTGGTCCCCCTCCCGGTACTCCGTTGTCTGAATGCCGCTGAGGATAGTTTGCAAAGACACCGCGATGTCGCGGCTGGTCAAACCCGCCCGCAGCGCCCGCGGTTGATCGACCTTGACCAAAAGTTTCTTGGTCTGCATTCCCCAGTCATCTTTGATATTTTTGATCCCCGGTGTCCGGGCCATACGCGCCTTGATGGACTCTACCAGGCTGAAGATGCGCTCTTTATCCTTGCCGGAAACCCGGATCTCAATCGGACTGTCGACCGGCGAACCCATTTGCAACGGTGTCGTGCGCGCGGTCACCTCGGGGTAATTCTGGAAAACAAAGCTGTCCAACGCGGGTACGAGTTCGGTGTCGATAACATCGCGGTCGGAGGTGTTCATCAGGATAAAAGCCACTTCCGGACTGCTTTGTTCGGGATTGTAATTCAGAACAAACCGCGGGGCGCCCACCCCGATGTAACTGGCGAATTCGGTTATGCCCGCCCTTCCCTCACCGGCCATCAAATCGGCCGCGATATACGACTCGATTTCCGAGACGACCTGTTCGGTGCGGGCCAGCGGCGTACCGATCGGCAACGCGATTTCCATTTGCATGATCGCCTTATCGTTCGGCGGAAAGAAAATGCTGGGAACGAATTGAAACCCCTGCATGGCTACCCACCAAATCACGGCCACGCCGGCCGTGCTCAGCCAAGGATGCCTTAATAATGCCAATAACACCCCGCGGTAACGCCGGTAAAACGGTGTGTCCAGGCTGTCTTGTTGACCCTTCTTGACTTTCAGATACCGCACACACAATAAGGGCGTCATGGTCAGGGCAAGCAGCCAGGAGGATAACAGGGTTATGGTCACGACCTTAAAGAGCGGCGCGGTGTATTCGCCCGTCGACGACTCTGCCAAAAAGATCGGCAGAAAGGCCGCGGCGGTGGTCAAAGAGGACGTCAGCAACGGGATCTTCAATTCGTTGGCGGAATCGATTGCCGCCTGGCGGGCGGGCTTGCCCTCTTCCATCTGGGTCATGATCGATTCAGACATCACGATCGCGTTGTCGACCAACATCCCCAGCGCGATGATCAAGGAGGCCAGCGACATCTGATCAAGCCCGATATCGAAGACCGACATCACCAGGATCGCCGTGACCATCGCCATCGGGATTAATGAGGCCACAACGAGTCCGGTCCGCAGTCCCAGGGTGAGCAGCATCACCGCCAAAACGATCAGGATGGCTTGAACAATGTTGCCCTCAAAGTCGGCGATCTTTTTGTCAACATGCTCCGGCTGAAAAGCGAAGGCGTTAAAGTCGATGCCGATCGGATAATTCTCCAGGAAGAAGGCCAGCTTGTCCCGGACCTGTTCGCCGAGCGTCAGGACATTGCCTCCCGCGCGCATATTGATACTGATCGATAATCCGGGGCGGCCGTTATAGTGAAATTTGGATTTGGCCGGATCGATGTAACCGCGCTTGATATCGACCAAATCCTGTAAATACACGACGTCGGTCGAACCGGGAAGTTTGACGACGGTCTTGCGGAGATCCTCAACCGACTCGAAATTGCCGGTGGGTTCCAGGGTAATCTGCTCGGCCTCGGTAAACACCTCACCGCCGGGTATGATGATGTTGCGGTTTTCCAGGATCGTCTGCAACTGGCCCGGTGAGATTCCGGTTTCCGCCAGCCGCGCGTTATCAAATTCGACGAAGATCCGCTCCTCCTGGGCCCCCTGAATCTCAACCTTGGCCACTTCCCCCAGCGTGAGGAGTTCGTCACGCACCTCGTCGGCAATTTTCTTCAGTTCCGCATAGTCGTAACCTTCGCCCGTCAGTCCGATGATAATCCCGAAGACATCGCCGAATTCGTCGTCCACAAACGGACCGCGGATACCCTCGGGAAGCTCGCTGCGCGCGCTGTCCACCTTGCGGCGCAAATCGTCCCAGATCGGCCGCATCTCGCTGTAACTTTCCTTGATATTGACAAATATCAGCGAGACGCCGGTCTTGGATTCGCTGGAGACGTAATCGATCTGGGGGATTTCCTGGATGACTTTTTCCAGCTTGTCGGTAACAAGCTGCTCAACGCGTTCCGGACTGGCGCCGGGAAACGGCGTGCGCACCAGGGCGGTGCGGATGACAAAACCGGGATCTTCGTTGCGCGGCATATCCTGGTAGGCGCTGATCCCCGCGGCGATCAGCAGCAGCAGGGATACCACGGTGACCCGTGTCTTTTCCAGGGCCAGACGGGTTATATTCATTGCAGCAACCGCACCTTTTGATCCGGCTGGACCTTACTCACGCCGGCGGTGATCACCCGGTCCCCGTCACGCAGACCGCTCAGAATTTCAATACCGTCATCGGTGAGGCTTCCCACACTGACATCCCTGCGTGTCACCGTGGCCATACCCGCCTCGCCTTCCGCGGGTTCGGCTATGTAGACAAACCGGCCCTGCGCGTCCTCATTGACCGCCGACGAACGGACGACCCAGTGGTCACGGCTGCCTTTATCCACAAAATGAAAGGCCACTTCCGCGGCCATACCGGAGCGGACATCTCCCGTCGCCGACGCGACATTCACCGTAACCGGATACGTCGTCGCGAAACTTCCGGACGACACGCCGACCTCGGTGACCTGCCCTTGATAAATCCGGTCCGGCCGGGCCACAAAACTCACTTCAACAATGTCTCCTTTGCGAACCCGCGTAATGAGATTTTCCGGAACCATCACCTCGACATCAATATCCTCATCGCTGGTAAGGACGACAATTGTCTGACCGGGACCGACGTTTTCGTTCACATCTATCTCTACCGAAGCGATATGCCCGTCGCGGGGCGCGCGCAATTTTGTATACCCGATCTGACGCTGCGCCAATTCGCGGGTATTGGCCAGGGCCTGCAGCGATGCCTGGGACGATTCATAGGCCGCGCGTGCCTGGTCCAGGTCGCTTTTGGACGCATTGTTATTCTCGTACAGAGCGCGGACCCGTTCGTAGTTCGATTTGGTATTGCGCGCCTGCGCCTCCGCCTGGGCGATCTGGGCCTCGACTTCCTGCGCCTGAAGCGAAAAGTCCTGGGGATCGAGCTGAGCAATCAAATCGCCCTGCCTCACCAGATCGCCGACATTGACCATCTTTTTCTCGACGGTCCCGCCGACTTTAAAACTCAGTTTGGACTCCACGCCGGCCGAGGCGACGCCCGAGAATGTACGCACCCGCGCACCGTCCGTTTTATATACCCGCTCAACCCGTACCGGCCGGATGACCTCCTGCGGCGGTTCCGGCTGAACGCAACCGGATATGAGGACCGCCGCGATGATGACACCCGCGTATTCTTTACGCATATTATCCTCCGTCCCTATTCGACCGTGATCCCGCGGTCGGAGAAGAAAGCGGCGAGCCGTTCCAACCACTCCCGGCGCTCTTCTTCGTTCAACATGAACATGTAATAACCCATATTGCGTTGCATAACCATAAAGTCGATCATAAAATCGTAAACAGCATTGGCCGACACCTGGTCCGCGACCAAGGACGCGTTCTGCGCGTCGAGCAATTCGATGATTGACACCGACCCTCGGGCGTACGCGTCGGTAATCAGCTCGAGGTTCTGTCCGGCCGCCGCGGCCGATTTGCGCGCGTGCCGAATGGACCCGTGTGAGGCCCCGACATCCCGCAGTGATGTCCGGATATCCTGTTCGATACTTTCCATTAACGCATCCCGTTGCAGAGTCAACTGCGCCAGTTCTTCCTTCAACTGTTTGACCTCGGCCACCCGGTCGCCGCCTTCAAACAGCGGATAACTGGCCTGGACGACGGCCGACACATCCCGGTCATTCTTGACCGGCGCAGCGGGCTGCCCCGCCCCGTCTTCATAAAAATTATCGGTGACATTAGCCTGAAACGTGATATCAGGAAGCCAGAAATCCCGCTTCGCGGAACGTAACTGCCGATCCTTCGCCTTGATCAGCGCCTCCAACTGCCGCAGTCCGGGAGTATTCTCCAGACTGTCGGTGACAATAAAATCCCGGAAAATACGGAATGACCAGGGATTGTCGGTGTACTGGATGACCCGGTCCCGGTCGATCCACAGCATCGGTTCGTCCAATGACGTCTCGCGCAGCTGATAATTATCTTCCAGCGGCCGGTGCAGCAGCCCGTTTAAGACGATTTCGGCATTGTGCCGGTCCGCCTGGGCCTGCAGCAAATCCCGCCGGTTGGTGGCGATCTGACTTTCCCAGCGGTAAACATCGGCCGATCCGGACTGTCCGACGGATTCGCGTTTCTCCGCCAGTTCGAGGTTGGCCTTGGAAAGTTTCAGATTGTCAAACTGGATCCGTTCCAGAATCTTGGCCCGCAGGACATTAAAGTAAGTGATCGCGGTGGCCTGGATGATATCCAGTTTGAGCTGACGAAATTCTTCCTCACGGGATATCTGCAGACGCTTTTGTATCCCGACATTTGCCAGGGCTTCTTCGTTGAACAGGATCTGTGTCAGTGTCGCTGAAGAATTGGCCGTGCGTTCCGGGGCCGTACCGAGGCTGGCCTTGGCGCGGTCCTCGTCGATCTTCCGCCATTGGCCGGCCAGCGTGACCTGCGGAAACAGTGTGGCCCAGGCACGCCGGATATCCACCGCCCCGGCCGTAACCGACTTGTAACCGGCCATCAGTGACAGATTTTTTTCGACCGCGTCGGAAATGGCTTCTTCCAGCGTCAACTCCCCCTTTGATTCAAAATAATTCTCACCGATCAGCTCGGCCTTCTGCATGATATCCCAACTGGGCCACGTGCCGACCTTACGGGCCGTTTCCATATTGATGGTCAGCTGGGTGACCTCTTCAAAGGCGACCGGGATATCTTCGGGTTTTTCGCCCAGCAAAATACGCTGCAGGTTGAGCGCGATGCGCCGGGCCATGCGCGGAAAGTCAAAGTCGGTCTGCGTGAGGCCGACCATCATACCCCGCTCCACTTCCGACCGGCCGAATCCTGAAAACGACGGCAGCCGGCGTTCGATCAGCCCGGCGATCAGCTCATCGACTTCTTCAGGCGCCAGCTGAAACTGCGGAGCCACAAATACCGCTTCGGTCCCGCGGGGGATACCGGCGAGCGCCTCCTGAACGGCACCGTCGACGAGTACGATACTAACATCGATACCGATCGAACCGGCGATTTGACGGATGCGGTCCTTCAACTGGGGAATGGCGGTAATGACGTAGGTGTTCGTCATCAGAGTCAGCTTATGAAATCCCACGACTTCATGGAACGTCGTCATGCTGGTCGGCAAACGGGTGGAAAACGTGACATAGGAAAGGTTGGTTACCCCGCTGGAACCGTCTTGCCGGGGGACATTTTGCAACTCGATATCCAGAATATAGGGTGCTATGACGGGTTTGGGCAACGGTCCGCGATGGACCAGGTCGTCTGAAGCGATCGCGCCCAGCGCGATGATTATATCGACCCCGGGATCATTGAGCAAACGCTCAACGGCTGCGGAGACACCGTCGCGGGTCCAGTCGGCCGTGAGGCTCTTGTCTGCGGGAAAGCGGACCGCGAACTCATCATCGGTAAGAGTGTGGACCTCGGAACGCAAAAGTTCAAAGATTTCATTATTGCGCTTCCACGGCCCGTCAATCACCACCCCGACAGTCACTGTGGGCGGGTCGGCTGCCAGGACGGCCTCAGGCATGAAAAGCATTACGATCAGTATACTTAGGATAGCATGACGAAACATGACAGCTATTGTACACACTTCCTTGGAGTTAGACAAGCACCGCCTGATGCCGCAACCGGGATCAGCGCGTAAGGATCTTCAACGCAAAGTCCGTTCCCTTTCCCTGTACAAAAGCGAGTTGGATCCACAGCATGGCCAGCGATTCGAGATGACGCGCCATTGACAACGGCCCGGCATCGACCACATTAAAGCCCAATTCGTCCGCCAAGTCCGCGGCGGTCGCCTTGGCCCCGGCGCTGTCGCCGCATATTAAGAGAAGCGCCCGGTCATCCCCGTATGCCGGATCCTCCATGACCTTGGTCCCGATGGTGTTGAAGGCCTTCACCACGCGTGCCCCGGCTGCCCATCCGGCAACATTTTCACCGGCGGATTCCCCGGCCGGCAGCGACAAACCCGACAAGTCGGGCAGTAACGCGTTGGTGGTGTCGATCAGGATCTTGCCTTGTAAGGGACCGAGCCCTTTGATCGTTTCTTCCGCACCGGAGTACGGCACGGTCAGGATGATGACCTCGGCGGACTTCACGGCGGCGGCATTTGCATCCGCCCGCGCGTTCGGGCCGGCGGACTGGACCACGGACACCACCTTGGCGGCCCGCGGATCGCGTGATCCGAAGATGACCTCATGCCCCTGATGGGCCAGACGTGTTCCGAGGATGGACCCGACGTTGCCGGTCCCGATGACAGCGATCTTCATGGCGCTTCCCTTTCTGTGATTGATATGAGCTTTCGCGGCGGGTCCGCAAAGGCGCCGTATTTTAACACACCGCGCACGGCGCGCCAATACTGCGGATGATGACGGTTAACGGACGATGACGTCCAGGGCGGCGATCGTCAACGCACGCCGGTCGGCAGGATCACGGGCGAGAAGATCCGCGCCGGAAACAGGAGCATCTTCGGAAGGTTTGTCGGTCAGACCGAGCAGCAGCGGCAGATTGGTGACGGGAACGATCTGAATAATCACCGGCCGGATGCCTTCAATCGGTCCGAGCGGTGACGAGAGGATTGGCGATACATTCAGCGGGATATCGTCTCCCTGCTCCGACAGATTCATATTTACCGGATTGAAGTCGATCCCCCCTTTTTTATCGGTGCCGAGGACGGCTGCGTCTCCGTCCGACGCAACGTCGGTAATCGGCATGAATTTCTCGAGGTAGGATTCCACCGCAGAGCGTTGTTCGGCGGTCAGGACCGGTACGGTAAATTCATAGGCCGGCTGGCTGAGCCGGAAACCGAAATCATCTTCAGTGAAGGTCCGGTAATCACCGAAGACCGCGCGCATCTCATCCAGCGTGCGGCGGAACGGCTCGGCCGCGCCGATGGCGACGACCTTCTCACCCTGCAATTCAGGACGGGACACCAGATACAGCCACAACAGCGTGCGGACCAGGCCCTGGTTTTCCGTCAGTTTGGGACGGTACTGCGCGTGCAACGGTAACACCCAGCGGGCGTCGGTGAACTTTTCCAGCGGGATATTCACCAGTTGCCCGGGTTTACTGTATTCCCACAACGGCACGGCCCCGCGATACGTGCCGCCCTCATAAATCTTCATTTGGTGGCGCGCCTTCAAGACATAGTTCTCGAGCGATGTCTGCGCCGGCACGCGGTTGACGTGACCGGTCAGGACCACGCCGCTCTCGGCCAGTGCCGGCAGGTTGATCACATCCGCGTACGGAAAGACCGAGGCGACGGCCTCCGCTGTGTCAAAAACGCGCGCCTGTTTTGGGGCCGAGGCCTGCATGGCCTCATCACGGGCTCCGGCATTCAATCGACCTGACCGGCTTTGCTCTCCGATAGCCGCCGCCACATTGTCATTGTAAATGTCGATTGTGAGATCTTGAACTTGGCTGCCAAACTCGTCCTGCAGCTTCTGTAAGAGCCTTTCGCGAATGGCCTGTCGCAGCGGATAATTTTCGAACGGCAGATTGGGCGCTTTAAACGGCGTACCCACGACGCCGGCGTCCCGGTCCACGGGTCCGGCAAAAGCGATGCCGACTTTTCTCAAATTCCGTACGGCGTCTGCCGTTAGCAAATTCGCAATCCTGTCAACGATACCTTCGACAATACCTGCGGACGATTCGTGATAGCGCTGCCGCCATTGAATTTCATCCCGCGCGAGTATATTCCCGTCCATCGAGATCAGACCGGCGCCGATCTTTGTCCCACCCAGACTGATTCCCACGGCCAGGGCGTCTTGCGGGGCGGCATCGGTTATGTCCAGTTGTGACCGTTCTTGTTCGGTGAAACGGGCCGCCAATAACTCGCGTTCCCATCCCATCGTGGAACGCCGTATGCCGCGGGCGATACCCTGGATCCGCGCTTCGTCGAGATAACGTAGACCTTCCGTTTTCCCGGCTTCCGCAAGTCCCAAAGTTACGCCCGCTCGAATACCTCCGATAAAGACATTGGTATCGTCCGTCTCTCCTTCAATACGGGCAAAGTGCTCGCCGACTCCGCTGACCAAAACGATATTCTGCGTCCAATCTTCAGCGGCATAATGCTTCAACCAAGCTGCCAAGGCCACACCGATCTCACGTCCCAAGCGATTGACAAAGCTTATCGCCTGCGCGTCACCGTCGGATACCGCGGCTGTAATCGTCCGCAGAATAACATCAATACCCGCCGCCCGGAGTTTGCGAAGATTTTCGTCATCGGGCACGTTGCGAACCAAGTCAACAAGTTGTGTATGAGTCGCGAAGCCCTCCGGCAGCGCGGTAACATGTGTTTTGATAAACGCCGGCGCCCAGTCTGTCTGCGCGAACCGGCGCGCGATGTTGGGACCACTGAAGGAATCTTCGAAACTCACGTCTCCGGATTCCCGATCGGGTTTAGCACCCAAAGTTTCCCGCCCCGTAAATACCCATTCCCCGGTCCGGCTTTTCTTAAGAATATTGTGTCCGAGTTCGGTGAGCGCTCCGTTCTCAAGGCGGACGTTCCCGTCGGCATCGATTACCGTTGCGTTATTTCCGGTGCCGAAGATAAACGCGACACCGGCCAGGCGCCGGACATCCGCCGGCGGCTTGTCCTGTTCTTCCACAGTGACAGCCTGGTCCCGTCCCGGCCGGATAATCTCGGCGATGCTGCGGTCCATCGGCTGCGCCTCAAAGCGGTTGACGATGGCCATGGCCTCACGATGAATATCGGCCACCGTCGTCGTCTCGTCCATCGGAATACGCACGACGGTGCTGATGTTGTCGAGCACCTGCCCCACGCTGTGCGACACCAGCTTGTTGCGCGGCGACAATTCGTCATAAAGGAACATCAGGACCGCCGGGGATCCTTCGGCGATGTCCTTGCGGTTGGCCGAGGTCCAGAAGGTGCGGATGCCCTTCTTGAACAATGTGCGGGCCGCTTCCAGCAAAGGCGCCTCGACAAACGCGTCCAAGTCCTCGATATCTGTGATAAAACGGGCGAACTGCTCAATCGGTTCGATCTCACTGATGAGGCGCGCGTCTGCGGCGGGATCGGCCAGCACGGCCTGATCGGCCGTGACACGTTCTCCCTGTTGCGCCAGCTCCCGCACAGAACGCAGGAACTCCGCCGCAAACACATCGCTGACATCCGTTGTGGTCTCCCGGGGCAGCGTCAGCCGGCGCCAGTCATTCAACAACATCTGCCGGTCGATATCATTCAGCACATCTTGTCCGGGATTCATCAGGATTTCTTCCATAGCGCGCCGGCTGCCGGCCGTGACGCCTTCCATAAAATAGCGCTGGGCGCTGTCGGCAAACCGGTCATGCACACCGAGCAGCTGCTGAATCGTTTTCAGCGTCGAGATCTGCATCATGCCGAAATCATTGCGGATCGCCGACGGCTCGATCCGGATCCCCACGGTCTCCCGGTTCGGCACAAAACCCTCATCCCAATCGTGCAGGACTACCCGGTTACCCCGGATAGCGACATTGCGTTCTTCGATCGGACCGCCGTCGGTTCGGCCGCCCACGGTCCACAGCGCGCCGAGGTAGCGTCCCAAATCATACACCACGTCCCGGTAAAAGCGCTCGGCGGCCCGCGCGTTATAAACCAGGGTCCGGCGGCGGTAGGCGTCCGTGGCCTGATAGAGGATCGCGAACGGGGACGCTCCTTCCGTTTCCGTGATCAGTTCGGTTGCGTCCACCGCGAGCGGTTGGTAATCCTGCATAATTTCGCCGAATATGTCATCCACCCGTTGCTTGGCCAATCGCGCGATCTCCTCGGCGGATAATCCCGTCAACGCTTGCCCGCGTTGCTGCCAGCGTTCACGGACTTCCACATCAAAGTCATGTTCGGCACTGTAATCTTCGAGCAGCAGTTTGCGGATTAAACCGACGCGCAACGGCGAACCCTGCATATCCAGCATTTGCGCCGGACGCATAAAAGCGACAAAGGCCGCGGCGGTATCCTCCGGATATTCAGCCCGGCGGCTGCCCAACTGCCGCACAAGTAATTCCTCCATCGCCGTCCGCGCTTCCTCATCTTCGCGGGCCAATTTACTGAAGTAAACGTCGACGGGATACGGCTCTGCGCCTATGGTCACTGTCTTGACGCGCTTGATGCCCAGCGGAATATTGGTCGCCTGCGCGCCTTCTGTCGGCCACAGCGTTTCCATTAAATAGGCGAATGACAGCGCCGCGGTCATTTCTTTTTGCAGATTCTGTTCGTTGGCGCCGAAATAGATGGCCCGGGCGCGCGCGCCGAACTCGCGCACGTTATAAGGATACACCGTTCCGGCAAATTGTTTTATGAAATTCGCTCCGCCGCTTCCCTTCAACCGCAAGTCTCCCGGATAAAGATGAATACTGCGTGTGGGCTGCATAAAGATCTGCGTGTCATTCCCCCATGCCACCGGATTGTCGACTGTTAACGGAGCGCCGTTGTAGAGCGGCGTTTGATCCGTGACCGTCAGGATGTCCTCATTGTTGAGCAACCGGTCGATGATTTCACGGTCCGCGGCGGTACGGCCGCGGATCAGGCGGGCCTGAAACTCCCGCAGATAACCAGGCAGATGCTCATTTCCGCGTCCGGCGAAGGCCGCGTCCCGTTGAAGCTTCCGTCGGACGGCATCCATCACGTCCGCCAGGACGGCCTGATCAACGCCGCTTAAAAATTCCCGCAGCTGCTCCTCCGGCATCGGTCCCAGTTCAACGAGCTTGGCGTGCAACCGCCACAGATTCTGCGGATCCGCTGTACTTCCGTCAATCCGCACAAACCGGTCGCCGCGATAGTGTCCGGCATCCAGGTAGTACTGAACCACCTCGGGCTGACGCACCAGGTCAAACTCCAGCGTATCCGCGCGGACCGAATACCGGTATGACGGTCCGAAGGCCGTCAATGTGATGTGCACCGGGATGCCGGGATCTGAATTAATTTCCTCGATAAAATCGACCACCGGTCCGAGTCGGTTCGCGTAAAAAGGTTCGCCCCGCAAAACAAGGGCGATGTCCAGGTCCTTACTTGATCCGAGGCGGTACTGCCCCCGCGAGAAACTCCCGGTAAATCCGTAACTGTGGATCAAGCCGTCCGTGCGGAACTGTTCCAGCCGGTCGATCACCGGCCCCCACCATGACGCTTTTTTGAAATAAGTGACGAAGTCATCCTGCGTTACCGGCGGGAAACGGCCGTCTTCGGACAACACCGCCTGATCGATGGTGACGCCGATGCTGTGCAGGGCCGTATTGAGGTCGCGACGGAGCCACGCCTCTTCGATGTCACCGCCGGATTGCTCATGCAGATTAGATACGGCCAGGTCCAGCTTCAGATCGATGCGCTTACCCCGGTTGAGGATGATGCGCGCGTCATTGAGGGCTCTGAGAACACGCAGGTAACCGAGACGCCGGCCGCTGAAGGTGTCGAAGACCATACTGCGCGTCACGTCCGCGATCTGCAGCTGGGTGATCCCCACCAGGTACGGCGGTTCGACCAGTACCGCCATATCGCCGCGGCTCTGCCGTTCGTCGCCGAGGACGGCCCCGACAGCCTGCGGCAGGGAAAGTCCACGGTCCATGGCGTTCAAGATCCGGTAAGATTTGTCTGCGTTGCCGCCCGTCAACATAAAGATGAGCTGCCCCAAGTCCTCGGCAAAACTGGAATACCAATCCGGTTCCGGATCATCGGGATCCGCGGTCGGCTCCTCGTCCAATTCCTGATTATGACGTTCCAATAGGGGAACATAGTCTTCCAGTCCGATGTCCGGGTCATTGAACCATCCGCGGACATCTTCATCTTCTTCCACCAAATCCTCTTCCAACAGGCGCAGTTCAGAAAACGCATCCGCCAGCCGGTCGTCATTTCGGTACACATGCCATAATTCATGGGCCAGGCGCTCCGTCACGTCGGCGGCCCGGCGGCCCTTCTTCGGAGCCACCACTTCCATACGCTGAACGAAACCGAAGACAAAAGTCGTCTGTGCCTCGGTGTCTCCGTCGTCTGCCATCGGTTGAATCTTCGTTAAGAAGTTTTTGACCGTCCGGTAACGCTGGCCAAAGGTCGTTTGCCCATCTTCCAACCGCTGGACCGACTTTCGAACTTCCTGTTGAATCAATTCAGCGACCTTGCGACCGAAACCGTTCGATCGAAGCAGTTCCGTAAATTCGTCGTCCTTTTCGTCCAAACCGTCTGCGATCATGGCCTCGTCTTCCACGTAACCCGCTGATATCAGCGCCTCGCGTAAATCCTGCCGGAGCCAGGCCTTGTCGGTCTGGTCGCTGTCCAGGGCAAAAATGTTATCCACGGCGCGGTCCGTGTCGAGTTCGACTTCGTCACCGCCGAGTGAAACGCCGGCCCCGGCGAGTGCCGGACCGATCTTCTCTGCGCCCAATCGGCGGCCGATGAATGTCTGCGCCGCCATTATTCCGGCCAATCCCTGGAGATCCCGCTCTGTCATCTTGATCAAACGCGGCAGCCTTACCAGCACATGCGGGCCGCGGTCGCCGGCGGCGTGCATCGGAATATACACGCGTTCGTTGTCGCGCATACCCACATACAGGCCCTCGAATGTCGACGGCGGAATGGCCGGATCGACAATGGGTACTGCCAGAAAGACCATATCATCGTCGAATTTGTTGCGTGCCGCACCCAGCACCAGTTTCGGTTTCGCGATTCCCTGGGACAACAGGGCGAGCATGACCGGCCGCATGTTGCGCATATAGCGCTCGGCCTGTTTGATGATCACCTCCGCGCTGCCCGGTAAGGCGAGCCCCTGATCGATTAAGGTCTGAACCGGGATAAAGCCTGTGGCCCGTTGCAGCATGATCTCGTCGAATCTGATCTTGGTTGGGGTCGCTTCTTTGACGCGCAGCAGGTAAGCCTCGGACTTCCCCGCCTCCGAGCCGGTCTGGGCGGCCAGATACACCCACTGCCGGCCGTCGCGCGGATCGGTCACCAGAAAGTCATCGATGTCGCGGCGGGTTTCGGACAACGGAACATAAAATCTCAGCGAACCGTTCCAGGCCCCGCGCAAATGGTCCTGATACGTGTCGCTCACGGCGAGCACAAAGGCGTCGAGATCAAGCGCATCATTACCGCCGAGTGCCGGAATGGCGCCGAATACAGCCCTGTCAGCGGCGGCCCGGTCCGGAAAGACGAATAATTCCGACGCTTTTTCCTCCCACTCTTTCATATCAATCACGGCACGCGGCAGGACGCGCCGGCCTTTCAGAATCGCGTCCACCCCGTCGATATGAAGATTTCCCAGACTGACCAGCATCGCCTGGCCTTTGCGCGTGTGCTTTAAGACCTGCAGCGCGAAGTGCCGGTCACGGTCGAGCCGCAACTTTCGATAACGCCGGTCGATAATCGCCTGCGCGTCGGCCTGGTAGCTGCGTTTCGCATCGGGAGAAAGGCTGAACCGCGCCCGCTCCAGGGCGGCATCGATCTTGCGGACATCCCCCATGACGCTCGTCTTCAGGAAATGATTGTCGATCGGCACCAGTTCCACGTCCCGCATGAACGCCTGACCCGTGACCTTGGCATACACCAACGGACCGTATGTGAACAACATCAATTGCCGCGCGCGTTTCTCCGGGGATTGGAAATTGAGCCGGCGCAGCAGCTGCGGCAGAAGAACGGCCATCTGTTCGGCCTCCGGCATCAGGTCGCGAAATTCCTTGGCCGAATACTCGACGCCCGCCAACCGGATATCGGTCATCTCCGTGAGAATCGTCTTCACCCGCTCATAGTCCTGTTCGATGACCTGCAACAAGCCGGCATACTCAACGTCCAGGGCCTGGTTCAAATAATTTTCCCAACGGGTCACATGCCGCTGCCACTTCTGTGGATCCGTCCCGTTCCGGGCTTCATCCAGATACCTAAGTCCATCCAACCATTCCTGGGACTCATACGGAAGTCCATGGAGATGGCCCAGCATCACGATTCCGCGCTGACCCGGCTTGGTAAATTTCGGCGGCAGGCTCAAGACCGCGCGGTTGCGGTAATGACGCAGCATGTCGACGGCCGACTGCCAGGTCAACAGCGCCTGATCTTTCTCCCCGCGTGTCAGCGCCGGGTCCGCTTCGATTTCGTCCCGGACCATCTCATCAGCCGCCTCGGCGGCGATGTCCTCGGCTACCGCCGGCAGCGACCACTCGGTGCCCGAAATCAAATCCAGCATCAGTCCGTCGATTTCGATCCGCACTTTGCTGAGCGGAGATTTCATCCCCGGAATATCATTCAAGGCACCGCTGCGGTGCTGTTGCTTAATTATCCCCAAAGTCGTCAGGCCGCGGTCGCGCAGGACGCGCTCGCTGTGCCGGCTGAGACCGAGTTCTTCCAGCGGCGTTTCATCAGCCAGTCCGGCACGGCCCGTTTCACTGAGAACGGCAGAGTCTTCCGCGTCCGCCGTCTCGGTCACCTCGGCGGGTACGTCCGCCAGCGCGTGCAGAGACCGGACGATACCGGCGGAAATATCCGGCATCGGGGCAGGAGTCATCTCTTCCGGCATCTCGCCGACCTTCTTGAGAAAACCTTCGCCGTCCGCCAGACCGATCGCGGCCATCGCGTCCCGGTAACGGCTGATCAATTCATAACCGCCCACAGCACCGAGGACGCGCAGATTTTCCAGATGACGCTGCATAAAGAATTCGCCGACCGTTTCGATATCCCCGCGGCCGTCGCGGAACTGCGCCGGGTCGAGCACGATCCCCGCGTCAAGCAGCCGGTAATGTCCGTCGTGTTTCTTGAAATTCACCAGCTTGACATCCGGCATCAGCAGGCCGCGGTCATAAATTTCCTGCAGCAATGACGTAAACTCACTCAGGACCCGGTCCACCGTCGTCATATCACCGGCTTCATAGGCAGCGCGGATATCTTCGAGAAGATTCGGTCCGGAAATCTTTTCCATGACAACCGCTTCCTCCAGATACATACCGAAGGTATCCAGCAGGCGCACGATCTGATACGCGGGGACCAAACCGCCCAAATACGGCCGGAACCGTTCGTAGTTATCGATAACAAACACGCCGTTGGGCTCCGCCGGCAAAACCTTTAAGACATAATCCCAAGCCTCGGTGGAAAACACCCTGGTTTGACTGCCCTTGTCGAACTCCTTTATTTTCAGCCGGCGTAATACAGGGAACATCAACGTCAATTGTCCCGGTCCGGACTTCACCGGCGCTTCGGCAAGTACCGCCCCGTCGTCAGGCAGCAGGATTTCGAGCATCGTGAAGAATTCAAGCTTCCGCTCGGCTCCCGGAAAGCGCGAACTCAGATCAATCAATTTCACCTCCGCCCTCTTATCAATATTGGTGGTGACCTGATGGCGAATAATTGCCATCCCCGCATGTTTTCCGCCGTAACGATTGTGAAACACCTTCTTCTGCACGCGTTTCTCTTCGGATGTTTCGGAAACAAACAGCGGCGTTCCGTTGTCCAGAAACCGGATGACGGTCCCGCGCGGGTGGGACCGTACGTCGAAACCGAACATAAACTCGTCGTCAAAATCAGCGCGCTGCATATAGGCGTCGACCGCGTTTTCGAGGACTTCGCGCAAAATGTGCTCCAAGGCGTCGGTGGCCGCCCAGCGGTCCAGCGTCCGGCGCTGTTCGAGTTTGGAAACGATCTCTTCGATGATCATCTCCCGGGTAAATCCCAGCCGGGCCAATTCTTCATCAAGCGGCGCGTCATAGGCATTGACGTCTTCCTGCGCCTCCACAGCCGCCTTAAGCCGCTTTCCGTCCAGATCGATAAGGCCGAGCAAATCAAACGGATGAAACTGCACAAGTTCGGCCTGATCGCTTCCGCCCAGCGGTATCACCTCGGACGCGCCGATCTCGGTGTGCATCCAGCGCTTTTCGTGACTGAACTCCAGTTCCGTCACGGTGACCGGTCCCTCCAGCCCCATGTCGGCATTCGTGACCGAAGTGTAACGGTCACGGAAACGCGCGATCATTTCCGCCATCTGGGGGGTTACCGTCGGATTATTGAGCGTACGGGACAGCGTCACGTGCACCATGGGTTTGGGCCGTCCGGTAAAGGCGGCGTTTTGAGCACGCACCGCGTCCACCGCTTCGGCGCGAATCTCGTACAGGGCCGGATCGTATTCAAAGACGAAGATCAGGGTCCCGTCCGGACCGAGCCGCGCGCCGACCGGAGTCAGCGTGACCTTATCCTGGCTCGCGATGATCCGGCGCAAATCTTCCGTGATGCGTTGGCGCTGGTCTTCAGTCAAACCTTCATCCGGCCGGCCGAGGACTCCGACCGCCTCATCCGGTCGGGCGGCCAGATCCTGGACCACCGACACGCTGATATGATAGGTGTCGCGTTCTGGAATAAAGTGATCGATGTCCTCATCGGTTTCGGTGAAGATTTGTAACCAATCCGCCACCAAGATATCCCGCAGCCAGTCGCGCATGGCCTGCGGCAGTTGCATCAACGCCACGGAATAAATGTCGGTCTCTACCGCCCGCCGTTCTCCGTCGGGTCCTGTGGAAAACATCCCGGCCATGGCCGCGACCCGCTCGCTGTCCCGGAACATCGGTTGTCCGGTGGTGACGTTAAAGTTCTCCGCCATGCCCGCATAGATGCGCGCCACGTTCGCGCGCTGCTCGTCATGTTCGGCGGCGGTCATCGCGGCATCGCCGGTGGCAGGTTTGAGAAAACGCGGCGCGTAACGGTGAGTCACGCGGACTTCCCCTTCTGTCGTCAATTGCCGGTCGAGCCCCGCGTACGCATCCAGCACGCGGCGGAACAGTGAGCCGTTCTCCAGCGAGACCGCAAATTCCGCAGGCAGTTCATCTACGGGTCTTCCGAGATCGGCCGTGATCGCGGCGAGCCGCTCCTGCGCATTCGTCTGCGTGCCGGCGGCCAGATAAATCTCCATCGCGCGCACGAAAATCTCTTCCAGATTGCCGGCGTGAATTCCCTCGCGGAAGGTGAAATCATCCCAGGCCCGGGAACTGTAGGCGCCGTACGTCAAATGATCGAGGACACTGCTGCGTCCGGTGACCGCGGCAAACGCGATGTGCTTCAAATCATGCCGGATATCCGGCAAGCCATTCGAAAGAGTCCGTCCGTCGATACGCATACCGTCGGGACGCACGACGATCTCAACCTGCTGACCGTAGACCGGGCCCGCGGTCAAGACCGCCTTATCGGCCTCCCGTGACCACAGGCCCCGGTAAGTGTCGTTGAATTCTTGTTCGCTGAGCACGACTTCCTTCATCTCGGCCAGAATATGTTCTTCCCGAACCCATGAAAAGTCCCGGCCGGTGTCCGAATTGACAATAAAGCCCATCAATTCGTAAAAAGACCAGGTCATCCCGTAACTGGTGATGATATTTCCGTGCACAGGGAGCACAAATAAACCGTCCGGTGTGGCGATGGCCGTGTGGGCGATATCCTGATCCTGCAGGCGTTGAATATATTGGTAAGCCGTGGCGGCCGCCGCCGCGGGATCGGCGCCGGTAAAGTAGAGCCCGCGGGCGATGTCCCCTTCAATACGCTTGACGGTCACCCCGTCCCGGCGTGCCAATTCAACCAGGTCCGCCTGCTCCAACGCGGACGTATTGCCGGGAACGGTCAAGCCGTGCAGATGAAGATGATTGATCGAGGCGCCGGCCTTCAGGCTGTTGAAAGCCAAACGGAAGCCCGGCAACGGTTCGGACCGGGCGATGTCCATCATCAGCCGCACGTCTTGTTCGGTCAGGACCTGAGGCCGGTGTTCGCCGCGCTGCGGTACGATAAGAAAATGATTGAGCGCGTACGGCCAGCGTTGTTCGATGAAGGACAATCCTGTCCCGTTGATTTGTCCTTCCCAAAAGACGGTGTCTTCGTCGAATCGCCAGTCAACGGTGTCGGGCTGCGCGGGCGCACCGAAGAAAAACTGCCCTTCATCGAAGGGCATGACGACATGTTCAAAGAAATTATCCGGTTTGTCCGGCGAAGTCCGCCACGGCGCGTGCACGATCTGAAACCGGCCCACGTTTGTCCGTTCGGGTACCCGTCCTTCCGGCAGATACTCCCGCAGGACGTCGGTCACCGTCAGGGCTTCATCGGCGACCGCCTTGCCCCGCAGCGCCCGCCGCCACAGCGCATTGAAACTTCCCGGGGTCTTCAAACCGGCCGAGGTGTACAGGGTAAATCCGCTGTTGATCACGTGCTGGACTTCGTGCTCCCTAACCCAGACGCTCTGTCCCATCCCCTGGACAATCAGCGGCAAGTCATTTTTGGTCCGCGCGAAGCCGCGCACCGTCGCTATGCCGGGCGTCGGCGTCCCGCTGCCGCTTCCGATGATACTCTCGGTGAGTGTCGGCGCACTTTTGCGGACGCGGATATCGTCATCGAGGCGTTCCTCCAGAGCGGACAGGCGGTGCATCTTGCCGGGCGGAATAAACTGCAGGACCGCCCTCAACTCATGGCTGGCCTCGCGGTAAGCCCGGTGTTCCAGCAGCATACGCTGGACCTCGTCCATCGATTCATCCAGATTCACCTCCCCGCCGGTCACGTTGCGGATAATCAGGCTGGCCTTCTTGTCGACCAGCCGGTCGATCAAGGCCTTGTTCCCGCGGATAGCCGTTTCGATCTTGCTCCACCGCGGATTGAGCGGACTGAGGACCGTCCGCGCCTCCTGGAACAGCGCGTCGCGCAGATTCTGATCGGCGATCGTCGCGTCGATCAGGGTATATAAGGCATTCTGATAATTCCGGCGGTAATATTCGAGCAGACCGTCCACGTTAGTGGTACGCAGAACACCGCCGGTCAGATAGGCGATCAGTTCATCGTGGTAATTGATAGCGATGTATTCCGGATAGCGCTGCATCAGTTCGCGCAGCTGACGGAATCGGGCGGCTTCTTCCTCCCCCAAATCAATGTCGCGGTCGATGTCCGCCGCGGCCACCTTCTCGGTGATCTCTTTTGTCGAGGCCTCACGCAACGCGAGCAAGGAGTCATTATCCATTTCGACGACCAGGGCCGTGGGCGACGGCCGCAGATACGCGAAGCGCGGCACCGGCGATCCCTCCCCGAACAGTTCGGTAAAGATCGGCGCCATACGCTCACGCAGTCCGTCAAGGCCGGCGCGTGCCTGGCTGAAGTTGATGTTCCGCCGCGCGGTGATGGCATCGGTCACCGCTAAAATCTGTTTCTCCGTAAGGACATGCTCGACCTCGATCTCGCCGCGGCGGCGGCCGGCGTCCATAAACGCCTCTTCGCTGACGACCAGGGTCCGGGCCTCCGGAATCAGGGCCATGCCGTCCACACCGGAAGGCATGGTGTCTTTATCCAGGACGATCAGGTAGTCGACAAGGTCCCGGTCGCCTGGAACGAGTTTCTCCCACAGCTGTACGGTACGCGCGGTGCGTTCGTATTCGCGCACGGGATATTTGGTCGCGATACGGTCATAAATATGCTGGACCCGGTTTTGATCGGACAACAGCTTCATCAGCTTGGTCTTGACGCTGACATACTGCGTGCCGGTCAGCATCCCGACACGCGGATGCGCCCGGAGAATGCGCGTCTCCAAATCTTCCAGCATGATCTCCGGTTCCATTAGCAGCAACCGCTGAGTACTGTCGGCCATCTCCGCCAGGACCTCGAGCTGGCGCAGGTACAGATCATGCAGCAATCCGCCTTGGGCCTCGGCGCGCAGCAGATTCCGGTCGTCATACTGGCGCGGGGGCTCGACGAGCGTCAAGGCGCGGCGGTAGATATCCAGCGTATCGGAATCCACAAAGTTCTCTTCGGAGACCCAATGCCGGACCCGGTCCAGGAACTCCAGGGCGTGCCAGAGCTTGACGTTCAGCGGAAGGTCGCCGTCGGCAAGCATATCCGCCAGGACTTCCTCGCTGTCCTTGAAGGCCGGGATGTCGCCGCCGTCGATCAGGATGGCCGCGTCGGTGAGAGAAATCCGCAGTTCCGTGACCGTGCCCGGGTGTCCGTCCGCGCGCTCCTGAAGCGAAACGGGGACCTGGCGTCCCAACTGCCGCAACAAATACGGCAAATGATACGAACGCGCCTGGCCCCGCCCCCCGAAACGCGGACGCTGTTGCCGCATCGCCTGTTGTTTGGCCGCGGTGTCCTCAGCTTGAGCGGGCGCCGTGCCGTTATCCGTAAAACGCAAGACCAGCGTTTCGCCGTCCACCAGTGAATCGAACGTGAACTCGAACTCGTCGGCCCGGTCTGCGAGGCCGTCCGTCCGTTGCAAATACCCGTCCATCGAATTGACCAGCAGATGAATCACCAGGGCCTCAACAAACTTCCGCGTATCGGCGGTGATCACGCGGGGCTTGCGTGTTTCCAGCAACCGCATAATCCGGGTGACAATCACATCGGATTGCGCTTCCAGCCAGCCGCCGGTCAACGGGGTCGGATAGAATCTGTTCAGAGAGGCCTCAAAGGCCAGTAAGGATTCAATCCGTTCCCTCGAAGCGCTGATGTGCGGTTGTGACCAGCCCCTTTCTTCGGCGAGTACCGCCGCATCCGGATCGCCCCCGATCGTGGTTAAATTCACGCGAACAGTGAACGTGTCGTGAAGATTGGCGGCAAAGGTTTCCGGCAGCGCACCGTCAACCTCCGCGATCTGGGCCTGATCGATGGCGGCGACACCGCCCGAAAAATACTTTCGCGGAACGGGTTCGTGGCTGACCGGATCAAGGTCCTCTCTCACGTAATCGAACACGCCTTTGCGGAAGGCGGCGAGATACCGGCCATAAATCTCCTGCTTCAATCCCGGATCGACGTGGTCGACACCCTTGACCAGTTGGCGGTCGGCGTACACCTGCCCGAGCAGGCTTTCTTTGAGATTCTTTTTGTACCATACCGCCAGGATCATCGAATTGAAAATTTGGCGCAGCTGGGCGAAGTTTTCGCCCGTGTTGATCTCGCGCTCGATGGCCGGGATCATGATCTCACGGATGAGTTCCTTGGTGGCCTCGTCCAGCACATCGGTATCGCCCGGAGCCTCCCCGCTATGGCCCGCCGCGGCCAGATAGTCTTCTTCCAGCATGACGCTCAGGTGACTGTCGACCACGAACACACTGCCGTCACGCTTGTAGACGTGGGCGTATTCGGGGATGATCCAGATCTTGTTGAAGGTGCTGGCCGGCAGGTCGGTGGTGCCGTAACGCTGATAGCTTTCCTGAATGATGCGGTCCCAAAAGCGGCGGCCGAGTTCGTCTTCCGGATACATCAGGGAGGCGGTCAGCTGTTTGAGCAGATAATCCTGCGCGAGCATGTCGCGGCCCATCTCGGTGCGCGATAAGGTGTCGGGTATGATGCGGTCTTTTTCATAGGGGGAAAGGTTGACCCACAACTGGTCTTCGGGCAGGGTCAGGGCGGTCAGAAAATAATTGATCAGCTTGGCCGATTCGGACTTTAACCCCGCGCCGGTCAGGCCGGTCTGCCCGCCGTCGATGATGAAATCCAGTTGCAGCGGGTCTTCGGGACGGACGGTCAAGCCGAGCATGGTGACCGGCAGATAGGCGGCGGTGGTCTGGACCATGGCTCCGACCGGCGGCAGAATGACCGCGGGCACGGTCTGGGCCGCGGCCGGCGGCGTCAGCGATCCGCAGGCAAAGACCGCCCCCAGGACGGCACAACAAAACCGCCGCAGAGGCGCAAACCTTTTATTTGCAAATACTTGAAACATCTTGGCTAAATAGGGGAATACAGCAAAACCCGCTCGATCAAGGGTTCCGTGTACTCATCTGGTTGGATTGGGGATGGTGTGAAACTGCAGTACTATCAGTAGTATAACTAATATATATAGAAATGCAAATAATTCAATTAGGTGGCGTTACGCACAAAAAAAGCCCGTCTGCCGGGTAATAATCCCTCAACAGACGGGCCGGAGGCTCTTATTTTGTCGCTTCTTCCATGATCTCCATCATGCGGTTGATGTAATCGGCGCGGCTGGGGAGTTCACCGTCCATCAGCTGGGCGCTTTCGTAGAGCTGGACGATGCACTTTTTGAGCATCGGGTCCGAGGCGTTGGCTAAGTAGCGGCGCGACAGGTTCTTTAAGACCGGGTGATCGATGTTGACCTCCATCACGCGCTTGCCCGCGGGCGCGTCCTGGCCCATCATCTTCATCATCCGCTCCATCTGCCGGTCCATGCCGTCCTTGCCGGTCACCAGCGTGACGGCCGAGTCGACCAGGCGCTTGGAGACCTTCACGTCCTCGACCTTATCCTTCAGGGTATCCTTGAACAACCCGAGCAGGGACTCCGACAGTTTGTCGTCCTTCTTCTCATCATCGCCGGCGGCCTTGGGCAATTCCAGATCATCCTTGTCGATGGCCTTGACCGGCTTGCCGTCGTATTCCGTGATGCCCGGGATGATAAACGCGTCGACCGGGTCGATCAACAGCAGGACCTCCAGGTCGTGTTTGCGGAAGTATTCGAGGTTCGGATTGCGCTCCACGTGATCACGGTGGTCGCCGGTCAGATAGTAAATCTCCTTCTGGTCTTCCTTCATCCGGCCGACATAGTCCTTGAACGACGTCAACTCGCCGCCTTTCAGCGTCGAGGTCTCAAAGCGCAGCAGTTCAAGCAGCTTGTCGCGGTTGGCAAAGTCGGAATTAAGCCCCGACTTGAAAAGCTGGCCGAAGGTCTTATAAAACTGCAGAAATGTCTCAGTGTCTTTGTTGGCCATGCGCTTGAGCCACTGCAGGACCTTTCCGGTCAGTGCCGTCTTGATCTTGGCCATGGCCTGGGTCTTCTGGACCACCTCACGCGACACGTTCAACGGCAGGTCGCTGGTATCGACGACCCCGCGCAGGAACTGCAGATATTCCGGCAGCAGGTCCTTGCAGTCGTCCATGATCATGATCTTGTTGGTGTAGAGCTGCAACGTCTTGTGCTGCTGGGTGCGCATCAGGTCGTACGGCGCGCGCCGCGGGATAAAAAGCAGCGCCTTGAACGACGCCCCGGCCCCTTCGATGTTAAGGTGAGTACTCGCCAGCGGATCGTCGTAGTCGTTGGTGATGAACTTGTAGAATTCGTTGCGCTCCTCGTCTTTCACTTCCTTTTCGCTCTTGCGCCAGATCGCTTCGACCGTATTGACCTTGTCTTCCCCGACGTAAATCGGAAAGTCCGCGAAGTTGGAGTACTTCTTGATCACTTCCTTAATCATGAAGGGTTCGGCAAAGTCCTTGTGGTCGTCCTTCAGCGTGAAGGTAATCCGGGTGCCGCGGTCCGGTTTGTCGATCTCCTCGACGGTGTAGCTGCCCTCGCCGGCGGATGTCCAGCGATAACCCTGCGAATCTTTGTCCGCGGCGCGTGTCTCCACGGTGACCTCATCGGTGACCATGAACACCGAATAAAACCCGACCCCGAACTGGCCGATCAGATCGCCGGCGTTCTTCTGGTCTTCCTTCAACTTCTGCAGGAACTCGCGCGTCCCGGAGCGGGCCACCGTCCCGATATTGGAGATCAGCTCGTCCTTGGTCATCCCGGTCCCGCAGTCTTCGATGCTGAACGTCTTGTTTTCCGCGTCGAGCGTGATGCGGATGGCCAGTTCCTTGTCCTTGTCGAGCAGGTCCTGGTCGGTGAGCTGACGGTAGCGGACTTTGTTCAGAGCGTCCGAGGCGTTGGAAATCAGCTCGCGCAGGAAAACTTCCGGGTGTGTGTACAGGGAATGGACGATGAGATGCAACAGCTGCTTCATCTCGGCTTGGTATTCAAAGGTTTCGGCTTGCTTCTGTGTCATGATTCGGTTTTCCTTTCGTGTTCACTCGCGTTGCGGCTAACGGCCCAGTTCCTGCAGGGTCACGGTCGTGCCGAACTCTTTATTCTGGCGCATAAAACGGACATTCACCTCGTCACCGACGGCCTTGTTCTTCTCAACGTATCCCACCAGGTCCTCATTGGACCCGACCGGTTCGTTGTCGACGGAAACGATCACATCGCCGTAGGCCACGTCCCCGTAACGGTTGCGGGTGGTGGGCCGCAGTCCCGCGCGCGCGGCCGCGCCGCCGGGCTGCACCTCGAGGATCATCGCGCCTGTCAGTCCCAGCCGTTTCATGTACACGTCGGGCACAAGGACCACGCCCAGACCGGCGCGTTTCACTTTACCGTACTCAATGAGTTGCGGGACTACACGTTTAACCGTGTTGACGGGTATCGCGAACCCCACTCCGGCCGATGCCCCGGACGGGCTATAGATCATGGTGGCGACCCCGATCAGGTCTCCGGACGAATCCAGCAACGGCCCGCCGGAGTTGCCGGGATTGATGGCCGCGTCGGTCTGAATGACGTCATAAATCTGCCGGCCGCCGATCGAGCGCATGGTGCGCCCCAGCGCGCTGACCACCCCCGTGCTGAGCGAATAGTCCAGCCCGAACGGGTTTCCGATGGAAAGCGCGCGCTGCCCCACCTTTAAATCGCGGGAGCTGCCCACGGGTATGGGCTTCAACAACTCCTTGGGCGCGTCCACTTGCAAGACCGCCAGATCGTGGTTCGGGGCGATGCCGACCACCTTGGCGTCATAGGTCTTTTGATCGGACAAGGTCACGTGGATCCGGTCGGCGCGGAAAATAACGTGAAAATTGGTGACGATATGGCCTTCTTCATCCCAGATGAATCCGGACCCGGCGCCCTGCGGAATCTCGTAAATATTGGCCGAGAACCAATCCCACTGCAAAGACGCGTTCTTGATCGAAACGACCGACGGTGAGATCCGCTCGAAGACCGCGATGGTCGCCAGCTCGTCGGGTTGCAAGTCCGCTGCGGCGGACGGTCCGCCATAAAACAACAACCCTGTCATGATCACCGCGCTAAGTACTCTTTTTCGGCATGGTGATAACAAGGCTGTCTCCTTTCTTTTCAGTCTTGATCTTGGCCGTGTTTGCATCGGTCGGCAACGGGATGGTCTGCATAAAGGAACCGAAGGTCTGCGCCTGGAAGAACTGGTTGGGACCTTGTCCGGTTTCTTCATTGGAATGCTGTCCTTTGATGGTAATAGAGCTCGTATTGACCTGAATATCGATCTTGTCCTGATCCAATCCGTGCATATCGAAGGTGATCACGTAACCGTCGTCAGTCTCTTTCATGTCGATGTTATAGTTGTAGCCCATCGAACTGCTGAACATGCCGCCGTTGCTGCCGGACCGGTTGTTGAAGGCGCTCTCGAACATGCGGTTCATCTCGGCCTGCATGCGGTCCATCTCGGCAAACGGGTCCCACTGCTGTTGACGTTGGTTGTAACGGTCCCAGGAGTCTTCTTGCGGGGGGCGTTGATTCTGCTGTTCGAGTTCCTCGACGCGGTTTTTGAGCATTTCGAGCTGCTCTCGCAACTCCTCTACGGTTTGCTCTTCCACGCTTTGCTGTTGTGCGAATGATACGCCGCTCATCGCTGCGAACGAAGCGATCAGTGCGCTTACGATTAACGTACTCGTCATTTTTCGATACATGATTGCCTCCTTTCGATTGATGGCCGGGTTTCCCGAGCGGTTAAAAAAACAGGTCCCGGCCGTCGGGCCGGGACCTGCGATTGTATTGCTTAGTAAGCCGGCATTTGCGGTGCAGCGGCGGCGTCCTTTTTGGCGGGGATATCGGTGATCAGGGCCTCGGTAGTCAACAGCAGTCCCGCGATGCTGGCCGCGTTTTGCAGGGCCGTGCGGGTTACCTTGGCCGGATCGATAACGCCGCTCTTGAGCATATCGACGTACTCGTCCTGATTGATGTCGTAACCGATATTCACATCCTGGGCCTTGAGATGTTCGACGATCACCGAGCCTTCCAGGCCGGCATTGATCGCCAATTGGCGGACCGGCGCTTCAAGTGAACGGCGGACGATGTCGACACCGGTCTTCTCGTCACCCTTGAGCTTGAGCTTGTCCAATGCGGGCAGCGCGCGCAACAGGGCCACGCCTCCGCCCGGAACAATGCCTTCCTCAACGGCCGCGCGGGTAGCATGCAGCGCGTCTTCGACACGGGCCTTCTTTTCCTTCATTTCGGTTTCCGTAGCCGCGCCGACGTTGACCACAGCCACGCCGCCTGATAATTTGGCCAGGCGTTCCTGCAGCTTTTCCCTGTCGTAGCTGGAGTCGGTGTTTTCAATCTGGTTCTTGATCTGGGTCACGCGGGCCTCGATGTCCTTGGACTTGCCGGCGCCTTCAACGATCGTGGTGTTGTCTTTGTCGATGTTGACCTTCTTGGCGCGGCCGAGGTCTTCCAGACCGATGCCGTCGAGTTTCAGGCCGAGATCTTCGGTGACGGCCTTGCCGCCGGTGAGGGTCGCGATGTCCTGCAACATGGCCTTGCGACGGTCGCCGTAACCCGGCGCCTTGACCGCGGCACAATGGAACGTCCCGCGCATTTTATTGACGACGAGTGTGGCCAAAGCCTCGCCTTCTACGTCTTCGGCGATGATGACCAGCGGCCGGCCGCTCTGCGCGACCTTTTCCAGCAGCGGCAGCATTTCCTTGATGTTACCGATCTTCTTTTCGTGAATCAGGATGTAAGGATCATCCAGTTCACATTCCATCTTTTGCATGTCCGTCGCGAAATACGGAGAAAGGTACCCCTGATCGAATTGCATCCCTTCCACCACCTTCAGTTCGGTGGCCAGCGACTTACCTTCCTCAACGGTGATGACGCCGTCCTTGCCCACCGATTCCAGGGCCTCGGCGATGATCTTGCCGACGGAGCCGTCGCCGTTGGCCGAAATGGTGGCGACCTGTTCGACTTCCTTGGTATTCTTGTTGTCGATCTTCTTGGAGAGCTTCTTGATCTCTTCCACGATCTTTTCCACGGCCTGATCGATACCGCGCTTCAGCGCCATCGGGTTGGCCCCGGAAGTGACGTTCTTCAAACCTTCTTTATATATCGCCTCGGCGAGAACGGTCGCGGTGGTGGTGCCGTCACCGGCATTGTCGGATGTCTTTTCGGCGACCTCCTTCACCATTTGCGCGCCCATGTTTTCGTAGGGATCTTCAAGTTCGATCTCTTTGGCGACGGATACGCCGTCTTTGGTAATCGTCGGAGAACCGAATTTCCGGTCGAGGACGACGTTGCGCCCCTTGGGTCCGAGAGTGACCTTTACCGCCTTGGCGAGTTTTTCCACCCCGGCGAGGATCGAACGCCGTGCTTCATCGCTGAATTCCAGTTGCTTGGCCATTGTGTGACTCCTTTCAAGTCTTTATGTCGTGACAAACCAAATTTATTTGACGATCGCGAGGATGTCGCTTTCATGCATAATCAGGACCTCTTCGCCGTTATCATGCATCTTGATCTCGTTGCCCCCGTACTTGCTGTAGAGAACCCGGTCGCCGACCTTGACGTCCAGCGCCTTCACGCTGCCGTCATCGCGGACGCGGCCTTTGCCGGCGGCAATGATCTCGCCTTCATACGGTTTTTCTTTGGCCGTGTCCGGCAGGACAATCCCGCCCTTGGTGATTTCCTCGGCCTTCAACGGTCTGACGATCACGCGATCGCCCAACGGTTGCAGTTTCATCGAACTCCTCCTTCTTAACTGATGGTTCTGTAAATGGGTATGCTTTCCGTGCCTCTTATTTCTTAGCACTCTTTCTCTTAGTCTGCTAAATTACAACCAAAATGCGATTTTGTCAACGGGTAACATCAGGACCCGCATGGGCATACCCAAATTAAGTTATTGGTAATAAACGCTTTGCGGCATTAGAAAATGGCAGGTGATGATACGGCTGAAGAACCGGATTATTGCTGCAGCGATGCGGGTGAACAGCAGCCAAGATTACAGGCCGAGACAACCGCGGAGCTCCTGAACGTCGGCCTCCAGACTGTTGAAGACCGGGATATCGGTGAAGTCCGACAGCTCGCGGATGTGCAAGGGCGAGCTGGAACAGACCCCGGAGATCATGTCGGGTTCGAGATGGAAATGTTCCTTGAGGATGCGCAGTCCGCCGATTGCCCCGAAGGCATCAGCCGCGCAGAAGACCAGCCGGTGGATCCGGGATTGGACCGCAGGCGACTCCAGCAGCATGGCGGTCTCGCGCTGGATGATACCGTCGGCGAGCTCCACCACCCAGTAATCGCGCGAGTTGCCGGCGTATTGCAGATCGAGTTTGTCAAAGATTTCCAGCAGATCACTTTTCTCCAGAAGATAGGTGCCGGGATGACCGAACCGCGTGAAGTCGGCGCACTCCTCGGCGCCCGCGTCGTTCATGGCGAAGAGGTCCTTGAGGCTGGCCATACCGGTAATCTTGGCGGCGTAGACCTTGTGACCCAGTGCGCTGAGCACCCGGCAGCATGCCGCCGCGGCCATGGTCTTACCGGAATTCATCGCGGTCCCGCACACCAGGACCATCCGCGCCCGCGGTTCCTTCTTGACGGACTGACGGGGATGGATCAGAGAATGGTCGCGGGTGTTGACGATCGTTCCGTCTTTGTGGCAGACATAACCCAGGACCCGGATCCGGGTCGGGTCTTTGCGTGCCGAATTTTTGGTCTTTACTAGGCCGACCACGCCGGAACGCTCCAGCAGGTCCACCTCCCTCACATACGATGACGGGACGTACCCTTCGAAATAATCCGGCGCGTAGCGGTTACCCATGACGAACAACCCCCGGGTCCCGTCCTGAATGAGATGCAATCGGCCTGATTTGTTTTCGAGATAAGAATCATCGCTGACGCGGGCGATCTCGCCGTAAATCATATCTCCGGTACGCGGGGCGTCACGTAAATCGGCATAATACTTGAAGTATTTCGGATCGACCGCATAGGCCGCGCTCGGTTGGGCAATAAATTTCTCGATGGGTTCCATGGCAGTGGGCCGCTCCTTCGGCCGGCGTCTCTAGTTCATACCATATTCCGGGGAGCTTGGCAATCCCGCGCTCAGTAGATGCCGAGCACTTGCAGGCGGCCGTCGGTGTATTCGATCAATACCGACTGTCCCGAGGCGACGCCGACCTCGGTGAGGGCCAGGATATTCGCCTGGTGGGTGACAAAGAGCAGCGGCACGCCCGGCGGCCGGGAGGCGATAAATTCACGCAGCCGTCGGGTCTGCCCTTCAACATGTTCGCGGTCGAGATTCCAGATGCTGTTCAGGTCGGTCAGCTCTTCTAGCGGAACGTCGTGTTTCAATAGCCGAGCGGTCTCCTTGCAACGGCACCACTGGCTGGTATAGATCTTGTGAAAATGAATTCCGAATCGGTGAAGTTCTTTGCCCAGCGACATCGCCTGTGACCGTCCCTGATCGTTGAGATTGCGCTGGGTGGAACAGTCTTGAATATCGAGATGCTCGGGGTCGCCGGTCCCGGGCGCGTAGGCGTGGCGCATCAGCATGTGCACCCCGGGCTGTGCCAAATAGTCGCGGACCTGTTCCGGCGTCAGCCGTTCCGCGGCCTGAACCGGCAAAAAGCGGTGAACAACGATATCACCGTCAACCAGAGGCCCGCTTGTAGGGAGGTCATTCGCATCATAAGGGAGGCGATTTAAACCGGACAAAAGTATATGTTGCCTTCGACCGGCACCAGCTCGCGCTCGTCACAATGATCGGGCATCGCGCCTGTCCAGTCCGGGTCCATCACATAGATGCGCTCCGAGGCCCGCCGGCTGGGATAATACACCTGAACGTTGGCGGGATAACCTTCGTGCTCCTTGTAATACACGACCGTCTTGCCCAGGACGCAGAGCTTTTTGCACAACGGTTCGGTTTCATTGATGTAATGCTGATAATCGATTTCGTTCGCGTACTTTCTGATGATCGCGCGGACTTCCCCGTTTAACTCATCGACAGTCCCCATCCTGCGGATCATGTCCTTCGCATGCCGCAATTGATACGCCGGGTTCGAGGGGGCCGTAAAAAGCCACCACACGGCCCATAAAACGCAGACAACGACGAAGATAATCGAGATAGTGATAATTTTCCGGCGTGACATAGTTTTCTCCGCAGGCTACTGCAACAGCATCGGCTGTTGTCCGGCCTGCCACTCATCGAGGGCCGCGAGGATCTGTTCCGGCGTGGCCCGTTTGGTGTAATCCTCATCGGCATAGGCAAAGATGATTTTGCCTTCATCTATTATATAGGTGGCGGGGACGGCGATCAAACCGTCATCCCGGCCGCTGGCCGCCTTCAGATCGATTCCGTATTCCTTGTATTTTTCCCGGATCTCCACCGGGACCTTGAACGACAGGCCGTAGGCCTTAATGATATCGCCTTCGGGGTTGCTGATGACATCGAAGGTCAGGTTATGTCCCTTCACCGGTTCGGCAGCCTTTTCGACCGTGTCCACGCTGACCGCGACCAGCCTGGCACCGAACTTTTCAAAGTCTTGCATCCGCGCCTGCAGGGACTGAAGATGCTTGTTGCAATACGGGCACCAACCACCGCGGTAAAAGACCAGGATGACCGGGCCTTCGGCAAAATGGTCCGACAGAGTAAAACTCTCACCGCGAAAATCATTCGCCGTGAAATCCGGCGCGAGGTCGCCGACCTGCAGCCCCGGCATATCCTGGGCCGCCGCCGGTGCGGCGGCAAACGTCATCGCCAGCACAAGACTGAGTAGCGTTTTTATCATCACATTCCTTTCCGCGCAAAGGGCGCGACTTTATCGTATCGAACTAGCGTTCCATTTTCCGGCGGACCACCTGATTTGTCAATTCGAGCAATTCCTTGGCGGTGGTCGCGTTTATCATCTTCTCGATTCCGGTCTTCTGCTCCAATTTCTCATGGACCCCGGTGCGGAACTCGACCGCGGACAAATGATAGAGAATATTCATCAAACCGTGAGTTTTATGCATATTGTTCAGGCGAAAGGCCACCATATCACCGGAGATATCCTCCAACGCCAGATCGATAAGCGTCATATGGACGGGGTTCTCCAGCGCCTTGCGGATCCCTTCGGTCCCGGAAGAGGCCGTGACGACGTCATAGCCGTAGGCGGTAAAGGCCTGTTGAATGTCGGCCAATTTCTGCGGATCGCTGTTCATGACGAGCACGCGATTTTTACTCCGCTCGCCCAGCCGCTGCACCGTACGCTTCTCCATGACGATGTCGATTTCTTCCAACAGCTTCGCCACATCGAAAGGCTTAACGATAAATCCCACCACATCGAACTGCTTGAAAAGCTGCTCCATCTCACTGCGGCCGGTGATGACAAAGACTGGAAATTTGGGCGTGACGCCGTCTTCACAAATCTTGTTATAAAACTCGATCCCGCCCATATTCGGCATATTCAAATCGAGAATGATCAGGTCCGGCGTGAACGTCCTCAGCTGGTTGAACGCGTCCACACCGTCGATGGCGCAGCGCACCCGCGGATATCCGGATTCCTTCAGGACATCGGAGAGAACCGTCCGGGCGTTTTCGTTATCATCCACAATCAGGATTTTTTCCTTCATCGCTCTCCCTTCATCAGTTGTTAAGATTCTCGATGTATTGCATGAGCTGCGGCAAATTCAGCGGTTTGTACAGGATCTTGTCCGCCGGGGTCTTCTTGGCATCCTGCAACAGGGCTTCGTCGCGAAAGGCCGTCATGAGAAACACGGTGACCTCCGGGAACCGGCCCTTGATCTCGATAACCAACCGCCCACCGTTCATAACCGGCATTTTGATATCCGAAATAACCAGATCATAAGAACGTTCGGTCAGCTTCTTGACCGCGGCCTCGCCGTCATGGACCATCGCGCAGGTATAGCCGCATTCGGTCAGGACATCCAGTGTACTCTCCGCGAAATTTACGTCGTCGTCCACAATCAGAATCGACAGCTCTTTTCCCATAGTGTTCCTTCTCTATTGGTTGGAGGGCAGCTCCACCACAAAGACAGCCCCCTGGCCGGGCCGGTTCTCCAGGTCCAGCCGACCGCCGTGGGCCTGGACAATGGCCCGGCAGATGGCCAGCCCGAGTCCGGTCCCTTTGATCTTTGTAGTATACAACGGTTCAAAGATTTTTTCCTGCAACACGAGCGGAACGCCGGGGCCTGAATCCGCGATCCGCACAATGACCCAATCCTTGGCGTCGCGCATCTTAAGGTCCACCGAAATCGAGAGTTTGCCGCCCTCTTCCATGGCCTGCACCGCGTTCTGGATCAGGTTGAAAAACACGCGCCGCATCTGGGCCGCGTCGATACGGACCAAACAGACATCTTCCGTCTTGGTCGATTCCACGGTAATGTTGTCGGGTATTCGGCGCCTCTCCAGGGCGTCATCGATCAGGGGGACGATATTGCAGACATCCAGCGTCGGGTCCTTGGCGCGTGCGAAATCGAGCGTGTCCTCGATAATCGTATTGGCGGTATTGATCTCTTCCTGGATGATCCGCACGTGTTTATCCACCTTCTCATCCTGGTGGTCCTTCAGCCGCAGCTTGATAAAGAAGATCGAATTGAGAATAACTCCCAGCGGACCGCGCAGCTCATGCCCCACGATCCCCGCCAGCTTGCCCATGGCGGCCAGTTTTTCCTGGCGGACCAGCCGTTCGCCGGCGTCGGTCAGTTCCTGCGTCTTCCGTTCGACTTCCTGTTCAAGATTGCCCGACAGCTCTTCGAGTTTGGCCAAGGCCTCCTGCAATTCCGCTGTCCTTTCCTTAACGGTGTGGTCCAGTTTCTGATTGTAATCAATCAGCTCCTGTCCCATTCTCTGCAGGCTGCGGGCGAGCCGTCCGATCTCGTCATTGCGGCCGGTAAAACGCGACGATATCCGGAATTCCGTCTGGTCCGCGCTGACCCGGTCGGCCACATTACTCATCGCCACCACCGGCGCGATGAAGCGCCGTGCCAGCACCGCGGCGATGACGCCGATGAGCAGCACAAAAAACACCACAATCACGGCAAACACCTTCCCCCAAATCCGGAAGACGTCCATGAAGACCTCTTCCCGAAGCGTATGCACGATCACCCAGAAGCGCGCGGGATCGTCACTTTGATAATAAATCTTGCGCCAGATGCGAATTTCCCGTTCCCTGGCATCCTTGTAGGTTAAAAAATGCGAACGCTGCAAATTTTCACGCAATTCCGGCTGTTCATTGAAATAATTTTCTTCGCTCCCGGTCTGAAAACCGAAGAGTTTGGCTGAGTTTTGATGCGCAATGTAATACCCGTCCTGATCGATCATGAAGACTTCGCCGAATAACGGGTCCGACAATAGCGCGAACAGCCGCGCGGCGTTATAATTAATGACGACCACGCCGGCAAACGAACCGTCCGCCGAATTCTCGATCCGGCGGCACATCCGGATCGTCGACACCAGCGGGTGCTGAATTTCGCCGTGCTCAACATTGAAGTCGGCCGGCGATACATAGACTTCGCTTTGGTTCGGTTCGGTTATTCTGCGAAAGTAATCACGCGCGGACTTGTCCTGCAACTCTTCCTCGGAAACGGCTTCGATCACGCCATTACTCTTCTGTACCCGGACGATCTCATGGCCGTCGCTGCCGATAAAACGGATTTGATAGGCGAACGGGAATTCCCGCAATTGGGAACCGAAGATGCTTTGCAGGCGCAGCTTCCACTGTTTAAGGGAGCTGCCATCGACCGGATCCACGCCTGTTGCCGACGCGCGGATGATCCCCTGAATAGGCGGATACTGGGCCGTCAACCGCGTGATGGACTGGTATTCGGCAAGCAACCCGAGTCCGGCCGACACCTCCTGATCCAGCACCGTGTTGATCGAACGGACTTTGTCGTCCAGCAAGACGCTCTTGGTGTACTCGCCGGCGATAAACAAAAGAAGAAGCAAGGGCAGGAGAACCAGGGAGAGAATTATGACAATCAGTTTGGTCTGCAGATTCATAACGTTCACAGCCGGTGTTTCAGATATTCTGGATACCGGCAGTTGCCTCATTATATTACAAAAGCACTCCCGGGGACGGCGTAATCCGAAAAATTTCCCGCTGCTGTCATCCCTCAAAAATGATTACTGAAATCGGGCCCTATCGGTGATAAAATGAATTTCTCGACACCGACAGCACCCCTTCCGGAATTCCGGCTCATCGCGACAACCCGAACCGAAAGGCTTATGCCATGAACATCGCCCTCCTTGGCCCCACGGGTGCGGGCAAAGGCACCCACGCGCAGCGCTTGATCAAACGCTTTGACCTGCTGCATCTCGATACCGGCGAACTCTTTCATGAACACAGTGAAAATCATACCGCCATCGGCTTTCTCGCGCAGCGGTATGTGCAACAGGGCGAATTTGTCCCGGACGAGGTCGTCGACGCGCTGGTCGCTGAACGGCTGTGGCATATGGATAAGGACCGCGGCGTCCTCTTCGACGGCTTCCCGCGCACGGCGTCGCAGGCGGAATTTCTCGATAAGGCCTTGGCCGAATCACACCGAACCCTGGACGCGGTGATCTATCTGGATGTCAAAGAGGAACACCTGGGCCAACGCATCCTCAAACGCATCACGTGCCCGCATTGTCATTTACCTTATCACCCCGAATTCAAACCGCCGCGCCATGAAGGCATCTGCGACGCCTGCGGCGGACAACTGACCAAACGGCCTGACGACATTCCGCAAATGCTGCGCGTCCGCCAGCGCGCGTTTCGGCGCGCCGTCCAACCTGTACTCGATCACTACCGGACGTCCCGTCGCCTGCTCGTCATCGCCGCGGACGATCCTGTGGAACTGGTGCTGGCCCGGCTGATTGAAGCGGTTGAAACCGTGCAGCGCAACGATGGCCGCCCCTTCACGGCAGAAAATGTCACGGTGGCCGGCACAAGCGAACGCGACGGCGCGCGACCGGACGACACCGTCACCGGAATCAATCTGATCCTGGTCGGCGCACCGGGATCCGGAAAAGGTACCCAGGCCGAACAGCTGCGCGACCGTTTCGGATTAACACACATCGCCACCGGCGATCTGTTCCGGGAAAACCTCAACAACAAAACCGAATTAGGCCAACTGGCCAAGACGTACATGGACCGCGGGGCCCTGGTCCCGGATGAGGTGACCGAGGCTATGGTCGAAGAACGTCTGGCCCGCGAACCGTCCGACATCGGCTTTATCCTCGACGGTTTCCCGCGCACACTGCCGCAGGCCAGGGCGCTGGAAGAAATCCTGGTCCATATCGGCAGACGGCTCCACGCGGTGCTTTACATCAAGGTCTCCGATAACGCGATCCTGAAACGACTGGGCGGCCGCCGGGTGTGCCGTTCCTGCCAGACACCGTATCACGCCGAATTCAAACCCCCGCGCCACGACGGCATCTGCGACGCCTGCGGGGGAGAGCTGTACCAGCGCGACGACGACAATCCGGTGACGATCCATTCCCGGCTGTCAACCTTCCATCAGCAGACCGCGCCCATTATCAATTTCTACCAGGACGCGGGCCTGCTCATTGAAATCGACGGTGAACAGGCCGTGGATACCGTCGTCCGCGCGACGGATGCCGCCGTGCACTCACTGTCCTCCCCGCACTGACAAGCCTCGTCATTGAAGTAGACACAAAAAATCTCCCGCTCCAAAGGCAATTGAAACGGGAGATATCTTTTTGTAATTGACGTTCTCTCTTACAAACTCGACCGCAGATTTACGGCTCGCAAGCCATGCCCTCGGTACAAGTCGAAGGACACGGTATCCCCAGCTTTTACGATACCGCTTTTAATCTTTATATCCGATGCGTAAAAACAGTATTCGTCTTTGTGATCATCCAGCAGATGCCCGAACCCACCGACAGTAAAATAGCTTAATATTGTTCCTCTCATGGCAGCTCCTTTTCTAAAATTGGTTTATGCTGCGGAATTATCTTCCTCGAGACTTCCGTTGCTTCTCACCGCCAGTCGCCGCAAAGTCGCTTGCGATCGCAGCCACTGCTTCACCGGCCGCGCCGGATGTCCGGCGTAATCGGTGCCGTCGGGAATGTTACCGGTCACTCCGGACATTCCGCCAATTCGTGCGCCGTGCCCCACCCGCACGTCGGGTGCAATATTTACGGCGCCGGCAATCACCGCAAAATCACCGATCGTGACGCTGCCAGCAAGGCCAGACTGTCCGCATATAATGACACCTTTGCCAACCCGACAATTGTGGGCAATATGCACTTGATTGTCTATCTTTGTCCCCGCTCCGATTATGGTCGGAGATAATGTCCCTTGGTCTATCGAACAGTTTGCACCTATTTCGACGTTGTCACCGATTCTCACCCCGCCGAAATGCCAAACCTTGAGATGATGACCATCTACAAAGTTGAAACTGAAACCGTCAGAACCGACGGTCGTGTTGGCGTGAACAATGCAGTTCCGGCCGATTTGAACATTTCGATACAACACCACCTGGGGGTACAGAATCGATCCCCTACCCACCCTGGATCCAGACAAGATGACACAGCCGGCATGAATCCGACAGTCGGCATCTATTTCGACATCTTCCCCAATAAAAACATGTTCGGCGACTGCTGCCGATGGAGAAATGAGTACAAGCCCCGAAATTCGACCGTCCACGCTGCGAATGTGTCCGTGATTCAGCGCATGGTAAAACAAAGCAGACCATCGGGAGAGGGCTACGTCCACCGACGCCACGGTCGCATAGAATCTTAGACGAGATAACCCCTCCCACTGATTGACCTCGGGAAAAGATCGATAGAACGCTTCCTGAAATATGATACCGATCTCCCCAATAGTCGACCGACAATCAATATGGCTGACAAGTTTGTCAAAATACTTTCGGTCTTTTACCAAAGCAATGCCGCCGTCGGACAACCCATCCACTGAACACAGCATGGCAACCGTCTCCGTTGCCTTTACGTCGGAACGAAGACGGAAGCTGGGCTCGGCCTCCCGCAATTCATTCAAGGTAATCATCGTTAAATTCTTGCACATGCTTCCGGAACTGCCGAAACGGCGACGCCGATTATTTTGCTTTCGCGCCTTGTTTGACTTTCTTTTGTTTATTTAATTTATCCTTATCCTTTTTGCCTTTGTCACCCATAGTGTGTTTCTCCTCCGTTTAGTTACTCGGCAGGGTCACCGACCCTGGTTTGATTTTAATACGGCCATGGGCAATTTCCCGCAAAGCGATCGTCGTCGCTTTTTCCGTAGGATGAAAAGCCACAAGCGGGGGACTTCCATGATGAATTTCCAGCGCACGCACCATCGCCAACCGGACCAACCGATATTGGCATGATCCGACTTGAGGAAGTAAGTCCTCGAGCGTAACGCGCGCGAAGGTCTTTGGATTAACAGATTTGGTATTGCTCATGTCAGACTCCTGACCGGTTGGAGGGCTGACGCGACAAGGATAGTTCTTCGCGAGAACGATCGCGTGCCCTCGAAATCCAGAAACAGGCATCGCTGTCGAGGTGATCGGACTTTTTGTGTCGACGGCCCTTACCGGTATTCGGCGTTAACGCGCGACGTAAGTGCCGTGCGTATGCTGCTAAACGTAAGACCGGTTAATAGACATGAATGCGGTAGTTCGCCAGGAGAGATGGATTGAAATGATCTGTCTTGGGTGTGACTTATCTATCAAATGATCTGTGTAAGTATACCTTACCGGGGACAGGAATACAATGTTTATTCCTGTTTCCGACGAGGATGGTACGGTATATAGACCTACCTAAGAGCGTTTGCGCGTGGAACGGCGGCGTTTGCGCGGACCGCGAAAGCGGGCGAAGGCCACCTCCGGCGTCAGCGGGCCGCCGCTTTGCGTTGCCTCTTTGGCCGGTTTACGTTTCTTGGCCGTCTTGACCGCACTGCCTTTATAAGGTTTTTTGACCTTACGCGCCGGCGCTCTTACCGGACGCGGTGTTTCCGTCGGTTGGGATTCCGCCGCTTCTTCGATCTCGGGATGGCGTGAACGCGGCAGGGTCATATTGATCAGGCTTTCAATCTTCCGGATATCCTTGGTTTGGGTCGGTGTCGCCAGCGTGATGGCGTGACCCTCTTTTCCGGCACGCCCGGTGCGGCCGATACGGTGCACATAATTCTCCGCGTCATCCGGCAAATCAAAATTGACGACCAGTTCGATCATACTGACATCGATGCCGCGCGCGGCGATGTCCGTGGCCACCAGCACACGGTATTGACCGCGCTTAAATCCTTCCAGCGCCGCCGTGCGCTGGCTCATCGAACGGTTCGAATGAATTTCCGCGGCAGTGATCCCGATCCGGCGTATCTTGCGGGTGACACTCGAGGCCCGCGACTTGGTGCGCGTGAAGATCAGCACCGTCCCGCGGTATTGACGCAGCAAAAGATGCAGCAAATCGGTCTTAGACGTATCCTTGACCACAAACAGTTCCTGGGACACGTCCTTGGTGGTTGTGCCCGTCGGAGCGATCTCGATGGTGATCGGTAATTTCATGTGCGCGAATGCAAGCTTCAGGATTGCCGGCGGCATGGTTGCCGAAAACAGCATGGTCTGCTCTTTTTTGGTGACGTACTTGAGAATACTGCGGACCTGCGGTTCGAAACCCATGTCGAACATACGGTCGGCTTCGTCAAGGATGACCAGACGTACCTTCTCGAGCGAAACGGTCTTTTGCTGCAAATGATCGTTCAATCGTCCGGGCGTGGCAATGATGATATCCGGCCGCGACTTGAGATCCTTGATTTGACCGCCGATCTTCACCCCGCCGATGATCACGGCGCTTTTCATGCGAAAGGGTTTGAGCAAGGGCCCCAATGCGTCGTGCACCTGCGTGGCCAATTCGCGGGTCGGGACCAGGACCAGGGCCTGTCCGCCTCCGCAGGCCAGCCGTTGCACGGCCGGGATGCCGAAGGCCATGGTTTTCCCTGTTCCGGTCTGAGCAATGCCCATGATGTCCTTTCCCTCCAGGGCCACCGGGATGGCCTGATGCTGAATGGGCGTGGGTGTATGAAAATTTAATCTATCCAGGACAGCTAACATATCCGGTGAGATCCCTAATTGACAAAAAGTTTCGGTAATTTGGTTCATTCTTCCTCCTATAATAGGGTAAGTCTAAAATGATAATCGTGCAAAGAATCAGGAATAAATCAGGGCGTGAAAGAGGAATGACCAAAAACTGACCGGTAGGAAAGAGTGGTTGGACTCGTCGTCGTATACTTACGCCGGACCGCCGCGTGGGGGATCCGCTGTTTCATGACCTGTGTTAGGACCTTTTTCTGTACGTTTGGCCGGCCGCGACTCCTTTCCTGGTTTGAAGGCCGGTCATTAAAAAACCGCAGGTCCAATACTTCTGTCCTGCGGTTCAAGAAATATTCATGCCAGTTACGTTGAAGAGAGTATGGGGCATAGCCGCGGTTTTGTCAAGGCTAAAAGGTGACTCACCAGGTTTATAGCCTTTAATAACATATCCGGACGGTTTTTTGATATACTCAACACAGATCCGGGAATCTTTTGAAAACACCTCCCCAAATTGATATCCGAAAGGAATCGTATGGCGTTGAAATACCGGCTTCGCCTGTTAACGGCCGCCACAGTGGCCGCCGTTTGCGCCTTGACTTGCGGCGCGAAGACCGTTCAAGCCGCGCAGGTGTCCGTGGAAAGAACTTCCAGCGGCTGGCAGCTCTTGGTCGACGGAAAACCGTTCGTCGTCAAAGGGGTGAATTACACCCCCTTCAAGATCGGCGAAAGCCCTCACAACAACACCCTGCGCGACTGGATGATCATCGACGACGACGGTGACGGCCGCATCGACGCCGCATTCCAGAGCTGGGTCGACAAAAACCGCAACGATATCCGGGATGACGATGAACCGGCGGTCGGCGACTTTCAACTGTTAAAGGAAATGGGCGCCAACACCATTCGCATCTTCCACCATCCGTCCGGGGATCCGGAGATCATCGCCCTGCACCCCAACAACCTCGACCTCAATCATCCACCCAACAAAGAATTACTCCGCCGGCTCCATGCCGACTACGGCATCCGGGTCATCATGGGTGACTTCCTCGGTGCCTACACGGTCGGGTCGGGCGCCGCGTGGCAGGACGGCACCGATTATACCGATCCCGTTCAGCGCGAAAACATGCTCAAGAGCGTCGAGGCAATGGTGCGCGAATTCAAGGACGAACCTTATTTGCTGATGTGGACGCTGGGCAATGCCAATAACGACGCGGCCACCGCGAAGACCAACGCCGCCCAGCAGCCCAAGGCGTTTGCCGAATTCGTCAACGCGGTGGTACGCCGGATTCATGAACTTGACCCCAATCATCCCGTGGCCCTGGTCAACGGTGATACCGACCTGCTCCCCGTCTACGCCCGTTACGCGCCCGACATCGATATTCTGGGGATCAACACCACGCGCTATCAACCCGGCTTCGGGTCCCTGTGGCAGGAGGCCGCGCAGGTCTACGACAAACCCGTGCTGATCACCTCCTACGGCCCGCCCGCCATGCGCTTTGTCGACGGCCGTTTCGACGAAATTTACCAGTATCGGGTACACGTCGCCGGCTGGCGGGACATCGCGCGGCACACGGCGGACGGCGGACTTCCCGGCAATGCCATCGGCGGGGTCGCGTTCGAATGGCTCGACGCGTGGTGGCGGGACTACCGCCCGCTCGAACATAACCTCGGCAAACACGGCTGGCACGCGGAGTGGCAGGGGATCGCCGCCCAAGGCAACGGCGACCAGAGCCTCTTTCTCCGGCAGTTGCGCCACGTATATTACGCTTATCAGGCACTATGGACCGAAGACTAATCGCGGTTGTGTCCCTTCTGCTAATGGCGGCCCCGGCGGCAGCAGTCACCGATCCGGCGGAGCTGGCCGAAGACATCCGTATCACCAGAAACATACTCAACGCACAGCTCACCCGGCTCGGACCGGACCAACTCCAGGTCGCGGATCTTTTCTATGAATTGGGCCGGCTGCAAGAAGAAAAAGGCGAAATCAGCGCCGCCCTGCCACACTATGAAAACGCCCTCACCGTTTACTACGCGCACCTCGGCGTTGATCACCCGCTGGTCAGGGAACTCATCGGACACCTTGCCGAACTTTACGCGCGCGACAACCGCGCGATTCCCGGCATGGGGCCCTTCCCCGTCGACAGACGCGATCTTGCCGAAGAAATCCGCGTCGCGCGCCACATTTACGAACGTCAAAAGGAAGCCCTCGGCAACGATCATCCGCAACTCTTGCCGATGCTGCAGGAACGCGCGCGGTTACACTATGCCGCCGGCGACACCGCCAATGCCCGCGCCTTAACCCGGGAACTGCTCGAACGCCAACGCGCCGGCCGGACCGGACCCTTGCCGGCCGCGGCCCTTACCCTGCAGATGCTGGGCGATCTGGCCTATCGCGAAGACGACCTGGCCGGCGCCATCAACGCCTACCGGGAAGCGCTCGGCATTTGGGAAGCATCGCGTCCCGACGATCACCGGACTATCGCCTATTGTATGCGGCAACTCGGTCTGCTCTATCACGAGGCCAATGAAATCAATGCGGCCATCAGCATGGCCAAGGCCGCTCTCGAACGCGAACGCCAGTTGTTGAGCCACATCCTTTCCTTCTCTTCCGAACAACAACGGCTGGCCCACATAACCGCCTACGAACCGTATACGTTGTCCGCCAACGCCGGCGACACGATAACGTTGGCGCAATCGGTGCTTCTGCACAAGGGATTGGTCCTGGAATCCCTCATCGAAGACATCCGCTTGGCCGCCTCCGGGAATGATCCGGAACACCGGCGCCTTCTGCACAAACGCGCGCTGACCAAACAGCGGCTGATGCAACTGGAAATGTCCGTGGACGGCATCATCGACGAGGACGCCCGTCAGCGGCGGCGCCTGATTCTTCTCGGACTGCAAGAGGACATCCGCCGCACTGAGCAACAGCTCGGATACTCCGGCGCCGGCACCCGGGGCGCCCGCCGTTTTCTAAAGGTCGAACCCTCCGACATCCAGCGCGCTCTTGATGAAAATACCGCCCTGATCGAATTTATCCGTTACCCGATGGCGCTCGGCGAGGGCCGTTACGAAGAGCATTACGGCGCAGTCATCTTTACCCTCGATGACGGCTTGCATTGGGTCCAGCTGGGCCCGGCCGACAGCATCGACGCGCATATCCGCCGTTACCAACAGATGGTCCGCCACAAAGACACCCGCGACACCGACCTGCGGTACAACCTGCAACGCCTCTACCGGCTATTGTGGCTGCCCATCGACAAATCGCTGAAGTGGCGTATCGAGCGGATTATCATCAGCCCCACGCACCGGATCAACTTCGTATCTTTCGTGACCCTGCTGACACCGCGCGGAGAGTTCCTCAATGAACATTACGCCTTCGCCTATGTGACCAGCGGACGCGATCTGCTCGAACACCACCGGCTCGACATGACGAAAACTCTTGCCATTTTCGCGCAACCGTTATTCAGCGACGATGGCAGCGAATCCACTGTCTTTGAAGATCTGCCCGGCACATATGCCGAGGCCCAGGCGGTAGCCCAATTGGCAGCGGCCAACGGTTACCGGGTCGAACTCTTTACCCGGGAAAAGGCCAGCGAAGAAAACCTGAAACAGGTGCATTCGCCGGCGATCCTGCATATCGCAACCCACGGATTTTTTGCCGGCCAGCCGCACTGGCGGCACGCGACCACCGGATCGGCGGTCCCGTTGTTGAAAGATGAACGGGCGGCGGCACAGCCGTTGCCGGCGGGACAGACCGTGTTCAATCCGATGCGCGACAGCGGATTGGCGATGGCCAAGGCGGACCGGACCATCCGTCTATGGCAGCAGGGATTAAGCGAACCGGTCCGTAACGACGGGTTGCTTACCGCGGAGGAAGTCAGCCTGCTGGATCTGCGCGAGACCTGGCTGGTCGTCCTCCCGGCCTGCGACACCGGATTGGGCGACGCGCAGACGGGCGAAGGCGTGTTCGGACTGCGGCGCGGATTTCTGCAGGCCGGCGCGCGCAATCTGATCATGACCCTGTGGAGCATCCCGGACGCGCAGGTCACCCCGCAGATGGTGCAGGATATTTACGGCGGGATCTTCCGCGGCGAATCCCCCGCCCAGGCCTTGGCTGAATCGCAGAAGAAATGGATGAACACCCTGCGCGAGACCCAGGGCCTGCACGCCGCGGTCAAGAAGGCCGGGGCCTTTATTGTGATTTTACAAGGCCCTGCCTACGTTAAAGATACGAAATAATCTCCGCCCCAGCTCCCGGACCCCGCATTTTTTTTGGCGAATTCCAGGACCCGGGCGGCATTACCCTGATGGAGGGAAAGGTTGAACGAAGTTCCGGCCGACATCAAGGCCTTACTCGATGAACATGACTGGGACGACACCATCCCCCGGCTGATCAAATACGCTTTTACCAAGATACGTCAAATGTCGTGGTATCAGCAACAGGGCGGCCAGGTGGCCGCGGGCAAGATGGCGGAGGATTTTGTGATGGACGCAATCCTGAAAGTTTATCGGGGCCAGCGCCAATGGGACCCGCAAACGGTCCCGGACCTGCTGGTTTATCTGTTCGGTGTGGTGCGCAGCGAGATCCATCACCACAGTCAGAGTCTGGAGAACCGCTGCCTGCGATTTCTGGAGACGCTGTCCGATCAGCAGCGGAAAGACGCCGAGGCCACCGATACCTCCGCCGCACCGGAAGGATTTATGGAAGGTTTTTTAAAGGAAATCGAAGATGAGCCCAGGCTGGTCCGTGTCGCGACCCTGGCCGCGGCGGGCCGCAAGCCGCGCGAAATCGCGGAGGAACTGCGGTTGCCGGTGACCAGCATATATAACACACGCAAACTCCTGCAGCGCCGTCTGGAAGAATACCTGGCGCGCCGGCAGGACGCGTCGTAAGGATACGAACATGAGCACCGACCCTAAAAAACAAGTCCGACAGCTGTGCGCCTTTCTGGATGAGGACGAAGACATCATCCGCGACATCGTTGCCGAACCGCTCGATGACGTCCGCTCCTTTTTATATGAAAACGGCGTCGACCCGCGCGAGACGGTGGCTGACTTCCGTCACGCCGTGCGTACCGGCCGTAATCCGGGGCAATCCACGCTGTGGGATCAGCTGCGTTTTCTCCTGTCGCAATTCGCGTCACGCCCGGCCTTGAGTTTTTCGCTGACGATTGTCGTGGCCATAATCGGGTTGCAATTGCTGTACCCGGAGGCGCCGCCGCCGGAACGCGAACGCGGGGTTACGCCGGTGGTCGTCGATCCATCGGTCGATGCCGCCGCCGAAGCGCTCGAAGACCTGTACGCGCAGATTATGATGATGTACGCCGACGGCCGGTTCACCGAAGCCGAGCCCCTCACACAGGAAGTCTTGCGGATGGTCGAGGATATCCGCGGCAGCGATCACCCCGATACGGCCAATGCCCTGAACAACCTGGCGGTCGTCGAGAAGAAACTCGGCAAGTACCGAGAGGCCGGCGACCACTATGAGCGCGCGCTGCGTATTCAGGAAGAACAACTCGGCCCCACGCATCCCGGGACGATGACCACGCGCCGGAATCTCGGCCTGCTTTATGAAGAAACCGGCCGCTATGAGCGCGCCGAAGAAATATACAAAGGAATATTTGAGACGCAGAAAGATGAATTCGGAATCAACGACACGCGAACGATCGAAAGCCGCAATAACCTGATCGAGTTTTACCGCAAGTTCGGCAACTCGTTCTGATAAATATCGCATGACGTCAGAACCCGCCGGGGTCGCTCCCCGCCGGGACAAGGCAGTTTCTGGTGCACCAGCCGGGAACTGCCTTTTTTCATGACGCGCGCGTAACATCCGGGAATACAGGCACGGTGTCCCCGGAATCACACCGGCACAGAAAACAAGGAGGTAAATCATGACACGTTTATTCCAACTTTGTATGGCCGCAGCACTGGCGGTAGGCATGACCGCTCCGGCGGCATTCGCCAAGGAGTACAAATTCGGGGATCACACATCCTCCACGCTGACCGTCAAGGCCTGGCAGGCCTTCGGCGCCGAAGAGTACGAAGACGCGATCGTCTACGCCCGCAAGTGCGTCGAACTCTATCAGGAACCCGCCCGCGAGATGCAGGCCGGACTGGAAGACTATGTCACGGGGACCAACGACGAAGTCTTTTCCTATTGGGCGTTGAACGACGTGGCCACCAGCCTGTTCATTCAGGCGAAGTCACTGATCGCACTCGAGCGCACTGACGAGGCCCGGGCCGTAATTCAGGAACTGGTCGACAACTTCACCTTCGGTCAATGCTGGGACCCGAGCGGCGGCTGGTTCTGGCGGCCGGCGGAAGCGGCTGGTGAATTATTGTAGGCCGGGAAGTGCCCTGATGATTGATTTAGGAATTAGGGATTGGGGATTAGGAGAATGACCGTTATGCATATTTTGGGATTGGTGAGGCTTCAACACATCTGAATCACGGCTTGCCTGCATCATGAAGGCAAACTGTTCAAATCCCCAATCCCAATTCACCAATCACAAGTGAGAGCCCCCAACGCAAGCCCCGCGCACCCGGCGCACGTCAGGCCGCCGGGTGCGCACACCGGCCCCCCTCCACCATGCGGGGGAGCCAGCGGTTTTTCCGGTTGTTGACTGGCGTCAACGGAAAAACCAGGTTCTGCCAGGCTTCCGCAACAGGAAGCCTGGCAGAACTCACCCAAAACCGCTAGAATACAGTCACAAAGGAGAGCCCTATGCGACTTATCATGTGTATGTTCCTGCTGTTCACCTGCTGCCCGGCATCTGCCGCCCCTCTGAACGACACGGCGGACGCCCGGCTGATGCACCATTTCCTGAAAGGCAAGACATTACCTTCCCCCGCCTTCCCTATTGACGATACGGGCGATTCGATCTTCATCGACTACGCGCAATACGGTGAACTCACCGGCGCGGGCACCCCCGGAATCTACTACCGGATCACCGACCGCGCGGGCCTGAAGAAGGCGGTGGGCGCGGGGATTTATCCGAACAACTTCGGTATCCGTAAGGAAAGCGGATATGCGGAGTACGAAACTGCCGGAAAACTCGACGCGGGACATTGGGACGTGTTTGCCGATGAAGACGCGCAGCGCGCATTTTATGTGTGGCCGCAGGCCCCCGACGCGACCGGTACGAAACTCTTCTTTACCGCGCTGATCCTCGAACGCTCCGGTCATATCAAGCAGGCTTTGAAAGCCTATTACGCCACGCTCCTGCACACCCCCAAACAATACGTGTGGTCCGCCGACAAATCGTTTGTATGGTACACCGCGCCGGGCGCGATGAGCTCGGTGCGCCGGCTGTGTGATACGTATCCACAGCTGGAATGCGCGCTGGAGGGCGCGAGCGTTTCCATTGATTACAAAGACGACAATGATCCGGCCAATGATGTGGTCGCGGTCAACCCCGGAAAGATTGTGCGCCGGACAGCGGAGGAACGCCTGGCCGCGCTGCCGGATATGACGCAACAAGGCATCGCCCGCGAGATCGTGCGCGGTGACACCCGGCTGGTCCGCTACAATAACGGCCACTGGCGGATGACCGTCGGCGGAGAACCTTTTTTCGTGCGCGGGGTCACCTACAGCCCGACCGAGATCGGCCTGGGCCCGCACAATGACCCCTACTTCCACGCGCGCTGGATGCATAAAGACAAAAACAACAACGGCCGCATCGACGCCGCCTATGACGCCTGGGTGGACCAAGACCGCAACGGCGTACAGGATGACGACGAACCCGCTATAGGTGACTTTCAACTGATGAAGGACATGGGCGTCAACGCCATCCGCTATTACATCCCCACGGCCCAAGACCGGGTGTCGTACGATCCGGCGATGGTCAACAAGCCGTTGCTGCGCGATCTCTATGAAAATTACGGCATCCGGGTGATCGCCGGTGACATGCTCGGCGCTTACACCGTGGGTTCCGGCGCGGACTGGCAGACCGGCACCGACTATACCGATCCCGGGCAGCGCAAGGTGATGCTGGAGGTCCTGCGTGCCAAGGTACTCGATTTGAAAGACGAACCGTGGGTGTTGATGTGGGTGCTGGGGAATGAGAACAATATGCCGCTGAGTTATTCCGGGGTAAACGCCACCAAAACCAATGCCGGCCTGCACCCCCAGGCGTGGGCCGAGTTCCTGAACGAGGCCGCCGAATTAATCCACGAACTCGACGGAAAACACCCGGTCGCCGTCGGCAACATCAGTACGGGCCTCGCCGACTATTACCAGAAGTACGCGCCGGCGATCGATATTATGGGCGTGAATTCCTACCAGGGCGCCGGCGGGTTCGGCAACGTCTGGGAGACCGTGCAGGAACGCTTCGACCGGCCGGTGCTGATTACCGAGTACGGTTGCGACGTGTGGCATACGGCCAGACAGACCGTCGATGAAGGCATGCAGCGCGATTATCATGAAGGGAATCTGAGAGACATCGTTCTGCATCAGGCCGGCGGCCCGTACACCGGCAACGCCATCGGCGGTGTGGCGTTTCAATTTATCGATGAATGGTGGAAAGACACCCACGCCGGCGACGGCAGTGAAGCCACCCATGAAACAGCGTCGACCTATCCCTTCCCCTTTCCGGACGGATTTTCGAGTGAAGAATGGTTGGGCCTGGTCGGACAGGGATCCGGCGATGACAGTCCGTTTGAAAGGCGATTGCGAAAATCGTACTTCTACTATAAGGAAGTCTGGGGCAAGTAAGTACTGTCAACTATAGCTGGAATGTTGGGCGGAATAAAACACGGGGCCTGTCTCTATATAGAGACAGGCCTCTTTTTGAGGGGCATACTATTTCGAGCATGGAGCTGATTTATTCCCGCGGATAGTCGAAATGCTATTCTCGCTGAGTCTCCGGCTGGGATGGCAGTGCCGATGAATTGCCGTGATAATCTTTCTTCTCTCCGTCTTCATAACGCCACTCATGGATCAGCACTCCCGTGTCCGTATATTCCCTGATCATACCGTCCAGGACATCGTTCCGGTAATTCCAAATGGTACTGATCCGGCCGTTTTCGTGATACATCAGACATTCCCCGTCTTTCTTTCCGGCTACATACCCGCACTTCAGCTTTTGCTGTCCGAGGGGATAAAACTCCTCGTACTTTCCCTCCCGCTCATCATTCGCATAGTTCGCCCGGCTCTGCAATTTGCCGTTGGGATGGTAAGTCTCGTAAGCACCTTCTCTCAGATCCTGAATAAAAGAGACTTTTTTCTGCAAAGTCCCATCTTCATAAAACTCCTTCAACACGCCGTCCTGTTTGCCGTCCTTGTATTCCCGGGAAATTTGCAATTGACCGTCGGGATAATAGTCCTTTGTGGTCCCATGATTCTTTCCGTCGCGGTAGGACACCTCCGCGCGCCGGCCGCTTTCCGGGAAGTATATTTTCCGAATTCCGTCCAGCTGGTCATTCTTCCAAGTTCCTTCATCGACCAGCTCACCGTTTTCAGCGTAAACCCGGTACGGACCATGCTTGATCCCGTTTTTGTATTTTATGTAAGATTTAATCTGTCCGTTTGGGAAGTAGTACTGTTCCGGGCCGTGACGTTCTCCGAGTTTGTATTTGATCTCCGCGCGCAACGTGCCTCCCGGATAATACAGTTTGCGTAATCCGTGAATCCGGCCGTCTTTATACTCTGCCTCATCAATCGCCTTTCCGTCGTCACCGAACTGGCGGACCGGTCCGTCCTGTATCGGCACGCCTGTCGGCGCACCGGATACCGGTGACACGCTCAGAATCAGCGTCATGGCCAAAAATCCGTTTAAATATTTTCCAGGCATTGATTGTCCGCCTCCCCCTTACGCTTGATCCAGATGAAATAACTTTTACGCGCCATGATGCCGCGGCGCAGACCGGCGTTCTCGCCCGTATCCGTATAAAGGTCCTGTCGAACTTTTGTCAACCTATTCTTCCATCCGGGCGTGGATTAACAAGAATAGGAGCATACACAATCAAATACCATCCAAAAGCGAATATCCACAAAATCTGGCTGACCGCGATCCACATGATATAAGATTCGGGTCGTATCAAAGGTAAAAATACCCGCACCATTGCGGCTAAGATTACCAATGTAAACATCCCGACAACCGACCGCGGCGGTTCGGCAATGAGACGGCCGGTATGCCCCCAGGCCACCCGCGTCATCATGCCTAAGGTAAATATGCCGATTCCGCCGGCCGTCCAGGCATGCAAAGCAGCGTCGTCCGGCTGCCTCCCCAGGATCGCAGCGGACTTCAAGACAAAACCGAGAATCAGAAAGGCATACCCGGCAAATAGCACCCACAGCAACGGCCTTTCCCAGACCCCACGAGTATACCATACGCGCAGACGTATACTGTGCACTATCACCAGGGCCGCGCTAGAGCCCGCAACAACATACGGTTGATACCAGAAAATATCACATACCACGAAGACGACCAGTAACATAAGGCTGGCGATATCCAACAGGCGGTAGCGGCGTAAAGTGACTGAATAGCCCACCCCCCGTTCGACAAAGAATGGGATCACCCGCCGTCCGATCGTGAAAATAAGGCTAACCAACATGTAAACCGCAAAGCGCAAGGCCCGACGTTCGGCCAACAAATTCGCCTGAGCCAATCCGGCATGGAAAACGACACCGCCGGCCAGAATTAAAGCGACCTTGGACAAAACGGCAGATTGACGCCATTGCCGAACGGCCACAATCGGCCGGATGACTGCGATGAGCAAAAACATCATAAATGAAAGATTTGCCGTCGCCATCGGCCACTCCGGAAATGACCGGGGCATAAAAGCAAGCACGCGTGCAATGAGCCATAACATGAATAAAATCAATAATGGGACACCGGTCAGCGTGGGACGACCCGTCCAGTTCATTACCGCAGTCAATAAAAATCCGGCAACGACGGCCATCGTGAAACCGAAAACCATCTCATGTCCGTGCCATACGGTCATAGGCATCGCAACAAAGATGTTTCCACCGGCCACGTAAAATAAAAACCATACGACCATACCCAGCACAGCATAAAAGGCCGCACCGAGAAAGAAAACTCGGAATCCGGTTTGAAGTAAGACTGGCGTATTCATTCGCCATTTATCCATCGTCAATAATCCTCCGCCTACTTCTGTCGGGAGTGTAATCGTGTATCGTATTGACATTGTGCAGGGTATCCGCTAACTGAGCCGGGACAGGAACGCGGGTATGATCGACGACATGCAATAGCGCCTTCAATGAGTACAGCCCTTGATCTAACTGTTTGCGGATTTCCGGGAGCTGGCCGATCCCGTAACGGGCAACCAACGGCTGGACGGTTTTGGCAGTAGACAGGACCACCGGCAGCTTTCCGTGCGCCGCACACAGCAACCGCAATGTCTCCGCCTGAAGCAATGGCAGGTCGCAAGGCACCACAAGAAACTCCTCGTCAATACCGGAGGCTAACAAGGCTTCCAGTCCTCCGATCGGGCCGGCATCTGGAATCCGGTCGGGGATCCGCGGCACATCCATTAAGTCGGCCGGCAAATCCGGAGGGCACCCGGCCAAGACCACCCGGGCACAACACGTCTTCAGAATATCATAGACGTGCACAATCATGGGCTTGCCGGAACCCAAGGGCAAACTCGCCTTGGGACGCCCCATGCGCGTACTCCGGCCGCCACATATGATCGCTCCGGTCATTGGTACTCCACGAGTTGATGACGATTACTTTACGCCGGACGGTTTGGCGATTTGAATGGCTTCCCCCGCTGCCAACCTTCCCGGGCGTAAGACCTTGGCATACATGCCGTGACAATCGGTTGCGTCGAGTTTCAGCCGCGGATGGATCTGATCCATGACATAACACGTAGGCCGGACGCGGGTGATTTCCAGCACCACTCCTCCGGCAAATTCCAGGACAGCCCCGACGGGAAGCGCGTTGACATAAAGGTTTCTGACTGTGAGATTTTCCCCGGCTGTTCCCGGACCGAGCGGGTATCCCATGGCCGTCAGCTTCTCCAGCTGTTCGACATCCTGCAGGCATACCGCCTGCGTGAGACGATAATGCTTTTCGTGATTGTGTCCGTCGCCTTCCAATCCTTGTTCTGCGATGTACACGGACTCTACCGGCAGTTTAGGTACACCGCCAGAGGATATGTTGATGGAAATGACCGTCGCCGGCCCTTCGTTTACCTTCACCCTAAACCTCTTCCCGGTTCTCCCCCGCTACGGCTTCTTTTCCGGATTCGCTCCGCCAGTCCCTTTTGGGCACGGACGGGTCGTAGTCATTGGAATGGTCTTTGATCCTTTCGACGGCCGCCGCCGTAGCCTGTTGGGAGGGTTCGTCGCTCAGGCTGTCCTGAATATCATACATTTCCCGCTTAAACATCTTGATCGCCTTGGCCAAACCTTTGGCTATCTCCGGCATGGCCTTGGCACCGAATAAGAGAAATACGACCAGAAATATAAAAATCAGCTCCGCCAACCCTATTCTTCCAAACATCGTCAACCCTCCTTTGCGGGAATCACGTCGACCAATCCGCATAAATAATTGTAATAATAATCTTTATCCATGCCCAGTGCCGCCGAAGCAAATTCCTCCGCTTCATTTCCGCTGGCAAAATCGCCGTAATTGACAGCGACCAGCAAATACAATACAAGTGCCGGAACATCACCCGTACGGCGTTGAAAGTGGTCGTGAATATAAATGATAAACCCATCCGCAGCGTCCGCTCCGACCTTCTCCGCCACCCCGAAGAACCCGGCATCAATTCGACCGGAATCAAAGGAGATCCGCGTGGGATAACGGACAAACTCTTCATCCCGCAGGATCTCCGCCAAGACCTGCATATCAATAAAATGGCCGTACTTCTGCCGGAGCCGATGTCCTTTCTCCAGGACATGCACGCCCAAGGCGCGGCGGCCGTCTTCCATGGTCAAATTTAGTGGGCTGTGCTCCATATTAGTGTGCGCAGATACGGCCCGCGTCGGTCCGAAATCCACCGTCCGTTTCCGTGAACTTCCCCTTGCCTTTCAAGAAGGCGATCAATTCCTGCGCCGACATATCCTGCCGGGAACAGGTATGAAAACGGGCATCCTGACCGAAGCGGCCTTGTATCTCTTCAGTTAATTGTTCCACGGTATAACTCTTTCCGGAATCGATCATCATCTGCATGACTTCATGTCCGTGTATGGATTTATTCATGGATATCTCCTCAATTAAAATTCCGCCAGCACATTCGGGACGTGGCACTGCAGGCAATTTGTGCGCTGCGGATGTGTCGTCCGCATGGTCATATCAGGATTCTGCGGGCCGTGACATGAAAGGCAGTTTTCCCGCAATTTCAGGCGGTGCGGTACCGTCGGCGGAGAAAGCGCGAACCATCGGTCGCCACGCTCCGGCTCTTCCAAACCTTGCCAACTGTTTTGTCCCTCGTCAAAGGTTTGTGCCTGGCCGGGAACATGGCATTGCATGCAGTTGGAGAATTGCGGATGCGGGGTCGCCATTGCCACCCGGCCGTCTTCCAACCGGGTCACGTCACGGTGACAATCCAGACATTCCGCCGCGTTCTTCGCGACGATTTCATGCGGGATCACGGGGGGGGCCGTATAAAAAGCCCGCAAGGTGGCCCGGGCGTTCTGATCGTCAATCTGTTCCCCAACCAGTATGTCCTCCAAGCTCACCGGTTCCGCGGCCAACACAATGTTCTTCACATATAATACGGCAGACAAAATACCGTACAGCGCCGCCACGGTCAATATTCTTGTTTTACGCTTCATACCTTTTCCAGTCGCACGGCACACTTTTTGTAGTCCGGCTCCTTAGAGAGCGGACAGTAGGCGTCCAGGGTCACGAGATTGATCAACTTGGTTTCGTCAAAGAACGGCACGAAAACCGCCCCCTTCTGCGGCACGGACCGCCCGTTTATGGATACCGGCAGGACGATACTTCCCCGTCGTGAAACAATACGGATCTTTTCGCCGGTATAAACGCCCATCTGCCGCGCGTCCTCGGGATTTAATTCAACGTATGCCCGGGGATTGGCGTTATATAACTGTTTGACCCGGCGCGTCATCGTGCCCGTATGCCAATGTTCCAATACGCGCCCCGTACACAGCCAGAACGGATACTCCTTGTCGGGGACCTCGGGGGGTGGCGTATACGGCCGGGCAATAACGTTGGCACGATTTTCCTTGCCCTTATCCATATAAAAAGCAATCCCCATCCCCCGTTTGACATAGGGGTCATCGCCTTCCACAAACCGGCGGGGCGTTTCATTCCAGTTACCGTTTGAGTCCTGGACGACAGGCCACCGAAGCCCGCGGGTCCGCACATATTCATCATATGGAGCCAGGTCTTTATGTTTGAGCAAGGTAAACTCCCGATACTCTTCAAACAAGGCCTTGTCCACATTGAAATCCTTAAACGCCTCCCAACGCCAGGCCTCGACCGCCTTTCCGTTTTCATCCTTTATCGTAAGCAGGAATTCACCGTCGCGATTCGTCATACCTTCAAATCCTTTTTCATACATCCGATGCGCCACCGCGAACATCTGCCAAACATCGTCCCTGGCCTCGCCGGGGGGATCGACCAATTTGAACCACTGATGGGTCCGCCGTTCGGAATTCCCGTACATGCCGTTCTTTTCCACCCACAGCGCCGACGGAAGCACAACATCGGCAATCTGTGTCGTGGCTGTCGGATAAACGTCCGAGACGACGAGAAATCCACTGTTGTTCTTCAACACGTTTTCGGTAAGATTGGGTATCGTCTGGGCCGGATTCGTGACCTGCACCCACATGCCGGTGATATCCCCCGCCATCATGGCCTTGAACATGGCCACCGTGTGATTGCCCGGTTTTGGATTAATCACACCCGGGCGTAAATTCCAGATACGCTCGGCGTCACGGCGATGGGACTCTTCATTAACCACCCGGCCGCCGGGCAGGGCATGTGCCAGCGTCCCCACTTCCCGGCAGGTGCCGCAGGCCGCCGGCTGTCCGGTGAGAGAAAAGGGCGTACTTCCCCGCTTTCCAATTTTCCCGGACAACAAATGAACATTATAAACCAAATTGTTAATCGCGGTCCCGCGCGTGTGTTGATTCATCCCCATGCACCACAAAGATACGATACGTTCATTGGGATCACTGAACAAATCCGCGAGCAGACTCAGTTGTTGGACCGGAACCCCGGACACTTTCGATGCCGAGTCCAAATCGTAGTCCGCCAGGAACGTTTTGTAGTCCTCAAAGCCGATGGGTGTCTTATCGTCAGCCAGAAACCGTACTCGGTCGCGGACAAACTCCTTGTCATAAGTGTCACGGCGGATAAGTTCATGACAAATCGCGTTGGCAATAACCATGTCGGTCTGCGGTTGAAACTCGATATAATGATCGGCGGCATCGGTGGTCCGGGTACGGCGCGTGGCCATATCAATCATCTTGATCTTGTGGCCGAGATGTTTGCGGTCAATGAACCGAGAAAACAACACCGGATGCATTTCGGCCCAGTTATTTCCCCAGCATATAACGGTGTCGCACGAATCCAGGTCGTCATAACAACCTGAAGGTTCATCCACACCGAAGGTGGTAATCATGCCGACCACGGCGCTGGCCATACACAACCGGGCATTGGGGTCGATTTCGTTGCTCCCCAGCCCGCCTTTGAGAAACTTCATCGCCGTGTACCCTTCGGGAATCGTCCACTGCCCGGAACCGTAAATGGCAAACCGTTTGGAGTCGGCGATGATCCGGTCGGCAATCAAGTCAATGGCTTCGTCCCAGGTGGCCTGCTTTAATCGTCCGTTGCGCCGGATCAGCGGGTAACGCAGACGATCGGCACCGTACAACGCCGCCCCGGCATGATAACCCTTGGCACACAACAGCCCTTTATTGACCGGGGCCTGCCGGTCTCCCTGCACAGCAACGACACGCCCGTCACGCACACCAACCAATACGCCGCAGCCTGTGCCGCAAAACCGGCAAGGGGCCTTATGCCAGCGAAGTCCGGTCGATTCATCGGTTGCCGCGTAAGCCAGCGCGGAGAATCCACCGTTCAGGCTGAGCGCTCCCAAAGCCGCCAATTTGGCGGAGAATTTAAGAAATTCCCTTCTGTCCATCATCGTTTCCGCCATGATCTTTGTCCTCCTGCTGATCGCCGCTTGTCATCATAGCCGGCGGCGGCTTGTGTGTTGTCGAGAGTGCGGCGTTTCACCCGCGGCCTACTCCCGCGTCATCTTCAAAATTATGGTAAATCAGATCGCATTGAAGCACCCCGGCAAGGGACTCAATCGACTTCCAAAGTTCCTTGTCCTGTTTTTGTGTCTCGGTTTCCGTCACAATCACAATATTGATACCGTCTACGGCCTCAACGGAGACGCCTTTCCATTCATGCAGCTGTGAGCGGACCTTCTGCGTCTGTTCGGGTTCTGTTCTGATGATCAAGCTGGATACGGGCATATGATTTCCCTCTTAATAGCTGACGTTACGCTGGGTATATTTCAGATTAATTTTAAGCTTCCCCTTCAAAATCGGCGTCGTACAACGCAACAAAATTGTATAAATAATTGCACCCACGGCCCAAATTCCGACACATATGAAAATCTCATTCCAGGTCGGTACATATTCGACGATCTCACCCAGAGGATTGGGAATAAAACCGGGGATAATCAATCCCATACCCTTTTCTATCCAAATGCCCATGATAAGTAACAGACAGGCTATGTTCAGCGGGACCATCCGCCGCGTCCATGGGGACATCAGCAAAATCAGCGCCACCGTGTTCATCGCCAGGGCGGTCCAAATCCACGGCACCAAGGCGTCGTGACCGTGCAATCCGAAAAAGAGATAGCGTGCCGAAGCATTATGGAGCGCGTCCGTATAGAATTCTTTAAAGACTTCGTTAAGCAACAGGAACATATTGATAATCATGGACACCTGCACAATACGCCGCAATAAATAGATGGCCTCGATCGATGTACGATAGCGGAAGACCTTTTGAATCAATTGTATGGTAATAATAATCACGGCCGGGCCTGCGGCAAAGGCAGAGGCGATGAAACGCGGCCCCATCACCGCGGTGTTCCAGAATGGTCGTGCCGCGAATCCCGCCAGTAAAAATGCTGTCACCGTGTGGATACTGACGGCCCAGGCTATCGATAAGAACACGAACGGCAAATACAACCACTTGTTGGGCTCACGCCCCAGGTAGCGCATGTACAACAAATAGCCGGTGATGTGCAGATTGATTAACAGATAGACATTAAGGACGACCACATCCCAGCTCAGCATGGAAATGGGGAAATTAAAACGGCCGATACCCGGGATCAAATGCCAAAACCGGTCGGGACGTCCCAAATCGACGGTGACAAACAGCAAGCACATGACAATGGAGGCAATGGCAAAAAGTTCTCCGAAGATTGTGATTTCGTGGACATCATGGCGTTTGTAAACATAAGCCGGTATGACCAGCATCACTGCGGCCGCGGCCATCCCGACCAGGTAGGTAAAGTTCGCAATATACAGGCCCCAGGAGACATGATCAGTCATGCCCGTCATCATCAGTCCGTGCACAAGCTGTTTGCAGTAAGCGTTGAGGCCGATCAATGCCAGGCAGGTCAGGAAGGTCATCCACATATAAAACAGCGGCTCTCCGACGAAACTGATAACGAAACAGCGCCACAAAAAATACAGATAATCACGTAACCATTTAAACATAATTTATTTTTCCCTGTCCTTGTTCACACCCGCTTTGGATGATCACTTCGCTCACTTCGTTGTCTCATCCTATTTATCAAAAAAATAAAAAAACCGGGGTAATGTGCCCGCCTCTTCCTTGAGAATAAACACACGCTTGTTTCTCAAGACATAGGACACTTCGCTTTGGGGGTCCAGGATATTCCCGAAAATGCGCGCCCCCGTGGGACATGCCTCCAGGCATGCGGGTAACCGGCCTTCACGGGTCCGGTGCAAACAAAAATGGCATTTCTCCACGACACCTTTCGGCCGCGGACGGTTTGATAAATACGCCATATCCGGATTCAACCTTTCTTTGGGAATGTCCGGTTCGGTAAAATTAAATCGGCGAGCCCAATACGGACAAGCCGCTTCACAGTACCGACAGCCGATGCACCAATTGTAATCAATGACCGTAATACCGTCCTTTTCCTGCCAGGTAGCCTCAACGGGACAGGCCTTAACACAAGGCGGGTTTTCACACTGCTGGCACTGCACCGGCAAATAATATGAGTCGTCTTCCGGGACTTGTTCGGGATCATAGTGTCGGGTCCCTTTTTCCATGTCCATCGTCCCTTTGGGCATTTTGAAGACACTGATATACTGAATCTCCGGGCTGCGCGACTGATTGTTTTCGTTAACGCAGGCATGCACGCAGCGTCGCGAGCCGTTGCAACGGGATAGATTCAAGGCATAAACGTATTCCACGCCGTCCATCGGTTTGACATCCCGCAGGCGGGGCGTGACGCCGAAGCGATCCCGGACCTTGGCCGAGATACGGGCGATGACCTTGTCCAGCTCCTCCTTATTCATTTCTTTATAGTGCTTCTGCACAAATTCCTCAGCGGTGATCGTCTCTTGCAGCAAACGCAACGGGGACATCGCGGCAATCAAGGCCGCCGCGCCCGAGCCGATCACCGCGGATCGTTTGAGAAAATCCCGTCGGCTGACCGGAGTCTGGCCGAGATCATCCCTGTGTGACTCACAGTCTCCGTTATTCTTTCCGCATCCGCACTTATGTTGATCGGATTTATCCGTCATGATCGACGTCCTTGGTTGATATGGATTCTCGAATATCCCGGTACTGCCGCATGTGGGGAGCGGGCGCCGGATTCATGGGGGCAAAGGCCGGTTGGTGCGGATCATGACAGGCCACGCAAGTTAGGCGGCGTACTGCACCCCGTTCCTCATCCCAATAGTCGTTCATCCGCCCATGAAGGCCTCGTTCCCAATCGCGATAGATCGGTCCGTGACATTGAAGACAGCTGCGCTGACTTTGCGTAAAAGGAACGTCATTGCGGTTCAAGTCCACCAACATATCCATGTTATTCCTGTTGTGGCAGGTTTGGCAATGGTTATTGGCCCCGTGTTGCAGGATCACATCGGGATGAGAGGAAAAATGTGATTTCTGAATCGTCGACGGCTCCAACGTGGCATGACAATCGTTACAACGGTACAGTTTACCCTGATATGTATATTCGGGTTCGGTTAAGGGCGTCCGAACCGGAGCTGGATCAAAATATCGACGGGCGACGGGCTCGTGTTCAATAACGGCCCGCTTCGTTCCCCATAAGTCGACCGCGAAGGTCACAGCGAGCACGAGAAATATGATCGCGACCCACCAGATCGTAAATGTTGTTCGGGCTTTCGCTCCCACCATCCGCCTCTATCGTACGGCACGCATCAATTGTGCCAAATTTTTGGATTCCATTTCTTTCATCATGCTTCCCCGGAGTTTTTTCCAGGATGAATGCACCGGGCAGGGATTGCGGTCACTGCATACCCTTAATCCCAATATACATTTCTTGAACACATCCTCACCTTCGATGGCGGTAATAATACTCAGCAATGATATGTCCTTGGGCGCGAGGGCCAGCCTGTACCCGCCGCCCGGCCCCGTCACAGCGGTTAAGATCCCTTCCTTGGCCAACTTCTGAAAAGCCTTGCGTGTAGAGGCCTCCGGCACCCTGGCCTTACGGCACAAATCCTTGGCCAAGAACGGCGCATCTAAATGATCCGCCGGGAGTGCAGTCAACGCCCGCAATACATACTCGCAACCTTTCGAGTATATTTTGAACATACCAATAACACGCCCCCTCTTATTTTTGGATTATTTTATCCATAATTCATTTGAAAAACAAGCAATAATTTCTGTTAAATCCAGGTAAGCCCAAAACCGCTTTCGCGGCCCCGCCTGTAGAATTTAACATTTTTGCTCAGGCGCCTCATTCTCTTTGCGCTTGATCCAGATGAAATAACTTTTACGCGCCATGATGCCCCGGCGCATGAGGGCGATATAGATTTTGCGACGCAAGCCGGCGTTTTCGCCCATATCCTTGAACAATGTCTTGTTGCTGGCGATCTTACCTGAATACACGATCTCATAGCCGTTGGCCTCGATCATCTCCCGAAAATCTTCCGGCTGTGTATAGCGTCCGCCTTCAACGAGCAAGATCGACCCGCCGGGTTTGAGGAACCTTCCCACGTTCTCAAAGAATTCCCGATGCACACGACCGTCCGGATCGCACAAGATCCGGCTCCAGCGGGCGACTTTTTTATTGGTCAACCACCACGGCGGATTGGCGACGACAAAATCCCATCGCTCGTCAACGGGGATCGCCTCCAGGCAGTCGGATTGGTACACCCGGACCCTGTCCTGCAGTTTGTTCTCCTCCACCGTCATGTTCATCGCCTTGACGGCCTGGGGACTGATGTCGGCCAGGCTTAAAGTCCGGCACATATCATGCGCCAGCAGATAAAACCCCATGAACCCCGGCCCCGCGCAATATTCAAACACACTGTCGACCTTGCCGACGTTCCTGGTAACGAAATTCAGAACATCCTGGGTGTACATGTCACCGCCGCCCTCGAGATTGTTCGTCAGGTAAATATTGAGGAAATTGTTGTAGTTGGCCGAAAAATAGAGTTGCGTAAAGGCGTACCAGATGATAAATGCGGCAAACATAATCATGGCCGCGATAAACACAGGCGGCATGCCGGGAATGGTGATGATCAGCCACGTGCCGACAGCGGTGATGGCAATAATCCAGTTGGGGATATTGTAAACCATAAAAGATCCGGCAGGAAAAATTCTGCCTTCCGGGCGAACTACTTCCGCAGCCGCCGCTCCAGCTCCTGCACCCGCGTGCGCAGATTGCGCAGTTCATCTTCCTTCTGTTGATTCCTGTCGTATTGCGCGATAGCCTGGTGGATAACGGCGAGGAGCTCGTGATTGTCCCAGGGCTTGGTAATAAAACGGTAGACGCCGGCGATATTGATGGCTTCCTCGGCGGCGGCAAAGTCGGCGTAACCGGTGAATAAAATCCGCACCGTGGCCGGCGCTCGGTCGCGGACCTGCTTGAGCAGTTCGGTGCCGCGGATCTCGGGCATGCGATGGTCCGAGACCACCACCTTGATCTCTCCGCTCGCGACCCAGTCGAGGATATCTCGATAATCCGTGGTGACCCGTACGGCGAAATTCTCGCGGCTGAACAACCTCTTCAGCGAGGCCAAAATGCTTTTTTCATCGTCCAGAATGGCAACGCACGCACTTTTCGTCATGGCGTTTTTTAAGTCTCCTCCCCGGCGGGCAGCTTGACCAGGAATGTCGTGCCCTTGTTCACTTCGGAAGTGACGGTAATATCTCCCTCGTAGTTCTTGATGATCTCGTGGCACACGCTCAAGCCCAGGCCTGTACCCATCCCGACGGGCTTGGTGGTAAAAAACGGATCAAAGATCCGCAGCAGATCCCCTTGGGAAATACCCTGCCCGGTGTCGGCGACCTCAGCACAGACGCGGTCTTCGTCAAGGTACGTACGGATCGCGATGGTACCGCGGTCGGCCATGGCCTGGGCGGCGTTGACGATCAGATTGACGAAAACCTGACCGAGCCGTTGCTCACTGCAACGAACCGGCGGCAGGTCGGCGGCATAATCCTTGACCACCTCCGCCCGGTACTTCACTTCATTGGAGGCGATGCTCAGCGCGCGATCGATCACCTTGTCCAGACGGACCGTCTCCCGCTCGCCTTTGTCTTCGCGGGCAAACGTGCGCAGATCGTGGACGATGCGTTTGACTCGCTCCAGGCCGTCGCGGGTTTCCTCGAGCAGCTCGCCGAGATCGCGCGTGATGCCGTCAATGTCGATCTCGTCTTGCAGCTTGTTCAACTCCTGAATATAACCGGCCGCGGATTCGGCGTCCGCCGTGTCCACATGCCGGTTCTTGTCCAGGTAGGCAAATATCCGGCCGAAGTCCTCCAGATACCTTTCAAGCACCTGGACATTGGCCGAGACGAAACTCAACGGATTATTGATTTCGTGCGCCACGCCGGCGGCGAGCTGTCCGATGGACGCGAGCTTCTCGCTCTGGATCAGTTGCTGTTGTGTCTGCTGCAACCGCAGGAGCGCCTCGCGCAGGGCGGCCTCCTTCTGACGCAAGTCCTGATTGACCTGGAACATCTCCCGCGAACTGATGTCCATGGATTTTTCCATCAGCCGGCGGTCTTCGTCGGAGGCTTCGTAAGCGGCGTTGATGGCCTCGAAAAGCCGGCGCCACTCTTCAGGGATCTCTTCGCCGTTCGGACAGAACTTTTTCAGCTGACGGACAAGCAGACGATGTTTATTTTTCATGGTCACACCTCAAAACTCTCCAGGTACCGCGGGACAATTACGTCCGGGATGTATCTTTCTTTGACCAGCGCGGCGAAGTCATGCGCCGCTTCCTTTTCGGAATGCACGATGAACACCTTGCGCGGCTTTTGCTTAATATGTGTGAGCCAAGCCAACAGTTCGTCGCGGTCGGCGTGCGCGGAAAAGCCGTTGATCTTCTCGATGGCGGCCCGCACCGGATAGGTTTGACCGTGAATGCGGACCTCCTCCGGCCGTTCCAGAATAACCCGGCCCAGTGTTCCCGCGGCCTGGTAGCCGACAAAGAGTATCGTGCTTTCCGGGCGGGTAATGTTCTCAATAAGGTGATGCTTGATCCGGCCGCCGGTACACATCCCGGAACCGGCAATGATAATCACCGACCCCTTTACGTGATTGATCGCCTTGGACTCGGCCGCGGATTTAGTCATCTTCAACAGCGGGTAATCGAAAAGCGTGTCGTCCTTCCGGAAAATCTCTTTCGCCTCCTCGTCGACAATGTCCGGATACATCTCATAGATTTCAGTCACCTCTGCGGCCATAGGGCTGTCCACGAAGGTCATCAGATGCGGGATGCGATTGTCATCGATGAGCCGGCTGAGATAATACAGGATCTCCTGGGTGCGGTTGATGGCAAACGACGGGATCACCACGTTTCCGCCGCGCTCCTTGGTCATATTGATCACCCGCACCAGCTTTTCCACGGCGGGCCCCTCGCGTTCGTGGAGCCGGTTTCCATACGTGGCCTCCATCACCACCGCGTCCGCCTTTTCGAACAGATGCGGATCCGCCAGCAGCGGCCGGCGGCAACGTCCGATGTCTCCGGAGAATATGCACGTCCGTTCGACACCGTCGTCCTGAAAATGCAGCTCGACCATGGCCGAACCGAGGATATGCCCGGCGTCATAGAACACGGCGCGCAGCCCCTCGGCCACCCCGATTTCCTCTTCGTAACGTACCTTGCGGAACAGGCGGGTCACTTTGCCGACGTCGTCCACGGTGTACAACGGTTGCAGCGGGTGCGGCCCTTTGCGGCCCTCCCGTTTGTGCCGTCGGAGCTTGTATTCCACGTCGTGTTCCTGAAGTTTGGCCGAATCCAGCAGGGATATCTTGGCGATCTCGGCGGTGGGGCCGGTGCAGTAAATCTTGCCGCGGAAACCTTCCTTGACCAGCCGGGGAATGTAGCCGCAGTGGTCGATATGCGCGTGCGTGAGCACCAGCGCCTGGATACTCTGCGGATTGACCGGAAACTCTTCCCAGTTGCGGGCCTGCAAGTCGCGTTCCTGGTAGAGTCCGGCGTCAATGAGGATACGGGCCTTGCCGTGTTCGACGTAAAAGCGCGAGCCGGTCACATTCTCGGCGGCGCCCAGAAATTGAATCTTCATGGTTTTCCTTTCTTGTGCCGCAGCGGTACAAGGTTGTCCGTCACGGCAGCAGGGCGGCAATCTTTTCCAGCGAGGCCTCGGCCGTGGGGATCGTTTGCGCCTCGCCGGTGCCACCGGTCGAGTACAGTTCCCTGCCGAAACGGTCGATCACGATAAAGCCGGGTATATTGACGATCACTCCCTGCTTGCGAAAGGCGTAGACCACCATACCGGCGTTATCGTCATTGAGGGTCGCGAACGGCATCTGATGATCGCGCATGTATTTCAGGATACTGCTCTTGGGCCGTTCTGTCGACCAAACCACTACCTGCAGGTCATCCCGGCCGGCGAGGTGTTCATTGTAGTATGCCACGAACTTCGGAGAGAATACGGCCCAGCGCGGACAAGTCGAGGCCGCATAATAGATGATGTAATAGTCCACCGGTTTGACGGCGAGCGTCTGGCCGTTTCCGTCCAGCAACCGGCCGTCGAGGACCGTGGCCATGATGCCGGGGCGCTTGGGGTGATTGACCAGGTCGCGCCATTTCAGTGTCGCGGGCGCGGCGGCCTGCGCCCGGACTGCGGAAAGAATTAAGGTTAGGAGTGTCAGGACGATAGGACGGGCGGATCGGGACATACTCTACTCCTTGCCAAGGTTTGGATAGCACCCGGGCATGTCCGGATTCGCGGGGAATACGGATTTTGCGGGTAAGGAGGTATTTTACTATCCCGTGGGCAAGGAATCAATATGTTCGCGGATGGTCTCGGACAAACCTCTGAATATCCCGGGAGTTACGGCAGCAATGCCGTTATTCCCTTGCGGACCATCATTACGGCGATTGCGGCTAGAAAGAGGGCCATGACTTTTGATAAAGCTCTGGACCCGGCTTGACCGAGGAGCTTCATTAATCCATCGCAAAAAAGAAAGATAAGCCCAGCAAGCAAGATGTTCAGCAGGACAGCCGCCATCGCGGGGATAATTCCATACTGATCTACGATTATTAAACATGTGGTCAATACGGCCGGCCCGACAATCAAAGGTGTTCCCAACGGGACGACACCCAGATCTTCGGAGGGTTGCCGGCGCTCCTTTCCGGATTGCAATAGGTCAATGATCGCAATACAAAATAATATCCCGCCTCCGGCGATCATAAAATCTCCTTCAGTGATTCCCAAGAAACGAAAGATCAATCTCCCCAGTACGATAAAAGCTAACGCTAATGACGCGGCCGTGGCCAGGGAATCAACAATGATGCCCCTCTTTTGTTTCGGCGTCAACTCGCGGGTGAGTGAGAAGAATATCGGCAAACACCCCAAGGCGTCCACCGCGACAAATATGGGAATAAAGGCCAGCAGGATATTGTGAAGCATTAAATTCCCTTAGTCAGTTAGATTAAACTTCCGTGACACTGCCCATCAGCGGTGACGGGTTATCCCCGAAGAACGGCATACCCCAAGTAAAGCGTATAACAGAGAACCAAGACACCCCCCACACCGCGATTTATCTGAGATCGTCCTCCGCTGCGGGTGCACACCAGTAACAGCACACCGGCGGCGAATAAGATCAAGGTGTCCATACTCTGAAACCAGTCAAACGGTAGCGGCGCGATGATCGCGCTCACGCCCAAAATAAAGAATATATTGAATATATTAGAACCAATGACATTTCCGATGGCAATATCGGCATTCCCTTTGTGAGCAGCAACGACCGATGTAGCCAGTTCCGGCAGTGACGTGCCCACGGCCACGACGGTGAGACCGACTAAAGTTTCGGTTACGTGCATAAGCATAGCCAATCGCACGGCCCCGAATACCACCATATAGCCGCCGCCAACCAAAACAGCCACACCAATGGCCATTCCCACGACGGTCCGGAATATCGGAGGAAGCGCAGCTTCCTGCTCCTCTCCCGCCGTTTCACTCTCCTTCAAAAGCCCGCTCAAGTAATATATAAATATGACAAAAAAACACAGTAACACCACCCCATCGACATGTGAAATCATGGACACCGCACTACCGTCTAACAGTCTGTCATTCCCTTGAACGAACAAAATAAACGCCGCTAAAAGGCTTAGCGGTAACTCTTTGGAAACCGTATTATCGGCAACATTCAAAGGGCGGATGAGTGCGGCAATCCCCAAAATAAGCAACGTATTGGCGATATTGCTGCCGATGACATTTCCGACGGCCAAACCCGTATCGCCCTGTGCGCTGGCCAGTATATTCACGATCAATTCCGGCATCGACGTGCCGAACGCCACTATCGTCAGTCCGATAACCAGCGGGGGGACGCGACACCTGGCCGCCAATGCTGAGGCGCCGTCGACCAATACACTTGCCCCCTGTATCAGGAGTACCAATCCCACAACGGTCGTCAGAATACTGTGGATCAACCTGCATTACCCGTTTCAGAATCAATATCACATATTTTAAGGCTGTTCATCATGGCCATTCACTGGGAGGTATTTGTCTTGCCCTCAGCCTCCCGCTTTCGTACGTTCACGGCGCGTACGCCGTGACCGACGTAGAGATTAAACTCCACTTCATCACCTACACACAGCGCATGTTTCTCGTCCTGAATATCCGCTGAATAAAAACAATACTCCCTCTTTTTCCCGTTTCTGAGATATCCGAATCCCGCGGCAGGATAGAATTCCGTCACCTTCCCGATTTCCATGGCCACCTCCTTCGCTTAATCCTTGTTGTTCAGACACGTCAGTGACAGCCCTCACGCTTTCCGCCCGTAATTCCTACCGGCCTTTGCCCTTCTTAAGATTCCTGATTTGTCCTTTAAATCCCTGAAAGACGGGATTCATTCTGCGGGCGGATGTTTCATGCTTCTTAAGTAAAGAATGATACTCGTCTATATGTCTTTTCGGTTTACTGAATCCCATCGGTCACCTCCGTTGATCCGTACCCCGCCCGTGGTAATGCACGGGACGGGGTCGGAGTCAAATCTACAAACGACTATAGCGGACTATCCGCAGCAGCTTGACGATTTCTTCGGCTGGGCAGCCGGCTTTTTGATTTCCGGTTTTTGTCCCCCCTTTACGGGTTCTTTGATCTCTTTCTTCTTGTCCTTCATTCTGTTCACCTCCTTTCAATTCAGATTCGGAACCAACCTGTTTCTCGCCAGACGCGAATGCGGCAGCCCATCCTGGTCCGCATATCGCTCGTCGGCATTATGGGTTTTTACGGCACAAACACAATATTTCGTGCCGACTTTTATGTCTTCCAGTTGGATCATCCCCTCGGAAACGAGTTTTAGCAAAGCGATGCCCAATTCTGTATGAGATCGCCCCAGAAAATTTTTCAAGAAATGAATGTCCGGCGGGGACGGCAGTATCTCCAGAAGCGTGAGTACTTCCCCGGCTAGAATGGATGTCTCTATTTTCTTCATCGCTCCCACCTCCTTACAGTAGGACGTCTTCATCCGTCCTGTCTTCATTGAAATTATATCCCTCAACCTCATTGACCGCATGATCGGCCGGGTTAACCTCAGGATTCTCACCCGGGGCCGATTCGGTTCGCTTTGACATCTTCTTTCTTTCAACGGATTTCGGCCCATTCTTTTTCTTATTTTGTATATTCTTCACAATGACCGCCTTTCTTACTAGTTCAAATAATCCCACCACCACCATTCCCGTCTTTTCTCCACTTGGGGATTATCAACCGGTTCACCGGGCTTATTACCCAGTTGTGATATATCCTTCTTCTTCGTCTGGGGACGATACTGTCTTTGCCGTAATCTTTTCCATAGGGCCTTCAGCATGGTAATCTCCTTTTTCACCGCCATCCTGAGTATATCCCTCTTTCTTTACACAGGTTTCCCCGTGCGGCCTCTGAGAGTTGTCGAGACCGCAGAATAAAGTGAAACCCTGTGCATCACCCATAGCCTTCTTGCGGAGGACGGTTAAGATGTCGCTGAAACCAATCAATAGAGCTTAAGGCTACCTTTTGTATGGCCCCGGGTTCATCCGGCATTACCGGGGATCTTGAAATAACTGCCAAATCTTTAACCGAAGTCAATCGACGCAGAGCTTGGCAATTTGAAGCCAGAAGCCCTGGATCATATTCACTTACAATCAAACGCGTCGGCGCTTTGATTTGGAATATCTCCCGCATATTCGTACTCAGCGGACCGTTCCAGGCCACCACAGCCTTTACAGCATCGGGTTGTGACCCGGCCGCGACCAGAGCGGCCGCCGCCGTGGCAGCGAAACCGAAATACCCCAGGTGGCGGCCAGTTTCTCCATAGTTTCGACGGCACCAATCCGAAGTAGCCGATAAACGGTCCGCCAACAAATGGACATCAGGCCGTGACCGTCCGGCATATGATTCCATTTCGGACTCCCTTGGAGTCAACATACCCAGCAATAGTGTCCCCCAACCTGCCTTTTGCAGCCAGCCGGCTACGACTCGGCAGGGATGACTAAAGGCTCCTCCGTCAATATACTGAGACAAAATAACGAGCCCGCGCGCACCTAAAGGGATCACCAAGTCCGCCTCCAGTGTGGCGCCGCACACATGAATGCAGGTGGCATGTTCCCGGCGTGTACGCACAATTATTTTTGTCATGGTTCTCTCTCCTGTTATTTCAGATTTCTACATCAAGATGCGGGGCCATCTCAAACCTGAGTATCTTCCGGATACGAAGCAGATAAGTCTCAGGAGTTTCCAAAAACTTCATCATCTTTTGATTATTGTAGAGCCGATCGTCCTAACCGACTGCGCCCACAGCCAGCTCGGGGTTCACCGGCACACCCAGCTTATGAGCGAAGATAGCATCCAACTCGGCATCCAGTATGCGGGCTATTTCCGAAGCGACGACAATTCCTCCCCGCGGGATACCCAGGATGACAGGCGTTCGGTAATGCTGCTCGTCGATGACCCGTCCCAGCAATCTTCCTGCCTCCAAACGGTCACGAAACGAATCTTCGCTGCGAGTGACAATGGTCAATCGACCAGAAACTTCGCATTGGCTACTCATCATGACATTCCTGGACCCGTGTACGTAATAATCATGTCTCGCCCGCTCCGGGGCTGTACTTCATCAGTGGGCAGATGGACTTCCCTGCTGTTGAACGATCACTAAACTGAAGTGGCAATATAATTCTACGTATTGCGGTTACTGCCGGCAGAGATTCCTGCCGAGCATCCTCACGGAGACCCGGCGCAGGGAAGTCCTAAGTTATTTAATCTCAATCTTTCTTTGCTTTTGTCTAGAATCTTCTTTCTTGATCAATTTTATCTCGAGAATTCCGTCCTTATACACAGCATCGACCTTCTGGGGATCAATACCGGAAGGCAGGCTAAAAGTCCGGTTGAAGGCCCCATAGTATCTTTCGGACCTTACAAACTCTTTGTCTTTCGTTTCTTTTTCCTCCTTCTTCTCACCCTTGATGGTCAGGCTGTCATTATCCACGGATATTTCAATCTCATCTTTTTTCATTCCGGGCAATTCAGCCTTAACCCGGATAAACTCTTTCTCATCGATCAAGTCGACGGCCGGAAGAAAACTGCCACCGTTCGTCTTTTTCCATGGACGGTGGAGATTGATGTCAAACAAGCGGTTCAGTTCCCTTTGAAATTCTTCCAGATCGTCAAAGATATCCAGCTCGGCTTCCCTTTGCTTCCATGGCACTAAGTTCATCGTTTACCTCCTTTTTGAAAACTACCTCATTCCTGAAACCTTTTCTATCAACCAAATGTCCTTGATTCCTTTCCTGACGTCCTTTACTTTGGAGCAACCATTTTTTCCGCCTCGTACCAGTCTTCATCCGCATGGCCGTGAATACAACCGCGCTTTTCAAACAGTTCGAACGCCTTTTGTTGGATTCGTACCAATCTGGAAGCTTCGATGGCCGTAGAGGCCTTCTTCTGTATCGTCTTAACTTCCGGGCGGGACTTCACGGAAGCTCCAGGCGCCATCTTTGTTTTATTCTTTAGATTTTCCATTTCCCCTTCACCTCCTTATTCGTTATGTCGTACTGCCAGTGTCCGGGTTGACCGGACGTCTTTGGATGTGGGGGATTTCGAAATCGTCACGCTGACCGCGCCTTGATTCGACTGCCCACTAAACCCCAACGATACACTCTTCCATTAATTGAGGAAACCTGATCGGCAGCGCTTCCTTGGAGACAAAAGCAAATATTTTATCCGATTTATACTGCTGCTCAAATTTCGTCGAGGAGAACGGTGTCATCAGGACGATACGACAGTGCGGAACCACTTCGATAATAATCTCCATCATCTGCTGAATCTTGACGTACACCATACCGACATCCACCAAGGCAACCGCGGGACGATGCTTTTTAATCAACGGCAACATATCTTCAAGATTTGCGGCATCATAAACACAAACGGACCATTCCAATCTCTCCGCAAGTCTTTTGAATACAGATCGTAATTCAGCGTGGGGATCTACAATTAGGAGATTTGTCATTGGTGTGCCCACCTGATCTAAGCTGCCTTTGTTGTCTTTACAGGTCCATACCTACCCGTTTGTCTTTAGGAGAAATATTCTATCCCCCCTTTAAACTATTGAACCCTGTTCCTCTTTCAACTCTTCCAGCTGTCTGATTCGTATCTTTTTAAATCGCGCCAGGTCATCGAATAATCTTTTTGTCTTTGCGTCCAACGGTGAGTTCTTTATCCGTTGATAATAGACTCTTAATCTCTTCTCGTAGGTTAAAAGGCTATCGATCATTTGATTGACCGTTTCATCAACCCCGCCGTCATAGCGGGGAATCTCAGAACCGGGCTGTTCCATCTCAAAACTGGATACCCACTCACCCGATTTTAGTTCCTTGATTTTAATCTCATGTATGAACTTGAGATCCTTTGAGATATGTTTGTCCAAATCAGACAGTACTTTCTTCGATTTATAGTCATCAGTTTTGGACTGCAAACTGCGGTAAACAGGTTGCAGCTCCGTCTCCCGTTGCGCTATATTTTTAAATGCTTGCTCGAAAGTCATGTTACCCATCCTTTCCCAGTGACAATCCCGACAACCGGACTCAGTCAAGCCCGATGAGGAGATGTCAGCGATGCGGTTATTGTTGTCTAAGATCTTTATAGCAGGAAGTCACACTCGGATATATGAGCGAAACAGGCAGGAAACATAGTCATTTTGACTAAGCGTCATCGTAAGCATTTATACAGCAGTATTTTGTAAAGATGCGGAGGCGTGGAGCAGGGCTACATCAAGCCCTTGGAGAAGGCGTACTTTACCAAGGCGGCAGTTGTGCGAAGGCCCAGTTTGTCGCAGATGTGGGCGCGATGGTTGGCCACGGTGCGGGAACTGATCTTGAGTTTGGCGGCGATATTCTTATTGGCCATGCCGCCGGCCAACAGTTTTAGAACCTCTTTCTCTCGCCTGGTGAGGACCTCGATCAGCGGCGTCTCTGCTTCGTCCATTGAACGGACCAGGCGTTCAGACAACATGGTCATGACCGACGGCGAGATATATTTCTTTCCATCCAGGACCTTTCGGATGGCGACATTGATTTGGTCACAGGCATCGTCTTTGGCCATGAATCCGGACGCCCCGCTGGCCATAGCATGCTCAAAATGAACACAGTCTTTCAGCATGGAGATAACTAACACTTTAACATGGGAATACTCCTGCCTAACGATCCGCAATGCCTCCAGGCCGTCCATGCGCGGCATCGACAAGTCCATCACAATAAGATCGCACGGGTGGGCCTTCAGCTTTTCCAGCAGTTCCACCCCATCCCCAGCCTCCGCCCGAACCGTAAATTCTTGGGCACCGGCAATCAATCTTTTTAATCCTTCACGAACCAAACCGTGATCGTCGGCCAATATAATATTATGTGCAGTCATTTCCCTGATTTTCCACCGGCACACAAACTTTGACGACAGTGCCTTTACCGGGACCGGTATCCACAGACAGTCTTCCTCCCAGCAACTTCACCCGTTCCCGCATGACATTCAACCCGATCCCCCGGCGCAATACGTCCGCCGGTCTTTTTCTCGCTTTATTATCGAATCCCACTCCGTTATCTTTGACCATTAAATAAAACTTTCCGTTACGGCATTTCATAGAAATAACAACCGTCGTCGCCTTGGCGTGTTTGAGTACGTTATTCAGCGCTTCCTGCACGATACGGTAAATGTTAATGTCATCACCTCTAAAGCGGACCGGTCCAAGGTCCTGGCTGTCTACCTGAACTGTGACGCCGACATACCGTTGATTGATATTTTTAATCATTTCCTTAACAGCCTCGCCTACCCCTAACAGTCTCAATTGCGGCGGCAACAATCCGTATGATACCCGCCGGGTCTTCTCGAGGCAAGCGTCTAACTGTTCCAGAATTTCCGCGCCAAATTTCTGACAGCCCAGATTCTGCGTGACCGCCTCCTGCATGTGCGCCGTTACCAACATTTTAGCGCAAATCAGTGACTGGCCCAGATCGTCATGAATATCCCAGGCAATACGGGATCGCTCGGCTTCCTGCGCCTGAAGAATTTTACGGGGAATAAGCCGCATTTCTTCCTCGACCTGTTTATGGTCCGTAATATCTTCCGTAAAGATGATGGCGCCGCCAATTTCATCCGCAGCCTTGTGCCACGGGCGGATTTCCCAGCGCATCCAGCGCACGCGCCCATTGCTTATTCGGAATTTTACCTCATCTCCCGATACGCTTTCGCCCGCCAAGGCCCGACGAAAATGTTCTTTCCAAGCATCGGCATGATTTAGAAAGAACTCAAAGAAAGGCCGGCCGATAATATCTTCCCCTTGAGAGTGATAATCCCGAAGCCAGCGATTACTGACGACAAGGTACTTCAACTGCAGGTCTAACATGGCAATCGATGCCGGAGCGTGTTCAATAAATAATTGCAATGTCTCCCGACTTTCCCGTAGAGATGCTTCCAAAGTCTTGAGATTAGTAATGTCGCGGCTAATACCGATATACTGAAACGGCACTCCTTTGTTGTTGAGAAACGGGATAATAGTCGTGTCAACCCAGAAGATACTCCCGTCTTTGGTCCGGTCTTTAAATTCCGTGCGAAAGGGCTTTCCGCTTGTGATCGTGTCCCATAAATGCCGGTAAAAGTCGGCAGAATGGTAATCGGTCTTAAATAGATTATGTCTCTCACCGATAAGTTCACCAAAGGTGTATCCGGAAACTCTGCAAAAGTTATCATTTACAAATAAAATATGACCCCGCGCGTCGGTCACGGATATGATACACGCCGTATCAACCGCCCGCCTAAGGTCATTGAGTCTTTTCGTATCTGAAGATTTTGTGAGGGACATCGGTATTGTCTATCCGGGAAATACCGTTGAGAGAAAACGACGTACAGCAGGTCCTATGCACCCGGAATTAACTCCATAGGGATATTTTAACAGTTTCACAGGCTAATTCCGCTACAAAATTTTCGTCAAACCGGTGAAGAAAGATAAGATTAATTAGCATCAGAACTCCCCATAACTATACATCGCAATTAGTTATATCATAATTCCTATGCGGTCGTCCACGCCGGCGTTTCTGGGGCCCTAACCGGACGATTGGTTCGTGAAAACTTTCCGACCTATATTTTCCGGTGCCGGCGGATTACGGCGCGGTGGTTTTGCGCCAGGTCACCCGGACATTACTGTAGACAAAACCTTCTTCCACAAAGCGGGGATCGTAAACGATGGATTCCAGGAACTTATAACCGTCCGGCCCGATGCTGTCGGAAGGGACGATGCTACCGTCCGGCGGAATATCCTTCAATCTGACCCCGACATCTGACGGCCAACGCCGCCAGCGGGTCTCGTTCTTTGCGGCCGTCACTTCACGGATCCGTAAGGTGTCGTAACCGTATCCGCCCAGAACGATGTGGTACACCTTGCCGCCGTCCGCAATAAACGCGGGATCAGCCGGATGCTTCGCCAGGTTGTTTCTCAGATAGGGCGTCAGTTGGTGCCCTTCCCGGACCGGGATGTCGTCCTGTTGCCTTTCGAGTAACTCCTTCAATGTGAAATGCGTCGAATCCCACGGATTCATCTTAGCCTTCGACCTGTCCCAATAACTGATCTTGACCTCCTGCGATAAACGCAGCCGACGGCCCACCGACTTGAGGACTTTCACAATATCGTCGGCTCCGTCCGCGGACGGTGGCAGCGGCGTCGCAAAGTACCGGTCGCGGGTGATGATCAGATATCCATCAACCGGGGTTTTCGGCTGCGCAGACAAGGCATAGGGAGAAATCGAGCCAAGATTCTTGAGAGACCGTCGCAAGGCCAAAGATTCTTCCCGGCTCAATCGGTTCTCTCCCCAGACCCTTGCTTGAGAGTGGCCGAAGAAATATCCTATCCGGCCGTCATGATAGATAACCAAACGGTGACCGGCCCCGTCCGCATAACGCAGCAGGACCAGGCGATCTTTCATGTTCTCCGACGAAGGATCCTCACGTTGAATGTCTTTGACCAGCCACGGATTGGATCCAACCGGATCGCATCTGCTTTGAACATAAAACCGTACCGTAACGATATCATTGAACTGATACTCCGTCAGCTGATCCATGACCGCAGGAGTCACGGCCGGCCGGTAGAATTCATCACGTTCGATCCTTCCGATGGTGGAGGCCGGTGATGGCGCGCCGCGATGAGCCCCCTCTCCCGGATCCAGATGCCTGCCGCCGGCCGTCAGGACTTCCAGCGTCAACGGCGTTGTTTGGATGATCCGGGCCACAGCGGTGTGTTCGGTGACATATGCCGGATTGATATCGGCCTCGCCCAGAATGTACGTCTGACTCCAGTCGTAACAATCCCAACCATAGGTAAAAATTTCCCCGGCCCAAGATGGCTGATCCGCAGCCGTCAACAGACAGGCGGTGAAGACCAGCATCATAACATAAGGAAGAAAAATACTTCTAGGTCTTAACGTATTACACCGGAATGTCGAATCTTGAATAGACGATGGAACGGGTTGGGTGCGGGAGTAAATATCCATATGTATGGTATTTTACTCCGCGTGGTTCGGCAGGGCAATGAGAAAGACGGCCCCGGATTAATCGACCATGATAATTGCCCCGCGTTTGGGGCCGTTGCCGGGAAAGATCCACATGGGAGACCCTTCGCCGCTGTCATTGTTGCTCAGGTCCGAGGAATTATTGGCGGTAATGTCATTTCCCAACGCCTCGGAATTGGACACAACAAGATAGGACAATACCGGCGAATAATTGACGACATTCAGATTGAACCGTGTCGCGGTACCGGTGTTGTCGAGTATGATCCGGTCGTCGGCATCGACGCCGTCCAGGGTCAGCGTACCGGTGATGCCTTGCGTCGATCCGGTCTCGAATGTCAACGTGACGTCCGTGTCATCGGCGACGTCGGTCTTGGTCAGACTGTAAAAGATTGTCGATCCGTAAACGGCCTGGTCACCTCCGGTCAGCGTGACCGTCCCGGCCCGTGCCGCGAAGGTCCCGCCGTTGTTGCGCCAGTTTCCATTGAGGCTGACGGCGTAATCACCGGAAATGTTAGCGTCCAGCGTGCCGGTAGTCAACACCAGCGTGCCCTCCACGCCGAGCGCGTCCTGGAGAACGAACGTGGCCGTGCCCGCGCCGGAACTCGCAAAATTGATATTATAGAACGATTCAGAGGACGACGTAATAGTGGCCGAACCGGTGGCCGCGTCAAAAACAACCGTGGATGTCCCTTCATCAAACGATCCGGACCCGCCCATCACCCAGTTGCTGCCGACGTTGATCTGCACGTCATTGGTGTTAGCGTCCAAATCACCGTCGGTGATGGACAGACTTCCGTTTACATCCAGCGCGTCGGCCAGAGTAATATCGTCGCTGCCCGGGGCACCGGTATTATTGATGACCAGATTATAGAAAGATTCCGTGGCGCTGATAATGCTTTGGTCCATGGTCCCCTGTACGGTCACCGTGGAGGTTGTCGCGGCAGCCAGGGTACCGCCGGTGGAATCCCAGTCGCCGCTGAATCCGAACGTTCCGTCAAGGTCCAGCACACCGTTGATATCCACATCATGGGCGACCGCACCGAAGCCGGTCAAAACCTGTAGTGTATTACCGCTGATGATGTTGAGTGATTCGTCGGTATAGGAATTGTTAAAGTCCACCTGCATCACATTTCCGGAGATCCCGTACATGATGTCTTCGTCGTTGTTGTTATCGTAGTGGGACATATCGGCGACGGTAATCGTCGCGTTGTCCGCGCTTCCGATACTCAGGACATGCCGGTTGACGGTAAGATTTGTAATAGCACCGACCCCGTCCCACCGGGTAACGCCGGTCGCCTCATCAGCCGCGGCGATATCCCCGTCGCCGTCCTCGGCCCAAGCCGTAATCGTGTCCCCGCTGAATATCGGGGCATTCTGAATAGCGAACGAACCGGCCAGGACCGGCCCGCTGAATCCGGAGCACAATGTTCCTTCAATCGCCAGAACGATGGTCGTATTATCCGTCAGATCAGAAACTCCGAAAACATCCACCGCCGAGGCCACATAAGTAATAACCACCCGTCCGCTGTTCCCGGATGTCCCGGCGGCTCCTAACCCGCCCGCCGCGCCGCCCATCCCGGCACTCCCGGCGTAGTCACTGTCCGCGTTGTTCCCGGCCGAGGTCCCGGAGCCGTCCGTCGTCGAAGTAGACGACCCCGTCGTATATGACGAACCGCCTCCCCCGCCGCCACCGCCGGCATTCCCGCCGAGCGCGCTGGAACCGCCGCCGCCGCCATAACGTCCGGAACCGCCACCACCGCCGGACCCGTAATTATTGACCCCCGAACCGGCGGTCCCGCCGTTGGTCGCCCCGCCCGCCGCGCCGCTGCCAGTACCGTTGCCGCCGCCGCCACCGTTGGCGCCGTCGCCACCCGTCTCCAGATCACCGGCGACCCCGTCGTTTTCCCCGCCGGTCCCTGCCGCACCGCCGCTGCCGCTGGCGCCGGATGTGGTTCCTCCCCCGCCGCCGCCGCTGGTGCTGGAATCGCTGCCGTCGATACCGGTCGCCCCGCCGCCGGCTCCCCCCGCGCCACCGGCTGTCGCCGATGAGTTGTCGCCGCCGCCGCCGCCGCCGCCACCGCCGGCCACGATTAACGGCGTCGCCGAGCGTTCCACCTCAGACCGGCCGCCGCCACCGCCTCCGCCGCCGGCATTCCCGGCCGTTGATCCTCCCGTGCCGCCGCCGCCGACATGAACCGTCAAGACTTCACCCGGCGCTACGGATAATTCTGCCTCCGCATAGGCCGCACCGCCACCTGCCCCACCGGCGCCGACGCTACCGCCGGCACCGCCACCGCCGCCGCCGCCCCAGGCCTTGACCGTGATATCGGTCACACCGCAGGGAACGGTGAAATTATTGTTGCCGGCTACGGTAAACGCGATCGTTCCGAACCCGTCCGGATCAGGGAAGATCCAAAACGGGGATGATCCGCCGTTATCATTGCCCCCGTCATCGACCGAGTTGTACGCCGTGATATCGAAACTGGCCGCGTCCGAATTGGCAACCTTTACGTATTCGACCTGCTGGTCCTGGTTGGTGACGTCCAGGACAAACTGGGTGCTGCCGTCGATGCTGTTGAGGACCACTTCCCCGTTGAGGACCCCGACGAGGTTAAGGCTTCCGGTGACCGTGAAAGTGGTCGACTGCAAGAACTGCATCCTGACATCCTGTATCGTCGCCACCAGATCAGCGGTGGTGAATGCCTCGGTGAAATTAACCCCGAATGCCGACTGGTTGGTCACCTCCAGGACATTATACGTATTGCTCTCGCTGGCCACAGTTTGCAAGACGGTCCCGTCGAATTGTACGGTTCCGCTGGTGACGGTGAACGTATCGAGATTGCCCAGGTCAAAATTGGCCGAACTGTAAACCGTGTCGTTGCTGATGTCGAATGTGGTGGTCGCGGCGGTCCCCACGGTCAGGTCGCCGTCAATATACAGGTCGTCGGCCGTCGCCAGCGAACCGCCCGCCGTTGAGGTTCCGATTTGCACGTGGTTGAAAGGCTTGCCGTTGCTGGTCACGTTTGAAGTCCCGTCAAAGGCGACGGTCGTGTTGGTGTTTACAAAATCCCCGCTGGTCATGTCCCAGTCCCCGGCGACAAAAACGGTCGTGTTCCCGTCCGTCCCGTCGGTCGCATCCAGGGTCCCGTTGATCGTGATGTTCCCGTTGACGTCGACCTCATACCCGTCCGTAAACAGTGTATTGCCGCTCACGATATTCACCTCGCTGGCAAGCAGTGTGGAGGTCAGTGTGATCGTGTTGGCGGTGGAACCGATATACACCGAACCGAAATCCGTATCACTGATATCGTAATAAAGTAAATCCCCGTCCAGCGTTAGTGATCCCGTCCCCGCCGTCACACTGCCCGCGTTAATGGTCACGTTTCCGCTGATGGTGATATCGGTATCGTTGACGCTGAAGTCGATGGTCCCGCCGTTCATGTTAAAAGGTCCGTCGACGTCAATCAGGGCGTTCGGTGTAATGGTCCCGGTGTGACCCGATTCAATGAGGATACCGCCGACGTTAAAGGTGGCGTCCACGGTGGCGTTGTTGACACACGAATTGGTAAAGACGGCGATTTCGTTGGCCGACGGCACCGCCGCAGGGGTACCACCGCCGCAAGCCGCCTCGGTGGCTGACCAATTTGAGGCGGTACTGGTGTTGCCGCCGGCCGTACCCACCCAGTAATAACTGTTAACAAATAACCAGTGCGGCGAAGGATCGGCGGTGTCATTGCCGCCGCCGTCAACGGAAAGCACGCCAAGGATATCGTTACCCGAGGTACCGACGACCTCGGAATCACGCACATTGACGAAGCTGGCAATCTGCTGGCCGCCGTTAACCGCAATATACCAGTCACTGCCGGGATTGCTTGAAACCAATCCCAGTTCCTGCCCGGATATCCCGCTCAGGTTGAGCGTATTGGCCACCGTGAACGAACCGGTGGAATCAAAAGTCAACGTCCCGGCGATCGTCACGGCCTTCGTCAGATTGTAAAAATCTTCGGAACCGATCAACTCCTGGTCATTCCCGTCCAGGACAACGGTACCGGCGCGCTCCACAAAAGTCCCGCCGCGGTTGATCCAGGCGCCGGCGACACGAACCGTATTGTTCTCGGAGACATTGGTATCCAGCGTTCCGTCCGAAAGCTTCAGAGTACCGTTGACATCCAGCCCTTCTTCCAGCACCCATGTCCCGGAACTGCCGTCGAAATCGACATTGGGCAGGGAAACACTGTTGGAGGCCACGGTCCGCGAGGTCGTGGCGTCGAAGGTGATGGTCCCCGTACCGGTGATGGTCCCGCCCGTGCCGACAAAATCCCCGGAGACCGTCATCCCGACACTGTTGGCCGCGAGGTCCAGGTCCCCGTCGGTGATGGTAAACGTTCCGTTGACATCCAGGGTTTCATCCGGAATGACATCATCACTGCCGGCCGACGCGGTGTTGCTGATGACCAGATTATAGAAATTCTCGCCGTTCGGGGTAATGTTTTGGTCCGCGCTGGCACCGTTGAAGGTGACGGTCGATCCCGTATTGGTGAAGGTGCCGCCGGTCGAGTCCCAATCCCCGGACAACGCGATAGTCCCCGTCAGTGTGAGCACACCGTCCAGATCGAGATCATGCGTGATGATCCCGTCGGGACTGCTCACAGTCAGCGTGTTACCGGACAGGATACGCAAGACATCATCGGTGTAGCTGCCGTCACCGTCCACGATCAGGGTCGTGCCGGATGTGGTCATGTGCATAACGTCTTCGTCATCACTGTTGGTATAAAGGCTGAGATCGTAAAGGGTGAAGGTTTGATTGTCGTTGCTGCCGAGAGTCAGCTGGTGGCGGTTCAGGATCATTCCCGTCATCGTCCCTACACCGTCCCAGATCGCGACCGACGTCGCCTCATCCGCCGTGGCGATGTCGCCGTCCCCGTCTTCCGCCCAGATCGTGGCTACCTCGGAGGCCCCCACCGGCGCGTTTTCGATGCTCCACGCGCCGGAATTGACGGTGCCCTGCGGGGTGCACAGCATATCGTTAACCGCAATCTTAACTAAGGTACCGTCGCTCAGATCGGATGTCCCGGAGATATCGACGGCCTCGGCGATATAGGTAATGACGATCCGCCCCGTGGTCCCGTCGGTCCCGGTGGAATTCAACCCGCCGCCGTCCCCGCCGCGCCCTGCGTCTCCCGAATAATCGTCATCCATATTATTCCCGGCCATGGTCCCGGACCCGTCCACGGTCGACGGGGAAGCCCCGATGACATAGGACGAACCGCCCCCCCCCCCGCCGCCGCCGGCATCACTCGCCTGGGCGCTGCTGCCGCCCCCCCCGCCGTACCGTCCAGATCCACCGCCGCCGCCCGCACCATAGGCCCCTGCATAGGCCCCTGCGGCGCCAAGTCCGCCGTCCCCACCGTTTGTCTCTCCTCCTGCGGCACCGCTGCCGGTCCCGTTACCGCCGCCCCCGCCGTTACCGCCGTCACCACCCGAATTAAACCCCCCGGCCGTCCCGCTGTTGGCACCGCCGGTCCCTCCCGTACCGCCGCTGCCGCTACCGCCCGACGTGGTCCCGCCGGTCCCGCCGTTGGCATTCGAGGACGCGGACCCCGAGGTGCCGGTCGTCCCGCCGCCCGCGCCGCCATCCCCGCCTTCCGTGGCGGATGAATTGTCACCCCCGCCGCCCCCGCCGCCCCCGCCGGCCGTAAGCAAGACCGTAGATCCCCTGGACAATTCCGAACGGCCACCCCCACCACCACCGCCCCCGCCGCCGCTGACCGTCCCGCCGCCGGTCCCGCCGCCGCCGACATGGACCGTCAATGTCTCACCGGGCGTTACGGTATAGGCCGCAGCGACGTACGCCCCCCCGCCGCCTTCCCCGCCGTCACCGAGACTGCCGCCGCCCCCGCCGCCCCCGCCGCCGCCCCAGGCCTTAACGACAATGGAGGTCACCCCGCAGGGAACGGAAAATGTCCCGGTCCCGGCGGTGGTAAATATGGTCTGCCCGTACCCGTCCGGATCGAGGAAGATCCACTCGGGCGTGCCCGTACCGTTGTCGTTGCCGCCGTTGTCGGTGGAATTCTCCGCCGTAATGTTAAAACCCGCGGCGTTGGAATGCGCGACGCGCACGTACTCCACCCGCTGATGGCCGGTGGTCGAATTGAATGTGAACTGGGTGGAATCGTCGATACTGTTTAACGAAATGCTGACCACATTGTTACCGACCAGGCTCAGCGATCCGGTGATGGTAAACGTGGTGGACTGCTGGAATTTCATGGTGGTGTTCGGTTCATAGCCCACCAGATCGTCCGTCGTAAAGGCCTCGGTGAAACTGACCCCGTCAAACGTGGCGTTGGACACTTCGATCACATTGTACGTCAAAGAGTTGCTCGCCACCGTCTGAGCTACGTTGCCGTCGAACTCCACCGTGGAATTCGTGACGGTAAAAGTATCCAGATTGGCAAAATCCAAATTGCCGCCTATGTACAGCGTGTCGTTACTGATATTCAGCGTCGTGCTCGCCGCCGAGCCGACAGTCAAATCGCCGTTGATATCCATGTCGTCCGACGTAGTCAATATTCCGCCCGCGGTGGACGTCCCGATCTGCACGTGGTTGAAGGAAGATCCGGCGCTGGTCACATCGGAATTCCCGTCAAAGATCACCGTAGTATTGGTGTTGGTGAATGTGCCGCCGGTCACATCCCAGTCCCCGGTCACGTTGATGGTGGTATTTCCGCCGACGCCGTTGGTCGCGTTGAGAGTCCCGTTGAGATCGGCAGCGCCGTTCAGGTCGATGTCGTAGCCCCTGGTGATCAACCGATTGGAAGAGTTAATCGTTAACGAGGCGGCCGTCAGGTCGTTGATCATCGTCACCCTGGCCGCGATAACCACGTTCCCCAGGTCCATGCCGCCGGCAGAATCGTTAATGATCTGTGTCCCGTCCAACGTCAGGACTCCCGTTCCCGAATCCACCGTGCCGCCGAGCACGATATAGTTGTTGGACACGTTCATGTTGGTGTCGTTGGTGTTGGTGTCCCAGGTCCCGCCGGAGATGCTGAACGGACCGTTCACATCGACCAGCGCGTTGGTGGTGACCGTTCCGGAATATCCGCTCTGCAGCTCGATACCGCCGACGTTAAACGCCGCGTCGACCGTAGCGTTATTCGTACACGATGAGGTGAAGATGGCGACTTCCGCCGTGGTGGGCACGGCCGCGGGGCCGCTTCCGCACGCCCCCTCCATACCGGCCCAGCTGTTGGTGTCGCTGGTGTTCCCGCCGGGACTGCCCACCCAGTACCGCGCGTTGAGAAAGACCCATTCCGGGGTACCGCTCCCGTTGTCGTTGCCGCCGCGGTCTTCCGACAGCACGGCATTGATGTCGTTGCTGGACGCGTTGGAGTCCTTCACGCTGACGTAGGTAACTGTCTGCGTCCCGCCGCTCACGTCGAACGTAAAGGCGCTTCCCCCCGAATCCGATGCGAGTCCGAGCAATTGTCCGGGCGCCCCCGACAGCGACATCGCCCCGCCGACCGTGATAGTGGCGCCGGCGGCGACCGTTAGCGTCCCGGTCACGGTAACGCTTTTGCTAAAATCATAAAAGGTCTCGGACGTAGTGACGGACTGGTCGTCGCCGTCAAAAATAACGAGGCCGTTGCGCGCGGTAAAGGTATCGTTGTCGGTCCAGTTGCCGGCGATATTGATGGTGTAGTCGCCGGAGCTGTTGACATCGAGCGTCCCGCCGTCGATCGTCAGTGTCCCGTTGATGTCCAAGTCATCTTGCAGAGTGAAGTTCCGGTTGTTGCCGCCGTCGTCAAAGGAGAGATTGTAAAACGGATCGGCGTTGGAGGTGATCGTGGGGGCGCCGGCGGTCGCGTCGAAGGTGACGGTCCCGGTGCGCGCCAGAAAATTACTGGTACTGAGCCAGTCCCCGGCGACATTGATCATATAGTTGCCGGACGCATTGACATCGAGCGTGCCGCTGTTAAGCATCAAGTCATTATTCACATCCAGTGCGTCCGCCAGGATATACGTTCCGGTCGACCCGTCGAAAGACACGTCGTAGAAGGCGTCGCCGCCCGATGTGACATTGACGGTCGCCGTTGAGTTCAGGATAACAGAACTGTCCCGGGCTTCAAAGGCGCCGGTATTGGTCCAGTAGCTGCCCACGGTAATCGTATTCGCGGCGCCGGTCTTGGCATCCAGGGTCCCCTGGCTGATCACGAGCGACCCGGTGATATCCAGATCATCCTGCAGTACCCAGCTGCCGCCGCTGCCGTTGAAGTCAATGTCATAAAATCCGTAGCCGCCGGTCGTAATGGTCTCCGCTGAGGTGGACGTGAAGGTGATCGTGGTATCGGCCCTACTGAAAACTCCGGAGACATCCCAACTTCCGCCGACACCGATGGTCCCGCCGACGGTCATCATCCCGGTTACCGTGACGTCATTCGCCGTCAGATAGTCGGCCAATCCAAACGAACCCGAGACTGTTACATCATTGGCCTGCACGTAGCCGCCGGTCCCCATGGTCCCCGCGACGGTCAGGTCATAGGTCTCAACGTCTTCCGCACTGATCAGGCTGAACGTGTTGCCGGCCAGAATATTTAGGGCTTCGTCGGAGTAAACGCTGTCGGCGTCCACGATCAGCAGGCTGCCGGTGACCTCGAACATCACATTGTTGTCGTCACTGTTTTCATACTGAGCCAGCTCGGTCATGCTCAGGCTCTGGTTCTCGTCACTCCCCACGGAGAGGACATGCCGGTTGAGGGTCATGCCGGTAATATCGGCCAACCCCGTCGCCTTGGCTACGGCCGTGGATTCATTGGCGTCCGAACCGACCACCGCCCAGACCGTAATGACGGCGTCGAACGGAATGTCGATGACATCTTCGATACTGAACGATCCGTTGAGGACCACCCCGGTCTCCGGCTGGACCGCGCCGTTGACCGCCACCGCGACGCTCGTACTGTCGGCCAGATCGGATGGCCCGGAGATGTCGATCGCGGTCTCGGTGACGATCTCCACGTAATTAATACGCATGTCCGCGCTCGTTTGGGCCTCCGAGACGGCAAAGACAAAGGCGCCGGTAGTGGCGTTGACATAAGTCGCAAACCCGGTGGTGATATCGCGGGCGACATCGGTATCCACATCCTGATTGATTTGGGTGGCGCCGCCGAGCTGGTCCCAGTTGGCGGCCGCGAATTCCGAGGTGCCGGTCTGATGCGCCCACATAAAGTGGTTGATGTTGTTGGCGTCGTCCGTGTTCCCGCTCCAGCGGATATGGATATTGTTGAGGATCGCGATCGGCTCCTGGATGTAGAACTCGAAGCGCGTGACCATGATGTCCAGCAGCCCCGGGTCATCGGTGACCCATTGCGCGGTGTCATCGGCATCAATAAACCCGTAATCCCCGTTGGTGGCCTCCTGGTTGTCGTTCTGGTCCCCGGCCGCGTCCCACGGGAACTGGTCGGAGTCGTGTTCGGTGGCGATCGGATTGGTCCCGTCCCCGCTGTTGGCCTGGTTAACGCCTACAAAGTTGTAGGTCTGGCCCGCGGCATAGGCCCGGCCGACCCAGACAGCGGCCAGGCACGTCGCCAGGACGAGACCCCAAACCGTTAACCGGAAATTGTGTTTAAAAAGACGCATGCGTATTTCGGATTGATAACATTCGGCACGCGGTGTGACGGCGGCCGCGCTTGTTGACCGTGACTGCTCCGCTGCGACCGGGCCGGACGATAGATTCGGATGCGGCAAAATGGCGGGCGACAACGCGTGTACGCGGAAAACAGAGAAAAAGGTCAGTATAGATTACATGTGTCTATCCTATCGTCTTATAAGTATGAATAAAAGTATTAAAGCGAAAAAATGGCCCCGATTCCTGCATATAATCATCGAAACGGCAAACATTTAGGAACAATCTCCGGACCGGACGGTCTGCCCACGCACAGGCCGGCCGGACGCGCGCGAATTTCTTGCAGCCGCGGCGGATTTTCGCTATACTGCGCTCACATGAAAAATCAACCGGCCTCATCCAGTCCAAGGAGAACTTCATGAGTGACACCAGAAACACCGCCGCGGCGGATAAAGGGGACCTGCTCGTCGAATGGAACATCGATAACCACCTGTTTATCAGCTTCGAGTGTGACACCCGCGCCCTGGAACCCTTTTTGCCGGAGCCCTTGGAGATCATCGAGATCCGGCCGGAGGTGGCCCTGCTGAGCATCGGGATCCTGCGTTTCGCGCCGGGGCATTTCGGACCGGACTCGCCGGAATTTAATGAATTGGCCGGCATGATCCAGGTCGCCGGCGACCTCTCCGGGCCGATGCCGGGGATGCCGCGGATGAACTTTTTCGATTTTTCGGTCTACTCGAATTCCAAGGACTTCGTTGAACTTGACCAGCGCTGCATCTACGCGCCGGTATATCACATCCCTTCTCTCAAGGTCGACTATACGGCCGACGGTTTCGGAGCGACCGTCACCGATGACAACGGCCCGATCCTCTCGTTTGAAAACAGCCACCCCGACCCGCAGTTCAGTTACGGTGATTTCTGGGGATATCACTTCACGAACACCAAGGGATTGCAGAAAGGCATCTGGGACTGGCGCGGCAGCCGCTGCGAGCACCAAAAGCCCGCCAAAAAATTTGCCATTCACAACCACCCCTTCTTTCAGGGGCTTGACGTCAAGAAAGTGCGCAGCTGTTACCGGCAGATGATGCTCGAACCGGGGACGATCGGGCACGAGCGGTTTTACACAATGCAGGAACTGAAGCGCCAGGCCCGGTAACGGCCGACTGATACCCTCCATCCGCGGCCGCGATCCTCTTTGATTGGGTCGGACTTTTTGCGGGAGATCAATGAGCGCCCAAAATCGATTGCGGACATCCCGGGACCGTTCGGCCTACCTCGCGTATTTGCGCCGGGTGCGGTCGCGCTGCGCCGTTGGGATTATGATCGCGGCCGGATTCCTGCTCTTCGCCGCGCAGATGCGCAAGGCCGATCCCGACGCCGCCGCGATGCGACCGGAAGTCTTCCGTGAACCGCGGCAGACGCCGGTGGCGGCGCGTCAGTTCTCCGTCGACAGCGACGGAAAATCCTACCTCGTCACCACCTTCTTCGAATACGATCAATCCGCGCTGGTGGTCTCCACCAACAACAAGCTCACACTCAAACCCGTCCTGCAGCTGTTCCGCTGGCGCGACATGCTGAATGTGAATGACCTGTGCGTGATCTGGGGGGACAATGTCGCATCGGAAGTTTACAAGGACATGAACTTCTACCAAGGGGCGTACACGTGCTTTCCGCGATACAAGGAGGGCCGGGCATCGGTCGCCGCCCGCAATTACCGCGGGAATCAGCTCGCGCACAATCACATCCTGACCAATGACCCCAAACTGCGCCGCCGCCTGGGCAGTGTACGCGCGGGCGATCAGATCCGCATCAAAGGCAAACTGGTGGGCTACGCGTATCAGGGCCAGGTCCTGCGCATCTCGAGTTTCACCCGCGACGACAATGTCTGTGAAACCATCTGGCTGGAGGACTTCGAGATCCTGAAGCGCCATCAGCCGGTGTTGCGCGCCGTCATCGTGTTGGTCGTAGTTGCGGCGGCGGGATTGGCCGGTGGCATAATCGCGGTGAGCTGGCGGATCATGCGTTTGCGGCAAGAGGAAACGGGAAAAAAGTGGGCGTCACGGGTCAGAAAATAAAGAAAGAACGATCCCCTTTCGGGAACCGCTCTTAGAAGAGGACGTGCAACTTTCATTCAAACAATTTAAGGGATAGGACATTCCTCAACGCGTCGGCATTGGCCATACGGTTTGCCTCCTACCACTTCTTAAAAACAAAAAAGACAGCTCCCACCATCAGCGCGAAGCCGACCAGATAATTCCACCGCAGTTCTTCTTTGAGATAAAAGACGGAAAAAAAACAAAAGACGATCAGGGTAATCACTTCCTGGAGGGTTTTCAACTGGGCGGCCGTAAAGGTCCCGTGGCCGAGGCGGTTGGCCGGCACCTGAAAACAGTATTCAAAAAACGCAATCAGCCAGCTGATAAGTATGACCCATAACAGCGGCGCGCTTTTGTACTTGAGATGACCGTACCAGGCGAAGGTCATGAATATGTTGGAAATGATCAGCAAAAAGACCGTGGTCATTTATGGCTCTGCTTCGACCAGAGCTTCTTCAACAAACCGTCATGGATGTCATAGATCACCGCGTGCACACTCAGTTTCTGCCCCCTTTTCCAGGCATCCTGAACAATCGTTGTTTCGCAGACATTGGTCGCCTGTTCCATGACATTCAGTTCGCACAGACGGCTGAAACGTTCGTCCTTTTTCTTGATTTTCTTCAATTCGACGGCGTGTTTGTTCTCGACGTCCTTCACATGCATCAGCCAGTTGTCGATCAGACCGAACTGTGCCGAGTCGCACACGGCCTTGATCCCGCCGCATCCGTAGTGCCCGCAGACGATGACGTGGTCCACCTTCAGGATTTCCACGGCGAACTGCAGGACCGACAAACAGTTCAGGTCGGTGTGCACCACGATGTTGGCGACGTTGCGGTGCACAAACATTTCTCCGGGCAGCAGGCCGGTGATTTCGGTGGCCGGCACCCGGCTGTCGGCGCAGCCGATCCACATAAATTTGGGCGCCTGCAGCTGCGCGAGTTTCTCAAAAAACTGCGGGTCCCTTTTCTTGGTGTTGTCCGCCCATTGACGATTCTTCTGAAAGAGGTCCTTTAAGTCCTCACTTTTTCCCATGGCAATCTCCTGAAAGTTCCTGCTGGTCTGAAGGGTGTTTGGGGACTATTGTAGCAAATATCGGTGGGACGGATAGGATAAAATTGGAGGCGAAGATTGGTGAAGAACACCTGTCCGGGGCCGAGGGATATAGGCTGTGGCATTGGAAATGACCGTAATTTCATAATCTATGACAGCCGCAGCTGTTCTTGCTATAATCACGCAATAACCAACCGAAAACCGGCAATCAAAATGTGTTCGTCGTATTCCGCCTATGACACCGGGCGCCATCATTGACATGCTCCACATTCTCAGCGGGACGGTTACCTTTTTTCTCGGAGCGCTGCAATTTATCCGCTATATCAGAGAAAATTTTATCGCGTTCCACCGTCTGACGGGAAAATGTTACATCCTCTGCGTATTGTTGAGCAGTCCCACCGCTTTTTTCATTTCCTTCCGCAGCCCGTTGATACTGGCGGCAGCCGGTACGGCCATCCAGTCCGCGCTCTGGTTGATCACAACCCTGTTCGCCTGGCGGAGTATTATGAAGAAAGACATTATCAAACACAGCCAGTGGATGCTCCGCAGTTATGCCCTGGTCCTGACCGCACCGTTGTTGAGATTATGTATTGTCTTTCTCAAGTACGGTGCCGGCATCGATTACCAGGCGAATTTTAATTTCTATTATCCGTTGTTTGTCTGGCTGGGTTTCCTGCCCCTGGTCCTCGCGGAATTTTACATTTACAGCCGGCGCACAAAATAAAAGCGGTCAGCGCCCTATTCATCGTCTCATGAGTGGCGTGCTGACCGCCCTAATTTCCGGCCCCCATCATTGAGCCGTAATATTCTCGATTTCCTCGACAAAGCCTTGAAAATCCCGGGACCTCGCCACTCGCCCGTTGATGTAAAAACTCGGCGTTCCGCGCACATCCAGCTTCTTGCCGAGCCGGATATCGTTCTGAATATACCCGTCATATTTGGCATCATTTTCCCGCAAATCACTCTTGAACCGCTCCACGTCCAGACCGATCTCACCGGCGAGATCGACGTATTTCTGTTCGGAGAGTCCTTTGCGGTTGTCAAAAAGTGCCTGCACCATCTGCGGGTACTTGCCCTGCTCGGCCGCCGCCAAGGCCGCCTTGGCCGCCGGCACCGCTTGTTTTTGAAAGGTTAACGGAAAGTTTTTAATCACGTAATTGACCCGGCCGGGTAACTTTTGGACCAGTTCGGGCAGGGGGGTATAGTAGCGCGCGCAGAAGGGGCATTCGAAGTCGACGAACATCACGATCGTGACCGGGGCCTCGCGGTCGCCGATCACCGGGGAATGGGCGACCGGAATATCGTACACGGTATCGAAGTCGACCGGATCGGGCCTGACGGGCGCCTTGACGGCATCGATGCCGCCGGGCCCGAAGATGGTGTCGAGCTTGGCGATCTTCTTTTCCGTATAATCCAGACGCTGGTCGATCGCCTTTACCGTCTTGTTATCGGCGTTATTGTTCTGACTGTTCAAGATGGCCGTGGACAGGCGGACGGACTGCTCCTGCAACAGCATCACCCGCTTGTCCAGCGCGCGCTGCTGCACATACAACAGGCCGCAAATGCCGGTCAACAGAATGATCAGGACCCATAACAGCGATGGAGTGCGGCGTTCTATGGCCATACTAATATTGGGAGGGGCCGATAGTCATGGTATAGCAAATCCAGAACGAGTTGATTTCCAGATCTACTCCCCCGTCGGGATTCATATGCCGGCCGAATCCGAGTTCGATGTTATTGTCTCCCGTCAATCCCAACAAGGTCGGCAGACTGCCGCGCCAGTGCGGAACATCGGAACCGGTTTGATGCGCGTACCAGGTGATCTGGGTGCCGAAGAAGTCTTCGATCCGGATCTTGGAGCACATGCGCTGCAGGTAAGGCCAATTCTCCGGATAATCCGGCCAGGGAATCGGCGGCGGCGACGGCGGTAGCGGTTGTGTCGGAATTTGACAATCCAGCGCGGTATCACACTGCCAAATCGACGGATCATTCAAGACACTGCAGTAGGTAAAACCGTCGGTGCCCCATTGGCATACGCGGCCGTCTTCCGCCGGTTCGCCGCGGTCACCGCATTCAAACATGTTGTCGCATTTCTTCCCGCCGCCGTCGACGACACATTCCCACATGTCGAAAATTCCGAACGTATTAAAATAGCAATGTTTGTCCGGGTGATATTCGCAGTCCGTATCATCATCACAGGGCTCGCCGTAGGCGGTCCCGTCATCCGGCAGACATTTAATGCTCGTCAATTCGGCGTCCAGCTGACATTTTTTCTTCTCTTCGTAACCCGGACAATCTTCGACGGTGTCGCAGATTTGACCGGAAGGATCATTAAAATAGCTGCATGACAAGGAACCGAAGTTTTCTCCGCAGTACTTATGTTCACCGCCTTGAGGCGGCTCGCATTCCTTTCCGGCGCATTCCGATTGACCTTCCGCCGGGCCGTCCAAGAATCCGCCGGAGGACCCCGAGTCCTGATGCTGCTGCACCACACCGGGGACATTGGCGATCAACTCATCGATGGATACGGCGCCGTATGTGGCCACGGCAATCGGGTCCACCGCGGAAGCTTCTTTCAATTGACTCAACCACTCCGCCACCGCGTTCAGATCGCCCCCCGCGGTCCCCGCGTTAAAGAGGACCGTGGCCCCGTTTTGCTGCCATTCCAGGGCCTCAAATCCCGGCACCGTGGTCTCTCCGTCGGTAATGTTAAAGTAGTTCCCCCCTTTTTGCACATGGGCCACCACCTCGCCGTTGGCGTTCACACTGAACCCCCTGGCAAAAGATGACTCTCTGGGGTTGACCGAGGTAAAGGGCTGTTCCTGTTTCGTAAAGGTGTCCAGATCCAGATCGCCGAGGACCGTATGGACGCGCGGGACACTGTTATCCAGCGTAAAATAATCCTGCATCATGGCGGCCGAGTACAAATGATTGTCGTGCAGGAACAGAAAACTGATGTCCGCAAAGGCCATATCAGTATAGGCGACCGGCAGGACCGTCGGCCGGCTGCCATTGACGGGCAGGGCGATAACGGCGGCATTGTCTTTCGCGTGTGTCCCGCTCAACAACACCTTGCCGTCCGCCGCCCAGATGACGTCATCCGAGTAGCGTACGGACAGATAAGCAACTCCGCTGTCGGGATCAGCCGTGACCGCGGTCGCCATACAATCCCCCTGTAACAGTTCGGCCGTATCCGCCACGCCGTTGAGGCTGATATCCAGCCGTGAAATCGAGTTCTTCCCCACAGGTGCGTCGGGTGAATGAAAAGTATTCAGGTAGATGCTGTGTTGATACGGAAAGGCATTATTCTCCACGACCACCCCGGCCACGGAGACCGTTTCCGTCAAGTCGGTCTGATGCGCGGCCACGAACTGGCCCCCGTCGTGTTTAACCACGCTGAGCAGGCTGGTCCCCCCTGTGCTGCCGCTGGAAATAATCTGGTTTCCGATGAGCAGATAGCCCTTGAACGTCAGGATAATCAGCGATTGGTCGTTCCCCAACCGCTCGATACGATTGACGGTCAGTTTGGTCTGGGGCGTCAGGCTGTACAGGCCGTGCACCAAGGGGTACAGCTTGGTGCCGTTAGTCTGCGGGGGCGGGCTTTCGGAAAGGATGAACGTTGTCGCGCAGGCGGGTCCGGTGAGGAACGCCGTAGTCATAATGGAAAGAAGCGAGACCATCCAGAGATGCTTTTTCATAGTTCCTCCCGGTTGCACAGAATACACCGGCCGGGCCGGTGTGTCTTCTGCTGCTGTCGCGTATATATGAAGATAGGCTGAAATATTCCTTACAGGAGTATAGGGCAAAGCGGGTTGGAACACAAGAATATATAGGACCCCAAGGTGATGCCGGTGACAGGCCTATCCCGGGATCGCTGACTCGACCACTGGCCGCAACGGGACAGTTGGATCCAACTTCTTTACGGGCAAAGGTTTGGGAGTATTCCGTTTATTGATCCTCACATACTTCCCAATACGGTGATCGTGCCGCAGATTCCGAAGGCAAAGATCCCCAGGAATCCCATTCCCATGACGGCCGTGGCGACCACATTTAACACATATAAAGTGATCGCAAAGCCGCGCGAATACTTCCAACCCCGGCTGTTGATCTCCTCGATCACCTGACTGTTTTCCATATATTGGCGGGCGGCCTCCGGCAGGTCGGAGGCGGCGATGCCGTCTATATATTCCCTGGCTCGCGTATGCTGAATATCCTGAATCTCCCGCTCAATCCGCCGAATCTCACGGGATAGCCGCGTCCGTTCCTTATATCCGGCCTCGGTCTTGGGAAAGGTCTCCCGCTGCGCGGTCAATTCCGCGACCCTCCTTTCCAGCGACAAAACCGCGGGAATATGCTTTTCCGGCAGGTCATAGTTTGCACGCGCATGAGTAAATGTCTCGACGAGCAGGTCCCGGTTTTGGTTCATCAACTCGGCGCGTTGCTTATCGGCCTTAAGAATAGGACCGGTGCGGATGGCCCTGGCACCATAAAACCCACCCGCGGCACACGCCACACTGATACCGGTCATGATCAACAGGTTGACCACTTCATCTTTAGTCACGGCCATCGGCGCTATTCCTCTTCAGGCATGTCTCCACTATTTGTCCACGGCCCGCGGACTATTCCAGGATCTTCTGATAATGAATGCCCAGGGGCCGGTAGCCTTCTTTTTCCCAAAACCGGTTGCCTTCCGTATTCTTGAGATAACAATTCAACTCGATCGCGCGGCATCCGGCTTTGCGGGCATAATTCTCCAGCCATTCGATCAACAGATGTCCGAGCCCGCCGGACCGGTACTCTTCCAGAATAAAGACATTGTCCGGCTCAAGATGCTTGCCGACATAATATTTATTCAACAACCAAAATCCGCTCATGCCGATGAGTTGGTCGTTCTGATAAACGCCCACACATTGATAGTTGAGGTCCATCATCCCCGCCAGTCTCTCCTCCAGCACATCTTCCCCGATCGCCGGGTCCAGCTTTTTTAAGAGCGGAAGAATCGTCGTCAATTGATCCTTCGGAATTATATTAAAGGAAGGTGACATCGCTTTTATCGGCCCGTTTGATCGTCCGCGGCTTTCCTCTTCTCTTTCCTCAACCTCGCCCAATAATCCAGACGCTTGCGGACTTCGCTCTCAAATCCCCGGTCCACCGGTTGATAAAACGTTTGGCGGCCGATTTCTTCGGGGAAGTAATCCTGCCCGGAAAAACTCTCCGGCGTGTCCGGATCATAGATGTACCCGTCGCTGTAGCCGACGTCTTTCATCAGCTTCGTGGGCGCATTGAGAATATGCTTGGGCGGCATCAGCGAGCCGGTGTTCTGTGCGGCTTTTTTGGCCTGGCCGAAGGCCTTATAAACCGCGACGGACTTGGGCGCCGTGGCCAGATAGACGATCGCCTGGGCCAGGGCAAGCTCGCCTTCGGGACTGCCGAGCCGGTCATAGGTCTCCCACGCCGAAATACACACCGTGAGTGCCCGCGGGTCGGCCAGGCCGATGTCTTCTGTGGCCATGCGCGTCATGCGCCGCGCGATGTACAGAGGATCCTCGCCCCCGGCGAGCATCCGGGCCATCCAGTACAGGGCCGCGTCCGGATCACTGCCGCGCACCGATTTGTGCAGGGCCGAGATGAGATTGTAATGTCCTTCGTCACTCTTGTCATACAGCGGCGCGCGCCGTTGCACGATCGTCATCAGGCCTTTTTCGTCGAGCGTCCCGGGTTGATCGAAGACCTGCTCGGCCATCGCCAGGCAGTAGCGCCCGTCGCCGTCGGCGAGCGTCTTGAGCAGCTCCCGCGCCCGGTCCGTTAAAGGAAGTTTTATCTCTTTGCGCTCTTCGGCCCGTTGCAGCAACGTCTCCAGCGCCACGTCGCTCAGGCGCTTGAGTACCAATACCTGACAGCGCGACAACAGCGGGGCGTTCAATTCAAAAGACGGATTCTCCGTGGTGGCCCCGAAGAGGATGATGGTGCCGTCCTCCACGACGGGTAAAAAGGCATCCTGCTGGGATTTCATGAAGCGGTGGATCTCATCGACAAACAGCAGGGTCTGTTTGCCGTTGGCCCGGCGATGGCGCGCGGCATCAAAGACCGTCTTGAGGTCCTTCACGCCGGCAAAGATGGCGGAGAGCTGTTCGAAATGCAACCCCGAACTCTGCGCCACGATCCGCGCCAGGGTCGTCTTCCCGCAGCCCGGCGGCCCCCAGAAGATGGTCGACGACACCTTCCCGCCCGCGGCCATCACCTGCAGCGGCATGCCTTCGGCCGTCAGATGCTCCTGCCCGGCGACTTCGGACAAGACCGTCGGACGCAACTGGTCCGGTAACGGCCGCGGCGCCGGGTCGGTGGCGGGGTCGTTAGAGTTGGGAGAAAATAGATCGGTCATGTTTTAAAGGAAGGTGGTTATGAGCACTGTTTGGGAACAATTTTCGCACAAGTGGCGGGGGGAGTCAATTTGTGTCTGGGAGGCGTGCATTTCCAGCGGTCAGCGGATAGCGGTTAGCGTTTAGATAGGGAATGGCGGTTAGGGAATAGAACCTCGCCAGTCCCTATCTACTCATCCCTATACCCGAAATGGCGCGTCCTGTAACTAACCGCTATCCGCTAACCGCTGAAACTACCGCAAGTCTTCCAGTTCCTCCCAGCGGGTGAACACCTGGAGCAGTTCATCTTCGATCGCTTCGAGTTTAAGCTTGGCCTGATTGATGGTTTCGCGGTCCTGCTGATAAAACTCCGGGCGGGCCATCTCATCCATGAGTTTGAGCTGCCGCGCCTCGATCTTCTCGATGATCCCCGGCAGGCCGCGCAGTTCGCGCTGCTCTTCATAGGTGAGCGGCCGTTTGACCGGCGCCGCCGACGGGGCCGGTTCCGGATCCGGGGGGGCGGGGGCGTCGTCCAAAGGATTTCCCGCCGTCATACTTATCCAGTCGTCATATCCGCCGACATACTCGCTGATCTTCCCCTCGCCTTCCATCACCATCGTCGAGGTGACCACATTGTTGAGAAAGGCGCGGTCATGGCTGACCAGAATCAGGGTCCCGCCGTATTCCGCCAGCAACTCCTCGAGCAGCTCCAGCGTTTCCACGTCGAGGTCATTGGTGGGCTCATCCATCACCAGGACATTGGAGGTCTGCGTAAACAGGCGCGCCAAAAGCAAACGGTTGCGTTCGCCGCCCGACAATACCCGCACCGGGGTCCGCGACCGTTCGGGCGAGAACAGAAAGTCCTGAAGATAGCCGATGACGTGGCGCGGCCGCCCGTTGATGGTGATCGTGTCACCGCCGCCGGGGTTGACGTTTTCGATCACTGACTTATCCCCGTCGAGCTGTTCGCGCAGCTGGTCGAAGTACGTGACCTGCAGATTGCTTCCCAACTCGACCGTACCCGACTGCGGGGAGAGTTTCCCCAGAAGGACATTGAGCAATGTTGTTTTCCCGGAGCCGTTGGCGCCGATGAGTCCGATCTTGTCGCCGCGCATGATCTCGGTACTAAAGTTATCGATCAGGCATTTCTCGCCGTAGCCGAAGCGGATTTTTTGCGCCTTGATTACGCGCTGGCCGGTCCGCCCGGCCTCCTGCACGGTCATGCGGACCTGTCCGACCTGCTGGCGCTGGGCCTTTTTCTCCTCGCGCATCTTCTCCAGCGCCCGCACGCGGCCTTCGTTGCGCGTGCGCCGCGCCTTGATCCCTTTGCGGATCCAGGCCTCCTCCTGCGACAGCTTCTTGGCGAACTCCTCGCGCTGGGCCGCCTCCACCTCAAGCGCGTCCTTCTTGCGCTGCAGAAACGTGTCGTAGTCACACGTCCAGCTGAAGAGCCGGCCGCGGTCCAACTCGACGATCTTGGTGGCGAGATTCCGCATGAACATCCGGTCGTGGGTCACAAAAAAGATCGTCCCCGGATAAGTCTTGAGGTAATCTTCCAGCCAGGTGATCGAGGCGATATCGAGGTGGTTGGTGGGCTCATCGAGCAGCAGGACCTCCGGTTTGAGGACCAGGGCCTTGGCCAGCAGGACACGGCGCTTCTGCCCGCCGGAGAGCTCTTCAAAATTTGCTTCCGGGTCCACCTTCATCTTGGAGACGATCTCCTCCACCTGCCGGTCGATTTCCCAGCCGTTGTTTTGGTCCATCTGGTGCTGCAGTTCATCCAGTTTGCGCAGCAGGGCCGGGCTGTGGTCCGATTGCAGCCGGTGCCCCACGTGATGATAGTCGGCCACGATCTTGGCGCGCGGGCCAAGCCCTGAGAGGACGATGTCAAAGACATTGCCGGTCAGGCCGGCGGGGACCTCCTGGGGAAGATGCGTCACGTGGATGCCCTTTTGATAAATCAGCCGTCCCTCGTCCACCTCGAGCTGCCGCGTCATGACCTTCATCAGCGTCGTCTTGCCGGCGCCGTTACGGCCCAGCAGGGCCACGCGTTCCCCGGGTTCGATCTGCAGACTGATCCCGTCGAACAAAAGCGGTCCGCCCAGCGCGAGTGAAATTTCCTGAATACTTATGAGGGCCATGTTTAATATTTCCTACTGTAATAGTCTCTGGTGTTTGCTTAGGATGCCACACATCATAGCATAACGATTATTTGCAGCGTACATATACTTCTTGGGGTTAAGGGTGCGGGGGGAGGGTCAAATGGTGGGGCGTCCGGCATTGTACCATGCGATAATAATCACGGTGTTTTATCAGGGGTTTTGTCCTAACCGGAACCCTTCACCTTCTCTGCCTAGGGATATATTGCTTATGTTACTGACACCGGTGACTTTGGGGAGTTCTGATACCATATCACGGAATGTATTTTCTTTTTGATAGCCGGAATCAATGCAGGCTGAACGCTGAAATTTGTCATTCCGATATTCAATAAGTCTTCGGTGTATCGGAGATTACCGGCCAATTCACCGCATATACAGCATTCTATGCCACGATTTTTTGCTTTTTGAATAGCAGCTTCAAGGGCAGGTAAAATCATTTTATTTCCAGCCTCATAATAATCGGATACTTCAATTTTCTCTCTTCCGGCGGCCATAACATACTGCACCAGATCATTGGTTCCAAAGCTCAGAAAATCACAGTAGTCTAATAACTCATCGATACTCAAAAGCGCTGCCGGAGTTTCGATCATAGCTCCCACCGGTATTTTTGAATAATTCTTGATACCCGCATTCGCAAGCCTTCTTTCTTCCTGGTCAAGGTACTGATGGACTCTTCTCATGTCTGAAGCCAGTGTAACCATGGGCACAATAATATTCACTTTGTATTTCTCACTTAATCTGAGAAATACACGCAGCTGTAATTGCAATAAACGCGGATGCTTAAGAAGAAACCGAATACCGTTTAATCCCAATGCCGGGTCCTTCAACTCAACAATGTTTAAAAAGGGTAGGGTCTTATCTCCACCTATATCAAGTAGCCGAAGGAATACTTTTTGGCCTGTCATATCCTTTAATGTTTTTTCCAGTTTGGTATATAATTCGTCCTCCGTCGGAAGTCTACTGCTTCCCATATAATATGGTTCGGTGCGATAAAGCCCGATCCCATCCGCATTGAACATCTTTACCATCTTAAACTCACTGTGCGACGATACATTCGCATACACATGAATTGTTTGATTGTCTTTTTTAAGTGGGACGTCCTGGATCTCGCGGATTATTTTCTGCTTTGCTTTTAATCGCTTCTTGATCAACTCAGGATATGTTTTAAGTTCTTCAGGCGCGGGATTTATAATGATTTCCCCTTTTTCCCCATCGACAATAATCCTCTGCTCAGATAAAAACACGTCATTCTTGATACTAATCTTCGCAACAAACGGTATATCCAGAGCTCTGGCAAGAATGGCGGCATGTGAATTCTGTGCTCCTTCCACCGTTACAATTGCCTTTGCATTATTTATATTTAAAGTGGCCGTGTCGGAAGGCAGCAACCTTTGAGCAAATATGACGGCATTCTTCGGCAAAATGGATAAATCATTCTTATTGACCCCTACAAGAACCTTCAGCAAACGCCTACCAACATCAATAATATCATTCGCTCTCTCCTGAAATACATTACTCTTTGCGCCACGCATATTCTGCTCATGCCGTTGAAATACATTTTGTACGACTTGCTCCACATTTAATAGTTTACTTCTTATCTCATCTTCGATCTCCTTGATGAGACTAATGTCTTTCAACATCATTTGGTGGGCGCCGAATATCTTTGCATGCTCTTCATCAATGTCCGTCGTCACCTGCAATTTAAGCTTTGCGAGATCAGAATGCGCTTTCCCCATAGCGGCTTTCAGTCTTTGTATTTCACCAGCAACTTGGTGCTCGGCTATCGTTATTAATTCATATTCCCGCGTTAGTACGTCCTGATAGTGAAATATTCTGCCTACAGCGAAACCTGCTACAACAGGATCACCTTTAACAATCATTCTATCTGAGAATATTTTATTCATGGCCGCCCATAATATTTATCTGCGCTCTAATTCAGGGTTATCGTAAGATGATTGAGTCGTTTTTCCAACTCTTCAACCCTTTTGCGTAATCGATCGATCATCTTATGATCGGTAATATCTTTGAAGGTGATAATGATTAACTTTGTGCGATTCGCCTCCATAACGAACCTGCAGGCATTTAGCAACATCGTGCGATTACCTATACCCGGAAATGCATGTTCGACTTCAAATCCATCAAAGCTTTTCTCCTTTGGGATTATTTCTTCCAACAGATGTCTCAGTTTCGGTATGTCCCATTGGCCATTTCCCAATTCATAGACATACCGCTCTTCTGTCTCTTCGGGCACGACTTCAAATATTCGATAAAAGGCACGATTGGCTAATGCCACCTTTAGATCTCCATACAAAATAATCAAAGGTTCGTGCACAGTGTTGATAATTCGCTCGGTGTATTCAAATGCATCTGCATTTGCCAATTCACTCATCTTTTCTTTGTACCCCATGTTTCACCTCGTTCCTTTATATAAGTCTTGTTTTAATTAAACGTACGACGCGTGCCCCCATTAACCTCTCCCGCGAAACTAGTCTACCGTCAGGTCGATCGCATAGCATCTTCTTCAAACTGTTCGACTTATCACTCTTTCACTTTTACAGCCAGAGGGAATACGCATCGACACTTCCTCGGTGTAAATCAATATCATTCAAACACTTGTCCGTGTATGAAACTCAGGTTCTCTTAAGATTCAATAATTCTGGCAGACAGCAAGAGAAGAAGGGCGGGGCGGCCTGTCGTTGGTAGGATATCTATTTTAATGATTTGTTTGGGCATAGCGTTATCGGCTTTAGGAGATGTTGATACCATGTACTCATCACATCCATTCTTGGTGTTAGTTGTACTCTTGTGCCAAATTAAGTATGAGACCAGAAGGCTGATCGATCTTCTTAAATTCTGCTGACACAAATATCGCAAATACGGCTCATGGCAACATTTCACCTTGATGAACATGACAATATTCGGCGGGATTATATATATTCAATTTCTTACTACACCCAATTTTTTTGCAAATTCTCCCTATTTTGAATTGTTTGACCGGCCCCTTTTTCTTTGTCTTTCTAATATGCATACGATTTACTTTTTATGTCTGTACGTAATTCGACCCAGGCTCAAATCATATGGGGATATGGACACCGTCCCCCTGTCACCGGGCAATATTTTTATAAAATACTTACGCAATTTCCCCGCCGGATACGCAGTAATGAGATGGCCGGTGTCCATTTGGACGGCATATTTCGCGTTTGACAATGCCTTAGTGACAATCCCATCAATTTCAATAGCATCTTCTTTGGTCATAACGGCTTACTGTGATATCGTTAGTACTTTCTCCTGCCTCCGGAATCTTCACCGCGTGGCTTTTTCCCGTTGTTTCCATATGAACCCTGGTTTGTCCGGGGCCTGGCTTCATTTATTGTAATCTGCCGTCCGTTGATCTGTGTGACGCCCTGAATCGCGGACTGGGCTTCCGTTTTATCCGGCATTTCTACGAATCCAAATCCCTTCGAGCTCCCGGTAATTCTATCCTTAATGATATTAACGGATTCGACGTGCCCAAAAGCTCCGAACACCTCCAGAAGGTAATCTTCCGTGATGTCATATGAAAAGTTACCGATATAAATATTCACTTCTTCTTACCCCCCTCTTTGTCTGCTTCATCGACCGCTGCCGGCCGCTGTTTAGACTTCATGATTCTGCTTGACCTTCCTTATCCAAAATTCTGACATTGATCGCCATATCCTCACCGCGGTTGCTCAATATGTCGTAATCGACATCCTGTCCGGCTTCCACAACCTGTCCCCGCTGTAGATAGAAATAATTCGCGTAAACCGTAATCGTCCGGTTTGATACGGAATCGAGAATGCAACCGCAACCTCTTTCGGGATAATATTCCTGTATTTTGCCTCGAGGCATGATGAACCTTCTTTCATTTTGATTTCAATAATGGAACGCCCGGGCGCTGAGACCCCTTATCGCCTGATCTACACGTACATATCTGAATCCGCGCCATTTCCGGCCAGACCGGGATGACGTTATGCCTTCCTGATATTAATCGCGATATGGAGGTTCTTGATGCTATCGACTTCAAACCAAACGAGATCTCCCTGTGTCAGGCTTACACGATCTCTGCCGACGATGCTATCAGCGTAGAATTTGACATCCACTTCGGATGATCGGCTTATCATCCCCATACCGCAATTTTTGTCGTACGATTTTACCGTCCCTTTTTCCATAAACACTTCCTTCTTCAGATGCGATTACAGGCGCTCTTGCGGCGCGATAATCACTCCGTGCATATGTAGTCACCTGAGATCGATAAATAGACGGTGGGGCTGGCAGACTGCCAAAGGGGATAAATGGTGAGGTCTGTCTTTGGTAGGGTATCTACCTACATGATCTGTTGTAAGTATACCTTAAAACTCTGTCAATAGCTATACCTATTGTGGGTATCGAAATCCGACGAACAGAGAAAGGTTCCATAGCAGGTCCTGATACCATGGTGTAAAAACCCTGCTCCGGCATGTGTATCTTATTTCGATCGACTGCTAGAGAAGAAATCCTGGTCAGGCGCACCGGGCCCTCTTGACCGGGCCTGCCGCAATCCGTCCCGCTTGTCCTTCCCCGTCACCATTTGGTGAAGGCTATGTGCAGGGAGACCGCGGAATAAGTATTGTTTTCCCCCGGGGAGTACGGTATAGTTAGATAGATCATTTGATAGATAAGTCTCACCCAAGAAGATCATACCTACCATCTTACCTGGCGAACCAAAAGCACTTCTATCTATTGGCGGGTCTTGCGTTCAGCAATACATACACAGCGGCAAGCTGTGCATGCCCATGCGGAGCCGCGGAAACAACCCGTCGTCCCGTCAACATTCCATCTACCACAGGAGGCGGCCATCAACCGGAAGCCTGTTTCCGTCGACGGAAAATCGTTTGCGGATGTCTCACTCGAAGACCTGCTGCCGCGGGTCGGTCTGCGCCAATACCTATTGATACGCCTGGCCATGGTCCGCGCGCTTGAAATTCACCACGGCAGTCCGCCGCTGGTACCGCATCATTCCGCCGAGAAGGCTACCACCATCGCTCTGCGGGAGATAGCCCAAGGTCGTGTCGGCACAAATACCGGGCCCGCCGGGACGAACGCCGACTCGACAGAATCCGAAACCAAGGAGCCAAACCATGGGTGACAAAGGAAAAAAGGACAAAAGCAAGCAGGATAAACAGAAGAAAATCAAACAGGGCAAGAAGAGTAAATAGCCAAACCTGTCTCCCCCGTTACGTCTCCCGACGGGAAAAGATACGATACGTGAGGAAAAGCCGATGATTTCTTTGGAAAAACTGGGGCTGGCCGAAGCCAGTTTTCGACTGTGCTCCACGGGGGATGCCGAAGAGTCCGTTGCCATGTTGTGTCCGGTGGACGGACTGCGTGACGGCGGCATGGCCCTGATCAAGGACCGGTCGTATTTTCAGAAATTCATCCGCCACTTCGAAAGCATCGCAGCGCCCAACCGGGTCGGCATCGTCTTTCAGGACGCCTTTTACCGGGGTTGCGCGGAGGTTCGGCAGTGGGACGGGCTGAGGCGGCTTCTTTTTCACGGGACCGTGGCATCGGTCGATGTGGCCCTCTCCCGGTGGTCCGCCCTTTTTTATCACACGGCCACCCACGGCCTCACTCGCACAGCCGACGGCCGGACCTCGGGGACGGTTAAAATCCATGCCTCGGCGGACATTGCCGATGGGGTCTTCCTCGGCGAGGGTGTGGAAATCGGCGCGGGGTGCAAGGTCCATGCCGGCTGCGCCATCCTGTCCGGTTCGGCGATCGGTGACGGGACGGTCCTTTATCCGCATGCGGTCGTCTATCGCAATGTCCGTATCGGCCGCAACTGCATCGTTCACGCCAACACCACGCTAGGTTCGGACGGATTCAGCTTCAATTTTGTTGACGGCTGTCATCTGAAAGTATGGCACTTCGGCGGGGTGCTTATCGGCGACGATGTTGAGATCGGCGCGAACTGTTCCGTCGATCAGGGGACCCTATCCCCGACCGTCATCGGCGCCGGGACAAAGATCGACAATCAGGTCCATATCGCTCACAACTGCCGGGTGGGCAAAGGGGTCATCATCTGCGGGCAGTCCGGCCTGGCCGGGAGTGTGATTGTCGGGGATTATGTGGTGATTGCCGGCGCCGTTAATATCGCGCCGAATGTCCGCGTAGGGCACCGAGCGCGTATCGGCGGGATGTCCGGAGTAACCGGAAACATACCCGACGGGGCCGACTATGCGGGACATCCGGCACGTCCGGTGCGGGAATGGCTGCGCTCACAGGCGGTGGTACGGCGGATGGCGGTTCGTCACAAAGGAGCTGACAATTCATAAACCTATCTCGCGTCCGGTCTTCACTGCGGCACGGTAAATCAAACAAAGGAGGCATTATGAGAGGGACTATTTTGAGTTATTTCGGAGCCGGTGGTTTCGGCCATCTGCGCACGGATCAACAGGATGAATACTGTTTTTATGCAAACGATATCAAGACGAGCAGCGGTTTGGTCAAGGCGGGGGATTGCGTCTCTTTTGATTTGTACAGCGGACACGGACGGCGCGCCGTGAATCTAAGGTCCACCGTGTAACCATTTAATATCTCAGCAAAAACAAATCTCCCGAACCGGATAAAGCCGAGCGGGAGATTTTTTTGTCTGCGGTCAGGGTAAACTCAACGTGACTTGGCGGGGGTGCGGTAATCGGGGGATACGCCATAGCTTGATATTTCAGTATTTCAATCGGTCTGAATTTACGTCTAAGGCGCTCAAATCCTGATGTTTATGAGAAACGACACTATTTTTTTATAAACTAAAACCCCCGCCCCAATCGGCGGAGGGCCACTCAACTGACTTTTTTCTACCTTTTAGGGGATTTTTGTTTGGAAGTTGTTTGGGGGTCGGGGTTGCAAAGGCGTGCAGGCGCAAGTTGCGCAAGGCACGCAAGCACTCGGGGCTCGCTGCGGCTCGGCCCTGTTGCGGGGTCCTGGGATTCCCCTGAACGGGGAACCCATGACCTGCAATTTATAAAAAAGCCCCGACCAGAGGTCGAGGCGCAAGGGGCGCAAGCAGTCGGGTCTCGCTCTTGCTCGACCCTCTTGCGGGGTCGTGGTTTCACCTGAACGGTGAAACCAACGACCTGCAACATATAAAAAAGCCCCGACCAGAGGTCGGGGCCTTTTTTATATGTTGCGGGGGCAGGATTCGAACCTGCGGCCTTCAGGTTATGAGCCTGACGAGCTACCTGGCTGCTCCACCCCGCGGCATTTTGCTATATCGCTCATGCCCGGCAAAATGCAAGGGTGTGTCAACCTTGCGCACGGGCGTTCATTGGCGATATTGATAATCGAAAGATCCGGGCCGCTAGAGTATGGTATTCCTAGCGGTTAGCGTCCAGCGGCTAGAGACTAGAAAGTCACTAGAAACTAGAATTTAGTACGATTTTAATCTGGCTATATATGTCGTAAGTAACTTGATCGTCTCGGTATTAATGCCGTTGATCTCTTCAAAATCTTTTGAGCTGCAATATTCAAGCTCCATGCTGATTTGCAATAAAGTAGCAATTTCCGTGGCCGATCCGAGGGCAATTCTTAGAAAGTTAATATACGCTTTGGAACCCTGAACATACCCTTCGGCAATGTTGGCCGGGACTGATACGGCCGCCCGGCGAAGCTGTGACGTTAATCCGTACTGTTCGTCGACCGGAAATGACTTGGTTATCCGGTAAACTCCCCGAACAACATCAAACGCCCTTTTATAGGCAAAAAGCTCTGCATAACTGAATATCTTCATAGCGCCTCCCGTGTTTCGAGAGTTAGGCGCAAGGCATCCAGAATCTAGTCGCTGTTGTCTAATCCCATTTCAAAGAACTTGCCGGCAATAACCGCTTCCTGACTGAGCTGCTGTCCCTATAACTCGCCGCTAGCCGCTCAACGCTAACCGCTGAACCCGCTTACTCATGCACCACCTCAGCATCTACAGGCGCTGGGGTTATCTTGAAGATCACTTCCCTGTCCCGCACAAGCCCCATCTTCTCCCGCGCGATCTTTTCGCGATACACCGGGTCTTCTTCGAGCTTGCGTTTTTCTACGCTCAGGACGGTGATCTGCTGTTCCAGCTTCTTGATCTGCGCCTTGTACTGCCGGTTCTTCTCGATAAGCTGTTGCTTCTGAGAGAAGGTCGGCAGAAACATCATCAGGATCAGGACGGCGCCGGTGAAGATCCAGAAGGCGTTTTTCAACATGCCGCGACGGGCTCCCGTTTGGTGATTTGGTGCGAAATAGCTTCATTACCCTGCTACGCTCCTTCTTTGTTATATGAGAGCTTCGCAGGGTCTATTTCGGACTTATCATTTACGTCGTTTCACTCCGTAAATGATGTCCTCAATAGATCTTCCCCCATAGGGATCCACCGTACACGGCCTTGTCACCGAGTTCTTCTTCGATGCGCAGCAGTTCGTTGTACTTGCACAGGCGGTCGGTGCGGGACAGCGATCCGGTCTTGATCTGACCGACCCCGGTCGCCACCGCCAGGTGCGCGATGGTGGTGTCTTCGGTCTCGCCGGAACGGTGCGAAATGATCGACGTGTACTTATTATCCTTGGCGAGCTTGATCGCGTCAAGTGTTTCGCTCAAAGAGCCGATCTGGTTGACCTTGATCAGGATCGAATTCGCCGCCTTTTCGTCGATCCCTTGCTGCAGGCGCTTGACATTGGTGACGAAGAAATCGTCGCCGACCAGCTGGACATTGCCGCCGATCTTGGCCGTCATCGCCTTCCAACCGTCCCAGTCGTTTTCGTCCAGGCCGTCCTCGATCGAGATCAGCGGCGAGGTCTTGAGCATCTGCCCGTAGACGTCGACCATTTCCTCGACCGAGATGTCCTGGCCGTTATAATTGTACTTGCCGTCCTTGTGAAATTCGCTGGAGGCCGCGTCGAGCGCGATGCAGACGTCCTGGTCCGGCTTGTAACCGGCCTTTTCGATGGCCTCGATGATCACCGCGATCCCCTCTTCGTTGCTCTGCAGGTTCGGCGCGAACCCGCCTTCGTCACCGACCGATGTGGCCAGGCCGCGGTCGTGGAGGATCTTCTTAAGGGTATGGAACACCTCGCAGGCCATGCGCATCGCTTCGGTGAAGGTCGGCGCGCCCAGCGGGGCGATCATGAATTCCTGAATGTCGAGATTGTTGTCGGCGTGCTGTCCGCCGTTGATGATGTTCATGAGCGGAACGGGCAGGATGTTGGCGTCGTTGCCGCCGAGGAACTTGTAGAGCGGCTTGCCTGCTTCGTTGGCGGCGGCGTGGGCCACGGCCATGGAGGCGCCTAAAATGGCGTTGGCGCCCAGATTGCCCTTGTTTTCGGTGCCGTCGAGGTCGATCAGCTTCTTGTCCAGGGCGCGGAAATCCGGCTCCTGGCCGATGATGGCGTCGGCGATCTTGGTGTTGACGTTGGCCACGGCCTTGCTGACGCCCTTGCCCATAAATCTGGCCTTGTCGCCGTCACGCAATTCAATGGCTTCATGCTCTCCGGTGGAAGCCCCGGACGGGACCGCGGCGCGGCCCATGACCCCGGATTCCAGGGTCACATCGACTTCCACGGTCGGATTCCCGCGCGAATCGATGATCTGACGGCCTTTGACTTTGGCTATTTTCGACATAACTCACTTCCTTGATGTATGTTTTAGACCTGCTTAAATCTATTGAAGCAAGCAATCTAACACACTTCCCCAGACGTGTCAATAGACGAAATCGCCGAAAAACCCCCTGCCCCCGCCTCCGGCATGAATATCCCCCCTTTCCGCGCGGTTTTAGGGCGTGACTAGTAATATTACTATGTTATACTTATGAGGTTATGCAACCCTTTCAAAACGAGGTCCTGACATGAACAAAATCATCAAATTCATCAAGATATACTGGCTGAGCATCGTTATCGCGCTCACCGTGGTCGGGCTGACGGCCGCGACCATCTGGTTTGTTTACTTCGTGGCCGAATCCTTTATGGGCATGGAAGACTTCGCCAAAAAACAGATGGGCGGGCACATGGCGCTTCTGCTGCCGGTCTTCCTGATCGTCCACCTGGTCGCGCTTCCGGTCATGCTGGCCGGGCAGTTTTTTATGCTGCACGGCGGGGCCATGGCCAAGATGCTCGGCGGTTCGGATTCGCACAAGTCCGAGAACCGGGTCCAATGGGATGAGGTCATCGGGATGACAAAGGCCAAGTTGGACGCCTGGGAGATCGTAGAATTCCTGCAGAATAAGAAGAAGCTGGCGGCGATCGGCGGGACCAATATGAAAGGGGCCCTGATGTACGGACCTCCGGGGTGCGGAAAGACCTACCTGGCCAAGGCCATCGCCACCGAGTCCGGCCTTCCCTTCTTGTGTACCGTGGGCTCCGAATTCCAGGCCCCGGTTATGGGCCTGGGCGCGGCGCGGATCAAATCGCTCTTCAAGAAGGCCCGCAAACTGGCCAAGGTCGAGGGCGGTTGTATCATCTTCATTGATGAAATCGACTCCTTTGCCCGGCCCCGCGACGAAGAACGGGGCGGCGGGATCACCACCGCCAACAACGCCACCATCAACCAGTTCCTCACGGAAATGGACGGCATGAAACAGAAAGACGACGACGTCTTCGTCCTGGCCGCCACCAACGTGGACGAATCCAAACTCGATGCGGCGATCGTCCGTTCCGGCCGTTTCGACCGCAAGATCCACATCGAAAAACCCACCACCCGCGAACGCAAGGAACTGCTCAATTTCTACCTCGCCAAGGTCAAGTACGACACCAAGATCAATGTCCCGGATATCTCCGACCGGCTGCACGGATTTTCGCCGGCCGACATCTACAGCCTGGTGAAGGAAGCCGGGGCCCTGGCCCTGCGCAAAGGTCACCAGCAGATCAGCGTGGACGATTTCGATGAGGCGATCGGCCGCATGACCGCGTCCAAGGAAAAGACGCGCAGCAGCACCACCATCAAAAGCAAGGTCAAGGTGCGCTGGCACGATGTGATCGGCCTGGAGGACGCCAAGAAACGCTGCTGGGAGATCGTGCGCATGCTCAAGGACCGGCATCTGATGGAATCGATCGGCGACAAGAGCACCCGCTGCACCCTGCTGCACGGGCCGACCGGCGCCGGGAAGACGTTCCTGGCCAAGGCCATCGCCACCGAGGCGGACGTCCCCTTCCTCTCGATTATGGGCAGCGAATTTATTGATATGTACATGCACGAGGGCCCGCGCAAGATGCGCGAATTTTTCGCCGAGGCGCGCATGCTCGCCCAGGCCGAGGACGCGTGCTTGATCTTTATCGACGAAATCGACGCCTTCGCCCGCGCCCGCGACCAGCGTTTCAACTTCATGCCCAACACGACGCTGGACCAGTTCATCCGCGAGATCGATGAGCTGCGCCATAACGACGTCAATATCATTGTGCTGGCGGCCACGCATTTCCCGGACGATGAACTTGATCCGGCGTTGACCAAGATCGGCCGCTTCGACAACAAGATCCTGCTGGAGCTGCCGCGCGCCAAGCAGCGCGAAGAAATCCTGCGCCACTACCTGGCCAAGGAGCAGCACAGCTCCGATATCGAATTCAAGCAGCTGGCCGACAAGACGCTCTCATTCTCGCCCGCCGATCTGGAGAGCATGGTCAAGAGCGCCAGCCTCAACTGCCTGCGCAACAAACGCGAGAAGATCGCGATGGAAGACCTGCTGGTGGCAATGCGCGACGTCCAGGAGGAGGTCCTGCGCCGCGGTCAATCGGCCATGGCCAACACCAAGGTCAATATCCCGTGGGCCGACGTCATCGGGATGGAAGAAACCAAGAAGAATGCCTGGGAGGTTGTCGAGCTGCTGCGCGACCGGCGCAAACTCAAGGTCATCGGCGGCAAGATCATCAAGGGTCTGCTGATGGTGGGCCCGCCGGGGTGCGGGAAAACATATCTCGCCAAGGCCATGGCCACCGAGGCCGGGTATCCCTTCCTGAGCGTGGTCGGGTCCGAGTTCGTCGACAAATACGTCGGCGAGGGCGCCCGCAAGGTCCGGCAGGTCTTCGGACAGGCCCGCGCGCTGGCCAAGGCCGAGGGCGGCTGCATCATCTTCTTCGACGAAATCGACGCCTTCATCAAACCGCGTAACAATGAGATGAACGGCAACACCAATTCCGAAAACGCCACCATCAACCAGTTCCTCGCCGAACTCGACGGTCTGGGCAAGGAAGACGAAGGCCACGTGGTCGTGCTGGCCGCGACCAATATGCCGCCGGAGACCCTCGACCCGGCTGTCATGCGCTCAGGACGCTTCGACCGGAAGCTGGAGATCATGAAACCCTCCGCCAAGGACCGCGCCGAACTGCTCCGGTTCTATATCGGCCGCATCGACGCCGAAGACAATATCGACATCGAGTACCTCGCGGACAAATCCAAGTGGTTCGCCGCGGCAGACATCGACAATATGGTGCGCGAGGCCGGGATCTTTGCCCTGCGCGACAGCCGTGAAAAAATCAGTATGGAGGACCTCAAACAAGGTATGCAGCGCGTGATGTCGTCCATCGAGAATATGGGCGAAGACAAGATCCTCGGCGAGAAGGTCAATGTCAAATGGGATGAGGTCATCGGCATGCCCGACGCCAAGGAAGAGGCGCTGGAGATCGTCAAGATGCTCAAAGACCGCAACATGGTCAAGGCCATCGGCGGCAAGATCGTCAAGGGGGTCATCCTGTTCGGGCCTCCGGGGTGCGGGAAGACGTACCTCGCCAAGGCCATGGCCACCGAAGCCGGCTTCCCCTTCATCTCCAAGGTCGGCAGCGAGTTTGTCACCATGTGGGTCGGTGAAGGCGGGAAGAAGATGCGCGATATGTTCAAGGAGGCGCGCGCCCTGGCCAAGACCGAAGGCGGCTGCATTATCTTTATCGATGAGATCGACGCCTTTGCCCGGCCGCGCGGCGAAGGCCACGCCGGCAGCAGCAATTCGGAAAACGCGACGATCAATCAATTCCTCACGGAAATGGACGGGCTGAAGAACGAAAGCAACAATATCATGATCCTCGCCGCGACCAACGCGCCGGAACACAAGATCGACCCGGCGATCATGCGGGCCGGCCGGATCGAACGCAAAATCTACATCGCTCGGCCGACCCTCGAGGAACGCAAAGAACTGTTCAAGTTTTACTTCAGCAAGGTCAGCATCGCCGACGACGTGAACCCGGACCGCTGGGCGCGTATCGCGGTGGGCACCTCGCCGTCGGATATCGACAGCATCGTGCGCGAAGGCGGACTGATCGCCCTGCGCGGCAAACGCGAAACGATCACGCACAAGGACCTGATGGAGGCCTACGACCGCATCACCCTGGGCGCCGTCTCCCGGGAAAAGTACAACAGAAAATCCATTATGCGCACGGCATATCACGAAGCCGGCCACGCGATCATGACCTATCTGGTTCATCCCTCCAACGAGGTCATCAAGGCCACGGTCAAACCGCGCAAAGGATCGCTGGGGATGATCCAGCACCGGGAAATCGAAGAACTGGCCGCCTCCTCTCCCAACCGGGAACAATGGCTCGCCGATATTCAAGTGGGTCTGGCCGGGTATGTCGCCGAGAAACTGATGCTGGGAACCACCGCCTCGGGCGTCGGCGGCGGACCGGGCAGCGATTTTCACCGCGCCATGCGTGTGGCAACCTATATGGTACGTTCATTGGGGATGGGTGATTCCGGACTGATCGGCGATTTCACCGCCATGGAGGAGTGGGCCCTCTCCGAACGGACCAAACAAGTCCTGGAAGACGACGCCCAGAAAATCCTGCAGGACTGTCTGCAGGAGACCACACGGATCCTGACCGAAAACAAGGCGGTGCTGGAGTTCTTCGGGCAAGAATTACTGGAGAAAGGCGACCTGGAATACGATGAGGTCCAGGCCATCTTCAACAAGTTCCAGCTCAAACCCGCGGCCGTGCGCCCCGTCCCCGAGGAATCCGAAGAAACAAAGGAAAGCTGATGCGCCGTTTCATATTTGCTTCCCTCCTCTTAGCGCTCTGCGTGTGCGGTCTCACCGGCTGCGACCGGCGGGCGGAACCGGAACCCGAGATCCCCACCACCCCGGCCCACGAGAAACTGGTCACCCTGCTTACCGACGAATACAAACTGAATGCCGTCACCAAGGCCTTTGAGAACACGCTGTGGATCTATGTCCCGCTGGAGCAGTCGTTTCTGAAGATTGCCGGCAGCAAGGACGGCCCGCAGAAATCGGACGAACGCAAGGTCTCCATAGCCCTGCGCTATTTCGACGGCGAACAGGCAGGCAGTGATTTCGAATTCAAATACGATATCGGTGAGGCGGTCAGCTACGAGGAAAGCAACGGGATCACCACGGAATTCGACGAGATCTATCAGTCGGTCAGCAACAAACTCAATTCGGCCATCGCCCGGGCCTACGGCAATGTGGAACGCAAGGTGGATTCACATGAGTTCATCGAACGCATCGCCGGCGACCGCGACTTCGTCGACCCGGTCACCGACGAAAAACGCGACCGGCTGATCCAGTCCAATGTCATCCTGACCCAGAGCAAAGTCCCGGACTTCATCATTTACGTGATCGCCGACACCGACAAAGGGATCGAATTCCAGACCACCGCCTACCTGCAGGACATTCGGCGGATGTATCACTATCAGGACCCGGGCTTCTCGCAGGAATTCGTGAAGCGTGTCATCACCGACCAGATCGGCAACAAGATCATCATCGGCGACAAGGAAGGCGCTCATCTCAACTATCGCGACCTGACCTGGAACGAATTTCTCATCAAACAGATCATCAACCGGGTGAAATTCAAGTTCACCCGCAGCAGTCACAAGCCGCAGACCACCGATCCGGGCATCCTGCACGACCTGGCCATCGAAACCCTGCAGGCCTATCCGGTGCGCGACTTTGACAAGGTGATCTTCAAAGACCTGCAGAACAGCAAGACCTTTTCCTTTACCAAAGAAGAAGTCCCTCCCTTCACGCGCTACGAGCCCAAAAACCAGGACAAAAATCTGCGCACGATCAAGTTTGACGCCGGAAAGAAGCTTTAAATTATCGCGGTGATTTAGTCGGAGATCTCGACACGGCGGGCGGCCTTGACCTTGAGCTTACCGTCTTCGAAGAGGACGATGGCCTTCTTGAAGATTTTGTGCTCAACCTTGTGCATCCTTTCGGTGAGCGACTCGAGGGTCTCAAGCGGATCAACCTGGAAGGCCTCCTGCATGATGATCGGGCCGGCGTCCATCTTGTCGTTGACGAAATGGATGGTGACTCCGGTGACCTTCACGCCGTAGGTAAAGGCGTCCTTGATCCCGCTCTTGCCTTTGAAGGCCGGGAGCAAAGACGGGTGGACGTTGATGATCTGGTTGGGAAACTGTTTTACGAAATAGGGTGTGAAGAGTTTCATGTAGCCGGCGGTGATGATAAAGTCGATCTTGGCCTGCTTCAGATGAATGACCACGTCGCGGTCGAAACTCTGCGGATTGGTGTAATCTTTCGGATTGAGGTGGAGCGTTTCGAGGCCGACTTCCTGGGCGTATTTCAATCCGCCGGCCTTGGGGCGGTTGGAGAAGACCAGTGCGAGTTCCGATTTGATCTCCCCTTTCTTACAGGCCTCGTGAATGGCCTTCAGGTTCGATCCCGCCCCTGACACAAAAACTGCAAATCTCATAGATATCCCTGCCGATCCTGCTGCTGCGAACCTTTATGAAGGATCATTTTAATAAGTATGCCATGATCTGTCAAACTTTCAATTCTTAGTTGCCTTAATTTCGGCCAGGGTCCGCTCCAGAGCGGCTGCCCGCCCGATATCCCCGTTCTCACGCGATTGGCGGACAAGCTGCTCATACACATACAGCAGATTCTGACGGTGACGGCCCCGGAACGCGCGCGGATCGCGCACCTGGCGGTATGATGTCAGCGCCTCCTCAAACCGGCCCTGGTCGGCCAGCGACTGGCCCAGTCCGATCAGGGCCTGGGTATTGTCCGGATCGCGCAGAACCGCCTCGCGGTAGTGAAATTCGGCGTCGGCGTACTTCCCGGCGTACCCATAAATGACTGCCAGCGAATTGCGGACCCGGGTATTGCCCGGATCGTGCTCCAGTGCCCGTTTGAACATGGCGATCTGATTGGAGGCGTAATAATTGTGCTGCAGCAGGACCAGAAACAAAAACACCGCGTAGCCGGCCACCACAAAGGTCTTGATCGAGTTCTTCAGATCAGCGTTGCGCAAAAACCGCTCCGCGGCATACACCCCGATAGCGATCGCCCCCAGCAGCGGCAGGTACAGAAAATGGTCCGGCGTGGAAATACGCCCGCCCGGACTGCGGATCGGGACCAGTTGCGACACGGTGACCAGATTCAAGACAATCCACGCCCCGCAGAACATCATCGGCCGCGGGATGCGATTACGGAAGAAATAAACGGCCCCGAACACGGCCGCCCACACCGAGAACGCGCCCCACAGCAGCGGATCCGCCGCCGATGCCGCCAGCGGCGAGGTGTGATCATAGTAGAGATTGACCGGCAGGAGGATTTGTCCGGTGTAATACAGACAGACACGCAGAAACGAGCCCACGCCGAGCAAAAGCTCGCCCGCGCTGTTCCACGGAGTCATCGCCGTAATGCCCAGCCACCGGCGCAGACAGAAATAAGCGACGAGGATCACCGCGAACGGCGCCAGATTGAGCCACGTCCGCCGGTCGAACTTCTTTTTAACCAGACCGTAATAGGCCGCGAGGCAGAACGGGAACATCACCGCCGATTCCTTGCTCAACAGGGCCAGTATAAAGGCCGCGACCGTATACACGCGCGTCCGCGGCGACGCCGGTTTGGTCTCACTCAGCAGGAAGTAATAAAATCCCAGCAGGAAGAAAAAGGAACACAACACGATCGACCGGCCGGGAATGTTGGCGACGGCCTCCCAGTGGATGGGGTGCAGCGCGAACAGCAGGCCGCTGGCAAAGGCCATGCGCCGGTCGGTGAGCAGGATCAGCACGATATGAAACACCAGAAACGCGTTGGCGATGTGCAGCAACACGTTATTGAGATTGTAAAAGAAGGCCTTCAATCCGAAAAGGTGGTACTCGATCATGAACGATACCAGCACCAGCGGGCGGTAATACGCCTTCTCGGTAAAAAAGGACGTGGTGAAGATCTCGCCGAGACGGTCCCAGTGCTGAATCCGCGGATTGTTCACGATCGACACCAGATCGTCCATCGTCTTGAACGGCGTCGGCAGGATGATCGCGTAGCCGGTCACGGCAACCACGGCCAGGCAGGCCAGGATCTTTTTATTGTCGGCGATGATGTTCGCGAGAAAGGAATTCATTCCGTTGGGGACGGCAGATGCCGGCGGCCCATGCGCCGGTCCGGATTACTCCGGGATGGACATTTTACCGGATCCCGCGCGGGTAAAGCGGGGTCCGATGCGGATCTCATCGAGGTTATACTGGCCTTCACCCTGCTCCTTGACGATAAAGTACAATAGATAATTCCGGTCACTGTAACCGAACAGGTCCACATCCACGGTTACGACGTATTTGTCCTGGATCTTTTGGACCTCGTCCAGGATACCGTACAATTCAAACCACTGGACCTCGGTCCCGCCGGGCCGTTCCAATTTAAAGATCCCGCTGTTCTTGGACTCCTCCATGATAAATTCCTTGGTGAAGTCCAGGACCTCTTTGATCTTGGTCTCCGCGGGGGCGGCAATTGCGGAACCGGTTGTCAGGGCGGCCAAAAGCACGCCTGTCATCATGATCTTCCACTTCATAAATCATGTCTCCTTGCTGTTAATCCGGGTGTATTTCTACCTATTATAGTGAGTCGTTCGGCAAATTCAAGCCTCTGCTGCAGGTGTCTCATCCTCATGCGGACCGGGCAAAAACAGCGCCAGACCGCACACCGCGGCTGCCAGCCACAGGATCCACACCAGGCAGTTGACGCCGACAATCCGCAACAGGCCCTCGGCCGGCGGCGAGAAAAAACGCAGGGCCACGCACCGGGAGCCCTGCGGAGAGGGTGATTAATAAACCTTACTGAGTCAGGGTATTATAGCCTAAATCGGGAATTACAGGCAGTGGATTATCGACAAAATGGGAAAAGTTGTGCAGTGGAAATGCGCGGATAGCGCTCTACTACGTTCAAATATTCCGTCCCTCACTGCGTTCGGGACTGCATGTTTGAACTTCGAAGAGCTCTCCGATACTCCGGTTACGACTAAGTGAATGACGGAGTATCGGAGAGAAGTAAAATGCCGAAACCCAGAGTTGAACTGGGGACACAAGGCTTTTCAGAATCGGTGCCCTCTGTTTTCAGGTTCTCGACAACTTGTTTAACCTGATGACTTGCAATTAGTTCCGAATATTTAAGCCGTTCGTACAAAATGCAATTTAGCACATGTGTGCTAAAAACGTGCTAAATTTAGCACACTGTCTTAAATTTTCTGCTTATGCAAATCGATTTCATCAATGGCCGCCTTAAAATGTCCGGGCCGAAGATGAGCATACCGTTGGGTCATTCTCGGCGTTGAATGTCCCAGCAACTGCTGGACAACGTAAAGATCAACGCCCTTACTGACCAGATTGGACGCAAACACGTGCCGCAAGTCGTGAAACCGTAAATCCCTCAATCCGGCTTGTTTCACCGCCTTTTGGAAGGACTTTCGGATATTATTGAACGGTTTTCCCGTGCGGGGATTACTGAACACGTATTCGCTCGTAGAGTGCTTTCTCAGCTCCACCAATTCACACTTTAAGGCATAGCTCAAGGGAATGAACCTCGCCTTATTCACCTTTGAGTGCAAACTGTGCAGGACAATCGTATTATTATCAAAATCCACATAACTGCATTTGGGCCTTTGAGACCATTGAACGTTCATAATCTCATTCCATCTCAAGCCGGTCTGCAAAGCGGCCATGACAATAACACGGGTCATCCCGTGACAATGGGACAATAAGAAAGCCTGCTCTTTGTCCGATAACCAACGGCAACGTTCGTTGTCTTCCGGCAGTTTTTTGATCCCCTTGGTCGGATTATCGCCGTCTATGATATTCCACTCAAGCGCCCGGTTAAACATACACCTTAGCAGAGTTAAATGACGGTTCACCGTGCTTGATTGAAAGTCATTCAACTTCTGGCTCAAATACTGCCGGATCATGCGGGTATCAATGTTGTGCATGGCCTTGCCCTTAAAAAAGACGGCAACGGTCCGCACCAACCCCTCACGGTTCTTGGGCCGCTTGCATTGCAAACGGACATGGCTGACGATAAACTCCTCCACAAAGTCCTCAAACAGAACGGTCTCAGTTTTTCGCTTATCGAGATAACGTCCCTCGATAATGTTCATTTCCATCTTTTTGAGAACCCGTTCGGCGGTTTCTTTGTACGGGGAGACCATCTGCCGAACCTGTTTCCCGTTAGGGTCGGTAAAGTTGATACCCCATCGATTGCCTCTGCGAAAGATCGTTCCCATATATGGCTCCTCTCAAATCCATCAAGAGAGCCGGGGCTATATGATGTTGATTATACGCCCCCGCTCCTAAGAATGTCAAATCCTATGACACGCTATACGCCTTCGCCCTGCTCGCTTGTGTCCACTCGTGGATTTCCTCGATGTCAAACCGTATGGCCCCATTGAGACGGGAAAACGGAATCTGTCCCGTCCGAATCCATTTGCGGATGGCACTCTGACTCACGCCCAAATATTCGGCCACATCTTCCACACTCAAAAATCGCCGTCGCATAGTTAACCCTCCTTGATCCGTCCTCATATAATATTTTTCCTGCATAAGTAGTATCATTGCTCGCTACGTTTTTGGACATAAAAAAAGGGCAGTCTCTTGGGGCCGTTTGGCACAAGAACTACCCTTACATCAAATTCCTTATTGTTGTTTCAAGTATATGCGATAATCCCGACGAAGGCAAGGCATCGCCAAAATTACCGTAGTGACATTGTCGTACGATTTAAGAATGTCCTACATTTCTCAACGTCCATTCCTGTGTAAAAACAGAAAATGTCCTACATTCCTTTATCTTGCTTTCAGACCCCGGACGGGGTCTATCCAGAGAAAAAGCTTCGCTTTTTACCATATGAGTACAGTTTTGTCGGAAAAGACAACATGAAAAATGGCCCGGTGGAGTGTATTGACCTCACATGCTAATAACTCTATTATATACTAACAGCAGTTACCAAATTTACTATGGAGCACAAGTGAACACAAAAGAATGTCAAAAGCAATTGAGTCCGATCGGCAAGGTAGTAATTTTGTACGTAGTATCCTGTCTGTTTAAAGATTTTGGAGCCATACTAGTAAAGGCAAATTTGTAATTTAAAAAATGTCATATTATATGAAGAACAAACGAATCATCCTTTGGATTGCCCTGGCAGTATTAATATTACTATTAATGCCATTTCTAGGCTTTGATAGGCAATTTAATTCTGAGAAATGGAAACGAGCAAGGGCCACCTCTCAGGATAATGTGCGAGTTAGGCAGAGAATGCTCAACGATTTACTAAATGAGTATGTGCTTGTAGGTATGTCGAAGGGTCAAATAATTGAGTTGCTTGGGGATCGCGAAGATTCCGTTTATTCACAAGAGGATGAGGATAGAATGGTAAAGTGGCTGATAAAAAATGGGAAACCCCAAGAGCAAATTGATGCTCACATTCAGTTTTACGGTGAGTCTCGGACTGGAAGAAAATTTAGATACTACTTGGGGCCTTCTGCTGGCTACCAGGACACACTTGGTTTAGACATTTACTTTGATGATAACAATGTGGTTACTAGGGTTGAAGTAACACCGGGTTAGAGAGTTTTTCGGATTCCCGGTATAATTTATATCGGTAATGACCTTATCCAAAAAATGATATAAACCGAGTTGGAGATATTTTATCTAATATGATGTCAGAAATAGTAAGGACTTTTAATGTGGCTTTTAGTGTCTATAAAAAGAATTTTACAGCCCTCGCTTTGTTGCTGTTTGTTTCTACGCTTAATGGTTGTGACCCTGGTACGCTCTTATATGTTCACAATGGGACGGGGAAGATTATTCATATAGAAATGGAATCAGATTTGTTTGAACTAAAAGAAATACAATTGACTCCGGATGAAACTGTGCCTTTAGGCGGCATTAATGTAGGATTTGTAGAATATGACTTAAAGTCATTCAAGAAAGATTTTGAGATCTTCAATGTGTATAGTAAAGATGGTGAGCTGATTAGCAATATCGAGGATTTTCAGAATAAAGATTTACGCAAGATGCAAAAAGGCTATTTGTTGAAATATACTCTTAATATTATTTAAACAGCATAGCCGTCTGATGTGGTCAGAATTAGATAACTTCGACAATCAGAACAAGAATTCGGACCCTATATAAAATATGATTGAACTATCCGTATATATAAACAACCGAGAAAAAGATGCATTTATAAATAATTTAATGCAATTGCCGCCCCCCTTGGTCCCAATACACTTTGCCCAAGACGAGAAAGTTATTGTAAACAAGAATGAGGATAAAGTGCTGAATGTTGAAAGTTTTGAAGATTTCAAACAAAGAAACCCGCTTGGTTTTTTCTTGTATTCATCCGAATGTGAATACGACCTCAAATATTTCTCAGACACAGATTATTTCAATGTCTTTATGATATTCTCGAAAGGATGTAATGTGGTTGAGTTGGTTCCAGAGTTCTTTAAACGCATCAGCTCCAACCGTCCAATTTTTGGATATGCGTCGAATTCAAATGAGCGAGATCACAGGAATCGACACTATGTAAAATTCGGTATAAATAACGTTGAGAGTTGGGTCGGACGAGACATCGACAAATATATTCCCGGCTTTTACTGGTTCACCGTATTGTCCCGGCAAATTATGGAAAAACACGGGGTATCGTTATCGGAGATACTACCACACGTCCTGTCGAGTCAAGAGGCCGACAAAGATACCATTGTACTGCAATTTTATAAGGACCCCAATTCTTGGAAAGAGCATGCCGACAAAGTAGACGCTTTGTGTGAGGAATTAAATGGCGTATTTTCGATCAAAGACGTTCAGAAAGCTGCTAGAGACTGCAAAAGCTATCTTGATTACAATGAAGCTATAGAACCCTGGCCATAATACCTGCGCTCAATATTCCCGTACAAGCTAGGAGCAAAACAAGCCTCCCATATATTACTTCTTCCAGTCAGCACGCACAAAATCTAACAAGGCAGAGTAATCGCTATTATCCGCCAATTGTAAAGCCTTGATATACAGTTCTCTCACCTGATCCTCCACATTAATGCGCTCGACATTCCAAGTGAAAGGCTCTTGACCCAATACTTCTGTCAGCAAGACGTCAGTCATTAGGCGAGCGTGACGTCCGTTACCATTAGGGAACATATGTATCCACACAAGTCGATGATGAAACCTCGCCGCTGTTTCATCTTCCGAATATGTTTTATTCTCTATCCAATATCGAACATCGGCCAATAAGGTGTGTAATTCGACAGGTATTTTGTGCCAATCCACCCCGATATTTTTTCCCGATCTTCGAAACGTACCGGCCCACTTCCATACCTTCCCAAACATCTTTTGATGAAGGGTCTTGGCAAATTTCTCGGTTAAAATATCACTCTTGCGCCTGGATTCCAGCCATTGCAAGGCATCGTTAATATTGTCCTGTTCAAAACGGTTTAACTCACCTCGTGTGGTAATATGGCCCAACTTTAACCCTTCCATTTCGTCCGGATCAATCGGTGTTGCTCCATCTGGATATTCAAAATTAGCCATACTTTAATCCCATAAATCCTTCGGATTGTCGATGAGAATTTTCTCGATCATATCATCCAGAGCTTTTTTCTTTTCCCCTTCAGATAAACCCTGTTTTTCCAAGCGCATTGTATTATCCAACCTTTTAAGCCGCTTGAGCGCAATACGCCTTGCCTGCTCTCTAACCATATCCTCTAAAGTGGATTCGGGGACAAAGCAATAGACGAAATGCATATTAAGCCCCTTGGCGATCTTTTGCAAAGATGACAATTTTAAGTTACCCAACTTCTCTGAATTTTCTAAACGGGAAATACGGGATTGGTCAATGCCCACTTTTTTTGCCAGTTGAGAAGAGGACATTCCTAATACTTCACGAATTGTTTTGATCCATCCCTGCTGTGGCTCGAAACCAACGAAACTTTTCAATACCTTGAACTTCTCGTCTAATTGATCTCTGACATTCTTTTTATCCCAATAGTTCATATTTTAGCCTCCCGCCTCTATATTATGCCATTTATAGCATATTCTTAACCTTTATCTATGCTAAATATAGCATATTTTAATACTTTGTCAATGCTATTTATAGCATAATATAGACCCACTTCTAGCGTTGGTAAAATCCACTAATTTTGAGATATTCTCAGCGAGGTCAAAAAGGTGGGTTAGCCAAGCCCTCAGATTGCTTGGCGTAATTCTCTAAAAGACGGTAATGATATTACCGCCAAATACAGGCCGTATCTCCGAACTTTCAGGATACTCGACCCACAGCACTACTCTTACTGATATCAGAAATAACTTTGCTCTTACGACTATTGGTTTAGAAAGATTGGAAAACAGGATTGTGGATTTCAGCAACTCGGACGGAGGTCTATCCAGAGAAAAAGCTTCGTTTTTACAATTTCCAAATTCCATGCTCCAACCAATTCTCGGGAAATCCCATTCTTTTAAAATCTACGTTGGGATAGCTTTTCTGTAATCCAAGCAATGATGTTTTAATACTATCACTCCCCTCTAAATGCTTCATTAGATAATGAACAATCGTAAGCACAGCTATAATCTTATTTTTATTGATCGAAAACGGAGTATTCCATACCGGGTCTTTTTCAGGGAATGTTGGCTGAATAGCTAATCCCCGATTCCACAATCGAGCATGATGGGCACAAATATTGCGAGTATACACCAATGTATGCAACCACGCTCCAAATACATCTTTTGAAACCCTATAATCATACGAAATTTTTTTCTGATGTTTATAATTTAATCCACTATAAAGTTGCGAAAGTCTACCGAATGAGAATATTTCTGAAGCCATCCATATCGGGAATTTCTTGGATTTCTTATACTTTGCCTTAAAATGGGTTATGAATATTTCTTTAGATCGAGATATTTCTTCCTCAACCGCAGCTACCCACTGGTCATGTCTAAAGCCTTTGTGAAAATTGGACTTATCCAGATAACCAAACGCGCCAAATTCATGGGCTAAAAAGTAGGTTAATGATGTACGAATATCAACCTCAATGCGTTCCAAGGCATCGAAAATAAGCATTCGTAATTCATGATCGAATCTATACAGAGATAAAACTTCTTCAAAAGTCGCACCAGCTTTAAAGCAATCTTTTTTACTTTGGAAGGGGATACAATAGGCACTAAGGCGATAATAACTAATTCGCCTTAGCGTTGCGATAGCAAAATCTCGATCCTGTATTACAAGACCACGTTTGGCAAGGAGGGCAACTTGTTTTTCGAAAGTTAGTGCAGGTTTTTTATATTCCATTTCAAAAAAGAAAGCCCACCGATTTGAGCATTGTTAAGAGGCTTGGTGGGCATGTTGAATATAGTATAACATATATTTATTTGTATGGTTAATTTTCTAATAATTAATGTTTTCATAAACTACTGACATATAAGAATATACGTATCTCCATTAAACAATTCAATACATGTCGTTAATTTTCCTTTGATTACTACTTTCTACTCAGTTTAAATACTTCAATCCTCAGCATTTAGATTCTTCTATTCTTTCATACTTTCAAAATTCGAATGGTAATCACAAAAACTCCTAAGGCTTAAATTTGTAGTCTCGCCAATACACAGGTCTATTCAAATTTTAAAATTCTTATTTTTGAAAACAATCTCATTTATATCCGAAAAATAAGACATTAAATTGTAATCTGTAACGGGGGCCTCTCCTGGATGAGCACAATGACATCTCAAGGTAAAACAACTTCTTAGTCTAGTGTGTTGATTTGAGTCAATATATCCCATCCCCTCTATTATCCAAAGTATGATGGTATCAAATACCTCGCGCAACTCACCTATAGAATTCACATTTTGATTCGCGTTAAATTTCTTAAACCTTCCCTTCTGTTGACTAGCCATCTGGGCAGACGTAACATTAAATTTACCAAAACCCTGTTTTTCTATCGTCCTATGAATCCGATCTATAGTTGCACACCACCCCATAACAATAGCCGCTCTAAAGAACCCATTTTGAGCACAAGAAATCGACTCCTTCAAATATTCGCTTTCTTCTTGGTCCGAAATTTCTTCTAAAATTTGATTCAATAAATACAAGGAAGAAAAAGACTTAGCACCGCCTTGTAAAGACAGTATAAAGTCTTTTCTAAAGTCTTTTATAATTTGATTTAGTACACTTACATAGCTTGATTTTAGATTGCTTGGGGCACTTATAGTTATTAAACGCCTAAATTTCGTAGAATATGAATCGATTAACTCCGCTGGCACAGTTGGCTGTTGAGAAACTTGTGGCAAGAATTCATTGAACCATTTCTCTCCCAGACTCTCTGCAGAAGATCGAATATCTTTCTTTGCAATTTGATTAGCTTTTTCCGCTTTGACTCTTGTCCGGAGATCTTTTATATCGTTTAAAAACTTTTTTAGGTCATCAACCATAATTTATTGTAGATCCTTAATTATACCCGCGAGCTCTTTCTTACCTTGTTCACTTAATTTTGCTTCCTTTATTTCCCTATTGTATTTATCAAAATCAAACGATGTCGCATTATTCGTAAAGTTCGTACCAAAATTTTTACTGTCATAACATTTCCTTTCGCCTGCTTCTTGACGAACCATTTCAATTGAAAAACTAAACTCTCCTGTGGTTATGGCCGATTGTAGTGCTTGCAGTAACGCAATGCGAATCTGACTTTCCGATGTCTTAATAGACTTTAGATCATCATAAAGAGGTAAAATATTGCCATCCTGTTTGTAATACAGCTGGTTAATGTTATCCAAAGTCAGTCCGTTCTTTTCCAAGAATTTCTTCATTTTTACATGAAGATCCTTGGCTTGAATATCCTCCTGTGTTTCACTTGATTCTTCAACGCTATTCTTTGTTTCCTGTTGTTCAGCATTTGGACTTGGCACCGGTTGATTTGGCACTTCCTTTTGTCTTTCACCACCATATAACATATTTTCTAATAACACTTCAAAACATATCGCCTGCATATTATCTGGGCATTCCTTAGCTATCTCAACAATCTCTAAAACTCTTTCTTTTATTTTTTTCATATTTCGTCCCCTCTCCAATAAAACTGTAAACCATAGTTAAAAAAAAACCTCTGCCAGATCTGGCAAAGGTTTTTTATTCTTAGGTGGCGGAATTATCCTTTGCACGACACCACACAAATCATAGTACGTGTACTTTAAATAACAAAAAACGCTCTTATTGTCAACAGACTTGATTCTACTGACTTTTTGTAACCTTCGATTTTCGGCTAGCCAAGCCCTCAAATTGCTTGGCGCAATCGTCTAAGGGACAGCATTACCGCCAAATACGGGTCATCTCTCAGGACATTCAAAAAAGTCGGACTCTAGTAGTATCTGCGCTGATATGGCGACCATTTTCTTGCGTCGCTGTTCCGGTGTCAGTTTGCTATTAGGATTATGTGGATTAAGGTTGTTTTTATCTGCACGGACAAAGGTGACTTTGATATTGTCCCAATCAATAGCATTCCTTTTCGTTCGTTTCTTCCCCATTTTTGATCTCCTTCTTTGTAAGTTATCTTATGAAATAGGGACGGTATTACGAAGTACAACAAGCGGTAAAATTTTATCCGAAGGGCAAAATCGCCAATACCGCCCGAATTCCGATACTATACCCCACTTTAAGTCGATTTGATGTGTGCTAAAAGTGTGCTAAAAACGTGCTAAAAATCATGATAATTAGTATCAAATTGTACCAATTCATGAAAAAAGCCCCCCAGGATTTCTGGGGGGCTTTTGTAGCCCAAGCTCTTCTTTCAGAATAGGTTATGTATCTTATTGCTTCATAAAAATGGTGCCGAGACCCAGAGTTGAACTGGGGACACAAGGCTTTTCAGGCCTCTGCTCTACCAACTGAGCTATCTCGGCAAGAATTATCGGTTTCGGGCGGGTCGGAATTGATGGTCATTGTAACCAACGCCCCCGCCGTTGTCAATAAAATTAAACGTCCGCCGGAGGGCCCATGCCTCTCAAGAGAAATTTCCCTATCTCCCGAAGCCTCTTCCGGCGCAAATACGGCGCTTACTCGGTAAGTTGCGACATAATCTTCACAAAGACGTTCTGCGCGGTGGATATGCGCGGGAAGTTGTAACGGCGGGCCTTGACGCTGATCCTGGTTTGATGGTCGGTCAGCGCCTCAATGGTGATGCGGACATGGGCCCTCTCGACGTTCACCAGGATAATCCCCGCGTCCCGGGACGATTCGGTGACCATCCCCAGGACGGACACGACTTCGAGGGCCGTTTCCCAAACCGCGTCGGACTCGGTCTTGGCGATCCCCTCCACCGTGTCGGGACTGACCACATACCCTCCCAAAGCGCCGATCCCCCCGACGACCAGGTACACACACCCGCTCAGCGAGGCCAGAATAGGCAGCATCAACAATTTTTTGAAGAACGGAATCCGGTTTAGAATCTTGTGAATCACGATAGTACTCCCTTAGGTTAATCGATATGCTCGGGCAAGAAGTCGGAACGGAGAAATCGGCAACGATTCATAAGGCCCTCTCCTCACTTCCAGCGCCCGGCACCTCTTAATGATGATTGTCCTGGAGCTCTTTCTTCCAGGGATAGTTCGAAATGAACAAAGAGGCGATCAGGATGATCACCATCCAGACAGGACCGATCAACAGGACCCCGGACAGATCGTACCCGCCGTACGGGGCCTTGAGTTCGGTGATCAAGTCGTTGGCGATCAGCGCAACCAGCACCAGCGGGGTCACGTACATCACACAGGTGTCCCAAATCGACGACAACAGGGGCGGCGCCACGCTGTTAATATGTTTGCGCAGTTTGCTGGCCTTGTAAATCCACGCCACCACAATACATTGCAGAATACCGATGATCATCAGTCCGTAGTGCGTAATAAAGTGATCGGCGATATCCAGCCAGATCAGCCCGCTCTTGGTGGTAAAGACCACGCTGCCGGCCAGGCCGGTGATGCAGACAAAGGTCACCACGCCGCCGCGGTTATATCCGAATTTGTCGATCAGCGCCGAGCTGAAGGCCTCCAGGATGGAGATCCCGCTCGAGAGCCCGGCGATCACCAGCATCGCGAAGAACACGACGCCGAACACATTGGAAAAGGCCGGCATCAGGCTGATGGCCTTGGGGTACGACACGAACGCCAGTCCGATCGTCTCGCTGACGACCTCGGTAACCGGAACGCCCGTGGCGTGGGCCATGTAGCCGAGCGTGCCGAAGACGGCAAACCCGGCGATAAACGAGAATGCCGAATTGCCCAGGCTGATGATCAGCGCGTCCTTGACGATATCCACCTTCTTGGGGAGATACGACGCGTAGGCGATCATGATCCCGAAGCCCAGCGACAACGTGAAGAAGATCTGCGAAAAGGCGTCGATCCAGATCTTGCGCTGGCCGAGTTTGCTGAAATCGGGTTTCAGATATACCGCGATCCCTTTGCCCGCTCCCTCGAGGCTCACACTCCAGAAGACCAGGATGAGGATCAGCGACAACAGCATCGGCATGAAGATCTTGTTGGCCAGCTCCACGCCCTTCTGGATCCCGAAGAAGACGATCAGCCAGGAAAAAAACCAAACCGCCGCCAGCGACGTGAGGATCGGCATGCGGACATCGCCCATGTCGAAGGGCTTCTCCGCCATCTGCAAAAACTCTTTAAAGAAAAAACTGTTGGGATCGTCGCCCCAGGCCAGATTGAAGGAATAGAACACATAGTTCAGACACCAGGCGATCACCGTCGAGTAATACAGCATGATCCCGTACATGACGATCAACACCGCGAACCAGCCCAGCCATTCCCAGCGGCGGTTGACGGTTGCCATCGCCATCGGCGCGGACCCGCGCATGCGGTGGCCGATACCGAGCTCGAGGATCATCAGCGGGATCCCGACGACAAACAAAGCCGTAAAATAAGGAATGAGAAACGCGCCGCCGCCGTTTTCGTAACACAGATAGGAAAAGCGCCAGATGTTTCCCAAACCGACGGCCGAACCGATGGCCGCCAAAATAAAACCCATCCGCGACCGCCATTGCGGACGGGGATGATGCGCTTCGCTTAATCGAGGTTGAGACATACGGTTACAGTTTGCGTAACGGCAGGAATGTTGTCGGAAAAGTTATGAAGGTATTCTAACGAGGATTGACGGGCTTGTCGATGGAATTTCGGAAAAGTTGGAAGGCTCGGTGTGCCCGCGGCCGACACAGAGCGTCCGCGCTATCCCTCCCCGGGCATGTCCAGCGGAACAAGGACCAGCGTGACATACAGGGCCGCCCCGATAAGCGAAAGTCCGCTGAAACCGACGATCGGCGCCAGGTAGATGCTCAGCGCGCTGCCGATGACGCTCAAATAGCCGTTCAGGCCCCACGCCAGCGGCAGTAAATTCCGGTTGATCCGGCCGACCAGCTTGATCCCCTGGGGAAACATCATGCCCAAAATGAAGCCGGTGGGGAGAATGATGACAAACGCCAGCAGAATCCGCCAGGCCAGGCCCATACCCAGGGTCCGGGTTATGACCCACGGGATGTAAACATATCCCGCCCCCAGGATCCCGGCGCAGAGTATCGCGATTGTGCGCAGATTCAGGCGTCGGGAGCCGCACAGCCTGTCCGAGGCCAGCGATCCCAGTCCGAGCGAAAACAGGACCCCGGCCAGGATCACCGAGAAGGAATAAATCGGATTCCCCAGATAGAGGATAAACTGGTACAGAAAACTGATTTCCACAAACATGAACGCGATGCCGAGGCAGGAAAAGAAATACAGCCACGGCAGATCGCGACGGACCCGGACCTCGCGGCGCTTGATCAGCAACGTGGCCCCCAGCATAAACGCGCCTGCGAGGATCAGGACCAGCACAAAGGCAAAATTATAGAAATGCAGCAGGTGATGGCTGAACGCCAGCTGTGAATTCCCGGCAAAGTAGTCCCTCCAAAATCCGATACTCAGCAGGGACGGCAAATGGTAGTAGTTGTCGAGAAACGGTTTGTCGTCGCTGATGGGACGGTAATCAGCCAGCTGCCGGTTGCTGAGGTCGGTCAATACCGCCCGCACGTCCTTAGCCGCGGTAACGGTGCGGATGAGCTTGGCCGCCTCCAGGCTGTTGGGATGCAGGTCCAGGCCGTCGGTGTGCGGCGCGTAGACCAGCAGGTAATCCATTTTCCGGGCGTTGCTTTGAATGAGCCGTACCTCCTGTGCGGTAAACGGGGTCCGCTTGACCAGGAGCCGGGCATGATCCACGGGCCCGAGCATGTTTGAACGGATACCCGCTTCGACGACGTCCCGCGGGGCGACCAGCACGACATGCGCGGAGATATCTTCGACCCCCAGCGCGGCGAACGATTTTTTGAAGGAACCTAAAAGCTTCAGCTTATTGCCGTTAACGATCCCGATGTAGCCGTCGTCTTTAAGGATATTCAACACGCGCTGGAAGGCCTCGCGGGTGTAAAGGAACTGCGAGGTATTGGCCGTGATGCCCAGGTAAGTGTTGCGCGGCGACCCGGCCCAGGAATACAGCACCACGCTGTACTTGCGGTCCGTCGCCTCCAGAAACGTCCTGCCCTCGGCCACGATCATGTGGACGCCGTCGCGTTCGAAGAACTCTTTCAGGTGAAACTCTTCGGTGCTCCGGGCCTTTTTGACGATCAGGGGATTGAGCTCGATCCCCGTGATATCGGTCCGGCCGCGGGAATAGCTGTAGGACTCGACCATATCGTTGCCCGCGCCCGCGCACAGCACGAGCATGTCGTCCGGTGTTCCTTTGAGAAACGCCAATGTCGCGGCGGAGAATTCCTCAAACGGTTTAAGGCGGTAAGGATCATCCGGCTTGAACTTCACCACATGGGCGATGCCGGCGCCGTTGTCCAGCATGAACTTGTACTCCATCTCGCCGCTTTTCTCGTCGAAGCCCTTCTTGACCAGCGTCACGCGCGAGTAGGCGTTCCATTCCGACCAGACTTCATTCTCGATGCGGACATGAAAGGCGTCCGACACCGTGTTGGATATCAACAATCCGCCCGCCAGCAGCGCGCATATGGCCGAGGACATCATGCCCAGCCGGCTCCCTTCCCCGCGCAGATTGATCAACAGCGCGAAGATAAAGGCGATCAGCGCGATCAGAATGGGGATCGTGCTGATCTCGACCACATTCAGTAAATAACTGCCCAGCACGCAACCCAGCGTCGCCCCGCACAGATCATAGAAATACAGCTTGGCCGCCTCCTCACTGAAAAACTTGTAGATCAGCGAGAAGATCAGGCCCACTACGAAAAAGCACAGCGAGAAGTAAAGCCCGTTGGAAAAGGACAACTTGTACACGGCGGCGAAGAAGCTGCGCACGTCCTGGTCCGTCGGGATCTGGTCCTGCAGCACCAGATTTACCAGGGGATTGATTTGGGATTGAATGGTATTCTGAAAAAAATAGCAGAAGTAAAAAATCAGCAGTATGCCGAAGACCTGCAGCAACGCCTGCACCTTGAACAGCAGCTGCGGGAGCGTGAGGTCACGGAAGTAATAGTACGCGACCAGCCCGGCGGAGCTCAATCCCAGAAAAGCAAACGACACGGATAAAAAAGGAAGTTTGAGATAGGCGCGCAGATAGGACGCCAGGATGATCTGCAGGATCAGGATGATAAAGCTGGTGACGAGGAGGGTAGCGTAGGCGACGGATGTTTTTTGGGACAGGAATCGCATTAATGAAATCCGGCCGCGGCTGATGTTCTAAAGGTGTTGGAAGAGGTTGCGATCCCCGGAATCATCTCGCGTGGATCAGAACAGGGATTTGTCGACGATGATGGCGGCAAATACGATGGAAACCATGGACATCAGCTTGATCAGGATATTGATGCTCGGCCCCGAGGTGTCTTTGAACGGATCACCCACGGTATCTCCGACCACACCGGCCTTGTGGGCGTTGGAACCCTTGCCGCCGTGATTCCCCTCTTCAATATACTTTTTGGCATTGTCCCAGGCGCCGCCGGAATTGGCCATCATGACCGCCAGCAGGAATCCCGAGGCCGTGGCGCCGATCAGGAGACCCCCGACGCTGTTGATCCCGAAGAGAAAGCCGATGGCCACCGGGGTAACGATGGCGATCACGGCGGGGACACGCATTTCCTTGAGCGCCGAGGTGGTCACGATATCGACGCAGCGGGCGTAATCCGGTTTGGCCGTGCCTTCCATAATCCCGGCGATCTCTTTGAACTGGCGCCGGACCTCGATCACGACCTCACTCCCCGCGCGGCCGACCGCGCTCATCGTCAGTGACGAAAACAGATACGGCATCATCGCCCCGATAAACAGCCCCACCAGGACCAACGGGTCCATCAGATCAAGGTCCATCACCGCGCCTTCCAGTACGACCTTTTCCTTGAACGCAGCGATCAACGCCAGGGCCGTAAGCGCCGCCGATCCGATGGCAAAGCCCTTGCCGGTGGCGGCGGTGGTATTGCCCAGCGAATCGAGCGCGTCGGTCCGTTCCCGGACCTTGGGATCCAGTCCGGCCATCTCGGCGTTGCCGCCGGCATTGTCGGCGACCGGACCGTAAGCGTCGGTGGCCAGCGTGATGCCCAGCGTGCTCAACATCCCCACGGCCGCGATCCCGATCCCGTACAAGCCCAGGCTGAAATTCTCGAATCCGCCCGCCAAACCAAAGGCCGCGATGGTGGCCAGCGCGATGATCACCATCGGAAAGGCCGTCGACTGCATCCCCACCGATAATCCTTCGATAATCAGCGTTGCCGGTCCGGTGAGCGCGGTGTCGGCGATGTGTTGCGTCGGTTTATAGTGCGAGGACGTGTAATATTCCGTACAAAGCCCGATCAATATCCCGGCGGCCAGACCGGTGATCACGGCCCAGGCGATCCCCACATATTCCGGGCCGAGCAGCAGTCGGATAATCACATAGGCGGCGGCCACGACTACTCCGGAGGCGATAAAAATCCCTTTGCGCAGCGCATTAAGCAGTGCTTTCTGGGTGGCATCTTCCTTGGTGCTGACAAAATTCATCCCGATAATCGAGGCGATGATCCCGACACCCGCCATGACCATCGGCACCGTGACCCCGTTGACACCGAGCCCGGCGGCGACGCCCAAGGCGGCGGTGGCCACGATCGACCCGACATAGGATTCGTAAAGGTCTGCTCCCATCCCGGCCACGTCCCCGACGTTATCGCCGACATTGTCCGCAATGACCGCGGGATTACGCGGATCGTCCTCCGGTATCCCGGCTTCCACCTTTCCGACCAAGTCAGCGCCCACGTCGGCGGCCTTGGTGAAGATCCCTCCGCCAACCCGGGCGAACAGGGCCTGAAAGCTGGCGCCCATACCGAAGGTCAGCATGGTACTCGTAGTGGCGGTGATCTTGTCCATTCCCTCGGGGACCAGATGGTGGGAGTAGTACCAGTCGAGGCTGTAAAACCAGAAACTCAAATCGAGAAGGCCGAGTCCGACGACGATGAATCCCATCACCGAACCGGATGAAAAGGCGAGTCGCAACCCCTGGTTCAGGGAATGCTGGCAGGCATTGGCGGTGCGCGCGCTGGAGAGCGTGGCGATCTTCATCCCGCAGAAACCGGCCAGGGCCGAGAACAGCCCCCCGGTCAGAAACGCGAACGGGACGAAGATAACGAGGTAGCCCTGAAACGCCAGCAGCATCAGCAGGCAAAAGACAACCAGAAAAAAGATGCCCGAAACCTTATACTGGCGCTTGAGGTAAGCCGCGGCTCCCTCCCGGACCGCCTGGGCGATTTCCACCATTTTTTCGTTCCCTTCATCCGCCTTGAGAATCTTCAGCGTGAGGAACAAAGCGAAACCGAGCGCGATCACCGCGCAGATGGGGACCAGTGTAAAGAAACCGAGCATGGCTACACTCCTTACCGTTTAGGAAAAATGGGGAGACTCTGAACGGATCCGCGTCCAGAGTCTCTTAAAATGCGTAAATCTTATCCTTTGCAGGGCTTGCGGCCGTGGTTGGCCTTCTTGCTGCGCCAGTTGAGCTTACCGCGTCTTTTCTTCTTACTCATAATAGTATCCTCAATTAGTCCTTTTTTTTAGCAAAATCTTGGGAAATTTCGCCGAAAGATTCCGGTAATCGCAACCGAAGCCTCTGATCCAACTCTATGAAAGATATATTTATAACTAAAATCGGGCAGGAATTCAACCTATTTATTCCAAGCGGCCGGGCGGACGGCATCCTCCAGCTCCCGCAGGTGACCGATCACCGCGTAGGGCCCGGCCGGCTCAATATCCTCCCGCCGGTGCGATCCGGTGGTCACCGCCACGGTCCGCACTCCCGCGGCGTTGCCCGCCTCCACGTCAATGGCCATATCGCCGACATAAACGGCCTCCGCGGCGCTGATTTGAAGCTTGGCCAGGATCAGTTCCAGCATGTCCCCGGCCGGCTTGGGGTTGGTGACCTTGTCGCCACACAGGACGTAATCGAAGTAATCCGCGGCCTCCAGCTGTTTTAGGATGATGTGCGTGAAACGGGTGGGCCGGTTGGTGGCAATAGCGGTCGAACGGCCGGCGTCACGCAGGCGCTGGAGGGTTTCCTTGGCGCCGGGCAGATAGCGCACGCCGGTTTTCAGCGCCGCGCGGTGGTGCTGCCGGTAAATGGACAGCGTCTTGTCGACATCCTCGGCGCGAACGTGCTGGGCGATCAGGATCCGTTCGCCCCAGCCGACGCTGCGCTTGACCTGCTCATCGGTGAGTTCGGCATAGCCCATCGCCTTCAGGGCGTGATTGATGCTGGCCGCCACCGCCCGGTAGGCGTCGACGAGAGTCCCGTCGAGATCGAATATGAACAATTTGACTTGTGACATGGCGGGAAGATATTAGGATGACCGGCGTTCGATGGCCTGCGGATTAACAACGCCGCCCGACAGGATAAACTTGAAGGCGGCTTCGATGGATATGTCGAGAAAGATCAGCTCTTTGCGCGGTATGATCACCGTAAACCCGGTCAACGGACTGGGCGACGTCGAGATAAACACGTTGCACAAATCCTTTTTGATGACGTCCTTGACCTGCGGCGGGGCGTCGTTGGTCAAAAAACCGACGGAATAAATCCCTTTGCGGGGGTACTCGAGCATCACCACCTGTTTGAAAGACACCAGCCTTTCGCGTGAGAACAGGAAGATGGCAATTTCTTTAAAGGCGGGATAAAGCTGGCGGAAGAAAGGCAGCTTGACCAGCATCTGCTCGAAAATGTCGTAGACCTTCTGCCCGACGAAATTGCGGGCGAACATGCCGATCAGGATGATGATATAGATCAGCAGGACGACACACAAGGTATGAAAAGCGACGCGGTACACGCCGGTGAAATAAAAGTCCTCACCGTAACGGTCCTCGATGATCGGCTGCAGGACGTTGCCGAGCCACGAGTCAAGCGAGGTCAGACCCCAGATGATCAGGACAACGGTCAGGGTCAACGGCAGAAAGATGATCATCCCCGAGATGAAATAGTTGCGCATTTTCTGCAGCATAATGTCCTCCCCCTTACCTCAGCAGGTATAACCAGTATGACGCGGCCAAGAAGACCGTGGTCATCAGCCACGTGTCCCAGCCCAGCGGACCGAAACGCGGCTTCCCCTTTTTCGCGATGCCCGTCATCGCGATGATTATCAGCAGCATGCTGACCACGGCGGTCAGCACATGGGTCGGCGCTACATCGTTGAGTACCGGCCCCTCCGGATTGACCAGACTGCACAAAAAGATGAACGACAGATTGGTCATGTTGCTGCCGAACACATTGCCGACAGCGAGATCGAGCGATCCCATCTTCAGGGCCGACAGCGTGACCACCATTTCGGGCAGCGAGGTGACGATCGCCACAAAGACACTGCCCACGAACGTGCGGCCCAGACCGGTCTTTTCCGCGATGACATCGGCGGAATTGGCCAGCACCACCGCTGCCGCCACCACCACGGCCGCGCTTATGATAACATTAATCCAAGTTTTCGTTAAAGAACCTTTTTGGCTATCTTCTTGGACAGGCCGAGCGGCGGCGCTGTGTTCATCGGCGCTGAGCACGCTGATGCGGTGCATACCCGCGATATAGACGATAACCAGGATCACTCCGCCGAAACTCAGCGGTCCGGCATGCGGTGTGTTGGGAAAGAGAATTTCCAGAATGACGATAATCGTCAGCAGCAGAATGTACCAGCAGGACGTCCGGATGGATTTGAGCGGTTGGATCGCGTTGGTGACGGATTGATCGCGGAACACCAGGTCCATCAGCACGATCAGCATGGGATTGAAATTGTTGCTGCCCAGCAGATTTCCGACCGCCAGGTCATCGGCGTTCAGGGAGCCGACCGCGACCAGGCAGGTAATCGCCTCCGGCAAAGAAGTGATCAAGCCCAGCAGCAGGATCCCCACCCACGCCTTGCCCAGATTCATCTGTTCGCTGAGCCGGTCGGCCTGATGGGTCAGGTGCACACCGGCCAATATGATGATGATTGAACTGAAGATAAATTGTAACCAGTACATCCCGGCCCGCTATTGAAAATGACGGTATAGATTATTCTTTCAGGGAATACAGCAACAGCAAACCGCCCAGGGCCGTGATGAACCCGATGCTGCCGCGGAGAATAACGGCCAGGTCATCGAACCACAATAAGATCATCGTAATGCCGGCCACCACCAGAAAACAGCCGCCGATAAATTTCACGAAGCGTTTTTGTTCTCCGGCGTCGTTGCCCTTCTTTTGTGTGTCTTCCTGCTTTTCAGTCATGTCGATTGCACCCTCTTCTTTTTGGCCCAATTGTGTGTGGCCGGATTGATTTTCCAGCGGCGGTGCATCCATCCCCACTCATGCGGATATTTACGCACGACGCGTTCGATGGTGTCGGTAATACGCTGGACGTTCGCCTGCAGCATTTTCTCGTTATCGGGATCGTCGATGAGTTTCATCGGCGGTTCGACAAAAACACGTTGCATCCCGTTTTCGCGGCGGACGATAAACATGCTGAGGATCGCCGCCCCGGTCCGTTTGGCCAACACGATCGGTCCGGTGGCGGTCGCCGCCGGTCGGCCGAAGAAATCGACGAGCACAGAACCGGCCGTCCCCGAATGCTGGTCGAGCGGAACGAATAAAATCTCGTTGTTCCGCAGGACTTCCAGACATTCGCTCACACATTTCCGGCGCGGCTGCGCGTAGATGGTGTTCAGCCCCGAAGCCGTCCGCAAATTGAGCAGGACTTCCTCCATCTTGGGATCGCGCGACGGCCGGATGATGGAGCTGACCTTGTAACCCTGTAAGGCACAATAAAACATCATCAACGGAAAATTGCCGAAGTGCGCGACGGTCACGATGGCGCCCTTGCCGCGCTTTAATGCCTCGTCGAGGTGTTCGCGGCCTTCCATGTAGACCATGGCCGAGACGTTCTCCGGATGGGTCAGATAGTGCAGCATTTCGACCATACCGTAACCCATGCTGCGAAAACATTTCTTTTGGATCGCGGCGATCTGATCGGGCGTCTTGTCCTGACCGAAGGCGATCGTCAGGCTTTCCTTGGCGGTCCGGCGCAGCCGGATCAGAAACGGATATGCGACCGACATTGTCACCCCGGCAATACCGATCACCAAATTGTACGGCAGATGCCGCATCAGCCAGTAAAAGCTGAGGAACGCCCCGCGCGTGATCTTGCGCGTCAGTTTTTTATTCTTGTCTTTGGACATGGTGTGTTAAGCGTCAGTTGTTGACTGCGTCGATCACCCCTTGATGACCCCTTGAACCGTCAACAGCAGACTTTCCCGGTTCACCGGTTTGGTCAAATGGGCCTCGCCGCCGGCCTGCATCTCGGCCTCAATGTCGTCCTGAGAATCTTTGGCGGTCAGAAAAATCACGGGAATGTGTTTGGTCAGTTTGTCCGACTTTAACCGGCGGCAAACCTCCCGCCCTTTGATGCCGGGCAGGATCACGTCGAGCAGGATCAGGTCCGGCCGCTGGTGTTTGGCGATATGCAGGCCGTCTTCGCCTTTGTGCGCGGCGGCCACCGTGTATCCGTGGGCGGTGAGGATCGTGCGCACCGTCCGTATCAGAATCTCATCGTCGTCGATGACCAGAATGCTGCGTCCCTTACGGACCGGCGTGCCGAAATACGCCCGCACGTCCCGGCTGCAAAAATAAACACCGAACGCCAGGGCGCCGACAGCGATCCACCAGGAAACCACCCGGGGATACGCAAAGGCGAGGCCGAGGGTGTAAGCCCCCAGCAAGACATTACCGCCGATCAGCGCGTACCGCGCCGGCCGCCGGCGTCCGTAGATGCCCAGCGTCGCCACGAACAGGAGCGCCAGCAACACCATCAGCAGTGCGGCGTGTAGACGAAAAGAGGCGACGGGAATATAGAGCGCGTAAAAGGCAAGTGAGGTAATGTAGAGCAGGGCCAGCAGAAAACCGATTATCCTGATCGCTTCAAACCGTTTCGTCATGGTCACCAATAAGCGCTCCCTATCGGCTATTGAGTTTGTACGTTCTTGGTCAGGACAAAGGCCAGGGCGGTGAATACGATCGCGATGACGGACGGCACGAGATAGCCGGCTTGAAAACCGCCGGATTTCACGGCCAGACCGGCTGTCATTATCAGCACCACGCCCGCAGCCAGGTAGTGAAACACCTGGCGAAGTTTGTGGCCGAGAATCGAGGCCAGCCCGGTAAACAGGTACAACGCTGCGGCCACCGTAATCATCAGGATAAAGCCGTCCTCTTTGCCCGCTCCCGGCTGGGCCGCGGTCATTTGCCGGTTGATCATGACCGGCACCGTGAATAACAGGACGCGGATCGAGACGATGGTCTCCAGCCACCACAAAATTGTTGCACCCACAGACGGTTTGCTCATGTCGGGGAAACTCCTCGTTTTTATTATAGTGAATCGCTTTGCTTAAGAAAGCCTATTTTAGTCTTTTTGGTCCAAATTGTCCACAGGATAAACAATAAGCATAAGAAAACAAACACGTTGCCGAATTTTGTGTAAAACGTCCGGCGGTCGCTCAAGGGCACTGCGACCGTCATGGCGCCCCGGACCTCGATCGTCCTGTTATGCTCATCCTTCACATAATGCAGGAGCCGGCCGCGCGGATCGATCGCGGCGCTGACCCCGGTATTGGTCGCCCGGACCAGGCTGCGCCGGTTTTCCACGGCCCGGAACAACGCCGTACTCATGTGCAGGGTCGCGGCCTTGGTATCCTTAAACCACGCGTCATTGGTCATATTCACCAAAACCCGGGCCCCGCGCTGCACAAACGGACGGGCCACCCGCGACACGGTATCTTCGAAACAAATCAGGACGCTGAACGGCGGCTGCCCTTCATAACGGAAGACCGTGGGCTCGCGGCCCCGCGTAAAATCGGCGATCGGCACGATATCGGCCAACGGCCCGAGAAACCGGCGGCCGGGCAGGAATTCACCGAAGGGCACGAGATGGATCTTGTCATACTGCTGATGGACCACCTGGTCCGGCCCGACAATAAAAACGGTGTTGTAGTAATCCTCGGCGCGCTTTTCAATGGCGCCCACCAACAGCGGCGTGCGGACCTGGAAGGCCAGCCGCTCCACCTTGGCGAAAAGCTCGTCGTCTTCCCCGAGAATACCGGGAAACGAAGTCTCCGGCCAGATGATCATGTTCGGGCCGCTCTCCGCCAATTGCTCGGTCAGGCCGCGATAGTTGTTCATGATCATCGGCCAGGCAAATTCCTGCCACTTCTTGTCCTGTTCGATGTTCCCCTGAGCGATCCCGACCTTCCACGTCTCCTGCGGAAGCGGTTCGGTCCACCGGATTAATCCATAAGCCAGATGAGCGGCCATGAACATCGCGAATAGCGTGACGTACAAACCGTAACCGGTATAGCGTTTGGCGAAACGGCGCTCGTGGAGAAAGACGTTGGTCATGACGATCAGAAACGAGATTCCGGCGACGCCGGTCACGTCGGCGATCTGGATGCTGAGCAGATTGCGCCACTGCGAATGGCCGAGGCTGATCCAGTCGAAACCGGAAAAAAGCCAACCCCGGATCCACTCCAGGACCACCCACACCGCCGGCAAAACAAACAGGCGCATCAGCGGCTCGTCGCGTTCGGTGCGGCAGTAAACCCAGCCGAAGACGGCATAGTATAAGGACAGATACAGGTACAACGCGAAAACTCCGATCGCCGCGATCACCGAAAACCATTCCGTCACCCACAGGATCCAGTACAACGTTCCGTAAAACGTCAGAAAACCGCAGCAGTAACCGATACGGAAGCCCTGCGCCGGGGTTTTGCCGTCCAGGGCATGCAGGAAGGGAATCAGCGCGAACCACGCCAGCGGCCACAGCGACAACCGCGGGAAGGACATCGTGATCAGCAAGGCCGTCAGAAAACACAGTCCGAAATTTTTGAGGTGTTGTCCCATATTTGTCGTGATTATTTTAACGGCCCGTCAACCAGAACGCGCCGAGCGCCAGCGCCGCGCTGAAAACGAGATGGACGCCCCTGACCTGATGCTGTGACGCCCGCGGCCGGGGCAGGAGCGGCGCCGCTTGTTCAATAACGAATAATCCTGCCGCCAGCACCACTATCGTCGTAGTGACGTACTTAATCTTCTGCTGCAACTGATGGGCATCTTCCAGCATAACGGTGACGCCAAGCACCAGGCCGCCGTAAAGGGCCACCCCGCTGCCCAGCACAATATACTTTTCCATCAGGGTCGAGTCGCGGTCCAATCCGAAGTACGGCAAGGCGAGCAGCATAAGATAGCCGCCGGTAAACAGCCCGCATACCCCGCACACTACGGCCAACCACACCGGAAAATCCAGGTCCACCATGCGATGGATATCACCCGTGGGAAACAAATAGTACCCGGCGGTCAGCATCAGCGAATTCACACATAAAGACACAATTCCAAACAGGATCACCGGCGCCGCCCACACGGTCCGCAAAACACCCAACCCGATCGCCGCGCAGAGGACTCCGGCCGCACTGCCGAGCAGGATCCCGCCGGAGGAAATCCACAATTGTTGCGCAAACGTCGACGGGTCGGCGTAGTAACTGACATGGCCGCCGGCCAGCGGGTTCATTGAAATCTTGGGAAAGTAACCGTGAACGGCCTTGATAAACAGGGCATGCCCGAGCTCATGGATAAACAACGCGGCACAAAACGCGAAGACCGCATTGCAAAAAAAGAAAAAGGCCCGCGCCGCCGTCCACGCCGGCCGGTTCATCCCTGCCCCCCCTTAAAAGCCGCGCTGACACGGCGCCGCGTAAAGTAGTAGACGGCCGAACCGCAAAAGACCATATCGATGAACGAATGCACTAACCGGGACCAGAACGGGATCTGCGGCCGCCGCAACCGGTAATTGCCGAGATCCTCCGGATAAATCGGATACGCCATTTCGGTAACCGTGCCGGCGGGCAAGACGTTGATCCCCGAAGTATATTCCTGATAGATCGCGATATTTTGAAAAACATCCCGGGGATGTTTCCAGTAGAGTGTCAACAGCGTGAAGACGCACAGACAGATAAACAGCTGCCGCGCCCATTCGCAACGCAACAGCAGACCGCCGGCCGTGATCAAACCCGCGACGCGATAGGCAATGGAGATGATGTACCGGTCGTTAATGCTGCCTACCGGCAACTGCTGGAACATAAAGATATAGTAGTCGTAACGGAGAAAACCGAAGAGTTTGTAAAGGGTTCCGAGGATTAAGAGAAGGCCGAAGACTGCGATGCCGCGCGGGGGGGCGATTATTGACCGCAGCATCTCTTGTATTTTTTACCGCTGCCGCACGGGCAGGGGTCATTGCGTCCGACCTTGGGCCCCTGGTTGGTCACGGGGACCGATTTGGGTTGGGATTCCCGGGGGGCCACTGCCGACGAACCGGATTGCGGCGCGTCCGGCGGCTGCCCGACGTTGCGGGCGACATCACCCATCCCCTGGATGTCGTCGTGTTCGAAATGTTGCGGGAGGTCTTCGAAGACCCCTTTCATGCTGACCTGGCGCTCTACCGGCTGTAACTTGAAAATCAGTTCGGCGACTTCCTGATAAATCGAAGAATACATCGCCTCGAACATGGCGAAACCTTCTTTCTTGAACTCGATCAGCGGATCGCGCTGGGCGTAGGAACGCAGGCCGATCCCTTCTTTGAGCTGGTCCATCGCGTAGAGGTGGTCTTTCCATTTGGTATCGATGATGTTCATCATCAGCATCCGCTCGAGAAAACGCATCTGCTCCACGCCGAATTCCTTTTCCTTTTTGGCGTAATATTCCGCGACCGCCTCGCGCAGGATCCGCACGGTCTCTTCTTTGTCCTGATCACGCAGCCTGTCCTCAAGCGCGCTGACATCGAGATGAAACGCGGTCTTGAGATAATTGTTGAGCCCTTCGAAATCCCACGCCGCTTCATCGTTCTCGCGGAACAGATGCCGGCTGATCTCCGCCGCCAGGACGCCATCCACCGCCTCTTCAATGAGGAACTTCACGTCGTCGATCTCCAGGATCATCCGGCGCATGTCGTAGATGACCTCACGCTGACGGTTCATGACGTTGTCGTATTCGATCAAATGCTTACGAATCTCAAAGTTATGGCTTTCGACGCGTCTCTGGGCATTTTCCAAAGCGCCGTTGAGCCACGGATGTTCGAGCACCTGGCCTTCTTCCATGCCGAGCTTGTCCATCATTCCGATGATCCGGTCGGAGGCGAACAGGCGCATCAGGTCGTCCTCGAGCGACACATAAAAACGCGATGCCCCGGGGTCACCCTGACGGCCCTGGCGGCCGCGCAGCTGGTTGTCGATGCGGCGCGACTCGTGGCGTTCGGTCCCCAGGACGTAAAGGCCGCCGAGTTCCTTGACCTTGACCTGTTCGTCCTTGCATTGCTGTTTGAACTCGTCGATAAATTTCTGCGTCAGCTCTTCGCGCTTGTCATCGTCGGCGTCCTCGCTCAGCTTCTGGTTGACCAGATTGGCCGCCAGATATTCGGCGTTCCCGCCGAGAACGATATCGGTCCCGCGACCGGCCATGTTGGTGGCGATCGTGACCCCGCCGAGACGGCCGGCTTGGGCGATGATGTGCGCTTCCTGCAGGTGAAACTTGGCGTTCAGGACCTTGTGCGGCACGCCGCGCTGGGTCAGCATCCGCGACAGCAGTTCGGACTTCTCGATCGAGATGGTCCCGACGAGCACCGGCTGTCCTTTTTGATGGCATTCCACGATATCACCGACCACCGCCTCGTACTTCTCGCGCTGTGTCTTGTAAATGGCATCGGCATGGTTGAGTCGCTGCAGCACCTTGTTGGTCGGGATCACCACGACGTTCAGTTCGTAAATCTGTTTAAACTCATTGGCTTCGGTGTACGCGGTCCCGGTCATCCCGGAAAGCTTTTCGTACATGCGGAAATAATTCTGAAAAGTAATGGTGGCCAGCGTCTGGTTCTCGCGTTCGATCTTGATGCCTTCCTTGGCCTCCACCGCCTGGTGCAGACCGTCCGACCAGCGGCGGCCCGGCATCAACCGGCCGGTAAATTCATCGACGATAATGACCTCGCCGTCCTGGACCACATAGTCCACATCGCGGCTGAAGAATTCCTTGGCCTTGAGCGCCGCCAGGACGTGGTGACGGTATTCGATCGTGTGCATCTCATGCAGGTTGTCGATCCCCAGGGCCTGAGCCGCCTTTTCTTCCCCGGTGTCCGTCAGCGCGATCGATTTGTTTTTCTCATCGGCGAGGTAGTCCACGCCTTCGCTGAGATCGATTTCCTTGTACTTGGCCTCCACCTCGTCCTTCTCGGTGATCCGCCGGCCGGTGAGCATCTTGCTCACGTCAAAAGCCTTGTAATAGGTGTCGGTGGCCTTTTCGGACGGGCCGGAGATGATCAACGGGGTGCGTGCCTCGTCGATCAGGATGCTGTCGACCTCGTCAACGATGCAGAAATGGTGCGGACGCTGGACCATATACTCGCGGCGGTTGACCATGTTGTCGCGCAGATAGTCGAAACCGAACTCGTTGTTCGTTCCGTAGGTAATATCACAGGCGTAGGACTTTTGCCGTTCTTCCGGGATCATGTCATGCAGGATCGCGCCGACCGACATTCCCAGGAATTGGTAGATCGGCCCCATCCACTCAGCGTCGCGCTTGGCCAGGTAATCGTTGACCGTGACCACATGCACGCCCTCTTCCGTCAGGGCGTTAAGATACGCGGGCAGGGTCGCCATCAGCGTCTTCCCTTCCCCGGTGGTCATCTCCGCGATATTCCCGCCGTTGAGGACAAGGCCCCCGATCAACTGCACATCGTAGTGACGCATCTTCAGCACCCGCCAGGCGGCTTCGCGCACGGTGGCGAAGGCCTCGGGCAGCAGCTCAAGCAGGACCTTCTGCTTGGTCTTGCGGTATTTATCTTCGGCGGCGTCGACCTTGATATTCAGGTCTTCTTTTTCGGTTTGATCCGTGGTGGCATTGTACTTGTCGCGCAGATCGTCATATTCGCGGCGGTCGTTGCTGATGCCCTTGAAGTAACGCTCTTTGAGCAGGCGGGTCTGATCTTTCAGTTGTTCGTCGGTCAGCGCTTTCATCCGCTCTTCCATCGCGTTGACGGCGCCGACCGTCGGGACCATCTTGCGCAGTTCGCGGATGGACGGCAGCGGAAGATCGTCGGGGACATGCAAATTTACCTTGGCCGGTTGATTCTCTATGACCCGTTGGGTGGATTTGGCGACCAACGGCCGGAAAATAAAATCAATCATCTTAACTATCCTTCGTCATCGGCCGCGGTGGATTGTTTCTCGGCGGCCTGGGCCTTTAAGTAGGCCTCAATAAATATGTCGATGCCGCCGTCCATGACCTTGGCGACATTGCCGGTTTCGGTGTCGGTGCGGTGGTCCTTGACCATCGAATAAGGGTGCATCACGTACGAGCGGATCTGGGAACCCCATTCGATCTTCTGTTTTTCGCCGTACACCTTGGCCATCTTTTCGTCCTGCTCCTTGCGTTTCAATTCGTAGAGCCGCGCGCGCAGGATCTTCATGGCCGTCTGTTTATTCTGCAATTGCGAGCGTTCGTTTTGACATTGTACCACAATATTCGTCGGCAAGTGGGTTATCCGCACCGCCGAATCCGTGGTGTTCACGCTCTGACCGCCCGGGCCGGAGGAGCGAAAAATGTCGATGCGCAATTCGTCCGGATTGAGATCAACCTCGCCATCATCCTCGATTTCAGGAATGACGTCCACCGAAGCGAATGACGTATGCCGCCGCTTGTTGGAGTCGAACGGCGAGATGCGCACCAGCCGGTGCACGCCTTTTTCGGCCTTTAGATAGCCGTAAGCCATTTCGCCTTCGATCTCGAGCGTCGCGTTCTTGATCCCCGCCTCTTCCCCAGGCAGGATATCGACCATATTGCAGCTGTAGCCGCGCTCGTCCGCGAACCGGGTGTACATCCGCAACAGCATATTGGCCCAGTCGCAGGATTCGGTCCCGCCGGCGCCCGCGTTGATGCTGAGGATCACATTGTTGCGGTCGAACGGGCCGGAGAGCATCAACTGGACCTCCAGCTTGTCCAGGCTGTCCTGCAGCCCCTTGAGCTCATCCCGGATCTGCTCGAGCATTTCCGCGTCATCCTCGGAAATCTCAGCTAACTCTTTCAATTCCAGCAACTTATCTTCGCCGTTCCGGTACGGTTCGACGCACCCCTTCAGGTACTTCAAATCGCGCATCAGCTTGTTGGCGGTGTCCTGATCCTCCCAGAAATTGGGCTGATTCATCTGCTCCTGGATCTCTTTGATGGCCTTGTCCTTGGCGGCCAGGTCAAAGATACCCCCGGAGGTTCTGCAACAGGACCTCCAACGCGGCGATTCTTTCGGTAATTTCGTCCAGCATCTATCGGGCTCTAATAGTAATAGAAATTAAATAAGTGCGTATTATAACACAACGGCGGGCGAATGCAATACGGCACCGGGGGCCGTCACCCGGTCATTTCTTTGACGTTTTTGTCGGGATAAGCCCTGCCAGGCGGGGTAAAATCCTCGAAATTTCTGACCCGGGCCGCGTCCCGGCAGACCTCTTCCCGCCAACCCCTCCCTTAAGGACCGGTGCGGGCATGAACGCGGTACAGGGTATTGGAAAAGACATAGTGCCGCAGCACACCCACGTACCAGTTTTCCACCGGCCGGCTGCCCACGGGCTCCAGCCGGAACCGTTCCGACATAAATTCCCGGAAACCCAGCCGTTTGGGGTAGGCGGCCAGGGCCGTGTCGGTAATGTAGACCGGCACCTGCTGCGCAAGCAGGCCGTCGATATACGCGCGGAAACCGCGCATCTGATCGGAATCGATCGAATACAGCGACCCCGGCGGCGCCATCGGATCACGCCGGCTGTAGCGCTTGATAAACAGCGAGTGATCACGCTCGATAATCAACGCACCCGGTTCGCTGGACTCACCCACCCAGACGAAGAAATCCGTCAGTAACGTGTGCTCATGCCGGAAGTTCACAATCTGAAACGCAAAGCGCGCATTCATGATCAAGGTAAACAGCAGCAGCGCCATCAGGGGATAATGGATCCAGCGGCGGTCCCGCCAAAACGTGGCAAAGAAATAAGCGGCGGGAATGATCAGCATCAACGAACTCAGCAAATAATAACGCGGCGCGATGACCCAAAAGATACCGTAAAGCACGGCCGGACAAATCACCAGCGCCGCCAGCGCCGCCGCCGTCCGGGGGCGTTGTTTTGTCAGCAGCAGCAACCCGCATCCCGCGCCGATGGCGCCCAACTGCGACAGTGTTGAGAGCACCCACAAGGCAATGACCTTTAACCGTTGCGGATCGAATTTATTCTCGCCGACGATGTACTTCCAGATGTCCGCGGAACGGTCCGGCCTGCCGGCCGCCTGTCCGGCCTGTGACAACAGCGGCAAATAAAACAACGCGGTGACCGCGGCCGTCACCGCCGCGAACACAGCCCAGCGCGTCCCCTCCCGCCGCCATCCCCCGGTCCGCGGCATAAGCAGGCAGATCAAGGCCACCGGCGGCAGGACAAAGGCCAACTCCTGCAGCCGGCACGCGCCCATCAGTCCAAACAGGACCGCCGCCGCGATCAGCGCCCCGGGGGTGTCGGTGCGGTCATAGCGGAACAAACAGACCAGTCCGCCCAGCCCGAACAGGACCGCGGCTATATGGCTGTTGCCGAAGACGGACAAGGCCAGGAACAACGGGTTGATGGTCATCATCGCCGCGGCGAGCCAGGCCGTCTTGACCGAACCGAACAGCTCTTTGACCAGCAGATAAAAGAGCGGGACGCATACGGCACCCAGAAAGACATTCATGAAATTGACGGCCGCCACGCAGTCACCGGCCTGGATCCAATGAAAGAAACCGGTGAATAGCGCGGCCAAAATGACGGTCAGCGGGAGCCCGGTCAATTGCAGATAATGGAGTTTGCCTTCGGCGAGGGATTGTTCGGCCGAGACCGCCAGCAGCAAACAGTCCGCGTGGTACGGCCCTTTGCTGATGAACAACAGACGCAGGATGAGATTAACCGCGAACAGGATGACAAGCGGCGCGAGCCGTGACCAAACACTGTCGGCGGAGGCGGGTTTCATTCGATGTGACGTTTGAGGCCCTTGAGTTCGAGATTGAAGTCGTCCTTGCTGTCCGCGTAACGGCGGGCGTCGCGTTCGTCGACCAGACCGCGCTTGACCTTGTCGACCAGCGATTTCTTGAACGACTGCATGCCGAAGAGCTCGCCGTCATCGATGTAGTTTTGTATCTCCCGGATCCGGCCTTCGCGGATCAGGCGGGCGATGGTCGGCGTCACGACCATAGTCTCGTAAGCGGGGATGCGGCCGCGGCCGTCCTTGCACGGCAGCAGACGCAGCGAGATCGTGCCCTTGAGAATCATCGACAACTGCATACGGATTTCATCGTGCAAATGCGGCGGGAAGAAATTGACGATGCGGATGATCGTCTGTACGGCATTGATGGTATGGAAGGTCGTCATCACGAATGTACCCAGCTCGGTCGCCGTGATGGCGGCGCGCATGGTCTCCACGTCGCGGATGTTGCCGATATAAATAATGTCCGGGCTCTGCTGGGTAACGTGCTTCAACGCCTTGGGATAGCTCATGACATCGATCTCGAGCTCGCGCTGGTTGATGATGCTTTTGTTGTCCCGGAACAGAAATTCGATCGGGTCTTCGATGGTAACGACATGCTGGGAACTGATGTCGTTGATGTACTGGATCATACTGGCGATGGTCGTCGACTTGCCGTTGCCGGCCGGCCCGGAGACGATGAACAGCCCCTTACACTCCTCGCAGAACATCTTGCAAATTTCTACCGGCAGATTGAGCTCATCGAACCCGCGGATCTTGCTGTGGACGTGGCGGGCCACCAGCGCCGGGGTCCCGCGCTGGGTAAAGATGTTGATCCGGAAACGGCCGATCTCCGGCTCTTCATGAATGAAATCGATGTCCAGGTCTTCCTTGAACTGTTTGCGGCGGGCGTCGTTGGCGAGCAGGATCGTGACGATTTGGTCCATCTCCTCACGGCTGATCTCATGATCGCTGATCAAATCGACCTTGCCGTTGATCCGCGCGCGGGGCTTGGCCTTGGTCCGCAAATAGAGGTCCGACGCCTCTTTCTTGACCATCAGTTGGAAGTAGACCGATACGTTCATGATTCCTCCTTCAATTGCCGGCGTATTAGTTGTTCGCCTGTTCCAAATCCAGCAGGGTTTGCTTTACGTTCAGCCCGCCGCCGAATCCGGTCAGCTTTCCCGACGACCCGATCACCCGGTGACAAGGGATGACGATCGACAGCGGGTTGCGGCCGTTGGCCCCGCCGACGGCGCGCACCGCCTTGGGCCGGCCCACCATCCGCGCGATGTCGGCATAGGAACGGGTCTCCCCGTAGGGGATCTGCTGCAAGGCGCGCAGCACGTCCTGCTGAAACGGCGTTCCGTCCAGCACGAGCTTCAGATCGAATTCTTTGCGTTCTCCGCGAAAATATGCGGTGAACTGCTCGCGGGCGTCGGCGAGTTTGTGGTCATCACGCACCCAGTCGGGATCGGGATGGACCGGACGCTTGGCGGTCGGGAAATTCACGGACCGTAAACCTTCGTCATCGGCGACCAGTAAAATGTCGCCGACCGGACTTTCAACATAGCTGTAATACATCAGGAATCCTCCTTGGGTTTGCGGGCAAAGACATTTTTATCTCTGAGATGCCGGTGGTATTTGACTGCGAATCGATGGGCTTCGTCACGGGTGCGTTGCAGGAGTTTCAGTCCCAGTGAATCTAAAGATAGTTTAACAGGATTCCTTTTGTTGGGGAGAAAAACTTCCTCTTCCCGCTTGGCCAGCGACACCAGCGGGATCTGCACCCCGAGTTTGATCAGCTCCTGATGTGCCGCCGAGAGCTGTCCTTTTCCCCCGTCGATGACGATCAGGTCGGGGAACATTTTCCCTTCATTCTTCAGCCGCCGGTAGCGGCGCCGGACCACCTCGGCGATCATTTTAAAATCGTCGATCCCTTCCACTTCCTTGATTTTAAAGCGGCGGTAATTGTTTTTATCCGGACGGCCGTTGAGAAACGAGACCATCGACCCTACCGCCTGGTTGCCCATGATGTTGGAGATATCAAAGGTCTCGATCCGGTTGGGCAGCCGCGGCAGGTTGAGCGCGCGCTGCAGCTGTTCGGCTTCCTTGTAATAGTTGACGTCGCGCGTACCCGAATACAATGCCCCGATGGCGCGCAGCTGGTCGCGGATCTTGGCGGCGTCTTCATAACGTTGTGCCTTGGCGTGGGCCTCCATTTCTTTGTGGAGGCGCTTGTAGAGATCGTCCTTGCGGCCTTCCAGGATCAGCTTCACGTTACGGATATTTTTCATGTACTCGCGCTTGCCGATCTTTTTGATACACGGCGCCTCGCACAGGCCGATATGAAAGTCCAGACACTCTTTTTCCGGGAACGGATCACAGGTGCGGAAGTGAAAGATCTTGCGTAACAGCGCGAGCGCCTCACGGATCAGTTTGGGATTGATGTACGGCCCGTAATAGGTGTAGCCCGCGATGCGTTGGTGCGGACGCTCAACCGAAATCCGCGGAAATTCCTCAGCGGTGATCTGGATCAGCGGAAAGCTCTTGTCGTCGCGCAGCTCGACGTTAAACTTGGGGTCGTACTTCTTGACGAGGCTGGCCTCGAGGATCAGCGCCTCGGCCTCACTGTCGGTATCGATATAGTCGATGTCCGCGATGTTCTCCACCAGCAGATCGGTCTTGGACATGGTCTTGCGCTGGCGGAAATACGACTGCACGCGTTTGCGCAGGCTGACCGCCTTACCGACGTAAATGACGGCGCCGTCCTTGTCCTTCATCAGATACACACCGCTGGTCAGCGGGAGGCCTTTGGCTTTCTCCTTAGGATCCATATTTGATGTAGTTCCAGATGCGTTTGGCCTGATTGATCCCGAAGGCCAGGCTGAACATCCCGTAGAAGACATAACCGGCCGAACCGAGCAGGATCAGTTTGAGGAATTCATTCGGAATAACGATATTCTGCCAGCACCAGTGCAACATGCCGCCGGTCAGCAGCGACGCCATCGCCACCCGTACCGAGTAGGCCAACAATCCCGCCCGCAATCCGCCGAGGCGGCTGTTCATGATACCGAACAGGACCAGGAAGTCCACCGTGCCGGCAACCGCGCTGGCCAGGGCGATGCCGCCGACTTTTAAGGGATACATCAGTATGAAATTCAGCACCGCGTTGATCGCCAGACAAAGCCCCGCCACCTTGACCGGGGTCTTGGTATCCTGCAGGGAGTGAAAGGCCGTCACCAGGATCTTGATCCCGCCGAAACTGAACAGGCCGATCGAATAGCAGGTCAGCGCCCATGCCGTGATCCCGGTCGAATAGCTACCGAATTCGCCGCGCTCAAAGAGCACGCGGATGATCGGCTCCGACAAGAACAGCAGCATGATCGTGGTGGGGAACATCACAAAGACGATATTCTCGAGGAAAAAGATCAGCGTATTTTTAATGCCTTCGTGGTCCTTTTTATTGGCCATAGCGGACAACGACGGCAGCAAGGCCGAGGCCATGGCCACGCTGAAGATCCCCATCGGGAACTGGATAATCCGGTTGGCGTAATATATCGCCGAGATCCCGCCGGCCCCGACAATCGTGGCCAACGAGGCGCAAAAGGTATCGATGAAAACCGTCATCTGATAGACGCCGCTGCCGATCATTCGCGGGACCAGCAGCCGGCCGATCTTGGTCGCGCCCGGATGCCGCAGGGATGTCGGCGGCCTCCAGCGGAAACCGATGCGTGTCATGGCCGGTATCTGAAAGACCAGCTGGAGCACCCCGCCGATCAGCACTCCCACTGCCAGGCCGTAGACCGGCTCGGCCATGCTGCGCGAGGCCAACAGGGCACTGGTGATGATGGCAATATTGAGCAGGCACGGCGTGAAGGCCGGGACCAGAAACGAGCGGAAGGTGTAGAGGATCCCCATGCTGTAGGACGTCAGCCCTATCAGGATCAGGTAGGGAAACATCACCTTGGTCAGCCGGATGGTGAGGTCCAGTTTGACCGGGTCCGCCAGAAACCCGGGTGCGATGACCCGCACAATCAGCGGGGCCCCCAGGACCCCGGCCAGGGTGATCAGGCTGAGGATCATCAGTGCCAGGGTCAGCACGATATTGACGAAATTCCAGAACTGTTCCCGCTCTTTGTGGTGATATTCGGCCAGGACCGGCACCACCGCGGCGTTGGTCGCGCCCTCTCCGACCATGTCCCGGAACAGGTTAGGGATTTTCAGGGCGACAAAAAAGGCGTCCGCGCGCAACCCCGTTCCCAGCAGCCGGGCGAGCACGATATCCCGCAAAAAGCCCAGAATCCGGGAACTGAGGGTCCCCAGCGACAGGATCGAGGTGGAACGGATCAGCGACCGGTGGGAATCGTGGTCCGGGGCCGGCCGGGCCCCGGGAGAGGGCTCCGGGGACAATTTATCATTTGACATTTAATCCCCTATTTGCTATATTTATCGCTCATTTACGCAAGGGAAGCGATTTTCGTTAACACACAAAGGAGTCACGACTGTGCCACAAAGATACTCAGGCGTCAAAGAGTTACGTAAGAACCGCAAGCGGCATATGCGCAATCTGGACATCAAAACGGATCTGAAGAAGACGGTCAAGTCCTACATCAAGTCGGTCGAAGAAAAAAACGGGGATGAGGCCAAATCAAATCTGAAGACGGTGTACAAGAAGCTGGATAAGGCCGCAAAAAGAGGCATCCTGCAAAAGAACACGGCCGGCCGCCGCAAGTCCCGCTACGCTAAGCTGCTAACAAGCATAGCTTCGTAACCAGAATCTGAACCGCATGATCCGGCGCCAGCCGGGATCGTTTTATATTCACGTCGGCGGCCTGCAATTCCCGCAGGCCCTGCTGAAATCTTCCCGCCGGGACTTTGTTCTTCATTCTGCCCCAAAACCAAACCAATCCCCCCATGATCTGCAGCGGATGATTCCCTTCGCTGATCATCACACATAACAAACGCACCGCCTCCTTCGTATTCCGGGCCTCGATCTGGTTGGTTACATCCCACACCACGGTCTTTCTGCCCGCATCGAACTCAAGCTTCCGGCCGATCTTGGAAAGCTTGGTCAGGAACCCCTTTTGCGACGGAGCGCTGATATCGCCGATCACCACGCAATGATCCGGTTCGCTCTGCGCGAACTCCAACAGGATCTTCTGGTTCTGCTCGGCGGCTTTTTGGATATTTCGGATAAAAACAAGACGGCGGGGATTGACGGCCGGTACGGCTATAAGGGCCTTCTTTAATTCGGCGGGAGGAAGCTTTTCGGCGTTGAATTGGTCGAAGTCGAAGCGCGGGGCGTCCGGGTGGACGAGGATCTCCTTTTTCAATGCGTCGATCTTGGCTTCTTTGGCCCGGTAGTCATCGCCTTTGAGTAAGTAAATCATGCAGTGGTCAGCCTCCCGTCCGGTGGTCTCGCATATCGGCCGTTACCAATTCTCGACGGTCCGCTCGACGATGCGGCGGGCCAGATCTTCCACGGCCTCGCGCACAGCCGATTCCTCGCTGGTCGCCCGCGATCCGCTCACGAAATAGGTGGCCTCGCCGATAAACGACGATTCCTCCCACATCGGTTCTTCCTCGCCGTTGCGGGCCAACGTCAAACTGACCGTGATGTAAACGCGGTACTCTTCCACATCATCGTTGCTGGAAAAGCGCAGACCGACCCGGCGGTAGTTCAGGAGTTTTCCGGTCAGGATCAGATCGGCGTTATTTTCGTCGTTGAGTTTCAGATTTCCGTCAAACAGAAAGCGGTCGGTCACGGCGCGGCGCACGTCCTGCTCGAGCAGCGGGAGATACAGATTGCGGCGGCTCTCGGCGGTAAAGTCGATCTTGTTTTCGAACGTCTCCACGTAGATGGTGGTCAGACCGGCGGGCAGCGCGGATTTGAAGGTATAGCCGCAGCCATATAGCGAAACGGCCACGGTCAAAAGGATAAGCACGCGGAAGAGTTTCATTAATCCTTTTTATTCAATTCCCGGATCCTCATGAGCGACTTGGAGGACCACTTGGATGTGGGATATTGGTCGACGACAATTTGGTAGTAAATCTTGGCGGATTCAAAGCGTTTCTGTTTCTCGTAAAACTGCGCGATGACAAAGTTGTTTTCGGCTTCCTTGTCCTTAAGGCGTTCGATTTCGTCTTTGGCCTTATCGGACAGTTCCGCGTCCGGGTAGACTTCCAGGAAATCCTGAAACTCTTCCTTGGCCGAGGCGGTGATACGCTGATCGTACTCGGCGTCAACGGACCGCTTGGAATCGGCCACCGCGATCTGGTATTGGGCGGCCTTCACCCATTCGCTGGAGGGATAGTCGTTGATCACCTTTTCGAATTCGTCCCGCGCGTCCGGGTACATCCCTTTTTCCATCAGGTAAAGGCCGATTTTGTATTGGGACACCGCGGCCAACGGGCCGTACGGCGCGTTCTTGATCACCGTGCGAAAAACCTCGATGACGTCATAATCGGGACCGCTGCCGGAGATGATCTCCTTAAGCATGCCGCGCTGTTGTTCCCCCTCCAACATCTTCACCGCGATGTCGTATTGCTGTTGAACGATGTCACCGGACCGCTCACTGAACGGGTAGCGGTCGACCACCTTCTGGTAGTGCTTGAACGCGCCCATCAGGTCGCCTTCGGCCTCGAAGACCTTGCCGATGTAAAACTGGGCATCGGGGGCCTCCACCGAACGCGGGTAATTCTTGAGCAGTTTGCGGAATTCGCGGATGGCCTCCTTGTAGTCCTTCGCCTCGAAGAAACCCATGGCAAATTCGAATTGTTCCTTGGGGGTGTCCTTAACCGCGTACTTGGGGTTGACCCATTTGTTGGTCTCGGGGGTCCATACCCAAAAGGCCTGCGCCGGCACGGCCGCGCCGCCCAGCAGGCAGATCAGGCATAATAGAGTAAGCTGGATTCGTTTCATATCGGCCTATTCTACACACTCCGGCCCGAATGTCAATTTTTCGACCAGAGCTGAAAGAGGTTGAATTTTGACCCTATTATACCCCACGGTATTCCAAAAATCATCCCAATAATCACATAATAGAGCGCCAGTTCCGGCAAGCCGATGGGCCGGATGTAGATATACGCCCCGGGCAGGTGCGCGCACAGAAACGTCACGGCCACCATCAGGCTCAGCGCCGCCTTCAGGCAGACGGCCGCCTGCGCGGCCAGCCACGGCCAGCACAGCGCCGTGCCCAGCAATCCCGTCCCGAGCAGGACCACCGCGGTAATGAGCGGGATCACGAACAGATTCGCCAGCACCGACACCGGGGTGATCAGATTGAAGTGATACATCACCAGGCCTTCCACCCCGATCCATACCGCAAAAGAAATGATGACCGCGCGCAGCAGCCGCCGGCGCCAGCCTTTCCACTCACGGCGCTCCGCCAACGGTTCGATCGCCCTTTCAAGACGCCGGCCGATGGTGATCATCGCGAGGATGCAGGCGAAGGACAGCTGAAAGCCGATATCGTAGAGATTCAAAGGATTGTTCAGGAGGATCAGCAGCGCCGCGCAGCTCAACATCGCCAGGGCATTCGCTTCGCGTTCGCGGATCAGACTGCCGACGAAGACCACCGACATCACCGCCGCGCGCACCGTGGACGGCCGCGCGCCGGTCAGCAGCACATACATCATGATCAGCACCATGGTCAGCACATATTGCCAGCCCCGCGGCAGGCGCAGAAGCTGCAGTCCCGTCATGACCAGCAGCGCCACGATCCCTACATGCAGGCCGCTGACCGCCAGCACATGCGCGGTGCCGGTACGCACGAAGAGTTCGCGGACATGGGGCGGAATGGCCGAGCGTTCGCCGAGCAGGACGGCCTGCATGATGCCGGTTTCATTTTCCGTCAGATACCCTTTGAGATACCCGATCAGCCGCCGGCGTGTTTCCAGGAAGAGGGCGCGCCAGCGGTAACGCCCGTCGGTACCGGTGACCGTCACGGGATTCCCGCGCTTAACGCTGAGGATGTAGTGAACGCCCTTGTTTTGCAGATATTGACGGTAGGAAAAATTATCGTTGGCGGAGAATTCAAACGGCCGGTGCAGTTTCCCGGTGAGACGCAGCCGGTCGCCGTAGATCACATCGACGGGAGCAAAGAGATTGACCAGCACCCGTCCGCGGACGGCGCGCTTACTCCCGTCGGCCATAACGCGTTCCATCTTTAAGGTGAACGATGTCTTGACCGTGTTGACCAGCTCGCGGCGGCGGACCTCGGAGACCACCACTCCCTCCACGGTAAGCGGACGGTAACCCAGGGATTTGGCGTGACGGACGATGTGATCGGCCGCAAGGTTTTGATGGGCTCGGGTATGGATCACGCCGGCGCACAGACACAAAACACCGATGAGAAACGCGCGCGCGCGGCCGCGGTCGCGGATCGTTTTCAGGCTCAACAAGAGCCCGGCCGCAACGATGGTACTGATCACGTGCGGTAAGGTGACGTGTCCGTTCAACATGATCCCGGCCATGAACGCGCCGGTCAACCACAACAGTGCCGGTCCGCGCGGCCTCATTTTTGTCTCCTCACCCGCAGGTAGGGGGCAAAGCGCTGAAAATTGGCGTCGCGGATGCCGGGGATTTCCTTGAGTTGTTCAAGATCGGTGACCGGTCCGCGTTCTTCCCGGAAACGGATGATCGCCCGCGCGGTGTAATTGCCGATGTACGGAATTTGGACGAGTTCGTCGGCCGAGGCCGTGTTGACGTCATACCACGGATAGATCCACTCGCTGTCGACGAGATTGACGATCTGCAACAGATGCGGATAGCGTTTGATGAGATAGTTCAGCCCCGATCCGGAAAAGATCACGGCCAGGACGACCAGCACGAAGCGGGTCTCGTTCTTCGATAAAGAAAACATCTTCCCAGTTCCGAGGGGAAACGGGTGGGATGGGGGTGTGTTAGAACAGGCTAGGAGTAGTTAATCACTGTAAAAAAATGTTTACTGACTGTCCAACTTTCGTTGAAGGTACTTGTAGACATAGATCGGCACGTCCTCCGGTGTACGCCTCAAGAATTCTCGCAAAGCTTCAATTGGATATGATGTGATAAGAATTGCGAATTCCTTTTGCTTTGAACCTGCCTTCGTCTTCAAGATAAGTATTCCTTCAGACTCCGGATACAACAGGCAAGTGCTGTGAACTTTTGCTACGTCTGTCCAGTTTAAACCGCGATGCCATTTTCCTAGGATTGTCTCGGTAATGTTCGATTCTGATATAAGGAGACGTCTGCTAAAGAGTAAAACATGACCTACAAGTAAAAACACCATGAATACAGTGGAAGCAATCAGAATATCTGTCGGCAAATCACTCTTACCGATCCCACCAAAACAGAGCACACCCAACACCATTCCATCTAGGATAAGAAGCGGTAAGTGACTGGAAAATTTGGTTTTGAAAACTTTCATAGAGTTCTTATATAATTCACGTTTAGTGTACCGCCTTAACAACAAACCGTACATTTTCCTTCTTCTGTAAGATTTTGATCACTATAAACAAATTGGCTGCGGTGGGATTGCCGGTGGCGCTGAACATGCGCATCAGGCTCTTGGGATCCTTTTTAGTCAACTTGCTCAGCTTTTCAAATCCGACTGCCGCGTTGATATAATCCCTCAGCAATGCCTTGCCCGTTTTGAGATCTCCAGCGAGCATGCACTCAATACTCTCCCGCAGGATTGCTGTGCGAAACTCGGGATCGCGCTCGGCGCGGGCCTGGACAGTCTCTTTGAACTTCCGTGTGATCGGCATGGATTCATCCTCTTTTACGATTCTTGTATTCTTCCCACAGGGCCGCAGCGGTTTGAATATCTTTCTGCTGCCGTTGTTTGGTCCCGCCGCCCAATAAAATAATTACTGTTCGGCCGTCCCGGCCGACATAAATCCGGTAACCGGGACCCCAGTTGATGCGAATCTCCTGCAACGCACCTTTTATTGGCTTGAAACTGGACGTATTTCCATATCCGACACGGGTTAAATAGGTATTTACCTTGGCCGCCGCCTGCGGCCCCAGACCATCAAACCATTCCGTAAACGGACTCCTTCCGTCTGCGGTGATATATTCCTCGACTCTAATCATAAGGTAACACAAATGTTACCATTAGGCAACGCTTTGTTTGGGAGGGGAAGCGAGTGATAGTAAGAGTGGATTAAACGACGATATTCGCCAGTTTGCCGGGGACGTAGATGAAGCGGCGGATGGGTTTGCCGTCGACGAAGGTCTTGACGTGCTCCTGGGCCAGGCAGATTTCTTTGAGGGCGTCTTCCGCGATATCGGCGGCGACGGTCACCCGCGCGCGCAGCTTGCCGTTGACCTGAACGATGATCTCGACCTCATCCAGTTCAAGCGCCTTTTCGTCGAACTCCGGCCAGGCCGTCAGCGCCGCGCAGTCGCTGTGCCCGAGCTTTTCCCATAACTCCTCGCACATATGCGGCGCGAACGGGACCAGCAGCAGGACCACGGTCTGGGCGATGTGGTTGAAAAGGGCCTGTTTGTGCGGTTTGGCCTCATCGACTTCATACTTGTCGAGGTTGTTCATGAGGATCATCAGGCAGCTGATGGCGGTGTTGAATTTGTAATTCTGAATGTCCTCGCCGACCTTTTTAACGGCGGCATTGATCTCGCGGAAGATGTCTTTGTCGTCCTTGTCGAACTTGGACGGGTCGACGAACTCGTCGGTCGGATGATAACGTTTCTCAACCAGGCTCCAGATCCGCCCGAGAAACTTCCACGACCCGTCGATGGCCTGGTCGTTCCACTCCAGCTGGTCTTCGGGCGGCGCGGCAAACAGAATAAAGAGCCGCATCGAGTCGGCGCCGTACTTCTTGATGATGTCATCCGGATCGACGACATTACCCTTCGACTTCGACATCACCTCGCCATGCAGCAGGACCATCCCCTGGGTCAGCAGCCGGAAGAACGGCTCCTCGGTCTCCACCAGGCCGATGCTCTTGAAGAACTTGGTAAAAAACCGGGAATACAGTAAGTGCAGGATGGCATGCTCGATGCCGCCGATGTACTGGTCCACCGGGAGCCAGTAGTTGGCCATATCCCTGCTGAAGATTTCATTGCGGTTCTGCGCGTCGGTGTAGCGGATATAGTACCAGGACGAATCGAAGAAGGTGTCCATGGTATCGGTTTCACGGCGGTATTGCTTGCCGGTGTCCGGATCGGTGTAATACCGGAAACTCTCCGAGGTCTGCAGCGGGTTGCCCTTGCCGAATTCGATGTCGTCGGGAAGCTTGACGGGCAGCTCGCTCTCCGGCACGGGATGCGGATTGCCGTCATTATCGTAGTAAATCGGGATCGGCGTTCCCCAATAACGCTGGCGTGAAATCAGCCAGTCCTTGAGACGGTAGGTGATCGTGCGTTCACCGGTCCCCTGCTGCTCCATCCATTCCGAAATCTTGGTGATCGCCTCGGTGCTGCCGATGCCGTCGAACTGTTCGGAATGGACCATGATCCCCGGTTCGACATACGCCGCGGTCATATCTTCGGCTTTCAGCTCGGCAACGTCTTCCGGGCGGATGACCACCGAGATCGGCAAGTTATATTTTTTGGCGAAGAGATAATCACGCTGATCGTGCGCGGGCACGGCCATGACGGCGCCGGTCCCGTAGTCCATCAACACGTAGTCCGCCGTCCACAAGGGAACGACCTTGCCGTTGACCGGATTCCTGGCAAAGACCCCGAGCGGCCGGCCGTTCTTTTCGCGGCCCTCGCCCATGCGGTCGATCAGGGACTCCTTGTCCATACTGGCGATAAATTCCAGGACGTCCTGTTCGTTGTCGCGTCCTTTCACCCATTCGCGGCACTTGGGATGCTCCGGCGCCAGCACCACGTATTCGATTCCGAAGACCGTATCCGGACGCGTGGTAAATGTCTGCAGTTCGTCGATCTTGTTACCGCCGGCGTCGAGCACGTCGAAATTGATCGTGGTCCCATGGCTCTTGCCGATCCAGTTACGCTGCATCGTCTTGACCCGTTCCGGCCAGTTGTCGAGCTTGTCCAGATCGGCGAGCAGATCTTCGGTAAAAGCGGTGATCCTGATAAACCACTGGTCGATCTCGCGCTTCTCGACCTCCGCCCCGGAACGCCAGCCTTTTCCGTCGATCACCTGCTCATTGGCCAGCACAGTCTGATCGACCGGGTCCCAGTTGACCAGGGCCTTTTTGCGGTACACCAGTCCCTGCTTGAACATCTGGATAAATATCCACTGGTTCCAGCGGTAATATTCCTCGCTGTGGCTGTAGAGAAAACGCGTCCAGTCATAGCTGAGACCGAGCGTCTTCATCTGGGCGACCATGTCGTTCATGCGCTGGTCGGTCCAGGCGCGCGGATGGACGTTGTTCTTGATGGCGGCATTCTCGGCGGGCAGGCCGAAGGAATCGAAACCCATCGGATAAAGGACATTGCAGCCCTGCATGCGGCGGAAACGGGCGATCACGTCGCCGATGGTATAGTTGCGGACGTGTCCCATGTGCAGTTTTCCGGAGGGGTAAGGGTACATCTCCAGCACATAGTATTTCTCACGGGAAGTGTCGGAGGAGGCCTCAAATACTTTGTGGGTGCGCCAGTATTCCTGCCACTTCTGCTCAATCTTTTTAATTTCGTGTATCGTATACGGCATCTTGATGCGTTATGTGTTTCTCGTGCGGCTTAATAAAAGTCGTTTTCTGTGCGACGCAACCCTCGTCGCTAAATGACCAATCGGTTGTGGTGGCGATCCGCCTCAGCTGCGTTTGCATGGGTGTATCGACCAGCGGCGTTTCGATCGGGACGAACCGGTAATTTGAACAGGGATTGGAAAAATATTTCCCCGTCCCGGCCTTAATCGCAAACACGATATAATGCCCGGTAATATCCTGGGGCGGCTTGACCCCGCCCTCCGAAAAAACTTTGATCTGACCGGTGACCCCGCCGCGATACGATTCCTTCACAAAGAATTCGCTGGTATAGACCGGCAGACCGGAATCGGACGGGCGCTCATCCACACTCAACAATTGGCCCATGAAGATGACGTCCGAATTCGCGTAACTATGTGCAATCCGGCATCTTTTACTGCTAAAGTGGGGATCGGCGCAATGGTACCCCCATGCCGCCGGGGCACTCAATATCAGGCCGAGGCAGAGACAAACAAAAAACCGGGAATATTTCAAGTTCAACATACTGGCCTTAAAAGGGGCTGCCCGATATTGCCCTTTTATACTACAAATCCGTCCCGAATGCCAGGGAATTCCCGTTAGACTAATGATCTGAGGGAATTAGCGCACAAACAACAGAAACACCGACAGGGCCACCAGCCCGGCCAGCATATACCAGACGATCCGCGGATTTTGGTAGCGCAGCTTGCCGAGGAATCCCGAACCGGAGCGGTTCAGGCCTTCCCCGCAGAAATGGCAGGACAGGGCATCCTCATCGTAGATGGGATTGCGGCAGTGGGGGCAAATGTACTCACTCATAGCGGTCATTATCCCATCATCTGCCGGCAACGTCAAATCCGGCCGGTACCCGGGGAGAAAATGTTGCAATTTCCATGTGGATGCTCTAATATACACGCATGACCATCACCCTGAACGGTAAAATGCAGGAATTGGCGGGGGAACCGTCCCTGAACGACATCGTGCAACAGTTCAGTCCGCAAACCCGCCGGGTGATTGCCGAACTCAACGGCGAGATCGTCCGGGACCCCCGGTGGGATGAGATCATGATCCGTGAGGGCGATATCCTCGAGCTGGTCAGCTTTGTGGGGGGCGGATAAACCCCTCCGTTGCGACCGGGTTCACATCCCATCCGAACCTTATCCCGCGTTACCGGTCGGCGGGAGATCCCGAAACGGTCACCCATCAACAAAGGCACAGTAGACTATCATGCAGATTCCGTCGCCAACGACAAACATCCGTCCCGACGAACCGTTGTGTATCGGGGACAAGACCTTCACCAGCCGTTTCTTTCTGGGGACAGGCAAATTCAAAAACAAACAGGACCTTGCCGACAGTATCCGGGCCTGCGGCACCGAACTGGTGACCGTGGCCCTGCGCCGCATCGACCTGGAACGTCACGAGGAAAATATCCTTGAATATATTCCCCCCGAAGTGACCCTGCTCACCAATACGTCGGGCGCGCGAACCGCTCAGGAGGCCGTGCGCATCGCGCGGCTGGCTGAGGCCTCGGGCTGCGGTAAGTGGGTCAAGATCGAGGTCATCAACGACTCCAAGTATCTCCTGCCGGATAACCAGGAAACAATCAAGGCCACCGAGATCCTGGCCGCGGACGGCTTCACGGTGCTGCCTTATATCACGCCCGATCTGTACGTGGCGCGCGCCCTGGTGAAGGCCGGCGCGGCAACGGTGATGCCGCTCGGATCGCTGATCGGCAGCAACCAGGGGCTGAAGACCGCGGAGCTGATCCGTGTGCTGATCGACGAAATCGATGTGCCGATTGTGGTGGATGCCGGGATCGGCCGGCCGTCCCAAGCGGCCGAAGCTATGGAAATGGGCGCCGACGCGGTGCTGGTCAATACAGCCGTGGCCACTGCCGGACATCCCGCCCCGCTGGCCGAGGCCTTTGCGCTGGCGGTCCGGGCCGGACGGCAGGCCTACCTGAGCGGTCTGCCGCGCAAAAAATCCGACGCGGACGCCTCTTCCCCTTTAACCGGATTTCTCTACGAATGACCGTCAGCCCCGACCAAATCCGCCGTGTCTTGCAAGACGAGCGGCCGGCGACGCTGGAGGCCCTGGCGCGCGAGGCCAAGGAGCTGACCGAACGCCAGTTCGGACGCACGATCGCTCTGTACGCGCCGTTGTATCTTTCGAACTTTTGTTCCAGTCACTGCACCTACTGCGGGTTCCACAGTAAAAACCGGATCACGCGGTTTAAACTCACCCCCGAACAGATGCACCGGGAAATGGCCTTCCTGGCCCGGCAAGGTATCGAGAATGTCCTGCTGTTGACCGGTGAATCGTACAAAGTCACGCCGGTGTCCTATCTGAAAGAGGCGGTGGGAGTCGCCAGGGAATATTTTCCCAGCATCGCGCTCGAAGTGCATCCGATGGACGAAGAGGATTACCGGGAATTGTTTGAAGCCGGGGCCGACGGGATTACCGTTTATCAGGAGACATACGACCGGCAGCGATATTCACAAGTGCATCTGTCGGGCATCAAGGCGGATTACAACTTCCGCTACCGCGCCCCGGCGCGCGCCGCGGCCGCCGGCATGCGCAGCATCGCCATGGGGATTCTGCTGGGCCTGGCCGACATCACGGAAGATTTGTGCGCGCTGTACACGCATCTGCGGGCCATGGAAAAGACTTATCCCGGGGTCGAGTACAGCCTCTCCTTTCCCCGGTTGCAGCCGATCAAGGACGTTGATTTCATTCGCGCACATGTGGACGATGCCGCCTTCGTCAAGATCATCTGCCTGACCCGGATCCTCTTTCCGCGCGTCGGTATCAATCTCTCCACGCGGGAAGCCCCGGCATTGCGCGACCGTATCCTGGAGTTCGGCATCACCCGCATGTCGGCCGGCTCAAACACCGCCGTCGGCGGATACACGTTGATCGAACGTGAACGGCAGGACCCTCAATTCGATATCGAGGACGGCCGCGGCGTCGACGAGGTGGTGGCCATGCTCAAGGCGCGCAACTTCGACCCGGTCTTTACCGACTGGCGACGGATCCAGAACGGACCGGCCCGCTAATTTTCCTTTATGTCATGTTGTTAACTGAATCGATCGGCGGGGCGGGCTGGCGGTGATTAGAATAGCCCTTTCTTGATCTTGATGGTGTCTTTGGCGCGCTCGAATTCCGGACGGTACTTGTCGAAGCGGTTGCGCAGCGCGGTGTAGGAAATCCGGTAAAACATATTTCCCTCGGTAATGATATAAAACTCAAAGGTGACCGCGTTGAGCTGGGGCGGGCTTTCGTAAAATATCCATTTGGACTTTTCTTCGTCAATCAGGACGTGTCCCTTATCGATGATACGGTTGCCCTGCTCCACCACGGACATCACGATCTTGCCCCATTCATCATCCAGCCAGGCGGCGGTCTCAAGCTTCAAAGACGAAACGCTCATGCTGGCCGCGTATGCGCCGGAATCCTGGTCCACTTCTTCAGTGACATAAGTGACCGTCTTCGGCTTGTCACGGTCCTCCACGGAGAATTTCTTCTTCTTGCGGCGGCGGTCCGGATTCAACTTTTCATAGTCGGTCCAGCCTACGGGAAACTCGATGGAGTATCCGTCTCCTCGGTAGATGTGATCTCCCCGGGTAAACCACAGCTTGATGCCGTAGCACACAAAGAGAATCATAAATATGATCCGCATTAGTTTGGACGCTTCTTCATCCATTCGAGGCTCCCTCTTTGTTCATCAGCTCCATAATTTTCCGGCTGCTCACCATTAGGGTCAAAATGACAATTATTAAAATATAACATAACGTGCAAACCCAGAACAGCGTATTTTCCATATAGTAGGTGTACAACGGGTTGTCCGGGACCGGAAGCAATAAGACCCGCGCGTCGGCCGGACGGCCAGAGACGAGTTTTCCCATCGATTCCAGCACGGCCACACCGCCGGTGGCCAAAAAGTACTGTTGCCAGAACACCCGCGGCAGCAGCGCCAGACTCGCCGGCCACAGATACCGATTAAAAGATATGTTGGTCAGGCCGTAACCCAAATCCGTAAAACGCAACGGCACCAACAGATTAATCCGGATCGTAAAAACGCCGACGGCCGACCGGCTGCGAGTGATGTTGGCCAGCTTCCCCTTCTTATCACCCAGCCGGCTCTCCACGAATTCCCGGCCGAAAAACCGGCTGATATGAAACAGCACGCCGGAATTGATCATTTCCCCGACGACCACGAAGACCGTGCTCACCGTGCCGCCGAAGATCACCGCCGCGGCGGTGCGCAGGATATCCTTGGGACCGAACCAGACCAGATTGGTCAGGACGACATACGTGCCGATAAAAATCACACCCGAGGCGGTCAGCGAGTAGCCGCGGAATTTCTGCTGAATCTCCTCCAGGCTCACATTATAGTGCTGACTGGCGCTCCAGCAGAGCAGGAGCAACAAAAACAGCAGCACAAACTTAAAAATTTTGCGGGACAGCGATTGGTCCATGTTCGCCGGGCGACTTCTTCAAAATAGAAACGGGGAGCATCGACGCGGGTACGGACGATGCTCCCCGGATAAAGACTAATTACGGTATTCGGCGAAAAGATCGGTACTCAGATAGCGCTCTCCGGTGCTGGGGATGATCGCCACAATGATCTTGCCTTTGTTTTCTTCCCGGCGGGCGACTTGCAGAGCGGCGCAAATCGCGGCTCCTGAAGAAATCCCGCACAGGATCCCTTCTTCGCGCATCGCGGTCTTGGCATGCTCGAAGGCCTCTTCGTTGTCGACCTGAACGATTTCATCGATAATACCGGTGTTGAGAATCCCCGGGACAAATCCGGCGCCGATCCCCTGGATCTTGTGCGGTCCGGGCTGACCGCCGGACAGAACAGGCGATCCTTTCGGTTCCACCGCCACCGTCTTGAATTCAGGTTTCTTTTTCTTGAGGACTTCCGATACACCCGTGATCGTTCCGCCCGTCCCGATTCCTGAAATCAAGATATCGGCCTTGCCGGCGGTGTCGGCCCAGATTTCCTCGGCCGTGGTATTACGGTGAACTTCCGGATTGGCCGGATTCTCGAATTGCTGGGGAATGAAGTAATTCGGATCGCCCTGGGCCAGTTCATTGGCCTTGTTGATCGCCCCCTTCATCCCTTCGGCCCCCGGCGTGAGGACCAGGTTGGCCCCGAACGCCTTCAGCAAAGCGCGCCGTTCGAGACTCATCGTCTCCGGCATGGTCAGGGTGCACTTGTATCCCTTGACCGCGGCCACAAACGCCAGCGCGATCCCGGTATTGCCCGAGGTCGGCTCGAGGATGACCGTCTTGCCCTTGGTGATCTTTCCGTCACGTTCCGCCGCCTCGATCATGGCCAGGCCGATACGGTCCTTGACCGAACCCAACGGGTTGAAGAACTCCAGCTTGAGCAGAATCTCAGCGTGGCAGCCCGTGTTCATTTTGTTGAGACGGACCAGCGGCGTCTTGCCGATGAGTTCCGTGACGTCATTGGCGACATTCATACCGGTGTTGGTGGCGGCTGTACTCATAATCGTCCTCCGTGATGGTGGCTGGTAAGTAAGACTAAACTTATTGAAATGCTTATTTTTAGGCTAATTTTGCTGTGGAAAGGGGATTATAACACTGCCCGGTTTCGGCTGTCAATAAGTTGTCCTGCCACGGGCGGACGGATTAGGCTGCGGGGACGTGATTTTGCCGGTCGAAATGCTTGCGCAAATAGACCATCAGCAGGGAGATGGCGGCCGGCGTGATCCCGGAAATCCGGTTGGCCTGGCCCAAATTGAGCGGGGTAAAACACTTGAGCTTCTGGCGGACCTCGATGGAAAGCCCCGGAATCGCGTCATAGTCCAACTCACCGGGGATCCGGATGTTCTCCAGATGCTTAAATTTTTCGACGTCCTTCAGCTGGCGCTGGATAAAGCCTTCGTACTTAAGCTCGTATTCAATCTGCTCTATCACCTTGGGCGGACAGTCCTTCAATTCGCCGTCCCAGGGGGCCACGGCCGCATAACACAGCTCCGGCCGTTTGATCAGGTCGGCCAGCGAGGCCGGCTGCAGCAGCGGACTGCTGTTGTATTCCGCGAGCCGGGCGTTAATCTCTTTGCCGGGATGGACCCGGGTTTCACGCAGATGCCGTATCTCGCGGGTGATTCGCGCGTACTTCTGTTCAATCCCGGCAAAGGTCCGGTCATCCAGGATCCCCAGACGATGGCCGTGTCCCGACAGCCGTTTGTCCGCATTGTCTTCACGGACAATCAAACGGTATTCCACCCGTGACGTGAACATGCGGTAAGGTTCCTGCGTCCCCTTGGTGGTCAAATCATCAATCAACACGCCGATGTAGGCCTCATCGCGGCGCAGGATGAACGGTTCGGCGTCGCGCGCGTACAGCGTGGCGTTGATGCCGGCCAGCAACCCCTGGGCGCCGGCCTCTTCATAACCGGTGGTCCCGTTGATCTGACCGGCCAAAAAGAGTCCGCCGACCGTCTTGGTCTCCAGATTGGGTTTCAAGCTCGTCGGCGGAACGACACCGTGCTCGATGGAATAACCCGGCTGTGTGATCACCGCGTGTTCCAGTCCGGCGATGGTATGGACAAATTCTTCCTGGACGGCCAGCGGCAATCCGGTGGAAATCCCGTTGGGATAGTACTCGTCGGTGTCCAGCCCTTCCGGCTCGAGAAAAACGTGATGGCTGTTCTTGCCCGAGAACTTGTCGAGCTTGTCTTCGATGGACGGGCAATAGCGCACTCCCGTGGCCTCGATCTGCCCGGAATACATCGGCGACAAATGCATATTGTCCGCGATAATTTGGTGCGTCCGTTCGTTGGTAAAGGTGATGTGGCACGGCAGCAACGGCTGGTCCCGGGGAATCTCCGGCGTGCGGAAAGAAAACGGCACCGGAACCTCGTCTGAAAACTGCGGGGTCAACTGGGAGAAATCGATACTCTTGCCGTCGATCCGCGGCGGCGTTCCCGTCTTGAATAACACCACCTCAAAACCGAGATCTTCGAAGTTATCCGCCAGCCGGGTTGAATTCGGTTCCCCCACCCGTCCCGCCGGGGTGATCTCACGTCCCACATGAATACGGCCGCGCAAAAAAGTCCCGGTGGTCACGACTACGGTCCGGCAGGAAAAGGTCAACCCGCTTTCGGACTTCAGCCCGGTCACACGGCCGTTGGTGACAATCACTTCGGCGGCCTTGTCTTCAATCACGCTCAGGTTCGGCTGACCGAGGACAACCCGCTGAATATATTCTTTGTAACGTTTGCGGTCGGACTGGCAACGCGACGAGCGGACGGCCTGTCCCTTGGAGGCGTTCAACTGACGGAACTGAATGCCGGTGCGGTCCGCGGCCAGGCCCATCTCGCCGCCCAGCGCGTCGATTTCCTTTACCAGCTGGCCCTTGCCGACACCACCGATGGCGGGATTGCAGCTCATTTGACCGATCGTATGCTGGGAAAAGGTCATCATCAGGGTCGCGGCCCCCATCCGGCTGGCCGCCAGGGCCGCTTCCACGCCGGCGTGTCCGCCCCCGATCACAATGACATCAAAATGCTGAGACATAGGTATAAATACGGGTTAAATACGATTAATTGGTAAGGTATAAGATACCTGCCGCAGGATGAATTGTCAACTTCATTTACTGAGTCACACCGGCGGCGCGGAGGCTTACTTTTGGGGGGGGCAGCAGGTCTCCCGGACCACGATCTCCGGCGTGAGGACCTGCTGGACGTGGGCCTCGTTCTTCTTGTTAATGGCGTCAACCAGGACCTTGACGGCCTGTTCCGCCATTTGGAACAGCGGCTGGCGAACGGTCGTTAACGCGACCGGTCCGAATAGACAGGCGGGATTATCGTCAAACCCGATCACCGAAATATCCTCGGGGACCCGCAGGCCTTTCTCCAGCAGGACGGCAATGGCCTCCAACGCCATGTCGTCACTGGCCGCAAAGATCGCCGTGGGCCGCACGTCGAGTTTGAGAAAATCTTCGGCCGCCAAACGCGCGCTACGCCGGGAGTAATCCCCCTCGATGACGTACTGCGGCGGGATGCCGCCGTTATGCGATTCCAGATACTGTTTGAACCCCTCGAAGCGGTGATGACCGCTTTGCGTGGTGAGTTTGCCGGTGATCGTGGCGATGCGTTCATGACCGAACCCGGTGAGATATTCAGCCACGATGCGGCCGCCCTCGAAATTGTCGATCGCCACGTAATTGATTTCCATATCGTCGACCCGGTTGTTGATGATCAGCACCGGGGTCCCGCCGGCCATGGCCGCGTCGACCTGTTTGCGGTTTTCGATGATATCCGCAAAGATGATCCCGTCGACATTATTTGAGTTGATGGGATTGTTTCCGTCGGTGATATGGAACACCATATCCATGCGGTGCGTCTCACAGGCATGACCCACCCCGCGAATCAGTTCGATCGCGTAATACGAATGGAAGATCCCGGGATAGCCCGGCATCACCAGGCCGATGGCGTTGTTGACGCCGCGGGCCAGGCGCTGGGCGCTGACATTGGGTTTGAATTTAAGGGCCGCGATGGCCTCTTCGACTTTGGCTCTGTTCTTGTCGGATACGGTGGGAACGTTATTGATTACTCGTGAGACGGTAGTGATGGAGACCTTGGCCCGCTGGGCGACGTCCTCGATGCTGATTTTTTTCTTGGGCATGAACTTTCCTCGGATTGTGCGGCGATTGGCGTTATCTGTTGAAGGTTACCCGGAACGGGCGCCGAGACGGGACCGCCGGCCCTAGCGGATCGTATCGCCCACCTGAACCTGCGTCCACTGGTTCTTGATGTCGGCGGCGGCAATATCCTTGCGGACCTGAATCACTTCCAACTGGGCCACGTATTTGGAATCCCGGTAGACGCTGAGCGCGTCTCCCAGCCCCACACCGGCCTCTTCCCCGACATCCACGATGACGAAATTATTCTCTTCATTGACGCTGACGATGCGGCCGTTGAATCCCGGCTCGGTGGCGCCCGAGTCGAATTTGATAGCCGGAGCGTTGCCTCCGGAGCTGACCATGATCGGCGGAAGCTCAACAGTGCCCGGCGACTGAAACTTTTGGGTGGATTCTTTAAACGTCCGGTCGAGGCTCTCCTTGATTTCCCAAATCTCGTCGATCTTGCTTTGAATCAAATTCTCGGCGCTGCCGAGTTCGCGTTCGACTTTGTTCTTGTCCTGGGTCAGCCGCACTATGGATTTCTGCAGGGAGCTCTTGGCCTCGACGAGCTGGCGCAATTCCTCACGCAATCCGCCGTTCTCCTGTTGGATACGGGTCAGCCGGTCGGAGATAAATTTCTTGTCGTTCTTGGTGCGGGCCAACTCCAGCGAAAGATTGTTAATCATGTTGCTTTTGTATTTGATTTCCTGCGCGAGGTCATCACTCTGCGCCTGCAACGTGTCGAGTTCCAATTGCAGATCTTCATTTTGTTGACGCAATTCGACGATTTGAATCGAACTCTGGGCGAGGTTGTCTTCCATACCCTGGAGTTTCACCTCGAGTTCAGCCTTGTCCCGGAGCAGATTGGCCCAATACGATTCATCCGAAGCCGGGGGAATATCTTTGGGGATCTCGATGACCTGCGATTTGGATTTTTCGACGGTGTAGGCCAAAGGACCGCCGCCGTTTTTGTCGCCGTTGGTCCCAAAACCGATCGCGGACTCGTTCAATTGGCGGGCGAGTTTTTTCTGTTCGTCCAGTTGACTCTTGGTGTCGTCGATTTGTTTGGTCAGGGTCTTGACCTGAGCTTCGAGATCGATGCGGGTCTTGGTGATGGTGTCGAAGTCCGTCTTCCACTTGTCGCGTTCGGCGGTCATCCCGAGCAGTTGCTGCTCAAGTTCGATGGACTTGGCGGTGGTTTCGCTGAGCTGTTTCTCCAGCACTTCCTTTTCCGTCGTGAGGGTCTCGACCTGCTCAGTCAGCTTCTTGTTTTCTTTGATCTTCTCGTTGGTGCGGGCATCGGCTAATTCAAGCTCTTCCTCGACCACAGCCTTGGTGTCGGTGAGCTTTTGCATTTCCAGGAGGGTGTACCCCAGAAATCCGAGCACCCCCAGAATCATAACGATCAGAATCACATATCCGACTTTGATAGATCTGGACATAACCCCTCTATTGTTAGCATAATTTAATACTGAATATATCAAAGTATTAATATCTTAACAAGAATAATCCCCTTTTTTTTGGCGGGTATTTTTTTCTAACTGGTTATCTCAGAAGGATTTTAACCGGGCAGGACAAAAAAAGACAGGCCGGAAACGACCTGTCTGTGACGCGGGACCGCGTTCAAGCGCGGTTCATGGACTGGATTACTGAAATTTGATTTCGTCGAGATAAAACACGCACGACTCGGGATTGACCGCGACCTCGGTCGACCAGGCAAATCCGCCGCTGATATAGGACAGGTCCTTACCCTGCAGGTCCACCGAATACTGCTTCCACTCGTCGGAGAGGATGACCGGACCGATGACGATCTTGTCGGAATCGGGATAATCGCCTTCGACGCCGCCGATGGTGAATTCCTGGATCTGTTCCCCGCCGATCTCTCCTTTGGCCCAAAACGTCAGCTTGGTGGCGCCGGTCAGGTTGTAACCGCCCTTGCGGCGGCCCCAGTTGTTGGCCGGATTCAACCAGTAAATGCCGGCCCATTCCTGATGCTCCTTGGAGCACTCGATGTCGTAAACGATCTTGATACATGTCTTGCCGTTTTGACATTCTTCCTGCCAGCGGTCATTGAAGGAAATGCACTTTCCGTCCGGCATAAATCCTGAAGGAACATAATGATTGTCCCGGGCTCCCTTGTCGGAATAGACATAAAACCGTCTGAAATCGGACTCCTGAGACTCCTCCTCCACCACCGGTTTGGCCGGCTGGACCGGTTGCGGCGGCGTCTCGGCCTGTGCCTTATTGGAAACGACGGTGGGCATTTTCGGGCTTTGGGCGGAATCACAGGCAGCCAGACTGACCGCCAAAAGCAGGACGAGAACTCGGATCATCATGGTGTCATTGCCTTCCTGACATTGGATTAATTACGGTTGGGATCGATTAGAGATTCGGGATTCTCCATCCCGATACAGAACTTTATTGTATCGGGATGGAGAAAAATTGAAAGAAGAATTTTGAGATAATCGCGAAAAAACAGGTCGTTTTACGCTTCTAATTCTTCAAGGGCTTGCTGAGCGGCCTCCGCCGGCTTCCAGAACCAGCCGTTCGGGTCCCAGCATTGTGAATAGTAGAAGTCATCGACCAGGGACTTGTAGGCTTCACGGGCCTTGTCGGCTTCTCCGGCCTTCTTGTAAGCTTCCCCGCGGATGAACAGCGAAGTTCCGACGTCATTGAGGGCCCAGTAGCTGAAGATCTTGTCTTTGGATTCCCAGGCATATTCCGTCAGGGAGTTTTGCATTTCCACGGCCTTGTCGCCGTACAGCGCGATCACCTTGTCGGTGTAGATCAGGACAGATTCGAGATCGTTGTCCTTCAGGGCCTTCCATGCCTGCGTTGTCATAAACGATGAGGTATAGTCTCCGAAGTCGATATTAGAACCTGTTTCGATCATCAGCAGCTTTTCCTTTGAGGCCTCGGCCGGCTTCCAGAACCATCCTTTCGGGTCCCACGCCTGCCCGTAGGTGTAGTCGTTGACGACCTTCATGAAGGCTTCCTTGGCTTCGTCTTCCATCCCGGCTTGACGGTAGGCCTCTCCCTGGATAAACAACGATGTCGAGATGTCGTTCAATGCCCAGTAAGAAAAAATATCGTCATTGCTGCCTTGCGGATAGTCTTCGAGGCTGGCTTGCATCTTTTGTGCCTGCTCGGCGTAAAGCTCGAGACATTTGTTGGTGTACGCGAGTACGGCTTCGATATCACCTTCCTTCAGCGCCATCCAGGCCTTTGTGGTCAAGGTCTCTGAACGGAAATCTCCGAAATTGTAGGCCATGGCCTGCGGGGGATGGATCATTCCCAGGGACGCTGTTAAAATCGTGAGTGCGAGTACCATCTTTTTCATTACCTTCTCCTCCTTAAAAAATAATGCTAATTAAACTCCGTTCTGCTCTATGTAATGTCAGGCAAATATGAAATTCCGTGACCGTACTTGGCTGGAACAGAACCGGTCCGGCGCTGGGGAAAGTGGAACCGTGTGAATAAGTTACATAAGTATACAATATTTCCCTTTTTTTGCCAACGAATCGGTCGTCGACAAAAAATCGTAAAACATTGTATGTTATGAACTTAAGACCGGCCCAAAAAATCCCGGGCTTAGTTCCATAATTCCTTGTATTGGTAATATGCCTTGCGCGGCTGACGCAGGAAGGGACTGTTCTGGCCGTTGCCCTGTCCGACGAGACCGAACCATTCCTCGTAGTAATACCCCCCGGGGAACGGACCGACGGTGTCCGACTTGCGGTCGTGACGGAAGGGCTCGTAATTCTTCCACCACTCGTCCAGAAATTCAAAGGCAACGCCACCGAGCGCATTACCGACTCCGTTGGGTTGACCGGCGGAGTTATCGTAGATATCCAACCAGTTCCCGCGATGATAATCGGCCTGGGCCTGTTCCGCTTCCTCCAGTGTCATGTTTCCGGCATAAGCCGGCGCTCCGTACTCCGTAATGAACGCCGGTTTGCTGTTTTTCGTCGCGTCGTATACCTGTTCCCAGTATGACCCGAACCCGTAGTCACCGCGGTAAACATTGGCGGCATATATATCGATATTGGGCGCATTCTCGGCAAAGATGTCGAGATAAAGCGTGTCCCCGCTGGCGATCGCCACCGGGTGGTCCTTGTCGACCGATTTGATCCATTGCGCCGCCTCGTCGGCGAACTTGAAGAACGCCGCGGGCTTCTTATCGGCGTTGCAGGCAACACCGTAGTTGTTTTCGTTACCCAACAACCACATCAGGATATACGGCTCATCCTTGTGTTCCATGACCATCTTCTTGACGTTCTCCATCATCTTGGCCTTGTGATCTTCGTTTTCGTAATCGGTCCCTTCCAGCCAGGTAGCGCCGGAGCCGACCGCGTACTTACCGAGAAAGTCTCCCAGAATGACCCGGATGCCGTACTCTTCATACAGTCTGCGCAGGACTTCCTTGTGCGGAGTGGTGGGCACATGATAGAAGCGGATGGCATTGACCCCCATTTCTTTCATCAACTGAAAGTCACCCACAACCGGCTCGTTTTCGTCCTGCTTATTGTTGAGATTGGCGTCAATCCATGAATCGAAAGGACCGTCAGCCAGTCCGTTGCCGTTGGTGTCTTCTTCCATCCAGTTTTCGAGCGTGCCTTTGTTGGGCGACTGACCGACTTTGGTCGGATCGTAGGTCATCCCCTTGATCAGAAAGGGCTTGCCGTCCACAATCAACTGCCAATGACCGTTGTCATATTTGACGACCTGCACCTTGCCTTCGCCTTTGCGTTCGACAACGGTATCGAGCTCAACCTTCTTTTCGCTCCACGGGAACAGCTCGTCGACCTTCTCCACCAGCCCGCGTTTCACAATTTTTCCGGGCCAGGTAAGAATTTGGTCGTTCTTGGGGTTGTTGTCGAATCCCTTGTGTACCTCGACCTTCATGTATTTCGCCTCGAGGTTCAGTTCCGGATGCGTGCGCAGGATATGGCGGATCTTGGCAATGGCCGCCTGGGCCGGATACCACGGCGTATCCCAATACGTGTAACCGATGGTCTTGGGATAATGAACGAGTAACGCATGATACGCGCGCAGGGCCTCGTGATACAGTCCGGCCCGCTCAAAAATCAACCCGATGTAAAACATCCGCACGCCCCACGGTTCCGGCGCGGTAAACCACTTGAAATAAGCGGCCTCCAAGTCGGTCGAGTTTACAAAATCCCAATGGCTGCCTTCGAGCCGGCCCTCTTTCTTGGCCTTCTTGTATCCAGGATTCTGATAGATCGCACCGATATTGGGATAAATCCCCTCGCCGACCGCGGCCTTGAGTCCGTCGATGTCTTTAATCCTGTAGTGATAGTTTTCCTTACCGACGTTAAGAAATTCGCCGTATTTCTTGTAGTCCACGATCTTCTCGGTTCCCGGGGTGTGCATCTTGGGGACTGTCCGCAGGAGATTTTCCAAATCCACGGTTTCCTCCTTACGCTCGATCCCCTTCATTACGTCGATCGAAGCCTGGCTCTTTTCGGCTATAGACCAAAACGCTCCGGTACGCGCGTCCCATGCCTGGCCCCAGCTGTAGTTATCCAGAATAAACTCAAATTTCTCGATGGCCTCGTCCTTCTTCCCGGAGTTCATGGTGTATTCGGCTTCGATAAAGAGACAGGTCGCCAGATCGTTCAGCGGCTGGTATTTGATCCGTTCGGAAACCTTGGGAAATTCGGTGAGTCCGGCCTGCAGCTTCTTAGCCTGTTTCTCGAACTTCGACCGGCAGGTGGAGACCAACTCATCGAGTTTCTCCTTTTGCCGTTGCGCGGATGCGGCCCACGCCTCATCGACGACCGGGTCTTTGACCTTGGCGGTGTCGTAATCATCGGCTACGGCCGGCATGGCAGTTGACAGAGAAAGGAATACAACGCCCGCCGCGGCGAGCGCCCAGGTACGGAAAGATACGTTTGAAATCATCCTACAACAGCTCCTGATGAAAGTCCCTTAATGATGTGTTTTTGCATGGCTAAGTACAACAGGATGATCGGAACAGCGGCGATGGTCAGTCCGGCCATCATGATGGGGTAATTGACGGTGTGTACGTTGATGAACTTCATGAGCCCCACCTGCAACGGCATATGGACCTCTTCACTTAAAAGCAATTGCGCCAGGATAAACTCATTCCAGACGTTCAAGGCATTAAAGATAACAATCACGGCCACCGCGGGACGGGCCAGCGGCAGGGCGACGTTCCACCAGATTTGCCACTTGGTGCAGCCGTCGATGCGTGCCGCATCCTCAAGGTCCGACGGCATCTTGTCGAAAAACGTCTTGAGCAGGATCACACTCAACGACAGCCCCACGTTGATCATACACAGGATATAACCGATTTTGGTATTCGTGAGGTGCAGCTTGTTCATTAATACGAACAGGGGCACGAAAGATCCGGGCAGCGGGATCATCATCGCTATTACGAACATGTAATAAAACCAGTCACGCCCAGGAAAACTCAGCCGGGAGAAGGCATAGGCCGCCATGGAAGAGATCACGACGATCCCGATGACCACGCTGGTGGTGTACAGCATACTGTTAAAGAAAAACGTCCCGAAGTTTCCGTCAACCCAGGCCGTGGCGTAATTGCCGAAATTCACCACGCTGGGCAAGATGCCTTTGTCGGTAAAAATGGTCTGGTTGTCCATGACCGAACAACGGATCATGTAAAAGAGGGGAAACAGGCAGGTGACGGCCACCGACATAAGAAAAAGGTGTAACACGAAATACCGCATGTTTCGCCGTATGATATATCCGTTCATTCCCGGGCTTCTCCTGTATCCGTTTAACGCTAGGCTTGTTTGAGTTTATTCGAGCCCATCTTCATCAGGGCCGAGACCGCGATCAGGATCATGGCAAAATTCACACCCATGGCGCAGGCGTAGCCGAACTCCTTGGTCCCCTGCATCGCGCCCAATATCCGGGTGACAGGAACATCGGTGTGATGCACCAATCCCTGGCCGACCATCGACAGCACGAGGATGAAGGCCTGCATCGATCCGAGCACGGTCAGGATCACAACCACCAGGATGACGGGCACCATCATCGGTATGGTGACATTCCAGAACGTGGACCAGCTGCTGGCGCCGTCAACCTTGGCCGCTTCGTATAACTGTTTGTCGATGGTCTGCAGACCGGCCAGCAGCATGATGAAGCCCCAGCCGAACCCCATCCAGCAGTGCACAATGGCGATACAAGTCAGCGCCGTTGCCGGGTCCGACAGCCAGTCGTTGGCCAGATGATGCAACCCGATGCTGTCGAGCAGATGATTCAGCAGTCCGATATACTGGCCGTCCTGCTTGCCCGCGTTGAGAATCCACCGCCAGATCAAACCGACCACCACCTGTGAAAGCACCGGCGGGATAAAAAATACCACCCGGTAAAACTTCTTGAAGCGGATTTCGCGGTCGCAGGCCAGTGCGAGCATGAATGCCAGCACATTTTGGAAGGTCAGCGCCCACAGGGTGATGTAGGTCGCGTTCCAGATCGACTTCCACCAGATCTTGTCGGCCATCAACTCTTTAAAATTACGCAATCCGACAAACACCTTCGGACCGATCCCCTTCCATTCATGAAGGGACAGATTGATGATATCGATAAAGGGATAGATGTAAAAGATGGCGAAAATGATGACGGCGGGCAGGATGAACAGGTAGTTCTCCGAGATGTCGGCGAGTTTGATGGAACTCATTTTCTGACGTTTAGCCATAGTCTACTGCCGGTTGCGTTGTTTTTCCATTTCGCGTTCCTTGACCTTCTGCACTTCTTCCGCCACTTGTTTCGGCGTTTTCTCGCCGATGACGATGGACTGCAGCCCTTTGTCGAAGGCCTCCGTCACCTTAGGAAGTTCGTTGTACTTCCAGATCGTGGGATGGGTGGTGTTGTCCATGACCTTGGCAAAATCGGACAGGACCTCGGGAATCGCGGCAAGGGCTTTGCGGTTCGCCGGCAGGTTGCGTGTTTCCCTGGCGAGATAAGCCTGCTGTTTTTCGGCGGACAACCATTTCAAAAAGGCAATCGCCTGTTCCTTCTTCGCAGACTGCTCATTCACCACAAATGACGACCCGGCCCCGCCCCAAATCTTCATCGGACGTTCCGGATTCATCTTCGGCGGCAGCATCGCGCTGTAATTCAAATCCGGGTTCATGTCGTGATAAACGTTAACGCACCATGACCCGTTATAAGCGAATGCCGCCCGGCCCAACGCGAAGTCCTGTTCGGCTTCCTTGTTAGGCTTGGTTACGATCCCCTCGGCAAAGGCGCCCGCCTCGCTCAAAGTTTTGAAGACCCGGAAGACCTTCAGCCAATCCGGATCGGTGTAAGGCACTTTCCCTTGATAAGTGTCCATGATCTTCTGCTCGCCCATGATGTTAAAGGCGTAATTGGACGCGAAGGCGTCGGCCAGCCAAATTTCGCCCCATCCGGAGACCAGACCGGAGATACCGACGCGATTGAGCTTTTTGACCGCCGCCAAAAACTGATCAAATGTCCGCGGCACTTCCTTCACCCCGGCTTTTTCCAATAAATCCTTGTTGTAAAGCATTTGAATGTTGGTAACGTCGATCGGCACCCCGTAAATTCCGGGCTTAACATCGTAAATGTTGTCCGCGGTAAAACGGTTGACCTCCAGTGCCTTGGGAAACATGGCCTGTTCCCACGCCCCGTCATCCTTCATGTACTCGTCTGTCAAATCGGCAACCAGTCCGTACTTGATAAAGTCGGCGAAAATTTCCTTTTTGTCGAGAATGCCGAAGACGTCGGGAAGTGTGTTGGCTTGAGCGGAGGCGGTGATGCGTTGACTGTAGGTATCGGGAGGAGCGAAAAGCTGGATCTTGATGGCGACGCCGGTTTGTTCTGAATATTGCTCGGCGAGTGTTTCGAAGGCTTGGTGACGGTCGGTCATCCAGTGCCAGATGAGGATCTCGTTGGTGTTGACCGGTTTCTGTCCGCAGCCCCAAAAAAAGCATCCGACCACGGCCATCACGACGAGCAAAACTAACGCTATGATCTTTTTCATAGTGACTCCAATGGTATTGAAATTTATGAAGTTAGGAGTATACCACGGGGCCTGAAAAAAATCAAAACCTTTCCTTTCAACCCCGCGGCCCCAGGGACACGTTAATCTGTACGTCGGCCATGGCCTTGGCGATAACCGACCGTTCAATGCACACGTCAGGCGCGGGTAACCCGGCGCCAGCCACTTTCTTTCCGTTTACCGTCGCCCCGGTCACCTGGTAGTCCCCGAATTCCAGATGTCGCAGGTTGGAATATGTCACACAGATCCTTTTACCGGCAAACATACAACGCACGGTCGCGCACCCGTCACCGTCGAACTGCGCCTTTACCAGCTGCGGACGCAACCGCAGCCGTCCGCCTTCACCGGCGACGCCGTAGACTTGTGTCAGCACCGTCAGGACCAGCCAGCTGGCCGATCCGGTCAGGTAATGGTACATACCCCTTCCCAGGGAATCAAGATACTCGGGAACCCCGGGATAGATCAAACTTTTATCGGTATCCTGGCACATGCGGAAAATCGAGTCGAGCACCGTGTGTCCCGCCCGGGCGAAGCCCTGCCGGTACAGCGCGTAGGCGTACATGACGATCATATGGCTGAAGAACGCCCCGTTTTCCTTGGTGCCGTAAGCAAAACCGAAGGCACGGCCGAGGTCGAGATAATGCGGCCGCTGAAAATCCGTGTTTAACCGGTAACCGCCCAGTGCGGTATCCCGCAGGTGCTTGTCCACGGCCGCGATGACCTTTACGATATCATTCTCTTTGGCCAATCCGCTCATGACCGGAAAGACCTGACCGGTCAATGTCATGCGGGTCACGCCGCCGACCTTCCCTTCCACCCGCTGGCCCTGGTTGTCATAATAACCGTTAAACCAGGTATGACCGTCAACGGAGATCTTTTCCTGCTGGCGGATGTGATCGAATATCCACTGCCCCTTGTGCCGCAGATTCTTCACGACATCCTTCACCGCCACATTTTCCTTTTTTCCCGACACACAGGGTTCCACGGCGGGAAAATAGTGCTTCAACAAGACCGATTGCTTGGCCTCGATGTCGTTGTAATCGACCGGGTCGCTGACATTGTCCAACAGCAGCAACAGTTCCCTGGCTACGGAAATATTCTCCAGGCCCTTACGCTCTGCGAGTTCTTCCAAAAGGGTGGCCAGACGCAGCAGATTGCCGCCATACTGGCTGGCAAACGCGACGCTTTCACCGCGCTCAAAGGCCATATCCAGGCCGTCGTTCCAATCGGCGTTCTCCAAACGGATGATGTTGTGTTCGCCGACATTATAGAATTGCACCAGTGCCTGGACCAGGAGGTGTTCGATGAGCGAGCCCCGGTATTCGGTACCTTCGTGGTCTCGCAGCCGGTTACCTTCGAATGCGGCTTCTTCCCCGCTTCCGGAATGATCCGCGCCGTTACGACGCATATTCCGGGCCCGCTGATGATCGCGGAAATAGGGCTGCTGCTCGAGCAAAATATCATAGTCGCCGGTCTGATCTATATAAAGAGAAAGCGTCAGCAACGGCCACACGCCGTGGTCCATCCATACCCGCGAAATCTTGTTGCGGTCGGCGATAAATTCACCGGGACGGGCGCCGATAATCGTGGCGTTTGATCCGTCAATGCGCACGCCGCCGAAATTATTGATCAGGTTGTCACGCACTTGTTCCGGCTCAATGAGAATCAGCGACAGCAGGTCCTGCCAGATATCACGCCAGCCCTTACCGCCCTTACCGTAATCATGGTCCGGCAAAAACGAACAACCGAAGATGCGCCGCAGCACCGGCTGCAGGACAACCCAGCGCATCCAGGCGTCGTAATCTGAATCTCCGCTGTGGACGGTGATCGAAGCCGTCTTGGCCGCCCAGTAAGTCTTGTTGTCGGCCAGGGCTTGATCGAAGAGCTGAGGGGTTTTGTAGCGGTTGAAAATCTCTACAGAATTGTCGTAGTCCGTCGCAATCCCCACGGCGACAAGGTAGGACCCGGTTTGTCCCGGCGGCAGCGATATCTGTGCAAACCGCAGGCCACCGACAGCCTCCTGACCGTGGCGTTCCCCCGCAGGTAACGCGACCGGTTCACGGGCCTCATAAATCGCGGCGGGCCGGTGGAAATCACCTTGTTCACCGCAAAACGCTGCGACGGTCGGAAACGATCCGTCCACCGGTGCTCCCTCGCCGTCCACGCCGTACACAAAATAGACGCGTTCATTAGGGAGGTGTCCGGTTTCGTCAAACTTCATGGTGGGATTCACCAGCACACCCTCGCCGACCTGTTCGATCCGGTTCAACAAACTGGTCACATGCTCGTGATCGTGTTTGTTCTCAAGAGCGCGGGCGAACAACGGTACGGCGACGGTCGGAGTGACGGTCTTGGCGGTAGCGGAGTCATTGCGTACATCGACCCGCATCAATTCGACACAGTCGTCGCCGGCGGGACAAAAGTTCACCACGGAGACTGTTATCCCGGCCTCGGGAAAAGTCCGGGTGACCTGATGCCACAACTGCCCGGCGGTCACGGTCAACAATGAGGCGTCGCCGTAGGGATCGGCCAAGGCGCATACGGTCCGGTCGACGCAGACAAAGACATTTCGCAGCGGACGGCGCAGATCTTCCCGGGACACCGGCGGTGTCACATAAGCTGATTTGTCGAGTTTGATATCTCCGGCAAGGTACGGGCTGACGGCGCACTTGAGCTGATTCTCCGTCGGTCCGCATAATGGAAAATAAAGTGTACGGCAGCGCGCCGCGGATACCGATGTGAAGGTGATCGCGTCATCAAGATATGTGTATAAAGGGTGGCTCATCGGTGTGTCTTGGCTACGAAACCAGCTGGGAAATTAATAGAGGCAAAAGTTTAGCATGGCAGGGACAGACAGGTCAAGCTGAATTCACCCGCCTTTACCCTGCACCGCAAACTTGTCCGCGCAGGCGGCCGGACCCGGCGGCCCCCCGTACAAAGGGTCTGGAACGGAGACATGTCCGGGACGTAATCGGGCGCTGGTAAAAGTTTGGGGATTAACCCGGATTCCAACCTTCAGGCGGGCAGGCTGTTAACGTGGAATTTGTAGAGACGGGCGAGGCGCAGCAGCTCGATCTTATGAAAACGGATCCCGAAATCCCAGGCGCTCTGAGCATTCTTACTGATCCACACCACTTCGCCTTTCAGGTCCATGGGCGCCATGCCGTCGGGAAGATCGACTTCGATGCTGATTTTGTCGTTGAGAAAAAGTCGGTCGCGTCCCGATAAACGCGCCCCGAATGCCGAGGCATCGCGCAGATAAATCTTCTCCCCGAAGTCTTCACGCTCATCTTTAAATCGCGCGGGATAGCGGGCCGAAAACCGTTCGAACAACCGGCGGTCGTCCTTACGGATTTCTTCATTCATGGTTGTTACGGAAAAATTCCTGGAGGCGGGTTTTTGATCCGTGCATCACCTCTTCAAAGGTGATTCCGACGCGGTATTGTCCGGTGCCGTTGATCGGACGGGACCACTTAACGCGGCCGATGACCAGCACGGGCATGTCATCTTCCTGAAGATCGAGTTGGATTGGGATGCGTTTGTTGACGGGAATCCGTCGAGAAGATACGAATCCGAGCCCCCCTTTACTGAAGTCGACGACTTGGGTGGCTTCGAAAACACTACCCTTCTTTCCTTCAAGGGGAACTTCGCAACTGAGACGTTTGGTCCTACGCTTGTTGAGAACTTTCGGCATTAGATATACTCTAATTTACTCGGATTGTTAATGTTCAGTCTAACAATCTTTCAAGGGTTTGCAACTAAAATCTAAATTATTTTCACCTAGAGATGCGATGGACAGGAGTGAAAACGCTTTCCGGAGAAACTTACCTCAAATATAAAACACAATGATTTCGATTGCAAGAGCAACAACGAAATAAACTAGATATTTCACAAAAAATTCCCGCTACTGATCACCTGCCCACAAAGTTTTCCACGGGTTTTCCACTCAGTTATCCACAAGCGACCGATAAACCTCGTCCACAGAGATATGCTTCAGACAGAGATTGTCCCGGCAGGCAGAGTTGCGATGATTGAAGACGGACAGGCACGGCGAACACGGCAGGCCACGATAGAATACCACGGTGTTTTCGCCCAGCGGTTGGAAGATGCGCGGATGCTCGGGGCCGAACAGGACGTAATTTTTAACCGGGGTCAGCGCGGCCAGATGCGCCAGTCCCGAATCGGTGGCCACCACCCCCTGGGCCTGGGAGAAAAGTGTGAGCAGCTCAGCGAGGTCGGTCCGCCCCACCCAATCGGTGACCCGGTCGCGCGAGCGGACCGTATGGAGCATATGCCCGGAACGTCCGGCAGGATCTTGCAGCCCGACAATCACCACCCTGGCTTGCGGATCCTCCAAGATCCGGTCGGCCAGGTTCACGAAGTTCTCTAACGGCCATTCCCGCAACGGGATTCGTCCCTCTCCCGGGGCCAGCACATAGAGACGGGCCGCGGGATCCACCCCTTCGGCCGTCAATTTTGCCCGTATCCGGTCACGTTCGTCGTCGGAGGGTTCATAGCGCCAATCCGTTCCGTAGTCGGGATCCGGGGCATCGTTCTCAGGGGTATCCTTGAAGGATTTGTCCAAACTGGAAATCATGTGGAGGTACATCTGCTGGACGTGACGGTGCGGATTGTAGGGCACTCTGTGAGTGAACAGGTCCCCGCGATAGACCCCCTCGATGCTGTAGCGGTGAAAACCGGCCCGCCTGGCGGCACCGCTTAAATAGCTCACGATCGCGGTGAAGCGGGAAAAGAACTCCAGATCGATCACCACATCATACCGTTCCCGCCGGATCCGGGCCAGGGCCGACATCACATCGGCCAGAAAAACGCCGAATGAACCGTCCCGGAGGGTAATTATCTGATCAGCCGGGACAATCCCGCTGACCTCGAATAACGGGCGATTGGCGGCAAAGGTCAGAAAACTGATCCGGGCCTGCGGGTACTGTTGCCGCAACCGGTTGATCAGCGGAAAGGCGAGGATAATTGCCCCCAGCTCCGAGGGCTTGATGATCAGGATCCGCTCGGGAGGCGTTGCCCCGGCCGGCCGGCCGGGTATGATCCGGCGCCACAGCGTTAACAGCCAGCACAACGGCCTTCCCGCCCAGTAGTCTACCCGTTTCATGAATCCGAATTCCATAGCCTTACCGCCTCCGCAGATGCCCCAGAATCGCCTCGGCCACCGCGCCGGCCAGCAGACGGTTCCCGCGGTCGCTCAAATGACCGAAGTCCCCGGCAAATTGGTCGGTGAAGAGCTGGCCGTAGCCGTGTTCCAGGACCGCTGCCTTGAAGTTATCTTCGTTGGAAACGAAAGTGACCCGCCGGTCATTGTTCAGCATGGCCTTGAGCGAGTCGACGTCGCGCAACGGATACTGAACAGCTACCAATTCGGCCCCCGAGGCCAGCACCTTATCCCGCAGGGCGCGGTAATTATAGGCCGTCTGGGGATTGGTGTGTTGACGTTCATAGTCGGCATAGCGTGCAAAAAGACGTTCGGCCCGGTCGGTCTCCCCCTTGGCCAGATGATAGGCCGCACGGATCCGGATCATGCCCGGATCATCGGGGACCTGCTCGTCCGCTTTTTGCAGGAGGGCCTCGAGCTTGTCGTACTGTTTCAGTTGAAGATAGACCTTCCCCAGCTTCCGGTAGGCATCCTCTGATTTAGGAAAGCGGGCCAGCATCCGTTGCATCACAGCGGCCGCCGCTTCATAACGGTTGCCATAGTACAGGACCTGAAAATAATCTTCGTACAGCCACTCGCGGCCGGGATCCAGACTGAGGGCCTTGTCATAGGCCGCGGCCGACCGGTCAAAATCACCAGCTGCCAGCCAATGGATATGACCGGCCAGGGCTTCAATTTCCGCCGGCGGCGCACCGGCCTTCCGGGCCCGTTCCACCTCCGCCCACGCCTCCTCAATGTCGCCATCACTCAACAATTCGTATCCACGCTCGACATGGCGGTCACCGCGGTAAGATCCGAATCTTTGCTTCCAATGGAGACGAACATGCTGCATCAAACGGACCAAACGTAACTGCGAAAACCATCCCGCCGGCACCGTCCCCAGATCTTCTCCGAAGGCGTCGTTGACGCCCATCATCGCGATCACCATGTGCGGCCGGTACCGCCGCATGTGGTCCGGCAGGTCTTCAAGAATTTCGTCCGTATCGGTACCGATCTGTCCTTCATTAAAGACGCGGTACTCGCTCGCGGCCGGGTGCTGATTAAGGATCTCCTCGAGCATATGCGGATACGCGTAATTGTAGGTCCCGAAAAAGGTGGTCGATTCTCCCACGCACAAAATGCGGTAACGGCTGTCGTCACGGACAGCCAAGCGGTTTTGCAAAGACTGCGCCGTGGTGATCAGTGCGCCGGCCGTCCGCATGCCCGCCTCGAGTACGACCACCGTCAGAAAACAACCGAGGATCAACAGGCCTGCTTTGCCGGCCCATGACGTGCGCGCCGGCGCGGCGGATGACCGTCCCTTGACGAACAGCAGGTCCCAAAAATCACTGACGGCCATCATCACCACCTTGGGACTTGCCCCCGTCGGGCGGCCGGCCGGGCGCGGGTGATGCGCAACCGGGACTTCCTTGATCCGGGCATTCTTGGCGTGCGCGTTGATAAAGACATGGGTGTAAAATGCGCCGGCATGCGTGTTGATCCCGTCGACATCGAGAAACGATTTGCGGAACAGTTTGAATCCGCAGTTGATATCGCGCAGCCGGACCTTAAGGAAGGTGCCGGCCAGAAATGTATACAGCTCGCCGAGCCAGATGCGCAGGAGATTATCCTGCCGCTGCCGGCGGTATCCGGCCACGATGTCGTGTTCCTCCGTGTGCTCGAGCAGACCGGCCAGCGCGTCCATCTTGAACTGTCCGTCGGAGTCCATCAGCAGGATCCAGTCGTAACGGGCCACGCGAATCCCGCTCACCAGCGCGCCTCCGTATCCCTTGTTCCCGGGATAGTCCACCACGATGAGATTCTCGACTTCGGTTTTCAGACGCTCCAGGATTTTACCGCTGTTGTCACGGCTGCCGTCATTCACCGCCACGATTTCATAAGCGGCGATGCCGGCGCACTGCCTCAACCACTGCGCCGCCTCCTCAACAGTGCGCTGAATATTCTCTTCTTCATTGTAAACGGGTAGGATGATGGATATACGGATGGGATTCATCATATAAGAGTCAGCAAACGCCCCATGAACACCCGGAAGCTGCGCAGCAGGGTCAGCATATCCGAACTCCAGATGTACTCCGGACGGAGGTAGTACTGGATATACACCCGGCGGATGTAATTATCGATGTATTTGTTGAAATTGATATCCGGCATGTACACATTACTCTTCAGGTACGGATAGACCTTGTGGAAGGAGACAAAGTTGGTGTTCAGTTTTTTGGCGAAGCGAAACGTCTCCCGGCGGTCGTCTTCCGATTCCTCTTTTAATCCGAACATATAAAAGGCCAGGGTCTTAATCCCGGCGGCGCGGCACATCGAGACCCCCTCCATAATCTGCTCGGGGGAAATGGACTTGTTGGTGAGGTCGAGGTATTTTTTCGTTCCGCTCTCCACCCCGACGTGGATGAGCTGACAACCGGCCTGCTTCATTTTCGCGAGAATGTCCGGATCAACCGAATCGGCCCGTGTCTGGCAGCACCATTTGAAGTCATAGTTCTTTTCAATCAAAAAGTCGCACAGCCGGCTGACATGATTCTTGTAGTGCAGGAATTCCAGGTCCATGAAATAGGCCGTCTTCACGCCGTGTTCCTCCACGGCCGTCCGTACCTCCTCGCACATCTGCTCGCTGGTCTTCACGCGCAGCTTGGGCGCGTACATGATGCGGTTGCAAAACTTGCAGCCGAAGTTGCAGCCCCGGCCCAGTTCGAACAGCATGAACCGTTTGCCCAGAATCTCGTAGAAATATTTGTCGATATCGAGCAGATGAAACGCCGGGACCGGCAGCTCGGTCAGCTCAAAATTGCCGTAATCGGGATTGGCGCGGAAGGTTTCCTCTTCAAAGTAGCTTACGCCGTTGATCTGTGCCAGCGGTGTGCCTGAGCAAATGTCGGCTACGATGAATTCGGGGCCGCCGCGGATGACGGCGCGCGCGCCGCTCTGTTCCAAGACATTCTGCGCGTCGACGGTCCCGTGATAACCCATCACATAAAACTCGGCGCCTGCCTCGCGCAGCGCGGAGGTAGTTTCGTAGAAGGGGACCATATTCACGTTGGGACACTGCCAGCGGTCCAGGGAGGATGATGTCAGGAATATCTTGTCGTAGCCGCCGATGTGCCGCGTGATATGCCGGGGGCGGATACGCCGCGCGTGCGCGTCGAGGATGGCCACCGTATGCCCCCGCTGTTCCAGAATCGCGGCGCAATTCGCCAGCGACAGCGGTGGCCATATACGGTTATAGGTGTGCTCCCCTTTGCCGTAGGGATAAGGCCAATACGGTTTTATCAGCAGTATATTCATGTTTAAAAAAAACGGACGATCTTCTTCAGCCGGTCGACAAAAAGCTCGGCCTCTTGTTCTGTATTATACATATAAAACGATACCCGTAAACTCGGGCTGAGATTGTGCCGTTTATATCCCGCGTGGCAGCAATGCACCCCGCTGCGGGTCATGATATTGTCGGTTTCATCGAGAATAATCGATAACTCGCCGGCATCCATGCCGTCGATCTGGAAATTAATGATCCCGCCGCGTTGTGCCGCCGCGGCCGGACCGAGGATGCGGACTTTGGGCAAGTCCGCGATGCCTTGGGTCACCACAGCGTTCAGTTTCTCGAGGTGCGCGCGCACAGCCTGGCGGCCGACACGTTGCAAATATTCCACCGCTGCGGTCACGCCCATCGCCCCGCCGTAGTCCTGCAGACCCGCCTCGAACCGTTCCGGGACCTTGGTTAGCGTATAGGCATTGTGACTGACATCGTCGACGGTCTCCCCGCCGATAAACACCGGTGTCAGGTTGTCCAGATAGCTCTTCTTTCCGTACAGGCAGCCCGTGCCGCTGGGACCGAGCATCTTGTGAAAGGAAAACACCAGAAAATCCGCGTCCAGCTCCTGGACGTCGATGTCGTCCTGGGTTGCGCTTTGCGCCGCGTCGATCAGCACCACCGCGCCGCGCGCGTGGGCCAGCTGAATGATCTCTTTCACCGGATACGTATACCCCGTGATGTGACTCTTGTGGGCCACGGCCACGACTTTGACCTCATCGGTCAGGGCCTTGCGGTACGCGTCCAGATCAAAGGTCAGTTCCGGCGTCAACGGCACCGCCGCGAGATTCGCCCCTGCCTTCTTGGCCACGAATTGCCACGGCAAAAAGTTGGAGTTGTGTTCCAGCGTCGTCGTCAGAATGACATCCCCGGGCTGAAAGTTTAATCCGTGCGCGACAATATTAATCCCGGCCGTGGCGTTCTTCGTAAAGACAATTTCATCGGCGTCCTTGGCATTGATAAACGCGCGCACTGTTTTCTTGGCTTTATCATACGCGGCGGTGGTTTCCTTACCGAACCTGTGGATCGACCGGCGATGACAGCTGGGGTGTTCCCGGTAATAGCGCGTCATCGCGTCGATCACCGAATGCGGCCGCAGGGTCATGCAGGCATTGTCGAAATAAACCGGCGGCTTGCCCTTTATGAGGCGTTGCAGCGCGGGAAAGTCGTTACGGATTGCGTTGATGTCCAAACTCATATGCTATATTATCCACGCCAAGACCGGCAGCAACACGCATAACCAGATCAATAAAAAGGCGGCGAGATTAAACGAACGGTACAACCATCCGGACAACCGCGGCGAAAAACGGAACACGGTGCCGGCCATCTTACAGCGGAACAACGGAAAGAATGTCTTTCGATGGATCAGATTGAAGTTGGCGCGGATGATGATCCGGACCTGGTCTCTGCGCCGGGCGGCAGCCGGAAGAAAGGCACCGAGCACAAACAACAGCGGATAAACCGCCAGGCACACCACCAGCATCGGCACCGACAGCGTCAGCAGCCCGAACAGGTTCGGCCCTTTCTGTATCCCCGAGAATCCGCAGCAACCGGTATCACCGATCATCGTTTCACCTTTCGATCATTTTCGCCAACCGGCTGTCGTTGCCGGCGGCGGCATAGTCATCCAAATGCTTCACCATGGCCCGGATTTTATCCTGATAAAACCGTACCGTCGCGTCCTGATATTCCTCATACGTGTGGTCCGCCAGGTAAAACCAGTGGACAAAGACATTGAAGAGGATAAATTGAAAACAGCGCGGCTGCATCTTCCGGTCCAGTTCGGTACCCTTCACATTTTCCGACGGCATCAGGCCCAGCTCATAGAGTTTGCGGCCGGTGGTGTTGGCGGTGCGCGCGGCCGTCGCGGTTGCAGGCTCCTTGTCCCGGGACAGCACACGCTCCAGACGCAGGCGGTCCGTAAAATCCAGGTCCTGCGGCCCTTCGTATTTAAATACAGGATTGGAATAGGTGATCCCGTAGCGCGTGTACATGTCGCCGTACTCCTTGATCACGCTGGCCATCTGGGCCGGGAACAGGTGCATCCCCTGATTGGCGCCGTCGCAGACGTTCGGGATCCCGTTTTCCAGGCAAAAGATCACGGTGCGCACATGCATCGCCAGTTTACACAGTCCGCAAATAGTCAACAGGAAGAAACCGTGTTTACGGATATTGTGCAGGTAACGTTCGTAGAAAACGAAACGGGTCAGCTTTTCGACCTTGATGACATGAAAATCGAACTTGTCCTCACCGTATTTATCGCGCAGCTTCTTGACGTTCACCATCGGGTTCATGACCGATGAAAACGCGAAACGGTCATACGTGATGAGATGGATCTTGTCGAACTTCTCGGCCATCAAGGCCGCAGTCAGCGTCGAGTCGGTCCCGCCTGAGAATAATGTCGCCGTCTCATTGAGTTTCATAGTTTGCCTGTTCGGCCTTGGCCTTTTGCAGTTCCTGCAGAATAAATTTGAGAATGACGATATAAGACAAATAAACAAACTGGGTGATCCAGCCCAAGATCTCGATGTAGATGCAGCGCAGCTTCCACGGCAAAATCAACCCGATCCCGCACAAGATAAAAGCCATTATTTTCCGTATCGTCTTCATAATCAGGCATGCGAATGCGCGACGGCCTCGGCCGCCGGCTTTTTCGCGGTTGTGTCCGCCGCCAGGGACTGAACGATATACCCTTGCAGGATCAGTCCCGCGGCGGTCAGCAGATTCTTAATGTATTTGCGTTTGCTCGGATACCGTCCGAATCCCCGCCATATCCGGCGCGGGTGAAAATAAAACCGACGCTGCGCCGACAGGACCAACCGGTTCAATTCGGCCGCGTCCACCGCGGCTTGCGACCGGTTAACGGCGTAATACGCGATGTCGCGGATCCCGGCGAATATATCCGTGTCGTCCAGGTTGTCTTTGAACTTGGACGCATAGATCTTGTTGACGTCATCATAGTCGGTGGCCTTGAAGAACGAGGCCACGTCGAGGTCCGAAGTGACGGCAAAGCGGATCGTCTCTTCAATTTCCCCGGCGGTCTCGCTGAGATGACCGAGCATAAAGTAGCCGCCGGTGATGATGCCCTTGTCCGCCGTCACGCGGATGATCTCACGCACCTGCTCGAGGTTCAAATTTTTGCGGAAGGCCTTCTGCAGCCGCCGCGACGCCGACTCGATGCCGTATACCAGTTTGTAAGTACCGGCGCGGCGCATCAGGGTCAGCAGTTCCTCGGTCATAATGTCGGCACGGACCCCGTGAGGAAAAGCCAGACTGATCGGCAAACCGGCATCAATGATCAGCTGACAAATCCGCTTGGCACGGTCCTGGTCATAGTTAAAGACCGGATCGTAAATGTGAAACTCCCTGGCCCCGTACCGTTCGTGCAGGAACTTTATTTCGGCCAGCACGTGCTCGGGCGAACGGGCATGAAACTTCTTGCCGTACGTTTCCCGGCAGAACGTGCACTTGAAAGGACATCCGCGCTGCGTGAGGATGGGAATATAAAAGTCTTCCTTGATCGCCCCGTTCCAGTTTTCGTACTGCGCGTAACGGCGGATATCGATGGCGTCCCACATCTCCGGGATTATTTCAAACGCATCGATATTGTCGGGATACTCCCGCGGCGCGGTCGTTGTGACGGCGCCGTGTATGCGGTAGGCAAGCCCGTTGATGCCGCTCAGGTCTTCGTGCTCCTCACGCAACGCCCCCACGAGCTCCGCCACCGTCAACTCCGGCTCGCCGACCACCACAAAATCGATATGCGGATCCTCGCACAGGTATTGACTCGAAAACGTGGCCAATTGCCCGAAGACAACGACCGTCGTGTCGGGATGAAGCTCCTTGACCGCCGCGGCGAGCGCATGGACCAGACCGGCTTCCCACGACAAGGCGTAGAGGATGACCAAGTCGGGAGCAAACTCGCGCCATTCATCCCGGATGTCATCTTCACTCAAACTTCCCACGCCGGTGTCCGTCAAGCGCAGGTGCAATGTGTCTCCGAAGTCGCGGCGCAGTTGCGAAGCCACATACAGCATCTCCAGCGGCGGAATAGGACCGCCGGTACCGACCGGAATAAACGTACGGATCAGATGGACATTGTTAATTCGTCTTCTCATGAGTGACCGTTTGTGTCTTGACCAGTGTATTGTATATATTCTCCGCCATGATCCGGTGCCCGGCAGGCGTGCAGTGATCATCGTCGTAAAAATAATCCTTCTTCGGTTCCAGGTCGCGGAAGCGCGTCAAATGATCGACGACAGGCAGATCGTATTTCCGCGCGATCCCCTCGATCACCGAATTCGCCAGTGGATACGACACGGGATACTTTTGGATAATCAGTTTGATCCCGCGCTGCCGGCAGAGGGCGGCGATGGCATCCAGATCATGCCGCAGCCAGTCTCCGATTCCGTCCTCCCACTTTTGTTTGTCACGGTAGAGCTTGAGGTGATTCTGATACATCCGGCTGAGCGTAATGTCCGGATTTTCGTCGGCAAGCGCCGCGAGTTTGTCGTAGAGCATCTTGGAGGTATAGCGGCTCTGCAGATCGAAAATCTTGTTGAGCTCAAAGAAGAAATAATCGGCGTCCGGATCGAGCGCGATGGCCTTAAGGTACCAGTCGATGGCCTCGTCATATTGCAGATGCTCCCGGTGCCAGCGGGCCAGTTCAAAGCGGTAGAAGGTCATGAAATTGAGGATCTCCTCGGACTCCCGGTCGTTCTTGGTGGCCAGGGCGATCATTTCCTGAACCTTGTCGGGCCGGTCATTCTTCAAATAGAAATAGGTCAGGGCAAACAGCAGTTCGCGTCCCCGCGGACTGCGTCCGGTGAAGAGTTTCTCGGCCCGGTGCAGGGCCTCGGCCTTTCGGCCCTCTTTGTAAAGCGCCCACACCCGGGCGACCTCGTCCGGGGAATTTACGTCCGCTTCTTCCTGCCGTTCCTCGAGATATTCCAGATGCAGGTCATGCCGCGTATTGCGGCTGCGGTCGCTGGGACCGATGAGGCTGAGCAAACCGTTGCGGTCCATATCGCGTTTCGCCGTGAGGGCCAGACCGATAAAACGCGCCATCTTCACCACGCGCAGATTAAAGAAATTCTTTTTCAGGGTGCTGACAAAGTCCTTATTGGCGTAGGCCTCGTAGTCCCAGGGATTAAAGCGGTTGGTCGCGCCGACCAGAAGCAGGATGGCGTAAGGCTGGTTCCGGTCGATGATCCGCGGGATGCGTTTGAGCAACTCGCCGCTGTTGAGTTCGCAGATCCCCAGATTCTTGACGCGGTAATCGGTGTACTGTTGCTCACGCAGGATTTGACGCAGGAAGTGGGTGTAGGTGGCGTCCCCGGCGACCAGACCACCGTGAGTGAAGGAATCGCCCACGGCCACCAGGGTCTTGGCCGGACCGCTCCCCGTCGCCTCCAATTCATCGTCCCGGTAGACCTCGTCCGGGCTGTAATAAATCCGGCCGACGGCTGCCAATCCCAGTTCAAGGGCGGTCAGACTGAGAAGCAGGCTCATCAGGCTGATAAGAAGCTTGTAGCGGAGCGCGAGTTTTTTCTTGGTCATGGGGAATCCTGTCCGGGCTTATAATACAAGTATTTATATTTTAGCATATTTTCACTTAAAACGTCGTGACCAGCCCGAGCACCGCCCTGGCCACGTTTTCAGCCAACATCCGGTTGCCGGCCGCCGTGCCGTGACCGAAATCCCCGGCAAAATTATTGATAAAATAAGTTTCGTAGCCGTCCCGGGCGACCGCCGCGTCGAAGCTCGCCTTGTTGTCCACGAACACGATTCCCTCCCGCTCGCCCAGGACCGCCTGCAGCAGGCCGACATCCCGCCGCGGATATTGGACGGCCACCAGCGGGATCCCGCGCCGGTAAAGCTTGGCGTATAACTCCCGGTACCGGTCCTGGGTCACCGGCAGCAGCCGGCGCGCACGCCGTTCCTCCGCCAGCCGCCCGTACTTCTCGGCCATGGCGGTTTTTCCCTGCTTTTCGTAACACAGGATCAACGCCCCGAAGGCCGCGTCCGTGGGATTTAACGCCAGATTTTGCCGCAGGATCTCTTCGGCCTGAAGGTATTTGCCCTGCCGCATGAAGGCCCAGCCGAGGCCCATGTAGGCATCATCGTTATATCCCACATGCTGGATGTAGTTGTAAAGTTCACGTGCTGCGTCATCCCATCTGTCCTGAAACAGATAGGCGATCCCTTTGCCCAGCTGAACGTCGTCATTGTCGGGAAATTTGCGTTGCGCTTCATCGAGCAAGGTTATGGCCTCATCGTCTTTGTCGAGCACAAGCAACCAGTTGGCCAGCTCAAGATAGGCATCGACATCGTCGGGATGGTCGCGCAGCTGACGGCGGAAAAGCGACTCGGCCTTGCCGGGCTCGCCGGAGGTGCCCTGCTCCCAGCTGTTCATGAATTCGTCAAAGAGTTTCTTCTCGCGCGCGGCATGAGTAAACGGCAGGGACTGCGCGGCGTGACGGCCGATCAGTTGCAGCAACCGCACCACGCGGGATTTATGCAGCAGGCGCTCTTCCCAGGAGGACGCGTCGCCATCCTCGTCGTTGATCCCCATCATCGCCACCACGATATGCGGCTCGTACTTCTTCAAGGTGTCGTCGAGCCCGGCCAGAATGTGGTCGGTAGTGATCCCGGGTACGCCCTTGTTGATGACCCGGAAAACGCGGCCGTCCGGATTTTCGTTGAGAATCTGCTCCAACAGCCGCGGATACGCATGCGCGCCGCCCAACGCGGTGGTCGATTCCCCCAGACACAACACCCGCACCGCGCCGGCGGTGTTCAAGGCCCGGCGGTTACTTGCCTGCTGAGTTTGCATGAAGACAAAACCGGCCAGCCGCAGCCCGGCTTCCAGCAAGAAAAATGCGGCCAGAATGCCGGCTACGACCAATCCCCAATTGCGTCGGGCGTCTGTTTTATTCACTACGGCCCCTCCCGCGCATCACCGGCGATATGATAAGACACCAGCACGTGCATTTCCTTTTCCGTCTCGCGCCGGCCGCTTTCGGAATCAACCTCGGTGGCCGTTCCCTTGATCTTGACGATCCCGACGCCCTTTGCGAACCAAATGTATCCCCGGCTGATATCGAAACTCCCGTCCTCTTCTTCCCAACGGTCGTAATAGCCGACTTTCAGAACATCCCGGAAAGTGCCGGCCGGCACCGTGACGTTTTCTATCGTATCCAGCCAAAAACTCATTTCGGCCGCGGCCCGGGTGGCGCCGTCCGCGTCCGCCGTTTGCATAACGTACCTGGGATGAAACACCCGGGATTCGCCGAACGTCAAATCGGGCAATATGCTGCCTGGAGGATCATAAACTTCCTGCTCTCCGTCGTCGATCTCCTGATACTTAACCAGACCGCTCTCGGCGAATCCGAGAATCTTTGAGGCCGCACCGTTGAACGTCACCCGGACGGCATCGCGTCCCTGCCACTGCACCCGTTGGGCGATTTCGACGTCCAAACGGTATTGCTCGCCATCACCGCTGATACGGTATGCCCACTTGCTCCCGGGCGTCAGCGGGTAATAATCCCGCGCGGCAAATCGCTGCCCCGACCAACGCTGCTCCATCCGAGCGCGGCCGCGCTCCTGCAGGAAAACATACACACTATAGGCCACGGCACCCACAAGGAGGATGACGGTCGCGATTTTGATATGGTTTTTGTTCATGACGGAATATTCCGGATGGCCTGTCCGGGCGGACGGTGCGCGGATTGATACTAAAACAGGGCGTATATCGCGGGAAGAATGGAGGAGTTACCGGCCAGGTTAACAAATATACTGAGAAAGGCCAGGACGAACAGGAACGGCAACAGCCACCATTTCTTGTGCTCCTTGATCATCTGGAACAGCTCGACCAACAATTCTTTGTTGGTGCTGATCTTCTTGTTCTTGAGCCGTTCCGGCTTCGGTTGGGGATCGGATTGTTCGTTCGGCTTTGTCATCGTTTTCATCGGTTGCGCGGGCTTACGGCCGCGCGAAGATTTCGTCGTAAATGGCCCAGCCGATCACGGCGTGACCCGTGCGGTTGGGATGAATGGTGTCATGCTCCGGATCCAGAAACAGATATTCTCCGCCGTAACGGCGGTACTCGTCAAAGGCCGTGACCACGTCGACCAGACGGACATCACGCTGCGCGGCGATGTCGTCCAACACTCGGTGGTACTCCAGGGCCAGCCGGGCACATTCGTACAGCTCCAGGACCACGGTGCGTTCAAAATGTTTGCGGGCCTGCTTGCGTTTGCCGGTGCGCTGGTAAAGCTGCCCGAGATAATAGTGTGCCCGGGGCGTGTTGGGATTGTACGCCAGCGCCTGTTGCAGCAAACGGATGGCTTCTTCCCGGTAACCGCGTTCCGCCCACACCATCGCCTCGGTTACGGTCTGCTTCGCCCGGATCACGTTGCTTTCCGGGACCTTCACCGGCTGCGGCAGATTAACCGGCATCTTGACCAAGACCACGTCGATACCGTGCTGTTGTGCCAGATCGATCAAAGCCATGATATTCGCGCGGTATTCCTCCGGGGACACCCGCCGTGACTCCCGGTACTCTCCGGTGCCGCGCTCCCCAAAAAATTGTTGCGACGCCGATTTGGTCCCGTTGACGAACTTGCGATATAAATGAAAGAACCGGCTGTGTTCGAGCGCATTCTCAACAGCCACCAGCAATCCGTTCTGCGGCTTCAGCTGGCTGTCAGGGGCCGAATGGTTGCGGAAAAACCGGTACTTGTCGACGTCATTGATCACATACGAGACGGTGATCATATTCGGCTTCAACGGCAGGATCACCTCCCGGAAAAACTTCAGCCCCTGATAGGAGCTGAAACCGATCTGTCCGGCGTTGATCACCTCCACCTGCTCGGTGTTTAAGGCGTCGCGCAGGATCCGTTCGAGCACCTGGGCGTAGGTATCCTTCTGCTCTACTCCCCACCCGAATGTCGGCGAGGCACCGAGGGTCACGATGCGCAGCACCGGCTGCTTTCCGCTCTTGCTCACCGGATCGTCGCGCAATCCCAACCGGTTGGTCCGCACGGCCGCGCCCTCAAAGACAGTATTTAAATGCCTGCGCTGCCGCCAGAACAACTGGCTGTCCTGGCGCAATACGGCGCGGATCCGTTCCAGCCGGTCGGGCTTGGCCGGACACAGATAGGACGCCGCTTCGAGCAGAAACAAAAGAACGAGAAAAAATATAATCCCGACAAGCGGACCGCGCTTGTCGCGGGGTAGCTTCTTGGTCATGGAATTATCTAATGTAAATCAGACCCTTGGACAGCCGGTAGAAGACATCGAGGTTCGTCATATAAAAACTGAAATACTTGCGCATGTGACTGAAAAAGAAGCGCGGATTAAGAAAGATGCGTCGGTATAAGTCCGACCGGATTTGGCCCAGTCGCTCTGAATTCAAGGACCCCATGGTCTGCCGTGGAAGTTCGTAATGAAACATGTTCATCACCTGATCTTCGCTCAACTCGGTCTTGAGCTGCTCATAGCTGACGGAACCCGGATACGGACTGAAGAAGTGGATCTGCATGATGTCGGGGTTGATTTCCTTTACCAGTTGAAATGTTTCCTGGATCTCAGCCTCGGTTTCGGTCGGGCTGCCGATAATCAACAGCGCATGGGTAGCGATATCGAGCTCCCTGGCATAACGGAATATTCTCTTGGCCTGGTCGTTCCAGTCGATCTTCTTGAACGATTTGGTCAAAGACGCCACAATCCGGGCGGATCCGGACTCGACGCCGAAACGCAGCAGCACGCAACCAGCCGCCTTCATTTTGCGCAGCAATTCGTAATCGATATTGTCGATGCGCGAATGCGCCAGCCAGTTCATCTGCACGTCGCGGCGGATCATCTCATCACACAACTCCGTGATATGCCGGCGGGTAATGGTCAACAGGTCGTCGTCAAAGCTGATCATGTTCACACCCTGCTCTTTCAGACGCTCGATCTCATCGACTACATTGGCGGCCGAGCGTAACCGGGCCTTCGCGCCGTAACTTTCCCGCGTCACCGGCGAGCAAAAGGTGCATTTATACGGGCATCCGCGCGACGACAGGATATGACCCCAGCGCAATTTGCGCGACATCCGCACCGGATAAATGAACCGGTAGTCCTTGATTTCATCACGGGTGTAAACCGGAAACGGCAGGTCATCCAGATTGTGGACGAGAAAATTCGGCTGCGGTCCCTGTTTGTATTTGGCGTAACGGGTGATTTCCGTCTCGGCGTCGCTTTCCCCGTCAACGATGCGCTGCAAAAGCTGTGCGGCCTCCACCTCGGCCTCTCCGGGCAGATAGATATCCAGCTCCGGCGGAACGAACCGCGGATCGATCGACCCCATAGCCACCGTCAGCACCGGGCGCTCCTGTTTGAGACGGGCATTGAAGGCGCGGAATTCCTTGAGGGTGGTGACGTTCACCGTATAAATGACAAAGTCCGGCCGACGGGTCAATTGTTCGGCAAGCACATCTTCATTGCGGTGACGGCCCGGCATGGCATCGTAGAGTCGTACGTCCTCAAAGCCGCTCTCCCGCAGGATCGCTTCCAGATATTTTAAAGAAAAAGGCGGAGAACAATGGTAGGGATGCTTGATATTTTTGCTGTTTCCCAGGTCGAGTCGAATTAACGATACTTTCGCCGTAGACACCGTACGCACCTCACTACTGACCGTGAACGAAGACTAACCGCATCGATTTTTTGAAGACCACCATAAACTGGCTGAACGATTTAATCTCCTTCAGAATATTAAAGAATATCCGCGGGCGCGTGTAGAACCGCCAAAAGGCCTTGCGCTGCAGATTGACCAATTGCTGGCGGGTCATCTGCCGCGGCGTGTACACGACGCTGTTGATATAAAGCGAGTCATACCAGTTCTTGATGACCTTCCCTTCCCGTTTCAGTTTGTCGTATTCGACAATCCCCGGAAACGGCGAAAAGTTGAAAAAATTGGCCCGGTCGATATTCAGACTGCAGGCAAAGTCAATGGTAGCCTCCACGTCTTCGATCGTTTCTTCCGGATGCCCGAGCATGAAGAAGCCGGTCACCCGGATATTGGTGTTGGCCTTGATCAGGTCCACCTTTTCACGGATGGTGGCCAGCGTCACGCACTTGCGCGTGATCTTGAGCATCTTGGACGTGCCCCACTCGATGCCGACACCGAAGGAATAGCAGCCGGCCCGCTCCATCAACTTCAATAACTCCGCGTCGAGCGTGTCGAGCCGGACCCCGTTGGGACAGGACCAGGTAATATCGATATTGTTGTCGATCAATCCGTGGCAAAAATCCTCGACCAGCTTGTGTTGCAACGTAAAGTTATCATCCAGGATATTGATTTCCTCGACGCCAAACTTGTCCACCAGCAGTTTGATTTCATCCAGAATGTTTTCCACCGAACGGGTGCGCATCTTTTTGCCGGACATCTTTCCGGCCGCGCAAAAAGTGCACGGGTACGGGCAGCCGCGCGTGGCGATGATCGGCGCAACTTTGCGCCGTTTGGAAAAGACTCCGATCGGGGCCAGCGGATACTTGCCCGGATTCATAATATCCCACGGCGGGTACGGCAGGCTGTCCAGATCGTCGATCATCACGCGGGGATTGCAAACGATTTCACCGCCCTTGTCGCGCCACACCAGATTATCCACCTCGCGCAACCGGTCGTGACCATACGGGTCGGCCTCCATGCCGAGGACTTCGACGAGTTGGCATATCCCGATTTCCGCCTCGCCACGGAATCCGAAGTCGACGTCCGTGAGGATCTCCAAAGTTTCCACCGGTTCGAGCACGGCGTGCGGACCGCCCACCGCGGTTGCGATGCGCGGATTGATCCGTTTGATCGCCTCGGTATATTTCTTGACCGCTCCTACGTAGGTCGTAAACAACGAAAATCCGATCAGGTCATAGTCGGGATTCTCACGAATCCGGCTTTCAAATTGATCGGGATCGATACGGTCCCGGACACAATCCAGAATTTCCACCTCGTGCCCCGCCTTCATCAGCGACGCCGCGAGATAACCCAGACTGATGTTGGGAATCACAATCACATTGAATTTCTTAAGCGACCAGGGATTGACGAGCAGTACTTTCATAGTTATCCGTTCACCTTCTGCTTGTATGTGGGATGGTCGTGGATGTAAACCGGCAAATCTTCCCGGCGATCGAGCGGATCGATGTAATCCTTAATGAATGCCTTGTCAAAGGCGGCGATACAGGTGTTTTTATCTTCCTGCATGAGCCGGTGCTCCTGCATCCGGTCCCAGATTTGGGTCAGGGGTTCCTGCCGGATATTTCCGTAAGAAATCTGGATAAAACCGCAGGGGATCACATGTCCGTAAGCCGTGACATAAATAACCTCTTTACCGCACGGACACCCCTCTTTAAGGAAATTCACCTGGCCGGCCCAGCGCGCGTGGGACGTTTGCACGATCTGTTCGAAACGGCGGCGGTTCTCATCGGTCAGCAGGACGTTGGCATTCCCTTTCCAGCCCCCGGCCTTGGAGGCCGGGTTGACGGTGATCGGGACGTCGAGATGCTCGGCAAACTTCACAACCTTCATGACACCGTCGTTACTGAGGTTTTCATTGGTGGCCACCGTGCTGAGCATCAGCTCGATATCGGTTTCGCGAATCCATTCAATGGCCTGCATGATCTTGGCGTAACAGCCGGGTACACCCCGGCTGGCATCGTGTTCGCGGTGATCGGCGCTGTCGAGACTGATCTGGATGACATTCAGGCCGGCGTCGTTGAGCTCATGGATCTTTTTGTGTGTAAGCAGCAGGCCGTTGGTGGTGGTGCTGGTGAGGACATTCTGGCGGCGGGCAAAGCGGACCGCGTCGGCGAGGTGGCGGCACATCAACGGTTCACCGCCGATAAACTCCACCGCGATGGCCCCGAGCTTAACCGCTTCGGTGACGATCCCCTGAATCTCGGGAAGGCTGAGTTGCGGGCCCTCCTCATTTTCCAGGGTCGCGGCAAAACAAAAAGGACATTTCGCGTTGCACCCGGCAATCACGGCAATGTCCACTTTGCGCAGGACCGGCTGTTTCAGGACCAGCAGCCGGTAGTAATCCTGGACAACTCTGGGAACAATCTGAAAATTGTTACGCAGCAATTTTCTGTGTTTCCATAAGTTGTTTATATTTATCATCTTATGGCCTTTGAGGCGGGTCGTTCGGGCGTCTGTCCACGCATCCGGTATCCGTGTTTCTACTGATTTATAGTAGTAATATTATATCCCCATTAACCTCTTTGTCTACAAATATCGGACGGCGGCCGGAGCGGAAATCTATGCTACAAGGATAGAATACTTAAACCCGGGCGGCAAGCGCGAGATTATCGCAAACCCTTGCCGCAATTGACTTTTGTCTCCGGATCGTGACTACGATTGGGAAGAATTGACCGTCGAATCCGCCGGCTTTTCCGTGGCCTTCAACCGCTCCTGGGGAATGTCGTCGACCCGCAACGGTTTGGGCTTATCCGTTTCATACATGGATGTGTTCAGCCGGATGATGTCCTTATCCCAGGCGGAGCGGCAGGCCTTTTCCTTCTTGCCGTCACAAATGATCTTCTGGGTCTGCATGCGGGTCCAGATATCATTGATCGCCTCGCTGCGGAAATTCCCGTAAGAAAGCGGGATCAACCCGCAGGGCTGAATCTCACCGTAAGTGGTGATCATGATCTTTTCGGTCCCGCAGGGACAGAACTCGGCAAAATAATTCGTGCTGCCGGCCCACCGCGTGTGCGGCATCTTGATGATTTCCTTGTAGATCGCAAATTCCTTTTCGGACAGCTCGCTGTCCTCATTGCCGGCCCACCCGCCGGTGCGTGAGGAGCAATTGACGTTGATCTTGATGTTCAGGTCCTTGGCTAGCTGAACCATCTTCCAGATGTCCCCGTTGGCGGCATTCTTCTTGGTCATGATCGTACTCATAATGACCTTGATGTTGGCCTCCTTCAGCAGCCGGATCCCGTTCAGCGCCCTGTCAAGACATCCGGTGAGTCCGCGGATCTCGTCGATTTCCTTGGGATTGAGTCCCCCGCCGAGGTCCACCTGAATGCAGTCAAGCCCGGCTTCTTTCAACTGAGCGACGACCTTTTCGGAAAGCAGAAATCCATTCGTCGACATCCCGGCGATGGCATGATGCTTCTTGACGCAACGGATGGCGCGGTAAATGTCTTTGTACACCAGTGGTTCGCCACCGAGGAAATTGAAAATCACGGCACCCATCTTCACGCTTTGAGCGATGATATCTTCGATTTCTTCAATGTCGAGCGGTTCACGCATCTCAGGCGCACCTTGCGTGGTGCAGCGCGTGTCGACGGTGGCGTCGCTGCAGCAATGCGCGCACTTGGCGTTGCATGCGGCGGTAACGCCGATATCGATAATGCGGATAACCTGCTGCCGCAAGACGATGATTCGGAAATAATTCTTGATAAGGCGGGCTACAACCCAGGGATTTTTGTAGACGAAATCAAAATAAGTAAGATGGCTGACGACTTTCTGGAAATAATTAAGGCGGGTCGGTTTTTCCTGGGATTGATACATGTAGGCCTCCTGAATTAGAGCCGGTAAGTATATGTTTTTCCAAGCGCGACACCACGCATAAAGTCGTCGTGATACTCCGTGCCGATCCGGTGCGTTACAAATTCTGCGTCCAGACCGTATTCCTCCTCAAGGGCGGAAAACTGGAAACCTAAACCGATGTAGCATTTCGGCCGGTACCGGGGATCGAGCATATCGATCAAGTCCAGCTTCTTAACCAAGTACCGCTCGACTCCGGTGCGCGGGATATTCCGCAAGACCTCCGGATAATATTCGCCGAGGGGCGTGCCGTCGAAATATTCGTGGCCGAGCCCCATCACAAACCCCTTGGAATAAGCCTTCAGGAACGCCGGCCGGTGACGGTAGGTGTTGGCGAAAAAAACATCGTACTCTTTGATGAGTTCTTCGTTCCCGTCGAAGGCCAGCTCGAATCCGAAACCGCGCAATAAATCCGTGCGTTTCTCATCGTCGGAAAGCCGGTTGACCACACGCATAACCCGTCTGGGGTCATCCTTAAAGCGCCAGCTGACCAGACACCCCAAAAGTTCGTAGGAATAGGCCTCGTCGCGGAATAAAGCAAGATTCGGTGCAACCGGATATAGCGGTATAATTATACTATCGGCCACCCCAAAAAGCAATAAAATCCCGAGACATCCGGCCCCCAATCCCTTCACAAATCGGTTCCGGTAACTCAGCAGAAGATCGACGGCAATGGCGTTCACAGCGAAGACAAACGGATAGACCGGCGCAAAGTAGCGGTAGTCCGCGAAACCGCTCAGACAGAACACGGTCAGGAAGGCCGCGGGGTACAGACAGAACAGCAAAAACGTCCCGCTCTCGCCTTCTTCCACGGCACGCGATCCGAAAACGGCACCGAGTAAACGGCCCAGGTCGTTTCGCTTCAAAAAGATGATCAGCGCAAATAAAATCGTTCCCAGGATCTCCAGGTAATCGGAAAACACCGAACGCGCGTAACTGTGTTCAAATCCGATAAAATGCCAAAACTTCGCGATAAAGCCCGGCAAATCCTGTGCGATGATCTTGGCCAGGATATCCGTCTTGATCCCACCGGCGAACGTGGCGATTCGAAAAAACAACGGGCTGCCGCCGAGTACGAAACCGGCGACAAAACTCACTACCGTCCGCAGATCCCGGGAACGGTAATAAATCCACCAGTGAATGAAGCACGGGATCGCAATCAACGCGAAGGCGTAGCACACCCATGTCGAAAACCCGCCGAGCAGCCCTAAGAAAAACAACGAAAGCAACGGCCCGCCGACCACACCGTGGATCGCATTGTCGCGGAAGACCGCCCGGTAAAAAGTGAGGAACAGGGCGTACAGGAAAACGATGTTAAAGTAGTTAAAGCCGACAAACAGGGCGTTGAGATTGAAGATATACTGCGCGAACAGGTATTGCAGGCCGAAGAAAACGGCGACCCGGCGGTTCAGTCCCCTTTCGATCAGCCGGTAGAGCAAAACGAACTGGATGACGTAGAGAATAATGCCGCACAAGCCCATGGCAAAGGACGTAAAACCGAACAGTTTAAAGAACGGCAGGCACAGCAGGGCCGCCAGCAGCCACCCGGCCTCATAGCTGCTGAACTGATAATCCCACAGCGGCATGGCCATGCCGTCGGCCAACTCCTTGGCCACGGTCCCGGTGTAGAACCGTTCCAGCGACGGCCACAGCTGCTCGGTGCAGAAAATCAACGACACCCGCGCCGCGATAAGGGCGGCGGTGAGGATCACCAGACTCCGGTTATTCTTCAGCCAGCGGCCGATGCCTTCCATCTTTCGCTCTCCTAGATTTGATCCCGGTAACGATCGGCCAGCAACCGGCCTTGAAAGAAATCACCCCGGTACTTCTCTTCAATAAACGGAATTACCTCCGCCGCGGGCAGCCCGATGTCCGGGGCTACCGCAAAAAACTGTTGACCCAGTCCCGCATATAACGCCGGCCGGTCGGCATCGTCCTCAAAACCGATCAGCCGAACCTGTTCCTTCACGAATCGTCGCACCTCCTCCCGGGTGACGGACTGCAGTATCGTCGGATAAAATTCGGACAACGCGGTACCTTCGTACTGCCGCTGTCCCTGCCCCAGCAAGAGTCCGACGCGAAAAGCGCGGCGGCGTCCGTCGTCTGTGGGGAAATGCTCCCGCAGGTACTGGAAATAATCGTCGGCAAGCGTATCGTCACTTTCCACTGCCAGTTCGAAGCCGAAGCCCCGCATGTAGGCCTGCCGGTCTTCGTCGGATTTCAACCGCGCGTAAATGGCCATCACCCGCCGCGGGTCCAGGCGGAAGCGCCAGCTGGACAGGCAACCGATCAACGCGTATGAATAGGCCCGGTCGCGAAAGAGCGCCAGGTTCGGCGCGGTCCGATACAGCGGGACCGTCGCGCAGTCGGCCGCCGCCAGCAGCAATTGCAAAGTCAGGACCCCCGTGCCGATCCGGCCCCAAACGCGCGACCGCATCCGCATCAGCCCGTCAACGGCCATGGCGTTGCAGCCGAATAAAAAGGGATACACAGGCTGAAAATACCGTTCATTCGAAAAATCACTCGAACAGAATACCGTGATAAACGTCAGGAGATAGACGATATAGATCACCGGAAGTCCGTTGTCGTCCGGAGCCCCGACCCGGCCGCCGAATAATCCGGATACGGCCCGGCCGAGCTCTTTTCTCCTCAGAATAATGAGTATCACAAAAAGCAGGACACCCAGGATCTCGATGTACTGAAAGAACACCGACCAGGCAAACGCCGGCCGCACCGCAAGAAATCCAATCAACCTTGAAATGAACCCGCCGGCGTCCTGCGCCAGGATCCGCTCAAGGATTCCGCTTTGGATTCCGCCGGCAAAGGTGGACCAGCGCAGTAACAACGGGCTCAAGCCGATCAGGAACCCGCCCAGAAACGCGCCTACTTCCCGCGGCCGCGCGCGGCGGACATAAACCCGCCAATGCACCAGGCACGGCACGGCGATCAGTAAAAAAGCCAGGCAAAGCCACGTCGAGAATCCACCCAACAGCCCCAGACAAAACAACGAAAAGCCCGTCCCCCCGACAACGGCGTGAACCCCGTTGTCACGAAAAATCTTCAGATACATTCCCAAAAACAGGGCGGTCAGAAAGGGCAGGTCAAAATAACTGAAGTTGACGAAGATGTTGGTGACGTGAAGAATGTAGGGCGCGATGATATATTGCAAACCGTAAAACAATGCCACGCGTGGATTGATGTAACGGTTCAGGATGCGATAAAAAATCACAAATTGAATCGCGTCCAATAATATCCCGGCCAACGCCATGCCGAACGACGTGAAACCGACGAGCTTCATAAAGGGCAGGCAAAGCAAACCCGCCAGCAGCCATCCGGGTTCATAGCTGCTGAATTGATAATCCAGGAGTGGCATTTTCAGCCCGTCGGCCATCTCGCGGGCCACGGTTCCGGCATAGAAGCGTTCGAGCGACGGCCAAATCGCCTCCACACTGAATAAGGGCGCCGCCCGCAACAGACACAGCGCGCATGTCAGCCACAACAGTGTGCGATTGTCCCTCAACCAATCAACGACCCGTTGCATTCAGACGCCTCTCTCTTACCATCCGCTGACCGGTTTGTAAAAATGAAAATCCGCCAGCAGCTGCATGTCGAACCAGAAACCGTAAAGCAGACACAACCCCACCAAAACCTTTAACACCCGTTTGTAGGCGAGCGGCTGCTGTTCGATATACATCATCAACACGGCCAACAACGGAATCGTCAGCTGAGTGAGATGATTGGTTTGTTTCCAGTCGACCACGGAAAACAGGACTCCGCCGAAAACGGCCCAGGCGGTCAAAAAGACGACAGTCCGGTTGCGCTGGCTCTTTAAACTATACAACACAGCGAAGACGCTCAGCAAAAAAGGCGGAAATTCGTGATTGAACTGATACCAGAGCAGACCGGCGCCGGGATAATCCCCGCCGAACATGGTGTTCAAATGCAGCAGACGGTCGAAAAAATGTGTCCGCAGATGCGAAATAAAAAACGCCGCCGGGTCAATCGCCAGACCGTAGATCCAAAACAGCACCGTGCCCGCCGCGAAACCCGCGGGAATGGGCGCCGCCTTCACAAGCCGGACCGCCCACGACCCGGCCCCGCGTTGCCGCAGACACGTCACGGCCTCCATCACCAGCAACGGCGCGACCATAATCACTATCTTTTGATTGATCAGCCCGGCGATCAGCCCCGGGACATAGGCCAGCAGGCCGCCCCAGCGGCCCTTCCCCCGGAACTCTTCGGGAAAACAAAACTGGTAGGCCAATACGACCAGCAGCGCGTTGGTGAAGGCCACATGCTCGGAGAAACAGGAGCGGATGAAAATCCCCGGCGAGAAGACATAGACAAATCCGGCGACAATGCCTAATAACCGCGAATTCGTCAGCCTGGTGATCCACTGAAAAAGCACGCACAGCACGAACAAGCTGGCAAATATGTTGGACGCGCGCGCCGGAAACGGCCGCGGGTCGTCAAAGAACTGCTTTTGATCCGGCGCGGCCAAATGTTCCATCACCCTTTGCCGGGAAATCGGCCGGTCCAGCATATCATTGCCGCGCATCGTCCGGAAGACGTAGGTGTTGCCCTGGAAATAAATCAAACTTCCCCGCTCCGGACCGAGGCTCACCGGTTCCTCTCCGCCGGGTCTCAAGCCAAGCACACGTTCAGTCTGTTTCGCGGTCTCATAGAAATAACGGTAATCATCCGTCCGGTTCAGCAGCAAAGTGCTGTAGGCGTTAAAAATATTGGTTAACGGCGGATGGGCGAAGTAATACGGCGAGGCGATGATGTCGCTGGTCAGATAAGGCCGGAACTCGTGGACGAGTCCGTAGGCCGTTCCCTGATGTTCGCCGTCGAGGTCCAATTGTCCGGGGAGGGTGCGCATGCCCGCAAACACGCAGGTATAAACGCAAACCAAGGTCACGCCCAAAATCGCGACCCGCCAATAATCGAAACGCAGCATGGCGAACGCCGCCGACGGCCGGCTCATGACAATACCGGCATTCGTCAGGAGCAGCAGACCGATTAAAAACGCGCGCGCGTCCGGGACGTGTCCCGCGGCGAGGAATCCCAAATGCAGGACAATCAACGCGGTGACCGACAGGATGAATTGAAAAAACAACAGAAACACCGCGCTCGAAACATGCCGGCGCATAATGCCCAGCCAGCCCGTTCCGGGAACCACATACATCGCCAAATTGACGAGCAACGCCCGGAGATACAAATTGAGACCAAGGGCATCGGCCCACAGCAGGCCCAGCAGCACGGCATTGCAAATAAAAGCGATGAGGATGTCTTTGCTTCTCATGAATTCGGTTTTAATCACGTCCGGGGCACGGTCAGGCATAGAGTTTGCGGATCAAAAAGTTCGTCAACCCCGGAGACAATCGGTTCAACAAATACAGCGGCATGCACTTTTTTCCGAGTACGATCAGGCGCTTCTTCTTCTCGACGGCGCGCATGATCGCCCGGCAGACTTCGATCGGCTCGATGCCGCTGTTTTCAGTCGAGCGTTTCCCTTCGAAATACAGGAGCTTCTGGTCAAATTCGGTCTCGATTTTTCCCGGACAGATCAACGCCACGTGAATGTTGTCTATACGCGCCGTCTCGCCCAGGCTTTCGCTCATGCCGTTAAGGGCGTGTTTGGAGCTGGCATAAAGTCCGCAGGTGTAAAAACCTTTGAAGCCGGCGATCGAACTGACGTTGACAATCGCTCCGCCGCCCTGCGTCTTCATATGCGGATACACGGCCCGCATGCAGTACAACGCGCCGAAGACATTGATCCGCATGAGTTCTTCGTATTTATCGAGCGGACAGCTGATCACATTTCCGCCCATACCGACGGCGGCATTGTTGACCAGGACGTCCACCCGCCCGAAGCGTTCCACCGTCCGGCGGACCATCGCCTCGACCTGGTCCTGTTTTCCCACATCCGTCTGAACGATCAGCGTCGACTCCCGCGGCAGTGCCTCACCGATTTCCTTCATCCGTTCGAGCCGGCGGGCCGCCAACACAACCTTGGCCCCCCGCGCGGACATCTCCACAACGCAGCTGCGGCCCACTCCCGAAGAAGCGCCGGTGATGATCACGACCTTGTCTTTCCAGAATTCGGACATCATCTGCCTCCGCCCGGACCGGATATCATCGGATAGCCGAAGAAATCCCGGACGACATTGGCCTGGTATAATATCTCGTTTTCGCTCAGGTGTTGGGAACAGGGCAATTCCACGATACGGTCGTCGATCCCGGCCATTGCGGGAAACGGGCCCTCCGCCCCCAGGAACTGCGCGCAATTGCGCATGGACGATTCTTTGGTGTCAATGCCCTTACGCAGCAAATGCCGCCGCAGCGCGTTCTTATCATCACAAATTACGGTGTACGACTGGGCGATGTGCTCGCGGCTCCCCACAACCGGGATCCGTTTGATCTCTTTCACATCCTCAAGATAGCGGTCGAGCAGCTGGGCGCGTGCGATCCGCTTGTCGTTCATGGCGTCCAGCCGCTTGAGTTGCTGCAATCCGAGCAGGGCCTGGAATTCGGCGAACGGCTGCACCTGGCTCTTGGCGCTGACATCCGCCGACGTATACTTATCTCCGGTCAGCCGTTCGATGATGTCCAGCCGCATCAGGTCGGCCACCAGGATCCAGGGATACACCAGGACCGCAAACAGCGACCGGTGGGTGAGCGTAATCTGCAACAGGCATTTTAGATAGTAACTGGTACTGTGCCAGCGTTCCCCCGGGCGGTCCTGATTGTCCAACCGCTCCCGGAGCCGGGCGAACGCCTCCGCGTTCCGTGAGACAATGATCCCCCCGCCGAGAGTCACCAGACATTTACCGGTCCCGAAGCTGAACATCCCGAAATCGCCGAACCCGCCGACCTTGCGGCCGTCGCATTCGGCCCCGCACGCGTGCGCCGCGTCCTCGAGCAGTATCAGCCCGCGTTCCCGGCAGATCGTTTGGATTTCCGCCGCGCGCGCCGACCTTCCGAACAGATGGGTCACGACCACCGCCCGGGTCTTGCCGGTGATCAACCTCCCGATTTGACCGGGATCGATATTCAGCGTGTCCGGATCGATGTCCGCGAAGACCGGCACCAGTCCGCGCTTTTTAACGATCAGCGGCATGACGTGGTAATTGTAGGCGGCCATAATGATTTCGTCGCCGGGCGCGAATTCCAGCACGTCCAGCAGGCACGAAAAACCGTCACGCACTGAAGAAACCGCCATCGCGTGAGGGACGCCCACATAGTCGGCGAACCGCTGCTCGAATTCGGCAACCAGTCCGGCCTCTTCTTCGCCGCGCAGGACCCGCCAGCTCGCGGCCAATTCCCCTTTTTCAAACGCGACCAACCGGCGCGGGATAACTTTCAAAACGCTCCCCTTGTTAACGAAAGTATCTTGGAGTAGGGCGGCGGATCCGTCTCGCGCAGACGCTGAATCAGATCGGCGTGAACGAGATCCAGCGCGGCCCGGTAGGCAACGGACGCCTCGCCCGCGGCACCCAATTTTTCGAACGCTTGGGCCCGGTAATACATCGATTTTAAATCCTGCGGATGGAACCGCAATGCCCCGTCAAAGGCGGCCACGGCCTCCCGGTAGCGGCCTTCTTTCAAACAGGCCTGACCCAGCGCAAAATAGGCGCCGGTGAACCCCGGCCTTTTCCGCAAGACCTCCCGGAGCATGGTCTCGGCTACGGCGTACTCTTTTTTGGCATAGTGAAGACGGGCCTTGTAATAAGCCGACGCGGGCAGCCCCGGTTTCTGTCGGGACAGGCGATCGAAAAAAGCCCGGGCCTGATCGAACTGCCCGTCGTAGAAATTCACCACGCCCAGATAGTAGGCCGCCCGCGGATCGGCCGTATTCTCATGCCACCGCCGCAGAAAATGCGCACGCAACACCGCGCTGTGATTGATCAGCTTATTGCTGACATGAACATAATGCGGTTCCAAAACCAGCGCCCGCGCCCAATAGTCGACGGCCGCGTCAAAGCGTCCCTGGTGAAAATCCACCAATCCCAAAAAGCTGAGGATCTCGACGTTATTCGGCGCGTACCGCAGATGCCGTTTAAATTCCTGGCGGGCCAAATCATAACGGCCGTCCGTCATGGCCAGACGGGCCACCGTATAATCCTGATCGACCAACGGGCAAAACCGCCGCGGAGGGTACAAGATATCGGCCGGCAACGCACGGACAAAACAGGCCGCGTGGACGCATAAAAAAATAAAGACACCGCAGGTCATCAGACGAAAAATCTTGCCGCGGCTGTTCCAGGATGACAGCATCCGGCCGGCCAGACAAACCGCCGGAATCAAACTCAGATTGACCCACCAAAACTCACCGACGGCGTTGCCTTCCCGGCGAAAAAAACTCAACACGACCACGATGACGGCAAAACAGGCCAAAAGCCACCGCGCCAGACGGTCCGGCTTGTTCAGGGTCGTCCACACGACGCCCAACAACAACACCAGTCCCGAGACGATATCCATACGCCCGTATTCCCAGCTGGTCACCATCCGCGGTTCAACTTGACTCAACCGGCAGAACAAATCAATCAGGTAGAAATGAACGGCGGTCGGATTCAATCGGACCATCCCGGGTTTATACATACCCGGTTCAAACATCAGCTGATGCGTCCCGTGCACACTCACCCAAATCAACCACGGGCTGATCGTCAGCATGAAAAGCCCGGCCGCGATGTAAAGACTGCGGGAGCGCCACCAGAAGCGCTGATCGGCGGTCCCTATCAAAAGTAGTCCCATGGCCGGCACCAACAAGAGACTGACGCCCTTGGTCAAAAAGGCGGCCCCCATAACGGGTCCCAGCGCGATCATCCACTTGCCGCGCCGGGTCTCCATCGCGCGGTAAAAAAGCCACAGCGCCAGCGCCGTAAAAAAAAGCAGCGAGCTGGCGTTCTCAGTACGCACTGTGGCATGCAGATGATAAGGATTAAAAGCCAGCGCGGCCAGCGCCCATACCCCGGCCATCTCGCCCCACGTGCGTGCCAGCAGGTACACCAGCGCCAATGTCAGTGATCCGAGCATAAAATGGATCACGCGCGGACCGGGGCCGGTTTCCCCCCACACGCTCATGCCCAGTTTGGTCAGATAGACGTTTAACAGCGGATGCGTGATTTCTTTGTGTTCGAGCGGAAGATACGCGTGTCCCGGCGCGAACGAAATCTGTTGCGCGATATATATATTCTTGCGTTCGTCCTCGATATAGGGCGCATGCAACAGCTGGACACGCAAGGCGACCCCGATCACGAATACCATGATGGCCAGGACGGAAATTTTCTTCATCGGCGTATCCCCCGATACCGGTTGGCGGCTCTGGACAACGCGATCGCGGATCAATTCCCGCCGCAGACGGTCGCATTGTTGACTATCATACCGTACTCAGACCGCAAAAGACAACAGATTCAAATACTTCCGGACACGGGACCGGGTTACGGCCGCTGTTTCCGGTACAGGTACACCGCCTCGTCGCCCGGAGAAAATTCACGGACTTCCCCAAAGGCGTGCCAAAACAGTTCGGGCCGGATCAGATCATACCAGTAGCGGTTGACGGTCCCTTCTTCGCGGTACGACACTCCCCGGGCCTTCAAGTTCTCCATCGCCGCCAGGGCCTGCGCCCGGTACGGACCGAAGGCAACGATAAATTCAGGCGCCTGTTGTCCGGCAAAGTGAATCGCGGGCAGCCCGGGAAAACGGCCGGATCCGGCATCGAGCTGCCAGGCATACAGCGCCCGCGGGGCGTGGTACATCAGCGGGTACGTCGCGTAACCGGGCGTTACCCACACGCTTTGCCCCTCCCCGACATGACGGTTGATCCACTGCGCCGTCTCGCGGTACGCGCTGGGCGGGGGGGCGATCAATTCACCGATGTATTGCGCGATGGTGCTGCGAAACTTTCCCTGCGCGATGACCGAACTGAAAACCGTCCGCGGGTCGGTCCCGACGAGCGGACCGCCGTGCAGGATATTGGTCCCAAAGACGAGAACGGCCAGCACAACTGCCAAGGCGTAGTGGCGCGCCGCGGTGTACCGCACACAGATCACCGCAATCCACACGCACAGCGGTATGACCGGGACCAGATAGCGCACAAAGGCCACGGACAACAGGTTGACGGGCTGCGGCGTCAACACGCTCACCACTGCTATGTAAACCGTGAGCGCCGTTACCGCCCGGCGGGCCTGCCGGTCCCCGCCGAAGAACCCCAGGACCGCAGCCATCGCGATCAGCAATCCGGCCCCGAATTCATTGCTGTTGAGATCCCGCCAGTTCCACAAAAATAGAGTGAGTTTTTCGACGATCCAGGCCTGCCGCGGTACGTTCCAGATGTCAACGCCAAACGGATTGTAAAACATCACGACCGCGCCGACCGCCGCCAGCTGGATCACCGCAAACAGCAGGACGTCCCCGACCTGATACGCCCGCGTCCGCCGACCCCACATCAGGTAGTCCACCGCCAGGCAGGCCATCACCCCGGCGTAACACAGATAGTTGGCGCCAAGCAGCAACACACAGGCGGCGGCCAATCCGAACAGGTACGGGCGGCCCCGGTCACGGAACTGATAGCAATAAGCGGCGGTCACCGACAGCAGCATCACCGGTGCGTAATAGCGGCACTGCCGGCTGAAGAGCAGAAACGAAACATTGCATAAAAGTCCCGCGAGCATCGCCAGCCACGTCCCCGCGCACACGCCCGCGCGTGCCAGCCACAAAATGATTACCCCGACGGTGGCCAGACCGCACAACGCGAACGGCAAACGTGCGGCCAGCGCCGAACCCGGCGCGTTGCCCACAAAGGGAGCTGCCAGATAAAACGGCAACGGCGGGATCACGCGGTTCTTTCCATTCCTGATTTCCACACCGGACTGATAGGCCACGATATTGTGCCCCACCCGCGCATGGGTATCACCGGTCCGCCACACCGATTGCGCGAACAACGCGGTCGTGGCCTCATCATCCCATAGCGGGACCGCCCCCAAACGGGCGAACAACAGGGCCGCCGCCACGAGCATTCCGCCGCCGGCCAACAGAACTTTAGCCTTCCGCCCGCTCATCGTTTCCCCGCGATCTGTCTGCGCCGGTACACATTGTTGACGTTGACGCTGCTTTCATAAAATGACAACTCGTAACACGGCAGCGTATCGATCAGATCATAGTGAGACTGCACCGCGTCGATCATCCGTTGCGACCAGCGGCCGTAACCCATGCCGACATTGGTCATGACAATCAAAGAAAACCGCCCGTGTTCGATATCCGCGATAAACTTTTCCTCATCCCATAATCCGCGTTCGGCGAGTTGTGTCATGGAAAACGGCTGATAAACCGGCTGTTTACCGTTAATCACAAGATATCCGGTGTACTCCGAAAGGACCTCTCCGGGGGAGTCACGTACGTACGCGGATAACCGGGTGGAACTCTGGCGGTACACTTCCCGCACGTGATTAAAATCGGTACGGTAATGCATGACCAGCACCTGTACGAACAGGATGCCGACGACCACCGGGCCGGCCAGCCGGCGCCAACCGCTGCCGCGAAAGTGTTCGAGCTCACCGAGCATCAATCCGATCAGAATACAACTGGCCGCCCAGAATTCCAGGAAGTAGTTGATCGAGGAACCTTCCTTACCGGCCGTGAAGGACACGGCCAGGGACAGGACCCAAAACAACAGCGGGACCCGCAGACCCGGCTCTCGCCAGCGCATGAACACATATCCCGCACACAGCGCGACCGCCGCCCCGTGCATATTGACGTAATCACCGATCCAGCGCAGGAAATTAGCGACTTCAAACTCCCCCATGGTATAGAGCACCGTGTGCCGGTAAAATTCTCCGCCGGTAACCAGCTGCATTACCGCCAGAAAGACCGCCGGGATGATAATCATCGCGCCGAGAAAAACGATCTTGTGGCGCCGGCGCTGCGGTTCATTCTCGTCGGGAAAAAGATAGGCCAGAGCGCAGGCGAGCGGGGCGGCAATCAGGCTCTGCCGGGTGAATAAGGCCAGGCTGAACAGCACCGCCCCCACCAGGACTGTCCGCACCGTCCGCCGCGAGGCCTCCCGCGACATGACGGCCAGGCCGGCCAGTGTGCACATTAAACCGAACGTATCCACCCTGCTGATTACGGACCAACTCGTCAACCAACTGGAGGCGTACAGCAGAAGCCCCGCCGCGACCGCTGACAAGGACTTGCCGGAGTGCTTCCGGACAATCCGGCTGACGCAAAAGGCAGAGACGCCCGCGGCGGTCACCGACAGCAGCCGGCCGATCCAGTGACCGGGACCGAACAGCTTGGCCGCGACCGCGACCAGCCCCTCAAACACCGGAGGGTAATTCATGACAAAGTAAGGCTCAATGGCAACGGGCGAATAGATATCGCCGCCCCGCGCCATGATCCAGGCACGGCTGAGGATCAGCCCCTCACCGGCGTCGTAGTCATACGGATAGGTAATGTGGTCCACCGCGAACAGCGCATATAACACCAACCGGTAGCCCATAAAGCCGATCATAATCCACAACCACACGGTTATGGCGGGATCGGTTGAGGAGGATTTGTGCGCGGATGTGTTCATGGAATACGCGACAACCTTTCAGGCGACGTGCGGCTTCTCGGACTGCTTCCGCCTCCGCCCGCGGGACAGAGAACGCCATTCCCAAGCCTTAGCCACCAGCAGGACCAGCGTCAACAACGAAACGGCACTCCCGACGAGAAACGGCTGCGGCCGGTACGTCAGTTCAAGCCGGTATTCCCCTTCCGGCAACACGACCGAAATCAATCCGGCGGTTTGGGAGACCGCGAGTCGGTGGCCCGGGATAGACGCCGTCCAACCCTTGTGATAATTTTGGTTGATGATCAACAGGTTGGAACGGTCCAGCTTGATGTCGAAAATCAATTTATTCGGGGAAAACAGGACCAGCTCCCGCTCTCCCCGGGGAAAATCAAAAAAATACTCTCCCCGGTAGCCGGATTCACCGAGCACCGTTACGGCGCCCCGTGTCAGCTGCATCACTTCGTACCCCTCGACAATTCCGGAATTACTCAGGAAGACCGGATAGATAGAACTGTTGGTCACATATTCTTCCTGAAAACGCGCCTCGCGGTAGCGCTGGGCAAAGAACGGGTTGTGACGCAAAGTGACCGGCTCCACCCGGAAGGCGTTCCAGAAGATGCTCGAATTCATCTCGATGAGATGATACGGAACAAACAGAAACATCAGGACCACCGCCCCTTTCAGCATCTTGGCCCGCAGACCGCGCTGACCGGCCAGCCGGTCATTGATCAACTGCAGGGTCATGGCGGCGGTGAGCGCCAGCAGAAAAACGAACCCCACAATATAGCGCGACGGAACGGTGAGCGAATCGTAAACCGGCAGACGGCGCAAGAGCTGCCACACATTCAACAGGGTCCCGTCGCCCAGGGCGATCAGCAGCATAGCCATGCCGGAGACGATCAGCGGCCAGTATTTCCGGAAAAAAATGACACTCCCCGCGAGTCCCAGCGCCAGCGGGAAAATCCCGACATACGCGCCGTACTCATGCCACTCATGTGTCAGGCCCATCCGGTACCCGTCGAGCCAGTTCAGCATATCGAGCGTTTCCTGGTTGGGATCGAGCAGCATCCGGAAAAGGATGCCCAAGGTCACACCGCCGCCCGCCTCTTCCCCCGCGCGGGGAAATTCCCGGATAAAGTCGAGCATGGGAAACAGTTTGACCGCGCACAGCAAAAAGGTGCCCGCGAAGATCATCAATAAGGATTTAACCGGCGTCCATTCGCGTAACCGCGCGGCCGTCAGCACCGCGTACATTCCGAGAAAGACATTGAAGATATTGAAGACGTCCACGCTGCCGTTGAGCAGAATCAGGCTGAGAAAGACAATACCGGCCAGCACATAGCGGATGTCGTCGAGACTCTTCCGATAGGCGAGAAACAGCCACGGCATAAACGCCATGCACAGCCACTCGGTGTGCCCTTCGGTCAGATGCAATGGATAGACGGCGGCAAACATAAAGACGAACGCCGCCAGGTAGGCCGCCATATCGCGCAGCGCCAGGTGTTTGGCGAGCAAAAACATGCCCCACAATCCCAGGAACACATGCACGGTGATCTGGATCTTGAGCCCAAGATAAGGCCCGAAGATAAGGACAAAGACAAAAAACGGCGACAGGAACGCGGATTGCGGATGCGCCAGCATCACGTTCCCGCCGTTGACGTATGGGTTCCACAAGGGAAATTGACGAAACTCGGTGATCGTCCGGTACGGCACCGCATTCCACATCACGAACTGGTCCCAGTCCTTCTGTCCCCACATGTCGGAATTATCGTAGATAGGCGCCGTAAACAAGACCGACAAAAACAAAAACACCAGCAGCGCGAGGATATGATTACTTTTCGTAAAGTTCAAGGTAAATCCCGTCGTTGATTTGGGTTGATTTCTTAAGGAACAACCTGTCGAACAGCGACCGCACCTGCAAGGCGTTAATATTGAGAATCGCCTCCTGATCGCCCTTATTGTCCCAACTGGCGCTCACCAGCCAGACACGGTTAAACGGCTGCGCCTGCACCGGATCGTCGTCGAGCACCAGCGCGCCGTTGGGGGCCGGCACGAAGGTCTGCAGCCGGTTGATTTCCGATTCCGGGATCTGGGCCACGATATCCTGGATGCGTAAAAACCGGTTATCGAAACGCTGCATCATGTTCGGAAAAAGGTAGTATTTAAAAGCGCCGAAATGCAGCGGTGCCCCGCTCCCGCTGGCGTCCAGCACATGCGCGAACAGCATCACGAAGGCCTGTGTCTCTGTCGCGGCGACGATATCACCGTCATGGAAATTTTGTTCCAACTGACGGAACGTCTCCTGATAATTCTTCTTCGGGACGACTCCGGTAAAATACTTCGCACGGGATTTGTGATCGAACATCGCGTTGCGGTAATAATTGACCAGACACGACAGCATCAGCAGGACAACGCAACCCAGCGCCACCCGCCGGTCTCGCTCCTCCGGCAGAGCCTCGATCCCCTGGGCAGCCAAGAAATAGAGATACGGCGAAAAGATCAGCATCTGCCGATGAATATATACCGGCGTGGAATGATGCGAAATGACGTAAATCACCGCCGGCGGCAGAATCACCAGCAGCCCCAGGAAAAGCGCGCGCCCCGGATCGGATTTTCCCATATGGTATGCTCCCCACCCGGCCAAGACACCGAAGACTACCAGTCCGGCCGCGTACTGAAAGATAAAACCGGAATATCCCAGGATGAAAACGAGAACAGTAAACAGCGCCGTCAGCGGCGTCGGTTCCGGCAGCCAAAAGTTCCCCTGGACGAATTGCCACTGGGCCGTCACCAGCGGAACCGCCGGCGCGCAGAGTGCCGCCGTCACCGCCATAGCGATCAGCCACGGCCGCCAGCTCCGCTCTTCCCCGCGGAGTTTCAGATAGACCGGCAACAGGGCCAGAATAAAAATGTTGAAGTAAGACGTCATCATCGCCGCGGCGCCGCCCACTCCGAAGGCGAGCCACTGCCACCAGCGATTGTCCCGTACGGCCGTCAGAAAAGCGTACACCGTCAGCAGCGACACCAATCCGGCCATGGCGTAGACACGGGCTTCCTGGGCATACCAGATATGAAACGGATTGAGCGCCAGGATGACCAGGGCATAGAAACTCGCCCGCGGGGTCAGCAGAATACGGGCCACACGGTAGAAAACTCCGACGGTGAGTATACTGAAGACCAGCGACAAAAGCCGCAACGATTTACCTTCCCCCAGGAATTGACTGAAGAAATAGACAACGTGATAGTAAAGAAAGGAGTGCGAATCGTTGGTCAGACGGGTCGTGAATATGGTCTGCGGGGCCACATGCGAAAGCTCGGCCATCCGCTGGATACTTTGGTGACTGAACAGATTGGTCCCGATTTCGTCAAACCACAAATCATACGTAAACAAACCGTATATCCGCAGGACCACCGCCACGCAAAACACAATTAAGAGGGAGGATTTAACACCAGGCATACCGCTCACTTATAATATTAATTAGAATCATAATACTATAGCACCAGACACCTGTTGAAACGACCAATAAATTCGTGGAGATGGACTGAGAGAGGAAATGATTTCGCCGTGAAAAGGCCGAGGCTAGTTAATGCAAATCTCGGAATACCAGTGAGGTCCGCCGTAACGTGATCCGGTGTATACCGATCCGGTCCCGCCACTGGCGCAGCAGCCGGTAGCGTTGGCCGAACACCAGGTGATATTCCGGCACTGGGCTTCCACATCAGGAGGCGTTGACAGGACCACGTAACCAAACAGGGCAACTTCCACCATGTAGGTGATCAGGCCCCAACGCAGCAGAAGATTTTTGGTTTTGGTACTCATCGTGGCACTACTCCTTGCAGATAATCGTATTGACCGGCACGCCGTACGGACCTGAAGTATATCCGGTCACCAGCGGTCCTTCCGGGATGCCGATACATCCGGGCACGCAACCGGACCCCGGACAAGATTCCAATGTCATTTGAAAACAAGCGGTCTGGGCATTGACGAGGTTCGGTCGGTAGAGCATCGCGTACAGGACCAGGTACACCAGGACCATCGTCGTGGAAATAAATAAGTAGCAGGCGCGTCTTTTATCCATGTTTTTTCATCCCGCTTATTCGATGAAACAAATGCTGGTCATGACCTCGGTCCCGTACAAGGCCGACGTAAAGCCGGTATTGGTAATATCCGTCGACAACAACCCGCCGCTCGGGCAGACCGGGACGCAGGTCGGTCCGGTGCAGCTGGCCAGACGGATCAGAAAACAAGTCTGGGCCTCCACCGGATCCGGTCTGTTGATGAAGGTAATCAGCAGCGTGTAGGCGGCTACGATCATCAACGGTATAAACATGTAAACTATGTTGCGTTTCTTTGTCATCGTGTGAGTTCCCAAGGCCTTTAGATTATAGCATTACCGGGCCTTGATTCAATCGCCTTACGGCAAACAGGCTCCGCCCGGACAATCTCCGGCTCCGGCACAACAATCGCCGGTATTCGATCCGCCGTTACACACACCGGTTTGTCCGGGGAGGCAGCACAGCGGTCCGGCTGGTGCAGTTGAGCCGGTACAGTTATTACTGCAGCAATCCGTATTGATAGTACATCCCTGGCTGTTGAGATTACACTGCCCGGTAGTATCGAACTGGCAGCAGGCCAGTACGCGCGGGGCGGCACACCCGGATCCGTCCGCCTGCGGTCCGGCACACGAATTTCTCTGCACGGCCATACAGCAGTATCCCCCGCCCCCTGTCCATTCGCACCACGGGAAGAACTCGCAACGGGCGAAGGCCGGGTCGTCGTCCTCGGTCGGATAGAACAAGGTCACGTTGGTGAGCAATTCGTCACAACCGCGTTCCTGTTCGCATCCGAGGACCGGATTCCAACGGCACAGGGCGCCGTAGATGGACTCACATTCGGCAAAAGTAATGAGCGGGTCATTACATCCCGTCGGTTCTCCCGGCGGGATAACCCCGCTGCGGGGCCCGCACTCGCCTTCCGATAAGGTACAGTCGATTACGCAGACACCGGAAATATTGATGGATCCCGCCGGACACTCGCATGAGCTGGCGCCGAACTGCGGCACAAATCCGGGGGTACATTCCCACTGGCATTTCGGCGCGCTACCGACCGGGGCGCTACATTTGCCGAACTCAACGAAACTGATGGGCGTGTCACCGGTCAGGTTCAAATCATCCTGGGGACACACCGCCGGTCCGTATTGAGGCAGCGACGGATTGGGTGGCCCGGTACAGGTATTCTCGCAGTTGCGGTCAAACTGACAATCCACGCGGGTCGGATTGTTGTGATCAGGATCCCCCCCGCAGGAATACAGCGCCGGGACCTCAGATAAGTTCGGACAACGCGGATCGTCACAGAAATCCGGTACCGGCAACTTGACCGGAGTGGTACAGCAGGCCGGATCCTCGGTACACTGGAAATCTACCCCGCCCGGAGGATCGGCACACCCGATAGGGTTGGTCAACCAGGCGCTGGTGCGTTCATACTCTTCACATGTCCCGTACCCGCAACACGGCGGTGAGGAACACGGGTCACCGTATCCGGAATCACAACTGATATCCAAGACGCCCGGAGGGCTGGGTTCGATAGGCTCGCGGTAGGAATCTTTAACGGCGTCATCCCATCCCTTGACATTGGCGTTCCAGGAACGGATGACGTATGGACTCATCACGTAAACTCCGGCAAGAACGAGGGTGATCAGCAGCGCGTACTCAATAATACTTTGGCCCGCATGCCGCCGGAATTTTCGAAAATTTTTGATCATAGAGGGATACCCTTTTTAGAGTAGTACTAGTATATCCCAGGCCCCTTTAATATTCAAGCAAAGTTATCAGCAACATTTCCGGCCGGCCGGCAGTCCTGAACGAAGCGGAAAACCGCCTCCCGCCTAGGAACTTACGTAGAATTAGAGCTTTTGGTGGCACTGCAATTCGACGCGGTTGCCCACCCCGGGAATAGTTTCATCGAAGCAGTCGTAGACATCCCCCAGGAAGGACGCGGGACACGGGTCGCCGCGGTCCAGGGTATATCCCGGATAGCCGCTGAAGGGGTCGCCGCAGGCGGGTGAAAAGGCCGGTTGACCCAGATACAGACCGACCCGGATCCACTCGCCGTCCGGCTCGCAGATCCCTCCGTTCACCGAATAACCTGAGTCGCACTCATACTCGCACTTGGTGGCCGAGCAGGTGATCACTAATTGGGAAACCATGTCCGCCCCTCCCGGCACATTCGAGTCATCTCCCGAACAGTAGGAAGCGTTCGTGTAGCTGGGCGGCAGACAGACATTGGCGATACATGCCCCGGCGTCTTCATGGTGCGTATCGACACAGGTGTACTCGCACTTCGTCCCGGCGGTACAAGCGGGAACGACCGTGCGGGTGACATCAGAGTTCCCCCCGATGTTGGCGTCGTCCCCGGGACACAACGTCGCGTCGGCCGGCACCGCTCCGATACACTGATTTAGGCTCTCGCAGTCCGACCCGTTATAGTTGAAACCGTCGTCACAAGTGTATTCGCACTTGGTAGCGGTACAGGAACTGACGACCGTGCGGGCCACATTGCTGTTGCCGGAAATATTCGCCTCGTCTCCGGTACAGACGGTGGCGTTGATCGGTATAGTGCCGGTACAGACGTTCACGGCACAGGCGCCGGACTCCAAATGATATCCGTCGTCACAGGCGTATTCGCACCACGTCCCCGGAGTACAGGCCGGCACCAGCGTAAGCGCCAGGTCGCCGTTACCCGGAATATTCGTATCGTCTCCCAGACAGATCGCGGCATTCAGCGGCGGCGCGCCGGTACACACATTCGCATCGCATTGGTTCACTCCGGCGTCGTGATAGCCGCTGTCGCAGGTGTATTCGCACATGGTCCCGCCGGTACAGCCGCTGACGGTCGTGCGCGGCGTATCCGCGGACAATCCGGTGTCATCCCCCGGACACACCGTGGAATTGGGGTCCACAACGCCGGTACACATGTAGGGACGGCACACACCGGCGTCCAGGACGTATAACGGATCACAGGTGTACTCGCACTTGGTGCCGGCGGTACAGGCCGCAGCGGCCGTGCGCGTGACATTGGCGTTGCCGGGAATGCTTGTGTCGTCACCCGCGCACAGGCTCGCGTTCGCCGGGGCGGCCCCGATACACACGTTCGGATCACAGACGCCGCCCGACTCATGATAGCCGTCGTCACACTGATATTCGCAGAAAACGCCCGCGGTACAGGTCCCCACCGCCGTGCGGACCACGTCGGAATTGCCGGTGAGGCCGGTGTCGTCGCCCGCGCACAGGGTCGCGTTCGCCGGGACGCTGCCGGTACATTGATTGAGATCGCAGACGCCGGTGTCGTAATTGTATCCGTCGCTGCAGGTGTATTCGCACCATGTCCCGGCGGTACAGAACGGAACGAGCGACCGCGCGACATCCGCGTTACCCGCAATGCCGGTATCGTCTCCCGGACACAGACCGGAATTGGCCGGCACCGCTCCGGTACAGACATTGGGGACACACACGCCCGTGTCATAATGGTAACCGTCGCCGCAGGTGTATTCGCACCATGTCCCGGCGGTACAGGAAGTCACCAGTGAACGCGTCACATCAGCGTTGCCCGGGATTCCGGTGTCATCGCCCGCGCACAAGTCGGCATTGGCGGGCACCGCTCCGGTACAGACATTATCGTCACATTGGTTCACCCCGGAATCATGATATCCGCTGTTGCAGGTGTATTCACACATGGTCCCGCCTGTACAGGCGGCCACGGTGGTTATCGGGGTGTCGACCAGCAGTCCGGCATCGTCTCCCGGACACAGCGTCGCGTTCGGATCGGGTGTTCCCAAACAATCAAAGACCTCAACCACACACGACGTTCCCGGCACATCCAATTCGAATCCGGCTGAACAAATCGTCTCACACTTTGTCCCCCCGCTGCAGGCCGCCACCAGCGTAACCGCCACGTCCGCGTTGCCCGGAATATTGGAATCATCGCCCGAACAGTATTCGGCATTGGCCGGAACCGCTCCGGTACACTGATTGGCCCGGCAGCTGTTGGCGCCGTTGACCTGGTAACCGTCGTCACACGTCGTCTCACAATAGGTTCCGCCGGTACAAGAGGCCACCGTGGTATATGCAGTATCCACCGCCAGCCCGCTGTCGTCTCCCGGGCACAGGGTAGCATTTGCGGCAACAGATCCCGTACACATCGGCAGCCGGCAATTATTTCCGTCGACGATATACCCCGCCAAACATTCGTACTCACACTTGGTCCCGGCCGTGCAGGCCCCGGTCTCGACGGCTGTTTTGGGTGTGTCGGCCGTCAAATCCCAATCATCATAGCCGGAGCCGTCAGGGCACAAAGTCGCATTGGCCGGCTGCGGATCCAGACACATATAATCCGGCACGCACGTCGTTCCCACGCGCGTGTAGTTCGCCCGGCACACATACTCGCATTTCACCGGCTGAGTACACGCGTCCACCAAAGTCCGCGGTGTATCCGCCGATAAGCCTTCATCGTCCGGATCGCAGACCATATCCATGTCATAATCGACACAGCACAACTGCGAAAACTGATCGATCGGACCGGTACAGACGTACGGGACACAGGTATTGCCGACGGCCTGATAACCGGGATCGCACTGGTACTCGCATTTATCAGGCGCAGTACAGGCATTGACCGCCGTGCGCGGGGTGTCTGCCATGAGGCCGGCATCGTCACCGGCGCACAGCGTCGAATTGGCGGGAACGGCGCCGGTACACACGTACGGCACGCAAACACCGCCGCTGTAGTAGTAGCCCGTATCGCATATGTACTCGCATTTTGTCCCCCCGGTACATGCGGCGACTAACGTAATATTTGTCCCGCGGGCAACACCGGAGCCGTCCCCGGGACAGAGACTGGCGTTGGCCGGAACCGATCCCTGGCAGGTAAACGAACAGTTCCCGCAGGTATATTCGTCGCCGCAGGGGTTGATGCTGCAGTCGCCGGTGTAATTGTAGCGGCAGTTGGCACCGACGGTGGTACAACCGTCCGTCAGGGCCGCCGGGCAATCCGCGTAACCGGCGCAGGCCGGCTGGATGTCGTAACAAGCGTTCAACGTGGGGTCCCAACAGTATCGGCATTCTCCGCTGACGAGATCCGCGTAGCTGTCGCAAACGTACTCGCACTTCGTCCCGGCAGTACACGTCAGAACGGAGGTATTCGGTGTGTCCGCCGTGAGACCGGTGGCATCGCCCGAACACAAGGTCGCATTGATCGGCACTGCACCGGTACAAGAACACGCCCCGCAGTCGCTGTTACAAGACGGGGCCGTGTCGTCAGCCCCGCAGGATTCGGTGGCCCCGCAACAACCGTCGCCGCAAACGTCCACCGTACAATCGCCCGGACACGTGCAGGGGTCCTCGGTGCCGTTACAGATCGTATCCCCGCAGACCGGTGCGGCACAGTCGGCCGCGCAGGTGATCCCGTCCTCACCCGATCCGGAATCACAGGTCCCGTCGCCGCAACACGGAGAACAACTCGGACAGGTCCCGCACTGGCCGGTACAATCATAGTAGGCATCCCCGCACGAACAGCTGCCGCATTCCACACACGGATTGTAGCCGGCCCCGGCCCCGCCCGTGCAGTGCTCGGCGCCGGCGGCACAGAATCCGTCCCCGCACACGATCGGGCACGCGCCGCAATCCTGGTTACACATCGGATCACCCGTCTGCGGCGATCCGAGCATAGAGTCATTGCTCCCGCAGCCTTCGATAAAACCCCAGTAAGTGGTAGTGTTGGTACATATCCCGTCCCCGCAGACCGGACACTGCGTCAAGGTCACCCCGGGAAAAGATCCCCCCAGGGCGGCGAGTTTGAAACTGTTCCATTCGGAGCGCGTTGATGTCGGAACAAAATATTCGGTCCCTGAATTGTTGACAATATCCCAACATTCGGGAATACCGATATTGGGTGGGGTATTGGAGATGTGAGACATATTGACCCGGATCTTGGGAACGGTCCCCATGCCGGCCCATGCCCGGATATAGAAACCTTCATCCTGCAGACCGTACTTGCGGCATTCCACATTTCCGCTGGGACCGTCATTGCAGTAACACCCGGGTTCCGGCGGGACACAGACTTGCGTCACGAAGACCTGCCCCCAGGCAGGCGCGCCGGCCATCAGCAAGGCAGCGGTGACAATCCAGGTTTTAAGATTTTTCAGTGCTTTCATAGCTGTCCGCTCAGAGTCCCGCCGGAGGCAATTGCTGTTTGATGGCCTCCAGCTCATCCGTCAATCGCTCGATCTTTTCGTTTTGTTCCTCGATCAATGCCTGTTGTTCTTTGACCGCCTCGATCAGCGGGGCGATCAGATTGCCGTATTTCACATATTTCTTGCCGCTCACCTCGTCGGTGTGGACCAGTTCCGGGTACACCGCCTCGACATCCTGGGCGGTCACTCCGATATCCGGCCGGCCGTCATCCTTCCACTTAAAATGCACCCCCTGCAGCCGCAAGATTCCGGACAAACCGTCCACCGGTTCCAGTTCCGTTTTCAGCCGCGCGTCGGAACTGTACAAGTACGCCACGGCCGTCACCGTCCCGTTGACATCGAACTCGCTGGTCGGCGCCGCGTTGAGGACGCCGATCCGCCGGGTATTCTGCAGGACGGTGAACAAATGGCTCGAATTAAACGCGTCATAGATATAAAACTCCGAACCGGAATCCAGGTCCACATGCGTGTCAAAGCCCGCGTCCGGTTCAATGGAAAAATCCCCCCCCGTTATCCTGATCCGGGGATCGCCTCCGCTGAAAAAGAAATCGTCAGAGAGATCGATGTCTCCGACGACCGACAGGTCCTGTGTCGGAGCGGTGGTCCCAATCCCGACATTGCCGCTGCCGGTAATGAAAATCCGGCCGGCCTCACTTCCCGCCTGTCCGCCCCATATGGAAAATCCGTTATTGGGATTGTCGTCATGGGCGCGGATTTCCCAGTTGGAGTCGGTGGACGTCGTATTGGAAATCCGGATGGCGGTATAATCGGCCTCGTCCCCGGAAATGGTCAGCCGTTCCGAAGGCGTGCTCGTCCCGATGCCGATCTCGGCAGTCGACCAGTTGACCGGATAGACGTTGTTGCCGTTGACCCGCCACAATCCGAAGCCCTGGGTATAGCTTGTTCCGTCGCAGTACTGCATCTCGTTTGAGCCGTCCACATATATCGTACCGACGGTCGATCCCGAGCAGGCTGGCGGGCTGGCGTTGGGGGCCAGCCGCAGGGACTGGTACACGCCGAACGGCGACGGATAGTATGTGGTCATGGTCAACGTTTCGGCCGCCGCCGCCAACGGCACGGCCGCCATGATCAAGGTGGCTACAGCGATTTTGCTTAATTTTATCATCGCCCTCCGGGCCGTTCTGCGGCTATAAAAAAAGCCTATTCTTCATCCGAGAAGAATAGGCAAATTGATAGCTGTTCCTGGCAGCTGGCTATCCTGGCGGTGCCAGGACCCTTTAGCTTTGTGCCCCATCTTCTCAGATGGTTTACCTTTGTCAGTTCGATGTTATGTCTTGTAAGTAAAATATACCACACGACAACTTGCCTTGCCAAAATACTTTATATCACGGGTCCCAGCGGGATTGAACTGAAATGTCGAAAATGTTATACTCACGGGTCAGCTAGCCGAAGGGAGACAAGGTGCACAACACCATTGACCTAATTGTAATTGTACTGGTCCTTTACTATTTATACCGCGGCTGGACCAAGGGCTTTGTGGGGTCCCTGATCGGTCCTATTTCCCTTCTATTGGGCGCCGGCATCAGCTACATGTATTTCCGGCAGTCCCACAATATGATGGTTGCCGGGATCATCAGCTTCTTCTGCCCGATCCTGATCCATGTGACCCTGAGCGTCGTCACCAATGTCTCCACCTACGGCCGCCGCAAACCTGAACCGTCTGTGATCAGCAGCCTGTTCGGAGCGGTGATCTGCCTGGGCTGGAGCGGCGGCATCCTGGTCCTGCTCATGCTGATGATCAACGTGCTGCCGCCGCAGCTTCCCTCGATCGCGGTTATTCAGGAGCGCCTCGCCCTCACCAAGAGCTATCAGCTGGTGAATCATGTGACCGGCAGTTTTTCGATCTACAGCAGTATGCCGATTCAAACGTTTATGGCCGTGCTGGAAAACCCGGAGCAGCTGGCCGCGGTCCAGAGCTCCGCCGAGTATCAGAGTTTCGTCAATGACGACCGCATCAAGGCCCTGATGAGCGACCCGGAAATCCAGTCGGCCGTGGAGGACCGGAACATCGGCAAGATGCTGGCGGACAAACGCATGATCGATTTGCTGCAGGATGAAGACCTGCTGTCGAAAATCTTTGCCGTGCAGGGATTGATCATCCAGCAGGGATCCAACCCCGAGGGATTCGTCCCTGACCGGACCGTCGTGCCGCGCGCGACAACTCGCCCCGCCGTCCAATCCAAATCCGGCCCTTACGACGAGAAAGCCCCGAAGAAATCCGGCCCGCTGGTCATCGAGATCGATTAACGCGGGGCCGATTGGATTTTACTTTCCGATACAGAATTGGGAAAAGATGGTGTCGAGCAGGTCGGTGTCGATGTTGCGGCCGGTGATGCGGTCGAGGCCGTTGACCGCGGTCTTGATTTCTTCAGAGACGAATTCCAGCGACAGGCCGTCGCGCATGTGCGTGACCGCCGCCTCCAGCGCGCGGGCGCCGTCCTTTAAAGCGGTAATATGACGCACATTGCTGATCAGCAGGTGATCGGCGCTGACCTGCTTGCCGTGCAGGACCTCGGCGACGATCTTCTCTTTTAATGCGTCGACTTGGGTTCCCTTCAACGCGGATATGCCGATGACCGGTTTTCCCGGCAGCCGTTGTTCCAGCTCAGCCGGACTGACCCGCGCGGGCAAATCACTTTTGTTGATTACCACCAGCAGGTCCCGGCCCTTGATCCGGGCGATGACCGCCTCGTCCTGTGCGTCGAGCTCCCCGGCCCCGTCGATCAGCAACAGCACCAGGTCGGCCCCCTCCATGTAAAGATGACTGCGCCGAACCGCCTCCTCCTCGATCATGTCCCGCGGTTCGAGCACCCCGGCGGTGTCCACCAGCTGGAAAGGAAAGCCGTTGATCTGGGCGGTCTCCTCAATCGTGTCACGGGTCGTGCCGGCAATGGAGGAGACAATCGCGCGTTCGGTCTTCAGCAGGACATTGAGCAGTGAAGACTTGCCCACGTTCGGCTTACCGCACAGGACGATCTTGATCCCCTCTTTGAGCAAACGCCCCTGGTCCGCCGAGCCCAGCAACTTTTCGACCTGTCGCCGTGTCCCGGTAATTCGATCCGCCAGGCGCTCCCGGCCGTCGGCGTCGAGCTCATCCTCCGGAAAGTTGACAATCGCCTCCAGCTCCACGTAAATGCCGGTCAATTCCTCGCGGATCCGGCTCAGCGCGCCGGAGAGTTCGCCCTTCAACTGGTTGGTGCTGACCCGCAGAAAGGCCTCGGTCTTCGACTGAATAATATCGAGTACCGCCTCGGCCTGGGCGAGATCGATACGGCCGTTGAGAAACGCGCGCTTGGTGAATTCCCCCGGCTGCGCCAGACGCGCCCCTTCCTCCAGCGTCCGCTGTAAAATCGTCCGCAAAGCCACCATCCCGCCGTGACAGGATATCTCCACGACGTCCTCCACGGTGTAACTGCGCGGCGCCCGCATGAGGGTGACAAGGACCTCATCAATGTTCTTGCCCCGCGCGCCCACAACCCAGCCGTAGTGAACGGTGAAGGTCCCGGCCGCAGTCAGACTGCCGGGCCGCCGGGGCCGAAATATACGGTCGGCAATGGCCACAGCCTCCTTCCCGCTGAGCCGCACAATACCGATCCCGCCCTGTCCCGTCGGGGTCGATATCGCCGCTATGGTGTCTTCCAATCCTTCGTATTGATACATGCTATGATCCCGTCGGTAAATTGTTAGGAGCGCCCGCCGCCCAGCGCCGCCGTGCCTGCGCGGCGATAAACAACGATCCGGTCACGATGACCACCCCGTCCGGACCGGCCGTCACCAGGGCCCGGTCCAGGGCCTCGTTTAGCCCGTCCACACATTGCGCCGTCCCGCCGGCGAACAGGCGTCCGGCATCGCCTGCCTGAAACCGGTAGGCCCGGGGATGATCGGCGGCGGTGAGAAAAACATGATCGGCAAACTGCGCGATCACGGGGCATAACCGGGCGGGATTCTTGTCGGCGGACATCCCGATGACCGCTACGATTCGTTTCCCCGGCAAAAGCTGGTGCAAGGTTAGCTTGAGGGCCTCGAGCGATTCGCGGCTGTGGGCGGCGTCAATGATCACCTCCGGCGCTGTGCCGACCCGCTCAAACCGCAACGGCCAGCGAACCCCGGCCAGACCGTTGTCAATCGCCTCCCGGCTGACGCTGAGTCCCACCGTCTTCAGACATTCGGCGGTACAAATCGCGGTGGCCGCGTTGATCTGTTGCGGCAAGCCGGACAACGCCAGCCGCAGATCCGGATACTCAGCCTCACCGCTATTCACAGAGATGACCTGTCCCGTCGTCGTAGAGGAACCGACGCGGACCATCTCCGGCCGGACCAGCCGCGGGGTGACGCCGACGGCGGCGCAGTGTTCATGGATCACCGCGGCCGCAGACGCTTCCTGCGGGGCCACAATCACCTGCTGTCCGGATTTGATAATAGCGGCCTTCTCCGCGGCAATAGCCGCCAGGGTCTCGCCGAGGATGGCCGTGTGTTCCAGTCCGATGGCGGTGATCACCGCGGCCCGCGCCGGAACCGTATTGGTCGCGTCCAGCCGTCCCCCGAGTCCGGTTTCCAGGACCGCGACGTCAACCCCACACCGCACAAAATGCAACAAGGCGACCGCCGTGAACACCTCGTAAAACGTCAACCGCCCGTACGCCTCGGTATCGCGCAACGACTCGAATGCCTCCCGGTAGTCCGCCAGCACATCTTCCAGGACTTCATCCCGGATGCAGTCGGCAAAGAGACCGGGAGATGCCGGCCCTTCGCCGCCGAGAACGCGGATCCGTTCGTGATAAGTATCGATGTGCGGCGAGGTATACAAACCGGTCCGGTAGCCGGCCGCTTTCAAAATATGCGCGAGCATCGCGCAGGTCGATCCCTTCCCCTTGCTGCCGGCGATGTGCACGGCCAACAAGCGGTCCTGCGGATTACCCACTTCTTGCAGCAAGCGCCGCATACGCCCGAGTTTAAAGTCCTGGGGCGAGCGCCGCTGCAAATCACGCTCATAATCGATGAAAGAATTGAGATAAATGGCGGTATGTGGAGGGGTCATGCCGGTCTCCCGGTTGCCGCTAATGCTTGAAGTGTCTGACCGAGGTGAAGACCATCGCCAGCTGGTGCGCGTCGGCCGCGGCGATGACATCGGCATCCGAGATTGATCCGCCGGTCTGAATGATCGCCTTGATGCCGGCGGCGGCGGCCAATTCGATATTGTCGGTCTTGGGAAAAAAGGCGTCGGAGATGAGCACCGCGTTGGCGGCCTGTTTTCCGGCCTTGCGGATCGCGATGTTGACGCTTTCCACCCGCGATGTTTGACCGCAGCCGATCCCGACGGTGCGGCTGCCCTTGACCAGAACAATCGCGTTGGACTTGACGTTCTTGATCACCTGCCAGCCGAACAGCATGGCCTCACGCTGGGCCGCGGTCGGCTGTTTCCTGGTGACCACACGCAGCTCGCCTTCGGACAATTCCCGCGCGTCTTTTTCCTGCAGCAACATGCCGCCGTAAATCCGTTTGCTGTCATACAACTCCGCCGGCATGCCGTTGAAGTCGAACTCAAGCAGCCGCAGGTTCTTCTTTTTGGTGAGCAGGGATTTGGCCTTGGCGCTGAATTTCGGCGCGATGACGCATTCCATAAAACCGCTCTTGATAATCAGATCGGCTGTTTCCTCGTCCACCTTGCGGTTCAGACCAATTATCCCGCCGAAGGCCGACAGCTTGTCGCAGCTCCAGGCCTGTTTGAACGCGGTGGCCAGATCGTCATGGGTGGCCACGCCGGTGGGATTGTTATGCTTGATCACCACCGCGGCGGGCGTGCGGAAATCCTTGATAAAATCCACGGCCGCGTTGAGATCGAGAAAATTGTTGAAGGACAGCTCCTTGCCGTGCAGCTGATTTGCTCCGGCCAGGCCCGCAGCCGGTCCTTCCGGTTTATACAAGGCCGCCTTTTGATGCGGATTCTCCCCGTAGCGTAAATCCTGGATCTTGTCGTAGTGATATTCCACTCGGCCGGGCAGTTGTTCGAATTCGGATCCGCTCAGCCGCCGGCCGAGGAACTGCTGGATGATCGTATCGTAGCGCGAGGTGTGCTTGAACGCGGAAATGGCCAGCCGGTAGAGGATCGAGTCCGGCAACAGGCCGTTGTTCTGTTTCAGTTCGGAGAGGACCTCCGCATAATGGTCCGGGTTACAAACGACCGCCACGCTGCGGTAATTCTTGGCCGCTGAGCGCAGCATCGACGGACCGCCGATATCGATATTTTCGATGGCCTCATCCAGACTGACGTTCTTTTTCTGGATCACCTTCTCAAAGGGATACAGGTTGACCACCACCATATCGATCAGGCCGATCCCATGGCGCTTGACCTGTTCCATATGGTCGGGATTGTCGCGGACGGCCAGCAGACCGCCGTGCACCATCGGGTGCAGGGTCTTGACCCGCCCGTCCAGCATCTCGGGATAACCGGTATGCTCGGCCACATCCTTGACCGTCAACCCGGCCTCGCGTAATTGCCGCGCGGTCCCGCCGGTAGACAAAATCTCGACATCAAGCTCGGCCAATCCCTTGATAAACGGGATCAGCCCCTTTTTGTCGGAGACACTGACCAGAATACGTTTGACTTTGAGCATCGTGATTTTAAAAGGAGGGTTATCAGCCGCGGCGCGAACGGTTAGGCGCGCAGCTGTTTGATCACTTCCACCGTGAACGCGGTGAGATCTTCGGGTTTGCGGGAGGTAATCAGCCTCCCGTCCACAACGACTTCTTCGTCGGACCACTCGGCCCCGGCGGCGATCAGGTCGTCTTTGATCGCAAAAAAACTGGTCGCCTTCCTGCCTTTCAGGATCCCGGCCGAAACCAGCATCCAGCCCCCGTGGCAAATGGCCGCCACAATCTTGTCCTTATCGGACATCGCCCGCACGAACGCAGCCACCTCAGGCACGCGCCGCATGAAATCCGGGGCGAATCCGCCCGGTATGATGACCGCGGCGAAATCGTCCGCCTTGATGTCCCGGACCGCCGCATCCGCGGCCGCCGGATACCCTTCCTTGCTGCCGTAGACGGGTTTGGTCCCCGATCCGATCAGCCGGACGTCATATCCGTTCTCACGCAGCCGCAGCCACGGATACCATACCTCCAGAACCTGGTACTGTTCTTCGATCAATATCGCGATGGATTTTGGCTTCGACATGCTCTTCCGGGAAAGGAATGAGGGACGCAAGATCTGCGTCCCTCACAAGGTTGAAATCGGCGGCCGAGACCGGCCTCATGTACTGCCTAGCGCTTGCCTTTGATCCGTTTCTTCTCGGATGGCTTGGAATAAAACCGGCGGTCTTTCAGCTCCATCATAAACCCGTCTTTTTGGCAAGCCTTCTTGAAAAGGCGCATGGCCTTTTCGAAATTGTTTGTGTCACTGACTTTGATTTCGATCATGAGTTCCTAATCACCACCTTTGAGGTTATTAAGTGTCCTTAAACAGATCCGCTATTATATACCAGACAGGCGGTTTGTAAAGAATTTTTCCGGATCCCCGCCCACGGTCGTCAAGTATAACACAGACGCGGTAACTTGCCCAATTTTAATGACTTGCGAACATTAAATGGCGGTCGCCCCGTCTTCGCCGGTGCGGATCTTGATGAGATTGTCCAGGGCCACGATCGCGATTTTACCGTCCCCGGTCACGCCGGTGGCGGCAACCTGACGGACCAGGTCCACGGTCTTCTCCAACTGGAACTCATCGACATAGATATCGATTTTCTTCTTGGGCTGTAAACCGTTGCGGTGACGTCCGAAACCGACCGCGTCGGTGACAGTCACCCCGCCGATGCCCGAATCCTCAAGGACCTCGATCACGGCGGCAAATTTTTCCTCACGAACGATGATTTCCAGCTTTTTCATGACTCACTCCTGATATGGGGGATAAGACGGCCCGGGTTCGGGCGCGCATTAAGACTCGTAGTAGTAATACTCGTCGTTCTGGAAGTTGCGCAGGATGTAGCGTTTCTCCTCCTTTTTCACGATGTAATTCGGAGAAAGCGGGATTTTTCCGCCGCCGCCCGGGCCGTCGACCACGTAGGTCGGGACCGCGTATCCGGTGGTGTGCCCGCGGAGCTGTTCCATGATCGCCTGTCCCTCGGCGATGGTGGTGCGAAAATGTCGCGATCCCAGGATCGGATCGCACTGATAAATGTAGTAGGGCCGCACGCGCAGCTTCAGCATGCCGTGCATCAACCGGCGCATCACGGCCGGGTCGTCGTTGATCCCCCGCAGCAGCACGGTTTGACTGCCGGCCGGAATACCGGCGTCAGCGATCATGTTGCACGCCCGCGCGACAGCCGGGGTGATCTCCGCGGGATGATTGAAGTGGATGCTCATCCATAGCGGATTGTACTGCTTCAGCATCCCGATCAGGTCAGGTGTGATCCGCTGCGGCAGGGTCACCGGAATGCGCGTCCCGAGCCGGACGAATTCCACATGCGGGATGGACTTGACCTCCTGAAGGATGTGCTCCAGGATACGGTCGCTCAGGGTCAGAGGATCGCCGCCCGAAATCAGGACATCACGCACCTCCGTGTGTTCACGGATATAATCGAAGGCGCGTTGATAGGACGCCATGCTCAAGGTGCGATCGCCGTCGCCAACCATCCGTGACCGCGTGCAGTAGCGGCAGTACATCGCGCACATCTCGTTGACTAAAAAGAGCACCCGGTCCGGATAGCGGTGAACCAAACCATGAACCGGGGAATGATTATCTTCGCCGCAGGGATCGGCCATTTCTTCCGGGGACGCGCTCAGCTCATCGGCCAGCGGAATGCATTGCCGGCGGATGGGGCAGGTGGGATCCTCCGGGGAGATGAGCGCCGCGAAATAGGGCGGGATCGCCATGGTCAGCTTCTTGCCGCAGCCGTCGATCCCCTGGCGTTCGGCACGCGTCAGCCGGACCAGACTCTCAAGGACCTCCTTGCTGCGGATCCGGTTGCGCAGCTGCCAGCGCCAGTCGGCCCAATCGTTCTCATCGGCGCCGTGGAAATGCCTCAACACGCGGCGTTCGGCCGCGGTGAGGGGCAAAGATAACATTTCGTCTGCTGGGTTAATTTCCAGTAACCTCCTAAACCGCCGTTTCCGTAAGGAAAGGTCGCAGGATATCCTTCTCGTCCAATTCGGTCAGCCCGTAACGGCTGAGCGCCAAGTTTAATATTATGTTGATCGTACCGTTAAAATCAAGTCCAAATATTTTTGGGAAAATATGGAACACATCGGTTTCGTCCAAAGTCGGGAGCGGATTGATTTCCAGCACATAGGGTCTGCCGGCCGCGTCCATGCGAAAATCGATTCGGGCCATGTCCCGGCAATCCACGGCCCGGAAAACGCGCACCGCCATATCCTGGATCTCACGGACCTGCTCGGCCGGGATCGCCGGCGGACAAATGTACTTCAGCGCGGTCGAACAGATCAGCGCGTGGGTATATATTTCGCGTTTGAAATCCACCTTTCCCTCAATACTGATCTGGACCACCGGCATCGCCACCGGCTGACGGTTTCCCAGGACCGCGACGGTGAATTCCTTGCCCGCGACATACTCCTCAACCAGGGCCGGCTGGTGGTAACGCCCGGTGATATACTGTACCCGGTCCCGCAACTGGGCGGCGTCTTCCACCCGGGAGCCGCCGTCCAACCCCTTGGACGAACCTTCATGCCGGGTCTTGACGATCAGCGGGTACTCCATGGTATTCAGCTCGTCCGCCGCCGCCGGATCATCCGTTTGATAAAAACGCGGGGTCCGGATCCCCTCGCCCAGAAAGACCTTCTTGGCTATCACTTTATCCAGCGTCAGGCCGAGGGTCAGCGCGTCCGCCCCCACATACGGGATCCCGTACATTTCCAGCAGCACCGGCACCTGGGATTCACGGTTGCGGCCGGACCGGCCTTCACAGACATTGAAGACGATGTCCACATCCAAAGAGCCCAGCCGGGGGATCAGTTGCCGGACATTGCCGATGCGTTCCACCGTATGGCCGCCGGAGGCTATGGCCCGCTCCAGCATATCCACGGTCGCGGGCGCGTCGAATTCGGCGTTGGCGTCATGCGGGTCGTCCGCGCCGCGGGGCCAGTCGGTCTTTAAATCAAAAGTCAATCCGATTTTCATGGTCAGTTCAGGATCACCATTGCGATTTTAAAATAAACCAGGAGCGAAACAATATCCACGATACTGGTAATAAACGGACCGGACATCAAGGCCGGGTCCAGTTTCAATCTTTTGAATAACATCGGAAGCAACGCTCCCAGCGAGGCGGCCAGCATCACTGAGGTGATCATCGAGCAGCCGACGACCAGGCCGAGCCGGGGATCGCTGTGAATCACCAATGCCAGCAGCGCTCCCAACACGGCCATGATCGAACCGACCATCGCCCCGACCATCACCTCTTTGCGCCACACCAACAGATAGTCGTGCAGTTTAATATCCTCGGTGGCCAGACCGCGGATCACAACGGTCGATGACTGTGTACCGGCATTGCCGCCCGCACCGAGCAGCAACGGGATAAAAAAACTCAAGGCCACCGCGGTCTGCAGGGCGTGTTCGTTGCGCTCAAGGATCAGCGCCGAGGTGCATCCGACCACCACCAGGATCAGCAACCAAACCGTGCGCTGCCGGGCGAGCAAAAAGGGATGCGACTTCATGTAGTCGAGATACTCCCCGGCGGCCCCCAGTTTATAAATATCTTCGGTGGCCTCCTCCTCAAAGACGTCCATGACGTCGTCGACCGTCACGATCCCCACCAATTTGCTCGCGTCGTCGACAACCGGCATTGCCAGAAAGTCATACTGGGAAAACTTCCGTGCGACTTCTTCTTTATCATCATTAACGTTGACGCTAATGACGTTGGGATTCATGAATTCCCTGATCGTCTGCTGCGGCGGCGCCACCAGGATATCTCGCAGGGACACGATGCCGAGCAGTTTGCGGTCATGATCGATGACGTAAATATAGTAAATCGTCTCCCGGTCAAAGGCCTGCAGCTTGATCTTTTCAATGGCGGCCTTGGCGGTGACATCCTGCGGGAGATACGCGTATTCGGTGGTCAGTATCGACCCGGCGGAGTCCTCTTTATAATTGATCAGCTTCTTGATGTCAATGCGTTCGGCGCGCGCGACCAGCGGCAGGATCTCCTCCACCCGCTCGTCCGGCAATTTCACGACGAAGTCCGCGCGCTCGTCCGGAGACATTTCTTCGAGGATGTCGGCCATCCACTCTTTGTTGAAGCAATTGAAAATGTCCTTTTTACGTTCGTCGTCGAACTGTTCGAACAGCTCAATACCTACGGGGATCCCTAGCGCCTTGATGCTTTCGGCGATCTCATCATCCTCGAGATTCTCACAGAGAATGAAGATGTCGTAGGTATGCATGTCCGCGAAAAGCTCGCGGATTCGCTCCACCGTATTCGCAGATTTGAGTATATCCTGAATTTGCGGCGTAATCAGCGCGCCCCGTCTTTGCACGGCTCTCCCCCCTGTCCTGCTGTCCGTTTTGATTCCGTCCCGGGGCCGCCTGTCTGAAACCGGTCCGCTCAGCGGCTGACCGTCACACCGTTTCGCGCGCACAGTTTACTGACGCTGCACGTCGAACATAGCGGCGAAATAGGCTTGCAAACGTTCTGTCCCCAAGTGACTAACAAGGCATTATAGTCTATCCAATGTTTTTTGGGCAACTTCTTTCTGAGGGCCATTTCGGATTCTTCGGGTGTTTTGGTGGCGATATAGCCGAAACGGTTGGAGATGCGGTGGACATGCGTGTCGACGCACATCGCCGGGATGCCGAAGCCCTCGGTCAGGACCAGATTCGCAGTCTTGCGGCCGACGCCTTTCATTTGCATCAGGATATCGATGTCATCCGGGACCTTCCCGTCGAACTTCTCGAGAATATCGCGGCATATACCGAGGATGGTCCTGGCCTTGGTTTTATAAAATCCGACCGGAAAAATCGCCTTCTCGATCTGTCGCGGCGTTAGGGTGATCATTTTCTCGGGGGTTTCGGCAAGGGCGAACAGCCGTTCCGAAGCGGGCAGGGTGGTTTCGTCCTTGGTGCGCAGACTCATGATGCAGGAAATGAGGACCAGAAACGGGCTCTTCCAGCGTTTGCCCACGAGCGTCACCGACGGGTCGGGCAAGTCTCGCATCTGTTCACGGATACGGCTGACCACGGTATCGATATTGCGGTTGGTTACGGGCATGGCAGGCTACCTACTTGATAACACGGTGTTTGATCATGCGGGGAATACCGATGTCGACAACCTTAACGGTGCCGGTATACGCGGGCCCCTGGCCGCGGGTAAAACCTTTCTTGGGATATGTAAACGTGACCGTCATGTGCGCCTTCACGCAAACCCCGTAAATCTTACCGGTGGTCGCGTCGAGTCCGGAAGGGACATCTACCGCCGTGACCCGGCGGGCATGTCGGTTGACCGCCTCGATCAACTCGGCGTAAACGCCCTCCACGTTCCGGTTCAGACCGACACCGAAGACCGCGTCGACGGCGAGATCGGCGGCGCTGATCATGTCTGCCGTCCGCGGGGTCACGCGGGTGACGGTCTGTACCCGCCCGCGCAGGCGGCGGAATAAATTGTAATTCAACAAGGCATCGGCCTTCAGCCGATCGGCCGGTCCGGGCATGATGACATCCGTGGCGATACCGGCGTCGAGAAGATGCCGCGCGACCACGAACCCGTCGCCGGCATTGTTGCCCGCACCGCACACCACACACACGCGCTTCAATCCGGTGCGCTTGGTGATTTCCCGGAACACGGCGCGGCCCGCGTTCTCCATGAGGACCACCGACGGGATACCGAAGCCGTTGATCGCCGCGTCATCGAGCCGCCGGATTTGTTTGGCCGTGACTTCCTTCATCCGAGCATCGACTGGTCATAACCCAGCTCCTGGAGGATCGCGATATCATCGCGCCAGTGTTTGTTGCTCTTCACAAAGAACTCCAGAAAGACCTTTTGATCGAACAGCTGTTCGAGTTCCGCACGCGCCGCGCTGCCGACCGCCTTGAGGATCTGACCGTTCTTGCCGATGACGATTTCCTTCTGACTGGACGTCTCGACATAGACCAAGGCCTTCACGTACATGGTCCCGCCTTTGATCGGCCGCAATTGCTCGATGAAGACACCGATGGCATGCGGCAGCTCCTGACGGAGTTTATGTATGAACTTTTCGCGGATAATGTCGGCGACCGCGATTTTCTGCGGCAGATCCGTAATGGTATCCGGATCGTACAGCGGCGGCCCTTCCGGTAAGAATTCAAAGATCACATCGACCAATTTATCGACATTGGTCCCCCGCTCGCCCGACAAAGCGACCAGCGCCACGTTTTCCATTTCCTGCACCGGCTTGCCCATGACCTTCTCGAAAAATTCGATGTAGACGTCCGGCCGTGAACTTTTCATATCAATCTTGTTCAGTCCGAGAATGATCGGCACCTTGGCATCCTTGACCTTGGCGGCAATGTTCTCTTCCTCCGTTCCGAGGCGCCGGGTAGGATCGACCAGATAAATCAGGCAGTCGACGCCGTCGATCGTGGAGGTGACCGCGCTGTTCATGAAACGGTCGAGATTGTCGGTTTCGAAATGGAAGCCGGGGGTGTCGATGAAAACGATCTGGCCGCGCTCGTCGTTATACATCCCGCGGATCTGGTTACGCGTGGTCTGCGGGATCTTGGAGACGATGGCGATCTTCTCCCCGACGATCCGGTTCAGCAGGGTGGATTTGCCCGTGTTGGGGCGGCCGACGATCGAAACAATTCCCGATTTAGCCGGCGTGGTTGATTCACTCATGAGGATTCTCCGTTGCGGTATTTCAGCGTGACAAACACGATTCCCGAAAACAATATGATATTAATGATACTGAACGTCTTATACACGAGGTCGGGCGACGTCAGCGCCGACGGCAGCATCAACAAAAAACAACCGAACACGCCCAGCGCCCAGGTCATGCTGATGTCTTTGGACGACTTGCGCTGCCAGACCTTGTAAATCATCGGCAGACTGAAAAACGGCAGCACGATCGCGGCGATCATTCCCGAGATATCGATCCAGTTGCTCTCCATCTCCTAAACGACCGGCATGATGTGTTTGCGCAGTTCCTTCAACCGGGCGTTGACCTTGGTCATATCCAGCGGCGCGGTCTTGGCCATGCCGAACCCTTCGACGTTGTAAGATGACAATGTCGTCGCATACAGAATGGCCTTGTGCAGGTCTTTCTGCGTGACCCGGCCGACCTTCGACAGGTATCCCATGATCCCCCCGGCAAAGGAGTCGCCGGCGCCCGTCGGATCGACCACCTTTTCCACCGGATAGGCGGAAAAAGCGAAGTGATGGTCCTTGCTGTAAAACAGGACCCCGTTCTCACCCTTTTTGACGACCACCATCCGCGGGCCCATTTTACACAGGGCCTTGGCGGCGAGATGCAGATTGGTCTCCTCGGTCAACTGCCGGGCCTCCCCGTCATTGACGATCAGCATGTGGACCTTCTTCATCAACTTCTTTAGCGAGGCGTTCTTGATATCGATCCACAGGTTCATCGTGTCCATACCGATGAACTTGGGTTTGGCCATAAGCTGCAGAAACTTCATCTGGATATCCGGATCGAAGTTGGCCATGAACACATTGGGGATATTGCGCTGTTCGCTGGCCACCTGGGGATTGTAGTTTTCCAGCACACCGAGCGTGGTGGTGTGCGTGATCGCGGTGTTCAGGTCGTCCTTTCTGTATTCCCCGGTCCAGGCAAAGGTCTGACCTTCGCGGATGATGACCGAAGTCAGATTGATGCCCTTGCTTTCCAGAAGGGTAAGATGCTTTTTGGGAAAGTCCTTGCCCACCACGCTGACCAGGTGCACATCCGTAAACAGCCGGGCGCACACGGCAAAATGGCTGCCCGAGCCTCCCAATAAATTTTCCTTCTTTCCGGCCGGCGTTTCCAGATTGTCCAGCGCGACGGTCCCGATAGTGATCAAACTCATACCTTCCTCCCGGATTGGTCAATAATGCGATTTTTTGGCGGTAAATACCGATCAGTTTAGCAAAAAATGGCCAAAAGGGAAAACGGTTTATTCGCCTGCAATGAGTCCGTGACTTACGGAACGCCATAAACGTAAGTCATTGAACGAATTGAACCCTGTGAAGCTCCCGCAAGATTAAAAAGGAGCGAAGCAGAGATTAGTCTCCGATAATCTTGATTAACACCCTCTTCTTCCGGCGCCCATCGAATTCCCCATAAAATATCTGCTCCCAGGGACCGAAGTCGAGCCGCCCCTTGGTCACGGCCACCACCACCTCGCGGCCCATGATCTGGCGCTTGAGATGGGCGTCGGCATTGTCTTCGCCGGTGTCGTTGTGGCGATATTGATCGACCGGGGCGTGCGGGGCGAGCCCTTCCAGCCATTTGTCGTAATCGCCGATCAGACCGCGCTCGTCATCATTGATATAAACGCTGGCCGATGTGTACGTTACCAAACCGTGAAGACGAAGACACCCCTTTTGTATTATTCCTCTGCTTTAACCTTGTCCGGCCAGCGCCATTATTCCCCGATACCGTTGATACCGGCGGTAAAAAGAACAAATGTAACTCAACCTCTTCCTTGTTCAGGATAACCTCGGAAATGAGCTGATAAAGAAAATCCTTCTTTCCCGCAAAATCCAGATGCTTCCAACGGCTTCTGAAATTCTTAAGTGAATCATACACCGCATCAAAACTCAGGGCTTCAACGGTTATGTCGTTGATGGCCACTTCTATTTCATCCAAACGCTTGGATAACCGCTCATTTTCAGCGTTTAGTTCGCTTATTCTGTCCTTATATGTCGTTTTGTCAACTGTATTATCTTCTAAATGCTCAAGTAAGTTCTTTTTCTTATCTTTTATCTGAATTGCCCTTTTTTCAAGTTTGTACTTCTCTTTGGCTAAAGGTCGTTCCTGATTTTGAGTCTGCTTGTTAAATTCGTACAAGGCTTCCTGAATCTGTATCTGATAATCCTGACTGTCAACCAAGGCCAAGACCTTTTCAATCACGATATCTTCCAAAACTTCCTTCCTGACCGACACTATCGAACACTTATTAGTGCCCTTGGTGGAAGGCGTATGACATTTGTAATAGGAATATGATACCTGTTTTCCGTTACGTTTCATTCTCTGGGAAACACCGCATACCGCTCCTCCGCAAATGCCGCATCTGACCAGCCCGGACAATAAATAATCCGAAGCCTTTCTTCTGGGCCTCTTTTTCTGCTTGTTCAGCAGGTTCTGTACCCTGTCGAACGTCTCATTATCTATAATCGAATCATGCTGTCCCTCGGCAACAATCCATTCTTCCGGTGGACGCACCTTTAATTTACCTGAACTTTTGGAAGAAATCCGCTTGTTATAACAAACCTTCCCGATATACGTCGGATTTTGCAGGATGCGGCTAACAGTAACCGTAGACCAATCTGCATTCTGTCTGGTCTTGCATCCCCTTTCATTTAACCACTGAGCAACACCCCGGATGGATTCCAGTTCCATATATTTGGTAAAGATTTGTTTAACAACCTCCTGCTCGACGGGATTGATGTACGCTTTCTTCTTCTCCGGGGCCAGTTTAACCGCTTTTTTATCGGCCTGCTCTTTTGTCAAACCCGACTTCACAAACTGCCTGATGAGCTGGGTCTGAACCATATAACCGTACGCAACCATGCCGCAGTTCCAAATGCCTTTCTTGGCCCTGAAGCGCATACTTTCGCCAACCCGGTCACTAATCATTTCCCTTTCTATCTGGGCAAACTCGCCCATCATCCTTAAAAAGCCTCTTCCCATTGCGCTGGATGTATCAAACGGCTGGGTAAGCGATTTAAACACGACATTGTATTCCTCAAAGAGTTCCAGCAGATCAATCAAATCTTTAATACTGCGGGTAATACGGTCAAGCTTCGTGACAACCACCAGTCCGATTTTATCCTTTCTGATGTCCTCTATCAAACGGGTCATGGCAGGCCGATTGGTATCTTTGGCCGAAAACCCGGAATCCTCATACAGTCCGGCCTTTAACCCGTTCTCTTTAGCGTACTCTTTGAGGGTCGTTTTTTGATGTTCGATGCTCTCGCCCTTCTCAGCCTGCATTTCCGTAGAAACACGGCAATAAAGGGCGGTTTTTCTTGATTTCATCATATTCTTATCTGATATTTGTGTTTTGATAATATTTTGATTATACATATTTAATGTAACAATTCAACACATTAATACTTCCCTTTTTGAGCCTCCCGAATTGCGCTTGAAACCAAAATAGCGACAAGTCGTGATCTTCGCCTGATCCATTCTTTTTTGGATACGGGCGACACCAGCCTCACTTTAACTTCAAATTGTCCGGATTTCTTAATCATACGTTCATACACCACCCCCTTTGCGTTCTCATCACATGCCTGCCCTTTTCCGTTCCGTTAAAATTCTTCGCGCCTTTCCTTCCGCTTTGTCGTGTGCATAAGCACGATTAAATTCCTCCAAGGCAATAAAACTAAAGTACAAATCCGTTGCCTTGAGCTTCCCGCCTTTCACCAGTTCATTCTCAATTTTGACCAGCTTGTCCCTGATTTGCTCTGTCTCGCAGATATACACCACATTCCGATCCTTAACGTCTTTTCGTTTTGCATAAAACTGGAAAATCTTCCCGTACCTGCCCGGAGCCTTTAAGGACCGTTCATACTCCAAAAAGTACTTCTGACGACTGCCGTCTTTCCGCTGTCTCCAAAATATTGCATCCGGCACCTTATGAGTCGTTAGCCCATCTTTCTTATGTACTGGTAATGACCTGATATATTCCTCACTCCACCAATCCACCACATTGATCTTGTCCGTCTTTTCCAATAGCGTCCTTAATTTATTGATCTCCAAAGAATGAGGAACCTTAGATAACAACTTTTCACCCCGCACCTTGAACCTAGGTATATCTGGATAATAAACCCTTAACCGCTCAAACAAATCCTTCTCCGTAATAAACCAAATTCCAAACCTGATACCGCCATATCGCTGTTGTGTAACTCCCGCTCTGAACAAAGCAATCCTGACCGTATTCGGATCAGCCCATAAACCAAAGTAGTCCATCACATCCCAAACCGTGACCACGCCCTGATCCGCTACATACCGTAAAATCTGAAATTTTATAGGTACAAATCTCATTCCCTTTTCCCTGTCTTGAATCTCCTTATCCCAATGCCATAGGGTCGTTCAAGACCACCATCTCTCCTAACCATTTATGGTAGAGAGAGGGTGGTCTTGAACAATCAAGCAGCGCAAGCTGATTGATTCCCTTTGGCATTGTTGCACTTAGGAGATTCCTGTTGTACGTTTTCGGTACGGATTTGTACAATTCTTGTACATCCTCCGTACACCCATAAAAAAAGACACATTCGCGGTTGCGCCACAAATATGCCTTAATTGATCCCTTTAATTCACTGATTGATCAGATCAGCCGGCCAAATCTAATTGTTAAATTTATAATCCCCTCACTATTATGGTGGTATTTTTTAGCCCTTATTCGTCAAAATTATTTTTTAAAGTTCTCAATAGTAACTCCATTTTGATGTCGGAGCCGGAATTTCCATGGTTTTTAGTTTACCTTTTTAACGTCATTCAATATGGTCATATCCTACAATTCTTATCCCCATTTCCCATCAGGCCGAGGTGTTATCAATATTGGAGCATAGGAAACGAGATATAGCCCAAATGCGATCATCCAGAAAATTTGGCTGACGGCAATCCACAGGATGTAATGAGGCTCAAGAACGATCGGAAAAAATACCCGAAAAAAAGCACTTACAATAATGGCAACAAACATCCACGTAACCATGCGCGGCGGCTCAGCTATATTTCGGCCGGTATGCCCCCAGGATACTCTCGCCATCATTCCCAGCGTAAAAATACCAATGCCACCAGCTGTCCAGGCATGAATAGCCGCATCATCTGGTTTGTGAGCAATGGTTGCAAGGAACTTGAATAAGAAACCGAGTATCAAAAATACATAACCAATAAATAGAATCCATAATAATGGCTTTTGCCAGATTCCTTTTGTGTGCCAGCCATACAAACGCACCATATGTACAATAGCCAAAGATAGACATAAAAAACTAATAATATGCCGTTGGGGCCAGAAAATATCAAGAATAGAGAAAATAATAAGTAAAATTAAGCTGGCGATGTCGAGCGGCCTGCTATTTCGCAGGGAAACCGGATATCCCACCCCCCGTTCTATGAAAAACGGCATAATTCTTCGTCCGATGGTAAATATCAAACTAATAATCATATAAACAAAGAACTTAAGGGCTTTTCGTTCAACAATTAAGTTAGACTGCGCAAGCCCAATATAAAAAGCAATTCCACTGATAAAGATTAAGATTATTTTCGAGAACACAGCTGATTGTTTCCATTGTTTGACAGCAATAATCGGCCGCATGACCGCAAACAAAAGAAATATCACAAAGGTAAGGTTACACAAAACAACAGCCCATAATGGAAATGTTGACGGCATAAAAGCGAAAATTCGTGCCGCGCACCATATCAAAAATAACAATAATAATGGCGTTCCGTTTAAAGTTGGCAATCCTGTCCAATTCTGTACAGCCGTTAGCAAGAATCCGGCCACAACTGCCATCGTAAACCCGAAAAGCATTTCATGCCCGTGCCACACTGTTAATGGCATGGATACAAAAACATTCTGTCCCATTACATAAAACATTTTCCAGAAAGCCATAGATACAACCGCATAAATTGCTGCTCCCAGGAAAAATATTCGAAAGCCTGTTTGTAAAACAACTGGACAATTATCTAATGTTCGACTCATATTTTAGCCTTCCATGATTCTATCTCGTGTTCATTAAATTGATCAATACTTTGTATATTCGGATTGATAATTTTTTCAGTCGCTTTAAAAGGTTGTAGTTTATACGCTTGTTTGCCGCCCAATTCCACAACAATTTTGTGAATATCTTCAAATTCACAAAAAGGCCGGACAACTGTTGTCCTGAATTCATACTTAACATTTGCCCCTCTTATAAGCGCAATGCTTTCTTTTATCCTCTCAACAGGCAAACGAACGCCTGTAGCCTTCGAGTATTTCTCAAATGATGTCTTTATATCCATTGCAATATAGTCTACAAGACCGCACGCAATAATTTCCTGAAGAACATCCGGACAGCTGCCGTTTGTATCCAGTTTAAGTGAATAGCCCATCTGTTTGATCTGTTTTAACAAATCTAGAAGGTCAGCTTGATACGTCGGTTCACCGCCTGTAATAACGACCCCCTCAAGATAATGTTGACGCCTTTCCAAGAAATTGATCACGTCGTCCTGGGGAATCGTATCACCGAAGTACTTCGGGAGTACAAGCTCCCGGTTATGACAATAGGGACAACGGAAATTACATCCTTGCGTAAATATCACGCACGCGACCTTGCCCGGATAATCAATTAATGAACACTTTTGCAGGCCTCCGATTCGCATAGCTTATATGTCTTCCTTTCATTAAATTCTTGCTTTTTACCCTTATTCCATTGCTGTACCGGTCTCAGGTACCCGACAACCCTTGAGTAAACCTCACATTCACTCCCGCACTGAGCGCACTCTGGATGTTCACCCGACATATAACCACAGCTTGGACAAACACTAAATGTCGGTGTAATTGTAAAATAGGGCAGCTTGAATTGATCACAAATAATGCGAATCAGATTTTTCAACCCCGAAACATTGTGAATCTTCTCGCCAATGAAGCCATGCAACACGGTTCCACCGGTATAGCGTGACTGTAGTTCATCCTGGAGTTCCAGAACCTCAAAAATATCATCTGAATAATTTACCGGCAAATGGGTTGAATTTGTATAGAATGGCTCTTTGCCTTGTCGATATTCACTTTCATTTGCGCAAATTATTTTGCCGAATAATTTCTTATCCATTTTTGCCAACCGGTAAGTCACACCCTCCGCTGGTGTCGCCTCCAAATTATAGTTATTTCCTGTTTCTTCTTGAAATTCCAATAATCTATTTCTCATGTAATCCAACACTTTTACGGCGAAGCGATGTCCGTCGGGCTCCCAAATACATTGACCTATCAAGTTGAGGGAGGCTTCGTTCATCCCCACCAACCCAATAGTTGAGAAATGATTCTTCCAATACTGATCAAATCTTTGTTTGACCTTACGCAGGTAGTATTTTATATATGGATACAGGCTCTGCTCTGTAAACTGCTCAAGAACCTTGCGTTTGATTTCCAGGCTCTCCTTTGCCAATACCATGAGGTGGTCCAAGGACTGAAAGAACTCTTCCTCATTTTTGGAAATATACCCTAACCTCGGCATATTGATCGTTACAACTCCAATTGATCCCGTTAATGGTGAGGCACCAAACAGACCGCCACCCCGCTTTCTTAGCTCACGATTGTCCAACCGCAAACGGCAACACATGCTTCGTGCATCTTCAGGATTCATGTCGGAATTCACAAAATTGGAGAAATAGGGTATCCCATACTTGGCGGTTATCTGCCAAAGCAAATCCAGATTCGGATTGTCCCAGTCAAAATCTTTCGTAATATTGTAAGTTGGGATAGGAAAAGTGAACACCCTGCCCTTGTAATCCCCTTCCAGCATAACTTCCAAAAAGGCTTTATTGAGCATATCTTGCTCTGTCTGAAATTCTTTGTAGGTTTCTTTCTGAACTTTACCGCCAATAATGACTCCCTGGTCTGCGTAGTATGAAGGTGGAGTAAGGTCCATCGTGATATTTGTGAATGGCGTCTGGAAACCAACTCTCGTTGGAACATTGACATTAAATACAAATTCCTGCATGGCCTGCTTTACTTCTTTGTAAGAAAGATTATCGTAACGGATAAAAGGCGCCAAAAGCGTATCAAAGTTTGAGAAAGCCTGCGCACCGGATGCCTCTCCTTGAAGCGTATAAAAGAAATTGACGATCTGCCCTAAAGCACTACGCAGATGCTTCGCGGGACCGGACTGCATCTTTCCGGCAGTTCCCTTAAACCCTTCCTGAAGCAGATCATAAAGATCCCACCCGACACAATACACACTGATAAGACCCAAGTCATGAATATGCATTTGTCCTTCATGATGGGCGCCCTTTATTGAACTGGGGTAGATTTGATTTAACCAGTATGTTTTACTGATTTCTGACGATATGTAATGATTGAGCCCTTGGAGGGAATAGGCCATATTACTATTCTCGTTTACTTTCCAGTCTTCCTGATTTAGATAACACCCTACTAAATTTGTATTAAAGCGTCCAGCAATCTCTCGAATCTGCGCGTGCTGTTCCCGATAAAGGATGTACGCTTTAGCTGTTTTTCGGTAGGGGGAAGTGATTAATACGTCTTCTACGATATCTTGAATCTCTTCGACCGAGGGGGGATGGTCTTTCATCAATTGATGAACCAGATTCAGGACTCTTATTGTTAATTTCTTTGCCATTTCTTCTTCAAATTCACCGGTTGCCTCACCTGCCTTAAAGATCGCCCGTGTAATCTTATAAGGATCAAATGGCTCTGTGTTTCCATTTCGTTTAATGATTTTGGTTAGTTTTCTTACTGACTGCATTCGAACCCCCTCCTACTAATTATGATTTCAATTTTTTTCTCCAAAGAAAGACTTTGTCGCCTTTTCTTACCCGAAAGGGAATCTTAACACCAACATGCTCCCCTTTCCTCGCACGATCGACCACATGATGCTCCTGTTGCATTTCATGGATAACGGTATTTGAAGCAGGCGTGTTTTTTCCAAATACGATGATTTCCTCTCCAATTTTTAACTCATCATTACGAATAAGGACATCAGCGACCTGCACTCTTTTATAATATTTTCTTACATCTCCGATAAAAATCTTTTCGTGAGTATGCCCTAACCTTCGACTCTTTTCGTCATTCGGCTCCCCAAAATAAAATCCACTGGAGAAGCCACGATTATAGACTTTTATTAGTTTTTGCTTCATCTTCTCTTTTAACTCTTTATCCAACCCTCCTTCATAGTAAGCGTCAATCGCTTTACGATATACGAACGTGACAATTGATGAATATTCAGGAGAGCGCATCCGCCCTTCAATTTTGAATGTATCAACTCCCGCGTCGATAAGTTCATCAATAAAATCTATCGTACATAAATCTCTTGGACTTAATACATAGTCTTGTCCAACGAGGAAATGTTCTCCCCCGTCAACTGCCTTTATTTCATATTCCCTTCGACACGGCTGCGTGCACCGCCCTTGATTAGCTGACTTATTATGTGAATATTTTGACATAAAACATCGACCGGAGATGGACAAACACATGGCCCCATGGACAAATGTTTCGATTTCACAGCTAATTTGCTTTTTATTCAGCTCTTTTTTAATCTCTTGGATTTGTTGCAGTGTACATTCTCTTGCTAAAACAATACGTTTGGCTCCCATCCTGTTATAGAACTGGATAGCTTCAGAATTTGACACACTGGCCTGAGTAGAAAGATGTATTGAAAGGCCCATTTGTTTTGCAATATTAAACACGCCCACGTCCCAAAGAATAATAGCATCCACACTTGCTTTCTTTGCCTCTTTAAGAATTCTCTTTATTAAGTTCATTTTGTCATTCATAACGATCGTATTGAGAGCCAAATATCCCCGCTTCTTCTGTCCATGCAAAATGTTCATTATTTTCTTTATTTCAGATAATTCAAAATTGCTGGCCGATGCCCGCATATTGGCACCTTTAACACCAAAATACACACTGTCCGCACCGTTTTGGACTGCTGATAACAGTGAAGGCCAGCTACCAGCTGGCGCTAAGAGTTCCGGTTTCTTGTTGTTAGACATGATCATTTATTTTTTTCACCATATCGGACATCGCTCATCCTTTATAAATCTCGCCTCTATCCGACAATTTTAATCCATCGTTTTTATCCTAATGACCCAATATTCTCTTTACCCTTATCTCGAGTTTTATTATAAGGATCAATAAAAACTTTAATCTGCCCTCCACACACAGAATATCCTGCTCCTCCAACATAATTGTATGTCACACGCTTTGCCTCTCCCGTTTGAATAGCCTCTAAACATTCGCCAATTGCCTCATGCTCATTTCTTCCGCCGCCTATCGTTCCAAAACTACTTCCATCTTCAAGAACTATCATCTTTGTGCCCACTTTTTGTGGAGTTCCTTTATTAGTAGCTTCATAAATAGTGGCAAAACAAAATTTCTTTCCAGAAAGTACAGCATCTTAAGCTTTCTGCATTAAATCAAACATAGAACTATCTACCTCAAGATATAAGCGCTTCCGCCTTCTCGATCCTTACCACCAATGCTCCTCTTGCCCACGGAAACTCTTTTTTTACCTGTTCGGCCATCGTTCCTTCTAGCTGGACCTCGCCGCTACCTGAAAATCTGTAGCCCTGTCCTTTCTTTCCATCCGCCCTTTGGACTTCACTTGAGGCCATTAACAACTGGACATCGGAATTCTCTTTTAAATTCTCCTCAGTCTGAAAATATTTTCCTGCGGGAAGAAGGATAATCCCCCCATCTTGAATTCCCATTTTCCGCAAACGATATCCCCAAGCGGCAACCGTATGCAAACCTGATTCAGACGCCGTTGTAATAGAAATCCATTCGGTTTTCTCAACTACTTCCTTACATTTCTCATCTAATTTCATAATTACATCCCCCCATTGTCATGCGTTTCGGGAAAATCTTTGATAAATCCCTTCTTTTGTAAGATATCATGAATTTCTTTACAATCCCGTCCCAACCTGTGAAGGTCGTTGAGGGTAGGCGTCTCCCCTCTTTGCAATCTATCTTTCCAATCGGATAAGTCCATATCCAGAAATTCCATTAACTTGAAAGGACACTCTTCGCAGCGACCTTCACAGTATGACTCAAAAGGAAAATCAAACGGTAACTTATCACGGGCTTCCTTTATTAAGCTTTCCATGGCTGTCTTTACGTCTGGTTTCATGGTTTCTTTCTCTGCTTTTTATTTTTCGTCTTATCAAGAGAGGATCTTCTTCTGTTCTTAATGGAAACTCAAATCCTTTTAAAACACACCCAATCCCCCCTGGGAAACATTTCGTTCTACGCCGTCTACACCCATCTTTAATTGTTCGGTATTTACAATCCCACATAATATTGTCCAATCATGATTGCGCTCCTCGACATCAATTTTTAAGGTTCATCTGTATAAAAATAAGATTTTGTTCTTCTTCAGAGGCAATGCGGTCGATTGCCGGATAAAGTATTCCTTCTTCCTTTTGGTTATGCGCTTGTAGAGTTTCAAGCAAAGAATCTTCTTCTTGATACGTATTAAAATCATCCTTTAAAATATTTTCATGGATAGCCTGCAAATACTGTTTAATTTGTGTGTGTTCATGGCGCATGACCGCTGTTGGGCCCTGGTCTTTCATGCCGGTTTTTTCTTCAAACAATGGAAAAAGAATACTCTCTTCCCATTCAATATGTCTTTCTAGGCCGTGTTTAAATTTGCCGAAATACTCTTTAGCTTTTTTTGCATCTTGCATTTTTGTATCTTGAAAATTCTTAAAATAAGCATCTAATTCATCGTGATCGTGTGAATAAAAATTTGTAACTGTGTTTGGTGTCATTTTTGTTCCCTTTCATTTTAATACTACATCTGGTGTTAAATCTCCAGATTGGCACCATATATAGATTAAGAAGTGTTAAAAAAATACGTAGAAGAAAATATATCTACGCCCTTGACCAATCATCACATCGTAAGCATTAAAACAATTTAATTATTTATCCCCCAATCTGATACATCGGCTGTTTTATGTGGTCAATACGCTCTGTCGGCTTCATCCCCATAACGGATTGCAAAATATCAGGGTACCGTTCTTTATCGATACCTCTCAAATTAATTCCGGCCTCGGACATGATACATGCCCTTAGTCTTCCCGTTGCTGTCAACCGCAGGCGAGAGCAAAATCCGCAGAAGGGCTGAGATTCTGAAGCTATAAATCCGATTTTTGCGCCGGACGATGTATGAAAATTAAATGATGTGGAATCGCAATTAACGGACTGAGGTTCAAGCTCTTCTCTTTCCTCTAATCTCTCAATCAATTCTTGGGCTGATACAAATAGTTGTGAATGATTTTTATAGTAAGGTCCTATTTTCATAAGCTCTAGAAACCGAACCTCTACTCCGTATTGAGCCGAGAAATTAATAAAATCAAATAGTTCATGATCGTTAACCCCTCGCAGTATCACCATGTTGACTTTAACATGAAACCCCATTCTTTGAGCTGTAATTATAGACTCCAAGGCCTTATTAAAATAATCTGTCTTTGTGATTTTCTTGAAAGTGTTTTGATCCAAACTATCGAGGCTGATATTAATATTCTGACATTTTGAATCTTTAAGCTCCGGAAGTATATCTTTAAGAATAAATCCGTTTGTCGTAACGCCCAACCGTCCAACAGCGAGTCTAGACAATTCACGGATAATATCACAAAAATCCTTCCTCAACGTAGGCTCTCCTCCAGATACCCGCATTTCATCAATACCAAAATCAACGAGGTTAGAGCAAATATCGATTATCTCTGAGGAACTAAGCAACTCTTTCGATGGGGTAAACTGCACTTGTTGTGGCATGCAGTAAAAACAGCGAAAGTTACACGCGTCTGTTATTTGGACACGCAATTTGTGGATAACTCGTCCATGAGAGTCTATCAATTTTCTCTTATGCATGTTTTTCTTTGTGGATAATTGATATTTCACTGTCTTTTTTGCTTTTATCGGTATCATGACTTATCAACTGGATATCCTCCTCGATTTCATGGACACCTTTTCTAAACGATCTTATAGCCTTTCCCATGCTTCTAGCTATTTCGGGCAGATTCTTTGCTCCGAACAGAAAAAACACGATTAAGAATATAAAAAATAGTTCCGCTGCACCTAAACCAAACATGGCGCACCTCCTTCATTATGGTTTTGAGAATGAAAAATTTACTTCTTTTGTATCGCCTTCAGCAACGACAATCGTTGCCTTCTTGGTTCCTAATTTCTCATGCCAGGCCTCGATTTCGTACTCACCCGCAGGAAGATCTTCGATTCTGAACTTACCATCTTCTTTCGTAACGGAAAAGAAAGGATGATCCATCACTGAAACCCACGCCCCCATCCACGGATGAACATCGCATTTCATCGGGAACATGAACTCCGGCTTATCGAATGTTCGTGTAATCTCCTTGCGAAATTTCGGCATGGCGATATTGAATTCTTCGTTCTCCTTAGGAAGACCATGGACATTATGCAGGGTTCCGTCCGGATTTAAGACTTTTAACGCCTGCCCAACCCTGACACCCAGGACGTGCGGATCATACATGCAGCCTTTTTGATTTAACACGACTGGCTGGTCGGGAGGCGGGAATTTCCCTCTGGGCTGACCGCTGACTATGTGGACAAAGACATTACCCATAGCATTGTCCTCCCCTAGCAATAATATTTGGGGATAAACCGGATTATTGTGATGCGTCAGACATACAGGGTCCGCGTCCATTTTAATCTCTTTAAACTTTGGAGCTTCCCCTTCATATTTAACGACCCCTGTTAATGTCGCGGCAAAAACGGATGAAACACAAAAGATGCAAAATATGAACACAAAACTGAAATATATATAATATTTCTTCATTGCCTCTCCTTTTCCTTTATTGACAGCATTTATCTTTTTTATCCAAGACATCCTTAATCCAAGAATACACGGCTACTGTAGACGGCAACCCGATAGTGCCTGCCGCAAGCGTGATAGCTTGCTCGATTTCCTCTTGAGAAATATTCTGGACCAGAGCTTTTCGTGCGCTAGAATGAACAGCACCTTCCTTCATGGCGCCAATCGCAACCCCCAATTTAATGAGTCGAATCGTTTTCTCATCCAAAGGCCCGTCCTTTCCTGCTTCCGCAATCTTCTCCCACGCCTCTTTTAGCTTAGGATATCGTTCGATAAAAGCTTCGTATGTTTCCGGTGGTTTGGGCATTGTCCCCATAATGTCCTCCAATAATTAGTGTGCGGCGACCATCAAAATCGCTGGGCTTGTATTAATTGTCTTGCAAGCTGTTAAACATTTCGCACAGCCATCGCAAATGGTCGAGTTAATCAACGGCCGTTGATCTTCTATGGTTATGGCCTGGTCCCTCAAAGGACAAGCTAGATAGCAAAACTGACAGCTTCCCCCATCCCACGCCAGGCAATTATTTGTATCTATTGAAGCTATTTTTACACTATTGTCATCAATCAGCATCCGTTGGTTGTCTTCAGTATCTGTATCATTTGATCCAGAAAATTCCCGAGTTAAGGAATGCAAACCTGAAGTCAGATACTTTGGAATATTTCGTATAAATTCTCTTCTGCTAAGCCCGCTTGATTCACTCATTGTGTTAAACCTTGACTTTAGTTTTGCTGCTATATAGGTCAAAACATTGCGGGCAGATGCCCTGCTCGATGGTCCATTGGGGATGTTCATTCTTAACTGCTTCCGCTATAGCAAACGTTTCTTTCGACCAATTGCTGACCGGTTTGAAACACGTAAAATCACATAGTGGACAACGCAGCCCGCCTTCTCCCAGGGTTTTTATACTTCTGGCGTCCTGAGCCCAGTTGATCAGGTCTATTTGCGTTAAAGTCTCACATCCCTCTAACTTGGAGTAAACATATTCCCTCTCATCATCTTTTAAGAAGAAAAATGCCTTTTGAAACGCTTTCTTGTAATCATCAATTAACTTAATTGTTGAATGTCCCTTCTTTCTAAGTCTGATATCAATATACATATCCCATAGAATCCGGAACCGATCTTTTATCAAGTTATTTTCAAGCTCGCTTTTCCCCATGAGAATAATATGGGGTGTGTATTGAAAATTCTTGTCAAGCATATCACTAACTCTTAGCAGGTCATGTCGCAAAATAGCCTGAATACAAAAAGGCTGTAAAATACGATTGGCCATCAGCGCAATACAGACCGTTCTCGATCTGCCGTCCACAAACAATTCCGTATCTTCCTGCCCCTTACTCCAGACTTTTTTTACAAAAAGTGTCACATCGGGTCGATGTAAGAGGGCGTAATCGGCAATAATGTTATCAAATATTTCTCTAACCCTTAACTTTTGGAAATACTCCCTATATAATCTCTCAAAGGCAAAGTCGCGCTCCTGTATCGTTGTATGCTTATATATCCCTTCTCTTTCCTGATGAAAATCCTGGATAATGGAGTCATTGAGTTTACCGATGTTATACTTGGCCGCAAGAAAAACTGCCTCCTCGATAAAAGAAGATTCAAATATAATGTTAGGCTGATCCTGATTAATTTTCATGACGATTGAAATCCAGGCTTCAAGGAACATGTCACACAACCCGAGTCATAATTCTCATTTACTGAACGAAGCGGCAAATCAGGCGAGCCGGGTGATATCCCCTTGCTTTTACAATCTTCCACGATAAAACCATAAGTAAAATCTGCCAGGTGTTTAAAAAACCCTTCTTTAACATACTTCGACAATCGCAGTGCAAACGACGGCGCCCACTTTCCTAAATGTTCCGAAAGGAAACGCTTATTAGCCTGACTACAAGTTTTCGCATTCTCATTGCCGTCATGTTCTAAAGCATAACCCTCCTTAAAACTTAGAAAATGTAGAAACTCACATTCAATTGAAATGTGATCAACCCGCTCATGAGTTTCTTCGTTCACCTTGAGACCAAAAGCCTGATAAAAGGCGGCGATATCGCTCAATTGTTGGGGTTGGCGATATGTATGTTCTTCACCATATTCCAATTCGTAACTTGAAACCTTTCCGTGGGCCGTATGAGAAAAGCACTCCTCATAAAGGGAAATCCATTCATTCTTATCGATTGTGTCAAATTCCTGTACTAATTCTTCCAACGTCTTTGCCAAATAAGTTTTATTCGGGTAATTAATCTGTCTTACGGAATTCTTCCACATCTTTATTCGCTCTTTATCGATAGAATCTACTTTTATTGAAGCAGGATGACGGTAAAAAAACGAAAGCACACCATAAAGCTGACTTTGGCACAAAAGTAAACTAATTCTCTCAGATTGAGTTTTGATGCTTGTCTGGTCGGACATGGAACGGCTCCTCTACTTGGGTTCTAAATATCTCTTTATTGGCTTTGTTATAGGCAATAATTGTGTCGTTGTATAATGTGAACGGCTTTCCATGAATTTCTGTTTCATAAACTTTGGGGCCCTTCTCTATTTCATAGCGGAATATGATTTGATTGGACCGTCTAAAGAGCTGCTGGACAGCCAAAAGTTCCCTGTCAGGCACCATGTAGTTTTCAATGGCCTGGTCAACCCCGGGCCCAAACATTTGCTTTAAGAACGGTCTTGGCACCCACCGGGGGGGAATGTAAAATCCATTAGGTTCCGTCCCAAATTGTGGATACAAAGGCAGAGCTACCTTAGCGACCTTTACCAAGTAATAGAGAGGATTATATCGATCTTCTGCCCAACCGCCATTTGGGTCAATATCAACCAATCCCTGAAGACGAATCTGTCCGATACATGCCGCCATACATCGGGTTTCCATAGGCTGCCCCTTTGTCTCAGGATCTTTTCCTTCCAGCCTTGGGTAACAGGCTATACATTTTTCCGTTATCCTTGTCGATGGACGGTACATCGCCTTTTTGTAAGGACAGGCCTCAACACATTTACGATAACCACGGCAACGCTGTTGGTCTACAAGGACAACACCATCTTCCTCCCGCTTATAAATCGCGTTACGCGGGCAGGCGGCTAAACACCCGGGATAAGTGCAGTGATTGCAAATTCTTGCCAAATAAAAAAACCATGTCTTATGTTCAGGAAGTTTTGTCCCTTCTTTATCATATTCATTTTCCTTGCCTTTTTTCCCGACAGAATTATCTTCATAAATATTAGGGAAGCGCCATTCTTCATCGGTCGGCAAATATCCGGCTACTCTAGAAGACTGTTCTCCAACTTGTTTTCTGGCGGCTTCAAATATCGTCATCCCTTCAAATGTATCTCCGCTCCATTTTTGACCTCCGGGATTAAGGGCTTCAAGAATTTCAAGAAGCTTAACATCCCAGAATTGGGGATACCCGCCATATGGCTTTGTCTCCACGTTGTTCCACCACATGTACTCTTGGCCTTTAGAGAAAGTCCATGTTGATTTGCATGCCATCGTGCATGTCTGGCAACCGATGCACCGGTTTAAATTAAACACAAAAGCAAATTGTTTTTTGGGATGATGTTCCTGATGAGGATACTCCATTTTTCGGTTGATCTGCCAATTATAAACTTGACTCATGGTTTCCCCCCTTATCTGAACGTAAGAAATCACGTCTTCTCGATACGTTTGGACGCCACATTTTTAGGGCATCATCTATGACTGACTTAACATATTCGTCTCCCTTTTGTTTCCAGACCATATACGGCCCTTGATAAAAAGGATTTTTAAACATTTTAAATAACCTATCTACACTCCAGCCTTCGCGAACAAATTCTTCCGCAAAACAAAGGGCCATATCTCTCAATTGCTCTTCTGTTTGATTGGGCAGTTGTATGCCGATCATTTCCAGCGGATCGTCTTTTTCACTCTCTTTTCGGGCCATAGCCGATTCCTTTCACTTAAAATCCCCAAAAATCCTCAGATTCATCCTTCTCGGAAACAAACCCGCCCTCCAGGTATTTCTTCATGACCGAATTCTCATTTGCGGGAGAATAGCCTGATGTAGCCGGTTTCCATATACCTTTGCCATTCATCCCGCCGTCTTCGGCTTTGGTAAGCCTCACCAATGTCTCTTTAGGCACGGTATTCACGGCATGATTGTCTGCCTCTCCTCCAAACATAAATGACATAAAGACTTTCCTTTTATGAAACAGGGTATCCGTCTGGTGCATGGGCATGTGCCAATTGCGAGTCACACTTTGTTGTGAACCATAGCGGAAGTTCGCCTGATAAGCTCCTCCTTCGGAAAGCGCGCGTTTATCCGGCCTTGTTTCATGCGCTTTTACCGATTTGTCCGTGGCGATATATGTTCCGTGTTTCATCATAACAACATTATACGGATAGGCTGAATTGTACTTTACACGCAACATCAGTCTGGCCACTTTATAGAACGGGTCATCGGGTTTTGCGCCTACGTATGGGCGGTCGGCCGGGTTTGCATCGACATAAACATAATCCCCATCATTGAATCCTAAATCTTTTGCGGCTTCCGGATTCATATGAATTTGCTGTTCACCGACCCCGGGAGTACGCTTGTCCATACGGTAGGGGTCACCAAAATTTGAATCCCAAATCTGATGCCAGTCCACATTACTCCATAGCGAATGAACCCGGTGACGGCTTTTTGGTGTTAAACAGAAGAACTTGAACCCTTTTTCCCATAAAAAGTTCTTGGACTTCTTTGTGTCTTCCCAAGATAGCTTGACATTGCGGATTGTCCTTTTATCCCAATGCTCCTCGTTTAATGAAATCCCATAATCATTAGGCCGGATATAAGGATTGGAACTGACAATCACGTTCGGTAAATAAGGCGTGGCCTCCGGCCCTTCGCGATGAACGATAAAGTTCTCGCCGTAGTCAATCGCCTCCGGCACATCGGTATAGGCATGCATGCGTCCGGTATCAGTGTAAAATGGTTGGCTTTCGTGAACCTGCTCCCAGAAAGGAATGCGCGGATAGGTCCGAAAGAGCATTAAGGCCCCTCCCGGAGGTCCGAATTTTCCTGCCATTATGTCTTTTAACTGATAGCCTGTTGTTGTGGTCGAGGAATCCAGTAATCTTTGAATGTAAACTTCTCTGTTATTTTCCAACGCAAATTTCCAATAATCAGAGAATCGTTTATCGCCCGTAAGGTCACCTAGTTTTTGCGCTATCTGTGACAGAATATTCAAGTCATCTCTGCTATCAAATACGGGAGGAATCCCCCCCTTCCAAATTTGTAAAAATGGATTGGAACAGGATGCCGTGACTTCCAGCCCTTCAAATTCCAACCAACTATTCGCAGGTAACGCGATGTCAGCATATTCAATCGAAGCTGTCATCTGAATATCAAATGACACAATCATCTCAACATTTGGGTTCACATTTTTGATCATGTCATAACAATGTTTCGCGTTATTAATTAAATTAACGTTGTTAAAAATAATTGCTTTGGAAGGAGTTGGCATATGGCTGTCTCCTGTAAAAACCTTCCGTCCCTCCTTGGGAGTTTCAACAATTAATGGCCGATCCCCATGATTCCAGTAGGCAGGTTCTTCATCCTTAAAAAGTGCTTTTGCCTTAATGTCGCGTCCGTTGGCCTGAGGATCAAGGTTGGGATGGAAAGGATCTTCCGCCACCCAGCCTTTAAATCCCGGGCCCGTCCAGGGTGAACCTTGAAATAAAGCGGCTTTGTAATTACCTGCCCATCCGTGGACACCCGCACCTTTTTTCCCAATGTTTCCGGTCAACATAAACGGAAGATAACCTGCTCGGTTCATTTCGGTGGCATGAAACCAGTGGTTAATTCCTTCGCCCTGATGCAACGCGGCCGGTTTGATCGTCGCGATATCTTTAGCCAACTGAATGATCAAATCTTTTGGCGCATGCGTTATTTCAACAACATTGTCCAAATCATAATCTTTGAGATGAATTTTATAGAGGGAGAACAATGTCATAACCTCAATCTCTTTGCCGTCTATTGTTTGGAGCGTATATGTTCCCTCAAGAGCTGGATTTTTCACTTTTGCAGCGAAAACGGCACCAACATCATCTCTGGTAATGGCCGCCGGCTGATTTTTATCAGCATCCCAAACGACATAGTCACCAAGTTGTTCGTATTGCTTCTGATTTAGCCCCTGATACTTGAAACTGGGACCGTTCTTAGAAAGCCCCAACTGATAATCCGGAAATATCTCGGCTGCGCGCAATCGTTTTAAGTTGTCGGTCCGCACTAGAAGCGGAAAATCTGTAAAATTGTTGACAAATTCCTTGTCATACCACCCCTTGTCAATCATTAATCGTGTAATACCTAAGAATAGGGCCGCATCTGTCTGAGGTCGAATAGGAATCCAGTAGTCTGATTTTGTGGCAGGTGGGCTGTATTCCGGTGATATAGTGACCAGTTTGGCCCCCCGTTCCATACATTCGATAAACCAATGACTATCCGTCATCTTGTTCTCGACAAGATTTTTCCCGTCCTGAATAATCAATTTGCTGGAGCGCAGATCATTGAAATCACAATCGGAGTTTTGCAAACCGTGGACCCACGGATGTCCTGGCGCCTGATCACCATGCCAAGTATAGTTCGACCAAGTTCTTCCCGCTTTGGCATCTTTTTCTTTTACATCACGAACATGAGTATCTAGAATGGCCAATGTATTGCATAGACGATACATACCATACTTGCCAAAAACACCCAACAAGCCCATACCTCCCCGCATCTTAACCGTTCGTGTTCCGGCTCCCTGCATCGCATCGACCATCTCTGGGGGATAGCCCTGGGCTAATAATTTTTGTTTTCCATCTTCCCCGCTGTATCGTTTCGAAATCGATATTAAAGCCTTCCCTATATACGTATAAACATCGTCCCATGAAATCTTCTCTAATTTATCCGTCCCGCGCGAATCAAACTTATACTTAGACTTATTGACCTCTGTCAATTCTGGAAACCCGTCGTCCGCCCATTGCCGCCATCCTCGACGCACGATAGGATGTTTTAAGCGGTACGGTCCGTACAAAAGCCGGTGAAATGTGTAGCCTTTCGCACATTGACGCGGATTCCAGTTTGGGGTGGCATGATTACCGTATAAATCTTGATAGGTCTGATAGTTGTACTCGCTACCCAGGCGGAACACAATGCCGTTGCGCACGTAAGCCATAGCCCGGCATGCATGCGTGTCATTGGGAGAACAAACCCAAGAAAACGTACTATCGTATCTGTACTGATCCCTATAAATCTTTTCCCAATCCCTATTAGGATAATAAGCTAGAGGATTCTCAATATCATCAACAGGTTCCAGTGCCCATAAATGCAATCCATTTAGTGTTAACCAGGCTCCAACGCCTGCGGCAGAACCTGCCTTTAGAAATTGTCGGCGTGTCATTTTCATGATTATATCCTCCGCATGAGGTTAATTTTGTTATTTAAGAATCAGCTTGTTCCAAATAGAAACCATTTTCTGACCGTTACGATCTTTCATGGCTCCATCCCAAACAGCAAAGGCAATACTTGTCGTGTCTCCCGCGTTAAATTGCAATGCTCCTCGATCAGAACTTTTCAAGGAGCGAACAAACACAACATGCCATTTTCCGTTTACCCAGACACCGCGCGCATCTACCTTCTCCATCTGGGGTCTTTGGGCAGTATATGACCCCATTCCTGCTGATATTCCTTCTTCGGCGATTTCTGTTTTGGTGGGATCGGAGACGGGGTTTCCTGCCCCCCACCCTGTTGTATATTTTGGATCATGAAACTTGGTCTTAGATTCAGCTGCTTCAAAGGCCGTGCCGTGTTCATAATTTTTCTGCGATTCGTAAAAATCCGTAGCCGTATGAGGATATTGCGTTTCTATATCTTGACGCTCATTGCCTTTTTGTTCCCAACCTGCTTTCCAGTGCCAAATGTGTACAGGCTGCCCGTTTCCTCCCATACCAAAGAACGGAGGGTCATTTTCCATTGAGAATTGTAAGGCCGCTCCATCTGAGAATGATTGGACCTCAACCAGATTGTCATCTTTCCTCGGATCAGGCCACGTCATTTTAATCGCAATTTTGTCTTGATTGTAAATAGCGCTGATTTCCACACCTTCGATACGGTCATCCCGCCACCAAAGCGGAGAGAGGGAAACATAGACTGGATTTACTTTTGACCATGACGGAGAAAACGGATTTAGATCAATTTCGTCTGTGACATTCTGCACTGTAATCTGGGAATGTTTCAATTGGGCTCTCTCTTCTTTGCCCTCCGGAACAAGTGATTGGACAAAATGAATTAAGTCCCATATTTGTTCCTCTGTAAAGACCTCATTGTAGCTTGGCATAGGGGAGCCTGGTAATCCTGCAATCATACGCAAATATAATTCCTCGGAACTGGAATCACCTTTAAAAATACCTGCGGTTAAATCTCGTGGCTTTGTCGGTAGACCTTTGTTATCAAACATATTCTGCTGGCCGTCTCCACGACCCTGAACGCCATGACAACCAGCGCAGGATGCTTTAAATAGTTCCCGACCTCTAGCTAAAGCCTCTTCAGTTACCTTAGGCTCATTAGGAATCTTAATTATGTTGTCCGAAGGAATATGCCTACTTAACACTTCGTAAATTTCTTCCCAATGTCGATTATCCACAAGGTCGTTACCAGTGGACTTCTTAGATACATCTATATTCTCTTTCTGTGATAAATATCGGACAAAATAAACCAGCGCCCAACGGTCTTCCTCACTCAAATGCTTCCAAGGAGGCATAGATGAACCCGACATACCCCGTTCGATTACTTTGTAAATATCGTAGTCCGTGGCCTCCTGGTTTGTCGTAGAAATCAACCGAAATTTATCGTTAACAAAATCCCGTGGTTTAGGATACAAAAGATAGGATGCCATCCCATCACCCTTGCCTTGTACCCCATGGCAAACGGCACATTGTTTTTGATATAGAATTTCACCTCTTCTAAAAATCACTTCAGATGGATCTGGCTTGCTTTCTCTAATATCCTGCGATTCAGCATTCTTACAATAAAAACAAGACACAACCAGCAAACCAGGTAGAACGACAAAGATAAGCGGCTTGATAAGACCGTTCAGACTGCAAATTAATTTTCTCATTCTTTTGTCCTTTTTAGTTATAAAAATCGCATATACATGTGTGATTTTAACCTAAAATAATTTACCCTGTGTATCGGGCAAAAGTATTATTTATATCAAGTCGGCAATTGTTGTATTTTGCAAGAAATCTATATATGCTTCTTTGATAACTTTCCATCGATCATGGACAGCGCATGGATTTGTGTCTGAACATTTTTTTAATCCCAAGGCGCACCCCGACCAGAGAGTAACATTATCAATCGGTTCAACAATTTCATACAACTTTATATTATTGGGATTCTTATTCAATTGGAAACCGCCGTTTAATCCTCTTTTAGAGCTTAAAAAACCTCGGGTGGCAAGACTCTGCAACAATTTGCTGAGATAATTCCGGGGGGCTTTGATCTTCTTAGCAAGACTCCCCGCCCCTTTCCTCTCATTTTTCGGGAGCTTCGCCAATTCAACCATCGCATTTATGACTAATGTACTAGTTTTACTAAGCATAAGGTTAATTTCACATGTCTAGGTGTGATTATAACTCTATATTTTTTAGAAATCAACTGTTATTAATTCTGGTTTAGATTATGCTTTTTTATCCAGCAGTGAATAAATAAATGATTCAATATTCAGAGCCTTGTATAATTCATCCAAGCACGCACTTGTTCTATACGCAAAGAAATTGAACGTATAGTCATACCTTGTAGGCGCACATCTAACTTCACTTTCTGGAAGACTTGCGTATAATAGTAACTACTGCCATTATTTCTCAAGAAAACGGAGGTTTCTCATGAAATCATACAAAGAAGAGCTTTGGTTTAACACTGATACACGCAGAGCCTATATCAATATCACTCCCCAAGTCCAGAAGGCCATTGATGAGAGTGACATCCAAGAGGGCCTTTGTCTGGTCAATGCTATGCATATCAGCGCCTCGGTCTACATCAATGACGACGAACAGGGATTGCTCCACGACTACGATAAATGGCTGGAAAAACTCGCCCCCCATGCCCCCACCTCGCAATACAGGCACAACGACACAGGCGAAGACAACGCCGACGCCCACCTGAAACGTCAGGTGATGGGCCGGGAAGTGGTTGTCGCCATAACGGACGGCAAGCTCGATTTTGGGCCGTGGGAGCAGATTTTCTATGGTGAATTTGACGGCAGGCGCAAGAAAAGGGTATTGATAAAGATTATCGGGGAATAACCTGCCCCCTTAGGTCAGGAAATATCTCCTTAAGCTGTAGAAGATTTTCTTCCGTTGGAGCTGTCCGGTCATTTTCCCAATTCAACACGCTGGTTCGATGGCAATTCAGCATCCGGGCCAAGTCTTTGGCTAACAGGTTTGCCTTCACCCTTGCCCTTCGGATATGTTGTCCTAATGTTTGCGGCTGTTCAGGACAGTGATAACGTGCCTGATAAAGCCGGGACAGCTGAAACTTTAACGGTATTCTGATACAAAGCTTAAAAGCCTTATCGGATACTTTTTGTTTTTGATTACCATCGGTGTGAAGTGTATTATCAAAGAGAGAAAACAGGCGGGGATTATTTTTGAGGATTTGCTGACTTACACTGAGATGTGCATCGCGTTGACCAGGCACAGCCCTTCTTTAATGCCGCTCTTTTCCAGGCAGCGTACGACCTCGGGCGTGATGTTGATATAGTCGCGGCGGGTCTCGGTGTGAAACCACAACTCCTCACGGAAATGCTTCATGCTGTCCTCCTTTAAAATCCATTGTCTTCCGGCAACGTCAAGGTGTCTTTGATCTGCAGGGTCTTCGCGAGGAAGGTGTCGTACTGCGGGTCGCGCATCACCGCGCTGATCTCCCGTTGCAGCGCGACGATGCCGGGCTCATCCTTCTCAAGCAGCAACACCTGAAAGAGATAATTATACGCGCGGTAGGACGGTTGCAGCGCCAGGCATTGGCGCAGCGCCTGCCGGGCGCGCCCAAGATCGCCCTTCATCAAGTAAGTGCGTCCCAGCCCCAGATAGAGCATCGGGTAATCCGGATAAACGCTCACGCCTTTGTTCAGATAACCGGCGGCCAGGTCATAATCATTTTTACGGCTGAGCGCCAGGATATAGTAGACGCGCGGATCGTCCAGTCCCAGCCGGATCCCGTCGAGGATCACGCGTTCCGCTTTTTCCGGTTCTCCGATGCGCACATAGGTCAGGCCCATAAACAGATGGCTCACCGGGTCGCGCGGATGATTCTGATACAACCGGTAGGCCATAATGTAATCATGCCGCCAGGCCGCGTTGATGCGGATCGCGATGATCATCGCCGCCAGCAAATAGGCGCCGGCAAAGATCGTCACAAAATTCCGCGAGCGCAACCGGGCGTTCATCCACTCCCCGGCCGCATGCAGAAATACGGCGAGCATAAACGCCATCCCCACCGACGGCAGGTACATGAAGCGGTGGGCCATCGGATTGACCAGCGGGATCAGGTTCGAGACCGGGATCACCGCCAGCCAGAACCAGCTGATAAAAAACGCGTTGGCCGGCCCGCGCCGGGCGAACAGCACGCTCGTCCACGCCGTCAGCGCGACGATCGCCGCCGTCAGGGCCGCGGTCACCACCAGGGCATCCGGCACCGGCGGCTGATACACCGGCGGCAGGACCTTGACGACGAACGGTAGAAACAGCCCGGTCACGTAACCGGCCAGGATCTGCACGCTCTTGATCAGGTGCATCCCGGGCGATCCGCCCAGCCAGGTCACCGATGCGGCCTGCTCGTTACGAAACACGAACAGATAAATATAAATGTAAAAAGCGCCGATCAGGACATATCCGATATACGGAACGAGGACACGCCGCCAACCGTCGCCCTTCTCTTCCGGGCGGGTACAAAACCGGTCGTAACAGAACACCATGGCCGGAAAGACGATCGCCGCCTCTTTGGCAAAGACCGCCAGAAAAAAAGCCGCGTGCGCGGCCGCCGACCACGGCACCGCCTTCCGGCGGCGAAACTGAACATGGGCGATCATCCCCAGCAGCACGAACAGCGCGGCCACCAGATCGGCCCGGTAACCGATCGCGCACACCGCCTCGCTTTTGAAAGGATGTACCGCAAAGATCGCCGCGGCCCAAAAGGCGATCCCCACTTGTCCGGCGACGAGGAAGATCAGCCAGTACACCAGCAGCGTATTGGCCGCGTGCCACAGCAGGCTGGTGAAATGGTAGCCGAAGGGCTGCTCTTTCCACAGCGCGTAGTCCCAAAAATACGTCAGCGACAGCACCGGACGGTAGGCCACCGACCCGGAAAAATAGCGCGCCTTGTCCGCCGGACTGATGGCGGCCGCCGGATCGGTCAGGTACCTTGATGTGAACAGATCTTTGATATTCGAAAAAGAACTGTAAAACTCGTTCTGCAGAATGAGGAAATTATCGTCGCCGACAAACCCGTTGCGCAGAGCGTTCCCGAAGGTAATGGCGCACAACAGCAACAGGATGACGACCGGTTTACGATGCATACACGGCGGGACTCAGGACTTGGCGATTTGAAAATGATATATCAGGCTGGCCACGAATATGCCGGTCAGGATCAGCACGGCCAGGGCCAGGACTTTGAAGCGCACCGACTGCCGCAGCAGAGCCACGGCGTCGCCGGATTTGATCGAACGGAACTGCAGACCCAGCACGTAACTGACACCGGCCGCCCCCTCGATCCGTTCGTACCAGGCGATCTGCGCGACCGCCGGGACCGGGTGATGCGTCAGGGGCAAATGGAAATAAACGTGCAGCAGGATGTTTTGCTGATTCAAATAACGGATGGTGCTTTCATTCAGCGCCTCGGTCTCGATGCACGCGCCGCCGGTACTCACGTTGCGCGTATAACCGCGCTGTTGATCGACCCCGGGGATCAGGACCTGTTGATTGTCCAGCACCCGGAATTCGACCGGCACCTTGTGGGCAAGGCGCAGGAGTTTGCGTTTTTCTTGTGTGATATCCGTCATGTTATTTCTTCATCCCTTCCGGCCGGTACTCGCGCGCAAAGGCGATCCGCTTGGCGAGCGGGGGATGATCGTAAAAAAACCATTCAATCCATTTGTTGGGCCTGAATTCGGCCAGATTTTGTCGCCCCAGCTTCTCCATCACAGAGATGAAGGCCTGCGGGTCCCCGGTCCGCTCCAAGCTGTAGCGGTCGGCCGCCGTTTCCATGCGGCAACTCACCGCGTTCAGCAGCGGCGTGAGGAACAGGGAATACACCGAAAAGACCAGCAACAACAGCGGTAATCCGGCGATATCCGCGATCCCGTTGAGACCGAAGTAAGGAACGGCACGCGTTAAGATTCTATCAATGATATACAATCCCGAAAAGGTCAAAACCGAATTTATGGCCATCATCTTGAGAATGTCGCGGTGGCAGTGGTGCCCCAGCTCATGGGCGACCACGGTAGCGATCTCCGGCCCGCTGTAATTGTCGATCAGGGTGTCGCTGAGGACCACCCGCCGGGAGCCGCCCAGCCCGCAGATAAAGGCGTTGGCCTTGACTGTCTTGCGGGAGAAATCGATCGCGTAGACATCGCCCAGTTTGACCCGGGCGTCGGCAAACAGCTTTTTGATCCGCGCCCGCAGGTCGCTGTCTTCGATATCCTTGTATTTGTAAAACAGCGGGACGATCACGGTGGGGGTCAGTTTGGCCAGCACGAAGCTCAGCGCGAACCAGAACAATCCGGTATAGATCCACCACGTCTGGGCGGCGCTGGCCAGCAGGGAATACATCACGGCCGCCAGGACCAGCGACAATCCCAAGCTCAGGACACCTTTCTTCAGTTCATCGGTAAGCCACTGCGGAAAGCTTTGCTTCGATAATCCGAACAGATGCTCCCAATAATATCCGAGGAAGACGCGCAGCGGAAAGTGCACCACAGAGAATAGTGCGGCGAGCAGCAGAATGTACAGCGCCCCGGCCCCCCAGGGATGACCTATCATCCCGGCCGCGTAATCCCGCAGCGCCAAACTGAGGCCGCCGAAGAGCAGGACCGCCAGCAGGACCGCATCCAAAAAAAGACCCGCAAAATATATCCGATACTTCATACCGTGATATTTTTGCGGGTCGGTGTGTGTCGCCATGGATTATGATTGAGGCCGGCTCCGCTTCACCAGATTCGCGAAAAAACGTTGAAAGCGCCGGTCGTTACGCAGATTCTCCAGATCACCGTCGTTCTCCAAATGGTCCAAATCGGCGTAGCCGTGGGCGATGGCCTTCTTAATCGTCCGGTAGGACAGGTCCACCTGGTTCATCAGTGAATAACTGCAGGCCAGGTTATAGAGGATCTCGGGATTTTCCGGATTGAGCTGATAAAGCTTTTCATCGATCGCCAGCCCGTCCTCATAACGGCCGACCTTGGTGTACAGATCGCCCAGTACGATCATCACTTCGTAGAAAGACGGGTCCTTGTCGAGGACCCCCTCGAAGAAATCGATCTCAAAACGGTCGGTACTGGACATTTTCCGGTTCACTCGATTCACGCTTCATCTCTCTTCACGAATTTCGCGATACGCTCCAGGGCTTCCTTCAGGTTTTCATAGCTGGACGCGTACGAGATCCGCACAAAGCCTTCGGCATTGGTCCCGAAGGCGATGCCCGGCACGAGCGCCACTTTTTGTTCCTGCAGTAAATTCTGGGCAAAGTCCATCGACGTCATTCCGGTCTTTTGAATGGACGGGAAGACATAAAACGCGCCTTGGGGCATGTGGCAGGTCAGCCCGAGTTCATTGAGACCTTCGACGACAAACCGGCGGCGGCGGTTGTACTCCCGCTTCATGTCCTGCACCGGTTTCTGTCCGTGCTTCAGCGCCTCGATAGCAGCGATCTGGCCGGTAATTGACGCGCACAACATCGTGTACTGATGGATCTTGGTCATCGCCGCGATGATCTCGGCCGGTCCGCTGGCCCAGGCGATGCGGAATCCGGTCATCGCGTAAGCCTTGGAGAATCCGTTCATGTAGACCACCCGGTCGCGCATCCCCGGCAGCGTGGCCAGCGGGGTGTGGTCGAAGTCGTAGGTCAGTTCGTCGTAGACCTCGTCGCTGACGACGATCAGGTCCTTCTTTTTGATCACCTGCGCCAGGGCATTAAGTTCTTTCTTCGAATAAGACGCACCGGTCGGGTTACACGGATAATTGAGCATCAGAATCTTGCAGCCCTTGACGCACGCCTTCTCCAGGGCCTGCGGCGTCAGCTTGAAATCCGTGGACGCGTTCGTATCGATCAGCACCGGCGTCCCGCCGGCCAGTTGCACGGTCGGGGCGTAGGACACATAGCAGGGCTGATGGATCAGGACCTTGTCGCCCGGATTGATCAGCGCCCGCATGACCAGGTCGAGGCCTTCGGACACCCCCACCGTAATCAGCACCTCGTCGTCGAAATTGTAGTTGAGACCGTACCGCTTTTGCAAAAACTGGGTGATCGCCTTGCGCAGTTCCGGCATCCCTTTGTTGGAGGTATAGGAGGTGTATCCCTTCTCCAGCGAATGGATCGCTTCTTCCCGCACATGCCACGGCGTCATGAAGTCCGGTTCGCCCACCCCCAGGGAGATCACGTCCTTCATCCCCAAAACCAGGTCAAAGAATGCCCGGATTCCCGACGGGGCCAGGCCTTTTACGACTTTAGATATTTGATAGTCCATAACGGCTTACGCCTTCCTTAGTATGAAATGTTGAGGCGCTTAACTTTGGATTTCTTTTCGAGAATATGCCCGTCTTCCTTGTATTTCTTCAGCAGAAAATGGGTGGTCGTGCTACGCACCGCCTCCATCGAAGACAGTTTCGCAGCCACGAAATTACTGACGGTCTGCAGGTCCTCGCCTTCCACGATCACCAGCAGGTCGTACGCCCCGGAGAGCAGGTAGCAGCTGGTGACCTCCGGAAAACTGTAGATCCGTTCGGCCACATTGTCGAATCCCACGTTTTTCTGCGGCGACACGCTGACCTCAATGAGCGCCCGCACCTTGTTCTTGGCTTCCTTGACCTTGGTGCTGTCGATCACGGTCTTGTAGCGGACAATGGTCCCGTTCTTTTCGAATTTGCGGATAGCGGTTTTCACGGCGTTTTCGCTCTTGCCGACCATTTTGGCGATTTCCGCCGGCGTGGTGCGCGCGTCCTTGGACAGGATCTCCAGAATCTCTTCCATACCATAAACTCCTGGTTGAGCGTGTCAAAAGGGAATGGTCCCTAAAAGCTTGGGTTATAAGGTAGATATTATAACACGCCGCCCGAAAATGCCAATTTTTAAGATGATCCTGCGGGGAACGGAACCCGGGTCTCAGGCCGCTCGACCGGGCCTTTTAGTACTGGCCGTGGTAGTGGATTTTGTCGGTCAGTTCCTCGATTTGGCGCTGCAGCTGCTGGTTTTCCTTGTCGAAATCGATGATATCGCGGATCAGCTGCTGGCGGCGCTCCTGCCGGCGCAGGGAGGTATTGACGGTGGTGGAGAGGTTCTCGTACTTTCCGTTGAGTTCGGTGACATAGGCCTGCAGGGCCTCTTTGCGTTTGCGGGTCTTGGACAGGACCGGGGCCGACGCCTTCTCCTTCAGCGCCATCCGGTCCTTGAGGATGGAGACCTCCCGCTGTTTAATCTCCACCTGCTTCTGCAGGGCCGGGAGTTCCAGCTCCAGAATCCGGTTTTCCTTCTGTAGTCCGGGAATGGCCTGCGGCGCCTGGTCAGCCTCCGCGTGCCTGCGCTCAATGGTTTGCATGAGCCGGCGCTCTTCGAGCAGACTGCTCTGAAGTTCATTCTTGGCCCGTTCTTCCCCCAGCTGACGGGACCGTTCCCGGTCCTGGCGTTCCACTTCGCGCAACTTCAGTTCCAGTTCAATCTCACGCCGCTGGTAACGCAGATCGGCCAGGTAAAGCTCAAGCAGCGTCAGGGACTCATTGTAGTCCATCAATTCGCCGCTCACGAAACGGTTCTGTCCCGGGGCCGGCAACATCGGCCGGGTTGCGCGGCGGACGGACTCGGGATTGATCACGGTACTGCGGACGGCCTGGCGGGAAGCGGACGGCTGAGCGGGCAGGGTCATCGAGCGGCCGGGCAGGTCACCCTGTTCCTTGAGCATCTGCCACTGTTCCTTAAGCCGGGAATAGCGCTCCTCGAGTTCCTGGTTTTCGACGATCAGCCGGGTGATTTCCTCTTTGACGGCCAACATGGAATCGTAGCGGCTCTGGCGGGGCTGCAACCAGACATCGGGTTCGTCCAAACCCTGGGCCAAGACGGCCGACTTCCCGTCGAGAATCGACAGTCCGGCGATCAGGGAGAAAATTAAGGCATGACGTCTCAACATGCGTTCATTATACAAAGCGTCCGCCGGGGCCGCAATCGATAACTCGGATTTATCGGGAATTCCGCCCGTTCAGCAATCGACGGTACGCGTCGCTCAAGCGCGGCGTCCATACCTGTTGTGATTTGAGGCGGTGACCGTCGACCCTGGCCACGGCCCGGATTCCGATCAGAGAGTTGGTGAGGAAAACCTCGTCGGCCTTAAGCAAACGGGACAACGGGTAGGCGCCACGCCTAACCCGCAATCCGGTCAGGGACGAGAGCTTGATGACCTGCTGCCGGACAATCCCGTTGAGACATCCGACGGCCGTGGCCGGGGTGTGCAGTTCACCGCCCGCCACGAAAAAAACGTTGGTGGTCGAGCCTTCCACAATCCGGCCGCCGGGGTCAAGCAGCAGCGCCTCGTGATGACCGAGGGCGAGGGCCTCCTGGTGAGCGTGATAAAACGGCTGGTAAGTCACCGACTTCAGGTGCGAATAACGGCCCTTGCTTCGGCGGTGACGGGACACGTGTACGGACAGGGCCGGACCCGTGGCCGGATCGGTCTGCGTCGGGGTCCCGACGAGGACCAAGTAATCCTCCTTCATATCCCGGTAGCGGGCGATCCGCAGCCGGGCGGACGTCAATCGGTTGCGGGCAATCAGTTCGGCGGCGAGCTCCTGTAGAGCGCGCCGTCCGAAACGGCAGCGTAAACCGTAGGCCTTCAGACCGCGCGTAAACCGCGCGTGGTGCTCCGGCCAAAAACACAGGTCGCCGCCGGTCACCGCCACGGTTTCAAAGACTCCCTCTCCCCGTAACCGGCCGGGTTTGAGGGCCTCCAGAAGGGTGTCGTTCGCCTCCAGCCATACGCCGTTAAAGTAGATCACCGGTCCGGCGGTCCGCTTACCCATCACCGCCCTCCTTCCGGTGCCGGCGTGGCGCGCAGGGCGGCCAGACAGGACCGCATCGCCCGGGCCTTGACCAGTGTTTCCTGATATTCCGCGGCCGGCGTGGATTCCGCCACGATCCCGCCGCCGACCTGAACATGATAGTTTTGCCCATCGGCCAAAATCGTACGGATCAGGATATTGAAATCCATATTGCCGTTGTAACTGATGTATCCCAGCGCCCCGGTGTACACCGACCGCCGCGTGGGTTCCAGTTCCTCGATGATCTGCATCGCCCTGATCTTCGGACATCCGGTAATGGAGCCGCCGGGAAAGCACGCGCGAAGCACGTCGAAACCGTCGCAATCTTCCCGCACCGTACCCGCGATCGTCGACACCGCCTGAAAGACCGTCGCGTACTCTTCGATCACCCGCTGCTGCAGCACCTTGACTGATCCGAATTCGCACACGCGCCCCAGATCATTGCGCTCCAGATCGGTAATCATCAGCAACTCAGACCGGTCTTTTCCCGAACAGATGATTTCATCGCGCAGGCGGCGGTCCTCCTGCGGGTCGGCGCCGCGCGGACGGGTACCCTTCATAGGCTGGGTCAACACGTCGCGGCCGCGCAGACACAAATAACGTTCCGGGGAACTGCTGATAATCTGATAATCGCCGGCGTCAAAGTAGGCCCCGAAATGCGACGGCGAATATCGCCGCAGCATGGCGTACACATCCCGCGGACGGGCATCTCCGCCGTGATCCAGCGAAAAACGCTGGGACAGGTTGACCTGGTAGATGTCCCCGGCGGCGATGTATTCCAGCGCCCGCCCCACCGCGCGCTCGTACTCCTCCCGCGTGAAATTGCCCGTCCACGCCGGCTCGTCCGCTGTCGGCAGCGTCGACAATCCGGGTCCATCCGTTGACAGGCCAGCCGCCTTGCCGAGCCGGTCTTTCATCCATGCCAGACGTTCCCGCGCCCGCTGCGCGCGCCGGTCCGGGTCCGTCTCGGGATAACCGGTGCTGAACACCGTCACGGACCCGGCTGTATGATCAATCACCGCCCCCACATCATAAAAAGCGAAGAGGCAGTCGGGCAGCCCGAACTCATCGATAGAACAAAGCCGGATCCGCTCCTGATACAGACCGTGATCATAGGCCAGATAACCGACAATCCCCGCGGGAAAAACGCTCCCGGTGTCATCGCAGAACCGGTAACGCGCGAACGCCGCGCGCAGTCCGTCCAGGTCGGTCCGCGCCTTGTGCCGGTACACCTCAAACGGATCGCAGCCGAAGAAGGAATAACGGCCCCGCTGCGGATCGCGCAGGCTGCTGTCCAGCAGATAGCAAAACGGCTCCCCGGCAAAGGCCTGCAGCAGCACGTTGGGATCGCGGACAAATTCAGTTGTATGGCTGATGTAGTTAGTCATGGATTGGCGGGATTATTCGCCGAGGAACTGCAGCACGATCTGCCGTTGCCGCGGCTTGTTGTCCAGATCAATGAAAATGATTTGCTGCCAGGTGCCGAGGATCATTTTACGGTTATTGAACGGCAGCGTCAAGGAAGGGCCGATCAGCGAGGCGCGCAGATGCGAGTGGCCGTTGCCGTCGCCCCAGGCCTGGTCATGGTGGTAATGCCCGGCCGGTATGAGCTTGTCGAGGATGTCCTTGATATCCTGGCACAAGCCCGGCTCGTATTCGATCGTCGTGACCGCTCCGGTCGACCCGACGCAACTGACGGTGACGATACCGTCGCGGATATCCAGCTCCTCCAGGGCGGCCGCCACATCGTGTGTGATGTCCACCACCTCGGCGTGGCCGCGGGTAGAAAGCTTAATCGTCCGGGAAACGACCGCCATGTTATTTTACCTGACTGCCCAGCGGCACGTCTTTCTCCGGCGCGAGCAGGACCGGACCGTTCTCGCCGGACGCGGCCAAGAGCATACCCTGTGATTCCTCACCGCGGATGGTGGCGGGCTCCAGGTTTGCGATGACTATAATCTTCTTGCCGACGAGTTCTTCGGCCTGGTAGGAGGAACGAATCCCGGCGACAAGCTGGCGCTCCTCCGAACCGAGATCGATTTTCAGTACGAACAAACGGTCTGCGTTGGGATGCTCCTTCGCCTCGATGATCCGGGCAACCTTCAATTCCAAATTCATAAAATCCTGTATGGTGGCCATAATGCTCCTTTAATAGTTGGGTATCGGATTCTCAGGGACCGCGTCACAGGACGCGGAGGTCTGCGGGGTAAAGGATTTTTAGCACGATCCGGGGCCGAGGTCAACCCTCGCGTCGCGGGCCGGTTTAGGCGCGGGCGGCGAAGACACCGGTCACCATCGCGGCGATCCGGTCGACGTCGGCACCGCAGAGATACTGGTGACAGGGCAGTACGACGATGTCGGTCCCGTGCCAGCGGCCGCAATCGATCCCCTGTTGGGCGGCGGCGGCCATAATATCCTCCCAATAAGGCGTCTGCAGCGGATAGAACCACGGCGTCACGTTTTCGTCGGCTTCAAATAGGGCCGGCAGTCCGGCCGTGACATACGCCCGGAAGACCGCGCGCCGGCGGTGCGCCAGCGCGGGCCAGTCCGCCAACGCGGCGGCAGCGGCCGGCAGGAGCGGGATGGCACTCTGCAATTCGCGGTCGGTCAGCTCGCAGGGAACGGCCTTGCCCAGCAGCATTCCGCCTCCGGGCACGGGAAAGACCTTACTGAAACTGACGATCACGAAATCGCCGAAATAGCCCACCTGCCAGTCGTCGCGGCGCGAATCGATGGTGTGGGCGCAATCCTCTATTAACGGTATCCCGCGCTGGTCGGCCAGTTCCCTCAGTTGCGGCGTGCCTTTGTGCGGCACACCGAATTCGTGGATGACCACAATGGCCTTACTTTTTTCGGAAAGCAGCCGGGCCGGTTTGCAGTGATTGAAGATGGTGGAGGTGACGCAACTGGAGACGTTGGGATAGTCAAAGGTCGTCGTGACAAAGACCTCATCGTCGCGTTCGAGCTTCAGGGACCGCAACACGGCATCCAGGGCGCCGCGGCCGTTGAAAGTCAACGCGGCCCAAGGACGGTCGAAATACGCCCGGAACTGTGCCTCGATCTGTTCCTTGGAACACGCCGGATAAACCGCATTCTCACGCGGATAATCACACGGCAAAAATGAAAGATGGTATTGTCCCGCCGTCATCATCTAAAGCTCCAATTGATACGCCCGGCGCAGCAGTCCCAGCCCCCCGAGACTTTCTTTGAACATGGTGACCCCGTCGAAGGGTTCCATATTCAAGGTGTGCGGTCCGAAGTCGATATACTTCACGCCGCGCTCATGCGCGAGCTGCGCCAGCCTGACGATCAGATAATTCTTCGGGTGCAGCTGTGTGGATTCCTGCCGCTGCGCCCAGTAAAAGACCAGCCACGCCCGCGGATTGACTTCGAAGATCAGCGTCGCGGCCACCGGCGTCCCGTCGTGCGTTACCTGATAAATCTTGATTTCTTCGGCCAGCCGCTCCGTCAGCCACGCGACCTCTTCGCGGGAATGCGTCGGCGTTCCGTCGAACTTGCGCATGTTTTCCATCAAGATTTCGTAAAACCCGTTCACGTCCCCGCTGGGCGCGAACTCCAGCCCCGCGTCCAGCGCCTTCTGTGTGTCCCGCCGCGCCCGGGGCAAAAACAAATCGATAGGCTGCGGTCCCGTCGGAATATAGGAAGTCAGATCGGACGCGGCCAGCCGCGCGCCGTTCTTGACCAGATAAAAATCAAAATAGTCGATAAACCGCTCAAAGTAAAATAACGGCGGCTGTACGATCTTGAGATACCGGACTCCGTTCTCGCGCAAATGCGCCAGAAGCGCCTCCACCATCCGGCCCATGTCACTCAACGAACAATCCAGCTGGGTCACCAGTCCGCCGAAACTCGCGCCGAACGGCGACTTGGCGATACGCCCCCCGTCCTCTTCAAAGATGCCGAGCGGCAGAACACCGGCGAGGTTGCTGTTCTTCTCGAAACGCAGATGATGGGCATTGGCCGCGAACCGGTCGCCGTGATAAGACAGAAAATCCTGCCGGTGAAAAATCGTCCCGTTGTTGGCGGCGCGGACGAACGCATCCCACTCGTCATTCTTTGTGGCGGGATGCGGCGCGCACGTGACCCGGCTCATGATGTGATGATCCCCCCGATAGACTGACCGTTGACGTCAAAACTGTCTTCAAGCATCGCCTGCCCCACGCGCAATCCGCCGGCCTGTAAACGGATCACCGGCTCGTACCCTACATCCGACGGAAGAATACCCATATGCCCGGGAGCGACATCTTGCGGAAAATAGCGGATACCGGCCGCGTCGAGGGCCGGGGTATCGATGTCGCCGGCGAACCGCAGGATCACGGCCCGCGGAAAATGTTCCTGGAAGAACGCCACCGGGTACGGCCCGTGCGGGCTGATCCAGACCTGATCGAACGGGTAGGCGGTAAATACCACCGCGCTCGCGTCACGAAAATCATGATCGTTCAACTGACCCGGCGTATCACTCAGCCATACCGCGTCGGCCGGATAACGTTCGCGATGCGTTTGCGTGGCGATCACTCCCAGCCGCGCGCCTTTGGCGCACAGGGTCTTGGCGATGTACGGTCCGAATTCATTGTTGCACAGCAGGAGGATTTTCTCATCGCGGACCGTCAGACCGCTGCGTTCGATCAGGACCGCCGCCATGTCGCCGAGATATTCAAAGACACCGACCGCCGGATGCCGTTCGTTCAATCCCCCGATGGGAATCTTCCGGTTTTTACAGGCCTTAATATCGACATCGCTGTCGCGCAGCTCCCACGCCTCATACATAAGCGATATGACCGCGCCCGGCTTGGCATGCCGGAGCTTGTCCGCGTCGAGCGGCCGCAGGTGCCCGGAGTTGGTAATGATGTCGGCGGCACCGATGGCCTCCGGCGTCAAAGAATCGGTCAACACGCAATCGCCGATCCCGCAGGTCCGCAGCCGTTGTTCCAACTGTGCAAAGACTTCCTCCACACTGCCGTGGCGCGTGGATTTGCCGAAGGCGATGACACGGGCCCCGGCCATAGCGGCGATCAACGGTGTGACACAGTACGGACCGCTGGCGGCCTCGGTCAATACGGTCCGGCCCTTCAAGGAAAGGCCCAATGACGCGACCGTCTGCCGAATATTTCTTTGTAACGCGTCGTCATTCATGCCCGTTATCCGTCGAAGGCCGCCTTCAATCGTTCCACGATAAGGTCCAACCCCTGGTCGGTGAGCTTGTAATACAGCGGCAGGATAATGCTGTTGTCCCGCGCCGCCTCGCTGGCGGGCAGCGACCAGATTTCGTTGCGGTAGGGCTCTTCCTGGTGGCTGTTCATGATCCCCCGGCGGGTGGCGATATCCGAGTCCATCAGCAGCTGCATGATCTCATCACGCGAACGCGGCGACGACTCGTTCACCCGGATGGTGAAGCTTTGCCAGTTGCTGCGGGCGTATACCGGCTCCGCGGCACAGGTAATATGTTCCAGGTCCGCGAGTCGGCGCCGGTATTCCTCGACAATTTCCCGGCGGCGGACCACCATGCGGGGCAGCTTCTTTAGTTGCTCCACGCCCATCGCGGCCTGCATATCGGTCATGCGGAAGTTGTAAGCGGTGGTGCTGTAGCTTTCGAAACAGACCTTCTTGGATTCATGCCGCTGCAAATCGGAAACATCCATGCCCTGGTGACGCAGACGACGCAGTTGCGCATCGACGTCGGCGGAACGGCAGGTGATCATCCCGCCCTCTCCCGTGGTCATGACCTTGCGCGGATGGAAAGAAAAACACGCGATATCTCCATGCGGTTTGCCGACCGGTTCGAAACTCTTGCCGCCGTCGAGAGAAATCTCACTGCCCACGGCGCAGGCCGCGTCTTCGATGACCGGCAGCCCATATTTTTTGGCCAGCGGCAGGATCGCGCCCATATCACACGGCAGGCCCATCTGATGCACCACCAAAATCGCGCCGATCCGGCCCAGCTGTTGTTCGATATGATTGAACGGCGTCTCCGGGGATGACAAGGCAAATACATTCTTGTAATAAAGCCCGCCGGACCGCTGCTCGCATTCCTCTGCCAGCATCTGTTCGAGCTTTGCCGGCGACATATTAAAGGTGTCCGGATCGATGTCGACGAAGACCGGCTCCGCCGAACACATACGCACCGCGTTGGCCGTGGCTATGAAGGAGTGACTGACGGTGATCACCACATCCCCCGGCCGCACATCCATCACCAGCATTGCCAGCTGCAGGGCAACGGTACAGTTGGCTACCGCGCACGCATGCGGGCTGCCTGTATACATCGCGAACGCCTCTTCGAATTCGGCGACCTTCGGACCCTGGGTGACCCACCCCGAGGAGATCACCTCGCTGACCGCCTTGACTTCATCATCATTAAGATAAGGTTTTGCTACCGGGATCATCGCTTCTCAGGCTCCGGTTGTTCATCCAGCCACTTCACCAGACTTTTCAACCCTTCTTTCAGGGAGATGCGCGCCTCGAACCCGAGCTTTTCGCGCGCCTGCGACACATCGGCCAGCCGGCGCATAACTTCCACTTTGCCGCGGTCTTCAGGAAGCGGGACGAACTCGGGTTTTACGTCGGCGCCCATCGCCTCGATCATCGCGTAGCACAACTCCTCCAGCGATGTCTCCTCGCTGCGCGCGATGTTAAAAGCGACGTTGGTCTCGGATGATTTTAATGCCGCAATATTGGCTCGGGCGATATCGCCCACATAAACAAAGTCCATGGTCTGCTTGCCGTCACCGTAAATCAGCGGTGCCTTGCCCTCCTTGATCAAACGATACCAGCGCACCAGCACCTCGGTGTACTTGCCGTGCGTATCCATGCGCGGGCCGTAGATGTTGAAGTACCGCAGGGCCACGAAGTCCAGGCCGTACATCTGATAAAACGAACGCAACATCAGTTCATTGGCCATCTTGGCAGCGCCGTACAAGGTGTAATTATTATAGGGATGCTGTGTCTCCGGCGTAGGAAAAACATCGGCCTGCCCGTAGACGGATGCCGACGAGGAAAACACCACCTTCTTGATCTTGTGATCGACGCATGCCTCAAGGACGTTGAAGGTACCGTCATACATGATCGAAAGGGCTTCGCGGGGTTCGGCGGCGCAATGGGTGATGCGCAACGCGGCCAAATGAAAACAGTAGTCGATTTCGCTGAAGGCCTCGATGATCAACGGCAGATTGCGGATGTCGCCTTTGATCAGATGCACCTTGCCGGTGTCCAGGGCATCCCGGATATTACTTTCCGATCCGCGGATGAAATTATCCAGGATAACGATCTTGGCAACACCTTCTTTAAGGAGTTGCTCGACCAGAAAGGACCCGACGAAGCCGGCCCCTCCCGTAATCATGATTCGGCTGTTGGATATGTCCATGATCAGAGTTCGATGACCTTTCCTCCCCGCTTCAGCGAGGAATCGGCCGCCTCAAGCATGCGCACAATCCGCAGCCCCGCGTGTCCGTCGTTTATGGGAGTTGTGCCCTGCTGGAGACATTCCACCAGGTAAATCAGTTCCTGCTTAAGAGCCTCTGCCGGGTTGATGCGCGGCGAGTACATATCGCCCAAACGGTAATCGATCAGGGAGCGGTAGATGCCTTCACGGCTCTCCACGTCGACGCCTTTGTCGTATATCTTGATCTTTTCATCACGCAGCATGTCATCCCACACGACCATTTTCTTGCTGCCGCCGATTAGCGTGTTGCGCACCTTGACGGGCGACAGCCAGTTGAAGTTGAAGTGTGCAATCAGGTTTTCTTCAAAATAAACCGTGACATAGGCGATGTTCTCGATGCCTCGTCCGAAGTGATCCAGGCCGAGGGCGCTCAAACGGATCGGCTTGCGTCCGACGAGGAAATCCAGGATGGAAAAGTCATGCGGGGCCAGGTCCCAGATTACGTTGACGTCCTGTTGGAACAAACCGAGGTTAACCCGGGTCGAGTCGTAGTAATAAACCTCCCCGATATTCCCGGCATCGATTTCCTTTTTGATATGCCGCACCGCGCCGGTGAACAGAAAGGTGTGGTCGACCATGATCGTCAAACCCTTCTCTTCAGCCAGCGTGATCAATTCCTCGGCCTGCTTGACGTTGAAGGTGAAGGGCTTCTCCACGAACACATGCTTGCCGCTCTCCAGCGCGCGCTTGGCCAGGGCGTAATGCGTGGACACGGGCGTGATCACCGCCACCACGTCGATCTCGGGATCCTGATAAATGTCTTCGGCGTTCTCGGTCAATGTGACGGCCGGATAGAATTCGGCGGCGCGCTGCAGGGTCTCCGGGTTCTGATCGCAGATCGTCTTGACCGCGGTTTCCTTGATGAGGATCAGATTGCGGGCCACGTTCGGGCCCCAGTAACCGTAGCCGATGACGCCGAACTGCCAGACCTTGCCCGCCGGCGCGTTGACCTTGCCGGTAAAATGTCCGTGTTCGATCATATAACGTTCATCCTGTGTTTGGCCATACCGGCCTCCTCGCTGAGATGAATCAGGTAGTAACCCACCCCCTGCGCCGCGCCCATCACCAGGACCGACGCGTAGAAGATGAGCGACGTCCCCAACGCCTCAGGTTCACTCAGTCCCATTTGCGTAAAGATGTAAACAAATATTCCTTCACGCAGCCCGAGCCCGGCATGGGTGACCGGGACGTGGCTGATGATATTTACGATCGGGATAAACAACAAAAAATAAATCGCCGGGACCTTCCCGCCGAGCCCCGTGGCGATCAGATAAAAACCGAGGCAATTGAGGACCGACATAGCCAATGAGATCCACATCGCCGCGACAAAGAATTTCTTTTCATGCTTATAGTACTGCAGGCTTTTAATGAACTTCTCCAGCTTCGCGGACACGAAAGCGTACAGTTTGGCGAACGGCCGCAACCGGTCGAGCAACTCTTCATGCTGGACGAGAAAGAACACCGCTGATCCGGCCGCGATGAACGCCGCGGCCACATAGAGGATCAACCGGTTGTCGAGCACATTGAAACCGACGATGATACCGAACACCGCCATGCCCATGAAGGTCATCAGCCCGCAAACGCGGTCCAGCACCGATGAGGCCAGCCCCTCGGAGTAACCGATGTCCTTATTTTTGATCTTAACGCCGCGCAGCACGTCGCCCACCACATTGCCGGGCAGGAAGGTGTTGAAAAAATGCGACAAGAAGGTCCACTTCATGGATTCCGTAAAAGGCACCCGGTCCGAAAACCGTTTGAGCAGGATATGCCAGCGCAGCGTCGAGAGATAAATCACCGACACAAAAAACGCGAACACCCCCCACAAATAACGGACCTCCATCTCGCGGACCGTCTCGAGCAAGGCCTGCCGGTCGATCCGGCTCAACAGGTAAACGATGATGCCCAGACCGAAACACAGCTTCAGGATGTTGATGATGATCTTCTTCATGAGCGAATGCGTTTCAGGGACCGGTAACTTTTCGACAAACGCAACTTAACAAGTTCGCGCATCATCCGCCACACCCCCTTGACCGAGGCGATCTTCGATGTCCCCTTCTCCCGTTCGAGGAGCTCCATGGGGATCTCCCTGAAGCGATACCCCAACCGGTGGGCCTTGACGATCAGTTCCAGATTGAGTACAGCCGAGGTGCTGGTCAACTCCAGATGCTGCAGGATTTCCCGGCGGAACATGCGGCCCGCTTCCTGGCGCGGAACGAAACCGAACAAGCACACCATAAAGGCCTGCAGGCCGCGGGTCAACATGCGTCGCGACCATTGTTTGTACGGATGTTTGCGGCGGGTCGTGACGAAATCCGCCTCCCGCATCGCCTCCAGCAGATGCCTCAACTCGGCCGGGTCCAGCTGCCCGTCGGCGGGAATCGACGTCAGATAATCGGCGTCCGCCGCCTCAAAACCGCTCTTCAATGCCGCGCCCATCCCCATGTTGGTTGGATGATGGATCACGCTGACATCCGGATGATTCCGGGCGAGCTTATCGGCCCGCTCTCCGGTGCCGTCGGAGCTGCCGTCATCGACAATAATAATTTTCCACAGGCACGGCAGCTTGCCGCACTCGGTGACAACCTTCAGCAGCGTGTCCGGCAGGGACTCCACTTCATTGTAGGCCTGGATGATAACCGCCAAAGATTTCATAACACTCCGTCAGGCCGCGCCGTCCGTGTACTGTTCCAGGGCATCCTTAAGACGTTGAAACTCTTCCGCCGGCAGCGTCCGCCGGTTATTGATCGTCAACCGCTTCGGAACATAAGTCTGCCATCCCCGGCGCGGCGGCGTATCGATCAGCTTGAATATCTTTTTGACCTGCGCCTGTGGATCACGGCAGAAGTCTTCGTAATCCAGCCGCAAAACCTTGCGGGCCGGAAGGCCTTGGAGGTCCTCCTCCATTTCGCGATAGGTCTCGATGATCTGACCGGCGATCTGCCCGTAACAATCCATTTTCATCAGCCGGCGGTAATTGCGCGGTTTGATGGACCACCACTCATCGGGCCGGCCGAAACGCTTGACCCGGCATTTGTAGATGGATTGGGCGATATAAGGATGCCGCCGTTTAATCAACACAAAGCGTGCCCGCGGAAAGAGTTCGGAAAGATAGCGGATATTCATGCAGGCCAGGCCGCTCTTGAAGAACAGCGGCAGCGGCGACAATGACATCAGCGCGTTGACCTCAGCCTTCAGCAGCCGCCGGTCGATGCGCCGCAGCTGCACCGGACTCGCCGCCGTGGCCAGAGTGTTCGGAAACCAGCGCTCCCAAAAATAACCGAATTCGTGCGGCGCGGCCGGCCGTTCGGTGAGTCCGAAATCACTCTTGAGCGACACCGCGGCATAGTCCGCTTTGATGCCGAGTTCCTTTTCGATGATCCCGCCGATATACGGCGCGTGCCAAAAGCGGGCCAGGGTGTTGGAGATGTAGTTGAAACAGCCGGTGCGGACCAAAACCTGACTGAGGACGGTCGAACCGCTGCGCGGGCACAGGCAAATGAAGACCAGCGGCCGGCGTTGGGGAGGAATGCCGCGGACGAGTTTGCGTTCCAGCGCGGCAAGCTGATGATTCGATTTCCAAAGAACGTCTTGTGCGCGCAGGTCCGGCATATACTCTCCTTGACTCGTTGGACTGAATGAGCCGCTCTTCCGGTCCAGGACCCGTCTCCCAGTGGCAAAGCATTTTGATTATACCGCCAATAAGGGGGGCAGAAAAGATTGATATTGTTTTTTATCGGCGTCGTCGTTGAACCGGGTTGGGTAAGGTGATATACTACCCACGATTCGCGAAAATTCCCTCAACATATCACCGCGCCTTCGTCCCGACGCGAACCCCGGGCCGCCATCGTGAACACGTCCAAATTTCTGGTCTTCCTGATCCTCACGGTCATGCTAGGGATCGTCCATCACGCGCCGTTCCTCAACTTTCAGAATGCCATGGCCGTCGGCGACCAGGGTTTCAACCTGTACGCCTTCGAGCGCACCGCCATGGGTGAACGGCCGTATGTCGACTTCTGGTGGTGCTACGGACCGTTCGCTCCGTATTACTTCGCCGCGTTTATAAAGATCTTCGGCGCCACCATGAGCAGCGTCCTGGCCGGAAAGGCCTTGCTCAATTTCCTCGCCGGGCTGTTCTGTTTCCTGGCCGTCACCCGGATATCTTCTCCAATATTGGGCCTCACCGTCACCGTCTTTTACTGGGCCTACTATCCCGATTTCTTTTACAGCTACAATCACACCGCTGGCATCACCTGTTTCATGGGCGTGCTGCTCGCGCTATTCCATTACTACAAGGATCCCCGCCGGCGCTGGATATGGTTTGGGTTCCTGTGCCTGTTTATCCTGTGCCTGGTGCGGATCAACATGGGGATCGCCCTGCTGTTCGGATACGTTGTCTCGCTCATCGCCCTCGACCGGCTGCTGCCGCGTGAAGGCGCGCGCGGCAATCTCAAACTCTATCTCGGCGGGTCGTTAGCCGTATTGGGGGTGTCCTTGCTGATCTATGTGTGGATGCTCAGTCCGCTGCCCTGGTACAAAGTGCAACAGTGCATGCCGTACTTCAACAAGATCTACATGGCGGATTCCGATCCGGATCCGTATCTGAAATATAAGATTTACTGGTCGCGTCTGGTGGGACTGGTGACGCAGGCGTGGTCCTTTGCGTTGTTAGGATTGCTGCTTCTGGTGACGACCGGCCGCACGCTGTTTCTGTTTTTCCGCACGCGGCCCGACAAGACCCGGCAGGACGCGCTGCACTTTTGCATCGCGGTCACGGCCTTCCTCACCCTGCTCGTGGCGCATGAATTCCTGATGGGCGCCCACGTCTACCGGGCGGTGTGGACAATTCCTTTTCAAATGGTCTTCTTCGGACTGACCCTCCACTTCGGCACTAAAAATATCCGCCCGCTCCTTCGTGAAACCCTGATCCTCGGCGTGCTGGCGGCGGTGCTATGGGACCTGTTCCGTTACTACAACCGGATCAATCATCAGTACAAAGTGACCGAACAGCTTCTGCACACGCCCAAGGCCACGGTCTATCTCGGCAACCACCAGCCGTGGATCCGCACGGTAGAGCAGGTGTCATCGTATTTGCGTGAAAATCTGGCCGACGGCGAGACCTTTTTTGCCGTACCCTACGAGCCGCTGTACTATTTTCTCGCGGACCGCAAGTCGCCGTCATGGCACATGATGTTCGTTAAAGGCGCCGGGATTACCGACGAGCAGGAACAGGAAATCATCCGGGCCCTCAAGGACCCGTCCATCAAGTACGTCCTGCTCTCCAACCGCTACCGCTTCACCTCCGAAACCCGCCTGGGTGAACTCGGCACGACACACCTCATCGAGATGTCCAAGTACATCAATGATCATTTTCAAACGGAAGCGACCTTCGGGGCGTGGGAGGCGGAAGCCGGTTGGAACTTTAATCACGGTGTTAAGATTTTGCGAAGATTACCGCCGGGCGAAACCAACAACTAGCGAAGCTATAAAAATAGGGACAGACTCCAATTTGTTTACCGAGGCGAAACTTATAAATTGGGGTCTGTCCCTATTTTAGGGCGCTTGATTATATTCCTGCCGACTGCAACAGATTGAAGATATATCCCGTCAGAATAATCCCCGCCGTGGTGATGCCGAAGAAGGCGATGATCAGCTGGAGTTTCATGGCGCGGCGCAGCATGATGGCCTCGGGTAAACTCAGCGCGGCGATAGCCATCATAAAGGCCAGCGCGGTCCCCAGCGGGATACCCTTCTGAAAGAGGACCACGGCAATCGGCACGATCGCCGCACAGCTGCCGTACATCGGCACGCCCAGCACCGTTGCGATCGGCACGCCGAACACTCCGGTCCGGGCGATCACGCCCTGAATCCATTCCTGCGGGACAAAATTATGGATCCCCGCGCCGATGGCCACCCCGACCAACACCCATATCCAGATCTTGCGGGTGATGTCCACCGCTTCGGTCCAGCCGAAGGCGATCCGGGAACCGAAATCGGTAACCTGTTGCTCCGCTCCCGCGCCATCCTGCCGCGCGGCCATGTCCGGGACCAGATGTTGTTCCAGATTCATCTTTCCCAGGACCGCGCCGGCCGCCGTCCCGATCAGCAAACCGCTGAGTATGTACAACACCGTAATCTTCCAGCCGAAAAAGCCCAGCATCAGGACGACCAGGTACTCGTTGATCAGCGGCGAGGTGATCAAAAAAGAAAACGTTACGCCCAGCGGAACGCCCGCCTCCAGAAAACCGAGGAACAACGGAATAGAGGAACACGAACAGAACGGCGTCACCGCCCCGAAGAAGGCGGCAAAAAGGTTGCCGGAAATTCCTTTGCGGCTCATCCAGGCCTTGATCCGTTCCTGCGGCAGGTAGGTGCGCACCACACCGATCACGAAAATCAGGCCGAACAGCAGCAGCAGAATCTTGAGCGAATCATAAATAAAGAATTCCACCGCCGCCGACAACCGTGAGCCGTCCGCAAGGCGCAGGACGCCGTACGTCAGCCAATGGGCAAACTTCAGCAGCATGAAGACCCTTTGCTGTCACCCCCGCAGCACGGAGATTTCTTCGCCTTTTCTTCCATCTTTTTGTCCAGTTTGTCCAGCACGCCGGCAAACCAGCCTTTCTTTTTGTCCTTCTTTTCTTTAGTCTTGTCGCTCATGGTTCACACTCCTTCCGGCCGGGGACGGCCGCTATTTTTTGGCGGACAGTTCGCCCAGCCATTCGATGAGTTTGTCCTCGATTTCATCCCGGACCGCCCTCACCTTTTCAAGTTTTTGTTCCGGTGTACCGTCAAACTGCGACGGATCGGTAAAGCTCCAGTGTATGCGTTCGTACAGGCCCGGAAAGATCGGACACTTCTCCGCCGAGGCGCCATCGCACACCGCGATCACGTAATGATAATTCCGTCCCGCCTTGAACAAATCGAACACGGCCTGCGTCTTTTTCCCCGTGATATCGATCCCTTTCTCCTTGAGCGCCTCGATCACAAAGGGATTCAATGTCCCCGGCTCGAGACCGGCACTTTCCACTTCGAAATTGTCTCCGCCGATCTTGCGCAATAATTCTTCCGCCATCTGACTGCGCGCGGAATTATGAATACAAACAAACAGCACCTTCGTCTTCATCCTAACCGCCTCCTTGATTATCCATATAGCAATTATGCTATATCTTCGGGTTAAAAAAATTTAGCGGCAACACAGTGTGTTACGGTCCGCCTTGCGCAGCCTGGCCCGGTCCTGTTTGACGACCGGATCTTCATTCAGCCAGGTCTTGAAATTCCTGGTCAGCGACCGGGCATACCCGCCCTTATTCATCGCCAAGGAATAGTCCTTCCAATAACTGTTCTGCTCTTCCCGGATGACTCCGCACGCCTTCATCTTTTTCAGGTGACGCGAGACACTCGGCTGTTTGATGCCGAGCACATAGGCGAGTTCACATACACACATCGGCCGCTGCTCGAGGAGCTTGATGATGCGCATGCGGTTTTTGTCCGCCAGGACTTTCAGTATCTGTTCCAATTCCTGCATTTCACCCTCCGTAACGATATAGCCAATTAGCTATATAATTACAGAAGCGAAAGGGTTTGTCAAGCCCCGCCTAAAGACGTCTTGCGGCCGGATCACCCGCGAACCGAACGTTAAGGCACAGGCGTGTTATCGAGTGCGGACGCGTCAACGGGGGCCCCCGTCTCTCTGGTCCTGGCTTCCATGTATTGAATGCGGCGGATGTACTCGGCGAGGTCGTCGTTAAAGGGATGGCCGGGGTATTTTTGAATGAACTCGGAATAGATCGTCACCGGCGTGGTGAAATCCTTATTCCGCAGAATCGTGGCGCTGTTGATGGACTGGATGACGTACAGCAGGGACTGACGGTTCCAGAATTCCGGAGCGGCGAATCTCAGAAGCGTCTCCTTGTGCAACTCCAGGACTTTGTCCCAGTCTTCCAGGAATTTAAAACTCTCGGCCAGCAGCAGGCGGCTTTGAAACTCGACCTGGCTTTCCGGATACTTGGTGATCAGTCCGCGGTAATGATCGATGGCCGCGATGTAAGCCTCCTTGGCGCGCGCCGCTTCGCGTTTCTGGACGAAATACTTCGCCAATATTAACGGCCCCTGCATGCCGTGCGGCGTCAGGGCATGTTCTTTGATAATCCGTCCATAAGTATCGGCCACTCCCTGGTGATCGCCGGCGAGGGCGTACATCTGGGCCTCCTCAAGCAGCAGTTGCACGACGAGCGCCTCCTGGCCGGCGAACATATCCAAGGCCTCGTCAAATTCCTGTTTGGCCAGCGCGTACTTTCCCTGAACGGTCAGTAACCGTCCGCGCAGGATATAGCCGACCGAGACCACCCGGTTCGGCGAGTAGCGCCGGATAAATTTGTCCAGCTTCTCCAAAAGGAGGACATAGTTTTGCGTGGGAGTACCGGTGGTGTTGTTGACGATCGCGTCGTATTCCCGCGAAAGCTTCCACAAAGAGCGCTCCGCAAGATACGTCCCGCCACGGTTGAACCACAACCCGGCCGCGGCGGCCAGCACCAGACACGTATACAATAGTATCAGCGTCTTCTTCATGCGCTCTCCTTCGGCGACAGGCACAGGATAGTCAGTCCGGCGTAGACCATCCCTTCGACAAAGACGTTCACACACGCCCCGGCCGCCAGCAGGATCACGGTGGTTTCGGGCAAGGTATCGGTAAAGACCGCTGTCGCGCGCAGCAGATGCAGCGGCACATGCAGCAAGGACGGCACAAAGATCAGCCCGAACACCGTCGGGCGGTACTTTTTGACCAAGCGGAAATTGATCCGCAACGCGTCCGCGATCCGTCCCGCTCCGGTGACAACAGCCGGGATCGCGGCGACGAAAAAGGTTTGGATCACGACATCCAGGAAAAGGTTGATGTAGGGTGCGCCGAAGAGCATGAAATCTTTCAGCAACTTAAACGGACCGGCGGCCGAACGGATGCGCGCGGCCCGTTGGACGAGCAAGTCCAACCGTCCCATCTTCCACAGCATCAGCGTCATCATCAGCGTCAGGATCAGCAGGACCTGCGGATAAGCGCGCACGGCTCGGCCAAAGGCCTTGCGCAGAGATGCCGGCCGCTGATGATAGACCTGGTCGACCAGGGCGATGGAAACCGGAATGAGCAGGCTGCCCAGAAAAAGATAGATGGCCAGTTGCGCGTACTGAAAGAGTTTGGGAAGCAACAACAGATGATGCGGGTAATGCAGAAAAAGATCACCGAACAACCGTTGCACCACCGGCCCCAAATGCGGCTGCAAAGGCGCGAACGGGATGAAATACAACACCTCCAGCGCCGCCAGATAAAAGAACAGCAGGAGATATAGCGGAGCCGCCACGATTTTGTTGTCGGCGAACGTGCCGGCCGCCGAACGCATGAGCCAAAACGCTTTCATAGGGATTAATACTTCCGGTGTCGGGTTTCCATTTGACCGCCTGCGGTCTCATGACAGGCGGTCCGTCACCCGCAGATGAGTTGGTTGACAGAAAGGAAGTATAGCAAAATCCGTCTGGTTTGCCAATTTCAAATTCCCGGGGGGTCGATCAGGAGGAAGACGGCGGCGCGGCAGGCCCACGGACCAGCGCCCGGACCTGTTCGCGGAGCTGATCGGCAATATGCTGGTGGGGGTCCCGGCCTTCTCCCGGCATGATGATCTCGAAATCGGCGGGGCGCAGGGCCTTGCCGAAACGGACACTCACCGATGCCAAGCGCGGAAATCGCCGGCCGCGCGGCCAGGTCTTGAAGGAGCCTTCGATGTAAACCGGCACCACCGGGACGTCCAGTTCCTTGATGAGGATGCCGATCCCTTTTTTGAACGGCTGCACCGATCCGTCGATGGAACGCTGTCCGGCCGGAAAATAGCACAACACTTTCCCGTGACGCAGCAAATACGCGCATGAGCGCAGGGTATCGATGAGGGAAAAATCCTTGTACACCGGCACCAGCCGCGCGACCTTGCCGAACGGCTTGAGCAGCGGCGCGTCGAGAAACTTGCCGAGCCCGATAAAATAAGTCCGCAGGATCGTCCGGTACGGCAGCGCGGACATCACGAACAAACCGTCGAGGTAACTCGCGTGATTCGACGCGAGGATGTAAGGGCCTTTGCGCGGCAGGTTCCAGCGTCCGGTGGCCGTCAATAGGAAAAAGAAACCGAAAAACAGTTTGAACACGGCGATCATGAAAAAATTGAAAATAATCTGCCCGGTGCTGAAGGTCAATGCCACGCGCTCACGCACCTGCGGCGGCGGATCACCTTGCAGCAGTTCACTCCATTCCCGGGCCGCGTCGGGATCAGCGGCGACTTGACCGGCCGCGCCCTGCACCCCGCGCAGGGTCTCTTCCAGCTCACCGACGGTGGTGCACGAAAAGAACTTCATCATCTGTTCCTCGTTGATCTTCAGCCCCAAGTGCTCCTGCAGATTCATCAACAGCTCAATGCGTCCGAGTGAATCGACGCCCAGATCCAGTTCCAGATGATCACTGCGTTGCACCGGCTGTTTAAGGGTTTCCTCCAGAAACGCCAGCGCCCGGCTCTCCAGTCCGCTGTGCGCGGCCGAAGACACGCGCGCGGTGACTCGCTGCCGTGACAGATGCTCACGGCGCGCCTCTTCAAAGATACGGACGAGCTGAAAACGGCGGATCTTGCCCAGCCGTGTCCGCGGCAACGGTTCCTGAATGACTTCAAAACCGCGCAGATGCTGATACGACGGCAGTTGGGCCTGAATATTTTCGAGGTCCCACTTAATGCGCTCCACGATCCCCATGTCACGTTGCTGCGCGAAGAACGCCTCGTCCGGAACGAACAGCCCGACCAGCTGCTCACTGCCGTCGTGACCGGTGCGCGCGGTCAGGACCGCGGCTTCCTTGATGCTGGGCATCTGATCGAATTGCTTTTCCAATTGTTCGGGATGAATATTCTTGCCGCTGCTCAAAACGATCAGCTCCTTCTTGCGGCCCTTCAGATACAACCGCCCGGCGCGGTCGAGATAACCCAAATCTCCGGTCTTAAACCATTCCCCTTTCATCACCGCGGCGGTGGCTTCGGGATTACGGAAGTAACCGGCCATCACGTTCGGTCCCTTTGCCCACACCTCACCGATCCCGTCCTTGCCCGGCGCGTGGATCTTGATCGCGACGTTACACAGCGGCTGGCCTGAAGACCCGATGCGCGGCGCGCGCGGGGAATCAAAGGTCAACACGGGCGCGGTCTCGGTCAGCCCGTAACCCTGCACGATGGTGAATCCCCAAAAACTAAAGTCGGCCGCGATCTGTTCGTCCAGATGCGCCCCCCCGGAAACCATCAGCCTGAGATGCCCGCCGTACGTCGCGTGAATCTTGCCGAAGATGCGCGGCGACGCATTGATCCCGGTGATCCGCCGCCATCCTGCGGACAGTCTGCCGAGCGTCCGGGCCATGAACTTCCTGCCCGCGGGCAGCTGATTAAGCTTGTCGCTGATCGTCCGGTGCATCAGGGAATAGACCTGCGGAACGCCGACAAAGATGGTGGTCTTGGTCTCGCGCATACATGCCACCAGTTCCTTGGCGGCGATGCTGGCCGGAAAAATAATCTTGGCGCCGCTCAACAGCGGCGTGAATAACGTGCCGGAAATGGCGTAGGCATGATGCAGAGGCAAAAAGGACAACACCCGGTCTTCGGTGCGGATAATATCTTTTTGCAAAAGCGCGTCGACGTTCGCCAAGATATTCTCATGGGTAAGCACCACGCCCTTGGGTTCGCTGGTCGTGCCCGATGTATAGAGGATCAGCGCCTCAGTGGTGTGCGTTGCGGCGGGATCAAAACCCCGCGGCTCGTCGATCTCGGCAAACTCACGCATGATATTGCCGGCATCCATCTGCACCGTCTCGGCATCGCGGACCCCGTTATTCCACTCCGAAAACGTACGGGACACACCGAGGATGATCTTGATCCCCGCGTGATCGATCACGGTTTGCAGTTGTTGACTGGTGTATTGAATGTCCAGCGGGACGGCAATGGCATCGGCGGCCAGAATAGCGAGCATAGCGGCCACAAAGGTAGGGTGATTCTCGGCGATGATCGCCACCCGGTCTCCCGGACGGACGCCCCGCGCCAGCAGGATCTCGCGCAGCAGCAGCACGCGGCGGCGCAGCGTTTTGTAGCTGAGCGAGCAGTACGTATCGCTGGTTTTAAAGCGGATGCACTCTTCGTCCGGACAGGCCCGCGCGGTCTGCTCAAACCGCGCAAAAATATGTCGATCTGTTTGACTCATACCACTTTAAGTATAGATCAAACCCGCTAAAACGCTATGAATATAAGGATAATTTAGAACGGAAAGGGCTGGTTGAGGGTTTCTTCCTGGGAAACATCGGAGGTAAACCACTGATAAAACTGCGGAAATCTGTCGGCAACTTCCTTTTCCACGGCCGCGATGTTGGAAACGTACGGGCGGACCGGGCCGAACAGGTCGACCTCTTCCCCCACCGGCTCAAAGAAGAACCCGTGCACGCGCAACAGCATCCACAGACTTTTCTCCATCAGCGAACACCAGTGAGTTATTCCCAGCCGTTTACTTTCCAGATACATCTCGCGGTACAAACCGAAGGCCATCGGGCGCGACCGGCGGCGGAAGGCCTTGCCTTCGGCATCGATGCCCTGCTGGTCCTGCACCTGCGGCTCATAGTACAAACCGTCATTACGGCGGCGGCGGATACGCTTGCTGATGACCAGACGGGATATCTCGGCGCAGCAGCTGTCCGGGCCCAACGCGGAGGCGAGATTCACGTCGGGACAATGCTCTTCGATCGGCAGCGGCCGCTTGCCCGGCAAAATCAACCGCATCGCGCCGATCATGTCGCCGTTTTGGCTGGTGATCGCGAAATGAACGGACTGGTCCTCATAATCGTCCCTTTCCATTCCGTCCGGATAGTCCGCCGGATTGATGAAACCGCACTCATGGCCGTACACCTGCAGCCGCAAGCGGTAGATGTTCTGCATCAATTTCGTGTCGGACAGCGCGACCCGCTGAAATAATATCTCTTCTCCGTCTAATTTCATAGCTTCAATACTAACAAACCGACGGAATCAAGTCAAAAGGTAAAATGCCGCCCGGTTCCGTCTCAGGGAAGCATCCTTAAACCATAGCGGGAACACATTCATTGGGAAAATAAGTGCCGGAATGGCGTTCGGCGGTGATAGCGGGCGGGATTTCATGCCGCTGCAGGTAATCCGCGATCGGATCGTGAAACGAGGAGACGTCGGCCATGAACGGAATGACCTGACCGAAGTGAGTGACCGCCGGTCCGATGGAATGAAAGCGGAAACCGTGATTGACCAGCAGCCGCCACAGCCCTTTTTCCATAAACGCGTACCAGCGGTTGATGCCTTCATTGACACTGTAAGCGACGGCCGCCTGGCACATGTGAAAGGTCATCGCCTGCATCTTGCTGACCAAACCTTCGCGTCTGTTCACGCGCGTGTTCACGCCGGCCGACCGCAGGCAGCGGTTCAAAGCGGTGTTGCTGACGATCAAACGGGAGACCTCGGCGTAATCCGAACGGTCGGCGGGCAGACCCGGGACCTTCTCTTCAATAGGGAGCATGCGGCCGTGGGGCAAAATCAGGCGGAGAGTTCCAACCACCTCACCGTCGTCGGTGATGGCCGCGAAATGGACGGACTGGGAGTCATAAACGTCGCGTTCCCGCGGTTCGGAAAAATCCTGAACCGAAAGAAACTCACGTTCATTGACATAGACCCGGTACCGTAAGCGGTATATCTTATCCAGGATGCCTTTCTCGTCGGGAAGGATCCTGCGGCATGTGACGTTCAACATTATCGGCTGGTAAAGAATTCCGCTTAGGACGACCTTGAATTGAGGTGATTCTCGTCAGTAATCCTGTGGGAATGGATTGCAATTGATATGGCCGTATGTTAGCATACAGGCATTATGCAGGCAATAGCGAAAAGGCCAATTATTTGGCAAAAATTTGGATTTATTTGCATTTTCCTCATTTTATGCCTCACCGCCTGCGAACGGCAGCCGCCGACCCTTTCCGCTCCGCTCCCGCCGCCCGCTCCGGTTGTTCAAGACACGCACAAAAGTTCAACGGCCTCCGCTTCTTATACCCCGAAGCCCGCGTCCCCAGCCGTGCCGGAAGTGACGCCGCGTATCGAGAACGCACCGCCTACCGCCGGAACCGAACCCGAACCTGTCGTTGTGCCGCCGCGCGCTCCGGCGAAAGAGGAAAAGACAGCACCCGCCGATACTGTCGTGGCGCCGCGCCCCGAGGCACGTGAGATCGTGAAAAAGTCGGATGACCTGATGCGCGGAGATACGGCGCAGGGCATATATATAATGGAAATCACCACTCCGTCCTGGACCCGGACGCTGGAGCTGTCGGTATTCAGCAAAGGCCGCGACCGCGTATTCATCCGCATCCTCTCGCCCGCCAAAGAGGCCGACACCGGGACCTTGCGCCTGGACAATGAGATGTGGAATTTTCTGCCGCGTATCGAAAAGGTCATCAAGATCCCGCCGTCGATGATGCTGCAGTCGTGGATGGGCAGCGACTTTGCCAATGACGACCTGGTCAAGGAAAACAGCATCGTCGAGGATTACACGCACCGCATCGTTGCCGAAGAAACCCTTAACGGGCATGCCACCTACAAGATCGAATTGATCCCCAAACCCGGGGCTGCCGTGATCTGGGGACGGTTGGATTATTGGATCCGCCGCGCGGATTTTGTCCCGATCCGGCAGGATTTCTATGATGAACGCGGCCGGATGGTCAAGCGGCTGGACTATTCGGACATCGAACAGGTCTCCGACCGGACCGTGCCCCGTACGTGGCTGATGACCAACCTGCTCAAGGACGGCAAATCCACCCGTATATATCTGAAAGATGTAGTCTACAATCAGCCGATTGATGATAACATATTCACGTTGTCAAACCTCAAACGCCTCAAGTAAACGATACTACCGTGAACACATTCGCCAAAATCGCCCTGCGTAACATTCTGCGGAACAAACGCCGCTCCCTGATCACCATCTCGGCCGTGGGTATCGGTCTGGGCGCGTTGATCTTCATCTGGTCCTTTGTAGAAGGCGCCCACCGCCAGATGATCACCAATTACACTTCCTATATCACCAGCCCGGTCCAGGTGCAGCCGGCCGGTTATCAGACCAACCCGAAACTCGAGCGGGCCTTGAACGACGGCGCCGCGCTCGACGCGCGCATCCGCCAAAACCCGACGGTGCGGGCCACCAGCCCGCGCATCCGCGCCGAGGGCCTGATCGCCTCCAGCGAGGCATCGGTGGGCACCGTCATTCTGGGCGTGCACCCTTCGCGCGAGATCCTGGTCAGCACGTTGAACAAGCGTATTGCTAAAGGGATGTTTCTTCAGGACGGCGACGATCAGCAGATCATCATCGGCAAGGACATGGCCACCAACCTCAACGTCGGCCTGCAAGACAAGGTCGTGTTTATGTCGCAGGCCGCCGACGGGAGTATTGCCAGCGGGGCCTACTATGTCAAAGGGATTGTGGATTCCGGTGTGACCGAGATCGACAAGGGGCTGGCCATCATCACGTTTCGCGCCGCCGACGAGCTTTTTGTCATGGACGGACGCCCGTCGCAGATCGCGGTGCAGCTGCACGCGGTGGAGGAATCCACACAGACCGCCACCGGACTGCGCGCGGCGTTAAACGATCCGGGACTGGAAGTGCTGGCGTGGAACACCGTCTCCCCCATCCTTCAGCAATGGCTGGATTACGACAACACCTTCATCTGGATCATCGTGGTCATCGTCATGATCGTCGTCGCCATCGGCATCATGAACACGGTGCTCATGGGCGTGCTGGAACGCACGCGGGAATTCGGGATCCTGCTGGCGCTGGGGACCAAGGAAGGACAGATCATCGCCATGGTCGGGTGGGAATCGGTGTTCCTGGGGCTGATCGGTACCGCGGCCGGATTGTTCCTGGGACTGACCTCAAGCCTGTATTTTCAGGAGACCGGTGTCGATCTGTCGATCTTTACCGACGCGCTGAACTCATTTTACATGGAACCGGTGATCCGTCCCTGTCTGAATTTTAAATACACGTTTCTCTCCGGCGTCATGGTGCTGGGGACGAGTGTGATCGTATCCATTTATCCGGCCTGGACCGCGGCCAAGCTCGTCCCGGTCAAGGCCATCCGGAGCATTTGATGTCCAAGATCCGCGTCGACAATCTGAGCAAGGTTTACGTCACGGGCAAAAATATCGAAACACCGGCGCTAAGCGGGATAACCCTCGAGATAGAACCGCAGGAATTTCTCGCCATTGCCGGGACCTCGGGGTCTGGCAAGACCACCCTGCTCAATCTGATCGGCAGTCTTGACGCGCCGACGGCCGGCACGATTCATTTCGGACATACGGAAGTGACCGGGATGTCCAAGAACGAACTGGCCGAGTTCCGCAAAGATCATATCGGCTTTGTCTTTCAGGCCTACAACCTGATCAATACGTTGACGGCGCTGGAAAATGTGGAGTATATTATGTTGCTGCAGGGCGTAAGTCCGGCCGAACGCCGCCGCCGCGCCGCGGACCTGTTGACCCGCGTGGGGCTGGAAAAATATCTGGATCACTTTCCGAATCAGATGAGCGGCGGACAGCAACAGCGCGTGGCCGTGGCCAGGGCGATCGTCTCGGAGCCGTCGGTAATCCTCGCCGACGAACCCACCGCCAATCTGGATTCCAAGACGTCCGAGCAGCTGCTCGATCTGATGCTCGAACTGAACCGTGAAAAAGGCACGACGTTTGTTTTTTCCACGCACGACCCGATGGTGATCGGCAAAGTCGCGCGCGTGGTCAATCTCAAAGACGGAAGGATCGTCCCGTGAAATTATTTACCGCCTCTCTCGTGACGCTGGCGATGCTGACCGCAGCCGGACCCGCCGCGGCCGAATCCAAACCGCTGGAAGTCAGCGGCTACTACAAGAACCTGAGCATCTTTACCGAGTCGCTGGTGACCGGCGAAGACATCTATGCGACAATCAACCGGCTGCGGGTGGAATTGTTCAAAGAAGTCAACCCGTGGTCCTTTCAGATCACACTGGATAATGAGCTGATCGGCAATGACTTCGCCAACACACCGGATTTTGCGGCGATCCGTTCACGCGAACAGCAGAACACCTCCGTGTGGGACGGCGACAAGACATCGGTGGACAATGATCACGTGTATTTGCGCCACGCCGTCTACCGCGCCTTCGCCAAATACTATTCTCCCGATTTTCAGGTGACCATGGGCAAGCAAGGCATCGACTGGGGGGTGATGCGGTTTTATTCCCCCAACGATATCTTCAATACGGTGGGTCCGATCGATCTGGAGCGCGACGAGCGGGTCGGGGTGGACGCGATCAACGCGAACTTCACGCTGGGATCGCTGTCCGGCGTGAACGCGGTGGTGGTGCCTTCCGATGATGAGGAGGAATTTATGGCCGCGGTCAAGGTCTACCGGACCGTCGAGACTTATGACGTGGCGCTGATTACCGCGATTATCCGCGAGCAGGTCATCGCCGGGATCACGTTTGACGGATATATCAAGTCGGCGGGATTCCGCGGGGAGATCAATCACAACCACCAGGATGACGGCCGTAACTTCTTGCGGGCGAGTGTGGGGGTGGATTACAGCTTTTCCGACAAGACCTATGTCCTGATCGAACAACTCTTCAACGGCGGCGTCGACAAAAACGCGGCCGCCACCTTCCTCACCGACTTCAAGGCCAACCGCCGCCTGCTGTCGCTGGAGAAAAACCTCACCAGCCTGTGGCTGCAGTATAAAATCACGCCCCTGCTGGAGCTGAACCAGTACGTCATCTATGACTGGGACGGCAACAGCGCCGTGTATAATCCCGAGCTCTCCTACAACCTCACCGAAAACACCGACATCACCGCCGGCGTGCAGATCAACTTCGGCGACAACGGCAGCGAATTCGGCGACACGCCGGACCTCTACTACGCTCAGTTTCAGTTATTCTTTTAAAACGGAAGTCGGAGGACACGTCGGAAGGGGACAGGCCCCTTTAGGGGGACAGGTCTCTTATCGTGCGGCCTGCTCTGTCCCTTTTTGGGGACTGTCCCCTTCGGGGGTGAGATCAATACCGCCTTCGGCGCACAGCTTTCCCATGTTCGCGGAAATCATGTACGGGGCCGGCAGGACCTTTTCGCAATTCAACAGCCGCGCGGCCATGGTCACGGCCAGCGAGGCCACGGCAAATGAACCGGCCGAAACATGCGGGGCCGGGCACGGGGTGCCGTCTTCCATCACCGTCAGGGCCTTGGCCATGGCATCGGCCACCTGGGGATCGAGGTCCGTGCGGATGCGGTCGATAAAATGAGTGAAGTGTTCCACGTAGGAGGCGTTTTCCACCGAACCGGTGGCCGGCAATCCGAAGAGCTTGCGGAACAGGCAGGACCCGGACCCGGTCGCGGGAAAATAAACAGCGGCCGCGCCCCATCCGGCCGAGACGGCGCTGATAATCGGCGTCTTCTGCCGGTAGGCCTCATCGTGCAGGTCACAGATCGTCTTCAGATCGAGAAAATCGATCGTATCGAACACCAGATCGGCGCCCGCAACCAGCTTGGAGACATTGTCCTCGGTGATCCAGTCGGCATGCGTGGTGATCCGCGCCTCGGGATTGATCCGTAAAAGCCGCGCGGCCAGGGCCTCGGCCTTGAGTTTTCCGGCATCCGCGCTTTCATAGGCCTGGCGGTTGAGATTGTGCAGCTCCACCGTGTCGCCGTCGGCCAGGGTCAGGTGTTCAAAACCCAGCCGCAACGCCGCCTCCGCGATGGTGCTGCCGATGCCGCAGCCGGCGATCAGCACCCGTGTGGCGCGGATACGGGACTGCAATTCGCCGGACACATAGCCTTCATTCCTGAGATATAATTTTTCGTACATGCTCTTCCCCTGTTAAGACATTGCGTGAAAAGAATATTATATAGCCGATCCGCGGGAACGGGGGGATTTTTCCGGAATTCCGACCTGTTGTCCGTCCCAATTAATGGCCGGTACAGGATGGACAAAAAAAAGGCATCTCACGGAGAAGTGAGATGCCTTTTCTTGTGTACTGATAAAATCTTACGCGTTACGCTTGCGTCTGAACGCGGCTCCGAACAACCCTCCGCTCAGAAGCAGGACGGTCGCCGGTTCCGGCACGACCGCTACCCCGGTAACCGGGTCGGTAATACGCTGATCGAATGCGGCCGCCGGTCCGTTCGGATCGGTGGGGGTGACGAAGAAGTCGAAGAGCAGGTCACGCGGTGTTCCGTCCGGGTTGTAGGCGTTGGAATCGAACAGACTGGCATACAGGCCGCTGCCCGGTGTGATATCGCCGTATCCGGTCCCTGAACCGCTGGCCGGCGCCGTGGCCGCGTCAACGTTCTGGACAACCGTGGTGACGCCGTCACCCGGAAGGATTCCCGGGGCGAAATTCCCGCTGAAAAAGTCTTGCGCGCCCGCCAGGTTCGTTACCGAATCATAAGCATCGGTAGCGGTGCGGCGCACATTCGGCGTGTTCAAGAAGAAGGCTGTTCCGCCGACATCCGCCGGTGATTGGGTCGCCAGGTACAGATCGAACGATCCGCCGGACTGCTCGATCGTGACGTCGCCCGGGCCGTTAAAAATAACGTTGGCGTCCTGCAGGCCGTAGAACATCCCGTAAAGGTACTCGCCGTCTGTTCCCGCCGTCCACAGGTTCGATCCGCCCTGCGTGGTGATGCTGGTGACCTGGAAGATTCCCCATGTCTCGTTCATAAACGAGGAATCCGGATCATTGTCCAGGGACTTGGTGAATCCGGTCAACTTGAACTCGACAGGCCCGAAGTACCCTCCGGCCAGGGAGAACGCCGCAGCCGGGGACACACCGACAAGCCCGATCAAAAGAGTTAGGATCATTAAGGGAGTGAATCTTCTCATGGTCTTCCTTTCACGCTGGTGAGTTAAAACTTTAAAATGGGCAAGCCCGTTAGGGCTCAATGGTCGTGAGATGATCGGTCAACGTGAGGATTGTAGAAAGGCAATGTTACGCGTAAAATTCAGGCAGTGATATTAACAGCAAAGATTGTGCCAACTTAATTAATACTTAAATATTTCTATCATAATACGGAAATAATTTATTACACAGATAAAACAGTTTGATAAAACTAAATTTACGACATGTCAGCGCAGAGAAACTTTTTCCACAACCCGATCACTTATATTTTGCCAACGTTGACCGCAAAATTTTTGTTTATTTTTTTAAACAAACGGTGACAATTGTCAACATTTGTCACCGTTCCCGACGCTGTGCGCGGCATCCGTCGAACGTCCCGCGGTTATGCTGTCTACTCTATTATATTGCACAATTATTGTGCAAAGAACGTCCGCTTATTCAAGTTTACCCTGCCGCGCCGAACTCCACCCCTCCGGCGCGCGCCGCGCTGACAATTTGTTCGGCTATCACGCGATTAAAGTTGTCCGGTAACTGATCAATCATCCGGTACAACCGGCCGGCCCTCTCGGTGTCAAACCACGGCCAAAAGGCGTGGCCCGGCTCATATCTGTCGGGAAAATCCCGGTCGGTCCCCGCGGTTTGCTGGTAATGGTACTCTTTGATGGCCACGACAAGGCCAGATTGGACTTTTTGCAAGGTATCCTGCCACGCGGGAGAGGCCGCCAATTCCGTCAATTCCGTGACGTCTTTCCAGTTATCGGCATTGATGGGTTTGATGTAAGCGGGCATAGTGAATTCCGCGGCGCGCCGTTAACTTCCGCCGCCGGGCAGTTTGATGCGGGGTTCGGTGGATTTCTCCTCTTGTTTTTCCTGTTGTTGCTGCAATTCCTCCCGGCGCTCCTCATCAATACGCGCAATCCGCCCCGCCTCCGCCATGGCATAGACCATGCTGCGCAGCTCCGGCGGGGTCTGCTCATTGACGGGGATCCGGTAATACGATTCGTTGCCGAAATCGTCATGCATTATGAGCATATACTCATAATCCGGTGAAAGGATGTAGTCGGTGTACGACACCCGCTTCCAGGGACCGAAGACTAATGTCCCGGTCGTGCGGAAATCTTTTTCCAGCGGCTCCTGCCTTCGCTTGCGTTTGAGCTGCGCGGCGATGTATTTCAGTGAGTCATCGTCGTTCAGGACCCAATGTTCGGGGCGGTTGACGATCAGCCGGCGGATGGGGACCGGCTCCCCGTCCAACAGGGCCACGAAGGCGTGAACCCCCCTGATCTCGGGCACCATAAACACCACCCACAGCACGACCAGGACCAGTCCGGCGAATCCGAGGTAGCGCAAAAACCGGCTGCGCGAATAGACGCGGGCCTTGTTCCGGGTCCACAGCGCCCTGACCGACGGCGGGAGTTTGTCGAACTCGAGCAGGGTCGCGTCGTAAGCCTCCTGGCCGACCGCGCCGATAAGGTAGTCGCGCGTCTGCGGCTGCTGCAGATTTTCGCGCGTCGTCAGCCGGGTCACCAGCGGACGGGTCTCGGGGTGTTCGAACAACTTTTCGTAAAATCCGACGGTGTAGACGGTGGCGATGTCGTCTCCGGCATCCTTGCCCGGCGGCTGGTCTTCGCACCATTCCGTAAAATCGACGACGCGCGGGGACACGTCCACCAACCGCTGTGCGCGCATCTCCTCCAGGACCCAGTCGAAGAGGTGGTTCATCATCTGGTAAGGCAACCCCTCGTCCCCGTCAACAACCCGGGACCTGAGTTCCGGAAAGCGGGTAAGGAGTTCGGTGGTGAGTTTGTTCATGGTGGCGGTCATTGACTGAAAATTTCGAGTGTCCGGGACTAATGAGGATTCTTGGGGGTATTATACACGGAAATGGTGTTGGGGAGTAAAATCTAGCGCCGCTGGCGTCCGACCCGCCATGTCGCCACCCCGGCGCGCAGACCTTGGACGTAATCGGGATGGGCAACCGTATTACCGGATACGTCCTGATAGTTTTTCCACGGAACCTTCTCAGCGGTCCAGTTCCAAATATATTCGGCGTCCAGATGGATGACATGATCGTAATTGAGCTGTTCGAAACGCGGATCCAGAACGATTTCTTTGATCAGCGCGAGCGCCGCGCGCTCGTCGGCCTTGCATAAATAGGCCAAAAACCGGTCCTCCAGGATCCGGTCCGTATTATTGTAAAACCAGTCCAGCATGAACTCCCGTTCTTCCGGCCCATTCAGCTCCCATAATGTCTGATACAAAATATTATCCATATGTTTATTATAGGTATCCGTATTGACGGATTGGGCAAGCGCCTGGCGGATAATTTGTCCGGACTGCGCGGGATTGAGCCGGGCGGCGGCAACGGTCAAATCGGCACGGCGCGGACGGTCCGGCGCGTTATAAAACACCTCCCAATCTTCCGGCCGGAATAATTCGGTTGCGTGCTCCGTCACAAAACGCCGCATATGCTCGCCCGCATATGCATAATAATGATGGAGGGGAGTGATATTTTCCGGGGAGGCATAAAACCTTTCCTTGTAGGGAAGCGTGAACGGATCGATATCATTGCATCCGGGAAACGGGGTGTATTGTGTCAAATCCGGATCGTCGAGGGTGAGGTTGCGGGAGATCAAACTCCCCAATTCCTCCGGCCCTAGATTTTTTGCCGCTTGCATCACTTCATCATGCGAATAGTACCGGCCTCCCCCCCATTTTTCCCAATAATTCCGCGTCCCGGTGAACAGCTGATACCACCAACGCTGCGGTTCCGGCAGACCGGCGATGTCACCACGCAACGTGAGAAAACCGTCGTCCGAATCCGTCCGCCGCATCCGCACCAAGATCCAGTTGGCGATCAGGCCCTTGTCGCGGCGGTGTGCCCAGTATTGATCGAAACCCGCGCAGACATCACTCCCCGCCGGACCGTCCATGTAATTAACCGGCTCCATATAGACTCGCAACATCTCGGAAGCGATATCGCCGACGGTCTGCTTCCCGGGAAACGTTTCAGCAGTATCGTTGGTCATCCGGGCTATAACGGGCAGGTGGGCTGGATCTTCTTTGTCGAATAAGGCCAGCAGGGCGAGGGCGCGCACCTTGGGATCGGCATGTTCCAGCAGGCCCATAAGGTCCTCGTCCGGATATCGCGCCGTGGTCAGTTGCTCCATCATTTCTCTGTCGCGATTGCCATGCCGCTCGTATGGGCGATAGCGGCCTTGTTGAACAAAGATCCTCGCGGGGAGCGACCGAAGCCCGGCGGCTTGCGTCTCGAAAGCTCGTCGGACTTCCGGATCGACCCGCGACAGCAGAACATCGGCCGAAGCCACCGAAACAACTCCCCCAGACTCCTCCTCCCCGGAGCTGAAATTCCGACCGACGAGGAGCACGGCGACCAGGGCGAAAATGAGATAGGTTCTGGGTTTAGGCATGGGATTTGGGTTAGCGGATGATGGGGTTTTAACCGAATAATCTTGGGGGTATTATACTATGAAATTTGGCGGGGGGAGGGGGGAAAATTCCGGGGGCGAGGCTCATTGTTAACTCTCCGGCGTAGAAACTCGTCACAACGCGGAGACATAAAGAATAGGCAGGAATTGACCGGATACAATGCTCCTCACGGGAACAACGGCTCATCCACATTTTCGCAGATGGATTTTCCCGGAACCTTATTACAGCGGGTAATGATTCCCTGGATCTCGTACTCGACCTGATGGATCCCGGCGGTGGCCACCCCGGAATTGTCCGCTTTACGAATCCGTATGGTAACCGGAATGGGGCCGTCAGCCCGCGCGATGTCGTCGAAGGTAAACACCTGAAATCCGAACCCGATCACGTCATCCGAATCAAATCCCTGGTTCAGCGAATACACCTGGTTGATCCCCTGGATAAACGAGGTGATGTCGATAAGCGTTCCTTCAATGACTTCTCCGACCGCGAATGCTTTAAATTTCGCGACAAGTTGGTCGAGGATCGTTTCATCCTCCGTGCTGGTAAATCCGCAGAACTGCCGGCCGGGCGTGGTGTCGGTGACCACATCACCGTCAAAGCCGTTGCGCAGCATGTCAAGCAGTTCGGCGAAGCTCAGGCCCGTCACGCATTCGGTGAATTGTTTTTGAAACTCGTCAACGATCTGGTGGCGTACGGTATTGATGACGTCATCCGGGGACTCATCCTCCTCCAGCGCGATGACCATTACCCATACGGTGGTGGCGTTCATCAACTTTTGCATCGTGATCAGACAGTTTTTCATGTCGCCGGGATCGCAGTGGTTGATAAGGTTCAGCCCGATCAGCTGGATATCCTCCTCGAAATGCCCGACGTTAACCGGGATGGAAATGCTGGACCCCGATCCCTGGCTGTTTGATACCGGCAGATTACCATGCACTTCGTGCTGGAAGGCGCGGTCCACCCGCACGGTCGAGGTGGGAATATTCGCCGCGTCGATAGTGGTCCCGTCCATCCAGGCAACCAGCGGTATGATGTACGGTTCCTCGTCGTCTTCCTCATCGGCCCGAATAATGTGGAAATTTTGCAATTGGACCTTCACCCGCATGGGCAGTTGCAGTTCGGGATACAATCCGAAGTCCGAAAATTTGGTATCGCTTGTATCCCCGCGATAGATAATCTTCACCACCGAAGAGTTTGCCAGGTTTCCTCCGTTGGGTACAACGCGGACATAGTAGATGTACGTATTTCCCCCCGGGGCGGTCGGAATATAACCGTTTAAATTAATCTTGAACCACTGCTGCGCGGTCGGATCGGTGGCCGCCGGGATGGCGACCGAGTCGAGCCGGTTACCAATCTCAACCTGATCCTGGTACAACTCCCACCGCGCCGAGGTTACACTGCCCGGCGGCCCCCAGCGGAAGATCAGCTCTCGCGGAGTGTAGATGACAATCTCTTTTCCCCAGTTGATGAACTCTTTGTTTTGCAACTGCACTTCCAGGTTGGGGATCTTCTTAAGGACGCGCGGACCGCCGACGGCTTTTCGCATGACCGGCTGGGCCATAACCGGGCTCGTCGTCCACCAAAAGAGCATAAACACGGCCGCAGCCAGGAAGTTGAGGCGACGCCAAAGATCTTTTGTCATGAGATTTCCTTTCTTAGGCACTACTTACTGCAAAAGGGTTTTGACATGAGTCTAGCGAAAAAATGTCCATTCCGTAATGTCGGAAAGACCGGGTGGTTCAACCGATGGGTCTACGGGTGAACCGCCGGAAATACGCGGCTGTATGTACAATAAAAATGCCGGTCACCCGTAGGATCATCGGGTGACCGGCTTGATTTTCGCTTCGCGAAGGCAAAAAAGGTCGGTCAACCGTAGGTGCATCGGTTGACCGACCAAGATTTTGGCTTCGCCAAAATCCATGGGCGATGAAGGAGTCGAACCCTCGGCCTTCTGAATGTAAGCTAAAGGTTCCAAATGACTCCAAAATGCCCGTTTTCTAAAACATTGTAAAACAATCGTTTACAATATAATTTTACAGCTTAATTGCATTTTTGGCGGTGGTGTCCAAAAAGTGTCCATCCCTGAACAGGTACGGGTTTTTCTCATCAAGAAACTGAATCGCTTTCCTCAAGTGATCGTTTCCAAGGTGAGCATACCGCATGGTCATCTTCGGACTTGAATGCCCCAGCAACTTTTGCACCGTGAAAAGGTCTACCCCGTTTCTCACGAGATCAGAAGCAAAACAATGCCTTAAATCATGGAACCGGAAGTCCTCGATCTTGGCCTTCTTTAAGGCCCGGCGAAACGACTTTTTCAGGGTTACGATTTGCTTATCCGTCTTGGGATTAACAAATATATAGCCTGATTCGCTAAGCTGAGGATAATCCAGCAAGGCATTTTTCACTGATGGAGCCAGAGGAATGTAACGGGACTTCTTACTTTTTGCCAAGGATTCATGGACAAAAACAGTATTATGTTCGAAATCGACATAATTACTTTTAGGAGCCTGCCGCCATTTGAGATTAACAATCTCGCCCCATCTCAGACCTGTCCTGAGCGCAATCAGGACAATCATGCGTAGCATTCCACTACATGCTGATAGTAATCGGTCCTGTTCCTCATCCGTGAGGTACCGGCAGCGCTCATTGTCTTCAAACAGAAGCTTAATGTTCTTGGCAGGGTGATAATCCACTAAATCTCCCCACTCGTTAGCACGGCTAAACATGGATTTGAGCATGGCCAAATCCCGGTTGACCGTACTGGCAGAACGGCCTTCATGCCGATGTTCCAGATAATCGTCAATTTCCATGACAGTTATCTCATACATCATCCGCTTACCAAAATACTTGATAAGACCGTTAAGAAACCATTCCTGCTTGTCGGCACTGCGGCTTCGCCGTTGGATATGTTTGCGCCGGTACTTCTCAGCAAATTCCTTGAATGTAATTTCTTTGCTTTTCTTAACATTCAGGTATTTGCACTCGGCCATCTCCACTTCGACTTTTTTGAGCGCCAGCTCGGCCTGTTCCCTGTATTTAGAAACAGCTTTACGGACCCGTTTACCATCAGATTGGTAGTAGTCTATATACCACCGACTATGTTTTTTAAAGATCGACCCCATATATTCACCTCTCTTGATATCGTGCGAGAATATATGGGTAAGGTTCAATCAAAATTATATATTCATCACACATATCATGTCAAACATTTCAAACTACGCAGCCTTTGAAGTCGCCCATTCCTCAATTTTCTCGATATCAAAACGGATCGCCCCATTAATTCTGGCAAACGGAATTTGCCCCTTTCTGATCCACTTTCTTATGGCACTTTCGCTAAAACCTAGGTACTCAGCCACCTCAACCACACTCAGAAATCTTTTTTCCATACGGCCAACACCTCCTTTACCTTTCCTGATATTCATTCCTATATGTTAGTCATCCAAGGCAATTTCACCCTTCTTGCCCCTCTTTCTTCTCGGTGGCGGTGGGGATATTTTCTCATCCCGGAGATAGTACCGCTCAAAAAGCTTTAACCCTTCCCTTTTATTCTTTCGGACCGGCTTGACGTAAGGCTTTTCCTTGATGCCGCTAAATTGACCAAAGTTGACGCATTGCTGGGAATTGTCCCCCTTGTATATCAAATATCCCTGCCCGTGTTTATACAAATTCTTAACCTTGTCCGGAGAGAAATAGAATTCCTGCACGGTCTTGTTCGACGTCTCTCCGGTATGAATCTGATTCCCATAAGAACCGGCAGTCATTCGAAATGTTTGCTCCTGCTTGGTGAATGTCCCCATGCTCCGGGCGATAAGCTCGGCCAGTTCGGGATCGGTCTGTTTCAGATAAATCTTGTTGAGCGTATTCTCGTCAATCAGCTTCATAAAGGTCCCTGAGATATTCTGCAAATCTCCCAAACTTTGATGGGCCAAAGTTACCATCATCCGGCTGCTTCTCGCTTTGTTCAGAACTTCCACAAACGTCTGCTCGGCAAATGCCCCATATTCGTCAATCAGCACACTTACCAATAAGTCATTCGACAACTGACCTGTCTGAATCATTGACGAAATATATCTTAAATTGGCCTGCACCATCCGGGCTATCGCTACAGCCTGTAAGGGATAGGCATTCGTCGGCAACTGGAAATATACCACCTTGCCTTCCCGGATCACTTCAGAAAGAACGATATCACTGTCGTCTTCATTGAGTAGCGGGTCATTAAAGCCCATCAGGAAATTGTTAAATCCGGCGATAACATGCCTCCACCCTTTGTATTGGTCCTGCAAATCGGATATAACCTGATTAAGCAGTTTTAAACGCAACCATCCCGTTTCGTTGGCACTGACGATTTGCTTATTGATTTCCTGTCGGCAATACTCATTATTCAAATAGCAATACACATCCATCGGACTGAACGGTTTTCCCAGCGAATGAAGAATAAAGAATGCGTGCGAAAAGATCATTTTCGACATTTCACGAAAGAAAGTATTCTGGTCGTCATAATTGCTGAAGAATGCGTCGATTACCACTTGGGGATCGTACTGCCCGACATATAAAGGATTGTACGAACATGAAAGCTCCTTATGCGACAATGAAAACAGCAGGAAATCGTCGCTTCTCCCCACTTCCGCTAAAATGCCATTCAACGTGTTGATAGCGGACATCTCTCCTTTGGCATCAATAATGATGACCGGCCTCTTCTTTAGTGCATCCTGATAGATCAACGGGTAGAACACACTTGTACTCTTACCTGTTCCCGTCATGCCCAATACTTGCAAATGCTGGGTCCGCTGAATATCCGGGAGCGCAACATGCCCCTTGTTCTTTCTCTGCGCATTCAGACCGATGAACGTCAATTGATCGCTCCGTCCGTCCCTCACAAAGCCTTGCAAGGCAGGAATAATATCAAATGAAATAAACGGATAGGCAGTTCCTTTGTCTTTTATGGTCGTGTTGACTCCCGCCCGATGCATTTTTATCCGGTTGCCCACCTTCTCCAAGACATGCTGAACCAAATAGTACGTGCCGTACAGAAGGCCACCGGCCAATAGTACGCAGATCATCAGGAACGGACTTTGAAATACTAACAAGACGTATTCCTGATACCGGAAATAGGCAATAGCGATAATTAACAGAATAACAAGTGCGCCTTCTCTCATCTGAATTCCTTTTGCGTCAGCTTGAATGATTCGTCCACATACAGGATGATCTCTGTTCCGGCGGGCACGATACCGTAACCTTTGGCCTCGTCGATCTCCTTTTCCATTCTTTTGGCCTCTTCCGTGAAGGCCTTGGCCGATCCTTCCAAAATCGCATTGCGGCTGGTGACATCGACCTGGTCGATTCCGGTCAGGGCATTGGTGGATTTTTCCTGCAATCCCAGCAATGTCCCGCTTAAAAAATGCAGGACTTTGGACAGAATTTTCTCTTTGGTTTTCTCGGAGATAATCTCAGCCTTGAATCCTCCCGAACCGTCGGCATCGAGGCCCCGGCCCTTGAAATTGACTTCATACCCGTCCTCAAACAGCACTGTCCTGAAGGCTACCAACACCCGGTCCCGCTCCCTTCCGGCTCTCGCCTCCCCAAATATCCGGGTATCCCGTGGGAAAAGCAGACGACCGTTGAAATAGAAGTCTTTTTTGACCTGCACGATGACCGGCGAGCTGAAATTGTTGGTAATAATGTTGTGAATCAAAAGGCACTGGACCATGCTGCCCAAAGGCATCTTGACCTCCCGCTCCCTTGTACGGGACGACAACGTCGTGTCATAAATCAGGGAATTGACCACCTTCTTCTCTTTCCGTTCATGCTTCTCGGCGAATTTCTCAATAATGGTTTCCTTGGGCTTCGGTTTCTCAACCGGCTTTGAGAAAAGCAACGGCTTAATCAAATCCTCCTGCTGGGCCTTTTTGCTGTACTCATTCGTGGTGCTGGTAACGTCCTTGTAGTTGATAACCGGATCGGTCTTAATTTCCTCCGGGGCCTTCTCCCCGCTTCCCGACATAAAATACGAACCGAACACAAGGCATACCAGAATCAGAATAAACGGCAAGGTCGGCCTGCGTTGACCGGTATGGTCCTTTTTAAACAAATAGTCGATAATTTTCATGGCTTCACGCTCCTTATTTGAATTCCGGTTCTGTTTCCGAATCATTCACGGACTTGAAATGCTTGTACTGGTCGATCCAGACCCGGTAATCTACTTTTTCCTCCGAGCCGATGATGACTTCGTAATTCAGGTGCAGACTGCGGGTATCGACAATGAGATTCGTTTTGCCCTCCACCGTCAGGGCATTGATAATCACGCTTCGATTGTCCGATGATACCTCGACCTTTAGCAATTCATTATCGCCGACCAGAACCAGCTCAGCGTCCTCCGGCAACTCAATCTTGGTCACAAACCCCGGAGTGACAAAAACCCGCAGGACATCATCTTCCGCCGGATATTCATAGATGATCTTGCCTTTGTCCAGATACCGGGTTTCAATGAAGGCCTGAGCGGGCACGCTCCATGTCAAAATAATTAAAACAAGTATCCACCTCATGATTCACCTCCTTCGGTTTCGATCTTCTGAGTAATGCTGATAATCTTTAATCCATACGGATTCTCCGGCGTGGGTTTGACCTTAAGCACATCAAAGACATAAATGCGGGCCTCCTTCTTGTATCGCCCGTTTTTGTCAATGATGGACATTTCGCCGGTGGCTTCAATTTGATAAGGATTACTGCGCTTGGTTATTTCCGTATCCTGCAAATTGAATTGAAAATAAACCCCCGCCTCAATCGCCTTTTTGTTCTTCTCATAGGATTTGAGAATGGCGTCCTTTGGTTCGGTATTCAGATAGTGCTTGATGCTCTCAATCTGCCCCGGCAAGGAATCCGGCCCGAAACTCAAATACTCACTGCTGATCCAGCGGACAAAGTTATTGAGAATGGTTTCGGTAATCTCATAGCTGCTGAAATCGAGCATTTCGACGGTGCCTGTTCCGGTTTCCTTAAGCAACAAGACGGGCTTTTGGGTAAATTTAAGGACAATAAGCACCTGTAGCAGATTGAGACACAACAGGCACGTCACGGTCCCAGTCAATATGCGGACCGTTTTTTCCAGTATGATGCGGTTAAATGCCAGTTCACTCATCGGTATTCTCCTTCTTTTTGAAATTCAACATATCTTTTAAGGCCTTGAAAATTTTACGTTCATTCACGGACGGCTTAAATCCCACACTCTTTGACATACCTTTAAGACCTCCCGACAAAGATTCAGGGATCATGGCCCCATACTCTCCGCTTACCACGGACCCGATAGCGGCGTCGGCTCCCCCTACCACGGAGTCAGTCGCAACCCGGCCTCCTCGTTTGGTATATTCAGTCACTTTGTTTACTGCTCCCAATGCGGCCATAGATGCGGCGGCCCCGATCCCTGCCCCTGAAATCAAACTCGACATAATCATGGGAGTAAAGATCAGCACAAAACAGACCGCAAAGTTCAACATGACAAATTTCTCAATCCCGTCCACGGTCAGGTCGATATTCCCGCTCAACGTGACGGCTATGGACAAAACGATATGCCAGAGAATCGGCCAAGAAATAACCGCCACATATGACCGAAACCAACCTTCGATAATCCGTACCGTCGATTTAAAAACAATGAACGGAATCAGCAGCGGCCCGATCTTGTATATGATCCCGGCTATCGTATACCGGATGGCCTGCATCACATTCGAGACAATGGCGTAGAAAATGAACGATACATTAATCGTCAGATTATGCAGCGTCTTCTTCCCGAAAAGCGCCAGAGAAAACCCCTTTTGCTGATTTTGTTCATACAAATCCTGCATCTGCTGACTCATGACTAGATACTGGTCGGCGGCGTTCGTTATCGGATTGATCGTGGCATCAACGGCCACGATAATGTCCTTGGTCGAATCCATAACCAGCGCATAGTTCTGTAAAAGAACAAACCCCAGAATCAGCCTGAAGAGCAGACCGGACCAGTTGGCCCCTTTGCTGGAAAATATCCCCAGATACATGAAAAAACACGCCAGCACAAAGAATCCACCCAGCAGGGTCCGGCCCACGGTGACAATACCGGTTAAATCACTTCGAATCGTGTCTAAGATAAAGTCCATTGAACCCTCCTTTACATCGGAAACTCACGGCTCGCAGCATTCAGGAACCGCTTAACACCTTCATTTTCCTTCTGCTGTTCCACCACCGCCTCTTTACGTTCCAGATTTTGGTTGGAATTCTCGATACTTTGCTGTTTCACCTGTTGAGATATCAAATACATAATGTGGTTCTCCATCTGCATCAAGTGCCCCAGCTCTTCGGCCACTTGTTTCATGGCCCCCTTTTCGTTCACCGTCTTGGCGTGGTTAATAAACCTTTCGGCATAGTCCGAATTGCGCTTATAGATTTCCTGATATGAATCGGCTATCTCATAGCTGGCCGTATTCATGTCGTCGGAAATACCGATATAGTTGTAGTCGTCCGTGGCCGTATCCACCCAAGACGACAAATTCCCGAAGATGTCCTTCCATTGATCCGACAAATCGCCGGTATCGCTGATATACACATCAAGATCGGATAGCAAGTCGGTAGTTTCGACAATGATATTGCGAAAATCACTTAGGAAATTCACTTCCCCGATCCCCCGGCTGGCTTCAATGGCAAGTTCCAATCGTTGTTTAAGCAATTTCACTTCCTCGACGGCTTGTGCCAGCCGTCTTAAATGCTCTGCTGTCTGAATGGCTGTTTGAGCCAAGATAGCAGAAGCAGCCGTTTGTGCACTTACCGGTCGGCACATCAGGCTAAGCGTAATTAAAGTGAGTAAAGTTTTCTTCATCGTTTCCTCCTTTATAGGTCGGTATATTTATTGACTTGTAGTATCGGCAGTTTGTGAATCACCGCCGCACTTGCCGGTCTTTTCTTCCCAGCTCAGCTTGGCGTAGTCGGACTGGCCCTGTCTGTAGCCTGCGTCAAAGCCTTTCTCGAACTCGGTTTTCTTCTTCTTTTTGCCCAGATAAATCCCGGCAAACGTACCTCCCAAGCCACCGATAGCGGCCCCTTTGACGGCATCATCATATTGATGTCCGACAACTCCCCCGACCGCTGCCCCGGTAACGCCTCCGGCAACGGCTGATTTCTCAAGGGTGGAGCATCCGCTTAGGAGCGCCGCCGATACAATCACTGCTAATAATCTCTTGGTCCACATGGTTTCCTCCTTTGTTATTCCCTGAATCCGTTGGGATATTCCTCCGCACAAAGCTTGATGACGTCGTACATATCCAGTCCCGGATTCTCCTGTTCCTTTTGGTTGTAATAGCTCAAATCCTTGGCGTCCGTGGTCGCCACCCAATATTCAATCGGCGTCGGATAAATGACCATTTTCCCGCTGACGGACTGTAAGCCTTTGGACTGTGAAAAAAATACTTCCGCTCCCTCGCCCTTTTTGATCTGAAGGGATTCAATCTGCTTATGCTCGCTTTCATTGAAATGAAAGTAATCCACGATCCCCTGAACCGTCGGTACGGAATTCTGGCGCAAAATGAATCGGGTATTGGAATTGCCCAAGATGGCATTCTCCAGCCCACCGACCAGAAAATCATTCAGCGATTGGGTAACAGAAATTGCAGACGCCCCGTACTTACGGAATGTCCGGTAGCATTCAGCGATAAATGCCGCCGATTCCGGGGTGCTGAGCAGTTTCCAGCATTCGTCAAAGACCACCAGCTTTCGCCGGTCCGGTTCATTAAGAACCTTGTTCCAAACGTAGTTCGTAATGATGGTCAGCATGACCGTTTGGAGGCCGGTGAATTTTTCCATGCCTTTTAGGTCAAAACAGATCACATCCTTATCCAGTGAAATGGTCGAAGGCCCGTCCGTGTAGGTTCCGTATTGCCCGCCTTTAAACCAGTTGCCCAGCAGTCCAATCACAGAGTCGCAATACTTCTGGTATTGCTTGTTCGACTCAGCCATTGATTTCAGAACCCCTCGAAAGTCGCTGAGGACGGGCCGGTCAATCCGCTCGTACATAAACCGCAAACTGCGGAACAGATAATCTTCCACGATCTGATCGGCCTCGTTGAACCGCTTCAATCCTCCCATCATCTGAATAATAGACTTGGTCTTGACCATGATGATTTCGTTCTGCTCTTCCTCCGTAAACAAGCGCAACGGTTTGTTCCCTGACAATTCAAAGACGTTAAGCGTGAACTTCTTGGTCAAACCTAGATCAATGTATTCACCTCCTTTCAATAGGGTCTGACGTTTATACGAACCGCCGATATCAATGAAGATTTCAATCGGATGGTTCTTGCTGTACTGGTTGATGATCTGGTTGATCGTAAAACTCTTGCCGCTTCCGGTGGCTCCCACGACCACGATGTTAAAGGCGGCAATATCGTTGGAAAACGGATCAAACGATGCCAGCCCCTGCGTAGTATTAAAGAACAGGCATTCGGCCTTACCGCTTCCCTTAAATTCGGAGAAGAACGGCAGAAAATCGGCCAGATGCAAAGTTTTCATCATCAGCCACCGGGTGGATTCCTTGGTCCATCCGGGTAAGGTACTTAAAAATGCGGGCGTGACACCGCCCCAGCGTTCATCATGCATTTCGGCCCCGTTAAGCGCTGAAAACAGGTTTATAAGCTCGGTGCACCGTTGTTTCACCTGATCGACCGTGTCCCCGTAAACATGGATGGTCAGCTGGCACCGGAACAGCTTTTGGTTGGTCTGCTGAAGCTCCTCAAGCAACGCCTCATACTGCTCGACCTTGACCTGGGCCTCCTTGTTGGGAAGGCCCATAAATTGCAACAGATTCCCGTATTCCCGGCGTCTAAGGGTCTCGATGGTCTTTCGGCCCCATTCCTTAGAAGGCGTATCAATGTTAAAAACGGCGTGAAACTCCTTAAAAGACAGATACCGTAGCTGGAACAACATGGCCGGGAAGGTCATCTCCGGCAGGACCTTCAATGTCACATACTTGTGGTAGTACCCGCCAAATTGAATAAACTCGCCCTTGTGCTCATCAATGGATAAATCCGAACAGCACACCTGACGGACAAAACTGTCATGGGATTTAAGCTTCGGGCAGCCGATTCCCTCCCGTACCCTGTCGGGGTTTAGGAGACCGTAGGTAAACCCCGCAACCTCCTGATTGGATAGTTTGCGGACCGTCAGATCAGTGCTTCTTAGCCCTGACTCGATATCGTCCAGTGTCCGCTTGAACTCCGCCTTAAGGAACCGAACATCCTCTTCGCTGAACGCCTTCTTTTGAGTTTTGAATATTCCAGCATTAGCCTTGGGAAACGGCGGGCAGTTGATCAGAAAGTGACACCGGAACCGGCGCAGTTTCTGGTTTTGGATAATTTTCTCGAACTTACGGACACGCTCTTTGTGCATGCCCCGGATTAGGGTATTCTCCGACCGGATCACCTTGTGCTGGCCGAGTTCTTCCTGATAGTCGCCGTCCATATCAAGGATGACCTGATAGTTCATCCGCTCCGGCAAGTGATTCAGAAACGACTCGATTCTACCGGTGTACCCGATCAGCTCTTCTTTAGAATAGTTTTCGATAACCGGACCCTCGACCGAATAGGCACATGACAAAGACCCGTCTTCCAGCACCAAGAACTCATCTTCAAAATGGCTGTAGGGAAGCAACTCTTGCAGGGAATTTAACCTTATATCCACCGTCCGGCCCTTGATAACATCCAGAACGGATTGTCCAATCGCCGTGTACACCTTCGGTTTAAAGAACCATTGAACACCGTGTTCGATATACTTGGACGGCTTTCCCCTCTTGATAAACCGCAACACTCCCGCAAGCGTGCCCCCTACAATCCAGATAACCAGCGTGTTTACCTTGAACAATTGAAGACCCAGAACAGTCCCGATCACCAGAAAGATATCGAATTCCTCGAAACCGAGAATCAGCATCTTATCCTGTAGGTTCCGTAAACATTGTTCGTGATATCTTCGCATAACCGCTCTCCTTCAATTGATTAAAGAAACACCGCACTGATAAGTTCGACAATCTGTGGTGCGCCGAACACAATGATTGTCCCGATTAACGCTGCAATGAATATCTGGTTATTGCCCATCATGCGTTGCCATCCCGCAAAAATAAGCAGGATTATGGCAATCGGCGTTGATATGGTTTTGATATTGTCCAGCAACGTTGTGACACTACTTTCCAAATCGGCATAAGCCGGGTGAACAAATACACCCAGAAATGCCACCGCCATAACCAGTCCCCTGATAACTCTTTCAATCTGTATCCGTTTCATGATTTGCTCTCCTTTTTGTTTTGTGCATAAGCACGGTTAAATTCTTCCAAAGTAATAAAATTAAAATACAAGTCCGTTGCCTTAAGCTTCCCTCCTTTCACCAATTCCTGTTCGATTCTCACTAATTTGTCCCTGATCTGTTCTGTCTCGCATATGTAAATCACATTGCGATTACCAACGTCATGCCTTTTGGCATAGAACTGAAAGATACGCCCATAACGCACCGGAGATTTCAGTGACCTTTCGTATTCAAGAAAGAACTTCTGTCTTGTCTTATCCTTTCGTTGCCGCCAGAATATCGCATCCGGCACCTTATGGGCTGTTAGTCCGTCCCGTTTATACACGGGTAATGATCTTATAAATTCCTCACTCCACCATTCCACGACCTTGATCTTGTCCGATTGTTCCAGCATTGTTCGCAGATAATTAATTCCGAATGAATGGGGAACCTTACGAAGTACACTTTCCCCCCTGACCTTATATCGCTGAAGTCCGGGATAATACTGCCTCAGTTGATCAAACAGCTTTCTGTCTGCTATGAACCAAATTCCATACTTAATCCCCCCGTATGGTTGATGCTCTATCCCCAGCCTCGACATAGCCATCCTCACCGCATCTACTGTGGAATACTCCTCAAAATACTTCATCACATCCTCTACCGAGACAACCCCCTGATCCGCAACAAACCTCAGAGTCTTAATTTTTAATGGAATCTGTCTCACTCTTTACTCCTGTTCCTGATCCAGAAAGATCATTAATTTCATCCCTTCCACCCAAGAAAAAAGCCACCCCAGAGAGCCAGACGTCTGGAGTGGCTTATACAACTTTCTTGGGTTTCCGGGTGCGCGGTCCGAAAAATCCCTTCACAAATTATTTATCCTGTAATCAACCGAAGTATAACACTGCAAAGCCCTTCAACAAGACCACGTAATGCAAATAAAATAAACGTTTTCCATGATCCAGAATACCAAAATGAACTTCATACATTAAGACAATCTCCTTTTCAGTTGGTTCAAAGGGTCGTTTAAGACCACCATTTCTCATAACAAAGTTATGGTTGAGAAAGGGTGGTCTTAAACAATCACAAAGCGACAACTTTGAGATTCCCTTTGAAACAAATGAAGTTAGGAGATTCATATTGTTCAATTCTTGTTCACGATTGAACATTTGCCGAACATGTTTTGAATAACTTTTAATAGTCATTTTCATTCCTCTAGGGCCAAACAAAAGGGGCATAATCATGGTTGTGGCGCCACAATTATGCCCCTAAATTTTTGTCTGGCAGCCGGTGGATCAAGCCGGCTTTGGTTGTCTAGTGGTTCTCTCGCTCTATAAATATAGTGTACTTTTTTGACCCTAATTTCACAAAATTAATTCAAGAAAATCAGTTCGATTTGTAAATCTCGTACCGATGTTTAGCAACTGTCATCTCCGGCAAGTTGGTCAGCTGTGCGATTTCGGCATCTGACTTTCCAAGGATAAACAGCGGAAACAATTCTTTCTGCTTGGTTGTCAGACCATCCATCACATGCCCCTCCTCGCATTCGGCAAATAGCTTAAGACCTCCGCTAAGCCAGCGCAGGATAAATTTTCTCATCTTGGACACGGACCGGCTCAAATGCTTGATCTTTTCTTGGTCTTCATCCTTCGCCCGTCGTTCTACCGTGACGTCCCGGATAGTCCCATTGTACCCCCAAACCTTGCCGTCCTTGATGATGACATTGGCCGTGATCTGAACATTGATGGGCGTATTATCTTGTTTGCGAAAACACATTTCATAGTTTTTAACGCCATCATTTTTCTCGATCTCATGTATATATTTTTTCCGGTCGGTCACCTTCCAATAAATATCCTGAACTTTGGTATGGGCCAGAAATTCCTCCCGATTCTTGTACCCGAACATTCTGGCTCCATCCTCATTAATATCAAACCACTGGCCGTCCTTGGTGGATATAAACATGCATCCCTTGTAGGTGGCAAACATCGTCTGGTACAAATTTCCCGTGATATCACGGGATATCCCCATCAGACCGATAATTCGGCCATTTTCATCCCGTCTGGGCACCTTGGTGATCGACACATAGTGCCGGGTTCCGTCTCCGAAGGTAATGTATTCAACTTTATCAACAATTGGTCTCCCGGTCCGCATAACATATTCATCGTCCTTTACCATCAGACTGGCCTCTTCCCTTGGAAAAAGGTCCCAATCCGTTTTTCCTATGACATCCATAAATTTGCTACGCATACCTATCGCATGAGCTTCATTAACCAGAATTAGGTTGCCGGTTCGGTTCTTGAAAAAGATCGCATCCGGCCATGAGTCCAGCATATCCTTCATCAGGAGCCAGATTTTTGCGTTCGGGTCCGGCTTGTAAAGCTTATCTCCTTCATCCTGAAAATAGCTGTCCACTCTGGAAGCTGATGAAATGACATTAATGTTATCACTGATGACTGATTTGATATCGGCTAAGAAATCGGGTCCGTGATCGGCATGAACCCCCACCGCCAATGGTGCCTCAGAAGGAAGAAAATCCTCCATCTTAACCCCAGCGAAATTGAGCAACCCACGCAATTTATCTATTGGCCGTTTTTTAAATTTATTGTTATCCATCATATTCTCCTTTATAGATCAAGTCTCGGAATCGTTCGATGTAGCGGTTCATCTTTTGTTTTACCGTATAAATAACACCGGCATCGAGATTGAGCCAACTGGCAATTTCCTTGGGCCGCTCGATATTCAGTGATTGATTGATAATCAGGAAGATCATTTTTCGTTGCGCATTAAAGTGCTCTGGGAGTTTAAAATCTTTTTCGTTGGTTAACTTCCAGAACTTGTACTGGACTTCACCTTCAACATTGATGTAACCCTGTTTCGTAAGATGAAAAATAAGATCACTCGCATCTTCAACCATTCCTTCAAAGCATTCCTCAAATACCACCCCACTGTAGACAAATATTTTTGATACTTTTGTCAGTAGCGGGTCTTTGCTGACATAGGCAAGAAAATCATTCAGGATGGTCTGAATAAATTCATCAGAATATTTCGTATAGAAGCTGTTGTGTTCATCCGGGTCCGGCGGATTTATGTCAAACATAGAGAAATTCTTTCGGGTATCCCCAGAGCCGGTTTGATCAGAAATCATGTACAGATTCTTCTTACTTCTAGCAAGGAGCTTTACCTCCGTCCGGATCGTTCGGTAGAAAAAGGCCGTAAAGTCCACGTTGGGCTTGCAGGTCAGCCTGCCGGACAAAATCTTTTTGATCACCAAATCAACGATATCCACCCCCATTTTACAGTCAGGCGGAACGCCTCCCTTGACCCCCTTAACTCCAAACCATATTTCTTGATTGATTCGTTTTTCGGCATATTGAACCCCCTCCTGCCAGAATTTGGCCCAGAAATCACCTTTTCTAAGTTCTTTTAGCGTTTCCTGAGCTGTTGAAGCGACTTTTATCATATGGTTTCCCCCCTTAATAATGTAGTGGACAAAGCAGAGCACTTTTTGTCAAAAATAATTAAAAAAAGTTGGGGATTATCGGGGGCGCAAAAAGAAAAAACCCGTGGAACCGGGTTTGGGGGATGAACGGCAAGTTTTTGAAACGGTGTTGTTTTTCCTTTAATAACCTCCCTTTTGCGTATCTATATTATAACGACGAGAGGCCTTCTTGACCAGCTAAATATTTTACCGGTCCGCATGGAACCCTATAGGTTGCTTTTTAGGGGCTCTGAACCCAAGTATATATGCAATGAAAGATAGACCAGTTCTGCAAACAATAATAAATATCGTAATACACAATTTTACTATCCAGAACCCCATTATGTACCCCAAGCTATATCTTCGCATTTTTCTTATCATCCTTTCATACTTTGGCCATCACCCAGAAATGAATTAGTTGAATCTGTCAACATTCCTGAAGATTCCCAATACTTTATTAATTCCTCAAGCGACTTACTTTGTTTTGGACTTAACGATACACCCACTTCAAAATTCTTTTGGAAGGCGCTGAAAGTAATATTTGCTGATCCTAAATAACCACAAAATGAATCTACTATTATTATCTTTGAATGTAATAAAATTGATAAGTCTCTTCTTCCAGTAAGTACACGCAGCCTGTTTCTTATTCTACGTCCTTGTTCACCTGACACTAAACTTCTAAGGGCTTTCTTGTTCTGACGTATTTCTCCGTCCAAGTCGCTGGTAATAACCTTTAACCAAGCCCCATTTTGTATTGACATATAAATAGAGTCTTTAATGATCTGAATTCCATCACATGTCAGATATGGAATAATCAATACAATTTCACTTCTTGCAGAGGACAATAATTGTTTTATAAAATGGTCTAAATCTCGAAAGTTACGGTTTAACTCAATAGGTAAGACTTTACGATGTTCCCATGTGCAATATACATATGATTCTTTATTTAATTTATCCATTGTTTGTTGCATTGTTGTTTTGAATTTCGTTTGCCAGATTTGTTACCTCATTTGACCAGTAGCCTATTATCTCATCTTGATAGCCTTTAATTGAACCACCGAACAGAAAAGATCGACTTAATGTACGGTTAAAGTAATTGCACCCAAACTTTGTATACAAACAAGCTAAACAAGCACCTCCATCATCCGCACATACAGGATCAAAGGAACAGCTATTGGCAAAATCTCTCACTGATCCCAGCCACTGTTGTAAATTCGATCTAAATACCGCATCTATACCACCCAATGTAAATTTCACATGAGACGACGCATACAACAATCCCGATAAATGCAGTGGAAATAAATATTCCGATAATGAATCTTGATCTATTCCGACATATTGATGTGCGGTGGCTTTTAATGCATGGGACATAGTATGCAATACACCGAATATAAACGCAGAGGGCAAATCTACAACAACACCTCTTTCCTTTTCAAACGAAAGCAATTGAAGGTGAGATTCCCCAGAATCCCTCAAACGCCCTGATATCCCAACCAGCCATGCCCTTAATAAATACTCACAACTTTTCACACTATCTGGAACACTTATCACTCCATTTATTTCTAAAAATGCCGCTACTCTCCACGGATCTAGCTCATACATAAAAGCTTCAGTTGAATTTTTTGCTACATATAACGGTATTTTGCCGTCTTCTCTAATTGCATAGGTGTTTAGCTTAGCATCATTACTTGCGCCATCAAAATCTATTGGGCTTCCGAAATATCTAGAATATCCAATCCCCGCAAGCAATATAGGAAGCTCTTGAACAACTGCCAAATTTATCAAACCTAGCTCGTACGCCATATCTAACGCATCATTATAATGAGAAAAAGCTTCCATATTCTGTGATATCTTTGCCTGCTCGCATAAACTACTTAAGGTAAAACTAATATTACTTGGCTCATCTCGAACGAATACATATTCCACAGTTTGATAACAACTCACAAAATCATATCCGGGATAATACTCCTTACACTGTTTTAAATTTTCATCATATTTACGCCAAGGATCAATACCACTTTTTTCCATACTTTTGTTTACCAAATCATCCACAACATTCTCATCCATTCCTTGAGAAAGAAGCATTTTCTTCATTTCAACTATCTCTGGAGACATGCCATCTTTAACGATTCTTTGTTTAGACAAATTTTGAATATCACTTGATTTATAAGCAGGTATACGAAATACAGCTCCTTCCAATAGTTTTGAAAAGTTTTCGTTATCTTTCCATGTTGCAAGAATATCAGGTTGAATATCCACAATTGCAAGGGTTTGAGAATAGTAGACTCTTGGGTCTATTAATACGATTCCCCTCATGGGCTTTCCACAACTACAGTTGCGTATTCCCAAACCATCCTTTGCACTTCGTTGTATAGGTTGATGACATGCATTGCAATACCAATACGAATCCTGAAAATTTCCAACATCTCTAAGGCAAACGGGATGATCTTTGTTTTTATCACATTTGGGTACAAACAATGTTTCAATATTTCCGCATGGACAAACGTAAGCAAAGGATATTTGTGTAAGCATTTCATCTCTTAAACCACAAGATTTACATCTCAAATTTTCGTTAAACTGTTTCAAATTGGAGACTGATTGATAATAATGCATCCTTTTGCATTTTTTGCACATAAAAATAGTAGGCCATACATCATACCGCACCCAGTACGGCTCGCCCACTTCATACTTATGCGGATGGGTTCGAGGATCAGGGTATCCGGTAGCATTTATAGCATTCCAATATATGAGCTTATCTGTTAACGCATTTAATAATCCGCCCTGTAATTCTATAGGCTTATTCATTGTAACGTCTGTTACCTTACACCAGGCACTGTCGGCATTATATCTAAATAGAGCATTTGGCGAATATCGCCAGATAACTTGAGAACGCCCTCTTGTCATTTCACCTTGCATATTGACTATATCCTGTTAACTATTGCAGACGATTCTAGGCTTTCAAATTCTAGACCTTCGTCGACATCTCTGAAAGAGGTTAATGGACTAAGTATGTCATTTAGTTTATTCTCTGGGGAACGACCTATCATTGCAATTTGATCCTGCAATATCTCCTCAATTCTTTGTCGAATATTGTCCAGTTCTTTATCAGATACTTTGCTATAGCTACCGGTGGTTCCTATGATTTCTTCCAGTGCTGCTAATAATTGTTGAACATCTATGCAGTTCGGATTAGTTCCACTACTCCCCATAGATTGTAATCCCAGCGCTACCTTTAATGTTGGCACATGTGTTAGCGGTTTCTTTATATCGCTTTTGTATAAATCTGGGGAAATATCGTTTATAAGTAATGCGGATAGCAATCCAGGAACCGTTTTGTTAGGTGCGAATGAAGAAAATCTATTTACCGCTACTGGTTCAATTAAATTATCCATATTCTCATGCATCGGCATAAACATTTCATACTGCGAAAGCTCTCTGATATCTTTTGATAAAAAACAAGTGAATACAATACCTGGATGTGATCGTGATGATCTACTAGATGATTGTACGTACTCCGCATAATGTGATGGCATTCCACAAATGGTCATCATGTTTATCCGTTCTAAATCCACTCCGTGGCTAATCAAGCTTGTAGCCGCCACTATATTCAGCCTTTGCTCAATGGTACCATCCCGTTCAGATTCTATTCGATCTAGGGTATTTCCAATATCTTCCGGATTTCTGTCTCCAGTTAGTAAATCATGTCGAATTTTTGACAGCCCCTCATATTCAAAGTCTATATTGTATTGTTCTACTCGATCCAAAAGATTGCTACCAACTGATTTTTTATTCACATATGCCAACGAAAAGTCATATAGAGTAAGTATTTTTTGTATATCTTCATCAGTTATATGCGAATTTTCGAGGACCACCCTTACTTTGTCATAATTTCTTGAAAATTTTTTAATTTGATTCTGGTACAAATATAAAACTCTAGAACTAGCATCAACAACGGACTGGGTATGACATAATATTCCTATGTACTTTCTGCGATACTCCAATGGAGTACTAGTTGCATAAAAAGACTCCCCTTTTTTCCAAGAAGGAACAGGAAATCTATCAGAATCCTTTAAATACAAATGAAAAGCATGTTGATCATAAGCTTCAATAGTAGCAGTAGCGGCCAGCACTTTTGGCGGCAACCAAACTTTGTTTCCCACATACTGTAAATAACCTTCATAATGACCATTAAATACACCTAAATCGGATTTCAATAAATGCATTTCATCTTGAATTAACAAAGAGGGTCCTGGATCATGTACTGGCTCGAGTTTTATTAAATCGCTTACTTTATTGTTTTTACATCCGGAAGCATATTGTTCTATACATGTATCATATGATGTATATCCATGATCCGGACATTTCTGTTTTACACCTTTAATTATATTTGCAAAATTCTGATTAAATCCAGCGATAGCCAACTTATCCACAGTTCCAACTAGAACGGAGGGTAAATATCTATAAATTTCATTATCTACTACATACAGAGGCAAGGCTCCCTTTTGATCACCCAATGACTTGGCATTATTTGAGAAACAACTTTCGTTCGTACATTTATGTAATATTCGCCAGTGTCTTTTGTCTGTATTTATAGCTGTCTTTGCACCACAATACGGACACTTACGTAGCAACAAAACTTTCTTTCTGTTTTCCTCTCTATCCGAATAATCATTCATCAGCATTTCATTAACTCGATTAGGCGTTACCGTGTTTCCAACATAATAGCCTATAGAAAATGGATCACCATTTTGTAACTCGACCTCACTATCACGCAATATATTCAATTCCGCAATTACTCTGGATAATCTTTCCATTTGCTGTAAAGATAACATTCTAAGTGGAAATCTCATCCATGTATTTACACCCCTAGTTTTTCCCCTAAGTCGATCAAATATTAATGCTGTTGCAATTAATCCCAAATAAGCCTCTGTTTTCCCACCACCGGTTGGAAACCAAAGTACGCTGGCTTTATTAAAGGCTTTGAACACCAAGTCTTTAAATTTTTCGTCATAGGTATCATCTATGACTCTCACCAGCAGTCCAGGTAATTGCGATACAATGAAACAAATCTGGAAAAGTCGCCAAGAATGTATTTTACCTCCCGACTTGTTTCCCAAGCCTGTAAATGCCCGATTCATTAATTTAAATGCTTTTTTTAATAATTGGTTACTTCTTAAACACTGAATACCGAGTTTAAATCCTTCCAATTCATGTTCAAAGTTATCCCTATCTTTTTTACAATTATTTACACTTGATTCAGATAATTCATTTCGAGCAATGGGTAAATATTTATCCCATTCGTGAAGATACAGCGACATGGATTCTGATATTTTATCGAGAACAGTTTCACAATCATCGGTATCAAGAGATTCAAAAGGAACACCTGTATTTTCTCTAGTTCGATATAATGGTTGACTGTAAACTGGTAGCGTTTCGGTTCTTAATCTATTTTCATCGTCATCCTGTAATACCACACAATTGATCCCTTTTGCACTCATGCGAGGGATTGATCTATAGTCCCTTTCTGCTAAAAGAAATTCAAAAGGTATTATCTCCCCACCAACAACCTTAACTTCTACTTCAGCATCATAAACGTATCGCTCATCAAGTTTTGGGTCTTCCACACTTTTATCATACGCAATCGTATTGTTGGATAAGAGAACTTTCACTCTTATAATTTCTGGATTTGCAATGTCCCGCTTACTGTCAATATGCATGGTAAGATTCCAGTCGGGTAAAGATTGAAAGGTACTACTGTTCTTTATATTGGATAATGCTTCCTTATAAGTATCTTCATTCCATTCTGCATTCATATTTAATCTACGCTCTTGCTTTTTTGGTTCATCCAAATGACGCCATCGGTCCGGGTCCGAGTCGATCTTTTGCTTAACTCTTGAAATATCATCAGACAGGTCATAAACTTTGTTTGTTTTTGTTTCATCAACACCCAGAACAATTTCGTCCGGCATCACCTGTAATCTTCGAAATGCTACAGGAAGTATAGCAATCTTTGAAGATGATTGCACTTCACTATCCTTGCCTGACACATTGTGACGTTCAACCATATCCCAACTTGGAAAAACAGCGTAATAAAAACACCATTTTACTTTAATAATAATTTTAACCTTATTCTCCTTCGGCAATTTTACCTTAAAATCGAATCCAATAGATGACGTTTGTTGTTTGTCTTGAAAATTCCTATCCTCTACAAATCTTGATGCTAAAACACCAGTAAATACCTTACGCCTTGGACTACCGATCATATCGACACCATCACGACCACCTAATTGTGAGATAGTATTTGTCAATAAGTGGTCTCTCAACTTATTTTTGTAGAGCTCAATATCGGTAGCGTCTTTATTATTCATATAGTTAACCTTTTATCTTTATAAATCTATTCGTTAAACTGGGGACAATACCAAAAGTCTTTGGATAGGAATTATCTAATACTGTTACCACTTCTATTGCATTTATAATTTCATTTAATGGTAAATCTAGATAGTCCTGTAATTCTTCGTCTAGACTGGTTACATCTTCATTTACAACAATTTTGAAACTTTTTCGTATTGCAGATGCTACTTTCCTCCCGATACATCTATGCAACTTTCTTATGTCTTCGAAGGCATTGTTAAACTCCTTAACATGCTTACTCATTTCCGATATACCACTAACTCTTGCTACGGCAACAATAGAGTCAACGTCTTCTGGTCCAATAACAATATCATTCACCCAATTTCTAATTGTCTGAAGTGTTGTAATTTTTATACCTTGCTGTTGAAGCGCTTGATACATCGACTCAAAATTTATTCTACCCTCATCAGTTTGATATTTTGTGGATAAAACATTAACGGCCTTTCGCCAAATATTTCTATAAACAGAAATGTAGTTAATTTGGGGGCTACTATCAGCTATTTCTATTAATCGCTCAAATATTCCATTTTGTTGACTATTATCAACAATTAATAACAAGTCATCTTTTTTTAGTTTCTCTGCCGAACTTCTAATCAAATCCGAAGATTCTTGAGGCCGAATAAACTCGACATGTCCGTATTCCGGCACCCATATTTTCCCTTTACCTCTTTCATTTGATTTTATAATTATTTCCACACACTGCACTCCGTCAGAATCAATTGCTATATCATTTAACTCATCAGATGAATAATTTAGTACGTCCTCGACTATATCTTCCTCTTCTATTGTGTCGGCGAATGATGTTTTGTTATCGAGGGTTATCTCCTGGCTATCTTCCTTCTTAGTTTTTTCTTCTTCCTGAAACACTTCATATAAGGCATCAAATGATTTAACCTTTTCCTTGGGTTTCTTCGTAACGGCAGGTAATTCTTTCTTGTAACCTTCATTCGCCAATAGCATTAATTCCGGATACGATAGATTTTCTACATTGTCACCGTTGGTTATACCAAAAATCTTTTGTCTTCTAATGGCACGCATCTTCAGAATCTCTGGATCATAAAATTGATTTATCTGTTTCTTAACTACATCTACTTCGTGAGGATATACAAGAAAGTGTAAATAGCTTCCAATATTAGCACCTAGAATCCATCTATACTTATAATGTACGGGCCCAGGTGATATAAAGTACTTATATGATCTATTGGTATATTGAAAATATTTCTTACAAGCAATTACGTCAATGTGTTCAAGCCAATCTTTCTCACAATATTCCGACAATGTAAGCCAAGAAGAGAGTGCAACCTCCATTACTTCATCACGAACCAAGATTAACAGCTTATTTTTTTCTGATAAATCTTCGGATAAGGACTCTATTACTTTCTTTAGTACGGAACACTTTGGGTTTTTTTCTTCGTATAACCTATTCAGATGCTTGAAATTAGCACGAAATGTTTGTAAAATTGGCGCCAATTTTCCAATATCTCTTGTATTCGTCCCTATACGTTGAATAACTTTATTTGGAACCCATCGTCCACGTGCTCTAGCTATCCTTTCATGCCAAACTAATGGAACCGGCATTTGTGAATAAACAGCAAACAACCACCTTAATCGGTTTAATTCTACATGGTGTTCTTTATTGTGCTCAGAAAATAATTTCACAAGATTGTTAATTATTTTTCTGTATTCTCCTTCATATTCAACATCTTTGAGTATATGCTTTCTAGATAATGCAGTAGCGGCTCTAAGAGTATTTAAATCCAAGAAAGCATTTGAAACATTTTTGTCGATGGTTCTCACAAATTTCTTACTAGTATTTATTCCACAATGATCAAGAGGAAAATCCTTGAAATTACAATCATCAAGTACTTTACGGCATATTCTATCTCCAATTGTATATAAAGCCATAATACCAGGCTTTGGTTTACGATTGATTGCCCAATTTACCAAACCTTGAATCTTAGAATTCAACCTTCCATATCTTAAATCAAGAATTATTAAGTCTGGTTGAATTGATATCTTCTTTGGCAATTCACGGTGATGTGGCAAATAGAAACATACCCCAGAATATATTTTGTGAACATTCCTACCTAACGGTTGAATTCTACCATTCGGGAGCATTCTACTTCCCGGGAATGCTATATCTAGAGGTTCATCCCTAATTAACAAGTCACAATACAAACTTCTTACTCGTAAATCAACACTGACCACCAATACCCCACGGTTATCGGAATACTCACTTCTTGCACGCTCTATAATTTTACTCAATACAGATGTACTCGCTAACAAAAGTGACAAGTCACGATTAACGGGAGGCAACCCAACAGATATTCGACCAGTACTGGATCGAACCCTCCCTGCCAAACCTGCTAGATATACTGATAATACTTCGGGCTTTAGTTGAGACTTACTTTTTAGTATATTGATCTTCAGCCCCGGTGTACCAAGTAAAACCTGTATACCAATATTCTCCTTACTAATATTCCCCAATTTTCCTAGCCATTCAGGAGCATTTGCTTTTGGCATATATTCAGCAACAGGATAATTGTTTCTTAAGCTTAAGATTTTCTCTTCGTTAATGGCAAAAAAGTCTGAATTCATCCGTAAATTCTCTGTATTATGTAAGCGAACCGTTAAATCGACCTTTGGACCCTTTTATGTAATCTTTGTTAATCTCAACGGATATCCACTTACGGTTTAGCTCTTCCGCCGCATATCCTGTTGTATTAGATCCTGCGAAGGGATCAAACACTCGTCCACTAGATGACGTAAGAAACTTTATAAAAAACTTTACCAATTCAGGCTGCATTCGAGCAGGATGTATCGGAATATCATGCTTACGACAATATTCCTGATAGCCATCATTTGATTTAGTATTTGCTATTGTAATCACATTTGATGGGATTGCCCCTTTATTGTTATTGAGAAATGATCGTTCGCCGATATTATGCCCTGAGGGTCTTAAACCGGCATTGTATTTTTTACTTTCCAATAGTTTCTTCATAGATTTACTATATTCTTTCAAGACATTTCTGTTGTTAGCTTTGGGCCTTTCTGACTTAGACATCCACCATACATGCGTGAACGAGTCTTTAACTCTAATTCTTTCTATGGTTACCCATTGTGCTGGAGAGGGCAAACGTGCCGGATTATTACAAATAAACTGCTGACACAAATGTAAATTTCCTTTTTTAATAAATTGAAGTAAAGATTCAATTGCCAAAGTTGACATAACAGGTCGTCCCGGAATCCAAGTATTTCCTACCTCCATTACAATTGAACCGGTTGGGGTCAACAAATTTGAAAACGGAACTGCAAAATCAGAAAGCCATTCTGAATATTCTTCACCGACTAAATTACCATATTTCTTTTTTCGATTTAATGGAAAAGGTGGGGATGTAAAGATTAGTTGTATCTTACCTTTATATTTTTTTGAAAATTCTGATTGTAAGAAATCTTCGGTGGTTCCTGAAAACATGGACCCTTTCTTTGTTTCGTATGCTAATCGTATATTTTTGCTCAATTTTCTACTTTCTTTTATTGTTATTTCACACTTTTTTAAAATAGTTTGATACTAACTTGAAAATAATTGACCTATCCGCAGCCCTGTCAACACTGCATGCGGCATCCCACACCTGCGCTACAAGGGTTTTGATATCAAGTACAGTTACTCCTCGCATTCGAAGCTTTTGGTCCAAACCCGATTCATGAATAATTCAACCTGATCAGTTATAAATCTACTCCTAACCCTTTCAATCCTTTCTCCATCTCCTCCTTTATCTCCTCAATGCTTTCACTTCCTGCCCGCTCGCGCAAATCATTCAAGAGCTTCCCATCAGTTTTGTCAGTTACAACAGGTGAAAGGCTTTTAAGAGTCTTAAATCCCAACTGTATGCACTTTAAATCATTACTATCCTTAATAAGTTTATATCCTACAAACTCAATAAATTTGCTCTTAACGTTGGATAATTTACCTACATATTTCCATAGTAAAACGACAGCACTAATCGCGTAAGGTTGATACGCATTTTCACCTGAAAGGCCATCCAACCACTCGATAATGTGACGGGCAATATCGCTGCCATTTGTATCTGTAAATTCTTTATTCTTGTTTGCACCTTCAATCCCTGCATACGCATCCTGCTGCGTCTTCTGGTCCTCCTGGGCTATGAATTTTTGCAATTGGGTAATATAACCGTCTCGTTGCTCGATGCACCCTTTCCAATTTATGCTGTTAATTGCTACATAAATCGGTTGCTTCTGTGATGGACTGACAGCTTCCGCCTTGGTCACCAATGCCTGTAACACTTTTGCATTATCATCAACCTTGTATTTCTGATATTCCAGAAACTCAAGAGCACTCGGATATTGATTAGAAGTAATTAAATTTATAAGCCAATCTGTCCTAGTCTCTTTATCCGAATTGTTGTGAAGGTACTCCCTAATCGTCGCGTCTTTCTGAAAGCGAGCGTTAAATTCTACAGTAAATGCCTTCATCAGCCTTTTGACTTCGTCATGAGGTAAAGTACTGAAGTACGCCTCAAGAGCAACTTTATCTATCCCCGTAAATATCTCAGCTATGTGATTCCTTAATGTTGATTCTTTTGCAACATCAAGCTCCCATAAGTTGACAAGAAGAGGTAAAAAATATCGACGCTGTTCTGGCTTATTAGTCGTTCCAAGGCCCTGAATAACCGATTCGGAAAGCTGGGACAACTCCTTATGGAAGCCTTGAGAGGCATTTGTGTCGGTTCCTTCTGAAATCACATCCTTAAAAACGTTAAGAAATACTCCGAAAGACTCTAATATTTTCCCCTTATCCTCTGACCATGATTTACCATTAAGGCCAACTATTCTTTGTTGCGGTATCTGAATAATGTTCTTTGTAGTATCTGAAGAACTGCTAATTATTGGCAAATATTCTTTAACAATATCCAGTTTTTCATTCATCTCATCAATTTTCATAACATTCTCGTCCGATATTGTGCCCAGTAATTTCTCGAAAACTTGTTCTTGCAAATAATCTTTATATTGTTCGCCTCGTCCTATCAACATTCTAAGTAGCTCGATGTCACCAAAATATCTTTCTGTAATTGCATTAGAAATGTTTTTAGTATGTGGCTTCATCCATTCGGAATGCTCCAAAAACTGCTCAAATATAGCATGGCGAAATTGTACAGAAACTGTATCGTCCTCACGGTTCGGATCATTTATCCTCAAAAATAATGTAGCATATCGAGATATTATTATTCCCCTATCTTCCAGATCACATCCAGGCAATACTTGCTTCCAAATGAATGAAGGGGTCATTTCTATAAGCTGATCATGCAGGCCACCAGTATCGGTGAGATAGCGCGCAATATTGTTTGCCAGTAATGGCGCACAGCTAATGTTTAGATTTTGAAAAGCGCCAAGCAATGTCTCTACACAATCCCTTAATTGATTCACGTGCTGTTTGTGACGCTCAAGATAATCTGGTATCCATCTTGAAAAATGATCCCATTGCCGTGTATCCTGACTTATTTCCTTCAGACGATCAGTAAGGGTTTCGATATCACGATTAATCATCGCTTCTTCAATATCTTGAATCGAAGGTATATTCCGCTCTTCTTCGGATTGTTTTAGATAAAGAAAGGGTCGAATGTTTTTGATTCGTATAGCCCTTGTCGCACCCATAAAATCTTTAAATCCTTCGCTAATATTCTCTTCTTTATTATTTTCTACAGTAATACTCGCTTGTCGGACCTCTTCAAAGTTCTTGTTCTCCTCTAGCATAACCCGATAAGCTTCGGCATATTTATGCTGTAATACCAGCATCTTTGCAAGTACGGCGGAATTGCCTGTAATCAGACCTTTTTGTTTGATCTCCCCAATCTCCTCACGGTCCTCCGCCAATAAATAAGTGGATAACAAGGTGTTGATGAATTGTTTTATCTGCCTCGGATTTTCCCTAAATGCTGTCGTAATTACATACGAAACATCATCATTTTGCAGAGCCTCAACACCGGTTGCTTTCAGCAGCTTCTCAGTATAACTTTGCAATTCGGTCTCAATGAACGGAGGAATACGGACAGATGTGTTAAAAAACTTTCTCAAGAACTCATCCGCATCATATGCAGGGTTTTTTGAATAGACTTCTTTGATGTGCGCTTTGATGGCATCGTCATCACAAGCAACCAGAAAAACACATTTATTCGGATTCCGATCATCAGTAAGAAACGTCTTAATCGTGGAAAGCATCTCCACAGCTTTATCGTCCTGACATCTGTCAAGATTGTCTATTACGATCAACAGGTCTTTGCCTTTGACTTTTTGATTGTCCAATACTTCCGTACGGAAGCGTCGCTCAAACCCCTCCGCTGAATCAGTACGCGGCTCCGTGATGGTCACGCTTACACGCTGAAAGAACCCTACAGCGAGCTGTATCAGATATCCAGCAAGACCCAGATTGAAGATTAAATCAAAACTTACTGTCCAACCTGAGAGTATCGGTATGCTTGGATTGTTTGCAATTATCTTCAAAACACCAGCAATAGCTGTCAGCACCGCAATCAGAACGGCGATGTGATTGCAAAACATTTCCTTATCAAACTTGAATTTACCTTTTGTCGGGTCATTTTCGGAGAGAGATTGGTTGAGCGTCCTTGCATAATCGTGTCCAAGGTTTAGTTTCTCATCAAGGGTGATAAGAAACTGACGGCGAAGTGAATCGCCTTCATATTTCCAAGCATCCACAGGCACTATCAAGACAGCATCGTCTTTTAGTTCAGCATAGAGAGATTCAAGAACGGTGGTCTTCCCTGTTCCCCATTTACCAAAAAATCCTATGGTGAAAGGTTTAGGACAATCCCTAACGATAGTCGCAAGGTTGCGAGCAATACTCGCATGTCCAAAGGCTACGTCTTTCTGTTTATCTGCCGCAAGAGGCGCATCCGATAAAAATGTTGCTTTTTCGTCCCCCATAGTATTTTAACTGCTCCAAGTAAATAAAGAATTCATGTGTTCATCCTCGACTTCACGAACTCCTCCAAATCTTTCGGGTGAACTCGCCATTTGCCGATTTTTGTAGCCCGAATTTCTTTAAGGTTGATAAGATCACGTACTCGCTCTTCCGTGAGATCGAGGCGCTTTGCGACTTCTCTTACCGTTAGGTATTTCGTGAGATCAACCATTTTTGGTTACTCCTTAAAATTCCGTATTATTCCCTATTTTACTATATAATAGTAATATTACTAGAGCTAAGTACTTGCACAGCAACTACTGGCATTTACATTAGGCAGTTTAACGAGTTGCCCAGCTCGCAGGCTTAAATGTGCCTGAAAACGTATATCTGGCCGCTTTCTCCCTGTGCGCTGAAATAGTCGTTGATAAACAGGTCTCTGGCGAATTTTTCATAGTCGATGTAATATTGGAGGTGTTCCGGTATCTCCATCGTCTCGTCGGCCAGATTTTCGGCAAAGGCCGTTGGTTATCCCTCCCCCACATAAAGTTCCTATAGCATCAAAAAAGATACCGAATTCCGAGAATAGACCCCACACCGCGTTCCAGCTGCAAACCGTCTTGTTCCTGCCAAACGGGTATTTGTACCAAAGCCTCCACTACAAACGAAGACTTAGCAAATTTAATGCCTGGTGATACATATAACACAGATTCACCGGTATTTGTTACGGCGTCGCCGTTCAATTCATCCGCATCAATATTCTTATAGGATAATTCTATAACGGGAAATAAAGACGTATCCGCCCGATGGCCAACGCTAAATTGGTACGCCAGCGCCCAATCCACAGATAATTCATCTCCGGGATCCCTACCTCCAACCCCTTCATCAGAAAAGCCATTCCAGGCATAGGCTATACTAAGATCAGAGGACCAACGGCCTTTACGCCATGAAGTAAAAACACCCGGAATCAAGTCCCATGTTTTCGATGAAAATTCATCTGTACCCGTTGGTATTTCCAATCCAACCGTTGAAGCCACACCCAACGTATATTCGGGGGTATTGTGCCGATACAGTCTATATTTGGTAATAAGCGAAAGGTCAGCAAGTCCGGCATCATTATCGGTAACTCCCTCCAGGGACATTTTCCGGAAAACTGCCGGCTGCTTAATGATGACTGTGAAATCCCGTCGTAAGCCGTATGCTAAAACATTGTTCAAAATGTATTGATCTGTTTCACGGCTCTTGGATGTAGGGTCATCCTTTCGTTTCATGTATTGCTATGTTTTTTGGATGTGGCACAGCCACTGGGACCAATTAAGATAGCGGCAATAAAAACATACAAAAAAGTATTTCGAAACATACTAAACTCCTCTTATCTGGTTAACTACAATTAGATAATTTAATGTATTCTACTTAAACGACCACTTTAACATTGGCGGCGTAATCATTGTTGTTGCAAGTATAGCCAAGACTAGCGCAACGAAAGTCGATGAACTTAATACCGGTTGACCTGCTATTTCCATTTGTCGCCCAATCGCGGCAAATATTAGCCCCACTTCCCCTCTGGGGATCATACCCACACCAACAGCCCATCGGTTCGTGTCACGACTAAAAACACCTAATGAACATGCCTGCTTGCCTAACACCGCAATGACAAGAAAGACTCCAGCCATCATAAGAACTGAGGGATTTGCCATACTTTCTAAATCCACACGCAAACCCATCATGACAAAAAATATGGGAGCAAATAAATCCCGAATCGGTTGAACCAGCTCTTTAAGCCTTGGTTCATCATGCGCCTCGGCATAACGGGCATAGGCACACTTGTCCAGTATTAAACCGGCCGCAAAAGCTCCTACGATCATGTCCAGCCCCGTCAAATTGGCGATCCATGCCAACATAAAACAGAAAGTCAGACCACTTACTAACAATAACCTTTGTCCATGTAGAAATTCACTGAATCTGAGTATCCACCGGCTTGCCAGCTGACCAAAAAGCATTGCCCCCAATAAGAACGAGGTCGCCTTGAGAATAATAATACCAATCTGACCCAAATGTATGGTGGGTCCTGAACCGGAAGATAGGATAATCCCCTGGACAATTGCTAATATAAGCAACCCGAAAACATCGTCAAGTATGGCGGCACCAAGTATAATCTGAGATTCGCTTGATTTAGATCTTCCCAAGTCTTCTAGTACGCGGGCGGTAATTCCAATACTTGTTGCCGATAACGCCGCTCCGATGAATAAATGTACTACCCAGTGCCGTTCAGGCAATAATATTGCTCCCACGGTCCACCCCAAAGTCAACGGCATTAGGACACCCAATACCGCAACCGAAAGGGCGGTCCAACCGGTGCGTTTCATCTGGGAAAGAGACGTGTTGAGACCAACCGTAAACAGCAATAGAATAAGACCGATCCGGGACATAATATCTATGACAATCCCGGCACAATGCTCCGGATCGGCAAAATTGATTACTCCCGTTCCGGGATAATCCACTTTCAGAAATTCCAGCTGATAAATACCGAATAAATGAAGATTTCCCAGCACAATTCCGACAAATAATTCACCAAAAACAGCGGGTTGACCGATTCTCTCGGCCAGACTTCCGAAAATCCTCGTTGCAACAAGGATAATCAGAATGCCTAATAAAACGGTGGCTATAGGATCGGCGTGCATGTAATTTACGTAATGGCCCGATTCCAAAACTCCGGACTCTTATCCAATATATTCAAGAAAACGTTCGTAACATCGGCGCTCAAATGAGTACCGGATGATTTATTTAATTCCTCAATAATATTCTCCTCAGGAAGCGCCGCACGGTATGATCGCGCCGTATTCATGGCATCAAATGCATCGGCAACCGCTATTATTCGAGAACCCAATGGAATAGCCTCACCTTGAAGTCCATTGGGATAGCCGCTGCCATCTATCATTTCGTGATGAGAAAGAATTATCTCCTTTTCTTTCTCCAAAAACTTTAAAGGATCAAGAATATCAATCGATTTCTGCGGATGACCTTTCATTATTTCCCACTCTTTATCACTGAGAATGTCATCCTTTCTTAATATGCTGTCGTCTATACCAATCTTACCCAAATCATGTAATATAGCCGCCCGTTCGATTATCTTCTGTTCTTCTTCGGATAAGTGCATTTCTTGTGCAATTGCCAATGAATATGCCGCTACTCTTTTGGAGTGTCCATGAGTATACGGATCTTTAGCTTCCGCCGTCAATATCAAGGCCGATATCACATCTATTTCGGCTCTTTCAAGTTTTTCCTGAGCATGAAGCAAGTTTTCATTCAACAGTTGCAAAGTTTTCTTATCTTTAAGTTCCCGCATCCATATATAGAACATCATCGCCAGAACGACTATAAGTATTAATTTGTTGGCCATTAAACTTTCCGGATAAACGACCATACAAAATAAATGTATAAAGGTTAAAGCAAGAATAAGTACAAGGGCTAGATATTTGTATTTGTAATCCATAGAAACCGGGTTCTTATCTGCATCCCCATTATCTGTATATACTGTACTTAGCTGTTTCATTTTACGTTTCACTTCCTCGGTAGCGCTTGATTGCCAATATCTCTCCTATAAGCAAATAATTAATCCACTAAATAAACCTTAAATTCATACATCCTTGCAACTTTTAAGAGAGTAACGGTTAACTTCCACCGTGACGTGAGAAAGCCCTGCGTTATTCGGCAGCAATCCTTTATAATATTCTGGTGATTTTGGCGAATCCGTGACTACTGAAAGAATGACCCCATATATGTTCGGACCAATCGCCCAAAGGTGCAAATCAGCTATCCGAGTATCCTCCTCACCCTCAATGTTCCTCTTGATTGTCGTCGTTATATCCTGCGGGCCCTGCTTATCCAGCAATATACCACTCGTAACTCGCAAAAGACTCAAAGACCAACGACATACCAAAAATGCACCGACAATCCCCATCAATGGATCCATCCAAATAAAATCAGAATATTTGGCAGTTAAAAGTGCGCCAATGGCCAAAACAGATGTCAAAGCGTCTGCCAGGACATGATAATAAGCAGACTTTAAATTATGGTCGTGATGGCGGTCATCATGGTGATGGTGTCCATGGCTGTGATCGTGAGCTCCTTCGTGGCCAAGAATAAACACAGAAGCGCCATTGACTACTAGTCCGATAATAGCCACCAAAATAGCGTGATTAAACGCAATTGTAACAGGATGAATTATACGATCAATACTTCCCCATACCATCATCAAGGCGAATATCCCCAGCAAAACCGCGCCGGTAAAACCTCCCAAAGCGTTAACTTTACCCGTCCCAAAACTAAAACTAATATCATGAGCATGACGCCGGGCATAAATATAGGCATACAAATTTATTAGAAGTGCTGTTGCATGCGAAGCCATGTGTAAACCATCAGCAAGTAAAGCCATTGATCCAAATATGAAACCAGTTACGATTTCAACCGCCATCATTGTCGCCGAAATGGCAATCACGATTAAGGTCCGGCTCTCTCCCTTACGTTTTTTTTCTTGACCAAAAGAATGGTCATGCTGCCATAAATGAAGTCTTCGATCATTCATATTTAACAACCATCCCACGTAAGTTTTTTCGTTATCCAAAGACTCAACACACCCGTAACACCTAATTGTACCAAGGGTGAAAGCCCGATACCAAAAATCAACGGCATTCTGGCATTATAATGCCACTCATGGGAAACATACACGGCCCAATATTCAGCGACAATGCCAATAAAAAGGCCTAAGACAAAGAAAATGGATGTCCTTTTAGAATTCACTTCCTTTAGCCATAATACATCCTTCACAAAGACTGCACAGGCTAGATACAGCACAAGAATCATCATGGCATCCATAAAGGACATATAAATCATCATCTGGACATATTTGTCTGAATCTATGATGTGGTCTGCATACAATGAATACCCATGCAATGATTCCCACAAATAATTGTTCATAAATGCAAATATAAAAACTACGGATAGGCAGAATAATATTTGTTTTGATCTCATATGACTATAATCTAATTCCTCTTAAACGTAACGCATTTCCAACAACTGAAACTGAACTGAAACTCATCGCCGCACCGGCAATCATGGGGCTTAACAGTAATCCGATAAAAGGATATAAAACCCCTGCGGCAACCGGCACACCCAGTGCGTTGTAAATAAATGCAAAGAATAAGTTCTGGCGAATATTCGCCATAACGGAGCGGCTTAACTTAAGCGCTTTAACAATTCCGTTTAGATCACCCTTTACCAGAGTAATACCCGCACTTTCAATGGCCACATCCGTCCCGGTTCCCATGGCGACTCCAACTTCCGCCTGAGCTAGTGCTGGGGCATCGTTAATGCCATCGCCCGCCATTAACACTCGGGCGCCTTTGTGAGTTAGCTCTATAACGATTTCTTGTTTATCTTTGGGTTCCAGTTCGGCTCGAACATCATCGATGTTTAACTCTTTAGCGATTGCCTGAGCAGTTTTCTTATTATCGCCCGTCAGCATCACTACTTTTAATCCAAGATCATGAAGTTCTTTGATAGCCTGTGGCGTGGTTTTCTTGATAGGGTCTGATATCCCCAGAATACCCAATATCATTTTATCCTGAGCCACCCAGACAACGGTCTGAGCCTTTTCCTGCATCGCCGCGGCCTTTTCCTGCAAAACCTGAGGCACATCTTGAGTAATTTCCGCAATAAATTTATATTTACCCAAGTATACTTCCTGGCCTTCCAAGCGACCCTTAACACCTCCGCCCGTTACAGAATCAAAGTTCTGTACATCTTTTATTTCGATTTGCTTTTCTTTCGCGTAATCCAGTACGGCACGAGCCAGTGGATGCTCGCTTGATTTTTCTAAGGAACCAGCTACCGATAAAAGATGTTCTACCTCGATTCCATCTGCCAACTCTAAAACTGTGACTTTTGGTTTTCCTTCTGTCAACGTTCCTGTTTTATCGGTTAGAACATGCGTAATTTTTTCAGTCTTTTCAATTGCCTCGGCATTTTTAATCAATATCCCGGATTGAGCTCCTCTCCCGACACCAACCATAATTGACATGGGGGTGGCTAATCCCAAAGCACAAGGACAAGCAATGATCAAGACGGCAATCGCGTTAACTAGCGCATATGCCATTGCCGGCTGCGGGCCCCACAGCGACCATATTATAAATGTCACAACTGCGATCAAAATAACAACAGGAACAAAAATTCCCGCTACTTTGTCCGCCATGCCCTGGATTGGAGCTCGGCTACGCTGGGCCTCGGCAACCATATGGACGATTTGTGATAATAGTGTCTCGGAACCGACTTTTTCCGTTCTCATTACAAACGTTCCGGTTTGATTGACTGTTGCCCCAATGACCTTGTCCCCCTGATTTTTCTCAACCGGAACCGGCTCACCGGAGATCATGGATTCATCAATCGTGCTTTTCCCATCAGTAATGACACCATCGAGCGGCACCTTTTCTCCAGGACGCACACGAAGAAGATCCCCTTTTTGCACATGATCGACATCCACTTCCTCTTCACCCGAATCTGTAACCCTATGAGCCTTCTTCGCAGCTAGCCCCAATAATGCCTTGATGGCCTGGCCGGTTTGGGCGCGCGCTCTGGCTTCCAGATATTGCCCCAGAATGACCAGTACGGTAATCACAACTCCGGCCTCAAAATACAATCCTAACTTTCCTTCCATTTTTAATGTCTCAGGAAATATATGAGGAAATAAAACTGCGGCTGCACTATAAAAATAAGCGGCACCGACACCTATGGCAATCAATGTAAACATATTAAGGCTGCGATTTATGATCGATTTCCAAGCACGAGTAAAGAAAAAACCACCGGCCCAGAATATAACCGGCGTGGCCAATATCAACTGTAACCAGCTTGAAACCTGATGAGATATAAATTCAAGCTTGAAAGCCGGAATCATTTCCTCCAAGGCCAAAAGAAAAACCGGTAAACCAAGCATAAAGCCTATCCAGAATTTATGCGCCAGCCTTGTGATTTCATTATCTTCTCCTTCGTTATCCGAAGCGCCGGACTTAGGCTCCAAAGCCATGCCGCACTTGGGACATTCCCCCGGGTGATCCTGCTCGATTTCGGGATGCATCGGACAGGTATAAATTGTTTTACCTCTGGAAAGTTGTGGCACCTTCAACTCTAAGGCCATGCCGCATTTCGGACAATCACCCGGCTTATCAGAAACTACATCAGGGTGCATAGGGCATATATATTCTTGTCCTTTGGATATTTTCGGTTCGGATGGCACGGTTTGCTTTTGAGTAAATTTATCCAAACATCTCTGGCTGCAAAAGTAATATTTGTTTCCATCAATCTCGATACTCTGCGCCTCTTGCACATTTACTTCCATTCCGCATACTGGATCTTTCATCATGTTTCCTTTCAAACGATAATTAAAACCGTATTTGAACTCCACCACCAGGTCCAAAATCGGAGTGCCAAAGTCCCTTAATGGTAAAATCTTTATTAATCAAGTAGGATACTCCCGCCTGTCCTTCCCATTTTGAATGGGTATCATATTCGACCTCACTGTCGATACTTATTCTTGGTGTCATCATCCATTCCTTATCTAGCGCGAATCGCGAACCGCCTTCTGAATCCACCCAAACGGTCGAATGAATACTCATCGGTAATAAATACCTAAGACCAAAAATACCCCGCGTATCCTTTTCCTCATCCCCTTCCCCAAGAACATCAACTCCGGCAAAGACAGTAAAAAATCGATTGAAATACCGATCCCAGGTGAATATGCCTTCCCACTCATCTTCTGGCACATCCTGCCACCCGTACTCCCATTGGGCGGATAAAATATTACGATAATTCGTTGCGACAAGCTGGCCCTGCGTCATCTGACTCAAGAAATCCCCTTGTCCATAGAAGTACCATTCATTATGATTGAGTTTTGAACGAATACTGGCAACTTCCGGCGGCGGTTGAAAGTTTTCGTAACTCACAACTCGGGCCATCCCGCTCATCATATGATAGAGTAAATGACAGTGGAAAAACCAATCCCCGACCTCATTCGCATTAAATTCAATGACTGTCGTTGACATCGGCATTACATCAACGGTATGCTTTAATGGCGAATAATCCCCTTGGGCATTGACAACTCTAAAAAAATGCCCATGCAGGTGCATGGGGTGATGCATCATGGTCCTGTTAATCATAATAAACCGAACTACTTCGCCCTCTTTGATTTTGATATAATCGCTCTCCTCTAAAGGTAAGCCGTTCATCGACCAAACATAACGCTCCATATCGCCATCAAGCGTCAAACGTACTTCGCGAACAGGCATCTCATCTGCAAATCCTGTGGGCTTTAAAGACCTGAGTTCATCATAAGGCGGCCAAGGCCGCTCTTCCATACCATCCATAACCAAACTACCGCGAGAAGAAATGTCTGTAGTTAGCAATCCAAAACGATGGCTGTATTTCTTTCCAGAAAAGGCATCTGAATCAGACTCCATTTGTCCTGACATAGTTTCATGCTTTGAATGATCCATCATATTATGACTCATTGATCCTTTCTTATTTTTAGGCATCATCATGCTGTGGTCCATCGAGCTGCCTTTCGTTTCTTTTGAGTCATGCTGCATCACGCCCATGGAATCCCTGTTCATGGTATCCATATCCATTTCCCCCATATCCATCGCCATGCCGGGCTTATCATACATCCCCATTTCAACATTTTTTGTCGGCATACCTATAACTCCGGCCGGAGTAAGTGCAAATAATTGCTTTAAGTTCATCCCGCCCATCGTAGAATACAAATTAGCCTTCGGCACGTCTCGGGCGTATCGCTTTATCCCTTCCCCCACCCAGACACGGGCTAAAGCTGAACCATCGTGAGCCGTTGCCCGGAATTCAAACGCTCCGCTTTCCGGCACCATTACCAACACATCATAGGTCTCGGCAACACCTATGAGCAATCTACTTTTTTGTAATGGTTCTACATCCTGACCATCAGCAGAGATAATGGTCATGGGCCCGGCCGCATATTCTACATAGAAGAATGTTGATGCTGATCCATTAATTATTCTAAGACGAACTATATCTCCGGGAACAGCTTTTAGAGCAGACTCTGACTGGCCATTGATCAGGAATCGATCATAGGCAATATCAGACAAGTCCATCGGCGGCATTCTTTGCAATTCTCTTGTAAAGTAGTCTTTGAGCATTCCCTTTTTTGCCGCCCCTAAAATACTTTGCCCGGCACCCTTCTGAACGGCGTACCACTCACTGCCTCTTTTCAAGGTTCGCATAACCGAATGCGGATCTTCATCTGTCCAGTCTGAAAGCATAACTACGTAATCCTTGTCATACTCCCTTCTTTCTTTCCTCGGTTCAATGACAATTGATCCATAAACACCTCTTTGCTCCTGAAACATGGTATGTGAGTGATACCAGTAAGTACCGCTTTGCCGTATGGGAAACTCATAAACAAAAGTCTCACCCGGTTTAATCGGCGGGTATGTTAAATACGGAACCCCATCCATTCCGGGCGGCAATAGGAGCCCATGCCAATGGATTGACGTTTCAACATCCATCCGATTCTCAACTGAAATGCGAGCGACATCGCCTTCCACGAAGTTTAGAACTGGCCCTGGGATTTCGCCGTTAATAGTCATCGCCAAAGCGCTGTCTTTGGTTATATTCACTTGTGTTTTCTCTATAGTAAGCGAGTACTCGACTTCCGCAGCAGAAGCTGTTAATCCAATATTGAGTATCAACAAAATGGCCAACCACGTCCTCATTGGATCCCTCCATACATTAAATTATTCATCCTTCATAATAGACTCACCCGTGCGAATACTCGTTGCTTCCTCTATAGGTGAAACAACAACTATTCCATCTCCCTTATAATCCGTCCTAGCATTTGAAATAATTTCGTTCTTAATATTTTCAACTTCATTATCTTCACATATTAACTCGATTTTAATCATTTCCACGTAATTCTGAGCTAAAGCGCTATCTAAGTGTTCATATTCCTTAAATACACCATGACCGATTTCCTCTACATGAACCGCCATCAAACGATGTATTCTTAGTCTCTCCAGCACATCAACCACTTTGCTCGCCTTATAGGTTCGGACATAGGCTTTGATTAATTTCATTTTTTCTCCCCCCTCACCATTTTAATATATCCATCTTTCACTATAATAATGATCGTCTTCCCTATTTCTCACACCCTCCTCATACAACTTGTTTAATTCTTGCATCTTATCCATATATTCCTCATACCTGAATTTCCTCTCCAAGTATCCTATTTCGATTTCTTCTCTTTTTTGCTTATAATCACTGAATTTTGGATCCCTCAACCACCTGTCCGGCACATAGTAACTACTGTGCCATGAGTCCGGTTGTGAATAACTACATCCCACAAGGAGTAAAATAGAAACCAGAATAATCGTATTTTTCATAACACTTTTCTCTTTATTATCCTGTCACATTCATCATCATCTGAGCACCCATATGATGACAACAAACCACTTCATCAGCCCCGGCCTTCTTGAGTTTACTTTCATTCGCTGATTCTTCGATTTTGCAGGTAATTTTGATCTTGGTATTTAACATTTTTGCTGTCAAAACAATAAATACATTTGTTGCATCGTCTAATGAAGCCAATAAATATTTTGCTCTTTTAACTCCAGCTCTCTCAAGCACATTATCTTTACCTGCGTCACCTTCTATTACAGGAATGTTATTTCCCACCATATCTTTGACTTTATCTTCGTCAATTTCTATAACAACAAAGCTCTTTTTTTCCTCCGTTAAACTGTTAACTAGAGCTTTTCCCACTTTTCCGTAGCCACAAACAATATAATGATCACTTTTATCTGTCAGTTCTGTAGGCAATTTCAACACCTCTTTTATTCGATTCCTAATAATCAATTCAAAGAATGTAGGTATAGTTGTCACGACCGCACCTACGCCAGAAATAATGACAAATATATCTAGCACCTTTCCAGCCGTGGTTTCCGGCGTAATATTCCCATATCCGATCGTAGTAACAGTCACCAAGGTGAAAAAGAATGAATCAAGAAATGTCTTAACATTGTCCTCAATGTACCAAAACCCAATAGTTCCGCCCAATAAAACACATACCAAAACCGCGACACCAAATTTCAGCCGAAATAATATATGCTTGGTTTCAACATCCATATAGGCTAATTCCTATTCCGTATTTACAATCACCCTATTAATCTGTATCTACCCTTAATTTACATACCGGGCACTCTTGAACCATAACACTGCAACTAGAACAAACATGTATCTGATTTTCACTGCGCAAGACCTCGTTTACCGTAGATGTTTTTCCACAAGTGGGACATTTCACTTTTATATCCTTAAATGATGGGGCAATGTCATGATCTTCATCTTCATAAAATGATATAGAAGTCGTCGTGTGACATTTCGGACATACCTTCTTATTCTTATATGTAGCCTTTAATGTTTGGCAGCCTATTAGAAATATCGACATGAACAAAAGGAGAATGACTTTCATAAACCTGTTTTTATTAATTCTCATATCACACTCCTTGTTTATTAACTCCATGTTATTCAAAGAATGATAAAGTCTCTTCTCTTTTGTTGACTTCTTCCTGGTACTTCATATTCAATTGCTGCATCTTTTCCTTATATTCGACATAACTACACTTCCCTTTAATATGTTCCAATTCCAACTGTTCTCTCGCCTGTTTATACTCAGAAAAATGCGGGTCCATTAGCCATGCTCTTGGAACATGCAAATAATTATGCCAGGGTTCACGTCCGGCATAACTGCATCCGGCGATGAATAAAATAGACAATATCAATATTAATTTTTTCATGAATATTACTCCTTAATGACAACCATATTTTTTATCTTTGAAGTAACTACTGTTGTCTTCGGGCAGCCCAGTGATAACTAGGTAACAAATAAACATGATCACCATCCATATGAAGAAAGCTACGGATTTACGCATACCCAGGGTCGGAAACAGAATAATAGAAACCAGTGGAAGCGAACAACCTACAATTATCCGCCATCGATAGTCTTTTATCGTTGACATCTTATTTACTCCTTACACCTAGATTATAGATGCTCGCGATGGTCGCACCGATAAGCCAACCTAGGATAAATATTTGAATTATTCCCATAACCATTTCACCTAAGGGCACATGCATTCTTATAACATTGGTAACGTCTATGCCGTGCATCATACTGTTAAATAAAAATATTGTTCCCTCGCGACCGGCTATCGACATAACAACAGCACATCCAATATACAGAATTCCAAATGTAACTCCCCATGCTAATCCAAACCTTCTAACGTTAATGGCACCCATGTTTATCACCTCCTTTATCCGATGTTCCATGACCGGATTCGGAGCCATGATTATGCCCCATGCCGGTTAACATCAATATATGACACCCAAACATCAGCACTATGAAAATAAAATAAGTCACATTACTACTTACACCAAAGGAAGGCAATATCATGACCAATAAAAGCGGAATCAGACATCCAAGCATATGCATTACAGCATGATTTTTCATAGATGACTCCTTTGTAAGGATTCGGTGAGCCTTTTTTCGGCTTCCTTAGATAACGATGTCTTTAATACTATGCCCCCCAGACCCTTAAGCTCTTCAAACACTTTATCTTCTGTCATATTACGAATGAGTAAAAACAGGCCCGAACAGCACGGTTTAACACCGTCACTCAGCCCCTTAATAAATTCATCATCTATTCCATAATCACTGACGGATCCGGCAAGAGCGCCAAATCCAGCTCCCATACCACCAACAATAAGCATTCCCAGAGGCCCGGTAAATATAAGACCGATTAAACTTCCCCAGAATGCGCCTTCCCAGGCGCCGGATCCAGTTAAATTCACCATCTGTTTTAATTTTATCTTTCCATCTTCCCTACGCTGCACTATGACTGCATCTTCCAGATCAATGAGATACTCCTTCTCTAATTTATGCAACTTATTTAAGGCATCCGCCGCTCCATGCTTATTACCTTCAAAAAGAATTGCTACTAATGCACTCATGATTGACTCCCTTCTGACATTATTTTGTTAATTGCTAAATTTTGGTATGAATGCTGGAACACTTTCCTTATACTTCTGATAACTCTCTCCAAATTTTCTTTCTACATCTCTCTCTTCACGCATAGCTAACTTATAGTACGCAAACATCAAGATAGGCCACATTACAATAGTCGATACAGACGGCCATTGGATAAGAAATCCAATTGTTATAAGAAATAGTCCTGAATATTGCGGATGTCTGATCTTTGAATAAATTCCCTCCGTGACCAAATCCTGTCCATTTGCCTCATGAATCAGCTTCCATCCCTGATGAAGCAAAAGCAATCCGCCAAAAATTATCAAATTACTGACAATATGAAGAATTGACATAGCCAGATGCGAATCCCCTAACCCTAAAAAGACAAGCCACAAGTGCCCGTGGGGATGAGAAAATGGATTCAGAACGGGATACGATTGTCCCATCCAACCACTGAGCAGATATATCGTTAAAGGAAAACCATACATCTCAGTGAATAAAGCCACAATAAAGCCGATAAACGCTCCCATAGAACCCCATTCAAATTTCTTTTTAGGCTCTATAAAACTTATGGCGAAAAATAAGAATAAACCTATGTTGAATATGACCACCGTCCACATACCATATGCGAAGCTGCCCATGCTTTCCCCATGCATTTCTCTCCCCCTTCAGTTTATTAAAATGTCTTCCTTAACTTCATCTAATGATTCTTCTAAAACAAAACTTTTATCAATCAAGCCTTGAATGCTTTGTTTTAACGTATGCATTTTCTCCCGTTGACCGGTCTCAATGTATCCCCGTATTTCCTGTACCCGATCCTGCCGAATGATGTTTCGAAGCGCTAATGTAGCAATCATAATTTCAGTGGCTACAATCATTCCTTCCCGGTCTATCCGTTTAATAAGTCTTTGTGAACAAATTGCTTGCAAAGATTGTGCCAACTGAGTCCGGATTAATGACTGCCGTTCGGAGTCAAACACATCCAGTATCCGTGATAAGGTTTGAATGGCCGTACCGCTATGCAGCGTCCCAAGTACCAAATGGCCCGTTTCGGCTGCTCTGATAGCCAAAGATATACTTTCAAGGTCTCTTAGTTCTCCCACCACAATGATATCCGGATTCTCACGCAATGCGCTTCTAAGCCCATCACCGAATGACTGAGTATGCCATCCCACTTCTCTCTGATGTATCAGTGATTTCTGACTAGGTATCACGTATTCAATAGGATCTTCAATAGTAATAATATGCTTCTCATACCTCTGGTTAATAGCATTTATGAAAGATGCTAAAGTGGTAGTTTTACCGCTGCCAGTGGGACCGGTTATTAAAATCATACCGCGTTTGACAAGCTGAAGGTCCCGGTATACATCCGGCAGCATTAAATCCTCTATTTCCAGTATTTCGTATGGCAATGGCCGAATTGCGATAGAATTTCCATTTTGCTGCCGAAATATATTTATACGAAACCGCGCTAATCCCTGAACATCCAATCCTATATCAACGTCGTGTCCTTCCTCGAATAGCTTGCATTTTCGCTCAGGAATTATTGCCTGAATGAATTCATCGATTGTTTCCCTTTTTAATGGATGTTTGGTTATTTTCTTAAATACGTCGTAAACCTTTAATACCGGGACTTCCCCAACAGATAAGAATAAATCAGACGCATGTTGTTTTACTGTCTCCTGAAGCCATTGATAAATATCCGTGTTTTTTACTGGCTTTGGGTCTTGATTTTTGTACTCTTTATCCTTTATCTCTGCAGTTTTCTCGCCAGCGAATACCGATGCGCATGTTGGACAGCAAAACTTATACTTTTGCCCGTTAATGTCAACTTGTGAATACGCTTCGGTTTCCGATATTGTCTTTGAACACAGCTCACACTTTGCAATAAGGGTTTCCTTAATATTGTTCGCAGCGAAGCGCCTGGGATTCATCTGAAAACACTGCAGGCAGGAATTTGAACAAAAGTAAAATGTGTCTCCCTTGAATTCAGAAAATAGTCCCTTTAGCTCCGCTGCGGACTTTTCCACATCCATGTGACATACCGGATCTCTTACCATTTCCGCGCCTCTCAGGTTTTTTTACCATTCTCTTTCACAATTCTTTCTGCTTCATACCAGTCTTCACAATGACCGCCATGACAGCATCCCCTCTTTTCAAAGAGTTCATAAGCTTTTGCCTTGATTTGTTCATGCAACTCTTCGCCACTCTGCTGTTGCTCACTTTTCTTAGTTTGAGTCTTACTTCTCTTCGGACACATGATTTACTCCTTTCCTTTCTCTACTACATTCGGCTATCCCTGCTTTCCTTCTCCCTGCAGCAACTATCATACTTCCTTGGTTCGGCTATGAAATTACTTCGGCACTTACTACAGCAGAAATAATACACATTTCCATCAATAACACAATTGAAGTTGATCTTTGCCGCTTCGTTGTTGCAGACAGGACAATTTTCCATTCCACATATCTCCTCATATAGTACAAGCCCGATAGTGGTGGGCTTATAATTAAGCCCACCACTATCGAATACATTTATTTCACTATTACTCTTTGAACTATGCAGTTACTGCCTTGCATTCTTACTTTGATGGTATCCCCCAGTTCAAGCGCAGACAATGTTGACTTATCGATATGGATATGTGTTTTTTCGCCATCATCCTTGTCCTTTATAATTAGCGCTCCCTGACCCGGGATAAGCTTCTCAACAGTACCTTCGATATCCTGATAAACAACGCCCAAGTTCTTGTGAAATTTGGCTGCATAACTGTTTGAAGCAATGCCACATATGGCAATTACTGTAATAGCTAAATATAGTGCTTTCTTCATTTTGGTTCACCTCCCCCATTTATACTTCGCACATCATCTAGCAGCAGGTTGTTATGACCTTCTGCCACAGATAGGTTTTCATTTAACAGTTACTCTTTCAACCATACAATTACTTCCTTGCATTCTTACTTTAATAGTGTCTCCTACCTCAAGGGCAGCCAGAGTTGACTTGTCAATGTGGACATGTGTCTTTTCACCATCTTCTTTGTCCTTGATAATCAGAGCCCCCTGATGAGGGATAATTTTCTCGACTGTCCCCTCAATTTCAGTGTGTATAACGCCCATTGACTTGTAAACCTTTGCGGCAAAACTGTTGGTGGCAAAGGCTATAACAGCAAGTGCCGCGATTGTTAAAATTAGTCCATTTCTCATTTTGTCTTCCCCTTTTTTGAATATCAATTTGATAATTATTTCTCAATTTTGTTAAATTTAGCTTATGTCCTCATAGCCCCCTCCTTTCGCAATGACAATTTGTTCGCCATCAGCAAAAATCAAGCACCATTATATCCGATCTATTTATTCAGCCATTTCACGATGCATCTGAGCCATCTCCTTATACTCCTCTTTGAGTTTCCTTAAGGATTTAATGATGCGCCCGCAATGTGATCCCATTTGTGCAACTCTTCTTCTTTTTGGACTTGAGTCCACTTTGTAGCGATATTTTTTCATCATACTCTCATGAAAAGCGATATCTTTGTCCTGGGCGGCTGCTTTCTGCTCAAATTGATCAGCCAGGGAAAGATGTTCCGCCGCAGTGAGACTGCCGAAATCCGGCTCTTGCGCGGAGCTTCCTCTACCCATCATTTCTTTATGGCTTCGACTTTCGTGCGGACCGGCCCATACATTTGTTTGAGGTAAGATAATACTTGCTCCAATAGCTAAGACCATGACAACTTTTCTCATTTCTATCTCCTTCATTAATAGATTTATGAATATATATGTTTTCCAATGAATAATTCATAATTTCATGAAACTTCATCTTATCGTTTGAATGCTCTCCCCTTCCAAATTGCAAAAATCACCGGAATAACAACCAGCGTTAAAATTGTCGAAGTCACAAGTCCGCCTATCATGGGAGCGGCGATCCGCTGCATGACCTGCGAGCCAGCACCTTTTATGAACATAACAGGTAAAAGACCTATCATTGTGGTCCCAACGGTCATGGATACAGCTCGTACTCTAAGTACTGCGCCGTCAATTACAGCCTGAGTTACATCCTCAACAGTTTTAATTTGCCCCTTTTTGAGGCGCTCCTCATAGACAAGCTTCAAATATACCAACATAACCATACCTGTCTCGGCGGCTAGACCAAATAAAGCTATAAAACCTACCCCCACGGCAACACTTAGATTAAACTTAAGGGCATATATGTACCAGATACCTCCAACCAACGCAAATGGCAAAGAGGCCATAACAATTAGACTTTCCTTGAAATTCTTAAAGTAAAAATACAAAAGAAGAAATATAATGGCCAAAGTCAAAGGAACAGCTACAGCCAGTCTCTTGTTGGCCCGCTCCATATACTCATACTGGCCGCTCCAAACTATTGAATATCCCGAAGGAAATTCAATATTTTCTGCTACGGATTTCTTGGCCCTTTCGACATAAGAACCCACATCAGACGTTGTCAGGTCAACGTAAATCCACGCATTAAGACGAGCATTCTCGCTCTTAATTGCTGGCGGCCCTTTTTTTACCTGAATGTTCGCCAGCTGTCCTAACGGGACTTGTTCATTTCTGGGCGTCGGTACAAGAACACGTTTTAAACTTTCAATGTCACTTCTTAATTCCCTGGCGTAACGAATATTTACGGGATACCGCTCCAACCCCTCAACTGTGGTGGTAATATTCATCCCGCCAATGGCTGTTTTAATAATATCCTGGACATCACCTACAGTCAGTCCGTATCTCGCTGCTGCCAAGCGGTCGATATCAATATCCAAATAATTCCCACCGACAACTCTTTCGGAATATACACTTAATGTTCCAGGCACTTTTCTGACGGTTGCTTCTATCTGTTTGCCAAGACTTTGTAAAACCCCCAAATCCGATCCCATAACCTTAATACCGACTGGCGTCTTTATGCCAGTTGAAAGCATGTCCACCCTTGTCTTGATTGGCATGGTCCATGCGTTAGTTACACCGGGAAAATTAATAGCTTTATCCAGCTCATTAATCAGTTTCTTTACCGTCATGCCTTTTCGCCATTCACTTTCAGGCTTCAATTGAATGGTAGATTCGATCATACTTAAAGGTGAGGGATCAGTTGCCGTTTCTGCTCGCCCAACCTTACCAAACACATGGTGTACTTCAGGGAACGTCTTAATAATCTTGTCTGTTTGCTGTAATATTTCCTTGGCCTTAGTTACAGAAATTCCCGGCAAGGTAGTTGGCATATAAAGAAGATCACCTTCATATAGAGGTGGCATAAATTCGGATCCAAGTTTCTGATATGGTAATATAGATATAATTGATATCAACACCGCAACAATAAGGGCAGTCCATTTCCGCTTTAGCACGAAACCCATTAATGGTTTATATACAGCGATCTCCCGCTTAACGACGGGGTTCTCTTCTTCCGGTTTAATTTTTCCTCGTACGAAGTAACCAATAAGGATTGGAATAACAGTCACAGCTATCAAACTTGATGCACCTAGCGCAAACACCCACGTATAACCCAGCGGCTTGAATAATCTTCCTTCCTGACCGGTTAAAGCAAAGATTGGAATAAAAGAAACCGTAATAATTACAAGGGCAAAAGCTAGAGCAGGACCCACCTCCTTACTAGATTTGATGACGAGCTCCCAATGATCCTCCCCATCTTTCTTCTTCTGCAAATATTTGTGGAAATTCTCAACCAAAACAACCGCGGCATCGACCATAACTCCAATAGCGATCGCGATACCCCCCAGGGACATAATATTGGCATTAACCCCCTTAGCATTCATGATAATAAATGATATAAGTATTCCTACCGGTAAGGTAAATACTGCCACCATTGAACTAGGAAAATGCAGCAGAAAAATGATACATACCAAAGTGACAATGATGATTTCAATAATGAGGGTATTCTTTAACGTATCAATGGAACGGTTAATGAGCCCCGACCTGTCATATACAGGTTCAATAGTCACACCTTCAGGCAGCCCCGGCTTTATTGCTTCCAGTTTCTTCTTCACATTCTCAATCGTTTTTAGGGCATTCTCACCGTAACGCATAATGACAACGCCACCCACAACTTCTCCTTCACCATCCATTTCACCCAATCCACGCCTGATTTCTGGACCTGTATGGACGTAACCAATGTCCTTTACAAAAATCGGAGTTCCATTTTCATCGGCTCCAACCACCGTATTTCGGATGTCATCTAAGTTTTTGTAATAACCCAATCCCCGTACCATAAACTCCGTTTCGGCCATCTCTATAAGTCGCCCACCGACATCATTGTTCGAACGTTTTATGGCCATATGCACTTTTTTAATGGGAATGTTATAAGCTAATAATTTATTTGGATCGATATCTACCTGGTACTGCTTGACAAATCCACCGATACTTGCAACCTCCGAAACACCCGGAACACTGGACAATTCATAACGGATAAACCAGTCCTGAATAGATCGCAACTCGGACAAATCGTGATTCTTAGATTTTAGGACGTACTGATAAACCCACCCCACTCCAGTGGCATCCGGACCTAGGGTCGGCGTTACCGCTTCTGGCAATTGGCCCGACACAAAGCTTAAGTACTCTAATACTCGGCTTCTTGCCCAATACATATCGGTCCCATCCTCAAAGATGATATACACAAACGAGAATCCAAAGAATGAATAACCACGCACTACCTTTGCGTTTGGAACAGACAACATGGTTGTGGTTAATGGATACGTTACCTGATCCTCTACAACTTGCGGAGCTTGCCCTGGGTACTTCGTGTAAATAATGACCTGTACATCACTTAAATCCGGTATGGCATCGAGGGGAATGGTGCGCATAGCATTTATACCAAATATGAAAATAATGGCCGTAAGTATGAGCACGATCATTCTGTTTTTCACAGAAGATTCGATAAGTTTATCAAACATCTCTATTGTCTCCTTTCATCCAGGGATATATATCCTTAATATTCATCTCTGGCTCCACAAAATGCTATTTTGGAGCCAACATACGGATTTCCCACCTCTTCCTCCGTCTGAACCCAGGACTTTTTTTCCATCCCGCAGAAGAACAATTTGTATCCTTGCGAGACAGATTCTTCCTTTGAAAAATGCTTCATGTAGTGAATCATAGAATCGCTTAATTTAAGGAATGCATCCCTAACCTTCACGATATCCTTTTCTTTTAACCCATCTGAACTTTCCAGAAATTTCTCGGCAATCGACTTAATTTTCTTGTCTTCATTGGACATAATGATCGTATTAGCCCGATCCTTAATCAATTCTGCTTGCACTTCAAACCTAGCTAATGAATCTTCAGCTAAATTCTTCCTTAAGTAAAAATAGGCTTTCCATATATCTTTCATAGCTGATTTCGTATTGTCACTAACTTGTTGGGCCATCTTCATACCTTCATGCCCCTGATGTTCAGGTATTTCTTCAGAACTTGCAGCCCTCTTAGCTTTCAACATCTTATTTATAGCCTCATTCAACTGACTTTCCGAATCGATTAAGAATTGGGCAGATGTAACGATACTTTCACCAGGTTTAGCTCCATGAAGCAACTCATAATAATCCTTGGTTTCCATGCCGATTAATATATCTCGCGGTTCAAATAGTCCTTTTCCCTTATCAATAATAATGACCTTTCTTTCACCAGAGTGAATGACTGACTCCTTTGGTATTGCAATCACTTCCTTCATCGGGGCCGTGTTTATCTTTACATCTGCATACATGTCTGGTTTTAACTCTAGAGCAGGATTATCAAATTCAAGTCGAATTTTTGCGGTACGAGTCTTACTTTCCAAATATGGATAGACATATGTAATCTTTCCCTTGAATGTTTTTCCTGGAAGATATGAAAGCGTCATATCCGCGCTTTGTCCAGATTCTACCCATGGCAGCTCATATTCATAAATGTCGGCATAAACCCAAACCTTTGAGAGATCAGCTATACGATAAAGATTTTCACCGGGTTTGACAAACTGCCCTTCCAGGGCTGTTTTATGAATAATCACGCCTTTTGCCGGAGAATGAATCATAAGCGTCTTTCGAACTTCTCCCGATTGTTCGAGCTCTTTAATATGGACTTCCGGCACGTCCCAATACTCTAACCTTTTTCTAGAAGACTCTACAAGACTTTGTGATCTGTTACTAATTTCCTTTATATTACTTTCCTTCATTTTAGTGTTATATTCCAGAGCCAACAGATACTCTTGTTGGGTGGAGACCAATGCGGGGCTATATATCTCTAGTAGGGGATCGTCCCTCTTAACTTCCTGGCCTTCGTAATCAACGTAAAGTTTCTCAATCCATCCTCCGACCTTTGTATTAATGTACGCGACTCGTTTTTCATCAAAAGTAACGCGTCCAACCGTCCTAATGTCCCGCCTCAACACTTTTTTGCTTATAAGCTGCGAACGGACGCCGATATTCTGAACTGTCGTAGGATCAATTTTGATAGTCCCTTCAGGAGTTTCCTCGCCTTCATATACCGGCACCAGGTCCATGCCCATTGGTGATTTACCTGGTTTCTCGGATATGTAGCTAGGATCCATGGGGGATTGATAATACAGTATCTTCTTTCCTGCATTTTCTTCTTGGACAGAAGATGATTCATGTTGCTGAGCGGTTTTATTTCCATTTGCTTTTAACAGAAGAAAACCTACTATCCCGATTACCACGACAATGAGTATCAATATCTTTTTGCTTTTCATTTCATCCCCCTCTATTTTTCAAATGACTTGTCAAATTTGTCTACAGTAATGCCAACGGCACGTTCTAGATTAGCAACTGATTTCTCATAATCGGCGATTGCACGGTAATAAGCTATTTTAAAGTTCAGCAACACGCGTTCCGAATCTATTAAATTAAGAAAGTCTGTTTTCCCAGTCTCATATCCGGATTGTGACGCTTTTAAGGATTCTTCTGCTTGTGGAATCAATGCATTCTTATATAGGTCTACTAAATCTTCGGCAGTTTTTAACTGGAAGTAGGCATCTTTAATTTGAAAAGAAACATTATTTTTCACGCTAAGATAAACATTCTCACTGGAACTCAGTTTGTATTTGGCCTCAGTTACGCCCGCTTTTATTCTTCCATACCAAATGGGCACGTTAATCGCTACTTTAGCCATCCATGCATCCTGACCGTCGTTGAAAGCGGGGCTTTTCCCTGATCCAACATCGATAAAATCCACTCCAAGCGTGAAATCTGGAAAATAGTCCTTCCTCTTTAACGAAACATTCTCCGTGTGTTTATCAATATTGAATGCTGCCGCCTTTAACTCCTGACGATGATCGCTGGATAATGACAATAATTTCTCCAATGTGTATGGAAACTTTGTTAATTTGACTTCCTTGATTTCTCCTATGGGGGTCTCTATGGGTCTATTCAATAGTGTATTGATTTTCTCCTGAAGCGTTACCTCCTGCTCGGCCAACGTATACAGCCTTGCCATAAGCTTGGAAATTTCTACCTGAGCCTTCATAACATCCTGCTGAGATGCTATTCCTGTTGAGTATTTGCTTTCGGCGACTTTCTCCAATTCATCCAGGAGACCCTTAATCTCTTCAGTTATTGCCGTAGATTTTCTAGTCCAATAGAGATCATAGTATGCATGTTTCAATTTCTTTACTACTTCATGGACAACAATTTCGTAACTTTCGTAAGCAATATCCCGGTCTTTAGCAGCAATTTTCCCTTTTAAAGATAGTTTCCCGAAAAATGGAAACTTCTGAGCTATTCCATATTTACCAACTTGCGGACCAACACGCGTTTCTGGATTTTCAACAAAATATCCTGCATTCAGCATAGGATCCTTCAATGAAGATACCTGTTTGATCCTCTGCTCAGCTGCACGAAAAGTATCGTGCATGGCTTTGATTTCAGGATTATTTTGAACAGCCTCTTCTATTAACTGATCTAAGATGACAACCTTCGAACTCTGGGCATAAATAGAGGCAGCCGGGATCATCATAAATACGGCACTAAAAATGGCCACGTATGTAGTCCGTAAGTGTCTCATCTAAAACCTCCCCCGTATTCGTTTTAATAAAAGTAATATTTCATCAATCTTCTTTTGCTTGGCCTTCTCCGTCTTATTCTTAAAGGCCTCGTTCACACAAGTACCTAGATGTCGGTCCAGGATTTTATCTTCAACCCGCAAAATCGCACCTATGACTGCATGAAGTTGGGTAATAACATCTACACAATACTCACCGCTTTCGATCATATGTTTAATACCGCCAATCTGCCCTTCAATTCGATTCAGCGCAATAATTTGTTGATTCCTGGATAAATATTTTTTTTGGTTAGCCATTTTGATCACCCCCCATCTAGTTACAATATACCATACCCCCCTACCCTATGTCAAGATGTTTTTATTTGCCGGTAAAACGTGCTCCCACTCGTATATTCCGCCTCTATCAAGCCCAGCCGAATCAGGCTGCCAATACACATTAGAATCACATCCTTTTTTTCTCTCAAAGCAATCTCAAACTCCTTAACGGTCATCGGTCCTTGCGTCTCCAACATAGTTAATATCTCACCAGATATCACACCTAATTTTGTTATCATCATAAATATCCTTAATGTTTATGCTGTGTTAATTCATGCCATCTGAGAACTGACAAAAATATGCCTTTGTAACATATTGCTGTATCATACGCTGTGTGTTGAAAAATGACCCGTTGAGCGCAATCGAATGCTTCATTATGTTTATAAAATCAGATTTCCGCTCATAGTATGCAGGAAAAACCATTTGTTCCAGTTTTGAATATAGCAACCCAGCATCATTTGTATGATTTCTTTCTCCCATTCCATTACTATTTCTTTCATTTTAATACCGCTACTGTTGCATCAGACTTTCCGCTTTCCACTTGTGCCAACTTGCAAATGATTGATACTCTTCTCGGAGATCCTCAGACCTTTTAATAATGGCATCGCAGTGTTTTTGTATAATCTCAATATCGATCACGTAATTTTCATCATTTTTATTTATAAAGTGCTGTTCTTGATAATTATTTAGCATTTCCTTGTGTTTTTTGATCTCATCTGACTGCTTCTCCGCTCTTTTTAAATATCGTTTATATTGTCGTTCGTGATATTTAACGATAGGCGGAGCTTCGTTCTTGTGCGCATAAACTGCTTGCGGCATATATAATGTATATACACAGTATGGCAACACCCACAATGATTTAATGCATCTCATACTATTTCCTTTTACGTGTCTGGATTTAGGTAGTAAATACGCAACAGCGCCTTTATCATTCTTCTATGCCTACCCCATATTCATAAACCATTGTCCCCCCATTATGCCCTGCCAAAGATACGACACTGACAACTCCAATTAAAATCAGAAAGAATATCACTCGAAAATATTTCGTAAACTCCTTTTTTAATAGCCATAAAACAGGCAAAGACATTAAGGAACCCCACATTGTCCAAAGCGCATATTTTCTATGTGCGTCTAATATAGGATGGTTTAGGTTTAAACGCTCGGCTTCCCATATACCTGTTCTTACAACCAGCGGCGTCACTAAAGCCGCTAAAATATACATATTTACAGCAGTTTTATGTAAGCCCTCTCTCCTGAACACTATACTCAATAATTCAAAGACTACAGCGCTAACAAACAGGGCTATCGGAAAATGAACTAATTTTGGATGTATAGGTGTTATTAATTCAATCATTTTTATCTCCAGGTAAACAATCTTTTACATATGAAGAAGCGCATATGGGACAACAAAATTTATGCATTTCTCCCTCTATCATGGCCGTAGCGATATCCTCCCCCGTGCGCATTTCCTTGCCGCAGTACTCGCACATCCCTGCCATCTCCCCATAAATCTCTTCGGAAATATATTTATGGGGATCTTCTTTAAAGTCTCTGAGGCACTCTGGCGAACAAAATATATACTCCTTATGACCATATATATGAAACAAATGTTTTGAGAGAGCTTTCTCCAAAGACACATCCATCCCACAAACTGGATCGGTCCTTGTAATTTCTATATCAATTTTCTTTATAGTTTTATCTGACATGATGCATCTCCTTACCTCAATAGTTGATTCTTAATGATGATGGTCTGCGCCATCTTCATGTGTATCATGATGACCAGCTTCTCCATGATGATTGGAATGATCGTGACCGGCCGTTGAGAGTATATAACCAAATGCAAATAGCCCAATAGCCATTCCAATTGCTATTAATATTGATTTCTTCATATCTACCTCCCTTTATTCAACACATCCAGCCCCTTCGCACTCATGATCATGTTCGCCATGTTGGTGGTCTCCATGACCATACTCATCAGCATCATGAGCATGTCTTGGCGACATCTTCTTTTCATGCGTAGTGCCGTGTTCTTTAAGCATTAGTTTTTCGGCAATTTCTGAGTACTTTTCAGGATTTTTCTTAAAGTCCTTCGCACACATCTTGCAACAAAGACTATAAATCCTTCCTTTGTACTCATATTCAATCTCCTCACCTTCCGGTATCCACTCATTACTGACCGGACATATGCGATTACCAACTTTTATTCCATCCGGCGGGGCCTTACTGCGCCTGTTAGCATCCGTATGCGTTGCTTCTTTATGAGCATTTTTGTCTTTCATCATTGAACCTTTTTTGTGCCCATGACTCTCGTGTGGTCCCGCCCAAGCATATTGGGGAAACAAAGCACAACTCAAACCAATTACCAACCAATACTTCTTCATGTCCGCTCGCCTCCTGTTATATTTATTAATGATCATGCCCATCGTGATCATGTCCACTTTTTCTTCCTTTATGGCTTCCATGCTCATCTTTCTTATGACCGGCTTCCTCAAGCTCTTTATTTATTTTCTCGATATATTTCTCTGGATTTTCCTTAAAGCTTTTAGCGCACATCTTGCAGCAAAGGTTATAAACTTTTCCCTCATGTTCTACGTGGTACGCCTTTCCCATTGACCCAATTTTCTCTTCGCTCACAGGACAAATCTTATTCCCAACATTAATGGCTGTATCAGCCATAAATTCTTCAATTTCATCCTGTGCATGCGCTCCATGTCCATGGTTACCCGATGCAAATACATGACCATTTGAAAATGCTAGAAGCACTACAGCAATAATAGTTAGTTTTAATTTCATCTTGATCTCCTTTTAGTTTAGGTTTTACTTAGTTTCGGATTTCTTAAGATACTTTTCAGGATTATCTTTAAACGGCCTTAAACACCCTTCGCAACAAAGCTTATACGTTTTACCCGCATAGATATGTTCCACCCCCTTTCCCATTGACCCTATTGGCTTACCGCTAACTGGGCATATCTCCTTCTTACTATTTTCCGCTTCATCTATAACCGCACTTGTTGTCATACCACAACTATCGGTTTTGCATTGACAGGACATGGCGGTGACATTCTTATTTTTCTTACCACAGTTACATGCCATAGCTGAGGTCGCTATTAATCCAGCTATCCCAAAAGACATTAGCGTTAAAATCAGTATGTTCTTCATACGTAGACTCCTTTTTTAAAATACTCTTTATCCCTCTTCCTTTTGCTTATTTAACAATTCCCGCTCTTTTATCCACGCATATCCAACGGGTACAATAAATAAAGTTATTAAAGCAACCGTCATTCCACCAACAGACGGCAAAGCCATCGGTATCATGACATCAGCACCCCTCCCCGCGGATGTCAAAATTGGCAGCAACGCCAATATTGTGGTGGAGGTAGTCATTAAACACGGTCTTACACGGCGTTCTCCTGCAAGGAGTGTCGCCTCTCTAATGCCTTTTATGGTCGTTGGCTTATGGTCGCGAAAACTCTGATCCAAATACGTCCCCATGACAACTCCATCATCACTAGCGATTCCAAAAAGGGCTAAAAACCCCACCCATACAGCTACTGACAAATTATAGGACTGCATATTAAATAACTCTCTAAAGTAGTCCCCAAATAATGGTAATCTAAAAAACCAACCTTGCGCATAAAGCCAGATCAATATGAAACCTCCGCAGAATGCGACAATAATGCCGCTAAAGACAAGAAACGTGGTCGACACTCTCTTAAACTGAAAATACAAGATTAAAAATATCATAAATAAACTTAGCGGTAAGACCACGGATAATGTCTTCTCACTTCTGACCTGATTTTCATAGCTCCCTGCAAACTTATAACTGGTTCCGGCAGGTAGTACAAATTCTCCGGACTCGATTTTTTCCTTCAGAAATTTTTGAGCAGCGTTGACGACATCTACCTCAGCCATACCTGGCACTTTATCGAATAACACATAGCCGACTAAAAATGTATCTTCACTTTTTATGACTTGAGGCCCCCTTGTAAATTTTAACGTTGCCACTTGGGACAATGGAATCTGGGCTCCGTCTTTGGATTGAATAAGAACCTCCTGTAATTCTTCTATAGAATCCCTTAGTTCCCTTAAATACCTAATGCGTACAGGATAACGCTCCCGCCCCTCTACGGTAGTCGTAATCTTCATTCCACCGATAGCCATTTCAATGACATTTTGCACGTCCAGGATGTTAACACCGTATCTGGCAATCTTTTCCCGGTCGATGAAGAATTCCAGATATGGCTTTCCGACAATGCGGTCCGCAATTACGGCACTCGGTTCAACACCTGGCACTTCCTTTAAGAACCTCTCTATCTGAAAACCTACTTCTTCCAATTCCGCCAGATTTTGTCCCAAAACTTTGACACCCATGGGGGCCCGCATACCGGACTGCAACATAACAATTCTGGCTGCAATGGGTTGCAGCTTTGGCGCCGCTGTTGTTCCGGGAATATCCGCTGCCTTGACTATTTCATCCCAAATGTCATCCGGGGACTTAATGTGATCCCTCCACAACCTTTCTCGTTTACCAGTTTCAGGGTCCTTTTCTCCAAATTCAGGCACATAATTTATGACGGTTTCTATCATGGATATAGGGGCCGGATCCAAGGGCGAATCCACGCGTCCAATTTTACCGACTACAGAGGAAACTTCCGGAATTTGACTAATACGAATATCCTGTTTTGTTAAAACGTCAAGCGCTTCTCCAATAGATGCATGAGGCATGGTGGTAGGCATATACAAGTACGATCCTTCATCCAATGACGGCATAAACTCCTTGCCAATACCTGGAAACGTATGGGAAATCGACTTAATAGGACCGAAAGATTCTATTTTCTCCCGATCCAAACCCAACTTTCCTAAACTAGTTGTAACAGGAGAAATGACGGTTAAAAATCCCAGCCATATTGTCATACCAAAAATAAATAAAACGGTTGGAATACTGAAAAAAACACGTTTGTGCTCCAGGAAATACATGAGTATTTTGGGGTAATAATGTAAAAATCTAAAAAACATAAGAATCAAACCAAAAACAAGTAATGCCACAAATGATATATTCAATATAAATCCCTTCCCCATCCCTAATGGCATCCATTCCTTTGTTAACACGACCATCACAACACCAATCGCTATCCAAGTCGCGTACTTGGAAACGTAACTCTTAACCGCCGTAGGTATTCTATTTTCCAAGACGAAATACAAACCAAACATCAATACTATCCCACTAACGAGGGCGCTAATCTTCCATGCCAATACTGTTAATAGTCCATATATAACGATTTTTCGCGTATAATTTTCCTTGTACAACTTCTTCTTTTTCCTTTTTACAAATAACAACTGTGACAGGGCAGGAATAACAAATAATGCAATAATAACAGATGCTAAAAGAGCAAATGTTTTTGTGAAAGCTAATGGTTTAAACAATTTACCTTCAGGCCCTGTCATAGTAAAAACAGCCATAAAAGATATGACGGTGGTAGATATCGCCGTTAGGATTGCACCCCCCACTTCTGATGAAGCTTTGAAAACCACTCGTGATGGATTCTCAGATTCGCTAGATTCTCGTAGCCGCTTTAATATGTTCTCACACATGATAATACCCATATCGACTATTGTTCCTATTGCTATGGCAATTCCCGCCAAGGACATAATGTTTGCATCTACTTTAAACAACTTCATTAGAATAAATGACATCAATACGGCTAACGGTAATGTAAGGGATACAATCAGGGAGCTACGAAAATGCATTAAAAATAATAAAATGACAATAATCGTAATAAGTATTTGCTGTGTTAACGCTTCACTTAACGTTCCCAATGTTTCATTTATAAGTTGGGTTCTGTCATAAAATGGCACTATTTTTACCTTTGAAGTTGTTCCGTCAGGAAGAACTTTCGATGGCAAACCTGGCTCAATTTGTTTTATTTTTTCTTTCAGATTCTTAATAACGGCCATCGGATTCTCGCCATAGCGAACAACCGCCACACCACCAACAACTTCCGCTCCCGATTTGTTAAGCGCTCCTCGCCTAAGGGCCGGTCCCAAATTCACTTTCGCAACATTTTTCAAATATATAGGTACATTATCGTTTACTTTAACAACAACATTCTCTACATCTTGTAATGTCTTAATAAATCCAATTCCACGAACAACATACTCAACACTGTTAAATTCTACGGTCTTTGCGCCAACATCAATATTTGCTCTTTTCACTGCATTCATTATGTTCATTAACGTGACATCATAAGCACGCATAGCATCCGGATCGATATCAATTTGATACTCTTTAACATATCCTCCGACAGATGCAACCTCACTTACACCTTCTGTTGACTGAAGTGCATACTTAACATACCAGTCTTGAATAGATCGCAGTTCTTCCAAATTGAATCCCTTACCTTCCAGTGTGTACCAGAAAATTTGTCCTAACGCTGTGGCATCTGGCCCTAATGCCGGTGTAATACCCTCAGGAAGATCCTTTTGCGCTACGCTAAGTCGCTCCAAAACTCGGGAGCGTGACCAATAAAATTCCACTTTTTCATCAAAAATTATATAAATTGTGGAAAATCCAAATGCAGAATAGCTCCGAATACTCTTAACACCTGGAATACCTTGAAGCGATACTGCTAGAGGGTAGGTTATCTGATCTTCAACATCCTGCGGTGATCTGCCCATCCATTCGGTAAACACAATTTGCTGATTCTCCCCAATGTCAGGTATTGCATCAACAGGAACAGGATCCCGCGGTATCAAACTATCTTTCATATCGAATGGCATTACAGCAAATCCCCAAAGTAGGATTAAAATAATGAATAGTGCTGTAACCAGTTTATTTTCGAGAAAGAATTTAATTAACGTATTGAGCATTTATGTTCTCCAGTGTATGGAATATTGATTTCAAGATATTAATGATTATGGTGACTCCCCTTGTGGTTTGTACCACTACCTTTATGGCTGCCTTTGCTCCCCTTATCGTCATGTATTTTTCCCGTCGGCTGTTCCGAAAAACTTTCCATGCCATATTCCGCTTGTATCTCCCCGCAACGTAGCATACGTTCACCATAGTAAGGATTGGCTATCTCTTTTTCATCCTGAATCCAATGGCCTCCGTCACCACTGAATGCCATTGGACAAAACGCCAAATATATTTTGAGGTCCTCTTTGTAATCATATTTCTCAAGAATGTCCTTAAGAACTAATGAAGTATTTCTTAGTACTACACGAAGGGACTTAATATCATGATCTATAGACGTTAACTGCTCGCCTAATTCTTTAAGATCAGCGGCAAATCCTTGAGATACGGCCTCTAGTTTATTTTTCTTAATAATTTCCTCAACTTTGTCTCTTAAGCCTTCCAAAGCACTGGCAGCCGTATGCGCATCATCATGGGCAAGCGCCTTAAAAGCATCAAGATAGTATGGAAGAGCCTCGGCAATAGCTCCTGCGTTCTCACCAGCGGAACCAACTGTTTGCGAGACAATATTATCTTTCTCACTATAAAATCCGGCCGGATTCATCATGCTGGGCTTTGCATGAATTTGTAATGCACTGTCAATCTTAAAATTCCCCTTGGTCACTACACGTTCTCCTGCTTTTAACCCGGAAAGTATTATGTAATGCTCTCCCGCCTGCGGCCCTAGGACAACTTCCCGCCCTTCGTATCTATGCACTCCGGTTTCATCATTTATGTTCTCCACATATACAACAGCCCGTTTTCCTGTAATGAGTGGGGCAGATTTAGGAATAGTAAGAACTTTTTGATCCATGGTTGGTTTTTCGGCAAATCCAAATTCTTTAGTTGGAATTAAATCCATTTCGCATATATCACAAGGTTCTTGATGGTCCTTAACTATATCGGGATGCATTGGGCATATCCATTTTGCGGCAAGATCCTCTTCATATATTTTCCCACCTTCCCCCAATGTTGCCTTGATCGTGGCACGCACAAACATCCCTGGTTTTAACCTGTCATCTTCATTGTCAACATTAACCCGCAATTTGATGGTTCTTGTTTTGGTGTCAACAAAGGGATCAATAAAAGCTACTTTCCCATGAAATACCATTCCCGGATAACCTTCAGCTTCTACCACAACGTGCTGGCCATAATGAAGCCATTGGAGATCACTCTCATATGCATCTAAATACAACCATACTTTACTCAAATCTGCTATCGTATATATCTTGTCACCGGTTTTGACATACATCCCCTCAAAACCATTCTTTTGAATTACGGTACCAGCCACCGAAGAGTAAATAGTTAAATGCTCTTGGGGCTTACCTTTCTTCTTAATATCCTCAATCTGTCTTTCCGTAATGCCAAAGAGTCGCAGCTTTTCCTTGGAGCTTGTTAATGTTTTTTCAGCAGTGCCACGCATTACACTTAGTTCACTAGACTTGGTTTCCTCCCAGTTTCGGATTGCCTGTAAATATTCTTCCTGTGTCGAAATAAGCTCTGGACTATATAACTTAATGAGGTGATCGCCTTTTCTGACTTTAGTACCGGTAAAATCAACAAATAGCCGATCAATCCGGCCAGGAACCCATGCACTTATATAGGAAAGTTTGGTTTCATCATATTCAACTTTCCCCACCAACCTCACTTCATTCGCTACTGACTCGTATTTAACTTCAGATGTCTCTATTTCGGCCAACATACGGCCCGCTTCATTCAGTGTTAGTGACACTTCACTTCCTTCTTCTTGTCCTTCAGCGCCCGCATGAACCGGAATTAAATCCATTGCACAAATGGGACACAAACCTTCCTTGGGAAGCTTAATTTGCGGGTGCATAGAGCATGTCCAATACTTTATCTTCTTCTCTTGCGATGAAGGTGATCCTTTGTGATCATGTGTAGCATTCCCTTTATCGCGACTAGTTCCGAATATAATGACGGATACAATAAAACCAATTATGATTCCTGCACCCAATATAGGCCATGGCCCTTTCAACAACCTTTTTACTTTATGAGTTGTATCATCATTTGAATCTACATTCATCTTTGTGACTCCTTGTTGAAACAATTAATTCGAACTGTTATAAACTTCGCCTAACAATGTTTTTAATTCCATCAACCTTTGGTGATAATTGGCGTGATACCTGTAGTACGCCAATTGAAAATCCAGCAACATCCTCTGCGCGTCAATTAATGACAGAAAGTCCACATTACCAGCTTCATAACCGGATTGGGTTGAGTTAAGTGTTTGTACAGCCTTAGGAATTAAAGCCTCTTCGTACAAACGGGATTGCCTTAAGGCATCACGAACCTTGTAGTGCGTAAAAACAAGTTTTGAGTACAATTGATTCTCAAAATTACTCAGATTATTCTCCGCAGCCTCTAGCGAAGATTTGGCTTCATCGACACCGGCATTCAGACGATTGAACCAAATAGGGACATTAAAAGAAAACGTAATCATTTGTGCATCTTTGCCACTATCGATCATTGAAGCATTTAAGGCATCGCCAGTGTTAATATGTGTAAGTCCGATGGTTAAATCAGGAAAATACGCGCGCTTGGCCAATTTGAGAGATTCTTTTTCTTTTTTGACGACTTCCGAAAATGCTTTTAGCTGCGGATTATTTTTGTTCATCGTCTCGATCAATTGCTGCATGTCGGCATAGCCATCCTCCATATCCATATACTCGAATAATTCATTCGGCCATGGCAGCGAATATCCCTTTGGTAAATTTAGCAACGCATTTAATCTTGCAACCAATGCACTTTTCAAATCTTCCAAACTGTATAAATCATTCTCCAATTTACCTAACTCTACTTGCACCTTTAATAAATCCTGATTACGTGCGATTCCAGACGAATACTTGGCTTGGGCCACGCTTTCAAAATTACCCAAGAGTTTCAGATTTTCTTTACTTACCAATATGGCCTTAGAGAGATATGCAAATTCATAGTAGGCATCGGATATTTCATACATGAGCTGCAGTCTCTTATTTTCAAACCGATAATAGGCCGCTTCTGACGCTCTAAAAGCTTTGTTCTTCTTAATCCACAATTTGTCCGGAAGCGGTATTTTCTGTTTTACGGATATCGATTGATTCTGGGGTCCCACACGTGTTTCTACCGATTCTATATAGTCGGCATAGGACAACTGAGGATCTGGCAACGAGAAAGCCTGCGGAACTTTACGTAGTGAGGATTTCCATTCATAAAAAGCGGCTTTAAGATCTGGATTACGTGACAATCCTACCTTTATATAATCACCTAATCTTGAATTTTCTGTTATAAGCCCATCGATTTCATCATTTGATTTTTCCAATTCATTCTCATGCCTTTCGATCTGTTTTTCCCTTCTTCCCACTGACGAATCAGCCTGGACATAATCAACATTCAACAGCACTAAGACCAAAATAATCAGAAGGTATCTTAGGTTGTTACGCATTATTTTTCTCCTTTAGCCTGGTGTGCTTTTTGTAAAGCTCACAGGTCACACAATATCCTTGCCATGCTGATATCAAGAATAAAACTCCTAGAACAAAAGTCACCCACTTGCCCCAACTAATAAATGTGCAGACAATCATGGTTATGCCAAATAGTGTTCTAGTAAAACGCTCTTCGGGTTTTACATTATTGATTCGAGTCATAATACTCACCTCATTCTGTATGAATTTGCTACAAAAGACAGATCACCCCTGAAATTAGCCAAAGTTTAGAAAACTATAGACATTAATAGGGTAAAGCTAAGTTGTTGGTGAGGTATTAAATACGAAGGATGGAATTTTCGAGGTAAAAAGGCACACTTCTCTTGTAGAGTCGCGGGGACGCGTGCTCATAAAATACAAAAAAAGCATGTGGTGAACTACTGATCGAAACATTAAGTAGAAATGTTTCCTTCAGAGTTCTAGCCAGTAATAAATCAGACTTTAAAGCTTCTGTGTCAATATTGGCCAATATAGCATCTGAGTAATGACATTCGCATTCCTCAGCACCTGGTGACTGGCTACTACCATTGGCTTCATGAGAATGGCAATGCTCGGAATGCGCCGATTCAACATTGGCTGCCTGTACCGTGGTTACAATACCAACGCAACAACACAGAATCGAACTGAGGATAAGAAAAATACTCAGACTATAAATTATTGGCTTTTTTGGTAATTTTTTCATTCGTCTATTTCATATTTACATCTTTTTTCGCTTTTTGTCAAATAGTTGTTACGTCACCCATTCTTTCTATATTTTTTAAGCAACGCGAACATTTCGCTAATCTTCTTATGGCGCTCCGCCTCCGACTTACCTTTTAAGGCATTGTTCAAGCAACTATTCATATGGGCCTCAAGGATCTTATCCTGTACTCTCAACAAAGCGCCGTTCACAGAAGTAATTTGTGTTAAAATATCGACGCAGTACCGCTTTTCCTCAATCATTTTCTGAAGACCACGAACTTGCCCTTCAATTCGTTTCAAGGCTACCAAATTACTGCTGTGATCAGGGTGTGCACTCATAAGCTATTTATCCTGATTAAGGATACCATGCCCCCCACCCCTATGTCAAGTCACTTTTTGTTACCCTTAAAATAGAGCCATATCTAAGGGGCAGTTTTACGAGTTACCCAGCTCACAAGCTTAAATGTGCCTGAAAACGTATAGCTGGCCGCTTTCTCCCTGTACGCTGAAGTAGTCATTAATAAATAGGTCTCTGGCGAATTTTTCATAGTCGATGTAATATTGGAGGTGTTCCGGTATTTCCATCGTCTCATCGGCCAAATTTTCGGCAAAGGCCTCTTCCGAGTCCCATTCGCCTTGATAGGCCTCTTCAAAGCCCTCTTCCGTGGCATATTCGGTCCCAATATACCCCGCATACGCTACATAAGCTTCTCCGTGATCCTCGATCAGCTGGGCGTACCGGGCCACGTCCTCGATACTCTCATATTCGGATATCTGAAGCCCCTCAAAGCCCTCATAATCGTGAATCGCCCATTCTTCGGCGAACGGCTCCGGGCTGTTCTTGAGCATTTTCTGGATATCCTCATGGATATTTTCGGCATCCTGCGAAGCTTCAATCCATGCTCCGTGTAACCGGCCATTATTGTAGGCAGCCAGACAAGCGACATAGATTTTTGGGGTTGTTTGTTGAGTTGTGTTCATGACATGCTCCTTTCGATTCTTTTTGATGATCAAAAGGGCATGCGTGTCAAGGATGCGAAGCACTTGCAAGCTGGTCTGCTTCGTTTTGCGAAGCAGACTAGGCGCAGTCCTTGACTCGTATGACACAATCATAAAAACAGAATCGAAATTAAGTGACAATCCTTAAGGTGGGATAATTCGGAAGTCGAACAGGAAGGTTTAGGCAAATATTGAGCTGGGTGGTTCGGGAATGAAGTTTGCTAGAATAACTGTCATGATTTAAATTTATAGAAATTCTATCCTAAACGATTATTGGTGTAAATTCTACCGTCCTTCCCGTGTACTGAACAATAGTTCAGAATAGCGCATCTCAGATGGTCAATCTGTTAATATGAAGATCCATTTCCTTTTTCAATTTCTATTGTTGCATGATCTATAGCTAAATCTTGAAGCCGTTTTCGAACTGTTACCTTCAGCTTATCTATGTCATCCCAAGACATAGTGTCTTCTATTAAAATATGAGTTGTCAGTATATTATGTTCCCCGTCCTGTGACCAAATATGCGTATGATGGACCTTGCGAACGTTATCTAACTTCTGTAGCTCCTCTTCCACACTCGATATTGAAACTTCCTCTGGCACCCCCTGCAAAAACAATAGTACCGTTTTTTTCAAATTTTTGACCACATTCCAAAGAATATACAGTGTAATTAAGACAGACAAAATTGGATCAAGTATGTGAATATCCTTGAAGATCATCACTACACTAACAATCAATACAGCCACCCACCCCAGCACGTCCTCCAGAAGATGCCATGTAACTACCCGCTCATTCATCGTCTTGCCACTTTTTAAGCGCCAAACGGCTAAGCCGTTTACAAAGATTCCAAAAACGGCAAAAACAAACATGCCTTTGGCATTTGAATGTTCGGGATGAATCAGGCGAGGAATCGCTTCCGATAAAATCACAAGTGAACCAACAAACAAGACAATTCCGTTAATTAATGCAGCGAATAAAGAAAAACGCTTATAGCCGTAAGAAAATGTCTTAGACGGTTGTTTATCGGAAACCTTTGCAAAATACCACGACACCCCCAACGAAAGGGAATCTCCCAGATCATGCAAAGCATCGGCCAAAATAGCCATGCTGTTTGTTAAAATGCCCCCTATAATCTCTGCAATGGCAAAGCCGATATTTAAGAAAAATGCAACCCTAATATTTTTTTGGCTTACATTGTGGCTGTGCGAATGAGAGTGTCCCATACAATTTTCCTCATTTACCGATTTCCTTTATTATAGAGCAGCCGTATCTGTTTCTCCAGTACGGATACTAACAACATGCTCCAGCGTGGTCACAAATATTTTTCCGTCACCCTTCCGACCTGTGTGGGCATGTTCTTTTATACATTTGATTATCTGCGCTACTTCTTCATCATGGCAGGCGATTTCTAATTTCACCTTCGGAGTGAACTCAGTTACGTAATCCTTGGAATGATGAGGATAGGCTTCATCTTTTTCTTTTCCGAATCCCTTAATCTCATTGACGCTCATGCCACGGACATGTATTTTGTGTAAGGCATCAGTAACTTTCTGAAGCATGAATGGTTGAATGTATGCTTTGATTTCCTTCATTTTTAATACCTCCCGTTAAAATTCTATTTTCTCTTCTTTGACAAACCAACCGTAAAATGCTGGAATGGCAAACAGCGTTAAAAATGTGGATGAAATTAATCCACCGATGACTACTATGGCTAACGGCCTTTGAACCTCCGCTCCGGTACCGGATGAAAGGACCAGCGGCACCAATCCCAATCCCGTAGTCAGGGCCGTCATTAGTACGGGACGAAGTCGATCACAGGCACCCTGTATGCACGCCTCAATCATTTCCATACCCTCCAGCCGCAATTGCCCAATGTGGGACACAAGGACCAGACCATTTCCCACAGCAATCCCGAATAAGGCAATAAAGCCCACGGATGACGGGACAGACAAATTTTCGCCTGCCACCAACAAACCAATTAACCCACCTACCAAGGCCAGCGGAATATTTAACACGATCAGTGCGGCTTTTTGCATAGAGTTAAAAGATGAATACAATAACAGAAAGATTAACGCAATCGTAATGGGAACCACCACGGCTAACCGTTGGTTTGCACGTTGCTGTAGCTCATAGTCTCCGCCCCACTCCACAATATACCCCGGCGGGAAATCAATCTGCTCTTTCAACGCCTTTTGCCCGTCTTCCACAAACCCACCGGTATCCCGGCCCCGGACATTAGCCTGCACAACAATTAAACGCTGATTATTCTCCCGCTTAATCTGTCGTGGACCAATAACTTCCCGTATATCAGCCACTTGAGACAAGGGCACTCTCGCCCCATCCGGCGTCGGCAGAAGCAGCCGGGCAATGTCCTCCTTTGTGGCGCGCTCATCTTCCCGGTAACGCACAAGAATATCAAAGCGTTTGACCCCCTCGAAAACCTGACCGGAAATCTCACCGCCAATTGCCGAACTGATGGTAGTCTGGACCTCCTCCATTGCCATTCCATAACGGGCAATTTTGTGCGGATCAGGTGTTATTACCAACTGGGGCACCCCGGTTACCTGATCGGCCTGCACATCAGCCGCACCCGGAACCTGACCGATTACTTCAACGACTTCATCGCCCAACTTTTTCAATAACTCCAAGTCGCTACCGTAAATTTTAACAGCTAAATTTGCTCTTACCCCTTCCAGCATTTCATCAATGGTCATCGCAATAGGCTGTGTAAAACCCAGATTCACACCGGGAAACTTTGCCATTTTCTGACTTATTTTCTCAAATAGTTCCTCCTGAGTCTTTGCCGTAGTCCATTCCGAACGCGGTTTTAAACTGACAAACATTTCAGCACTATTTACCGGGTCCGCATGGGCGCCTACTTCTCCGCGTCCGACACGGCTGACAACACGGGTCACTTCGGGGAACTTCAACAGCTGCGTCTCAAGCAAGAAAGCCGTCTCCTTTGATGCTGTAAGCGATATAGAAGGCGCCATCGTCGCCCGAACAACGAGCGTTCCCTCCTGAAGTTCCGGCGTAAATTCCTTGCCCAACATCGGAAATACAAAAATTCCGACCGCAGCAATGCCCAATGTAATAAGTACGGTGACCTTACGATGTATCACAAAAAACTTTACCAACGGTTTATAAATGCTTAATAACCCGTTAACCAGTCTTTCGCCGAATGATATGCGCCGCTTTTTACCATCCTTTTTATTAAGAAGAAACGTGCTTACCGCGGGCGCAAAAACAAGCGCATAAATCAGGGAGCTTAACATGGCGATGATAATCGTAACTGCCAAAGGCTTGAAAGTCTTGCCTTCAACTCCCTGCAAAGACAGCAACGGTAGAAACACGATAACCACAATGAGGATGGCAAACATGATTGGCCGCCCCATTTCCCGGCAGGCTTCAAGTACAACCTTAATCTTTGCCTGATCAGCTGATTCCGGCAATTTAAATTTTCGGTCACAATTCTCGACCATAACAATGGCGGCATCCACCATCATTCCGATGGCAATCGCCAGCCCCCCCAGGGACATCAGGTTGGCCGAGATGTTATAATAATACATTAGTATGAACGTCAGAAGGACACTGAAGGCAATCGCTCCCGCGACTATAAGAGAGCCGCTTACCCCGCCCATAAAAATAAATAAGACTATTACGACCAGAAATATTCCCTGAACAAGAGCACTTGTAACCGTCTTGACACAGGCCTCGACCAGGGATTTTTGATCATAATATGGCACGATCTTAATACCTTCCGGAAGGGCATCGCTAATAGTTTTGAGTTTCTCTTCAACTTCTCGAATTACGGTGGACGTATTTGTCCCAATGAGTTTAACGACCATTCCAGCGACAACTTCTTGAGTGCCATTTAATGTTTGTAATCCTCTTCGGATGGAACCGCCTATTTTTATGTCAGCCAATTCCCTCAAATATATACGTGTGTTATCTTCGGCAGTTTTTACAACAATATCCTCCAAATACTCAATGTTGCGAATCAACCCAATCGACCGAATGACGTATTCCTCTTGCCCTTTTTCAATGAATTGAGCTCCGATATTCAGATTATTCTTCTTAACGGCCTCGACAATCTCGGCCAGAGTAATATTGTAAGCCATCAGTTTTTCGGGCTTAACAACCACCTGATACTGCCGTTCGTCCCCACCAATTCCAAGGACTTCCGTAACACCCGTCACCGTTTGCAGATTAAACTTCACCAGCCAGTCTTGAATTGTACGCATCTCCTCCAGTGTGCGCGTACCCGTCTCATCTTCCAGATAATAGAAGAGAATAAGGCCGAGTCCCGTGGAGATAGGTCCCATTTCAGGCTCACCCATCCCTTCCGGAATTTGTTCCTGGGCTTCAGTCAATCTCTCTGAAACCAGCTGCCTAGCCCAATATATATCTGTACCGTCTTTAAAATATATATTGACCACGGAAAGTCCGAAATTCGATACGGAACGAATCTTTTCCACATCCGGCAAACCGTTCATCGCCGTTTCCACCGGGTATGTAACCAGCTGCTCAACTTCTTCAGGAGCCAACCCCTCCGTGACTGTAAAGACCTGAACCAACGAAGGAGTAACATCGGGAAAAGCATCAATCGGCAGGCGGTCGTAGGCCCATTTTCCCAATAAGCTTATTGCGACAAACGCAATAATAACTAAAAGCCGATTCTTTAAAGAAAAATCGATAAGTTTATCTGTCATAATAGATTCTCCATATATGATTAATGCGCATGTCCATGCCCAAAAGATTCTTTGGCCTGTTCACTCTTAAGATAGAAACTACCTTGTGTGACGACCACTTCACCCTCTACTAAACCCTTCCGGACTTCAACGTAATCATTGACACCACGTCCGAGCACAACTTCGCGCAATCTCAAACTACTTCCTTCTTCCGCAACAAAAACTATATCCTCTTCTTCTAACCGCTGAACAGCGGTTAACGGTATGGCTAATACTTCCCTTTTGGATGAATATATCAATTCGCCTGAAACAAACATCCCCAGCCTCAAAAGATGCTCGGGATTATCTATATCAACCCGAACTTTTATGGCCTGCGTATGTTCGTCAACTTGCGGCGATATATATACCACTTTCCCTTTAAATATTTTATCCGGATAAGCAGCGGTTGATAATTTGACATCTTGACCTACCTGAACTAGACGCAGATCGCGTTCATAGATGTCAATGGTAGCCCGCAAAGTATCAACATCAATTACACTTATTAAAGATGTTAAGGATTCAACTCTATCGCCCGGTTTGACAAAAATAGACATTACCATGCCATGTATTTCTGATTTAACCGGTTCATGTATTTCATCATCTCTCTTTACCGTCAGGAGCTCGGTTCCTTTATTGACAATGTCTCCCAATTTTGTCTTTATCGACTGAACCGTTCCCTCTCCATTAAACGTGACATAAGAATAATTTTCGGTGTCTTTTGCTATCTTGCCATAAACCTTTAAATGCCCGCCTAAACTTCTTCTTGATACATTCTCCGTTTTGAGTTGTATCATGGACCTTGCTTCGTCGTCCAAATTAATGACACCCTCTTCCCCATGATCATCATGCCCTTCGTGACCTCCATGCTCTTCATGATCATCATGACCGGCGTGTTCTTTATGCTGGCGCGGTATCTTCTCATGGCTGTCGTGTTGAGTATGTGCGTTATCTTTATTTACGTGATCATGGCCTTTATGGTCATACTTTCTCATTTTTGAATGGTCATGATCTTCGTGATCGAGGTGTCCTTTGGTGTTTTGTTTATTCTGAGAATCCTCTTCGTGCCCCCTATTCTCCACTTCATGGCTGTGACCCGTATGCCGGTCATCAGAACCCTTGCCATGATCATGCCCGTCATGTTTATCATGATTTTCGTGATCGTCATGAGGTTCGTCAGCATGCTCTTGAGTTTCATCATCATGAGAATGTCCTTCATGATCATGTGTATCTTCTTCTTTATATCGCTCCTCTTTTGTTACGGCGGATGAGACAGGCACAATTGCCGCCGACCATATAAAAAAGCTTAAAATTGCAAAAAATATACTAACCTTCATTATTTATCCTCCTTTAATTCTAGCGTTCCTCCGACGACTTCTTCCAATACGGCCAATTTGCCTGCATAGTCGGCCAGAGTTTCCAAATATTCAAGATTGGTTTCTTTATAAGAGACTAAACCTTCCAAATACACCAAAAAGCTCGCCTCGCCTTCCTGATATTCAATAGTAATAATCCTTAATAACTCATTGGCTTCCTTGATTGCGTCCCTTAAGTTCAGAACTGAGCGACGAGCCAAATTCGCATTTTGATAGGCCTGATAGACTTCTAATTCGACCTCCCGTTTCAGGGAATCAAGCACAAGTTCTTCCGTTTTCTTCTCCACAGCCGCTTCCCGTATATCTTCCTGAAATTGATTCCAGATCGGCAGCTCAAAAGATATCCCCACACCCAGCCCCCACAGGGCCTCTTCACGTTCGGCAAACACCCCGAGATTGACATCCGGAAAACGCTGACGTTTGGCGAGTTGCAATTCCTTGTCTTTCTTGGATATTTCCTGTTTCTGATTCAAAATATCCGATCTACTGTCCAGCGCCCTGTACAGAAATTTCTCAAAGTTCTGCTCCATCTCTAGAAATGTGAGGTTGTCTTTCAATCTCGTCTCTTCCCGCATATCGCGGCCCAACAGAATATTCAACTTGCTAACGGATATTTCAAAATTATTCTGGACTGAAATCAACTCATTGCGGGCCTTTGCCACAGCTAGTTTTGCTCTGGCTATTTCATGATTTCTTGCTTTACCCGCGTTATATTTAATGTTCACTTGATCCAGCAGACGCTGGGCACGATCCAAATTGTCTTGAGCCAAAATAATGCTTTTTTGCTGAAGCAAAGTTTCGACATATTGTTCTTTCACCTCTCTTTCCACTTCCAATAAAGTATTCTTTAGAGACAATTCGGCTTGTATCTTCTCATCTTCCGCAATACTTATCTTAAGGCCCCTTTTGCCAAATGTTTCAATTGACTGGCTGAAACTCACCTCACCTTCGACGGTATCAGAATTTAATACATTTTCCCCGCCAATATCATTGGGTATCTTGGCGATTGCCAACTCAAGTTCCGGATTCTCAAATTTCATACTTTGTCTGCGTCTTGATTCCGCGATCTTTACATTCTGACGGGCTTGCGACACTCTTGGATTGCTTTGATGAGCAATGATGAGAGCCTCCTTTAATGACAAATCACCACTGTCAGAGAATACCTTCGATGGCACCAATAAAATGACCAATATCCAGATCGGTATGCAGGGCTCTGGAATATTACTCCTGTAACGTTTAAATTGATTTATTAACATTTTCATATCGTTGTTTCCTCTTTAATGTAAGCGGCTATATTCGGACCAACTATTTATGCATAAATAGCTGTGTATTCTGCCTGAGATGTGATCAACGACCTTGGAGTGTATACGGTGACCAAACAGGCGGCCTACATATCAACAAAAACAGATTGATAGTAAGCAGATTAATCTGAAAGAAATGTGGAATTAGGAGGATTGAATTGGGGGAGGATCAAATTGGTCTAAGGCAGGATTTTCATATAAAAATGAAAATGTCGGTAGGTATTTGGAAGTTGGGACAGAAATGGAGTTGGAATACAAATATGAATCTGTAATAGCTACACAGCACGTATGATGGCATACGACGATGCCGTGATGATGTTCTCCAGCCCCTTGCTCATCGTCACAAGAGGCCCCGCTTGTGATGACCGAACATACAACCAAAAACATTACCAGAATTGTAATACATTTTCTTAACATGAGGATTTAGTATAAATTCTATACGAAAATCTGTCAAGAATATTTGCCAATCCTGATTGGGAATCGGTCAAATCAGATAATTCGGAAGTCGAACAGGAAGGTTTAGGCAAATATTGAGACGGCAATCCTCAAAAATTCGGTTTGCCAATGATCTGATTTAATAACAAAAACGGTGTCCAAACGGGGGCTACAGGGATGACATCATGTGTCAAACGGTGACTAACGGTGTCCAAAAACGAAGTGCGAACCTTACCACATATATTCCCGAAAAAAAGTTAATGGTTAAACAAGAAATGGCTAAACCGTTATTAAACAACGATTTAGCCATTCTCTTTTTCTCGAAAACTGGTGGGCGATGAAGGAGTCGAACCCTCGGCCTTCTGAATGTAAGTCAGATGCTCTAACCAACTGAGCTAATCGCCCGATACTTCAATAATTTAAGTTCAGAAAAGTATCGGGCGGTGGTTGATCCGATGCTTCTGCGGATCAACCACCGGCCCGTACTCTTGCTACCACATACCAATGTCAGTCCCAGAGAAAATTTGGGCGGTGGTTGGCCCGATGCTTCTACGGGTCAACCACCCGCCGTGCTCCTGCTGAAACAAGACAAGTACTGTCTGATCAGATTTTCGCAAGAACTACGGATCAACCCCCTGCCCGTACCCCTGCAAACATCAAATGTTACTCTCGAAGTGATTCCTAATCTAACAATTTTTACGGGAGAGATCAATGATTATTTTGCCGCAGGGGTTTCCCGAAGGGAAACCCCAGGTTCGTCAACCGACGGTTCTGCGGTGGACGAACGGAGATAGGCTTAAGTTAAAAAAATACCCGTCACCCGTAGGAGCGTTCGGGTGACGGGGTCGGTTATTTCCCTGCGGGAAATCACCTTAAAAAAAGGACCCCTCTCTGTGCGAGAAGGGTCCTTAGATAATCTACTCAACCTTTTACCGGTCAACCGTAGGATCATCGGTTGACCGGTTCGGTGAATTTCCTGCGGAAATTCACCTTATCCACCAGACGCAACAGCCAAGGCATTCCCGCGCCGCGGAAATACCGGGTGGGCACCTGATGAAACGGGGAGGCGCCACCTCTATATCCAATGGAGATTAAATGTAGACAAATATCATAGTGAAAGCAAGCAGCATGACGATCAGGTATGTGACTCCCCGGATCCATGCCGGTGCCTTCGGCGCTGTGTCGGCGGTTCCGCCGGCTTCGATTTCGCCTACCAGATTGACCTGACGGCCAAGCGTATAGAAGGCGAAGGCGGCCAACAGCAACATTGCCGTGACAGGGCCTTGCATTTTGAGGCCAAACCCAACAGCCAAGGCAATGAACGTGAAGGTGTAAATGTACGTATTCACCTTGATTTTGTTGAGAAAGTCCTTTGTCCCGTTCTCCATGAATAACCTCCTTATTCCTTGTTAAACGAGCGTCTTCCTAGCCGATATAGCTGAATTATACTTATAGTCTAACCTATAAAATTCAAATATCCAAAAAAAATCCCTTTTTTTATTCCTTTGAATTTCAACAATTTACCGCAATTATTCACTAAAATGGGCCTTTTTGTGTCCACTTACGGGGTATTCTGACTGAGTCAGACCGGGGAAAAACAGGAAAAACCGGAGCCAAATAAGACTATTTTTGTGTATCGTGCCCCCGAAAAAATCATATAATGAATGGGTCAAGTACAATAAAGTTATATATATTAATAATTTTGAGAAAAATAGGAAATGCCGACGCTGCCGCGCTTATCCCTGGTGATCATCGCCCTGCTGATCTGGGCCCCGTTCCCCGCCCTCGCCCAGCTCCCTGCGCCCGAATACCATGATAACGGTCAGATCAAGACAGTTTGGGAGGCCGCCGCGGACGGGGTGTCGCTGAACCGGACCGAATTTTTTTCCAACGGCCAGCTCAAGAACAAGGCCACCTACCGGGAGGAACAGCTCAACGGCCTCTACCAGGAATTCACCGCGGAGGGCAAACCCCGGCTGGAAATCTCCTACAAAATGGGCGTGGAACACGGCCCCTTCCGGGAATACTTCGCCAACGGCAACCTCAAGTCGGCCGGCGAATACATCGAAGGCAAACTCAACGGAATCCAGTTTATTTATTTTCAGGACGGCAAACTCAGCCAAGAGGCCGTGTACTACAACGACACCCTCAACGGCGAGGTCAAGATCTTCTTTCCCAACGGACAGATCCGTCAGGCCTCCGGTTACCGTTACGGCAAATTGTGGGGGCCCTTCAAGATCTACACGGAAACCGGGACGCTCAATTCCTACCGGGAATACGTCGACGAGGTGTTGCAGGGTCCGTTTTTGACCTTTTTTGATTCCGGCATCCTGCAGGAAAACGGCAATTTCCGCGACGGCCAGGTCACCGACAAACGCGTCTACAACGAACAGGGCATCCTCGCGGTAGACGTGCGTTTCGAAAACGGCCTCAAGGAAGGCCCGTACAGCGAGTATTACGAGGACGGTATCCTCAAGATCATGCGCACTTATGACGACGACGCGGTCGTGACGGAACGTTACTTCGATCAGTACGGCATGGAGGTCTCCAAGGAAAAAGCCTCCTTGGATCAGCAGCAGGACCCCAGCGTCGAGCAGCTGATGCTGCGCGCCTTCGGGCAGCCCGACTTTATCATCCTCGTGGTCGCGATCGTGATCAGCATCCTGGGGACCGCGTTCGTGGTCAGCCGCTACTACAAAAGCCTGGCCGCCACCCAGGACCTGATCCGGCCGACGCTCAAGCCGATCGAACCCGAAGAACAACAGCCGGAACCCCAGGAAAAAGACTTCCTCGACCCGAGTTCAGACCGGATGTACCGCGGGCTGATCGAAAACGTCCGCAGCGGGATCTATGTCGCCGACGCCGACGGGAAACTGATCTACGCCAACAACACCTTCGCCCAGCTGCTCGGTTACCGCACCAAGCCCGAGACGGCCGGCCTCAATCTCGAGGACAACTTCAGCGATCCGTACCGTCACGAGAACAGCTTTATGCAGACCTTAAAGCAGGCCAACGCCGTCTACGACTATTCCTTCGAGTACAAGAAGGCCGACGGCACCGACGTGGTCCTCTCCACCTCGGCGAATCTGATCTTCAATGACCGCGGCGAGGTCATCGGGGTTCAGGGGGTGGTGCAGGATATCACCAAACAGTCGCAGCTGCAGGAGACCATTCACACCGAGAAACGCAAGCTCGAACATTTGATGGACTTCTTCGAGGAGATCGATACGATCCGCGAAATCGATGTCCTGCACCGCTATATCATCGACGGGATCAGCGAGATCCTCGAATCCAACCGCTGCTCGCTGATGCTGGTCGACGCCGATACGAACACCCTCAAAGTGGCCGAGGCCATCGGTATGGACGATGACATCAAGACCGCCACCAAGGTTGGCTGGGGGGAACCGATCGCCGGACAGGTGGCCAAGGAAGCCAAGCCGCTTTTGATCAAGAACATCGAATACGACGAAAATCTGAAATCGCGAAAAAATCCGACGTATCAGGGCCGCTCGCTGATGGCGGCGCCGCTGATTTATAACGAAGCCATGGTCGGCGTGCTGTGCGTGACCGACAAGAAGAATGAAATCCTGCACGGCGAGCCGTTCACCGGGATCGACCTGAAGATTCTGGTGACCATCGCTTCAAAAGTCGTCATCGCCCTGGAAAACGTCAAGGTCTACAACGACCTGAACCTGCTCACGCACACCGACCCGATCACGCAAATCTACAATTACCGCCTCTTCTCGCAGAGCCTGGAACGCGAAATCGCGCGGCAAAAACGCGAGAAGACCAACCTGGCGATCTTCATGATGGACCTCGACAGCTTCAAGTCTTACAACGATACCTACGGTCACCTCGAAGGCGACGAGCTTTTGAAAAATCTCGGTCACATCCTGAAAGCCAGTTTGCGGGAAACCGACATCGTCTGCCGCTACGCGGGGGACGAATTTTGCGTGGTGCTGCCGGACACCGATGCGGTCGGCGGACAGAAGGCGGCGGAAAAGGTGATTGCCGGCGTGCGCGACTTCCCGCACTTCAAGCGGCCGGTGACCATCAGTATCGGCATTGCCATGTACGAAGCGGACCTCGACAAAAAGACCTTCATCAAGCGCGCCGACGCGGCCCTTTACGACGCCAAACACTCCGGCAAAAACTGCGTGCGCGTCTTCGATCCCGCCAAGCACAAAATCTCCGAAGATTCCTGACCCCGCACCGCCCCCAACAAATAGGTTTACCTGCCGCCGCGGAAACCCTACAATAGGGACAACATGAGCAAGCCCTCTCTGTCTCAACGCATCCGCAAGGTCATTGACCGGCCGTTCTTTTCCGTCTGGGTCTTCCTGGCCCTGTCGGCGGCCAGCTTTGCCTGTCTGGCCGTGTTTGTCGATCTGAATCCGGTGGTCGACGACAACTTCTTTTTCTCCAGCGAAGATCCGCAATTCCAGTCCGAGCAGGAAATCGACAAGCTCTTCATCCGCAAAGACACGCAGCTGATCATCGCCGCGACCGGCAACATCACCTCGGCGGCCTACCGGGACAAGGTCAGCCAGCTTAGCCAGGCGCTGCTGGACATGCCGGGTGTTTCCAGCGTCAACAGCCTCACGCATTTCGGCCCCAAGAGCGTGGACGACGCGCTCAGCTCTCCCCTGTGGAAACGTCTGATCATCTCCGACGACCAGCGCTCTTCGAATATCATCGTCCTGCTGGAAGAGCGCAATCAAAGTCAGATCGTGGCGGACATCGAACAGCTGATCACCCGCTTCGATGCGGATGATTTCCGCCTGCGGGCCGCGGGACTGCCGTACGTGATCGAACAGATCCGCCGCAACCTCACCCGTGACCTGAAGGTCTTCAGCATCCTCGCCTTCGTAGTGTTCGGTCTGCTCATTTTCGGACTGTTCCAGTCGCGGGCCATCCTGATCGGGACGCTGCTGGCCTGCCTGAACGCCGTCGTGTGGACGTACATGCTGACCTCGCTGACCGAAATTCCGATCGGCCTGCTCACCGCCACACTAGGCACCATCATCTTTGTGATGACCCTCTCGCATATAATTTTCATGACGTTCAACTGGCGCTCGGCGATGCACGCCAAGGACCCCGCACCGGTGACCAGCGCCATGCGCCAAACGATCACGCCCTCGTTCTGGAGCATGCTGACTACCGTGCTGGGATTCTTAAGCCTGACGTCGGTGCCGGCCAAACCGCTGCGCGATCTCGGGATCGCCGGGATCATTGGCAGCCTGGTGGCGCTCGGCGTGGCCTACGGATTCTTTCCGGCCTTCCTGCGGCTGACGACCACGGTCCGCTCCAAGGCGAACATCATCGAACGCACGCAGACACGCGTGTACCGTTATCTGCTCGGTCATCGCAAGATGATCCGCATCATCATCGCCGTGGCGGCGCTGCTAGCCCTGCCCGGACTGGGTATGATCAATTCGGACCCCAGCCTGCTGACCTATTTCGCGCCGTCCAGCGAGATCCACCGCGGCTTCACTTATATCGACCGCAACGGCGGCAGCAGCCCGTTGATCCTGGTGGTCCGCTCCCGCGACGACGATTCGCTCAACACGAAATCCGCTTACCGCAAGATGTGGAACCTGCAGGACGCGCTCGAACAGCACCGGGCCGTGGGCTCCAGCATCTCACTGCCGGTGCTGATCGCCGAGGCCAAAAATTCTCCGGTCGGCTGGATCATGACCCGCGAATGGCTGTTGAGCATCATGGAATCGGAGGACTACGACCAGATCGCCAAGAGCTTCGTGACCGAGGACCGCCGCCACGGACTGTACCTGCTGCGCATGCACGAAGAGTTCCGCAGCCTGCCCCGCGTGCAGATCGTCGAGGAAATCAAGAGCATCGCCGACACGCACGGCTTTGAGGCCGCGATCGTCGGCGGCGTTTACAATTTGCAGGGACATCTCGCCCGGCTCGTTTCATCAAGCCTGGTCTTCGGACTCGGCAAGCTGGCGGTATTCTTTTTGATAATCGCGTGGTGGGTGTCGCGGTCCTTGTCGGTGGCCGCCGCGGTGTGCGGGAGCATCATCATGATCCCGCTGGTGATCTTCGGTCTGGTCGGACTTTACCGGATCCCGCTGGATATCGTGGCGGCGCCGGCATGTAACGTGGCCATCGCGATGGGGGTCGACGCGATGATCCACATGATCATCCGCTACCGCAAATTAAAGGACTGGACGGAAGTCCGGCAGGTCATCTGGCAGCCGGTCTTCACGACGATGCTGGTGATCAGTCTGGGCTTCGCGATCTTTCTCTCTTCCACTTTTCCGCCGACACAACGCTTCGGCGCGATCATCCTCTGCGGTACGGTGCTGGCCGGCATCATCGCGTTATTCGTGATGCCGGCGATACATCGCGCTTTGCAGCGCTGACCGGTCCGCGCAAATCAGACCACGCGTTATCGTTTCAGATAATAATCAATGGAAGAAATCAGCTGATCTTTGTCGAAAGGTTTGCCGAGGGCGGGGTAATAGTTGCCGTTGATATTAATGCCGCTCTCGCCGATTTGGGTCTCGGCGCCGGCCACCAGTCCGGTGAGGCACAGAATGGGAACGTGCATGAGTTCAGCATCGGTCCGGATCATCCTGATCGCGTCTTCTCCGCTCATGGCGGGCATCATCATGTCCATCAGGATCAGATCAGGGACATCTTCACGCGCGTGCGCGATCCCCTCTCCGGCATGATCAAAAAACTGAACGTCAAAGCCCTCCCGTTGCAGGACCTTGCAGGTGAGCTCGCCCAATTCACGATCGTCATCGATCATCACGATCTTCATGCCATCCCCCCTCTTTTGACAAATCCCCCGGTTAGAATGAAAAGTGTCCGGGAATGTCCCGGTCATTTCGAATGGCGTTATTATAGCATCCCGTTATGGAGGGGGCAAAATATTAGCGAGGGAATAGCGGCGCCGGGCTTTAGAGCTCGCTTAGCGCCTCACGGGCCGCTTGCGCCGCCTGAAAAAAGGCGCCGTCACCGGACGGGTCCCACCATTGGGCATAATTAAGGTTGGATATCACCGTTTCAAAGGCCATGCGCGCGGCCAGCGGCTTGTGCTGCCGCTGATAGATCTTACCGCGAATGTAGTAACTGGTGCCGACATCGTTCAGGGCCCAATACTGTCCGTTCACCGCATCGGCATCGCCGGCCGGCAGCGCGGTGAGTCCGCGCTGCATGTCGCGCGCCTGCGCGTCGTATAATTCAATGACCTTGTCGACATACATTTTGGCAGCCGCGTCGTCGCCGGAGCGGTAGGCTTGCCAGGCCTGCCCGGTTAAAAACGATGAGGAATAGTCTCCGTAATCCAGCTGCGGCATGGCGTCCAGCGTCTGCAACTTCTCGCGGGCCGCCTGCGCCGGCTTCCAGAAAAACCCCTGCGGATCCCAAGCCTGTCCGTAGCCGAACTCATCCACGATCCGCCGATAACGCACCTTGGCCTCCGCGATGACGCCGGCCCGGCGATACGCCTCGGCCTCGACGAACAGGATCGTGGCCACATCGTTCAGGGCCCAGTAACGAAACACGTTTTGCGCTTCTCCGGCCGGGTAATCCTGCAGCCCGGCCTGCATGCGGGCCGCCTCCTCGCCGTACAATTTGAGACATTCGGCCGCCAGGCCGGTCACCTGATCAGCGTCGCCGGTTTGCAAGGCCTGCCAGGCACGCTGAACCAGCTCGCTGGACTGCCGATCTTCCGCGTGAAGCGCCGTCGCCGGCACTCCGCAGGTTAATCCAATAATGAAAGCCGTGATCAAATACTTCCTCAGCATGGTTCTCTCCCTATACTGTTTAACGATACACTTTACCTGATGAAATCATAGTCGAAACGACCGGGAATGGAAATGTTTTTTTGCTGGGGTGCGGCTGCTGCCGCCGGCCTAGCGCGCCGGCGACAAACGGGAGACTTTTACAGGGGGGCCCGCTTCCGGCACTTGCAGTCCGAGCAAAGGCAACACGCTGGGCAACGGGGTGACCTGAATAATCACCGGCGTAAATCCCTGGACCGGCTGGTCGACCAGCGCGTCAAGTACACCCGTATCAAAACGCACGGCCTGCACGGCGCCGCCCGCTGTGATCGGAATATTGTTCATGTCGATCCCACCGACATCGGAGTCCGGCTTGCTGACGGAGGACACCAGCACGGCCTTGTCCGCCGAGCTATCCGTATCCCCGAAGTCAAAGCGCGGATTAATCTCATGCGCGACTTCGAATTCCTCAATAATGGCCCTGGCCGCGGCGCGGCTTGCGGCATAATCCGGGTTGGGGACGTTTACTTCTTCCTTACTTCCTTTTTGCTTTTGACTAATGACCTCGGGAATTTCGCCATAATACTCTACCATCGCCTGATAAATCTGCGGAATGTGCTTTTTGACGCTCAAGAGCACTTGGCTGTTTCCCTTTGCCATGAAGTATTTGGCCGCTCCTTTGGCCAGGAGCGAGTCTCGGCCGTTTAGTACGCGCAAGTTGTAAAAACGCCCGCCCCGGTATTTACGGACGGCGCCGCGATAGGTATAGATGAATCCGGCAAAGACGGCAACACCGGCAGCCGTATATGCAACATAGGGAAGGACGCGTTTGGTCCATTCTGTAGCATAACGTGTGGTGGGTACATCTAAACTCTCTTCAAAACGCTGCAACAGATCCTGATCACCGCGATAATACGCGTGTACCCCGCCCCGGCTTTCAATAAAATTTAGGTCATCCAAATCACCGTATTGAATGATCGCCTGCACTGCCACGATATGCGCTTCGGTGATGTCCTGCCGACGCAGGAAGGACACGAGCAGCGGTACTGCGCGCCGGTCCTCCGAGCTGTCCAACTGATCCCGCAAGGCTTCGACCGCGCCTAATCGAAGTCGCGGGTCGATGTTGTAGCCACTTAACATCCGATTGATGGTCGCGTATTGTTGCGGCCCGCCCAACACGCCGAGTCCGCGTAACGCGTTATAAACCAGCACAGGATCATCTTCGGACTGCACCACACGTTGCAACCAAATAATCGTATTGGAATAACCGGATAATTGTGTCAGCTCATTGTTGAGAAATGTCTGCGTATCCGGTTGGCGCAGGAGCCTAAGCGCTTCTTCGTATTCAATCCGTTCCTGAGCCTGTGCAACTGAGATTTGTCCCGCGCCCAGAGACAGCAATGCGGCCGCGCTCACGCGGATAAAATCACGGCGTCCCATCATGGCGTTGTCCCCCAACTCCACGCCTTCCGGTGTGATGCCCACCGCCACCAGATATTTGTCACCGCCGCGGTCCTCGGCCGTTACCGCCTGATCGATCACGATATCGGCGTCCTTGAACCCGCCGGAAAAGTACTTCCGCGGCAGGGACTCGCCGCTCAGGCGATCGTAATCTTCCTTGATATAGTTGAAGACGCCTTTTTGGTAGGCCTGCATATACCGGGCGTAAATCTCGTCGCGGACTTCCTCAGCGACACCATCGACGCCGGCCACTTTGTTTTGATCGATGTAGATCTTGTGCAGCAGGCTTTCGGTGACGGTGTTTTTGTACCATTTGGCGAGGATCAAGGAATAGTAGATCTGACGCAACGCGGCGAAGTTCTCGCCTTCGTTGACTTCCTTTTCGATCACCGGCAGGAGCACCTCGCGGACCACATCTTTGGATATGTTCTGTTGGCGGTCCTCGATCCCGTTATGCTGCGCCTGATAGTCGCTGTCGAGCATCACCTTCATGCGCGCATTGACCACGTACACCGTATTTCCATTCTGATAAACTTCAGCATGGTCCGGCAGGATCCACACCTTGTTAAATGTGTCCAGCGGAATATCGGTGGTCCCGAATTCGGCCTGCGCCTTGGCATAAATCTTGTTCCAAAAGTCGGCGCCCAAATCTTCTTCCGGATAAATCAGCGAAGCGGTGAGCTGCTTGAGCAGATAATCCTGGGCGAGCAGATCGCGTCCCAACTCGGTCTTGCCGAGTTCCTCGGGGATGATCTTGTCGCCTTCGTACGGCGAGAGATTCACCCACAAGTCATCCTTGGGCACCGTCATGGAGGCGAGGAAATATTTGATCAGCCTTTCGGATTCCTGCTGGATGCTCTCCCGGTCCGCATCCGACTGACCGCTGTCCACGATAAAATCAAAGCGCAGCGGATCTTCCGGGTGAACGGTAATTCCTTTGAGAAGGACCGGATCTATGGTCGGACTGAGCGTGACCATCTCGCCCGGAACAGGCAACGGCTGAATGGGCCCGGGTCCGGCCTGCGCCGGAATCACGGTAGAGGTCACGGAAAAAACCGCGGTCAAGACAACACAAATGAATCTGCGCGCACACGCCACGAAAGGATTATTAATTCTCATAATGATCATATGGGTTTGTTTTCAATCATCCCGAACGGGATAATCAGCGATGGGGAATCGTCTGATACGTACTTCTATTATGCAATAACGCCGGCCCTAAGTCAAACCGAATTCCGGCCCCCGGATTCGGACACGAAACCGCGATAGCACCATAATCTATTCATAATGAACAACTTATGTCGGCACCGCCGCCTGCGGCGGGATCAATAGCGAATTTCTGACTCATCCGCGTCAAATCCCGCCGAGCCGTCCTCAGTGTGTGAGGGTACCCACTTCGGACCGTCCATCCCGGGATACATCCCGCCGAGGTATCCGTGGTAGCGGTCGGCGGCCAGGTTATGGAACCACTTCCCTTTGCCTTCGTCAAAATTGTAGTAGGCGACCAGACCCTTTTCCTTCCCGGTCAGAGATACGGACATGGCCGACCGGATTTCTTCCTGGCTGCGCACCACATTCCAGACGCGCACCTCATCCATTTCACCGGCGTACGGGGCCTGGTAACCGTTGTAAAATTGATAGCCGCCGAGCGTCAACCAGTTTCCGGGATCGAGGGGCACTCCCGTCGACTCGTGAATGAGGGTGCCGTTGATATACAACCGGCTTTTGTTCCCGTCGTAAACACCGGCGAGATGCATCCACTCAGCATCCTCTTTAAAATGCACGCAGATCTCCTCGTCATTGCCGCAGCCGGCCGGGTCCACCTCATAACAGACCGACTGCTTGACTGCGAACAATCCCACGCCCACCGCGCAAAAAGCGCGCGGGCCGCCGCCGGTGACCACCACGACCCCGTCGTCGACCTTGTCTTCGGTCACCACTCCGCGGCGCAGCGGACGCACCCAGGCCTCGATGGTGCTGACCGTAACCGGGGCAAAATCCCCGACGGTGGCCACGTCGTCGACACCGTCAAAGAATAAATGAAAACCCTTTTGAAACGGATGCCGCTGCGATCCCAAACGGTTGGCGGTACTGTCGAATAATTCCACGGCCGCGGCGTCACCGATCAAAACGGCGGCTACCATGGCACCGCACACGGCGGCAGTCACTGCGGCAAACGGCTTCATCAAATCACCCCTCTCCCCCGCCGGCAACGGCAGGCAAAATGAGTTCACGATCGGCCGGTCCGGCGGTCACCGGGGCTTGTCCCGGCAGCCCGACCTCAATTACCGGCGGAGTCGAACGCCAGTCCGCGTCCCAGGCCACGCGTGTCCCGCCGGCTACCGGTTCCACGGTCACGGTCACCGTTCCGAAGACGGTCCTGGCCGGTCCGAAGCCGGTACACTGCCCCGGCGCGAGCCACTCCGGCAGGACCCCCGAACAGAGGATCAGGCGGTCCGCTTCTTCCCTAATAAAGCAGTTGCGGATCATGACGATCCATTCGGCTGCGGCCCACACGTGCTGGCCGTCGCCCATGCATCCGCCCCTGGTCCCGGGATGAATCGCCTCCGGCCACTGTCCCGTCGCACTCGCTAATGCGGCGGTGGCACGGATAAGGTCCATGAAACGGCTGTCGCCGGCCCGCAACAGCCCTTGCGCCAGGTGCAGGGTCAAATACGGATTGATGCCGGAATGGCTCATGTCGTGAAAAAATCCGTTATCGATGAGACAATGCCGGCAGAGATAGTCGAGCGTGGCGACGATCCGTTCATCGCGCGGCTCCCAAATCTGCAGCGGAAAACTGCAAACGATCGAACCGATCGCCCCGCTGTCCATCCGCCGGTACGGGGATGAGGGGATCTGCGGACCGCCCAGCCGTTCACGCACCCTGACCAGGCTCGCCTCGATCACCTCGAGCAAATCCGCTGCCTCCGCGCGCGTGTAGTCGGCGTGACGCTGATCGCCGATCCCTTCGAAATATTTCTGCGCGGCGGCAAGACCCGCCACGCTCCAGAAATCATCCCAGTAATAATAATCGTTGGGCCCGAAATGCTCGGCGCTGAATCCGGCCGGCAACAGTCCGGCGTGGAGATACTCGCCTTTGCGCGAGAGCCGCTTGTCCTTGATCCACAACGCTCCTTTTTCGATCGCCTGCTGCCACCGGTCGTCGTATTCATGCCCGGACATTTCAAAATAGCGGTTGATGATCCACAGCACCTGGCCGTTGGAATCCCACTCCCCTTCCTGGGAACGGAAATAACCGGTCAAGGTCTGCCGGTGAAAGAAACGCTCGAGCATGCGCCGGGAGCGTTCGATCAAACCGACGGACAGCATGGCATTGAGGATCAAGGCGGCATCGCGAAACCAAAACCGTTTGTAGGTGTACGGTCCGGGATAGATGTCTTCGACCGAATGCAAGATAACGGTGCGCAACGCCGCGTCGAAGAGAAACCGGATCCGTTCGTCGGGGGTGTGCAATCGGCAGGTTCCCTCCAGGACCTGGCTCCACGTCTGCTCACGCACGGCCGAGGGTCTGCCGGGAACTGACTCCTTGTGCTCCGGCAAGGGCACCGACACCACGACTTCCCGCGGCGCGCCGGCATCGATGCGCCACAGCGCCACGGCGCTGGCCATACCAACCTTGCAATCAACGTCCCGTCCGGCATTCTTATCCTCGGCGCTTCCGATCTTGGCAAAGACGTCGCCCTGACGGTAATAGGAAAACAATTCCCGGTCAAAGGCCTCGGCAAAACGCACCGTGTCTTTCTTGTTGACCAGCCATTGCTTCCCGTCCCGCGTGCCGGCGATATGTTCAATAAAACTGATGCCTTCAGGATTGTGCGGCCGCAACGAGACCGCCACCCAACCCGGACCCGGCGCCTCGCCCCGCACAGTCAACCGGCACACCTGCTGCGTTCCGTCACGTTCCACCATACTGTGCGTCGTCAAGCGCCAGTCTTCCCGACGGGAAACGGTTTCAACAGCCACCCCTTTGTCCAATACAAGCCGCTGCCGCACCTGTTGTGGATCCATGCGTGACGGCAGCAACGGTTCTCCTTGATCCGGTATCAGCCAGCAGTCCAGCGACCACCCGTCCCACAGCGGCGTGAGCAAACCGCTGGGATCGACGATCGGCAATTCACGGGAATCCGGCAGCCCCACCGCGGTCCAGTTTCGAAAAGTCAGATTCACATGCGTCAAAGAAAACGCGCGCGGGATGAAGGCGGGATTGCGCGGATCAAATTGATTTTCCACCCAAAACGGCCACACCCAATCGAGATTGTGTTGAATCGCCTGGCTGTTGATCAAACCGCGGGCGTGAAAGACCGCGCCGGCCCGCAACAACTCCGTCGGGGCCATCACGTCGGCCGGCTGAGCGAAGCGGCCCACCTGCGTGAAAATTTCGAAGGGATCAAGAAAATTGTGCTGCTTGGCGGACTGTCGGAGTATGAACCGCCAGGGAATCCATTTTAACCACATAAACTAACCTTTGCTGTTTGGAGTACTTATTTTACCGACACTCAAGTCGGCAATCAACGGAAGATGATCGGACGCCATCCGGTCCAGCCAGGACCGCGGGACATCGACGTGGACCAGTTCGAAGTCGTCGGTCACAAAAATATGATCGATGCGCCGCATCGGCAGCGGACCGAACCACGTCCCGCGCGGCTGATGGTCCACGTGATCAATCTGCACATCGCGCATTCCTTCCCGTACCTTCCGGCACACCCGGGAGGAAGCAATGGCGTTGAAATCACCGAGCAGGATGACCGGCCCCATCGTCCGGGCGGTTTGAATGTAATCCTCGCCGAGCAAGCAGCTGATCTGTTTCATTCGTTCGCCCGCATTCAGGCCCAGGTGCGTGTTGATCAACTGGATATTCACTCCATGCGCGCGGACCTCCACCCACAGGGCGCCGCGCGGTTCACGGCCGGCTTTACCGTCCTGGCCGGGCAGGGTCTCCGCCTTCACGACCCGCATCGGAAACCGGCTGAGCACGGCATTACCGTATTTTTCTTCTTTGACCCGCATCGCGGGATGGAACTGATGATACATCTGAAGGTATTGCGCGATCAGATGCGTCTGGTCCACCGTACCCGACCGCGGGCGGTGCAGATCCAGTTCCTGCAGCGCGATAATATCGGGATTGTGCCGGGCCAGGACGCGCGCGATGCGCTCAGCCGAAATCTTTCCGTCGAGCCCCTTGCATCCGTGGACATTGTAGGTGATGATGCGCACCGGCTTGATTTCCCCTTGCACGTCTTCGGAGACTTCAGCCGCCGACGAAACAAACGATGCCGAACGCCCTAAAAAACTCATTGCCATGCGCCGCAGATCGAGCGGCCGTATGCTTCTTTCATAATGATGATCACGGCCGATATCCGCCGGCAGCAAAGCGAACCCCTGGGTTTCGGTCCAACCCGGACCGCCGTGCGCACCGCCCTCGACCGGAAATGTCCACGGGACGCCGGTGGGGTCCCATCCGGAAATGGTGTACGCCCCGGAGTCCGGACTGCGGCAGATGCGCAGCATGTCTTCCGTGACCTCCTGAAGATGAGGATGCCCCTCTCCGAAAATATCCGCGGCCTCCTGCGGCAATACAAATTCACCGCGCGCGTTGCACGCCTTGATCACCCCGTTGCGGTTGCGAAAAAACACCGTGGGGATAAGCCCTTCGCTGACCAACCGTCGCGCGTACTGCCGTTGCTCCTCCGCGTCCAGCTCCCGGGGGAGGTACACGTGGCCGATCGGCCCCATGGCCGTGACAACCGCCTGGTTTTCCTTGGCCCGTTCCCTGTTATGCAGCCACGGCTTGACCAGACCGGCGAGCAATCCGCTGTCCAGATAGCGCAGACGCTTCCATTGAATACCCTCGCGGTCGTAAAATTTGAGATACTCTTCTTCCAATTCAAATTCCGAGAAGATCTCCCGCACCGCCGCGTGTACCGTGCGCCCGTGAACCTCCGCGTAAGACCGGCACTCCTCCTGACCGTGATCCGAATAAATCCAGACATCATACGCCCGGCGCGTGGAACGTTGCGTTTCCTTATGAATCTTGGCGATACACCGGTCGATACCGGGCAGGGTCCAGCGGGCAAAGGCCGAGGCCGGCCCGCGCCGGTGGGCGTGCTCGTCGTAACCCAGAAAATTCAAATGGATCACTGGCAACCCGCGGATAATGTCGATGCGCGATCCAAAGGTGATCAAATCGCGCAACAGGACGCAGATAAACATGCGCGTGGCGATGAAGTTGATTTCCTTGGCCGCGTTCTTCCCGGCGGACAGCCCGATCACGAACCCCGCGATCGAGATTAGAGCCTCCCACGCCATCTTACCGGTCTCCCACACGATGCTGTAGATGTGAATGATCATCAACAGGAACATTTTTCCCGGCTTGACCTTGCGCCACAAACGGTCCCAGCCGAGATCAACGGAACAAAAATGCGTCTCCATCGCCCCGCCGGAGTAGATATTGGAGTAAGAACTGCCGCCGGACAAGAGTCCCGGATTCTGCGTCAACAGCCGCCTCTCCACCTCGATCGCCGACTTCTCCTCAATCATCTTAAAGACCGTTCCGGTCATCCGGTCGCGGTAACTGAACGAAGGGACGGCCCCCTTGACGCCGTAAAACAATTCGCCCTGGACCGCGGGCGTACTTGACGGCTGTCCGGCATAAAATTCTTCCAGGTGATATCCTTCGCGGCGCATCAGGTGCCGGAGAAACGGCATCTTGCCCAGACGGACCGCCTCGACGAGATGCTTGTGCGCCAATCCGTCGATCTGGATCATCACCAGCCCGGGCTTGCTTTCGGTATTCGCCGACTGCGACAACCCCAACAGACGGGCCGTCCATTCGCGGCTGTTCAGCCGCCGGCGCCAGCGCGTAAAAAGATTGCGATTATACGTCTGACTGACCGCGTCATTGTCGAACACCGAGCCTACGGCGTCGGCAACATTGGTCAAGAGGTCCCACTCGGTCTTCAACCGCGTCCGCGTCTTGGCCCAGGGGCTGTCCTCAATATCTGTCTGAACGTACTTCTGCTGGATCAATTTTTCATAAACAGCCAAGGCCTTGCCCGCGGTCACTTCCATAGCAAACTCAGCCGCGGTCTCCCGCGCGTTCTTTTTTAAATCGTCCCATTGTCCGGACGACTGCTCCCGGGCCCAGGTCAACGCCTCGCGAAACGTGACCGCGTCTTCCTCCGGCAAAAGCCGGCCGTTAAACTTGTCTTTAACCACTTCCCGCACACCGGTGGCGTCTATCGCGATGACCGGCAGAGCGGCGGCCATGGCCTCGGTCACCACCATCCCCTGAGTCTCCGTTTTTGAGGCAAACACAAACAGGTCCATCGCATGATAGGCATCGATGAGGGCCTGTCCTTCCAGGACACCGGGCATGCATAATTGGCCGCCGACACCGGCTTGAGAAAAGCTTTCCTTGATCTCCTTCACCAAAGGCCCTTTGCCCACCACCAGAAAACGGGCCGCAGGTTCCTGTTTCAAGAATTCCATCACCGGCCGGATCAGAAAATGCAGATTCTTTTCCTCGGCCAACCGGCCGACATGACCGACGACCCAATCGTCGGCGGCCAAATTATACTTGGCGCGAAAGCCGGACCGGTCCCCCTTGGCAAAACGGGCTGTATCGATACCGGTGGGAATCACACTCACCGGTTTCTTCACCCCGCGCTGTGTGATCAAATCCTTGATGCTCTGGCTGGGGGCTATGATATGATCGGCCAGATCCGCGTATCCGGTGGAGAGTTCGATAACGAACTTCTTCATCACCGAAGAATTCACCGGCACATAATGCGTGTAGTCTTCGTATTTGGTGTGATGCGTAAAGACCAGCGGGATCTGCCGCTTGTTGGCGATGCGCAGCGCGGTATCCCCCAATAAAAACGGATGATGCGAGTGGACGATATCCGGATGAAATTCCTCGACCGCCTTGTCGACTTCGATGGTAACCGGAATGCTGACCGAAAAGTCACTGCCGTTGAACCTCCGCAGGGCAGTGACCCGGATGACATCTTCTTCGTCATCGGGCATATCGTCGAACTTCGGCGCGATGATCAGGATATTATGCCCGGCTTTGCGGAACTCCTCGCAAAACGACATGATCGACCGCTCCACTCCGCCGACGATCGGCGTGTAGGTATTTGTGACCATTAAGATATTCATGGCGGATGGCGCTCCCAGGTTGCACCTCTGAAGAGGGTATTTTACCACAACCGCGGACAAACGGCATGGAGTTGATACCTGTGCCGACTGGCGGCACAAAAAAGCGGCCTCTTACCCGAAGATCCGGGTAAAAGGCCGCTTGGTGAAGATTATCTCCCGGACAAGCCGGGAAAATCATCTGACCGGATTACATTCCCAGCGCGGAATTGAATTCTTCGTATTCAGCCGGAATCGGAAAGAATCCCTCTTCCAGAACGATTTCCTGACCGCGCGATCCCAGCTCGAACTGTAAAAATTCTGCCACCGCCGCGGACGGCTTTCCGTCAACGTACTGATTAAGCGGACGGACCAACGGATATTTGCCGCTCTTGACATCTTCCGAATTCAACGGAGAAGCATACTCACCGCCCGTTTGCGAGGCGACTTTGATGACCGACAGGTCTTTGGCATCCTTCAGGTAACCGACCCCGACGTACCCGATACCGCTGCTGTCCTTACGGATGGCTTCCACAATCTGCGCGTTTCCGTTCATCCGCTTCATCTTTTGCGAGTAATCCCCTTTCAGGACAAAATCCTGGAAGAAGACGAACGTACCTGAATTGGATTGACGGCCGTACAGCGTGATCGGCTTGTCGGAACCTCCGACTTCCTTCCAATTCTTGATATCCCCTCTGAAGATGGCGCCGATCTGGTCCTTAGTCAGCTTTTCAACCGGATTATCCGGATTCGTAATCACACTGAGGCCGTCCAGGGCGATGACCACGCGCTTCGGCGTGACACTGCGTTCTTGGGCCATCGAGATTTCCTTGTCTTTCATCAGACGCGAGGCATTGGCAATGTCACATTTTTCGTTGATCAGGGCCGCAATCCCGGTCCCGGAACCACCGCCGGTCACCGCGATATACTTCCCCGGATTTTCTTCCATATAAACTTCCGCCAGACGCTGCACCAGATTGATCAAGGTATCCGACCCTTTAATCTGAAGCATGTCCTCGGCGTGGGCTGTGGTGCTTAACAGCACGGTCAGCCCGACCGCCATGATTGATGCTAGTTTCTTCATAGTTTTCCTCCTGTTCATGGACAACTTGATATTTGGATCAAGTTTCTATTGATTCGCAATCTATCGGCTTATCACCGTGATCCTAGAACTTGATCACGACGTCAGTCTGAAACAGATGCTCTGGATCGTCACCACCCAGGATTTGATTCATACGGTAGTAGTCGAATCCCAGCACGACGTTGTTGGCGAGCCCGTACTCGACGACCCATTCGTGGCCGCGGACGTTGGTTTCCCCTCCGTAGGAATCCGAATCCGGAAAGACATCAGGAAACGCATCCATCTCGAGGTTTCGGAACATGTACTTGAATTGCCACTCACCCGGCTTCTTGACGCTCTTGGCACCAACCTTGAACCCGGCCAGCCAGCCTTCGGTTTCCCGGACATGGTCGTCATCCAGATTGGTGACGAACTCGCCGAAAATCGAGGCATACGGGACCAGACCGTCGAACGGTTCCTTGACGGCCAACTCCGCCGCCGGATTCAAACTCGTAAAGCTGCTGGCCAGATTTCCGTTGACGTCCAGCGTATTGGTACCCGCCGAATGATCCAGTAAGCTGCCTTCGATACTGTCAAACCGGTAATACGTCAGCGCCGTCTTCAAGGAGATACCGTTGGCGAATCCGAATGTGAACCCCGGCTGCAGGTATTTGAGGTAGGGATCCGAACTGTCGCTGCTGCTTTCATCCAGGACCCACACCCCGCCGTTGAAGAAGAATCCGATATCATCAGTCAAATCGTAGTTAAAGACCAGCGATCCCCCTTCCGGATTGATGTCTCCGTCCCACAAAAGATCGGACGGGGCCCAGAGGACCGGCTTACGCGGCATCTTACCGGCGTAAACATCCAATGACGAAAGCGGTGAATACTTCATGTACGCGTAGTCCATCCGGATATCCGGGGTCTCAAACGAATTGGTAAATGTCTGGTTGGTGGAACGCGGATCGGTTCCGCCGGTCGCTAGCCCCGCGCCGACCATAAATTTTTTGGCGATCTGGGACTCGATACCCAACCGGAACCGGTAGCGGCCGCGGTGACGGTCGTTGGTGCTTTTCTTGCTTTGCCGCTGATAACGCAGACGAAAGTCTCCCTTAATCTTGGTCTTTTGAGCCCATGACGGTACGGCGTACGACTTTTGGGCGGCCAATTCGGCGGCAACAGCTTGCTTGGTTTCATCGCGGACGATAGAAGCTTCACTTGCCGTCAGCACTCCCTTCTTGACGAGAATGTCGAGCAGCACATCGACCTCTCCGGCTTGCGCCGGCACCGTACACATCAGCATGAGCCCGGCGACTCCACATGTTACAGCCTTCTTAAACTTACTCATCTCTTCCCTCCTAAATAAAGTGTTTGCATCGATTCAGTATGATCTTATAATATTGTGATATGCATACTTCCAACGTGTGAAATTTATGTGAACTACTAGATAAGCGTAAGGCGTTGTTATGGAAAGACATTTGGATGACGAACTAAAGAAGCTCACACAAAACTTATTAAAAATGGCGGCATTGACGGAAGAGTCCCTTGCGGAATGTATCGCGGCGTTACAAAATCGTAACAAGAATCTGGCCAAAAAAGTCATTCAAAATGATACCCTGATCGATGAATTTGAAAATATCATCGAAGAACAAGCCATAGAGCTCCACGCTTTATTCCAACCGATGGCGGTTGATCTGCGTTTCATCTCCGCCGGGCAGCATATCAGCACCGAACTGGAAAGAGCGGCAGATTTGATTGTGAACATTGCCCAGCGTATCGTCGAGGGCCAGGATCAAGTGCCTGTCCAGGTTATCCGGGAAATTACCCAGCTGGCAAATCACGCCAAAGTCATGGTCACCAAATCCATCGACGCTTTTTCAAAGCAGGATGACCGGATGGCTCAGGACATCATCCTCGCAGACAAGACATCCAATAAACTGCGCACCGAGATCTTCAATGAACTCATTGAGGACTATATCAAGGCGGGCGGAGACGCGGCTATCGGCGGATTGACCCTGATCCTGATTACCAGGGATCTGGAACGGATCGCCGACCATGCCACCGCCATTGCCGAAGAGGTTATCTACCTGAAAAGGGCCAAGATGATCAAACATCATCTGGACGATCTTCAGGGCGGCCTCACCAACGGCGAAGCCATCTAACCCACCCTTCTCTTTATAAGCACCCGGCTCGAAACGACCCTCCTCAGCGCTGATTCTTCGTCCACATAAAAAAAGGGCCTCCGCTTTGTCGGCGGAAGCCCTTTGAGAAAAATCGGGAAGGCGGGATTTGAACCCGCGACCTCATCGTCCCGAACGATGCACGCTAGCCAGCTGCGCTACTTCCCGAAATAAAAAGCCCGTTATCGGCCCGAAATTCTTACCGATGGATTTATATATTATAGTCAGATTTGTTCAGAAGTCATCCTTTTTCTCATACCCCCTGCGGGGGTACCGGCGCGCGGCCGGGATACCACTTCCGGGGATTGGCGATTGCCTGGGGGGCGCGGATCGGCTAGAATGGGACATACGTTAATCCGGCGCCAAATGTTATGTCTCCCCAAAATACACGCCATTGCTTCCTAAAGGCCTTTTTCCTCACTGCCGCTCCCCTGCTGGGTCTGAGCGCTCCGCTGTGGTTTCACCTCTCCCCGCATCCGATCTGGGCTACCTACAGCCTGGCGTACTTCTGCGGTCTGTGCGGCTGGCACCTGCTCATTATTGTCCTCGCGTTGTGGCTCGCCCGGCACTGTCGGCGGTCCGGAAATCTGCACGCGGCCTGGACCGCAGTCCTTTTGACGGTCCTGCTGATAATCCTGGCGGGAGCGGCCGAAGGGTTCCTGCGTAACCAGCATCCGGACAGCTTCGCCCGCTACCGGGAGTGGGGACACAAAAAATCGATGTACGGCGGTTTTGAAGCGCGTCCGCTGCATCACTGGGAGTTTGCGGGTGCGTCCTACACCACCGATCCGCTCGGCCTGCGCATTCATCTGCAGAACCCGGCTTGGCCCACCCGCCGGGGAGTCAGGGTCTTCATCCTCGGCGGCTCAAGCGCCTTCGGTTACGGGTTGAATGATGATGAGACCTGGACGCACCAGCTGGAAGACAGTCATAACCGCGCCCGGCCCGACCGGCCGCTGACCTTCATCAACGCGGGCAACAACGGGCACAGTTCGTTTCAGACATTTCTGCGCTACTACATCAAAGTCCTGCCTCACCGGCCAGCGGCCGTGGTCCTGTATCAAAACTACAATGATATCAGCCGCAGCCCGCGCAGCGCGCATGCCGTGGCCGTCCCGGAGAGCCAGCTCTTTTCCGGATCCACCGCCGACTACTGGGCCAAGCAGCAGCGGCGCTACAATTTCTACGCCCGAACGCTGATGTACAAGACCTGGCTTGATCTTCGGCAAAGATTGGCCGCCGGAGCGCCTGCCGGGGACGACGAACCCGTGGCCTATATGGATGAAGATGTCTACTGGGAGATCCAGCGGCGCAACGGCCGGCTGTTCATCCAGAATATCGATGCCCTGGCCGCGCTGTGCCGGCGGCACGGCACCGAATTGATCATCGCCACCTTTATCCACGACGACAAAAACATGCCGCCCACCAAGAGCCGCTCGGTCCGCTATTACAACAAGCTATTGAAAGATTACGCCCGACAGGAGGGTTTGGCGGTGATTGATTTGGAGAAGGCGTTTGACGGAATCTCCGCCAAGGCCGATTATTTCTTCGAGGACCACTATCATCCGAACCGCAAGGGCGCCGCGTTTATCGCCGCCCATATGGCGGATTACTTCGCGGCCCGGGATGTGGCCCGCGCCCCGCAGGAAACTCCTTAAAGCACACCTACGGCTTACGGAAACTCCGGTAAAATATGATCGGCGGCGTTGCCCGCCAGCAGCCGGTTGCCGTCCGGCGTGCAGTGCCCGAAGTCGCCGGCGAACAGGTCCGTAAAATTCGCGGCATACCCCTTGTCCCGCACGGCTTCTTGAAACACTTCCTCATTACTGATAAAGATGATATCCTCCGCGTCGTCGAGAATCCGGTGCAGCGGTTCAACGGCGCGCATCGGATATTGCATCACCGCCAGGCGGATATTGCGCTCGCGCAACAGATCGGCCAGTTGCCGGAAATTGCGGCGGGTGTGATCCGTATACATCGTTTCCGCGGAATCCGGCAGTGACTGTCCACGGGGAGCGTCGGGGACGGCGGGGACATCGAACACAGCGGCATAGATCTTTAGAAAATCCTGATTGGCACGCGGATTCTTCCACAAATGGTATAACATCTTGTCGGCGGCGGCGGATTGCTTGCGGTAGGCGCGCAGCTGCAGCAACCGCGTGTTGGCCTGGACATTCTCCGGCTGAAGCTTACGGACCAGCGCAAAGATCTCCCCGGCTGTTTCGCGCCGGCCGAGGTCCCAATAGCGGTCCGCGAGCGTTTCGAGGGCCTGAGGATCGTCCGTATCCGGGTCGACCGGGTCCGCGAGGATCGCGCGCGCGATATCCTCTTCTCCGTCGAGATAGGCGTACACCGCCAGATCAAATTGACCGTCATCCAGCGGCGGCGCCACCGGCCAGAAAGTCTCCATGACCTCGCGCGCCCCGGCGGGATCGCCGGCATCCAGCCGCAGCGCGGCCAGCCGCACGAAGGCGTCCTCGTCGCGCGGACGTTGTTCGACCGCCTTGCGGCACGCCTTCTCCGATTCCTCCGGCTTCTCCAACCGCCGGTAATAATCCGCGATCTGTAACCAGTGTTCGTACCGCATATCAAGGTCCGCCGCTTTTGCCAGCACCGCGGCGACGTCATCATACCGCTCGCGGTCCCAGTAGAAATCCGCCACTTCCATCAGCAGCGGCCCGTAATCGGGTTGTAACGTGACCGCCCGTTTCAACAGCCGTTCCGCCGTGTCGAAACGCCGGCGTTCGCGGAAATACTCCGCCATCCGCACAAGCCGCGCGGGATCCGCTTCCGGCTCATTCAATGCCGCCTCCACTTCCTTCATGAATTGCCGTTCACGCATGCCGGCGGTGATCCAGCGGATGAGGTGGACCGTCCGCAGTGATTCCGCCCACGGCCGCACCCCGCGGGCCGGCGTCGTCAGACGGTCTATCTGTTCACGGTCGTTGATCCCCATCATCACCAGTACCAGATGCGGGCGGTACGCGTCGAGATAACCCCGGACGTTGGCGAGGATCTCCCCGCTGTTGGTGCCGGGCACGCCTTTGTTGATGACGGCAAAGCGGTGCGCGGTGCTGCGTTCGTTGAGGATCTTTTCCAATTGACGGGGATAAGCGAATTCGTCGCCGAGCGCGGTGGTCGATTCACCGATACACAGGATGCGCACGGCATCGTCCTTGGCGAGAGTAAGCCGGTTCACCAGATGCTGACGCAGCAGAAACACGGACCCGGCGAGGCGCAGTCCGCTTTCCAGCAGGACAAAACACAACAATATGCCGAAGAGGATAAGTGCGGTTTTGTGAAGTATTCTGGTTTGCGCCATAGCGGCCCTTAGCGAGGCGGGAGTGCGTCGGGGGACGCGGCAAACGGGTTTAGAAAGCGCCCCAGTCCTGTTTCCCGGGTATATAGTTGCTTGGGCAGATAAAGCGGAACATCCGCGCAAAACGCTTGGCCTTGGCCAGGTCGGCGTCGCTCTTGGACTTCATCGCCTGCATTTCGGGGCTTTGAAACATCTTTTCGAACATCTCGTCAGCGGCCCGGCTCTTGGCCTCTTCGCTGGGGAACAACGCGCGGACCTTGCCGAGTTCGCCGGGGTCGAGCCAGATGCCGCCGCATTGCGGGCATTCGTCGATCTCGACGGCCTGCTTGACGCTGAAGCTGTGGCGCATCATCACGCAGTCGGGATGGTGCGGGCAATGGATGCGCGGGGAGGTGTCGACGCTCTCATCGCTGTACTTCTGGCTGGCGGCGATAAGCTCTTCACCGGGGGCCTCAAAGGGTTCGTCGAACTTCTTAAACTCGAAGTTGTCGAAGAAGATCCCGCCGCAGCCGGTCGAGACGTCAACCTTGACTCCGCCGATCTCAATTTCTTCCATGGGTTTGCCTGTCCGGGGGCAGTTCATCTCAGGACCTCCTTTATCTGCGGTTCGCATCGTGCTCACATGTTGTTTTAATTATAAAACCTGAGGGGGGATTGTCAAAGGCGGGTTGGGGTATTTATTCCCCGATCAGACCCGGCGCAAACGGCTGACAAATTCCTGCTCCAATTCGGCCGTAAAGGCGGGATCTCCGGGGATCACATCGTTGGGGTCGAAGAGGTCTTTGACGCCCAGTTCCACCAGCTTGCGGCAGGCGGCCTTGCGCATGCCCGGCCGGGTGGCCGGATCGAGGATCCGTTCCCTCATATAGGCGCCGCCTTCCGGATCGCCCATTTTCACTAGCCCCGCGGCCGCCGTGTACCAGGTCATCTCATCGCGCCACGGCCCATGGATAATCTCCTTGAGGACAGCAACAGAGTCCGGATGACCGATCGCGCAGATCAGATCGATCACGGCAATGGCGCCGGCCTCGCGGATATCCAGCGCGTTTCGCATTTTGATACATTCCATCTGCGAATAAAGGGCCAGATATCCAGGGTGATTGGGACTGCCGAGCATGGCCGCCAGCTCCTGGGCCGCCGCCTGGCAACGGGCGTCAAGGCCGCGCACCTCCGGCGTATTAAATTCATGAAGCCACAGCCGCACGCGTTCATGCAACGCCGGCAGGACCTCGGAGGGATGAGCCAACAAAGTCTGCCGCGCCTCGTCGCGTTCCGTCTTGGAAAAACGGCGCGGGTCTTCGATCCGGTTGATCAATTCGTCGAGATTCGCGATCGGCATGGCCTACTCAAAACTGACGACCGGGACTTCCTTGGCCTTTTCCGCTACTTCGAAATATTTGGCCGGTTCGGTCACGCCGGCAGCCTTGGCGAACATCTTGCCGAAGTACTTTCGCTGAAACGTATTGAAGCTGCGCACCGCCTCATTGTAGCGGCGGCGTTCCACGGCAATGCGGTTCTCCGTTCCTTCCAGCTGACTTTGCAGGGCGAGAAAATTCTGATCGCTTTTCAATTGCGGATAACGTTCGGCCACCAAGAGCAACCGTCCGAGCGCCCCGGACATAGCCGCGGCATTGTCGATCTTCTCGTCGCGTGTAGCGGCCTGCCCCCACTGGCTGCGCAGCTGCGTCACTTCGGTAAAGACATCGCGTTCCTGTTTGGCAAAACCCTTGACGGCATTGACCAGATTAGGGATCAGGTCGTTACGCCGTTGCAGTTGATTTTCGACCTGCGCCCAGGTCGCCTGGGTATTCTCATGCAGGGACACGGCCTTGTTGTAACCGGATATCCACCACAAGATCCCCAGCAGGAATAACCCGATAATGATTACGATCCACGCGCCTGATTTCATATTTTTCTCCTCCTGTGATAATGTCGAACGTTGGGATAAATCACCAGCCCCCGGACGCGCCGCCGCCTCCGCTCATGCCGCCGCCGAACCCTCCGAAGCCACCCCCGAATCCGCCGCCGTAACTGCCGCCGCCTCCGTATCCCCCGCCGTACCAATACGACCGGCGCCGGCCGTACTTGCGGTAATGTTTCGGAAACAGCAGCGGCGAAAACAGACTCAGGAAAAATATCAGAAAGAAAATCAGGACGATGATCTTGTCAGCCTTGGTCGATCCGCTGTGGACTCGATCATAGACCGCGCTTTCTTTTCCCGTGATGGTAACGCCGGCATCCTTGGCGATCAGACTGACAACAGCGACCGCGCCCTCGCGCAGCCCCGCCGAATACTCGCTGGCCTTGAACCGCGGGACCATAATCGTCTGGATTATGCGTCCCGCCAGCAAATCGGTGATGACCCCTTCCAGACCGTAACCGGTCTCAATGCGCACCTGCCGGTCGTTCATGGCCATCAGCAGCAGGACGCCGTTGTCTTTTCCTTTTTGACCGATCCCCCACTTTTCAAAAAGCTTGTTGGCGTACTCATCGATCGATTCCGGCCGGGTCGACGGGACGGTGACCACCGCCAGCTGCGCGGTGGTGCGCTGTTCCAACTGATACGCCAGCTGCTCCACCGCCTGCCTGTCCGCGGCGCTGAACACGCGTGCCGTGTCCGTGACATATCCCTGCGGCCGTGCCGGATAACTCTGCGCGCTTAGGAAACCCGCGGCCGCGATGACGAGCGCGGCGGCGATCCCGGTCACAATGATGAAACGGCGGCGGATCATAACCGGTCGACCTGCCGGGCGAGTTTTTGCAGTTCGTTCATATATTTCTCGCAGAAGACGCTCACGTCCTGACCGCCGATCTTCTCATCGTTCGACCGGTCGCGGAAAATGGACAGCAGCACCGCCCCGTCGATGTCAAAGGCGCCGGCCAACTGGGTGATGATCTCCTCTTTATTTACCGCCGGAGACTGCCCCTTCAACCTTACCAGATTGCGGAACACCGGGATCAGCGAATACAGCGAGTCCTTGAGCATGGCCTCCACGCCTTGGCGCTGCAGGCCGACCTCGAGATAGGCCTGACGGATGCGGATCATCCGGCCCTTCACCTGCTGTTCGCAAAACAGGCGCAGGTGCTCGGTCTTGATATCGAGCCCGCCGAAGAGATCCTCGCCGAAGATCAGGATGTGCTTTTCCTTGATATCGAGAAATTCCACCGGAAACACATCCAGCGAACTTTTAAGGTATTGTTCCGACAGCAACAGCGGCGCGGTGATCCCTTTTTTGACGCCGGCGGCCACGGTCTTCAGGGCCTGATGATAGATCTGAAAATCCACCTCATCAAAGACGAAGACAGAGGTGATCTGCGAACTCCTGGGATGATAATCCGCCCCGGCCGCTTCCCCGGTCACCGCCGCGGCGCGGACACGGCCCGGATAGAGATTTAATAACTCCCGTGCGTACGGCACAAATTTATCCTGAACGTCTTGCGGCAACTTGTCGGTATTGATCAGTTCAGACACCGGCTCCTCCCCCTGATTGGCGGCTATCGTGAGATTTGGTCCAGTCTATCGAGTATAACCAAAGCATGACGCTTTGTGAATTACATTCCGGCCCCGTCTTTGCAATCGTCGATCAGGCGGGCTTGGCCAGATACACCAGCACATGACCCGATTGCGGTTCCGGCGGATCATCCGCGGCAAAGATGCGCAGTTTGCTGTCGTCGACCAAGAACAACGGGATCGCCTTTCCGTCGTAGGACGACAAAAAGCGTTCCATCTCGAAATCCTCCCCGACCGTCAACTCGCACAGTTCCACGCCCGATTCGAAGATCGCAGTCAGCCGCTGAAAATCGAGTCCCCGGCCGAACAGATGCCGGCCGCGCATATGCTTCGGTGAATGCGCCTGAATGTTCTTCCCTTCCGCCGGTTCCGGAGACAATTGAAACACATTGGCCGTGCCCAGCAAATCCTGAAAATGAAGCGATGCCAGGGCATTGGCTTCATCGTTGGAGGTCAGACACATGATCCGGCCGACTTCATCGAGATTGAGGCGGTCTTCGATGTTTTCCTGCAGGATGTTCCCCATATAAGTTTGCAGCCCTTCCTTGAGGGACTGCCGGATATTTCCGCGGTTGCTGTCGACCATCAGGACCTTGAACCCCAGCGCGACGAGCTTTTGTCCGATCAATCGCGCCCAATCGTGCGCCCCGACGATAATGACACCCTGCGGATTCCTTTTGGAGATTCCCAGCCAGCGTGAGACCGGCGTGATCATCAGGCTGTAAAACGTCACGGTGACCGCGATAACCAGAAACGTCAACGGCATCAGCACCACGCCCTGCTGCCGGCCGGCCGAGGCCAGCTCAAAGGCGAAGATCGATGCCATGGCCGCGGCCACGATCCCGCGCGGCGCCATCAGCGATACGAAGATCTTTTCCTTCCAGTTCAAGTTCGTGCCGATCGATGATAACAGGACGCTGACCGGACGGATGATGACAATCAGGACCAACAGAAATAAAACATGCGTGCCGTTGATATCCGCAAAATCACTTAACTTCAGCCGGGCCGACAGGATGATAAAAAGAATCGAGATGATCAGCGTGCGCAGGATTTCTTTAAATTCCAGAATATGCTTCACCGCGACCTTGTCCTGATTGGCCATGATAATCCCCATCAGGGTGACGGCCAGCAGTCCGGACTCACCCTGCAACAGGTCTGATACCACAAAGGCGAAGAAGATGAACATCAGGGTCACCACCTGATGCAGGACATCCGGTATCCAGTAGCGGCTGAGTAGAAAGGTGAGCAGATAGGCGCTGGCCACGCCGATAACCGCGGACAAAAAGATGGTCTTCAATATACCAGCGGCCACGATGGTCCACGCCGCGTTGATGTCGCCGACCATGATCGACTCGAAGGCGAGAACGGCCAACAAAACGCCGACAGGATCGTTCATGATCCCTTCCCACTTCACCATATTCTTCACCCGTCCCGACGGGCGCACATGGCGCAGCAGCGGCCCGACCACGGTCGGTCCGGTCACGACCAAGATCGCGCCGAAGAGAATCGACAGCGTCAGCCCCAAATCGAGAATGAAGTATGCGGCCAGGGCCACCATCACCCAGGTGGTCACGACCCCGATAGTGATGAAATGCGCCACGATGCGGCCGATGTCCTTAAGCTCCTCCAGCCGCAGGTCCATCCCGCCTTCGAAAAGGATGATGGCCACCGACAGTGAAATCACCGGGAACAGCAGGTGGCCGAAGAGTTCGTCCGGATGAATGAGATGCAGGACCGGCCCGGCCAGAAAACCGAAGGCCAGCAAAAACAGGATTGACGGAAGCTTCAGGCGCATTGCCAGCCACTGGGCCGCCGTGCCGATGATAACGATCCCGGCCAATTGAATAAGATAATGTTCTTCCATGCTATGAGGGGCAGATCAATTCCGCTGGTTTGATATGGGGTCTATTCTAGCACATTGCCGCGGCTTATCGAGTGTTCCCAAAAAAAGCCCCGCATTCCGATGTCGGTAAATGCGGGGCTTTGGTATAAGTCAGCGGGTCAATCTACGTTTTACGACTGGTCACCGGAGGTGAGGCGTTTATAGTCTTCCACCTCGCCGTCCTGCATGCAGCATTCGATGATGGCCCGGCCGGTCTCATCAAGGTCGGCTTCTTTCAGGTAAAACTCGAGTTCCTGTTTGAAGAAGTCGGTGAGGATCTTGGCGCCGGCATCATAAGCCGCTTCGCCGACTTCCGGCTGAGTGTCGACCTGCAGTAAATCCCGGTTCAGGAAGAAGCCTTCGATCTGCATCTGGTGCAGGGCCCATCCGAGCAGCGAGCAGCGCGCCGGTTCGATCTGATGCGGCTTGAATTTGGCGCTTCCGCGGCGCGACATATACTCGCGTGAAATCCACTGCGGCATGAAACCGACCTTCCACGAACCGATATGCTGATTGGGGATCAGGGTGTAGCGCGTCCCCGGCGTCTCGATGATCTGGCGCAGCAACAGGTTGGCCTGATCCACACGGCGTCCGGTGGCGAACGGCCAGTACGATCCGACCCCCTCGCTGGTCATGCCGGCGGTGTCGGTGATACTCGGATTGGCAAAGCCGCGCGGGGCGACCAAGCGCCACAGCCAGGCAATGGCCGGCGGCAGGATGTGCAGCATTCCGATGATGCCGTACGTCGGATTCTCCGCGGTACACGGCGGGGTGCGCACGCCGAAGCTGCGCACGTCCACTTCCATCGGTTCGTTGATGATATCAGGAACGATGTCGCGCGGCAGGATCACCCGCGGGTTCGGGCACGGCTTGCCCGGCGCGTCCTGAGTATGTTCCCAGATCAGGCATGTAGCGCTCGGCACGGAAAAAAGATTTAAGAAGACGAGCGGCTCGGGCGGGTTCGTACACAGCCGTTCGACATACTGGTCGACGCCGTAACGGTCGATGTGATTGACCCGGACGAACCAGCCTTCCTCCGCGTCCTGGATCACCAGCTTGCCGCTGGTGTTTTGAATCCCGTGATCACACAGGGCCATGTCGTCGGTGATCGGACTGAGTGAACATCCCTGAAACAGCGGGATGTAGCGCCGCTTGCCGTTGACGATATTCTCTCCGGTCAACAGACGGCCGTCCGGTTCACGGTGCGGATACTGCAGCATTTCACTCTTACCGCCCCCGCTGGCGCCTTCATGCATAATGATAAACTCGTTGTCGTAGGGTGTGGTGACCCGAACGGCGGAACCGTGGGCGGTCAACCAGCCTTCCTGTTCCCCGACATTGAGCAACATGCCGTAAACGCCTTTCTTGGCGCTCGGACCGGGATAAAGATTCAATGAGTAAATCTCGTGCATTTGCGGCGAACGGTGATGAACAACGACCTGCTTGCCGTCGCACAGACTGTGACGGAACGTCGGGGCGAGATAGATCACCGCCTTCGGCCGAAAGCCCGGCTTGATCTCGTCTTCCTTGATCATCCCCTGAATCTCGGCCAGTGCCGCGGCAAAAAAGGCCGCATTGGCCGGACCGATCAGCAAGGCCCCGCAATTGAGTGAGGCGCTGCCGGCGTAAAACGGTAGGACAATCAGGTCCTGGCCGGTGAGCCATTCAAATATTTCGGTATGCAGTTCCGCGAAAGGTTTGTCGAAGCGGTTCTTGTAATGCGGCTTGTCGGTCGGCTGGTCATCGGCGATCAGCATGCATTCCGGATCTCGCCGGCGCATATAAGCTTCGGTGTAGTTCACCGAAACACCGTTGCGGCAGCGATGGACCACAGCCTCGGTGATCTCGCCTTTGCCGGGAATGTCGTAGACGACGTTAAACACGTCATTCTTCGCGCCGCCCATGGTCAGATCAATGAGTTCCGCGCGGGTCTTCGGGACGCGGACGGACTTGGCCGCGGCCAGCATATCGCGCAATTCCGCAGGCAGGTTCATGTCGCGCCAGGATGTAATCAAATCTTGTGTCATCGGTCTTCCTCTCCGTTATACGTTATCCACTTGCCGCACACACACTTAGTCAGCCGTTGTGATCATTGCTCGCAATTCGGTGGATGAGATCTGGTGGGGTGCTTCCAGGGGAACATTATTCTCTCATAGAATCGGATATTGTCAATACATCTGTGCGCCGGCGGGGGATCCGAGAGAAGTTTACGTAAATATTTGAAATATGGTGATTTGTGAGGCACTATGCGCCGGTCCGCATCCCGGCGGCCGGACCGAATCCCGCCCCGTCCGGAAATACGACCGGACAGGTCAATACTGCGCCTATCCGATTTGCAAAATCTTGCCGATGATCACCCGGCCCGCCCGGGTCAATACGGCCTGGGGAAGCGACGCGGCCGCCCCATTCATACGGCAGACGATCTCGCAGGACAGGGGGATGTGAACAAACAGGCACCGGGATCGGGACTGTCGGGACCGCAGCTGGTGGAGAATATGGTAGTAGGTAAAATTGCAGACGTACCCGCCGGCGTCGTGGGAAACGGCTGCGGGAATGTCTTCCTTAATAAGTGCGGAACGCAGACGCGTGAGGGAGACGCTGCTGAGGTATCTATCCGGGCCGCCGCGGATGATCTTGCGGCGGTTGTGATGAATGCCGTCGGTGTCCGCCGTCTTGCTGTTAATGAGGTTGTGCGCCTCCTTTTCCAGGCGGATCCCGGTCGCGCCGCGCGCCAGGCCGAAGCCGATGACCGCGTCATACTCAGCCTTCGCCAGCAACCGCGGGACCTTTTGCTCAACGTGGGCATAGGCGACTTTAAAAATTATCTTGTCCACCTTAACCCCGGCGATACGCCCCGCAGCCAGCGCGTTGACTACATCCCTTGAAGGATTACGCGAAAATCGATCGAAGCCGGAAAAACCGTAGAGCAAGATTCGTTTCATGGCGCACTACCCCGAATGATCTTCAAACAGGCACTTGCCCAGGATGACATCCTCGGGCTTGCTGATCTGCAGATCCACTTGGGGAAGCTTGGTGCGGTACCAGTCCATCGGGACTTCAATGAAGGCCTGGCCGTTGAGAAAGGCGCGCATGTTCTCGCTGATCCCCTGAATATCATTTTCGGGATGCACCTGGCCGACTTGGGTCCGGCCGGTGGGCAGATAGTGCGTCCACCACATGATGTAGGCGTCGACGATGAAGCTGACCTGGACCAGCAACAGCCAGCGGTCTTCCTCGGGGCGGTCGATCGCCACCTGGTAGGTGTTGCAGTATTTGTTATCAAAGGACGTCCGGTTGTAATACTTGAACGGCTTGGCAAAGTCGCGCACCTGCAGCTCGAAGCGGTGCCTGTCCCACTCCAGCGCCGCGCCGTCCGGCGGACCGCCGGCGAATTGGTCTTCGACGGATTTGATCCAGGAGGATAATACTTCTTCACTCATAATATTTTCTTAGGGAGATGTTGTTTGATTGAATTTCATTTCTGCGGACTAAATTGTGAGACCTGCCATCAACGCAAATGCTCCTGCGCCTCGAAGCGGACTACGTCGCCTGAGCGGTCGTCGATGCCGATGACCAGGTGCGTGCCGCCGCCGCTGGGCGCCAGGTCGACGCCGACGACCCACACCTGGCTGTCTTCGTAATGCGTGGCGCTGATGTATTCCCACCCGTCGGGCACGGGATGGCCTTTTTGCGCGGCGTAATCGTAGGCAATGGACAACGCCTGTTTATGAGAGATCAACGGCTGATTCGAAGTCAGCGGATTGAATTCGACCTTGGTTACGCGCGGATCATCGCCGTCGTGGATTTCCCACAAACCGCGTTCATTGCGTTTGGCGTCATCATAGAGGCGCCCGATGAGTTTGGTAAAAAGGTTGTTCGGCGGCACCGGTGCGGGTTTGGCATAACCTTTATACGCGATCAGCGCGTTGAGCAGATAACAATAATATCCGTCGCGGTACATCACACATTGCGGGCATGCCATATACTTTTCAGCCGGGTGGGCCACCGAGACCGGGCACACGTGTACGTAGGCCAGGGTATTGCCCTGGCTGTCGAGGTCGTGCACGTCGTATTCCAGATAAACATAGGGAAAGGTCGTGACGATCAATTCGTCGGTAAGGAAATTGCGGGCGCGCTGCCCCATGCTGAGCAGTTCGGATAATTCCGCCTTGCCCTGCTCGGCGTCGATGCGCGCCTTGGTGGTGTCGCGCAATTCCGGGGCGTCGATACCGATCATGCGCACGCGCAACTGCCGGCCGGTATCGGTGGCGACCACGATGGTGTCGCCGTCGATCACCTCTTTGATCGTGAAGACGTCCTTGTCCACCACACCCGCCGACAGCGGGACCGCTCCGGCCGCCCACAACAGGCAGCCGGCCAACCATACTCGCGCGACTTTATTCATGTCCCCATCATAGCACAGCCGGCCGTATCTCTAAAAAACTTTCGGTCAGCGGGACGGCCACGCTCGCCGCGCCTCCCCGGGCAGCCCGAAGACGGCGAATTGATCGGCCAGCCGGATGCGGGCCGCCGCACCGGGATGCCGTTCCTGCAGGGCAGCATAAATCCGGGACAACCGCGCGGCATCCTGTTGCCGGACGGCGATGATCGCGGTGATAATCAGCGCCTCCCGGTCGTATTCGGGACTGACGACGGCCCGGCTCAGCGGCGCGATCGCGGCGGCCGCCTCGTCGTTCCGGTCTTCCCGCAAATACAGGTAAGCTAAATTGATCCGCGCGTGCACCATGTTCGGGTTGCGCCGCAGGGCCGCCCGGAAGGCGTCGATCGCTTCGGCCGTCCGCCCGCGGTCCTGCAGGACCAGTCCGAGATTATTCCACGCCGCGGCAAAACCCGGTTCCCGGGCGAGTGATTCGCGCAGCTGGGCCTCCGCCTCCTCCAGATCTCCCAGCCGGTGCCGGAGCACGGCGATGTTATTCAGCTCACGGTACTCCTGCCCGTCGCCCGCGGTGAGCAACCGGTGGTGAATCGCCAGGGCGGCGCGCGGCCGGCCTTGCTCCGTGTAGATCTGCGCCAGCCGCGACATGGCCAGCCGGTTACGCGGCGAATAGCTCAGCCAGTATTCACAAAACGCCTCCTCGGTGCGCATCACCCGCTGCGTCTGCAGCGTGACCGCGACACAAAACAACGCTATGGCGGCGAGTCCGATAATATTTACCGCCGGCGGTAAACGGCGGCCCAGCGCCAACAGCCCGCGCGCGATCAACAGAAAGAAACCGAAGGACGCGAAGTACACCCAGTGCGGTTCAAAAACAAAACCCAGCGCCGGATGCGCGAGCATTGCCGGCAACACCAGCACCCAGCCCGTCAGGAACCATACCCCGCCGAACGCGCCCCAGCGTTGTGTCCGCAGTCCGCCGAACAGGACCGCCCCGCCGACCGCCGCCAATGTCCCCCATCCGGCCCACAGCCACGCCGGGTCCGGGACCGCGGCGAGGTCCCACATGTATCCGGTGCCGTGCACGGTAAGAACGGTCAACCCGTACTTGGCCAAAAAGTATCCCCACAGCCCGACGTACTCCGTCAGCAGGATGTCGGCCGCGAGAAACCGTTCCAGCAGACCCGCCCTCGGCCCGGCCACGAGCAGATACAGCGCGGCCTGCACCGCGGCCAGCGCAATATACGGAACGCACACCCGCAGGCTGTCGCGCCACGACTTCCCGCCGCAGACACGCAGCATCATCAGCGCGTACAGCGGAAACAGCATGGCCCACTCAACAGACAAGATCGCCACCGCATACACTACGTAGCTGGCGATCAAACCGGCCCGGCCCGCTTTACCCCCGCGCATCGAGCGCCACAGCAGCAGCAGGCACACTTGCTGCAGCAGGGTCGTGTAAAACACAAAGTTGCCGGTCTTGTAGCCGACGATAAACGCGTGCACCGGATGCACGGTCATCAACAAGGCGCTTAAGGCCGCCAGCGCCGTGGACTGCGCCCAGGCGCGGACCAGGATATAAAACAACGCGATATTCAAGGCGAACAGCGTGATGTTGATGACGTGAAAGACCTGCGGGGCTTGACCGTAGTGCTCGAACAGCCAATAATTGACGGCGAGATAAAGCGGCGCGTAATGCTGGGACGCGGTGCGGAAAAACACGTCGGTCAGCCGCGGGTAGCCGGCGGCCCAATGTCCTTTGAGGAAATGGGCGTCGTCTACGAGAAACCCGTGACCGAGCGTGCCGCTGTGCACCGCCACCGCGGCGGCGATCAGCGCCAGCGGGATGAGCCAGGTTGGGACGTTTGGCTTGGACATCACAAAGTACCCGCGCAAACACGCGCTAAGCAGAGTGAAGTAATCAACATGATTTTATTTTACCGGGATTGCGCCGCGCGGGCTACGGGAAAGGGAAATTAGGGACAGACACGCTTTCCCCTGTTATTTGGGCGATAAAACGGGGCACAGGTTACTGTCCCTATTTTTCTACGGGTTTGACCCCGCGCACCAGGAACTTGTCCTTTTCGTTGACGATCACCTCGCGGAACGGGTCGCCTTCCATGTTCTGACAGGTGACGGTCAGTTCGAGTCCGGAATTGGGGAAGTAATGGATGAGTTTGCCGGGGTCGTGGTTGGTGACGTCCAGGTCGCCGTCAAAGGCCTTGTAGTGCAGCTGCGCGCTGGTGTGCGGTTTGATCATCTCGATCGGTTCGAACCTGAGCGTCAGCCTTTTTTGAAAGCCGACGTCGACGACCATCGGCGCGTCCAGGACCTGCACGTTCTTGGCGTAGCAGTAGCTGTCGTTGGTGAGGACCAACTTGTACTCCTCGTCGTCGCGCTCCAGGGTCAGGTACGGACAGCGCCCGCGCAGTTTTTCGTAGTCGAGCGCCTTGCGCAGCGACGCGATCGCCGACTCCAGTCCGCGGATCTTGCCGGTTAAAAACATAATCGCAAACAACGCCAACACAAGCGCCGCCAAAAACACCGGGCCGAGTTCCTGAATTTGGATGAGGATGTCGGGCATGGGATTATTTTAACGATATTACGGGGGTGGGGGTAGTGAAAGGTAGGAAAAGTGCTAAAGCGCCCTGTCCCCCGGAAGGGGACTGTCCCCTTTCGGGCAGCAGTATCTATCGCTTGACACGGTAAAATGATTATAGTAATATATCGACCATTATACGGACACAAATTACCGGGATTTAAGGCCAGATTAGGAGAAAAGCGGGGCCACAGCAGCTTAAGCAATTTTTCGGCCGGACCGGTGATCACATATTTTAGGGGTTGTAGTTCAGCCTGGTTAGAACGCCTGCCTGTCACGCAGGAGGTCGCGAGTTCAAATCTCGTCAACCCCGTATATAGACCCGAGCACGTTTCACGACGGCTCGGGTTTTTTATCGACGATAACCCGCCTCAACACCTCATCAAACGGGATAATAACTGACACCCCTCCCCCGGTCAACGATTGGCATATTTTGCTATATTCTGCCCGTCCGGATGGCACCATTATGGCACCAAACCGTCCTCCAAACTTGATTTAGTATACCGCGGCTCTCATCCAAACGATCAACTAGAAGGTATGTCCACCTATGTCACTGGTTGTCCGGTTGATCTAGTATACAAATTGGATTATACTTTAACCTTTCAATCCTAAAGTTCTGATTCAGAGGTAATGCAATGAAAAGGTTTACGAACATTCTCGTATTATTCGGATTGCTGATTCTGTGCGGAAATGCTGAGGCGACGATATTTAATGTCAGGGCGCTCACTGATGATCAATTCAGCAATGATCTCCCGGATATATCGGGCCAGTATGTCGCTTGGATCAAAGAGTTTGGTGGTGAATCGGATATATTCGTTTACGATGGACAGAATGTTAGGCAATTAATCAATCCAGGAGTTATTGACGCAGAGTTCAGCATTTCAGGAAACAACGTAGCTTGGAATGGTTTTGATGGAAATGATTGGGAGTCGGTATAGCTTACTTATTGGCCAAGTAGAAATCATGGCATTTGTAAGAGTGTCAAAACATCCTATGTGTACAATTCTTCTGGCCTCGTATCATGCCAGTTATTCCCCCAAGGTTATAAACATGCTGCTATCGGTAAGTAGGTGGTGCTAATCGTGGCGTTTCGTGGCAAGAATTATTATCTAATTGTCTGTGGTGTTTTCTGGATAATTATATGGCTATGGTTTTCGATTCGTCCCTACCTAAAAGATTCAAAAGAAAAAAATTTGGCTTATCGATATGGTCGGTTTCTAAGTGCGGATAATATCGAAGATAGAAAACGGATGATACTGAGGGATTGGCTTTATACACTCATTGAAAAGGTCAAAATTCATATCCCATCGAATGCTACCTATGATGTTGTTGGATTGGATAATAGAACCATCCACCATGCAAGGTTGATCTATTTTTTATTTCCACGTCGACTGACTTCGGAAGCCGAGTATCGTATTGTGTTTGATGATAAGTTTAAGCCCGATCATGATGGGTACAAATTGTTGGACTCACTGGATAATTCTTACTACATATTAAAGAAAGATTGAATCTGTGGATCTATTGAATTTATTCTTTTGGTTTATCTGTATTGCTTTTATTGGTTATTTTATAGTTGATATCTGTGCAGCCACGCTGAACTATGAAGAAAAAATAATGCAGGCATTTCCACTGGGGGTGGGGTGTACATCAACGCTTCTGGGCATTCAGTCCATATTTAAAATTCCATACAGTAAATATGCTACCGTAGCTTTATTATTGTTTTTGCTAATAGTTCAATTATTCCGGAAGAGGAAAATTCTGCCTAACTTGAGTGTATGTCAGCAAATATTTGGGACGATGCGGTTACAGACTCTAGATAAAGTCTTTATAGGAATTATCCTCATTCAGACGGTATATGCATTTTTTACTGCATTAATAAAGCCATGGGCTAGTTACGATGGCCTGGTCATGTATAGCATGAAAGCGAAGCTATTCTATTTCTCAGGAGGAATACCTGCCGACTTTGTATCAGGATATTCAGAGATGATACCAAACCTGCAATATCCTTTGTTAGTTCCTTTTGCCCAACTTAATTTTTATTTATTTCAGGGTTACCTGAATGATTCACTGGTCAATGTCCTCTTTCCGATATATTCTTTGTCTCTCATAACTTGTTTGTTTTGTTTTGCCAGACGAGAGATTGGTCGAACGTGGGCTCTCGGCCTATGCGCGATGCTGGCTACAGTGCCACAATATTTTGCAATGGGGACATATGTAAATACTGATGTCGTTCTTTCGTTCTATTTTACGGCCGGAGTATTTTACTTGCATAGTTGGTTGTTTTCGGAGAAGAAATCGGAATTAATCCTTGGAATGCTGTACATGTTCTTAACTATAAGCACAAAAACCGAAGGTGTAATGCTGCTGACAGTGAGTGCAGTGAGCATCTTGATATTTTTAATTATATACAAGAGAAAATTAATAGGTTTGGGCTTTCTTGTTGGGATTTATTTATTGGCATTAGTTGGGGGCTATATTTATGCTACAAAAGCAATGAATCTAAACATTCAGGACGCATTTCCAGATTTTAAGGTAACTGAGGCACCAGTGAGATTATTTAAAAATTTAAGTCGAATGCCTAAAATTCTATATGAATATCAAAGACAAATATTTCAGCCCAAAAGATGGAATATTGTATGGGTTATATTTCTCATAACTATTTTAACGAACGTTACCCGAGTTATTCGTAAGAAGTACATGGGCCTTGGAATATGGCTGTTGCTGGTAGCTTTAGGTTACACATCCGTATACCTATTAACCCAATTGCCGCTTACCTGGCACTTATCAACAACCTCGAGCCGTTTCTTGATTCATTTATTGCCGTTAGCTGTTCTTTACATGGGTATAATCACTAAAGATCAATATGATGCCAGTATAACCGGCTATCAATAGCCCATGTCCGGGCCGTGGATCCGAGTGCAATTTTGCGAGGAGGACGCAATTTGGGCAAATATTGGACATTTACACATTTCATAGATTGCCCAATACTAGTTAAGTATATACAGAACAACAATATGCTACCCATATTTTATATTGCCACGTACTACTGTCACGCAGGAGGTCGCGAGTTCAAATCTCGTCAACCCCGCCATAAAAAAGGACCTTCAAACGAAGGTCCTTTTCTTTTGCCTCATACCTACTGCTTACCTTAAATAACTGATACTTTCTCTGTCCGTTGGTGCACCCCCTCCCCCCAATAACACCGGCAGGTTCGCGGCGGGGGTGACGGGGAGGATGAGCGGGACGTAGCCTTCGACGTCGGGGACAACCTGCGTGGCATCGGCAGGGGTGATCAGCGGGGCGGCATCGCCGCTGACGGTGATGGTCATGGCCTGCGGATTAAGGTCGATCCCCCCGGGAGCCTCACTTAACACGGCCGCCTGCTGATCCGGCCGGACCACCTTTTCCCGGACAAGGACCGCCGCGTCCGCACGGATACCATCACGGACCGCCTCGACAAGCGGATCGTTTACGCCTTTGGTACGGTAGGGCGGCTCTGCTTTCCACTTTCCGCGCTGCGCGGAAATGTACTCACTCATAAGATCGGCCAGCGGGCCGTTGACCGCTCCGGCCATGACGTCAAATTCCCCCCACTTTTCGAATGGCTTACGCTGCCGGTATTGTGAATGCGCCGCGACCAGGGCGCCGATCGCCGGGGTCACGCCGAATTCCGCCTTGAACAGCCGGTGCAGTTTCTTCATGGTGGTCCCGCCGGTGATCTGCGTTCCGATCAGCGCGACGCGGCCTTCTGCCAGCTCTTGACGGAAACGGACCACGTTAAAACGCGGGATATGGCGCCGCAGGTTGCGCGTGAGATCGCCGCTGTACCACACCATAATCGAACGCAGCCCCGCATAGTCGTCGATCACATGCATCTCGGGGAGCTTGTCCAGGCTACCGAAACTCCGCTGCCATTGTTCGCGGATGAGCTCCATAGAGATGAAGGCGCTCGGCCCCGTCAACAAAAGCCGGGTCACGCCCCGCTGTTCGATCTGGCGAACGAGGTCCGCGGCCGCCTGCACGTAGCGGTCGCGCTGTTTGGCGCTGATCTCCACGTCATTGACCCGCACCAGCATGGCCGCGTCTTCGTCGGAAGGCGGCTTTAGTTTGCCGGCGTTTAACAAGGTAAGCAGATCGTGTTCGGCATAATATCCGTGCAGGCGTTGTCTTTGATCTTCCCAGTTGGCGAGCATCTCCCACGGCTCAATGAGCTGTTCCACCCCTTCGCGGTTAACCGGATAGAACGTCACGCCGTCGGCGTCCATGATCATATGTCCGGCATCGATATCATCGACGTCGATCCCGAAGATGCGTTGATCGGCGTTCATCACGGACAAATGATGATGATGCCCGTTGATGACACCGAGCACGCCCATGCCCGCCATAAAACGGTCCAGACGGCCGGATAAAAACTCCTCGCGGCGCGAATCATCGATATCAAACAGAAGACCTAACGAATAATACATGTCGTGATTGGCGATGAGCATCGCCTTCCAGTTGGCGTTAAAGAAGGTGCGCAGTTCGGCTTCGGTCGGCGTGTCGTTGCCCGGGATGCGCATGATCTGGCTCTTGACGATCTGGTACATCGTCTCGCGCGACTCCGGGTCCATCTCGACGCGGATGTCGCGGAAACGCTGGTCCCAGCTCTCGCGGGAAACGGTGATCATCCGGCCGATGTCGTGCATCAGCTGACGCAGCGGACGGCGCTCGGCGTCGGGAAACTCCGCGGCCCCGTCCCACTTGAGACTCGCGCGGTACTCCTCGAGCTGCGACTGAAGGTTCACCAGCCGTTCGGCAGGCCACACAGGATCACCCTGGGCACCGGCTTCAAAACCGCCGTGGATGTGCAGCATGCCCCAGCCATCGATGTAATACACGTCGAAGTTATCGAGAATAAAGCGCATCAGTTCTTCAATCCCGCCCGGCTCCCTGGCAAACTCGTCGAGCGTCTTCTCGCCTCCGTTGAGGAACCATACCTCCTCATCTTCGCGCAACACGGCCATGCGGGACTTCAGCAGCCAGGTCTCATGATTGCCCAGCAGCAGCTTGACGGTGATGTTGTCATGTTCGGCCTCCAGTTGTTTGAGCTCCTGCAGGATGCGCAACACGCGCACATTGTTTGTGCCGCGGTCGAAGGCGTCGCCGTGACCGACGACAGTCAGCTGTTCGCCGGCGCGCGCGGCGGCGCGGGCCCGTTCCAGAATCTTTTCCAGGTCCGCGGTGCGGCCGTGCTTGTCGCCGAAACTCAGGACCGCGGGCAAATCACCGGCATGGTAGCGGCGCTCGACCCGGTTCAGCAGATGCAGGCGCCGGCGCAGACGCAGCCGGTCGACGCCGGCCAGCGCGTTCTCAAATAACTCCGGGTACATCCCCCGTAATTTCTCCAACTCGGCCTCGACATCAGCCTCATCCCGCTGACCGGCGGCCATCCCGATGATTACGCCGAGTTGACGAAACAGGTTGATCCGTTCCATGCTCAATCCGGGAACCGACAAGAGGACCGACTCAAGCCGTTCGGTGGAAAATTCGTTCAACCGCGCAAAGGTATCTTCGATTACGTCCGGTGTCAGGTCCTGTGTCTTGACCAGCAGTCCGGGCCGGCGCTGAATCGCCGCGGCCGCGACCCGGGCGGTACTCAGCAGCAGCGGATGAAACTCTTGCTCACCGAGGAATTTCAAGAAATGATAGATGCGCAGCGCCTGCGCCCCGTCGCTGGCGATGGTGATGTCAAATCCGGATACCGGCCGGGTGAGCAATACCGGTTCGGCCGCCTGCCGTGCTGTTTGCGCCTGCCCTTCGGCGATCAAGCCCAAACGGTGCGCTTGGTGGGCCGCCGTGATCAAACGGTTTTGCCGGGCCAGCCGTTCGGTGTCGTCTACCGACGTATCGTTGGCCCAGGCCTGCAGGGCCGCGCCTAATTGCTCGTCGCTGTCGACCGAAGAGATGATCCCTAACTCTCGCGCCGCGTCGATCAACGCGCGCAGTTCCGCCAGCTCATGACGCGCCTTGGCCTCATTGCGCGCATAAACGGCCAGTTGGTATGTTCCGCGCCCGGCATGATCACCCTGAAAACGCGGATCGATCACCGTCAGGATCCCGTCGGCCGTCAACTCCAGACGGCCGCCGTTAGCCAAGGCGATGCGCCCGCCGCGCGCGCGCACTTCCCGCACAAACGGATAGACGCCGTCTGTTTCGCTAATACCGATTTCCGTGGCAATGTCGGCGAGGACCGGCGCGAACCCTCCCTGTTGATGCGCGAACAAGTGGGACGCCCGGGCAAAGGCGGTGGCCGTCACCAGTTCCCCAGTGATCGACTGAGCGAGCCTTTCGGTGGAGCGGCCGACCCGCATCACCGGCGTGACATCCGCCTCGACACCTCCGGAGAAATATTTGCGCGGAATAGACGATTGGCTGGCCACGTCGTAATCTTCACGGATATAGTTATAGACTCCCCGCTTGTACGCGGCGACATACTGATCGTAAATCTTGCGATTAACGGCGGGGTCGTCGTTGACGATCCCGTCGGTCTTGCCCTGGTCGACGTAACTGCGGGCGAAAACCGATTCCTTAAGGTTCTGCTTGTACCAGGCCGCCAGGATCAGCGAATGGAATATCTGCCGAAGGTTGGCGAAGTTCCTGCCGAAATTGACTTCATGTTCGATCTCCGGGATCACGATCTCGCGCACGATCTGCGCCGACAGCGCCGCCGCCGGGCTGAGTTCATCCGGCGCGCCCTTGCCCACGCCGTGTTCATGATGGCCGGCGTTATGACGCAACGCGACGTAGTCTTCCTCCAGCATGACCTTGAGCCGGCTCTCGACGACGAATACATTGCGGCCGCTGACATAAAGATCAGCGGTCTGCGGGACGATCCAAATCTTGTTGAAGGTGTCGACCGGAATCTCATCGGAACCGAATCGCTCGCGGGCGCGGGCATGAACGCGCTGCCAAAAACGCGCGCCGAGTTCACTCTCGGGATAAATCATCGAGGCAGTGAGTTGTTTGAGCAGATAATCCTGGGCGAGCAGATCGCGGCCCATTTCCGTCTCACCGAAGACCGGCGGGATGATGCGGTTCTGTTCGTAGGGAGAAAGGTTCACCCACAGTTGCCTTTCGGGAACGGTGAGCGCGGCCATGAAATAGCGGATGAGTTTGTCGGCCTCGGACTGCAGTTCCTCTGCGCCCAAACCGGAGTCACCGGTATCGATGATGAAGTCAAAACGGAACGGCTCTTCCGGATGCACGGTCATCCCTTTCAGGACCGCGGGAGAGAACTGTTCGCTGGCCGTCACCAGTGTGCCGGGCACGGGTAAGCCGAGCGCGGTGGTTTCCCGCGCGTTGACCGGGACCACGGGACCGGCCGTCAGCACCGCGCACAGACCGCAACAGAGCGCGGCGCGCCATTTTTTCATTCGCATTAAAGACATAGTCTGCTATCCTTAAACAGGCACACGATGAGCCTGAATACTGCGCATACAAATCGTGACGTATCGTTGATTAGCGGATCAGATTGGATTGGGGAATGTGAGGCTTACGGGAAGCTAGGTTCATATTACACCCTTAATATGTATTGTCAACACGGATTATTTTCGGTCCGGCGAGCCCCTCACTTGAATCACTTAAATATATGATTTACAACATTTTACATGAAAAGGCGGTTGTGTGAATTTTTTCAGCTTCCGGTTTCTCAAGATTTTGGCGATTTTCCCGCTTTTCTTAACAGCCCCATCCGCGCGGGCCGCGGAAGGCGAACAAATCGATCTGAGCCGCTTTCAAAAACTGATTCCGCTGCATGAAGTCAAGCTGCCGCCGGGCGAGTATGACTGGATGGCGCAGCATCCGGAACCCGATCAGAGTTTTTACGAATATGTCAACGGCCATCCGGTGCGTCCGGACGATGAGCGTAAGTACATCTACTTAGTTTTGCTCGGTGAATTTGATCCTGCGCGGCAGGCGGTCATCCGCGACACGGCGCGTTACATCGAGGCCTACTTTCAACTGGAAACACGCTGGCTGGATCCGGTCGGCCTCGACAGCATTCCCCCGCGGGCGCGGCGCGTGCATCCGCAGACCGGGGACAAACAGATCCTTACGTCGTACGTCCTGGAAGATATCCTCACACCGAACCTGCCTGACGATGCGGTGTCCCTGATCGCCTTTACGTCGTCCGATCTGTGGCCCGGCGAGGGCTGGAATTTTGTGTTCGGTCAAGCCTCGATCACCGACCGGGTCGGCGTTTGGTCCATTTACCGCAACGGCAACCCTAATCGCGAATCACAGCGGCACCTCTGCCTGCTGCGCACCGTCAAGACCGGGACGCACGAACTCGGCCACATGTTTTCGCTGCATCACTGCCCGTATTTTGAATGCAATATGAACGGCGCCAATCACCGCCAGGAATCGGACCGCCGTCCCTTGTGGTTGTGTCCGGTATGTCTGGCGAAGTTGACGTGGAATCTCGGCGTGGACCCGGCGAAACGCTACCGGGATTTGATCAGGATCAGCGACGAACTGGGGCTGGAGGATGAGAAGGAATTCTTCGAGAAGTCTCTGGACGTGCTGGAAAAAGAATAGGGACAGACACCAATTTCTGCCGCGTTTCCGCGATCCGTGAAATTGGCATCTGTCCCTGTTTTTTCACGCGCTTGCGCGATTATGACATGAAGATATCGACTTTACCGAGCAGGAACGCCATGACGAACAGCGCGACCGTTTCGATAATCCCGAGCGCGATGATGTAGTTGGTCGCGCCTTTACCGGTCTCGGCGAGGGAGTCACACGCGCCGGCGGCGGCCTTACCCTGCATCATGGCCGAGGCACCCATACCGAGTCCGCCGAGGATACCGATCCCCAACAGCGGATGACCGGCGGCCGCGGCCTCAGCGACCTTGTTCATCAAAACCATCCCGTAAATCGTCTGGGACAGCGGAAATCCGACGAAAACGGTGATCAAAAACGGGGTCGCCTTGTTTTGAATGAAACATTTTTTCCAGGACCCGACGGCCCCCTGCGCCGCATACCCCGTTCCCAACGCGGATCCGAGCGCTGCCAAAGACAAACAGGCCGCGACACCAACATCTTCCCACATACGTAACCTCCCTCTTTTATTTAGGCTTCTTGTAATGTTTTCTGTAAAGGTTGATACTTCACGCCGGCCCACTCCAAACCGAGGTGGCCGGAAAACTCCAACACGTTGAGACGGACAGCATGGACCAGAATCGCCATCAACGCCAAGACCATATTCAGCAGATGTAGAAAAATAAACAAACCATAACTGAAAATCCCTAGGCTCGCGACTCCCCACATGCTGTTGGCGGCATCCGCCACGGCAACCGTAGCCACCCCGACGGCAAATAATCGGATATAGGATACGATGTCCGTTCCCGCGCCGATGATGCCGAGCAAAAAGGGAATTGCCTCCTGTCCGATCTTTTTGGGCAGCTCCCAGGGCGGCGCCATAAAGAATAGAGCCAGCGCCGCTCCGATCCCGATCATCGGGACGGCAAATCCGGGCATGGTGTAACCCAGCACAAAATAATTCGCCACAAAGAACATCCCCCACACGACGAGGAGCCAGCCGATCTGGGCCAACGCCAGGATGCTGGGCGTCCTTTGCTTAAAAGCCCATAACCGCGCTATGGTAAGATGAATGACCGCGACGACAAAACACACCAGTTGGATATTCTTGGTTTCATTGAGCCACGGCACAACCGGCTGAATCGAATCCGGCAACCAGGCCTGCCCGAAATAGGTTCCCGTCAAGACACCAAACACAATACAAAATCCGGTCAGCAAATACATCAGGAAGAACGGCGTTTTATCCGGGATTTTCTTGCCGAATTTCACCTGGATAAAGGCCGTCAACAAACCGAAGATCATTCCGTACGCCGCATCGCCGATGAGCATCGCGAAAAACAGAGTGAAAAAGACCAGGAAAACCGGACTGATATCTACTTCGGAATATCCCGGCAGGATCTCGATCAGATCAAACGCCGGCTTGCTGAGATTGACCCACTCCTTGTTCTTCAATTTGGTCGGAACATCATCACCGTCTTCGGGATCTTCGACCAGCACGCCCCACTCTTGCTTTTTGGCGTACGTCTGCAGGTCGAGCAGGTGGTCTTCGGGGATAAAACCTTTCAGGAAACACAGCCGGTCGTAATCATACATCCCGGCCTCGGCGGACTTGATGTCCAGCTCGTACTGGGCCGCGTCGCGGATCTTCTTCAACTGTTCAAAATAGGTCGTCTCTTCCCACAGCAATTTGTTGAGCTGCTCGAGTTCGGTTTCCTCTTCGGCCTGCAGCAACTTGAGATTCGAAAGGCTGACGGGCGGCGGATAGACACGGTCGTAGGGAAGGTTCTCATCGTCCAGCTTAATGCACACATAGCGGGTGAACCCCTTGGCCTTGCCGATCTCCCGCAGGACCGCTCCGGCGGGGACTTCGACATTCTTCACCGAAGCCGGGACCTCGTACAGCTGCACGAAGACGCCGCACTTGGCCAGATCACGGATGTCCTGCGGCTCGAAATCTCCCCACGCTTCCCACGTCTCGATGCGCTTGGTCCGCTTGTCGATAAATTCCTTATGCTGGGAGATCAGCGCCTGCAGATCGAGGATCTCGGTCGCCTTTTCCTTCCAGTCGCCGCACCTTTCCGCAGTCTTCTTGTCTTTGATCGGCGTGAGAATGGCCAGGACCTGGTCGAGGATCTCCACGGTCTCGCGCGCGCGTTCGACCGGCTTACCTTCCGGGATCTGGCAGTGCTCGATGTGCACCAGCCCCAAACCGGCCAGGTTCTCCAGCGCCGCGGCCACGTCCTTTTTCTGGACGATCAAGTGGATTTTTTTCATCGGGACAATCATCTTGCGTATCTATCCTCGTAGTTCTAGCGGTTAGCGTCGAGCGTTTAGTAGTAGAGACTGGTTGGGCTGTCGTGTCGCCGCCAGTTGGGTAAATAATTTTTACAAATACTTCAAATCGAAGACTAATATAGAAGAAAAAGTGGATATGTCCGTCTCTTCTACTATGCCCTATCCGTTATACGCTAGGAATCAGCGAGTGCCAGTTCTTCTTTATCAATCACTTTCTTCTTCGCGACCTTGCTGACGCCCACTGCATGGGCCTGTTGGTCACCCAAATAAATCCTGATCTTGCGGATATTTTCCTGGCATTCGGGAATCTTGACCTTTTCAAACAGATTCACACGCTGGGTGGTGGTGCGCAGTTCGTGTTCGAGGATGGCTATTTGCTTCTTCACCACCTCCACCTCGGCAATCATCTTTACCGTCAAACGTAATTCTTCAAGGGCCTTGTCGACCCACAGCGGAGTTTCATAAAAATCGTATTCGGCTGTCTCGTAGCTGATGTCCTCGAACACCGGCACCGTGGCCCCGGCGACATTGGTCGTGCTGCACTTGATGTCCTTGGGATTGATCCACGGCTTCAGATCGATCCCGGCATCACCCAGCAGCCCCGCCCACTTCTTGACCGCGCCGTCTTTTTCATACAGTGCCGAAAGCCGGTGCTCCAGATGTTTGCGCACCTCCATCGTGCGCATCTGCAGCTGCTGCTTCTTTAGCTGCAGCGTCGGCAGATAGCGCTTAAACTGCTTGAGACTGTCCCGTTGGCGCTTGAGTTCACCTTTTGTCAGTTTAATTTTTGCCATATCTGATACGAGTATTTATCACTTATTAATATCGAATATCGAAATCCGAATCTTCGAAGGAAGTTCGAATGACCGAATTACCTAATGCTCGAATCTCCGGAACGGTTGATTGATCTGACAATTTGAAGATTACGTGATTCGATATTCTCCCTCGACTCCGCTCGGGACGGTGAGCGAAGTCGAATCCTTCGATTCTACTCAGGATTCGACCCTGAGCATGGGTCGAAGGGTCGAACCGCTTCGAGATTCGATATTCGGATTTCAAAAATTTCCCAGTTACTTTCTAGCACCTGCCTTCGGCCAGAACTGATCGATCAGTTTCTGATTCATCCCTGTCTCCGCCGGTTCAAAGCACTCGGCGAGGATGCGCCACCCCAGGTCGAGGGCGTCTTCCAGCGGGATGTTGACGGAGAGGTCCATCAATTCCTTCTCGAACTTTACCCCGTAATTCAAAAGTTTCTCATCCCATGAGCTCAGCTGGAAACCCATCGACCTCTTCTCCAATACCTCGCGGTAATCCGCGAAGAGCTGGATCATGCGGTCCATGATCGCGCGGTGATCGGCACGGGTGTCCTTGTTGACCTGCTGTTTCAGACGGCTCAACGAACCGAACGGCTCGATGCGGCCGCCGCGCAGATAAAATTGTCCCTCGGTGATGTAACCGGTGTTATCCGGGATCGGATGCGTAACGTCATCCCCGGGCATGGTGGTGACCCCGAGGATGGTGATTGAACCGGCGCCGGAGAAGTCGACGGCCTTTTCATAACGCGCGGCGAGCTGGCTGTAAAGATCGCCCGGATATCCGCGGTTGGACGGGATCTGTTCCATGGTGATCGCGACTTCCTTAAGAGCGTCGGAAAAGTTGGTCATGTCAGTCAGCAGCGTCAGCACGTTCTTGCCTTCCTGCGCGAATTGCTCGGCCACCGCCAGGCACATGTCCGGGACCAGCAGACATTCCACGGTGGGGTCGGACGCGGTGTGGATGAACATCACCGAACGCGACAGCGAACCTTGCCCCTCCAGCGTTTCCTTAAACGTGAGATAATCGTCATACTTCAGACCCATCCCGCCGAGAATGATGACATCGACTTCGGCCTGCATCGCGATCCGGGCGAGCAACTCATTGTACGGCTCCCCGGCGATGGAAAAGATCGGCAGCTTCTGCGAAACGACCAGCGTGTTGAAGACGTCGATCATCGGGATCCCGGTCCGGATCATATTTTTGGGAACGACGCGTTTGGCCGGGTTTACCGACGGTCCACCGATCTCGATCATATTGTCGGTCAGCTCGGGTCCCTTGTCGCGGGGGATGCCGGCGCCGTTGAAGATCCGGCCGAGCAGGTCTTCCGAATAGGCGACCTGAATGCCTTTCTTCAAAAACCGGACCTTATCGTTGGTCGAGATCCCGCGGCTTCCGGCGAGGACCTGCAGGGAAACCTTGTTACGGTCCAACCGGATGACCTGGGCCAGCGAGGCGCCCAGCGACGTCTTGATTTCGGCCAGCTCCTTGTAAGCGATATCTTCCGCCTCGACCGTAATAACGTCGCCGACGATTTGCGTGATTTGGCTGTAGACTTTCTGCATGACTTGCTCTCCAAGTTATCTCTTATCGGAATTTCGAATATCGAATATCGAAGGAATATCGAATTCTCGAATCATCAAATCACCGAAATTAACGCTTTCGAAGATTCGGGCATTAGACGATTCGATATTCCTTCGAACATTCGAAGATTCGGATTTCAATATTTATACAACAGCTGCTTCCTGAGGTTTCCCCTCCGCTATCTTGTCCTTCAACTTCTTTTCCGTCGCCTTGAATTCGTCGCTTTTAAACTCCTGCGAATTCCAGGTCTTGAAGATCTGGATCAGGTCCTGAAAGTAGCGGCGCGCCTTCTCTTTATTTTGGTACTTGAATTCCTGGTCCAGGATCGCGATGACCACGTCGAAAACATAGATCTGACGGTCCCGGGCGGTGGCTTCGTCGTTGGGATCAAAGGCGTTCTGTTGCAGATATACGGCGTCGAAGAACTCGCCCTTCAGATAATCGATAAACTCATCGTTGGACGTCCCTTCCTCCCCGACGACCTTCATCATCTGGCCGACGCTGTTGCTCTTGCGCAGCATCGCCCGGCTCTTCTCGGCCTTTTCGGAATCAACGAAACTCGGGTACTTACTCCAGCTGTCCAGCGGATCGATGGTCGGATAGCGGCGTGCGTTGGCACGGGCCTGGGACAGACCGAGAAAACCGCCGACAACCTTCAAGGTGGCCTGTGTCACCGGCTCTTCGAAGTTCCCGCCGGCCGGCGATACAGCCCCGCCGATGGTGATCGAACCGGTGGACCCGTCGCGAAAACGGACCAATCCGGCGCGTTCATAAAACGCCGCGATCCGCGACTCGAGATAGGCCGGGAAGGCCTCTTCCCCGGGGATTTCTTCCAGACGTCCGGACATCTCGCGCATGGCCTGCGCCCAGCGCGAGGTGGAATCGGCCAACAGCAGGACATTGAGTCCCATCTGACGGTAATATTCGGCAATGGTCACTCCGGTGTAAACGGAAGATTCACGCGCGGCGACCGGCATCGAGCTGGTGTTGCAGATGATGATGGTGCGTTCCATCAACGTCTTGCCCGTGCGCGGGTCGGTCAGTTCGGGAAATTCCTCGAGAATCTCGACGACCTCACCGGCGCGCTCCCCGCAGGCCGCAACGATCACGATGTCGACTTCGGCGTGACGGCTGAGCAAATGCTGCAAAACGGTCTTGCCCGCCCCAAACGGCCCCGGCGTACAGAAGGTCCCGCCCACCGCGACCGGACAGATCGTGTCGATTAACCGGATCTTGGTAACGAGCGGTTCGACGGGTTTCAGTTTGTCGGCGTAAACCTTGATCGGCACCTTGACCGGCCAGGTCTGCACCATCTTCACATCATGCTTGCGTCCGTGTTCATCTTTCAGCGTGGCCACGGTCGAGTCGATCTTGTGTTTGCCGGCGTCGACGACCTTAATCACCTCAAAATCTCCCTGCCAGTCAAAGGGGACCATGATCTTGTGCTCAAACATTTTCTCGGGAACCGTGCCAATGGTGTCGCCGGCGCGCACCACATGACCGTCTTTGACCTTCGGCGAGAAATCCCACAGATGATCGCCGTCCAGGGCGCGCAGATACTCGCCGCGTTTCAGGAAGAAGCCGTGTTTCTCCGCGAGCTGCGGCAACGGATTTTGCAGCCCGTCGAAAATCTTGCCGAGCAGCCCCGGTCCGAGTTCCACGCTCAGGAGTTCGTCGGTGAATTCCACTTCGTTGTTCACTTTGATGCCGGCGGTGTCTTCGAACACCTGCAGGTCAGCGGAAGTTCCTTTGACCCGGATCACCTCGGCCTTCAGCGCTTCTTTGCCGACCCTGACGTAAGCCACCTCGTTCTGCTTCACCTTGTCGGTGAACTCAACGGATACCATGTTCCCGTTGACCCCGACGACTTTACCCGTACGTTTGCTCTTTGTGCTCACTGTCTTCTCCTTATAAGTTGGCAAACATCCCTTCGGGGAAGTCGACCTTTTTCAGCTCTTCGTACTTTTCCCTTCCCTGAGGGGACGCGATATTGTGGTACCGTTCGACAATCTTCAGCTTGAGTCCGTACAACATAATAAAGGCCGGGGTGTAAAACTCCCCGACCATCAGATTTTCGTAGAAATTCCAGCGCGCCCGGCTGAGGACCTTGTCCCCTTCCAAAGGATCCGCGGCATTGGCCGCGTCCTTGACCAGCTGCTGCAACTCGGGATTGGCGCCGTACGCGCCGCGGGTGACGGTCTGCGGATCGCGGTTGAGCTTGACCGCGCGATACACGGCGACATGATTATTCAGACTCTGTTCAAATTCAAAAACCAGCTTGAGGACCGGGCTGGCGGTCGCGATGTGCTCGCCGCCGAGCAGCGCGGCAAGCAGGCGGGCGTCGCCGGGCGTCATCTGCCGCCGGGCGTCGTCGAGAAATTCGGCAACCGTAAAGGGCAATTTGCCTGAGAAGGTAAGGACGGGTAAACTTGCTCCGAAGTAATAATAGGTCATGGTTTCGTTGGCTACAGAACCGCGCGCCTTAGTGGACCGCGCTCTTGAGAATATCCGCCACCTGGGCGTTCAAATACGTGGCCAGGAATTGCCCCAGGCTCTCGTCACTGAAATCAAAACTGGATTTGCCGCCGTCGTAACTGATGGTGAAGCCGCCCGCGACTTCATCGGAACCTTCCAGGGCCACGCCTTTTTTCACGGTATCCTGCAGTTTCTTCAGGATCCCGGCCTTTAACTCCTCCGCCGCCCGCGGATTGACTTCGATCACCACACCGTGGTCCTTGGACTCTTCTACGGTCTTGGCCACCACGTCGGTAATGATCTCCGCCAGCCGATCGCCGGTCAGTGCGCCGGAGACTTCCGTCGTAATCAGTTTTTGCAGCGTTTTTTCGATATGCTTGCGCAATGCCAGCAGCATGTCGCGGGACGCCTGCTGAAGCGCCGTCCTGGCCGCTACCTCCATCTTCTTCACTTCATCCTTGGCTTGCAGCACTATCGTCTCGGCTTCCTGCTCGGCCTCACGGATAATCTCCGCGGCCTTCTCCTGGGCCTCTTTTTCGATCCGGCCGGCCTCATCCTGCGCCTGCTGAATACCGTCGTTCTTGATTTTATCGATAAGTTCCTGGATTTGTGAAGACATCGTCGGCTCCCGAAATCAGTTAATTGTTAATTCTTTAACGATTATATGTAAAAGATTAATGTTCTTAATATACACCTACGCGGTCGATATGACCATTTGTTTTAATATGTCTCTGGCGGCCTGCGCCGGATCCGGGGCTTTAACGATCGGACGGCCTACGACCAGGAAATCACTCCCCGCGGCCGCGGCGTCGGCCGGTGTCGCCACCCTTTTTTGATCGTCGGTGGCGGCCCCTGCCGGGCGGATCCCCGGGGTCACAATGACAAAATCTTCCCCGCACGCCTCACGGATCATGGCGGCTTCCTGGACGGAGGCAACCACCCCGTCCAATCCGGATTCCTGCGCCAAACGGGCTCTTTCCAATACGAGGTCACGTATGTTATCCGTTTTGCTATCACTTGTCAAGACCGTAATCCCCACCAGCAAAGTCTTTGTAACCCCATTGATTTGAGCTTGTTTGGCCGCTGCTTCCGCCGCCCGGGCAAGCATCTCCGGCCCGCCCTGGGTGTGCAGGGTACACAATAACAGGTGATCGGTGACCGGCACGGGATTCCGGCGTTCATCCACCGCTTCGTGTACCGGCCGGGCCAGGTCCACGGCCGCGGTCACGGCGTTGGCCACGGTGTTGGGGATATCGTGAAACTTCAGATCCAGAAAGACCTGCTTGCCCTTGGCTAGCACGTAGCGGACGATCATCGGGCCGCAGGCGGTAAACAACTGCGATCCGACCTTGTAAATGCCGACCGTGTCTTCCAGCCGGTCGATCAGCTGACTGGCCTCCTCAAAGGTCTCCACGTCCAGCGCGACAATCAGTTTGGCTTCCCTGCCCATGTTATTTTCTTTTAACCTTTCCTCTTAATTTGCGGATGTCGTTGATGTCGTGCCGCCGCATGTAATCGACGATCCCGTTGAGCACGTCCAGCGGCGCGCGCGGATTGACGAAATTCATGGTGCCCACGGCGACCATGGTCGCACCGGCCAGAATAAACTGCAGGGCATCGGAGGCATCGGCAATGCCGCCCATGGCGATAATCGGGATCTTCACCTTCTGCGCCGTCTGATACACCATATTCACGGCCACCGGCCGGATCGCCGGGCCGCTCAAGCCGCCGGTAAAATTGCCCAGCACCGAACGCTGCTTTTCGACATCGATCACCATCCCGGTCAGCGTGTTGATCAGGCTCAACCCGTCGGCGCCGGCGTCCTCGGCGGCCTGAGCGATCACGGTGATATCGGTGACGTTCGGCGCGAGCTTGGCGATGACCGGGACCGCGGCGATCTTCTTGACCTTTTTGATGATCCGCGCCGTGGCCTTGGGATCCTGCGCCACCAGGGTTTTGTGGCCGAGGTTCGGGCACGACAGGTTCAACTCAAGCGCGGCAAAACCGCCGGCCGCGGTGAACTTTTCGGTGAGGATTTCAAATTCTTTATCGGTGTGACCGAGCACACTGATGATCAACGGCACGCCGACGTTTTGAAAACCGGGCAGCTTGTCGGCAATAAAGCCGTCGGCGCCGGGATTCTCGATGCCGATCGCGTTGAGCATGCCCGACGGCGTCTCCACGATGCGCACGGGCGGATTGCCCTCCTGCGCGGGCAATGTCACCGTCTTCGGCACGATCGCGCCGAGCTTCTTGACCTCTTCAAGGTCGTAATACTTTTCCGCGTGACCGAATGTCCCGGAGGCCACCGTCACCGGATTGGCGAAGGAGGCCTTGCCGATCTTCACTTTTAATTTGAGATCATCCATAGTTATTTCAAAAGCACCATTTTCAGTCCGATGAGGACCAGCGCCACACCGAATATCCGTTTGAGGATCGCCGCCGGCAGATACTGAACCAGGTGCGCGCCCGCGAATGACCCGATCACGAACCCGATGATCATCAGTCCCGTGATATTCAGCTGAAGATTACCCGCCGCGTAGTAACGCCACGCCGCGGCGAGAAAGACCGGGACCGTCAACAATCCGATCACCGTGCCCTGCGCCTGATGCTGGGTTAAGCCCCCCACCATGACGAGTAACGGCACCATCACCGCCCCGCCTCCGAGGCCGAGCGCACCGCCCACGAAGCCTCCGGCGAGGCCGATCAGCATGTATGCGATTATTGGCATAAGTTTCTCCGTGTTGATGCGCTTATAAATATCGAAATCCGAATATCGAATTTTCGAAGCGGTTCGACCCTTCGACCCATGCTCAGGGTCGAATCCTGAGTAGAATCGAAGGATTCGACTTCGCTCACCGTCCCGAGCGGAGTCGAGGGAGAATATCGAATCACCTAAATTCGAAGGACCGAAACAATTCCGAATTTCAAATTCACAAAATTCCTATAACCAGTGTTTCGAACATTCGGTGATTTGAGAATTCGATATTCCCTCGATATTCGAAGATTCGATATTCGAAATTAATCCCCCCCCCCTTACTCAATCAAATATGATCTCTTGCAAGTCAAACACCGGCCCGTCATAGCAAACCGTCCGAAAACCCTTGGTCGTGCGTATGGAGCAGCCCAGGCACGCGCCCAGGGCGCAGGCCATGATCTCTTCGCACGCCGCCTGCGCGCGCAGCTTGTGCTTCTTCGTGAATTGCTGCACCGCATGCATCATGGCGTGCGGGCCGCAGGTGTAGACCATCGTCGACTGCGGATTCAGGTCGATCTTGTCGAAATGTTCGCTGACAAATCCTTTAACGCCCGCCGCCCCGTCATTGGTGGCCACGTGAATCTCACAGCCGTTGGCCTTGAATTCCTTCATTTCATACACATGATCGCCGCTGCGGCCGCCGTACAACAAGACCAGTTGCAGTCCGCGCTTTTTGAGTTCGTCGCTCAGGATCAAAAACGGCGCCACACCGATGCCGCCGGCGACCATCACCACCTGTTTGATTCCCTCCGGCGGATGGGAGAACGGCGTGCCGACCGGTCCGAGCACGTCGATGCGGTCGCCTTTCTTCCATTGTGACATGATCCCGGTGCCGGGCCCGACGACCTCGTAAAAGACCTCAATATGTTTTTGGGCGCGGTAAACGCTGAACGGCCGGCGGAAGAACGGCTCATAGCCCTGCGCGTTGGTGCGGATATGCACGAACTGACCGGCCCGCACGTCATCGCGGATGGCCGGCGCGTCAAAGCACAGGCGGTGAAATGCCGGGCAGAGTTTTTCGTTGGAGACGACCGTGTATATGTTTTGCAGTTCGGGCATGCGGTTTATTTTTGACAGTGTTTGCAATAAAACGTGCTGCGCTGGGCCTGCACGATGCGGATGATCGGCTGAGAACATTCCGGGCAATCTTCGTCCTGCTTGCCGTATACCCGGATGCGGTCCATAAACCGACCCTTGCGTCCCTGCGCGTCGCGGTAGTTGCGCATCGAGGTCCCGCGCAACCGGATCGACTCCTCCAGGATCGAAACCGTATGACGGTGCACGTCTTCGATCTGCCGGCGGGTCAGCTGCCGGGCCCGTTTCCTGGGATTCACCTTGGCCGAGAACAGGATTTCCGACGCATAGATATTGCCGATGCCGGCGATGAACTGCTGATTCATCAGCAGGGGCTTGATCGGCGAGGACCGCTTCTTGAGTTCCCGGGTGAGCCAGTCGACACTGAAGTCCTTGCCGAGGGGCTCCGGACCGATGGTCGTCAGGTAGGGAATGTCTTCCAGACGGTCAACCAGGTATAACCAGCCGAATAATCGCTGGTCATTATAATTTAAAAAGTCCCCGTTGGAAAGCCGGAAGATGACTTTGGTCTCCGCCGAACCGCCGTTTTCCCGCAAATCCGGGCCGTAAACAAAGTAGCCGGTCATCTTTACCTGGACAAAGAGATACTTGCCGCGGTCCAGGGTTATGATAATCCCTTTGCCGCGGCGCTCGACCGCGCGGAAGGCGGCGCCGGTCATTTCACGGACAAAACGGCCGGTGTCAAAACCGGCGATGACCCGCCGGTCGAACACCCGCACCTCCTCAACCGTCAACCCGGTGATCTTGCGGCGCAGGTCGCGCGCCATGGTTTCCACCTCGGGAAGCTCCGGCATGATTATTCCTCTCCCAATCCTGTTATCGCGCTTTGTGCAGCCGTCGCCATCTTCTCATCGCCCTGCCGTGCGAACAGGCTGAGCGCGGACTGCAGGGATTGCCGGGCGCCGGCGCGGTTACCGAGCCGCTGCTGCGTCAGTCCCAGATAGAAATAGGAATGCGGGAAATTCCGCTGCTTCTCCACGGCCGCGGTCAGATAGCGTTCGGCCGCGGTGTACCGTTCATGTTCATAATATAGCCGGCCCAAATTGGCCAGGGCCTTGGGAAAATCCGGACGATACTCCAGGGCCTTGAGGAGATGGGCCTCGGCGGGTTGATCCTTACCCGCCAGATAATCCAGGATCCCCATATTATTGTAAATTTCAGACAGCAGCTCGATGTCGAGAATCTTTTGCGTCTGATCGTATTGTTGCAGCGTGATCGCGTACTCGCGGTAGGCATCGTCCGGACGGCCCGCGCGTTGATACGCGACCCCCAGGGCGAAATGTCCATACGGATACTGCGGCTGTTGACGTACAACATCCGACCACAGCGTGACCTCATCCTGCCAGACTGCGTTACGCTGGAAGGTCAGGCAGCCCAGCACCAACGCCGCCGACAGTCCCGCGCTCAGTGCCACCCGCTCCGGCAGCCAGCGCACCATGGCCGCAGCCGCGGCCACGGAAAATCCGGCCAACGGCAGGTACAGACGGTGCTCGGCAATTACATAGCGCAGCGGGATGATGCTGGACTCGACGGCCAGCGCGACAAAGAACCAAACGATCCCGAAGGAAATCAACCTTTGTGTGCGGCGCATCTTGAAGGCCAATCCCGCCAGGCCGAGCAGGGCCAGCAGATTTATCCATGTCGGTCCGTCGAACAATCCGCGGCTGACCGGAAAATCATGTTCCAAACTCTGCCCGACCGGGAAAATCAACAGACGCAGATACGTCACGATCACGTTGAACTGCGTCAGCAGATACGTCCGGCTGTCCACGACCGCGTGGGTGGCCGCGCGCACCGCCCGCGGTTTAAACACATGCCCGACATCGAACAGCAGGATCAGCGGAATCACCAACAAGAAGGCCAGCGGCAGATATGTCCAAAAACTTTTTCGCCGCTCGGACGGAAAGAAGTACCGCTCGGCACAAAAGATCATGACCGGCAGCGTGAAGACGGTTTCCTTGCTGAACATCCCCAGGACGGCACTTACCGCCGCGAGGATGTAGTATTTTGTGCCCGCGCCTGCCGGGGCGAGCCGGCCTTTCAGGTAGGCATTGACCGTTAACAGATAAAAAAGCGCCGCCACGGACGTGAGCCGCTGATAAATGTATGTGACGGCCTGGGTCTGCAGCGGATGGGTCACGAAAATCAACGCGGCGATCAGCGCGATAAGGCGGGCCTGCCGCGCCCAGCCTTCCTGGTCCATCCGCGGGGTCCGGCCGATGAGACTTACCATGCCGAAGACCAGTCCGGCATTAACCAGGTGAATCAGCCAGTTGACCACATGGTATCCAAAAACACGGTCTTGATGCCAATAGTAGTTGAAGCCGAGGGAAAGAAATCCGATGAAACGGGCCCGGTGATGGGATTGAAAGAAATCCCGCCACACCGCGGTATTGAAGACGTCGCGAACCGCCGGGTTTTCCAGGATCAGCGTGTAGCCGTCAAACTGAAAGGAATTGTCGAACGAGTTGGCGTAACTGAGAAATCCCGCGAGGATGATGAGCAGCGCGCATGTGATCCCCCGCCATTTCATTGTTCACGCAGGTCCGCGATCATTTTTTCCAGGAGCGGCTTCAATTCGGCCGTGTCCTGAACGGGGATCATGCCGGGGCGGTTCCAGCCGCCGATATCGATCACCGGCCGTTTGTACACCAGACCGTAGGAAATCTCGGAGGAAGTCCCGTGACTGCCGGGCAGGGCGATGATCACGTCCGCGCTGGCGGCCACACAGGCATTCCGGGCGAAACCGATTGTCAGCGGCAGCGCGATGTCGATATACTCATTGGCGTCGGCCTTGTCCTTTCCCGGCAACAGGCCGATGGTGAGCCCGCCGGCCTCCTTGGCACCCTTGGAAGCCCCCCGCATACTCCCCATAAGACCTCCGCAAACCAATACAGCCCCCACCTCGGCCACAACACGACCGACATTCGTTGCTAACCGCTCCACCTCATCATCAATCTCTGACCCGCCGATAACCGATATCGTGATCATTTGTTTACGCATAAGTTATTCACACCCTCTCTGTTTGACAACTTCGTGGCGTCCGCATCAGGCCACAATCGGCCTAAAACGCAAAATATGCTCCCCTAAAAAGACTGTTATTTTTAAAACCACTCCACTTTGATACAATTACAGCGAATATTATGGGATATTGACATTATTCGAGTTTTCCACAACCCACAAGAAAACTGTGGATTGTGACTATATGTAGTATGACTTATCCGCCCGCGGACATTATTTTTTTGCCTCGCTAGGGGGCCGCGACCGGGTTCAATTTGTCCTGATATACGACCTTTCCGCCGTAAATCGTGGTCTGGACCCGTCCGGTCAGCTTTGTCCCGAAAAACGGGCTGTTTTTGGACTTGGACACGGTATCTTCAGGGGTTACCTCCCACTCCAAATCCGGATCGATCAGGGTGATATCAGCATCATATCCCTCGGCAATAGCCCCTTTGCCTTCCATCCCGGCGATGCGGGCCTGGGAAGTGGACATTTTGTCAACAACCTGTTCCCAGCTCAGGATCCCGGGCTTGACCAGTTCGGTGATCGTCAGGGCCAGCGAGGTTTCGAGGCCGATGATTCCGAAGGGGGCCTGCTCAAAACTGACTTCCTTGTCCTCTTTGGAGTGCGGGGCGTGATCGGTGACGATCAGATCGATGGTCCCGTCCTTCAAACCTTCCTTGATCGCCTCCACGTCATCTGCGGTGCGCAGCGGCGGGTTCATCTTGGTATGCGTATCAAAACTGCGGACCGCTTCCTCGGTCAACGCGAAGTGATGCGGACAGGCCTCGGCCGTGACCGGGATTCCCTGCTTTTTGGCCTGCCGGATGAGTTCGACCGACCGCCGGCAGCTCATGTGCGCGAAGTGGACGCGTCCGCCCAGAAAATGCACCAGCTCGATATCCCGGCTGACGATGATGCTTTCGGAAATGTACGGGTCGGGTTTGATACCGAGCATGGTCGAAGTCGCCCCTTCGTTCATCGCCCCGCCGGCGCTGATCAGCGGGTCTTCACAATGCTGGATCAACAGGATGTCCACCATCTTGGCATACTCGATGGCCCGGCGCATGAGCTGGCTGTTGACGACGCTCTTACCGTCATCGGACAGGGCCAAACAGCCGGCCTTCTTGAGATCGAACATATCCACCAGCTCCTGGTCTTTCTGGCCGCGCGTGATCGATCCGATCGGCACGATATGGCACAGCCCCAGTCGCCGGGATTCGTTCAGGATCCCCTCGACGATCATCGCGTTGTCGATGACCGGACGCGTGTTGGGCATGCACATCATACTGGTGAAGCCGCCCTTGACCGCGGCCTGCGAACCGCTTTCGAGGTCCTCTTTGTATTCCTGGCCGGGGGTGCGCAAATGCACGTGAATGTCGATCAACCCGGGCAGGACCAGCAGCCCCTCAGCGTCGATCGTCTTGCCCGCTTTGACCTTGAGCGACGGCGCGATTTGCTGAATCTGTCCGCGGTCGATAAAGATATCTTGTTTCTGTTTTTCTTTCTTATCGGCATTGACGATCAGGGCATTCTTGATGAGAAGTGACATATCGTTTTCCTAAAGTTAATGTAGTAATGTTTGTCCGTAATCAATTCCGACTGTCCACAGAGGTTTCGATGATATTGACATTCGGTTATTCGATTTTCCCTCGAATTTCGAAGATTCACTGTTCGAGATCGGTTCCGGGTTAATCCTCAACCTCTTTCGTCCCCAGCGTCAGATACAACACCGCCATGCGGACGGCCACCCCGTTGGTCACCTGATCGAGGATCACCGAATACTCGCCGTCCGCCACTTCGGCCGAAAGCTCGACGCCGCGGTTGGTCGGTCCGGGATGCATGATCATGACATCCTTTTTGGCATGCCGCAGTCGGTTTTTGTTGACCCCGAACTGGATCGCGTACTCGCGGATCGACGGGAGATAATTTTCGTGCTGGCGCTCCTTCTGCAGGCGCAGCAGCATCACGACGTCCTTGTCCTTGATCGTCTCATTGAGATCATAACTCACCTTGACGCCCATCTTCTCGATACCGATCGGGATCAGCGTCGAAGGACCGCACACGGTCACCTCGGCGCCCAGCCGAGTCAAGCCGACAATGTTGGAACGCGCCACCCGCGAATGCAGGATGTCGCCGACAATGGCAACCTTCAACCCTTCGATCCGCCCTTTTTTTTCTTTGATAGTGAACATGTCGAGCAGGGCCTGCGTGGGATGCGACCGGCAGCCGTCCCCGGCGTTGACCACCGCCGCTTTAAGATTGTTGGCCAGCATATACGGCACGCCCGCGTCGGCATGGCGGACGATGATCAAATCAACGTTCATGGCCTCGATATTTTTGGCCATATCGACGATCGTTTCGCCCTTGGACAGCGAACTGCCTGTTCCCGACATATTGATCGTATCGGCCGACAGCCGCTTGGCCGCCAGCTCAAACGAACCGCGCGTCCGGGTCGACGGCTCCAGAAAGAGCGACACGATGGTTTTCCCGCGCAGGGCCGGGACTTTCTTGACCTCCCGGGCCGAGACTTCCTTAAAGGACTTGGCCGTTTCGAGGATCGTTTCCAACTCTTCCTTGCTGAGGCCCTGCAAATCGAGCAGATGATGCCTGGTCCATTTATCCATCTTTTTTCACCTTTTTTACGACCACCTTGTCCTCCTGGTCATCGGTTTCGCTCAACATAACTTTCACACTCTCGTCCTCCGCGGTCGGGATATTCTTCCCCACGTAATCGGCGCGGATCGGCAGTTCACGGTGACCGCGGTCGATCAGGACGGCGAGCTGGATTTGTCCGGGACGGCCGAAGTCGGTGATCGCGTCGAGCGCCGCGCGAATGGTCCGCCCGGTGAACAGGACGTCGTCGATGAGGACCAAATTCCTGTCGGTGATGTCGAAGGGGATGGTGGTCTCGTGCACGATCGGCTGTGAAGACGCCAGCGTGAGGTCATCGCGGTACAGTGTGATATCCAGGATCCCCACCGGGACCTCGGTCTTTTCGATATTCTTTATGCATTCTTTCAGGCGCAGGGCGAGAAAGGCGCCGCGCGTGCGGATCCCGACCAGGCACAACTCGGCGGTCCCTTTGTTCTTCTCCAGGATCTCATGGGCGATCCGGGTCAGGGCGCGGTTGACACCTTCGGCATCCATAATTTGTTTGGGCTTAGCCATGGCTGGTCCTCGTTTATGTGAAAAAAAATCCCGCGTCCGCCGCTGGCAGACCGGGATAAAAGAATCTGGAAATTGTGGTTAATGCTGTCATGTGATCATCCTTACCGGTCTCACGGGACCGGATTTAAAGGCGACTTACTTGCCCAAGAATACCACCGCGGCGTGATCTTGTCAACCGTCTTGGTCCCGGCCCCGGGACTTGGCCAGATTAAGGAGCAGCACAAACTCGCCTTTCGGGGGATGCGCCGTAAAGTGTTTGAGCAGCTCCGAGGCACGGGCGGTCTTGACCTGCTGGAATTTCTTGGTGATCTCCCGGGCGACGCACACCTCCGGGTCGGCCAGCTCCAAACGGATATCCTCCAGCGATTTCAGCAAACGGTGCGGGGATTCGTAGAAAATAACCGTGCGGGCCTCGTCGGCCAGCGCGGCCAGTTTCTTCTTACGTTTGCCGGGCTTGACCGGAAGGAACCCTTCAAAGATAAACGCGTCGGTCGGCAGACCCGACAGCGACAACGCGGCGATCACCGCGGTCGGCCCGGGCAGGACGTCGATTTCGATCGCGTACTCACGGGCAAGCCTGACCAGTACGTACCCCGGATCACTGATGCCCGGCGTGCCGGCATCGGTGACCAGCGCGATGTTCAAACCATCCACGAGGTATTTCAACAGCTGTTTGCTCTTGGTCTCTTTGTTATGATCGTAATAGCTGGTGAGCTTGGTGGTGATGCCGTATTCGTCAAGGAGTTTGCGGGTATGGCGTGTGTCCTCCGCCGCGATAAGATCAACGCCCTTGAGCGTCTCGATGGCACGCAGGGTGATGTCTTTGAGATTGCCGATAGGGGTGGAAACTATGTAAAGCATAGGCGTCGGGCAAGAAGTTCCTGATTCCTGATTTTTGCTTCCCGCCCTATTCCACCGTCACCGACTTCGCCAAGTTGCGCGGCTGGTCCACATCGCAACCCCGCTTCACCGCGATGTAATAGGCGATCAATTGCAGCGGCAGGACGGCCAGCAATGGGGTCAAGAGATTATTGGTCTTCGGGACATAGATCACGTGGTGCACATGCTTCTTGATGGAGCGGTCGCCGGCAGTGGCCACGGCGATGATATTGCCTTTGCGCGAATTGATCTCCTGAATATTGGAGATCATCTTGTCATAGGTATCGCTTTGCGTGGCCACGCAAATGACGGCGCGGTATTCATCGATCAACGCGATCGGGCCGTGCTTCATTTCTCCGGCGGCGTACCCTTCGGCCGGGATGTAGGAAATTTCCTTGAGCTTCAGCGCGCCTTCCAGCGCCGTCGGATAATTTACATTGCGGCCGAGGAAGAGAAAACACCCCCAATGGGAATTCTTCCGCGCCACCCGCGCGATGGCGGCTTTATCCTTGAGGATCTGCTCATACAGCCGCGGCACCTTCTTCAAATCCCTCAACAGGTCGGCGGCCTGTTTCGGTTTGATCACCTTGCGGCTTTGACCGAGCTTGAGGGCCAACAGATACAGCATGTTGAGCTGGGCGGTATAGGCCTTGGTCGAGGCGACGCCGATTTCGGGACCGGCATGGGTGTAGAGGATCCCGTCGGATTCCCGCGCCAGCGACGAGCCGATCACGTTGCAAATCGAGACGATCTTGGCCCCGCGGGCCCGCGCCTCGCGCACGGCGGCGAGGGTATCGGCCGTTTCACCGGACTGGCTGATCGCCAGGATCACGGTGTTGCGTCCGATGATCGGATCGCGATAGCGGAATTCGCTGGCCGCGTCGACCGTCACCGGGACCCGCGCCAGGGATTCGATAATATATTTGCCGACCATCCCGGCGTGATACGCCGTCCCGCAGGCGATAACCACGATCTGCTTCAGCGACTGGATCTGCTTCTCGGACAACCCGAGGCCTTCGAGGTGCACCATATTATTTTGGGTGCGGAAGTTCAGCATCTGCCGGAGCGCCGCCGGCTGTTCGTGAATTTCCTTGAGCATGAAATGCGCATACCCGGCCTTGGCCACCGCGTCGACGGTGAACGTCACCCGGTCGATCTTGGGCCTGACCTTGCGGCCGTCGAACTTGAAGACCTCCACCCCGTCTTTGGTCAGCGCGGCCATCTCGCCGTCCTTCAGATAGATCACCCGCTTGGTATGCTGCAAAATCGCGGGCACGTCCGAGGCGATAAAATTTTCGTTCTTCCCCAAACCGATGATCAACGGCGACCCGATGCGGGCGGCCACCAGCAGGTCCGGATGATCCGTGCAGATCACCCCCAAGGCAAACGCGCCGTGCAGCTCCTTGATCGCGCGCTGCACCGCGGTCTTGAGATCTCCGTTGTAATAATCACTTATTAGATGAACGATGACTTCGGTATCGGTATCCGATTTAAACTTGTGGCCCTTCTTCTTCAGCCGTTCCTTAAGGACCTCATAGTTTTCAATGATGCCGTTATGGACCAGGGTGATGGTCCCGTCATTGTTACTGTGGGGATGGGCGTTGACTTGATTGGGGGCCCCGTGAGTGGCCCACCGGGTATGGGAAATACCGGTATGGCCGGTGGGGATGGGCTTGGACTTGACCAAATCCTGCAGATTGGCGATCTTGCCGTGGGTCTTCCGCAGGACCAGACTCTTTTGCGGGCCTTCCGGTATGATACCCACACCGGATGAATCGTACCCGCGGTATTCGAGCCTTTTGAGTCCGTCGATCAGGACCGGATACGCGTCCTTGGTCCCGACATATCCGATTATTCCACACATACTTGCCTAACTCCGCCCGGCGCGGTGGCCAGGTTTAGGCCTTGGCTTCCGCAGCGGCACGGATGTTGATAACCGTCACCACTTTGTTCGCGCGGCTCTTTTTGCGGGTAAAATACACTTCTCCGTCGCATTTGGCCACCAGGTGCATGCCGCCGACTACGTTCTGACCGGCCTTCCAACGATGGCCTTCCCGGGTCAGAATGGTCCCGCCCTTGACTTTTTGTCCGCCGCTGGTCTTCAGACCCTTGGTTTCGCGGTAATATTTAGCCGTTGTTCCGCCTACTCGTACCATTATTGCCTCCAGATGATGCTCGTGAAATCACGAAAGTTGTCTTGAAATAGTCTCAAAGTATATATGAAAACCGTTAAAATATCAAACAAAATCCTACGCCCCCCATCGGGGAGCGTAGGATTCGGAATCTTTCGGAAAGAACCGCCCTTATTCGCTGAGAATCTTGTCGATCTCGGCCTTAAGAGCATTGAAATCACGGGCCATCGTGACCCGGCCATTGATGTAGAAGGTGGGGGTGCCGCGGACGCCGACCTGGGCCGCCAGCTGCATGTCCTTCTGAATAATCTGCTCATACTTGGCATCATTATTCTTAAGGTCTTTTTCCCACTTGGCCACATTCAGGCCGATTTCACCGGCCCATGTCTTGTACATCTCCGGCCCCAAGGCGGTCCGGTTTTCGAGCATTTTGTCGATCATCGGTCCGTACTTTCCCTGTTCCGCGGCAGCCAAAGCGGCCTTGGCCGCCGGTTTGGCGTTGGGGTGGAAACTCAACGGGAAGTTCTTGACCATGTAATTGACGTCATTAGGATAGGCCTTCAGCACCTGCTGAATGGGCGGATGGAACCGCGCGCAGAATGGGCATTCCATGTCCATAAACTCGGTGATCGTGACCTTGGCGTTTCGCGGGCCGATGACCGGGGTGTGGGCGACCGGGATATCATATTTCTGGGTCGGGTCCGGTCCCGGAGGGGCCTGCTGCGGCGTCGGTGCTGCGGCCGCGGGGGCCGGGCGTGCCGCCAACTGTTTGACATCGCCTTCGATTGACTTGATCCGGCTTTCCAAATCTGAAATGCGCGAAAGGGCGGTCGCCATCTGCAGGGCAACGGCGGTACTAGCCCCGGCATCACCGGAACGGTTACCGAGCTGGGCCTCAAGCCTGTTTTGTGCCTGCATAATGGCTGTTTGCTGATTGATCAGTTGCTGCAGGTCTCCCGAGCCGCCTTGCTTAGAAAAAATGCCCACGGCCACCAAGACCACGAGCACGACCAACATCACTGAATTAAATACCTTTGTGTCCATAAGCGATCCCTCTTACCGGTTTGTGATTAACTGCTCACTTTTTATATGAACCCCCGTGACTTTACCTATCATAAGAACTTCTCGGCCAAATGCAAGCAAAAATTTTCAGGCCATCGGTATAAACATTTGCAATTTCAAGTTTTATAGCGGCACTCCCCCGTAATATCGGATCACGTGCTTAATATCCTGCCACCGGTTCGGACAGTTGAAGGCCGCCACGATGAGCATGCTGTCGCCTTTTTCCAGCGTTCCGACGAAACAGGGTCCAGCGGCGCGGGTGTATCCGGTTTTACCGTAAACCTTTCTTTTCCAGTCATTGAACAGGATCTTGTTGTGGCTCTTGAGCGAATGCTTGCGGCCGGCCTTGCTGTAGATGGTCCGGTATTTCTGTTTGATCGCCTCCCGGAAAAACGGATACTTCATCGCCTCCCGGAAAATCAGATACATATCGTAGGCCGTGGTGTATTGCGATACGTTTTTGGTCGGCAGGCCGTGAGAATTGGCAAACTTTGTGTGCTTGGCGTCGATCTCCTTGGCCCTCGCGTTCATCATCTGAACGAATTCCCATTCCGACCCGGCCACGGCCTCGGCCAGGACCACGCTGGCATCATTGGCCGACTTCATTAATATGGCGTAAAGCAGATCGCGGACTTTGTACTGATCGCCTTCTTTAAGATAGAGTTTGGTGGGCTGCGGAGAGGTGGCGCGCCTGCTGACGGTGACGTATTTGTCGAGCGGCAGCCTTTCCATGACGAGCAGGGCCGTCATGACCTTGGTGGTGGACGCCGGCAAAACCCGGTCATGGACATTCTTGCCGTAGAGGCGCACGACCTTGGTGCGGTCGGAAAATATCAGCGACCGACAGGACACCTGGTACTTGGCAAACACCTCCGCCGGCTGGAATAGCAGGGCCCCGATGAGGAAAATGGTTAATAGCCGGTAACGCTGACGCATGAACCGATAGGAAAAACGATTAGTTATTGTGCCGGACGGTCTGACGGCCGACAGCCGCCAGATGAATTTCCTCCAGCGCGGTATTTATTCCGGGTGTGGGGAAAAAATGCTGCCCTTCCATTTTGCAGAGCCGCCAAAATCCGTCTTCCCGTTTGAGCATGGCCCAAAAATTCTGGGTGAGATGCTGCTCGCTGACGATCACGCGCAACATCATCCGCTGCAGATCCCGGTCAAAGATCCGATCCTTTAAGACCACCGCCACTTCCCGGCCGCGGACATCCTCGAAGGAAAATTTGTCCGGATCGAATTCCGTGAGCTTGTATGATTTCAATTCGCAATCCTCCCTGACTGTACACGCTCTGTGTTTGTTCTTCAACAGATTTATCTCAAAAAATTCCTCCTGACCCTCCTCGATCCACTTTTTTTCGAATTTAGTTCCGAACTGCGCCGGAATATCCTCGGCCTGCAGATGAAAATCGGCCGGATCGTTCTCTTCTTTAACCCACTCGCTGTAGGGATAATAATCGGTAACCACATGCAGCGTACCGTTATCGGTAAGACGGTTATTGAGCAGTCCGAGAAACTCGCGCGAAAAGAGGCGGTGCTTGATATGGCCCTTCTTGGGCCAGGGACAGGGAAACAGGCTGTAGATGTGTTCGACGGAACGTTCGGAAAACAACCGTTCGAAGGCGATCCAAGCGTTCAGGCGCAGGATACGGATATTGCCCGGCCCTTCTCCCGGCCGTGCCGCGCGGTTGGCGCGGTCGATCGCCTTAACGGTTTTGTAGATCCGCTCCCAGTGGTACTCGATGCCGACGAAATTGATATGCGGAAACTCGCGCGCCCGCCGCAGCAGCACTTCTCCCATACCGAAACCGATTTCAACGTGCAGCGGGGCCCGGCGGCCGAAGGCCTCCTCCCACCGCACCGGCCTGTCGACGGAATAAAAGTCAAACAAGGGAGCGAGTGAACAGACGGTAAGCTTCATCGTCAGTTGCTTTGCAGCGTATCGATGTAATCCCACCCGCGGCCGATCATCACGTTGTCCTTGAAGATCACCGGTGTGAGCTCATCGTCGGTCACTTCTCCGTCCGACTTGTTGATGCTGGTCAGAAAGTAAACCACCAGATGCGGCGTGTCGCCGGCGTTCATCATCTCGATACGGTAGGGATTGCGCATAGCCACCGTGCCGACCGACTGGGCCGAGGAATCGGACTCGGAAAAGCCGATTTTGACTTCACGCCCCATCAACGCCATCACTTCATCGTAGCTCATGCCGTTGCGAATCTGATCGATCGGTGTCAGCGGTTTACGTTCGGGGCGGGCCGCCATGGCGCGCGGGGGTTGATCAAGGGAAACTTGTCCGGGTTCCATCGTGGCACAGCCTGCCAGCAGCAGGACGGCCAACGGATAAATCAGTTTATTCATAATATCCTCCTGTTGATAATTGTGATATTCTATCCGAAAACCATTCGCCAGACAAGTTGTTTGCGGCCCGTCGAAATGCTATCATATTCGGGCTTGGCGACAAACTTCTACCAAGGACAAAAAATCTTATGTGGGAACAATTTATATTAGGCGTCATCCAGGGCATCGCCGAATGGCTGCCGATCAGTTCCGAAGGCATGATCCTGCTGGCTAAAAACACCTTCCTGCACTCCGGCGATTCTTTCGGCGAATCGATCAGACAGGCCCTCTATCTGCACTTGGGAACGTTCTTTGCCGCGCTGATATACTTTCGGGCGGACGTGGGCAAACTGCTCAAGGGCGTGGTCAATTTCCGCGGACAGGACACGGAGACCCGGAACATCTTCGTCTTTCTCTTCCTGTCCACGCTTATCAGCGGGTGCCTGGGGCTGTTGCTGCTGAAGACGGTGGAGGACTTCGCCGAGTCGTTTACGACCGGCAGCAAGGTTATCGTCGGCTTGATCGGATTGCTGCTCATCGGGACCGGCTTCCTGGAATTGCGGGCCAAACACGGCGGTTACCGGCATGCCTCCGATTTGCGGACACGCGACGGCGTGATCCTGGGCATCACCCAGGGTTTTGCCGCCCTGCCCGGATTCTCACGCTCGGGACTGACGGTCTCGGCGCTGCTGTTGTGCAAGTTCGACCGGGACTTCGCCCTGCGGTTGAGTTTTCTGATGAGCCTGCCGATCGTGCTCGCCGGCAACATCGTCAAGAACTGGAAGGCCCTGTTTGAGTTCTCACCCGATTTACTCGTCGGTGTGGGCACCGCATTTGTGTTCGGTTTGGCGACCATTCACCTGCTGTTGAAGGTCGCGAAAAAAATCAACTTCGGAATTTTCGTTATCGTCTTCGGGATCCTCACCCTCATTTCGACCCTCATTTAAACAAACCGCCGACCTTGGCCACGGCCACGTGGACCGCCGTTTCCACCCGCAAGATCCGCGGCCCCAGGGACAACCTGGAAACGCCCAGCTCATCAAACCGTTCGACTTCATAAGGAATAAATCCGCCTTCCGGACCGATGATCAGCATGGCCGACGGACCGGTCCTTTCGGGAACGGAGACGCCGTCGCCGGGATGAGCCAGCCATGCGGGACCATTCTTGATCAGTCCGGGTAACTCGTCTTCGACGAACGGCTTGAACCGCTTGCTCATCCGCACTTCCGGGAGGACCGTGTCGACCGCCTGTTCGAGTCCGAGCCGCAATTGCTGATCGATATTCTCGGGCGCCAGCACGGGCGACTGCCAGTAACTTTTTTCGACCCGCCGGGAATGGACCAGGAAAATCCGTTTCACGCCGAGGCTGGTGACGGCCGCCAGCAAACGGTTCATTACGACCGGCCGCGGCAGGGCCAGCACCAGGGAGAGCGGCAACGGCGGCGGCGGATCACCGTCCAGGACCACGTCCGCGAGCTCGGCGCTGCGCGCGCTGATCTTGGTGACCGTGGCGCGGCCCAGCTTACCGTTAACCCGTCCTACCGCCAACTCGTCACCCGGGGCGCACGCCAGGACCTGGTTCAGATGCTGGACCCGCCGGCCGCTCAAGCGGACCGTGCCGGTGTCCGTGAAATCCCTATCGTCGAGTAAAATCACATTCATCGCGTATTCCGATTCGGTGCTATACTGTTGCCATGAAGACCCAAAATCTTATTATCGGTCAGGGGTTGGCGGGGACGCTGCTCTATCATCACCTCACCAAACGCGGCGCCCGCTGCATTATTGTCGACGACGACCACGCCACCTGCGCCTCGGCGGTGGCCGCCGGTTTTGTCAATCCGATCAGCGGAAGACGGCTTATTCTATCAGACGACTTCGAGAAATACTATGCCGAAGCCGAAGCGACCTACCGGGAAATGGAACGCACCCTGCGCGAACACCTTTTCGAGCCCAAGGACATCGTGCGTTTCTACGATTCCTTTACCGAACAAAAGAACTGGTCGGAACGCAAGGACCGCATCAAGAGCGCTCCGTATGTCAAAACCTTTCAGCCCGCGGGGTTGTACCGGCGCTGGTTTCATGATCCGTACGGCAGTCTGGTCATCAAGGGACATATCTGTCATTTGCATCGGTTACTGACTTCGTTCCGGGAACAAACCGGACCGGATCATATCGTGCCCGGCGCGTTCGATCCGGCCCGGCTGGAAGTGACGGCGGACGGCGTGGCTTATCAAGGGATCCGGGCCAAACGCGTTATTTTCTGTGAAGGGTTCCGGGTGGCACAAAACCATTACTTCGCAAAACTCCCGTGGAAACATGCCAAAGGTGAAATCCTCCTCCTCGAACACGAGGGGCCGGCCCTTCCGGACAAGATCTTCAATTTCGGCAAATGGGCCTACCGCGCCTCTGATAAAACCGTCCGCCTGGGGACAACATTTTACTGGCGCTCCATCGACACTGAACCCAGCGAAGAGGCCCGCCATGAGATCCTCGCCCGGGCCGATACCCGGATCGTCTTTCCGTACACGGTCAGGCAGCAGTATGCCGGCGTCCGGCCCGTCCTGTTGGACCTCAATCCGGTGGCGGGACTGCATCCGCGCCATCCCCGCGTCGGTATCCTCAACGGTTTCGGTGCCAAGGGCGTCCTGCGCGGACCGCACGCCGCGCGGCAGTTGGCCGAATATCTCACCGAAGGCCGCCCTATCGACCGCAGTATTAATATAAGTCGATTTAATATTTAAGGCCTTATTGTTATATTGTATACTTGATTTGGTCATAATTAAGAGTTGTGTAAATGGGGATTGCCTGTGTCCACCCATATTGGCATCGGTTTCAGCCAGAACATCGACATGCACAGTGCCGCCCGGGACGCGGCCTTCGAGGCGAAAACCAACCTGCGGCAGGACCACATTGATCTCGCCATCGTGTTTTCCAGCATCCACTACGACCCCCATGAAATACTCCCGGTGGTCCGCCAAGTCCTCAACAGCCAAAGGTTGATCGGTTCCTCCACCGCCGGGATCATCCGTGATACTTCCGTGGCGGTCCGCGGCATCGGTGTCCTGACGATTTCTTCCACGGATATCCAGTTCGGCATCGCGTCGACGCAAGACAGACAGACCAACAATCCGGTCGAATTGGGAGCGGAGCTGGCCAATGACGTCATCAAGGATCACGGGCAAAGCGCCCGCCAGGCCTTTCTGTTCTTTATGGATGACAAGCTCCGCTGGACCTCGGAATTGCTGAGAGGTCTGCAGGGCATTTTTGGAAATATCTTTCCGATTGTGGGGGCCGGGAGTTCCGATGATTTTCACTTCGGGAATACGTACCAGTTTTATCAGGACGAAATCTTTTATCAGTCGGTCACCGGCGTGCTCATGGGCGGTCAGATGAGCGTCGGTGTTGCCGGGAGGCACGGTTGGCGGCCGCTGGGAAAACCACGGATTATCGACGAGGCCGAATACAACGTCATCAAGACGATCGACGGACAAAAAGCCTCTTCCCTGTACGATGAATATTTCGGTGAGTACGCCCAAGACTTGCGCTCCGATAAGCTCGGCCGCATGGCGATCCTTTATCCGCTGGGCGTGTACGTGGAAGGCAGCAACGAATACCTGCTGCGCAACACGGTGGATATCCTGTCGGACGGCAGCATCGTCTGCCAGGGCGACGTCCCGGTGGGTTCGGAAGTCCACATCATGATCGGCAACAAGGACTCCTGCCAGACGGCCGCCCACGAGGCTGCCATGGAGGCGCAGAAGAATCTGCTGGGCAAGCCTGCCAGGCTGGTTATCGTCATCGAATGCCTCTCCCGGCTGAAATTGCTCGGCCGCGGGGCCTACCGGGAACTACAACAGGTCCGCGAGGTATTCGGGGAAAATGTCCCGATGTTCGGAATGTACTCCAACGGCGAGGTATGTCCGTTTCAAACCACCGAACGTTTCAAGAAACCGCATCATCAAAACGAGAGTATCGTAATACTGGCCATAGCCTAATGATAGAACTTCCCGTCAATATCATCGCCGGTTGTATCGTTTTCGCGTTCATCATATTCGGCCTGTGCATCTTGTTCATGTCGAGTAAAAACAAGCAGATCGCGCAGTATGAATTCGCCCTGGCCAAGCTCAAGCGGTCATTCAACGAACTCGACGAACAGGCGAAGCTTATCGTCAAGACTGATCTCGAGCTCAATAAGGCCCAGGAGATCTCCGATAAGCGTCTCAACGGCCTGGAAGCCCTGCAGAAGATTTCCCGCCTGATCAGCACCACTCTCGACGAAAACGAAATCTTTCACCGCCTGGACCAGGCGTTCCTCACGGACCTGGATTTCGAACGGACGCTGATCTTCGAGTTCGACAGCGACCGGCAGCTGCACGACCGCATTTCCCTCGGATTCTCCCAGGAGGCCATCAAATTCATCATGACCAATCTGGAAAATGACTTCAATTTGATGGGATCCCTGCGCGAAGGCCATACCTATTCCTCGGCAAACTGCCCCGACCAGCGGCGGGAGTCGATTGTCCGCATCTTCGATACCGGGCATTTCATCATCTCTCCCATCCTGACGCAAAACGGTATCATCGGTATTGTTTTTGTGGGTAACCTCTCCAATGTCTCGCCCGTGACGGAAGGCGACGAGGAATTGATTTCGATCCTCGCCAGCCAGATCGGCCAGTCGCTGGAAAACGCCCGCTTGTTCGAAGAAGTCTACCGCTCTTCCCAGGCCCTGGAATCCAAGGTCCAGGAACGGACCAAACAGCTGCAGGAGGCGCTCAAGGAAGTCCAGGAAATCAGCAAGACCAAATCCGACTTCATCTCGGCGGTTTCTCACGAGCTGCGCACGCCGCTGACGTCCATCAAAGGCTACGCCGCGATCCTGATGGACGGCAAGCTCGGTGAGATCCCGGAAAAGGTCCGCCAGCGGCTCGGCAAGATCAACACGCATTCGGACAATCTGGTGGGCCTCATCAATAACCTGCTCGACATTTCCCGCATTGAGTCGGGCCGCGTGGAGATGAACTTCGGAAAATGCGAACTGTCAAAGGTCGTCGACAATGTCCACGACCTGCTCACTCCGCAGATGCGCGACAAATCGATCGTATTTAAGAATGAGGTCGACCCCAAGATCCCGACGATGCAACTGGATCACAGCCAAATTGAACGCGTCTTCATTAACCTTGTCGGAAACGCGATCAAATTCACCCCCGAAAGAGGGACCATCAGCGTGAAGGCAACGATGGAAAACAATCTGGTCACCTGCGCGGTTACCGACACGGGGATCGGCATTCCCGAAGAGGACATCAAACGCCTGTTCGACGAGTTCTACCGGGTGGACAACGAAATCAATCAAAACGTCAAGGGGACGGGGCTCGGCCTTCCCCTGGCCAAAAAAATCGTGGAAGCCCATGACGGCCGCATGTGGGTCACCAGTATCGTCAGGCAGGGCACCACATTTCATTTTACGCTGCCGGTGAAGACCGAGGAACAGATAGCTCAAGAGAAAGAATCCAGAGAAAAAGGAATCAGCCATGACTAAACCGAAAATCCTTACCGTCGATGACGATCCGGATATCCTCGACGTCCTTGAACTCACCCTGTCGGAACAGTATGACGTAACCCAAGCCAGCAACGGCAAGGAAGGGTTGGAAATCGTAAAGCAATTCATGCCGGACCTCATCATTTGCGACTATATGATGCCGGTCATGAACGGACGGGAATTCTGCAAGGCCCTGAAGAAGGATACTCTCCTGCGCCACGTGCCGGTGATCATGCTGACCGGGAAAGGCGAAACACAGGACCGGATCGGCGGTATTGAAGCCGGGGTGGATGATTACATGATCAAACCCTTCGCACCCGACGAACTGCTGGCCCGCATCAAGATGATCCTGCGGCGGACCATCAGCAGCCTGGACGCCAATCCGCTGACCCACCTCCCCGGGAACACCTCAATCATGGAAGAAATCCAGGCCCGGATCGATTCCGGCCGCGAATTCGCGGTGGGTTACGCGGACCTGGACGCGTTCAAGGTTTATAACGACAAGTACGGTTTTGAGAAAGGCGATGAAGTGATTCTGGCCACGGCCAGGGTCATCCTCAACTGTGTGCAGGAAATAGCGCGCGACAACAGCTTTGTCGGGCACATCGGTGGCGATGACTTCGTTTTTATCACGGATGACAACGTCATGGACGAGATTTGTGAGAAGGTGATCTCCGCGTTCGACAAGATCGTACCCGATTTCTACAATGAACAGGACCGGGACAAGGGCTTCATTACCGGTAAAGACCGGCAGGGAAACCACAAGGAATTCGGCCTGATCGCGGTCTCAATCGGAATCGTGTCCAATGTTAATCAGAAGATTTCGCACGTGGCGCAAATCGGTGAGATCGGGGCGGAACTGAAGAAATTTGCCAAGAGTAGGGATGGAAGCAATTACGTGCGGGACCAGCGCCGTTCTTAAGTACAGCCGCCGCAGTCGTCACAGCAGCGTTCATTGTCCTCAAACGGGGCATGGCCGGTAGGCCGTAAATCGAGGTTGTTGCAGAATCCGTCACCGCAACGGGGCCCGATATCGAGCATCGCGTTGGCCGCGCTGGTAAAATACACATTGGCGGCATTACTCACCCGCGGCATATAGGCCGGTAAAGCCAGCAGCACGATGGCGACCACGGTAGCCAGCAGGAGCATGTATTCGATGGCGGTTTGACCTTTTGGGGAGTTTATTCGCATGTTTTCCTCAGTACAAATATATCACGCCTGGCCCAAACTCTTCAAATATTTTACCACATCCTTGGGCTTATCCGAACCAAAGAAATAGCTGGCCGTGGCCAAAATATTGACCCCCGCCTTTACCGCCTCCGGAGCCGTCAATTCATTCACTCCGCCGTCAATAGCGATATTTCCCTTAAAATTCTCCCGCAGGTCGATGATTTTGGCTAAAACCGAGGGGTTGAATTTCTGCTTGGCAAAGCCCGGATTGACGGACATCACCAGGACCCCGTCCAGGTCGGTCATCAGCCCCCCCAGGCACAAGGGCGTGCCCGGATTGAGTACCATAACTGCTTGGGCCCCTTTGTTTTTGATACGTATCACGTCCTGCCGCGCGCGCTCGATATCGATGTCATCGACCTCCTTGGGATACTCCCCGTACTCCCGGCATCCCGGCCGGCGTTCGCCGTAACACTCCGCGTGGATAGAGATAATGTTCGCGCCGGAGTCGATAAAACTCTCCGTGTAGGCCCAGGGGTTCTCGATCATGAGATGGGCCTCGATGGGAAGCTTGGTGACGGGACGGATGGCCTCGATGATGACCTGGCCGATGGTGATATTGGGCACAAAGTGCCCGTCCATGACATCCACGTGGATCATGTCCACGCCGGCGTCTTCGCATTTCTTGATTTCATCCCCGAGTTTGGTGAAGTCCGCGCAGAGGATACTGACGGATACTTTTGTTTCGGTAGGCATGTAGACTCCAGAGCAAAAGTTTTGTGGACAAGCGGGCAAGCAAATTCGAATACCGGAACGCTTCGCCTTTGCCTGCTCTCGCTTGCGCAAGAGAGTGCGCGAGAGTGGACTTGAACCACCACGGCCTTTCGGCCACTACCCCCTCAAAGTAGCGCGTCTACCAATTCCGCCACTCGCGCAAAAATTTGATTAACTAATATACCGCTAAACCGCGTATTTTTCAAAAAAATCTCACTCCGCCTTTTGGTTCCTTAAGGCGGCCGCGATAAATTCCCTGAACAGCGGATGGGCATTATCCGGCTTGGATTTGAACTCGGGATGGTACTGGCAGGCAACGAACCAGGGATGGTCTTTCAGCTCCACCACCTCGACCAGGCCGTGCTGGGTGTTCTTGCCCGCGAAGAGCATTCCGTTCTTGGTGAACCGGGATTTGTACTTGTTGTTAAACTCATAGCGGTGCCGGTGCCGTTCGGAGATATTGTCTTTTTTGTACGCCTTGTAGCTGAGCGTTTTTTTGGACAAGTGGCACGGATAGGCCCCCAAACGCATGGTCGCGCCGAGGTCTTTCACGCTTTTCTGCTCCTCCAGGAGGGATATCACCGGTTCCTTGGCCTTCTTGTTGAACTCTGTGGAGTTGGCCCCCTTAAGACCGCAGACATTGCGCGCAAACTCGATGCAGGCAATCTGCATCCCGAGACATATCCCGAAATAGGGGATTCCCTTTTCCCGCGCGATCTGCACCGCCTTGATCTTGCCTTCGATCCCGCGATCGCCGAATCCCCCCGGGATCAGGATGCCGTCGGCGCCTTGCAGTTGTTTGAGCTTTTTGCCCTTCTCAATAGATTCCGAGTCGATCTTGACGATATTGACCCGCGTGTCGTTGGCGATCCCGCCATGGACCAGGGCTTCATAAATGGATTTATACGCGTCGGGAAGCTGAATATATTTGCCGACCACGGCGACGGTGACCTCGTTTTTGGGAAACTTTACCCGCTCCAGGACAAAATCGCTCCATTCTTTCAACGGTTTGTCCGCACGCCGGATATCCAGTTTCTTGAGAATCAGCTCGTCCAGTCCTTCTTTCTTCAACATCAGGGGCACTTCATAAATATGCCGGGCGTCGGCGGCTTCGATGACCGCTTCCTTTTCGACATTACAGAACAAGGCGATCTTTTCCCGCTGTTCCTTGGTAATCTTGCGTTCCGTGCGGCATAACAATATCTCCGGAGAAATCCCGATCTCGCGCAACCGTCCGACGCTGTGCTGGGTCGGCTTGGTTTTATGCTCACCGGCCGCCTTGATATACGGAAGCAGGGTGACATGGATATTGATCGCGTTGCCGTCGCCCATCTCCCAGCGCAGCTGGCGGATCGCCTCTAAAAACGGCAGACTTTCGATGTCCCCTACGGTCCCGCCGATCTCCACAATGGTCACGTCGACGCGTTTCTCGCGGGAGACTTTCCTGATACTGCGTTTGATCTCATCGGTAATATGCGGAATGATCTGGACGGTTTTGCCCAAATAGTCCCCCCGGCGCTCTTTGGCGATGACATCGTAATAGATCCTGCCCGTAGTAATATTACTGTCTTTGGTAATATAGGCGTTGGTAAACCGCTCATAGTGCCCGAGATCGAGATCAGTTTCGGCGCCGTCGTCGGTCACATAAACTTCTCCATGCTGGAACGGGTTCATGGTCCCGGGGTCGACGTTAAGATAGGGATCGCATTTAATGATCGTGGTCTGCAGACCGCGGGCTTCCAGCAGCTTCCCGATCGACGCGGCCGCGAGGCCTTTACCCAAACTGGATACAACGCCGCCGGTAATAAATATACATTTGGACATCATGGTGTCATCAACCTTTTTGTCTCATCTATCCGCCGCGCTTATCCGCCGGCACTATGGTGGTACGGGTGTTCCATCAGATATTTGCTGCGGTTGGACGGCGGTTTCACCGGATAGTTTCCGGTAAAGCACGCGTCACAGAAGTTGTCGGGCAGACTCATCGCCTTGAGCATCCCGGCGACGCTGAGATATTTCAATGAATCGACCTTAATAAACTCGGCGATTTCCTCCACGCTCTTGTTGGCCGCGATCAACTCATTGGAATCCGGAAAGTCGATCCCGTAAAAGCACGGTGATTTGATCGGCGGACAGCTGATCCGCATATGGATTTCTTTGGCGCCGGCCTTGCGCAACGACTCGACACGGCTGCGCGAGGTGGTCCCGCGCACAATCGAGTCTTCGACGACGACAATGCGTTTTCCCTGAAGCACGCTGTGGATGGGGTTGAGTTTGATCTTCACCCGCAAATCACGGAGCAGCTGCGTCGGCTGAATAAACGTCCGCCCGATGTAATGATTGCGGACAATCCCCATCTCCAGTGGCAGACCGAGTTCGTTGGCATATCCCAAAGCCGCGTAATTGCCGGAGTCCGGGATCGCCATCACAAAGTCCGCATCCGGAACGGGAAATTCGCGGGCGAGTTGTTCGCCGAGCCGCTTACGCACCTGATATATATTGTCGTCGAAGATGTCGCTGTCCGGACGCGCGAAATAGATGTTTTCGAAGATACAATGCGACTTCTTCACTGTTTCCCGTTCGGGCATATAAACGGATTTGATTTCTTTGCCTTTGATAAACACAATCTCGCCCGGCTCTATCTCCCGTTCGAATTTGGCCCCGATCAAATCCAGAGAACAACTCTCGGAGGCCAGCATGTAGGTCCCGTCGATCGTCCCCAGGCACAACGGCCGGAATCCCCGCGGGTCGCGGGCCCCGACAACCGTTCCCTCCACGAGAAAAACCAGGGAATACGCCCCTTCCAGCTGGGCCAGGACCTTCACGAAGGCGTCCTCGATACTGCCGTTACGCTGACGGGCCAACAGATGGATAATGATCTCCGAATCCATCGTCGTCTGAAATATCGACCCTTCCTCTTCCAACCGCCGGTAGAGGGCTTCGGTATTGGTAAGATTGCCGTTATGCGCGATGGCGATCGGCGTGTTCTTGTGGGTGACCATAAACGGCTGAATATTTTTTTGATTGCTGGACCCGGTGGTGGAGTAGCGGCAGTGGCCGATGGCCGAATCGCCCTGAAGATAGTTGATCGCGCGCTCGTCAAAGGCGTCGGCGACCAGGCCGGGCTGTTTCTTGATCAGGATGTTGTGGCCGTCGTACGTCGCGATACCCGCGGCCTCTTCCCCGCGATGTTGCAGGGCATACAGCCCCGAATACGCCAGCTGAGCCGCGTCCTTGTGTTGGGATACGCCGATGATTCCGCACATGATCAGGTCCTCCCGGACCGCCTGCGCAACACGTTAGCGCTGATGCGCTACCGGCCCGCCGGGCACTTCTGTGGATGATTTAGAGTTTTTTTTTGCCTGGTAATATTCCTGCAGAGACTGCACCGTAAATTTTTTCTGCCGGGCCGATTCCATCGCGTTTACGGCTGCCCACGCGCCCTGAACAGTGGTGATACAAGGGACATTGTGCAGGATCGCCGCAGCGCGGATAGAACGCATATCATACTGGCTGCTCTCGTCGGAAGGGGTATTGATTATCAGATCGATCTGGCTTTCTTTGATCAGGCTCATCAGATTGGGCATCGGTTGTTTTCCCTGATCGTAGCGCTCGACCATCTCCACCGCCACACCGTTGGACTCGAGCACCTTGGCAGTCCCCGGAGTGGAGACCAGCGCGAATCCGAATTCGGTCAGTTTTTTGGCAATCAGGACGACCGGACGTTTATCCTCGTCCCGTACGCTGACAAAAATCTTGCCGCTGGAGGGCAGCGCGGAGCCGGCGCTGATTTGAGACTTGGCAAAGGCCTCGCCGTAGCGGGTGGCGATGCCCATGACCTCGCCGGTCGATTTCATTTCAGGTCCCAGGACGATGTCCACGCCCGAGAATTTGGAAAACGGCAGCACCGATTCCTTGACCGCGAAGTGTTTCATTTCAGTAATCAGATCGTAGGGAATATTAAAACTTTCCAGCTTCTTACCGGCCATCACCTTGGCGGCGATTTTAGCCAGCGGGACCCCGGTGGCCTTGCTGACAAACGGAGTGGTGCGCGACGCCCGCGGATTGACCTCCAGAACGAACACGCGACGCCCCTTAACGGCATACTGGATATTCAGTAACCCGCGCACCTTGAGGGCCAGGGCGATGCGCGTGGTCATCTCCTTGATTTCGCTGATCAGATCTTCGCTGATCGTCGGCGGCGGCAGCGTGCAGGCCGAATCACCGGAATGGATCCCGGCATTCTCGATGTGTTCCATAATCCCGGCAACAAAGGTCGTTTCTCCGTCACAAATGGCGTCGACATCGATCTCGATGGCGTCGTCGATAAACTTGTCAATGAGAATAGGGTGCCCTTGGGAAACGTCCTTGGCCTCCTCGATAAATTCCAGCAGCGATTCGCGGTCGTAAACAATCTTCATGGCGCGTCCGCCCAGCACGTAAGAGGGGCGGGCCAGCACCGGGTACCCGATGCGTTCGGCGATCTCTACCGCCTCCTCGGCGGATTTGGCTGATCCGTTGGCCGGTTGATTGATGTCCAGCGACTTCATCAAATCGGCGAACTTCTCGCGGTCTTCGGCCAGATCGATGGAATCCACCGACGTCCCGATGATCGGGACACCGGCATCGTCCAGCCGGCGCGCCAGGTTCAAGGGGGTCTGCCCGCCGAATTGCACGATCACACCGTCGGGTTTTTCCACATCCACGATGTTCATCACGTCCTCAAAAGTCAGCGGCTCGAAATACAACCGGTCGGAGATGTCGTAATCCGTAGAGACCGTTTCCGGGTTGGAGTTAACCATGATCGTTTCGTAGCCCAGCTCCTGCAGCGCAAACGCGGCGTGCACGCAGCAATAATCGAACTCGATCCCCTGCCCGATCCGGTTCGGACCGCCGCCGAGGATCATAATCTTCTTTTTGGCCCCGCCGGCGTCGGCCTGCATCTTGGCGATCTGTATCTTGGCTTCGTCCTCGGATTCGTAAGTGGAATAGAAGTAGGGCGTATAGGCCTCAAACTCCGCGGCGCAGGTGTCGACCAGCTTAAAGGTGGCGACGATGCCCTGATCGGTGCGCAGTTTGCGCACGGCCAACTCATCGGTGTTCATCAGCTGCGCCAGCTGCGCGTCGCTGAACCCGTACTCCTTGGCGTGCCGCAACGAATCGGCGCTCAAAGTCCCGCTGTCTTCGATCTCCTTGATGATATCGATTTCAAAGTCCAGGATCTGGGCGATGTGCGCCAGGAACCACATGTCGATCTTGGTCAGCGCGTGAATGTTTTCCAGCGACCACCCCTTTTGCAGGGCATATTTAATGTAGAAAATACGGGAGGCGTTGGGTTCCTCCAACCGCCAGGTCACCTTGTCGTCGGGAACTTCCCGGTAATCGAGCTTGTTGTCCAGGCCGATGTGGCCGATTTCCAGTCCCCGCAGACCCTTCTGCAGCGCCTCCTTAAAGGTGCGGCCGATGGCCATGGTTTCACCGACCGATTTCATCTGGACGCCGAGGATATCGATGGCCTCGGGAAATTTTTCGAAAGTGAATCGCGGAATCTTGATGACGCAGTAATCGATGGTCGGCTCAAATGACGCCGGTGTCTCGCGGGTGATATCATTCTGGATCTCGTCGAGCGAATATCCCACCGCCAGCTTGGCCGCAAACTTGGCAATCGGAAAACCGGTGGCCTTGCTGGCCAGAGCGGACGAACGGGACACCCGCGGATTCATCTCGATCACCACCTGCCGGCCGTCTTCGGGATTGACCGCAAACTGAATATTGGAACCGCCGGTCTCCACGCCGATCTCCCGGATAATTTTCAGCGAGTCGTTGCGCATCTGCTGGTATTCACGGTCGGTGAGCGTCTGGGCGGGCGCTACGGTAATGCTGTCACCGGTATGCACGCCCATGGGATCAAGATTTTCGATCGAACAGACGATGACCACATTATCTTTGTGGTCACGCATCACCTCGAGCTCATACTCTTTCCAGCCGGTGATCGATTCCTCGACGATAACCTCATTGATCATACTGCTTTCAATCCCCAGCGCGGCGACGCGTTTCAATTCTTCCATATCCTTCGCGTGACCGCCGCCGGTGCCGCCCAGCGTGAAACTCGGCCGGACGATCAGCGGAAAACCGATCTTTTCGGCCGCGGCCACCGCTTCATCCAGCGTGTAGGCTGTATAGCTGAGGGGAACGGCCAAGCCGATTTTTTGCATCGCCTCCCGGAAACACTGCCGGTCTTCGGCCTTTTTGATAACGTCGTAATCGGCCCCCAGCATGGTCACATCATACTTTTCCAGAACGCCGTTTTCGCATAATTTCATGGCAATATTCAACGCGGTCTGGCCTCCCAGTGTCGGCAGAATGGCGTCGGGGCGTTCCTTGTCGATGATATATTCGACGTATTCCGGCGTGAGCGGCTCAACATAGGTGCGGTCCGCAAACTCAGGATCGGTCATGATCGTCGCCGGATTGGAATTTACCAGGACAATTTCATAACCTTCCTCACGCAACGCTTTGCACGCTTGTGTGCCTGAATAGTCGAACTCGCACGCCTGACCAATAACAATAGGGCCCGAGCCCAATAACAAAATCTTGTGAATATCGGTTCGCTTAGGCATTCGCTGTGTCCATCATATTAATAAAGTGCTTAAACAGATACTGGGCATCATGCGGGCCCGGCGCGGCCTCCGGGTGATGTTGAATAGACAGGATCGGCAGCTTCTTGTGGCGCAACCCTTCCAAGGTCTGATCATTCAGGTTCACATCGATCATCTCGATATCATGGGCCTTGAGACTGTCGAGGTCCACACAAAATCCATGATTCTGCGATGTAATCCCGATCCGTTCGTCGAGCAGGTCCTTCACGGGATGATTGGCGCCGTGATGGCCGAATTTAAGCTTGTACGTCTGTCCGCCCAAGGCCAACCCTAACATCTGATGGCCCAAGCAGATACCGAATGTGGGCAGTGTGCCGGCCAATTCTTTCAGGGTCTCCACAACATATGTTACCGCAGCCGGGTCGCCCGGACCGTTGGAGACAAACAGACCGTCCGGTTTGACGGCCAGGATCTCTTCGGCTGTGGCCGAGGCGGGAAATACATGGACCTCGCAGTCCAGATCGTTGAGAATTCGCAGAATATTAAACTTGATCCCGCAATCCAGCGCGGCGACCGTGTACTTCTTATCGGTCTTCCCGGCCTTTCGTCCTTTGGGCCAAATATATTTTTTCTTGGTGGTGACCCTGCTCACCCAGTCGGCGCCGACCATCGACGGGACGGAATCGATTTTTTTCTGGAGACTGGCGGGGTCGAAATCCGCGGTGGAGATGATCGCCTTCATCGCGCCCTTCTCCCGCAGATGACGGGTCAGCGCGCGGGTATCGATCCCCTCGATCGCCATGATCTTATTTTCGTCGAGATAGTCAATGAGGCTTTGGGTGGCCCGGTAATTGGAGTGGTGCCGGCAAAATTCCTTGACCACAAACCCCTTCACATGGACCTTGTCGGATTCCACGTCTTCGTCGTTGACGCCGTAATTGCCGATCAACGGATAGGTCATGATCACGATCTGCCCCGCGTAGGACGGATCCGTCAGGACTTCCTGATAGCCGCTCATGGCGGTGTTAAATACCGCCTCACCAGCACTTTCCCCCTGCTGGGACAACGACCGGCCGATAAAGCTCGTCCCGTCTTCTAAATAGAGTATCGCTCGGCTGCTCATACTGATTTTGATTGATTTGAGGAAATCGGGTAGGACTGCGGCTCCCGCAGCCTGGCTAACTATATCATCCTGGAAAGGAAAGTCAAGCAGTAATGTCCGGTGATATCGCCTCATTTTCGGCCGAATCGCCTCGACGCCCGGCCGCGAGAAAACACCAGGGGTAAAGCCGCGATGTCAGGTTAAGTCCGCTCAAAAAGATGTTGGGTTAAGCCCCCTATAAAGCGGTCCGGGGCCGGCCGGATGTCAGGTTAAGTCCGCACAAATGGATGTTGGGTTAAGTCCCTCCCGTTAATCCACAATAATAACCGCGCCGCGCAACGGGCCGAAAATCCAGTGCGGCTCGGCCTCGGGACGGTCGGTATTGCCGGCATCCACGGAATTGCCGGTGACGATATTGTTGGTGGACGCCTGCGAGTCACGGACATTGACGAAACTGACATTTTGTTCCGCCCCCGTCACATCCACTGTGAAACGGGTGCCCGTGGTCGAGGAACGGATGTTCAAACGGTTTGATCCGTTGAACCCGTCCAGGGTAAGCGTTCCGGCCACGGTGAGCGTCGACTGTTGACCGACCGTCAGGGTCCGGGCGGGGCCGGCGCTCAGGGTCTTATCAAGACTGTAGAATGTCTCGGAGGCCGGGATCTCCTGGTCGGTGCCGTCCAGGACCACGGTACCGGTGCGGGCCGCGAAGACGCCGCCGAAGTTTTCCCAGTGGCCGCCGACATTGATCTGATAATCGTTTCCGGCGCTGACGTCCAGAGTTCCGGCATTGAGCCGAAGCGTGCCGTTGACATCCAGCGCGGTTTGCAGGGTGTAGGTGCCCACCGCGGTGGCGGGCATGTTGCCGTTGGCCAGGGCTTGGATTTCCGACACCGACAGGGCCCTATCGTAGATGCGCAGATCATCGATAAATCCGTCAAAATCTCGGTTCAGGTCGCTGGCCCGCATACCGATACGGACCGGATCCGTGTAGGCATCGATGCGCGAGCCGGGGACCGTTTCCGATCCGGCGGCTTGACCGTTCACATAGAAGGTGGCCGTATCCGATGCATCCGTCCAGACAACCGCGACGTGCTGCCATTCGTTGAGATCCACCGCATTGTTATTGGACGCGAAGGTGTAGTTATCGTTATCACCCTCCAGTTGTAATCCCAAACCTTGGTTCGGCAGCCCCACTGCACCGAGATCCGATACCTGGAAGGTCCATCCCCCCTCATCGCCCAGGCCGCCGCCCTTATCGACAATACGTCCCTGATCGCTTTGGCCCCAGCCTTCCGGATAGATCCAAGCCGCAAAGGTAATGGACGCAGCGGTGTTCAGATCGAGCACATCGGTGTCCGCGATTTCCACATAGTCGTTCGTGCCCGGCAGATCCAGAGACAACGGATCAGCAAAGTTGATCGTTCCGGAAATACTCGTTGAGGATGTCGTGTCACCGACCCATGTTCCGTGTTGTCCGTAACCGCTGTAATCGTACGCCGGAGAAGCGGCTTCATCCAATTTCCAATAGCCGACCAGACCGTCATTGATGATCACATCATTGAAGACGGTCCCGCCGGTGGAATCAATTGTCTCTGATCCGGTCCCGGTAAACATCACCGCTCCCGATGAGTGCGTAAACGTGCCGCCGGCGTGATCGAAGGAGGCGTTGATCTCTGTGGTATCGGATGAGGCGGTGTATATTCCTGTCGTAATGGTGAGGTTCCCGTCATGGCGGAACCGGTTGGCGGTCCCGGTGAACCGGCCTCCGGTCAGCGTGGTGTCTCCGACGACCGTAATCGGTTCGATGACGGCGCTGTCGGCATATGTCAGGAAGCCGGCACTGATATCCAGTCCATTGCTCACCGGGATGTCATCCTGCAGGATCCATCCTCCGTTCGGATTGCCGGCGGCGATGTCGACGGCATAGAATGTTTGCGAGCCGGAAAGAATTTCATGACCGGGCGTGGTGCTGTCGAAGACCACCGAACCGTTATTAGGAACAAAAATTCCGCCGTGGTTCAGCCAGCTGAATGCCACGTTGATCTGCCGGTCCGCGCCGGCATCCAAAGTTCCGTCATTGAGTGAGAGATCGCTGTTGACATCCAGATTGTCCTGCAATGTGTACGTTCCCAATCCCGTAGCGGGCATATATCCGTTCGCCAATCGTTGTATTTCCCCCGCGGTAAGCAGGCGGTTATAAACACGCATTTCGTCGATCTTTCCGTCAAAGTTGTCGCTTGGGAACGGTTCGTTGCTTCCGATGCGGGCATCCGTGGTAGCAATGGAGGTAATCGTCCCCGAACTCACCGTGCCGCCGGTGACGTTGACGCCGTCCACGTAAATTTGTATGCGGCTTGCCTGCGCCAAAGACCCGTCGTAGGTGACCGCCACATGGTACCAGCTCCCGACGGACAACACATTCTCCGCCTCAGTGACGAGCTGGCTGGCGGACGTGTTCCACCACACCGCGATACCGGCAGTGATACTTCCGCCGGCAGTCCCGCTGCTGGCATTGGTTTGCGCGTAGAAGTAGAAGAAATTATTGGTATCAACTGTTTGACTCCACACCGTCGGCCAGCCCGATCCGGCGGTCAAATCGTCGGAATTAATCCAGACCGACCAGGTATACTTTCCGGCGACGTCCAGATCAAATTGATCACTGACCGTAATATCCACGAATTCCAGGGAACCGTCGTCGATGTCTATACTCGCCGGATTGTTGTAATTAACGGGTGCAATATTCGTACTGCTGACGGGTGTTATGACCCATTCCCCATGGTGTCCGAACCCGGACGAATCGCAGGCATCATCGAATGTCGCCGCCGCGTTGCAGGCACTGTTAGAATCTTCGGCTGTTTCATCCAGCTTCCAGTATCCGACCAGCCCGAAGGTCCCGTTGATGACCAGGTCATTGAATGACTTGCTGTCCGAAGTAACCGTCAGTCCGGATGTGGTCCCGGTCAACATGACCGTTGAGTCGGTGGATGTGAATATACCCCCGGTCATGTCCCAGCTTCCCCCGACGCGGAGCAGGGAGTTCCCCCCGCTTCCGGAGGAGGCATCGAGCGTTCCATTGATGTCCATGGTGCCGGTCAGGATGACGTCGTATCCATCCGTGATCAGGGCATCGGTGGCCATAATCTTCATCGATGTCCCGGTCAGATTCGTGGTCAGTGTTGTGGTATCCGGGGACTGGCCGACCACGATACGGCCCACATTTTGTTGCGGGGAGGTGTTATCGGCGTAGGTCAGATCGCCGTCAAAGGTTAAGGTTCCTGCATTGGACTTGATGAATTGCGTTCCCGCATCGAGAATAAAGTTTCCGGCCACATTCAGTAATTGTTCATTCTGATCGAATGTCCCGGCCTGGACATTGAACGTGCCATTGACGTCCATATCAACGAAGATACGGAAGATGGTGCCGTCATTGTCAAAATTCAGATTGTAATATTGACCGCCCAGGGCGCCGATGGTGACATCATCATCCCGGCCGGTGTACTCAACCGTATTGCCGACGGTGCTGAAATCCGCGGTCCCGAAGGTGGCAAAATTCTGTCCTCCCAAATACAACGTCCCCTCATTGACGAAGGTCGCTCCGGAATTAATGGTCAACGTGGCCAACGTCCCGCCGATGGTGAGTTGATCATCCGCTCCGATAACAAAGTACCCGCCGTTGTCGACCAACAGCGAACCGACCACCGTGGTGATGTTGGCGTCTTCATCATCCAGGGTGGTCACGACTCCGTTAGCGGTGTCCGCGTCGCGGTTCTGATTGTCGACCGTGAGAATGCCGTTGCCGGAACCCTGAACGGCGGTCTCGGTATAGACGGTCCCCGCCGCGCCGTAGTCGGTGGCGATACCGATACCGCCGTAGGCATGCATGGTCCCGGTAAAGCTCATCAGATCGGCCGAAGTTCCGGTCAAGATAACGGCGATACGTCCGCCCCCTCCGCCGGCGCGTCCCTGGGCGGATCCGTCTCCCCCGTCGGCGTCAAAGGCCCCTGCCCCGGTAAGATATCCGGTGGTCAGATAAATGCTTCCGCCGGAACCCGCAGCGGCCGTAAAGTCCAGGTTCTCCTCGCCGACCGCGCTCATCGTCCCTTCGAGGGTCGTCGTGCCGGTGACCGTCAGGATGATGGCCCCGCCCCCGCTTCCGAGTTCATGCATTCCGGAGTCATCCAATGTCCCGCTACCGATATTTACGGGCGCGGTGATCGATCCGTAGGTGGTACACGTATTCGTCTTCGGACTATGGTCCCCGCCGCAGCCGCCGTAGGACCCGCCGTCGCGCGCGGTCGTCGGGACACCCGGCCCGAACGAACTTTCATAACCCATATAATCCACATTGATCTCACCGCCGCTCTGAACAGTCAGGCTCCCGGTAATCGTCAGGTTCAATGTATATGTTTCCGCCTCCCGGTTCATGGTGTGCGACAACCGCCCGCCGGAGGCCACCGTCCAATGACCGGTCACCGCTGATACGCCGTCCGGATGCAACGTGTAATTCGAGATCGTATAGGCGGCCGGGAAGGTGACGAGGGTGTCGTCGATAATCGTCACATAGGATTCGGATGCCCCCGATCCGGTAATCGTATCGTTGGTAAAATCATATGTATCGTCCGCACCGATGGCCAGGTGTCCGTTGTTGCGGATAACGATTTCGGCAAAGCTGTCCAGATTGACCGACGTCGGCATCAGCGTCGTGACCTCCGCGTAGGCATCGGCGCCGTCATTATCGATAATCAACGTTCCGCCGCCGGCGATGACGGCCTCCGTTTCCAGATAAACCGTACCGGCCGCGCCGTCTTCATGCTGACCGTCGGTGGACTTGCCGCCGAACGCGTTCATCGTACCGGTCCAGCTCATGAAATCGGCGCCGCTCGCCGTCAGCACCGCGGCGATACGACCCCCGCCACCGGAACCGCGTCCGGTAATGCCACTACCGCCGTTGGCCGTCAAGGTTCCGGTACCGGTCAGTTGTCCGGCAGTAATAAAGATACTACCGCCTGAACCGGACCCGTCACTGCCGTCTACCCCGTCGGCCGCGATCGTCCCGTCAATTGTTGCCGTGCCGGCCACTTCGAGGATAACCGCCCCCCCGCCGGAACTTCCCGTGGCGATGATGCCGCCGCCGCTTCCGATATTGACAGGTGCCGTGATCGAACCGTACACACTGGTGTTGGCCTCGCCACCCATATTGTAATCCCCGCCACTGCCGCCGTAGGCGCCGCCGACACGGCTGCCGGCCGGTTGACCCGGTCCCTGATTGGTATCATAACCCAGCCCGGAGACGTCAATCATGGCCAGTGATCCCAGGTTGAAGTCGCCGTCGACCAGCATGATAAACCTGTTTGTTTCGGCGGTGCTGTTGTCCAGATGCCGCAATGTCCCCGTGACGAAGAAGGCATCACCCGACAGGCCCGTAGAGTCGTCCACTTCCATGGTGCCGGTGAGCACGATCGTTCCGGTGAATCCGGTCTGGGTTTCAATTTCCCCGATCGTCAAGGTTCCGGACGGCGTGTCGATGATGTGGCCGCTCGACATGAAGAACGCCTTGTCGGTCGCGTCATCCGGATAACCGTCATCCCCGGCCGAACCGTCTCCGAAGTCCCAGTTCAGTTCATCTTCCCATGTGGCCTGATCGGAAGCCCCGGTCCACTCGTAAATGCTGCCGAAGCTGAACACAAAATGCGGCGCCGCCTCCATTGAGTCGTTATTGCTGTTGTCGATGGAATTTGCGGCCAGGATATCATTGCTCAAGGCCTCGCCGTCGCTGACGTCCAGCCACATAACCCGTTCATCACCGAGCTGAACATCCAGGTTCCACCGTGTTCCCGGCACGGAGCTGACCAGGTTGACGCGGTCGTCGGAATCGATACCGGCCACGGTCAGATTGTTTTGGACAGCGAACGTGCTGCCGGCCTCCAAGGTTATCACCGAGTCCGTCGCGTTATTGGTCGTTTCGACCTTGCTCAGATTATAGAATGTCGTGGAACCGACCAGGCTTTGCGTCGTTCCGTCGAGCGCGAAGGTGCCGCTTTGCGCGGTGAAGGTGTCGTTGTTGATCCAGTTGCCGGCCAGATTGATATCATAGTTGGCGGCGGAGACATCCAAATCCCCGCCGGCGATCGTAAGATCATTGTTGACATCCAGAGCCGAATACAATTCAAAGGTCGTGCCGCCGCCCGGCGTATCGTCCACAATCAGGTTGTAGAATGTTTGCAGCTCCTGAACCCCTACCGTTCCGGACTGGGCGTCCATGGTCACGGAGCCGGACTGTTCATCAAAGACCCCGCCGTGATTGAGCCAGAAACCGCCGACATCGATCGCACGGTTCGCGCCGGCATCCAGCTCCCCGCTGTTGATAATCAATGTCCCGTCAACGTCCAAGTCGGCTTGAAGCGTGTACGCGCCAACCGCCGCGGCCGGCGTGGACCCCGCAGCCAAAGCCGCTATTTCCGTTGAGGACAGGGCCCGGTTGTAAATACGAACTTCATCAATGGCGCCGTCAAAGTCGCGCGTATTGGAATTCTCATGCCGTCCGATTGCCAACGGTTCAATGGAATCCGTTAGGGCTCCGGAGGCAGCCGTCGGTCCGGCGGTCAACGTTCCATCCTGATAAAGACGGACGCTGCTCCCGTTCCACGTGCCGGCCACATGCACCCATCCGTCCGCGGTTGTTACCGGATTACCGGTAATTTGTACCTGGGCACCGCCGACATGTATCCGGAAGATCATCGCCAGCGTTGAAGCCCGGTGGATAAGCGCGTAATCATCCGCGGTGCCACCATCGGACTTATGAATGATGCGGCCCCAACCGGTTCCCGGTGCGCCGTCAACACGCACCCATGCCGCGAGCGTCAGCTCCGTCAGATCCGACAACTCGCGACTTCGCGGAATCAGGACGTAATCGGTCGTCGCCCCGAAGTCCAAGGCCTGCGGATCGCGGAACTGGATCGCGGAACTCACGGATGACGTGGCTGCCGGCGTTCCCTGCCATGTTCCATGATTGCCGTACCCGCTGGAGTCGATAGACGTCGAACCGGAGGCCTCATCGAGCTTCCAGTACCCGATCAAACCGTCATTGACGATCACATCATCGAACACGGCCCCGCCGGTTACATCAATTCCGTGGTTGTCCGTGCCGGTAAACATCACCGTGGAGCTGCTGTTGGTAAAGGTGCCGCCGCTGTGCGTGAAGGTCCCGTCGATCTCCAGAACATCGGTCGGCGCGGTGTATTGTCCGGAACTGATCGTAAGATCGCCGTCGTGGCGGAAGCGCCGTGCGTTTCCGGTAAACGTACCGCCGGTCAATGTCGTGTTGCCGACGATCGCGACCGGTTCGATGGTGGTGTCCGTACTGTAGGTCAACACGCCCGCGCTGATGTCAAAGACATTGCTGACCGGAGCGTTGTCCTGCAGAGACCACGTCCCGCTGGTGGTCACATCAACATTGTAGAAGGTTTGCGAACCGGACAGGATCAATCCGGATGACGGCGTCCCGTCAAAGAGCACATCACCGTTATTGGCGGTAAACTTACCGCCGTTATTCATCCAACTGTCGGCGATCGTGATATCCCGGTCGGAACCGGTATCCAGCTCACCGGAGTTGATCGTGAGCGTTCCGTTGATATCGAGATCATCCTGCAACGTATATGTCCCCGCGGATGTCGCCGGTTGATAACCGTTGGCCATCGCCCTGACCTCTGCCGCCGAAAGGGCCCGGTTATAGATACGCACCTCATCGATCTCACCCTGGAAGCTGCTGCCGGTGCCGCCGCCGCCGATCCCCAGGAAGGACGCGTTGTCGATCGGTGCGCCCGTCACACTGCTGCTGAGGGCTTCCTGGGTGCCGTCGACATAAATGCGCTTGGTATTCGCCGCGTCATCAAAGACGGCCGCCACGTGATACCACCGGTTGGCGGCAATGACAGCACCGGTGTCCGTTGAAACCGTGCTGACACTGCGGATAAAGAACCGCAGCGCTCCGGCACCCGGATCACCCAGGGAGACCGCCCAGCCGTTGCTGCCGTTATCCTTGATCACAATCCGGCGGCCGGAGGTGGCGATATCCTGCGCATACATCCAGAACGACACCGAGAAGCTGGTAGTTTGATCGAGCACATCCCCCATATTGATGCTGTCGCCGGTCCCGTCAAAGGTGACGCTGCGCGGGTTCGTAAAGGTTATCTTCTCGGCCACATTCGTATCGGCCGCAGCATTGCCGCCCCAGGCGCCGTCATATCCGTAACCGGAAGAATCGCACGCGTCATTGATGCCGCCGCTGCATGTGTTAGCTGAATTTTCATCCAGCTTCCAATATCCGACCAACCCGTCATTGATCGTCATATTGTTAAAGGCGTTTGCGTTGGAGGTTATTGCCGCGGAAGCCGAGGTCGAGGTGAACAGGACCGTGGAGTCGGTGGCCGTGAACACCCCGCCGGTGGCGTCCCAACTGCCGCCGACTATCGCCAGGACGCTGCCGTCCGTTCCGCTGCCGATATCCAGCGTGCCGTCGATGTCCACATTGCTGCCGACGGTCAGTTCGTATCCGTCCGCGTCAAAGGTGCCGTCGGCAACCGCCAGTGATCCGTTCACGTACAGATCGCTCAGCGTGGTAACCGTGTAGTCTCCGCCGCCGTCGCCGTCATCCACCGTTAAATTGTAGAACGAATTGCTGCCCATGGTGATGGTCGTCGTTCCGGTCGTCCCATCGAAGATAACGGTCGAGACGGACTCAGTGAAGACACCGCCGGAGGAATCCCACGGCCCACCCAGGGTAATGGTGGTCGCCGCGTCGGTGCCGCTGGCGGCATTGAGCGTACCGTTGATCGTTACAGTACCGGCGATATCCACTTCATATCCATCGGTGATCAGGACGTCGCCTGTGTCAACGGTCAGTGTTGTTGCGCTCATGTCCGTAGTCAAAGTGGTCGTATCCGGTGACGACCCGATGACCAGCCGTCCGAGATCCTGCAGCGGGCTGGTGTTGTCGGCAAAGAACAGGTCGCCATCGAAAGTCAGGGTGCCGCTGCCGGCCGGCTTGGTAAAGGTGGTCCCCGAGGCCAGGGTGAAGTTACCGGCGACGTTCATGTTGTTACTGCCTTGGACAAAGATTCCGCTATCCAAATTGAACGAACCGTTGACATCCAGAGCCGCTGCGTTGGTGAAGGTGGTCCCGGCATTGTCGGCGCGCAAATTATAGTATGGGCGGTCGATGATCGTCACGCCGGCATCGTCATCCTGTCCGAGGTAAACCACATCGTTACCGGTCGCGCTGAAGTCGATATCGGTCAGATCGGCGATACTGAATACCGACCCGCCCAAATTGAGGGTGCCGTCGTTCACCAGCGATCCAGTGACATCGAGGGTTAACGTGGTCAGCGTTCCGCCGACGGTCAGCTCATCATCGGAGCCGATCGTGAAGTCCGCGTTGTTCAGGATTGCCAACGATCCCACTACAGTGGTGATATTCACGTCCTCGTCATCGAGGGCGGTTATGACATTCCCGGCGGAGGCGGTGTCCTGGCCGTTGTTGTCGATGATCAGGATACCGTTTCCTGTACCCTGCGCTTCAGTCTGACGGTATAAAGTCCCGGCCGCCCCGGCGCCGTTAGCCGCCCACTGCGGACCGCCGTAGGCGTGCATCGTCCCGGTGACATCAAAAGCGCTGAAATCAGCCGACGCTCCGGTAAGGATCACGGCAATCCGCCCGCCGCCGCCGCCGCCGCGGCTGGTGACTCCCCCGCCCCCGTCGGCAGAAAACGCGCCGGTCCCGGCGAGGAATCCGGTGGTCAGGTAAATACTTCCCCCGGCCCCGCTTCCGTCTGCTTCACCGAACGCCCCGTCAGCGGCCATGGTCCCGTTGACCGTGGTGGTCCCCGAAACATTCAGGATGATAGCCCCGCCTCCATGGGCGTAACCGAAGGTATTAGCCGACCCGCCCGAACCGAAATTCACCGGCGCAGTAATAGACCCGTAGGTACTGGATGTCGCGCCGTCGTCATCGTGATCCCCGCCGCGGCCGCCGTAGGCCCCGCCGTTTTCAGCAATGACCGGCGCTCCCGGGCCGTAACCGGAGGTGTACCCCTTTTCACTCACATCGACGGCGCCGTCCGCGTTGATGACCAGGTCGCCGGCCAGCGTCATATTCAACAACCAGGTTTCCGCCGTGGCATTTTGTGAATGGGAAAGGATACCGTTGGTTACGGTCCAGTCTCCCGTAATGCTCGACAAACCATCCCCGTTCAGCGTGTATCCGCTCAACGTATATGGATTCGGGAACGTCACCAGCGTGTCGTCGATGATGGTGATAAACGCGTCGTTTTTGCCTTCGGTGGTCAGGTTTGCCGTGCCAAAGGTCAGGGTATCATCGGCATCCACGCCGAGATATCCGCGGTTGCGGATAATAATATCTGCAAAGTTGTTGAGATTGACGGCCGTCGGCATCAGGGTGACGACCGTACCGGTAACCGTCAGGTCGTTGTTGTCGATAATGAGTGTTCCCTGACCGGAGGCGACATCGGGCGCCTCCAGATAAATGGTTCCGGCCGCGCCGTCTTCATAATCAGCAGTAGCCTCCCCGCCATGGGCCTGCATCGTGCCGGCTACGTTGAAGGCGCTGAAATCCGCTCCCGCGCCGGTGAGGATCACGGCGATCCGGCCGCCGCCGCCGCCTGCGCGGTCGGATGCCGGCAAATTGGACCCGCCGTTGGCCGTAAGCGCTCCCGATCCCTGGAGATTATCTGCCGTAATGAAGATGGATCCGCCCGATCCGGATGTCCGGCCGCCCTCCCCGCCGGCAGTGATAGTTCCGTCGACGGTAACCGTTCCGGCCACGGTCAGGATGACCGCCCCGCCTCCGGAGCCGTCGCCGAATGAGTTCACACCGCCCGATCCAATGTTAACCGGCGCGAACAGCGAGCCATAGGTCGTTGACTCCGTTCCGTCACGGCTGTGGTCCCCGCCGATCCCGCCGTAGCCGCCGCCGTTGTCCGTGGAGACCGGCGCTCCCGGACCGAAACTCATATCATAACCCAAGGTGTCGACATTGATTTGCGCGCCGCTGGCAACGACGAGGTATCCGTCGGCCTGAATGACGACCTTGCTGGTCTCCGCATTCGAGTTATCCGGATGCGTCAATGTCCCCGTCGCGATAGTAACGTTACCGGAAAGTCCCATCGCGTCATCGGCAACCAGCGTGCCGGTCAGCGTCACCGATCCGGTAAAATCGCTGGACATCTCAAAGCTGGCCAAGGTCAGCGTGCCGGCCGGCGTGGTGATATCATCCGCGGATATCAGAATCAGGGCTTCGTCAAAATTATCGTCCGGATAACCGTCGTTCCCCGGAGACGTGTCGCCGAAGTCCCAGTTCGCCTGATCCGACCAAGTGGCACCGTCCCCGTTGCTGGTCCACTCGTAGATATCTCCCGGGGAGATAATCCAGTGCGGCGTCAATTCGTCGGTGTCATTGTTGCTGGTATCCAGCGACCGCCGCGCGATAATGTCGTTACTGGACGTCTGCGAGTCGCTCACGTCGATGAACCGGGCGCGCTGATCGGCATCGGTGACATCGAGCGTAAAGCGCGTTCCCGGCGAGCTGCTGACCAGATTGATACGGTCGTCGTTATCCAACCCTTGCAGGGTGAGCGTGCCGTCAACGGTAAAGACCGTTCCGGCCTCAAATGTCAGGACCGAGTCGGCGCCGTCATCGGTCGTCTCATTCTTGCTCAGATTGTAGAAACTGGTCGTTCCTGAAACAGCCTGCAGCGTACCGTCGAGTGTGACCGTTCCGGTTTGGGCGAGGAAGGTGTCGTTGTTATCCCAGCCGCCGGCCAAATTGATCGTGTGATTATCACTGCCGGCATCGAGCGTACCGGCGGCGATCGTCAGCGTTCCGTTGATATCTAGCGGTGAATACTGCTGCACCGTGCCCGCGCCTCCCGGGGAGTCATCGACAGTCATATGATAGAAGGTCTGCATTTCCTGGACGTTTACGGAGCCCGACTGGATGTCGAAGGTGACCGTACCCGCCTTCTCGTCAAACGTCCCGCCGTGATTCAACCAGCTGCCCGCGACATTGATGCTGCGGTTGCTGCCGATGTCGAGTTCCCCGCTGTTCAACGTGAGCGTGCCGTTGATGTCGAGGTCTGCTTGCAGGGTGTATGTGCCCAAGGCCATTTCCGGCGTGGTGCCGTTGGCCAACGATTGCACCTCGGCGGAGGACAACGTCCGGTCATAAATACGCAGCTCATCGATGAGTCCGTTAAACTGCTGGCTTAACACACCGTCCATTCCGATTATAAATTCATTGCCGCGCGCCGCTATCGACTCGGTTTCGGCAGTAGTTAAGGTATTGCTTCCATTAATATATCCCCTCACAAAGGCGCCATCATACGTGAACGCAATATGGTTCCATTGACCGAGCGCCGGGGTGACATCAAAGGTTCCCAGAAGTGCTCCCGAAGGAGAACCTAGGATCAATTGGATATTATTCGTACCGTTGTCATCGAATTCGACCCCATACTGATAGTACGGACTGCTAAATACCCCTAGGGCATTGTACAACTTTCCGACTAAGACCTGATCTGCTCCGCCGTTTCCGTTATCCACCACATTGACCCAGAAAGCGATACTGAAACTCGTCCCCCCGATATTCAACGCATCATTATCAGGCATCAGCATGTAGCTGCTAGCCCCGTCAAACGAGGCGCTGCGCGGATCACTAAATTGAATTTCTGAAGGTACGCTGGTCGAGGCCGTCACATTGGTCCAGACTCCGTCCGATCCGTAGCCGCTGGAATCGACCGCCGGGGTAGCGGCTTCATCGAATTTCCAGTAACCAACCAGCCCGTCATTGATGATCACATTGTAGAATTGTGTCCCGGCGGTCGTATCGATCTGACCATCGGCGACGGTACCGGTGAACATGACCGTCGAACTGCTGTGAGTGAACGTGCCGGCAGAGTGCGAGAACGAGCCGGTTATCTCCAGGACATCCGTCGGTGCCGTGTAGGTGCCGGCAGCGATGATAAGATTACCCTCGTGGCGGAAACGGTTCGCTGTCCCGGTAAATGTCCCCCCGGCACCGCCGGCAGGAATCTGGAATGTCCCCTCGATCGTAATCGGTTCAATATTGGAGTCGTCCGAATAAGTCAGGACACCGTCACGGCTGTCGAGCACGGTGGTTATTGGGAAATTATCTTGTAACGTCCATGTGCCCGCGCCGTTGATTTCGGCGTCATAGAAGGTTTGTGAGCCGGAGAGTATTTGAGCGCCGGTAGCAGCCCCGTCAAAGATCACGTTTCCGCTGTTCGGTGTAAAGGCGGCGCCGTGGTTCATCCAACTAATGGCCACATTAATGTCCTGATCGGACCCGGTATCGAGATTACCCGCGTTGAGCGTCAGCGTTCCATTAACATCAAGGGCATCCTGCAACGTGAACGTGCCCTGACCAGCCCGCACATGTCCTTCATCGGCCACCACCGCGATCTCTGACACGCTCAATGCCCGGTTATAAATACGGACGTCATCAATCAAACCATCGAAGTATCGGCTTGCCGTGTTGTCCCTGCCAATCTCGAGATCATCGATGACTGTCGATGCATGGCTATTGACATTTACCGCACTGCTCAACGTATAGCCGTCGAACACGTAGCCGGTTGCTAGTGCCGGTTCGACTACGATAGCAATAAAGACCCATTGGCCTGTCGGAACGACAAGATTGCTGTCCCAATTATACGTATTTGGATCATCATTCCACGTATAAGTGAGTTCACTGGAATCATCGATATCCACGCCAGTGACATTTGACCCGCGCGAGAATATGATCCCGTCCCAGGCGGTCCAGGCGTCCGGCCTGATCCAGGCCGTGAAGGTCGCGGAGGTCAATGTTGCGTTCACTGTCGTTTGAATGTAGTCACTGCTACCGTTTAACTCGACACTCACCGGATCAGTAAAGGTCACCGGAGGCACCGTTGTACTGGTCGCAGTCGATCCCACCCATGTTCCGGTATTTCCGTAACCGGATATATCCAAGGACGGCGAAGCGGTTTCATCCAGCGGCCAGTATCCAATCAAGCCGTCGTTAATGATGACATTGTTAAAGGCGTTAGTGTTGGATGTAATGGCCGCCGACATCGTATTGGTAAACATCAATGTTCCGGTCGAGGTGAACGTCCCGCCTGTGGCGTCCCAATTTCCGCCGACCCTCACATCATTGGCCTGCATGGTAAAGGTATCGTTGATGTCGACATCATCGAGCGTCAGCAATTTATCGTCATCGGTGATCGCGGTCCCGTTGGCGACGGTCATGGTCGCGGTCACGGTCACGGCGGTATCGGGGAAGGTCCACGTGCCGCCGGCATTGTCGAAGGTCAGCCGGTAGTAACCTGTTATATCGGACGTCAGCGTATTCGTGACCGCGCCGTCATAAATCGCCAGCCCGCCGATGGTTTGCGGAGTAAGAATCGATATCGTTTCGTCACCCTGCGCGACAAATGTTCCGTCAGTCTCAAACACACCTTCCAGATCGAGATTGTTCGCGTTGAGATCCAATGTCTTCGACAACAACAGATCACCGTCGACATCCAATGTCTGCGACATGGTCCACCGGCCGCTTACGGAATCCTGCCCGCCCGCGGCCAGGGCCTGGATTTCCTCCATCGACAGCACCCGGTTGTAAACGCGGACATCATCGATGGAGCCGTTCCACGCACCCGCCGCACAAGCCCCGGAGTTACAGCCGATGGACAGGCTGTCGCTGACAGCGATGTCTTCCACGGACGAGTCTTCTGTAATATCGACTGTGGCTCCGTCGACCACGATAAAGTGATGCGTCGGTGTCCGGCCGGCGGCGATGTGGTGCCAGGCACCGTCCATGACCGTGGCACTGGTGGCCGTATCGGTGATCGCGCTGGTTTCATCGATCCTCAGGAAAAATCCTCCGCCCGAGGTATAGCGTATCTGATATCCGTTGGTAGAACGTTTATCGATAACCTTCTGTGCGTTAGTGGTATCCGAACCCTTGACCCAAACGGAAATGGTAAAGTATTCGTTGGCCCCAAAGTCGAGTTCACCTCCGCTTGGATCCCCAACGTTCACCGTCGAAGTGGTTCCGTTAAAGGTATAGGCGAGCGGATCGGTGAAGCTGATTGCGCCCGACACGGAGGCATCGGCAGATATATTTGCCGTCGTTCCATGATTGCCATAACCGCTGCTGTCCAAGGCGGTGGCGGCCACTTCATCCAGTTTCCAGTAACCGACCAGCCCGTCATTCAGGCTGAGATTATTAAAGGTCGTGCCGCCGGAGAAGTCGGGCTCCACGGACGTGGTCCCGGCCCACACCCAGGTCCCGCCGTTATTGGTGAAGGTGCCGCCGGTATGGTTCATAGTCTCGGTCAGGATGTAATTGGTGGACGGTGCCGTAAAGGCTCCGGAACTGACCGTCAGCTGACCGTCATGCCGGACATCATTGGCCACGCCGGTGAACGTCCCGCCGTCAACACTGAAGCTTCCGGTGAGGAGAATCGGCAGCGGACTGGTCGCCGTCGTCAACGTTCCGGCGCTGATATTTCCTTCATTATTAACATCGATCGCGTCATAGAGCGTCCACGTGCCGCTGCCCGTTTGATGCCAGGAGTCAAAGGCCATCGTTCCGGTTTGTATGACCAGGCCTGTCCCGGTCCCGTCCATCGTCACAGTATTGTTGTTGGTGGTATAGATCCCGCCGTTATTCAACCAGCTGCCGGCGACATTGATGTTACGGTCGGATCCCGTATCGAGTTCACCGGCATTGATGGACAGGGTTCCGTTGATGTCGAGATCATCCTGCAGCGTAAATGTTCCAGCGGCGACTTGCGGCAGGTGTCCGTTGGCCAGCCGGCGGATTTCGGCTGCCGACAAGGCTCTGTTGTAAACACGAGCCTCATCAATATGGCCGTCCAGAAAATCGTTGACCGTTGTGAAACAACCCGCGTCGGAGTCCGCACCGATGAGCAGCGGACAGTTTGTGAAATCCAGCACCCCGCCGTCGGTACCCGTAGAAGGATCGAGCGCGCCGTTAATGTAGATCCGGATAGTGCTGCCGCTGCGCGTGACCGCCACATGATTCCAAGTCGTACCGTCAGCCGTCACAGTTTGAGTTGACGTCACGCGGGAGGCGTTATTGCTGAATACCTGTATGCTGTTGGCGACATTAATGAATATATTGAACTCATTGTTTCCGGAGGTATCGGCGTTCATAAAGATAATATCATTGCCCGCGGTGGTATCTCGAATGACCCAGGCGGCATACGTGAAGTCCTGTGTCGGCGTGTCGAAGCCTGTTACGCGAACGTATTGAGAAGATCCGTTAAGATCCAGACTGCGTAAACTGGTGAATCTCAGCTGCGCCGGCGTGACGGTCGATGAAGACGGTGTATTGATATGCGTCCCGTGATAATCGTAACCGCTGTAATCATCAGCCTGGGTTCCGGAGGATTCATCAAACTTCCAATATCCGATCAACCCGTCGTTCAAGTACAAATTATTAAACGCGCTGCCGTTCGATGTAATCGTAGCGGCGCCGGTTGAGGTCAACAGCACATTTCCGGTTGACTGCGTGAAGCTTCCGCCGGTGGCATCCCAATTGCCGCCCACGCGGATTTCTCCCGCGGCCATAGTCAGCGTATCCTGGATCACCATATCGTTGGCTACCGTCAAAATCTTATCATCGTCATTGGTAAGCGTGGCATCCGCGATGGTCAACGATCCGTTGACAGTCAGATCGATGTCCGGTAGCGTGAAGGTCGGATTGGACGCGCCTTCCTCGTCAAAGGCTAAATCGTAATAAGCGCTGAGTGTGGCATTGATGGTCACACTGGAAGTGCCGTCGTACATAACCAGACCGGAATCGGAGTCAAAGGTGCCGATTTGAAATCCTTCGGAACCTTGCATCCGCAAAGTACCGTCGTTGCTCAGAATTCCGTTGAGATCGAGTGTCTGGCCGTTGAGGTCCAACGTCGACCCGCTATTGATGGTCAATTGGGTGTCTACTTCCAGCTCGGTGTTGATCATCTGCAGGAAGCTGTTATTTGTAATAACCAGATTCGGAAAGTCGCGGGTGCCGTCATTAATAGCTGTACCCGTACCGCCGGCATCAATCGTCTGCACCGTACCGCCCTGGAAGGTGACGGTCCCCACCATGCCGAACGAACCGGTGTTTTCCCAGTTGCCGTCTACGGAAATCGTGTAATTCGAGACATTCAACGTCCCTTCAATGTCCATGGAGTGCGTCTCGATGGCCCCCTGGCTGATGTAAGTCTGGTTCATCGGTATCAGCATCTCGATACCGGACCCGACCTGAAGCGTATTGCCGGCGGTGACCGTGAAGATATCGGTGATGTCGGTGTCGCCGTTGTCATCCCCGTCCGCCATCAACGTATTGGAATTAAAGCCCATATTGTCGCTGCGCACAATGAGATATCCGGCGTAGATGTTCACATTGGATATATCCTCATCCGAGGCGATAGTAACCGTCGCGCCTTGGCTGGCTTCGTCATCGATATAGAGTGTCAGTGTGTCCCCGGCATTCATTGACAGCCCGGTCAAGGAGTAAACCCCGCTGCCGTCGGTGTCGTCGGTCGCGGCCGCGGCAGCCCCGTCGATGGAGATGGCGACGGTAATGCCCGCCCCGATATTGGTGGACCCTTCGTCGGTGAAGACCGTACCGGAAATATTGACGTTCGGCGTGGTAAACAACCACTCGGTGTTATTTCCGGAGTTCACACAGTTATTGGTACAGTCGATTTCCGTGGCATTCACGTTCAAGGAATCGGTGACGTCCAAATAAGACGCGCTGCGCGTTCCCTGCGGATTGATTTCCCATTGAATGAGGCTGATTTCGGTTCCGCGCAATGTCAACAGCTGCCCGGCCGCGCCGTTCATGGTCATCGCGCCGGTGATGGTCTGCCGTTCCAGCGTCTCGAAGATAAAGGTCGCGGCCGACGTTACGTTCTTCCGGAAATTGTTAAATGTCGTAGAATTATAAATAGTCTGGTCGCCGCCGTCGAAGTCGATGGTTCCGGTGGCTGTGTATGTCCCGCCCGGCCGCATCCAGTTCCCGGCTAAGAGAATGCTGTTGCCGCCGTCGGCCACGGTACCGCTTTCGATTGTAATCGTTCCGTTGACATCCATGTCGCTGCCCGCCGTCCAGGTCCCGGAGCCGATGAATTCCAGGTTGTAGTATTCATCATCCAGCGCCCAATCGGAGTATGTGCCGGCCCCGTCGTAACGCGTCAGACCGCTGTCGCTGTCCATATTGGTAATGGAGACGGTCTGACCACCCTCCAGGCGGATTATGTCGTCGTTGCTGACGGTGCCCGTCACGGTCAGATCGTTGTCAACCAGATCGAAAGTCCCGTTGACCACGAAGAGGTCGCCGCCGAGTGACTCGTTGGCCGTCAGATTGAAGTCTTCCCCATATCCGTTTTCGATCAGCCGGTCACCGTTGGCGAGAGAGGCGATCTCCGGTGCCGAAAGGGCGCGATTATATATTCGCACGTCGTCCATCTGACCGTCAAAGTAGTCGCTCTCGGAACCGGCGCAACTTCCGATACCGAAGGCGCTGAACACATAGTTCGACGCGCTGCTCGCGCTAAAAGTCGCCTGCGTTGTGGAATCTTCCAAAACCCCGTCAACGTAAACCGTCAACCCGTTCACCGGGTCCCAAGTCGTGGCGACATGATACCACTGCCCCGAGTTAAGGGTCGTCGTCCCGGTCGCTTCCGTTAAACTGCCGGTCCAGCCGTGCGCCTGCGCGAGACCTCCGTCCAGCGTCAGCATGGACACACACCATCCCGTACCGGACGACCCGCTGGAGACATGAATGATATTGGCGTCGGTTTCCCCCGGGTCGGGATTGACCCAGGCCGTAATCGTATACGGCTGATTGGATGTTCCCAGCTCACTGAAACCGGCCGCCTTGGTGTAGTCGTCCGTACCGTCGAAATCAATGCTGCGCGTGTTGCTGAAGCTGGTCGTCGGGACGCTGGCCGACGGCTGCGGATAGGTATTGGCCCCGCCGGTGCCGTAGGGGAACATGTGCCGGGCGTATTGCGAACTGCTGTAGTTCATACCGCCGGCCGTGGTTTCATCATATTTCCAGTAACCCACCAGATGATCGGAAGCGATGCGCAGGTCATCGTAGCCCCAGTCGTTGATATTGTAGGGCCCGGACGTGCCATTGTAAGACACGGTTGATCCGCTGTTGAGCGTCGGGGCCGAAGATGTCTCACCACCCTTAAGCTGGTACACCCCTCCGTCCTCAACGGTGAAGCTGTTGCCGCTGAAACTCAGGTTGTTACCGCTGATATCGAACGTGCCTTCGATGATGGTGAGGTCCTGACCGGCCGCGTCCAGCGTGAGGGCCGATTGCAACTGGACCAAGCCTCCGGTCTTGTTGACATCGATATCAATATTGATGCCGTCGGTGGCTCCGGTCAGATTAAAGCCCTGGACCATCGCCCCGTCGAACAGCAGCGTCGCGCTTCCGCCGTAACCGGTATCCGTGCTGACCACCATGCCGCCGGCCGCGACCGTTCCGGAGTTGATATTCCCGACCGTAGTCATAGTCAAAGTCCCGTTGACGTCCAGCGTGCCGGTCACGGTCACATCGAGTGTGGCCGTATTGAAGGTCACGTTGGCAAACGACATGGTGCCGGAGGCGACGGTGAGGGCGTCCGTCCAGATAACCGTACTTGTGCCGGCGTCCACGTTACCCGCGGTGTAAGTCCAGCCGCCGCCGTCGACATTGATATTGTCCTGGATCGTCAGCGTGCCGGAGGTCTTGTTGATCTCGACGCCCGGAACCTCGCCCGTTGCCCCGTTGGCACTCAAGGTCTGCGCCCCGGTGCCGTCGAACAGGATCAGACTCGTTCCGCCCGCGGTGGTGTCCACCGTGATCACATTACCGCTGATCGCGATCGGACCGAAGTTGATATCATTGACCGAATTGATCGTCAATGTCCCGGCAATATCCATCGTGCCGCTGACGGTCAGATCGCCCGCGGCGCCGGCATTGATGTTGACGTCATTGAAGGTCATGCTGCCGCCGGTCACGGTGGCCGCGGCGGTAAAGATCACCGTGCTGGTGCCGGCATCCACCGTTCCCATACTGTATGTCCAGCCGCCGGTATCGATATTGATATTGTCCTGAATCGTCAGTGTGCCGGACGCCTTGTCGACTTCAAAGCCGGGCAGCTCCCCGGTCGCGCCGCCGGCGCTGAGGGTCTGGGCGCCGGTGCCGTCGGCAATGATCGTACTTGTACCCCCGGCGGTAGTGTCGGTCGTAATGATATTGCCGGCTACCGTCACCGCACTGTTGTTGATGTTGCTCACGGAGGTGATGCTCAACGTACCGGCGACGTCCATCGTACCGCTGACCGTAATGTCACTCGTGCCTCCGGCCGCCACCGTGACATCATTAAAACTCATGGATCCGGCCGAGACCGTAGAGACATTAGTCAAGACGACCGTACTAGTACCGGCGTCGACTGTCCCCATGTTGTACGTCCAGCCGCCGATGTCGATGTTGATGGTGTCCTGGATCGTCAGCGTGCCGCCGGATTTGTCGACAATGACCCCGGGCAGTTCCCCGGTCCCGCCGGCGGCATCGAGCACCTGCGCCCCGCCGCCGTCAAAGGCGATGAGACCGTCCCCGCTGATCGCCGTGTCGGTGGTGGTCACATTGGTGGCCACGGCAATGTCCCCGCCTATCAAATTCGCCAACTGCGTGATCACCAGGTCACCTTCCACGTCCATTGTCCCGGTAATATTCAGATCATCCGCCGCGGCCTCCATAGTGATATCCACATCGTTGAACATCATCGCGCCGGAGTCGACCGTCGATGTATCGGTGAAGACGACTTTACTGGTGCCGGCATCCACCGTCCCCGCAGTGTAAGTCCAGCCGGCATCGTCGATATTAATAGTCCCCAGGATCGTCAGGGTACCGCCGCCCTTGTTGATACTGACACCGGTCACCTCACCGGTGCCGCCGTTCGCCGTCAACGACTGAGCCCCGCCGCCGTCGAAGTACACCACGGCCGCCCCCGTAATAGCGGCGTCGGTGGTCACGACATTTCCGGCTACGGCCAAGGTACCGGTGGTCATCACGGCCGTATCGGTCAACGTTAACGTGCCGTTGATATCCATCGTGCCGCTGACATCGAATGTGTCATCGGTTTGGCTGACCGTTACGTCATTGAAGATCATGGCCCCCGAAGTCACCGTCTGTGTCCCGGTCGTGGCATCGAAGATTACCGTGGACGTATTGGCGGTGAACGTTCCTCCGGAGAAGGTCCAGTCGCCTTCGACATTGATGGTCGTGTCGCTGGCAATAAATGTGGCCCCTTCCTGGATGTAGCCGTCCGTCCCCAGATCGACCGTAATGCCGGCTCCCTGCGTAATGGTTCCCGTGTAGGAGGCGTCGATCAATATCCCCAGAATGGTCACATTGGTATCGATGGTCGCGTCTTTGGAACTGGTAATGTCGAAAATAGCGACGTCCGTCGGAGAAGGCACGACGTCACCGAGCCAGTTTTGCGGCGTGCTCCAATTGTTATCCACGCCGCCGCCGTCCCAGATCACCCCGGAGCCGAAGAACCAGTTGGTATTATTGCCGCTGTCGGTCGAGCCGGTCGCCAGGACCACCCCGCCGCTGCTGGCATCGGAGCGTTTGACGTCGACTTTGTCCTGGAGTTCCGAGTTACCGGTGAGCGTCAACTCCCAATCGACCGCGGCATCGGCCACACTGCGCAATACGGATTGTGTCCCGGACGTACCGTTGCTCTCGAATGTACCGTTAATCGTGATGCCGTTGCCGCCGCCGGTGGCAACTTCGTGGATCTTGCTGGCCCCGAGGATGACCGTTCCGAAAGACTGTCCGTAATCGGTAATCGTGGCGGTCACACCGGAATTGTAGAACTGAACGGTGGATGTGCCGGCATCGAAACTGAGCGCGGCTGCGGTGACCGTTTCGTTTCCGTAAAGACGGAATCCGGCATCCACGTCGATTTGATCGGCGACCGTAAGGTTGAATCCGGCCAGGTCCAGGGTTCCCGCGGTGACCACAAAGTCCTCACTGGCCTCGACCGCGCTGAAATCGAAGGCCAGGACAACACTGCCAGAGGCCTTGTTGACGGTAAAACTGCCGTTCGTCCACGGATCACCCGCGACCCCCGTAATTGTCTGAGTGGCCGTTCCGTCGAAGACAATATTGGTGGCCCCGTCGACATCGGTGTCCACGGTATTGGTCAGATCCCCGGCGAGGGTGACGGCTCCGCCATCCAGATCTCCGGACCCTATCGAAGTAATGGTGAGGTTGCCGTTAACATCCAGCGTACCGCTAATGTCCACTCCGTCGACACCGCTGGTATTAAATTCAATATCGTTAAACGCCATCGTTCCCGTAGTAAGCACCCCTCTGTCGCGGAAAATTATCGTGCTGCTGGACAGGTCGACCGCACCCTGTACATATTCGATGATGACCTGCGCATCCGCATTGTTGCCTATTATCTCAATAGTGTCGGTAACCGTTAATGCTCCGGCCGGCTTATCAACCCGGATAGCCGTAACGGCTCCGCTTCCGCCGGAGGCATTGAGAGATTGAGCACCCGATCCTTCCAGGACAATCACGGCAGATCCAGAGAGCGCCGTTGTCGTAGTTATCACATCCCCGGAGACGCCTATCTCACCTGAATTTACCGTTCCGAGCGTCACCAAAGCTAAGTCATTGCCAACAGATATTGTTCCGGTAATACTGAAACTGTCTGCCCCTCCGGCTTGGAAGGTAACGTTGTTGAAATTAATGCTTCCGGAATCAATAACACCCCGGTCGCGGAATACAACCGTACTCGTCCCCGCGTCCACCGCGCCCTGAATAAAGTTCACCACCTTCGTGGAAGCATTGTTGTTATTGTAGAGATCAATCGTATCGCTGATGGTCAACGTGCCTCCGGTCTTGTTGACCGTTAACCCCGGAATCGCACCCGTGCCGCCGCCGGCATTCAGCGATTGCGCTCCCGCACCGTCAAACACCAGATGCCCGCTTCCATCCACAGTCGCATCGGTCGTTACCACATTACCGGCCACCGCAAACGTTCCGGTCAACACGGCATCCAATTGTGTAAACGTCAAAGTTCCGTTAATATCCATTGTTCCGGTTATGGTAATATCGTCGGTAGTCTGCGCCGTGTTGATAGTGACATCGTTGAAACTCATCGATCCCGATGAAACTGTCGCCGTCTCGGTGAGGACCACCGTGCTTGTGCCGGCGTCCACCGTCCCCGAAATGTACTGCCAGCCGACCGAGTCAATATTGATCGTATCCTGAATAGTCAGTGTTCCCAGCGGTTTATTAATCAATACCCCGGGCAGCTCCCCGGCACCGCCACCGGCACTTAGCGTCTGCGCCCCGGAACCGTCAATGACAACAGCATATGTACCGGCGACACTGGAATCCGTAGTGACTATATTTCCGCCGACGGCTATGGTTCCTGTGGTGATCATGGCGGTATTGGTGATGGTCAGGGTGCCGTTAACGTCCATCGTGCCAGTGACGGCAAAGGTATCGTCCGTCTGACTGATGGTTACATTGTTAAAGATATAGGTCCCCATGCTGACAGATTGCGTTCCGGAGGTGGCATCGAAGATGACCGTTGAACTGCCGCCGGTAAATGTACCGCCGCTGACGGTCCAGTCACCTTCGACATTAATGTTGGCCGCCCCTCCGGTGAACGTCCCGCCCTGTTGCTCGTATCCGGACGTTCCCAGATCGATATTGTTGCCCGCCCCTTGAGTAATGGTACCGCTGTAATTGGATTGGATCAGGATTCCGGCGACGGTGACGGCCGCATCGACCGTTGCGTCTTTCGAGCTGGTACTGTTGAAGACCGCGATATCCCCGGCGCCCGGAACGGAGTCACCCAGCCAATTCTGGGGCGTACTCCAGTTGTTATCCGCTCCGCCGCCGTCCCAGACAACGGCTGCGGCGAACAGCCAGTTGGTATTGTTGCCGTTGTCGGTGGATCCGCTGGCGATCACAACATTGCCCGCGGATGCATCGGACCGTTTGACGTCGACCTTATCCTGGAGATTGGAAATACCCTGCAGGTCCAACTCCCAATCGACGGCCGCGTCCGCCACGCTGCGCAGGACCGACTGGCTCGCCAGGCTGCCGTTGCTGTCGAATGTTCCGTTGACTGTAATGCCGTTGCCGCCACCGGTGGCCACTTCATGGATCTTGCCGGCGCCCAGCGTCAAATTATTAAAGGTCTGAGCGTAGTCGGTAATCGTCGCCGTCACCGCATTATTGTAGAATTGAACCGTGGATGTTGCGGCATCGATGGTAAAGGTCGTGGCCGTCACCGTCTCATCCCCGTGCAGGCGCAAGCCGGCGTCCACATCCAGCAGATCGGCCACCGTCACGTCAAAGCCGGCCAAATCAAGCGTGCCGCTGGTAACCAACAGGTCCTGACTGGATTCATTCAGGACCAGGTCGGCAGCCAAAATCGCGGATCCCGCTGATTTGTCGATTGTCCAGTTGGCATTCGGCCACGGATCCGCTGCGCCGCCGGTAGAGATTGTTTGATCGACCGCTCCGTCCAGGATGATCGGAGTGGTCCCCTCGACCCCGTTACTGTCGGTGGATGATAAGTCGCCGGCCACGGTGATCGCTCCGCCGTTCATATTCACAACCAGCAGTATCGAGAGGTTTCCGTTGACGTCCATCGTTCCGGTTAAGTTCAGATCATTGGTGCTCGTATTGATTTCCACATTGTTGAACATCATATTCGCGTCGGCGATACTGACATCCGACTGATCCGTTTGGGTAAACCGAACCGTGCTCGTGCCGCCGTCTACCGTCCCGGCAATATGTGTCCAGTCATAGGCCACGTAGATCAAACTGGACAGCGTCAGCGTTCCGCCGGACTTGTTGATGACCACATTCGGGATTTGACCGCCTCCCGCGACCCCCTGGAGCTGTTGGGCGCCCGCTCCGTCCAGCAAGAGATAGACATCCTCCAATTGCGTGTACGCGGTATCGACCAGGCTGACGTCGCCCGCGACGGCCAGCGTCCCGCTGCCGGACCAGGTATTCAAGGAGGTCAAGGTAAAGTTCCCGTTGATATCCAATGTTCCGGAAGTGGTCAGCGCGAGGGTACTCTTATTCAGGGTGAGATTGTTAAAGGCCATGGATCCGGACGGGGCTATCGTAATCGTGGAAGCCACGACCGGTCCGAACGTCACCGAGCTCGTGCCGCCGGCGACGGTTCCCGCGATGTAGTCCCAGTCGCGGTCGATATTCATGGCCCCCAACAGTGTCAGCGTTCCTCCCGACTTGTTGATCCGTATCGATGTGAAGTCACGCGTCGCGCCGGTCACCGCCTCAAGATTTTGATTGCCGCTGCCGTCCAGCAGAATCACGGACGTCCCGGTCACCGCCGTATCGCTGTTAACCACGTTCCCGGCCACCGCCAGCACACCGCCGTTCATGGCACCCATGGAGGTAATCGTCAGCTGCCCATTGATATCCATGGTTCCGGTCAGCGTCAAGTTTTGCGCTCCCGTCACCAGGGTGACATTATTAAACTGCATCGAGCCGGAGGCCAGCGTCACCGTGTGGCCGGTGGTGTTATTAAACTGCACCGTACTGCTGCCGCCCGCCACGGTCCCGGCCGTGTAGATCCAGTTGCGGTCGATAACCATATTGCCGAGCAGGGTTAAGGTTCCGGACGATTTATTGATGGTAATCGAGGTGAAATTGCGGGACGCGCCGGTCACCGCCTCCAGATTCTGATCGCCTGCTCCATCGAGCAGAATAACCGACGTTCCGTTTATCGCCGTATCGCTGTTGCGGACATTACCGGCCACCAAATAATTTCCGGAATTCATGTTGGTCGCGGAGACGATGCTGAGCGTCCCGTTGATGTCCATATTTCCCGTCAAGGTCACGTCACCGCCGCCGCCAATATTGACGTCGTTAAACACCGCGCTTCCGGTATTGATCGCTTTAGCCCCGGCCGTCTGGAATGTGACCGATCCTGTTCCGGCGTCAAATGTCCCGCTGGTGACCGTCAGATTGGAATCGATGCCCAGGTCATTGGCCCCGATGGACAGCGTCCCGCCGGCCACGGTCACACTCTCGGCATCCTGGTCGCCGGTCAAGGTGACCGCATGAGAGTCAACGGTGACGTCATCGTCGGCATCCGGAATAACGGCACAGTCCCACGTCCCGGCATTATTCCAGTCGCCGTCGGCCTGATCATTACAGGCCAGCGCCCAGGCGGAACCGGCGAACAGTCCGGTGGCGATAACCGCCACCAGCAGGCTGCGCAGCACGTCATTCCAAATTGTTAATAAGAGTTTCTTCATATATTTTTATCGGGCCTGTGTTTGTCCCGTTCGTCCTTACTGATCACGAAGTTCCGGCCGACCTTCCTGGCCTTGACCTCGCCCTTCTTGATCTTTTGATACAAAGCAAACCGGCTGATCCCCAACACGCGGGCGCACTCCGGCAATGACACGAAGTCTTCGGCCACGGCCTTCTTCTTTACTGTTGCGGGAGATTTACCGGTGAACTGCTGCGGTTCGATCGCGTAGTTGCGGCCGACCTTACGGGCCTTGATCTTTCCGCTGCGGACCTGTTGGTAGACCGCGATCCGGCTAATGCCCAGCTTTCTGGCCAGCTCCGGAATGGTCATCATGGCAGTGATCTTCACTGCCTTCGGCATGGAAACAGGCCCGGCAGGTTGCGGGGTCTCCATGGCCGCGACCGGGATCACATAGTTGCGGCCGATCTTCTCGGCCCGGATCTGTCCGCTTTTAACCTTCTGGTATACAGCGATCCGGCTGATACCCAGCTGTTGAGCCAACTCCGGAATGGATATATGGGATTTGCGCAGCGCGCGGGATTGCTCGCCGCGGTTCTCATCGGTCGGTATGACGTAATTCCGCCCGACTTTCTTGGCAGGTATGAGCCCTTGCTTGACCTTCTTGTAAACCGCGATCCGGCTGATGCCCAGACGGCGGGCATACTCCGGGATCGAGATGTAGGCCTGTTCGGGTTGCCGGGGCTCTTTAGACAAAATCAATTTGGCGCTCGTCAGCGCCTAACACGTATGTTAATCTATATTTAACATAGGTTAATATCGGTTATCCGGCGTTCGATGAACATTACCGGAACAAGGCTTGATCCACCTAACACTTATGTTAATATGTTATTAACATATGTTAATACACACAGAGAAACGCACGTTAACCACCTATGTTAAGTTAATATTAACACATGTTAACTTCGTGGTTAAAAAAAATGCATAAATTTCAAGCAGGATGATTTTTATGAGGTTTTGTAAGGACTTACGCGGGCAGGAGTTGCCCTTGAATGAAACTGCGGATTTCGGGGGTATCGAGCCCCTGGTAGGCCAGCGGCAGGCGCCGCCAGATGATATCGTCGGGAGTCATCGCCATTTCCACATTGACCCCGTAGGTGAGTTGCGCCTTAATATAGGGAAAGTCCGGATTCAGCCGCTCCAACAGTGAGTTGTCCGTGACCGTCGGCCGCAGCACGTCTTCCACGCGGCTGCCGTATGTCCGGCGCAGCATCAGCGCCGTGTCTTCCTGAATGCCGTATTTTTCGCAAATCTGTTCCGGCGTAAACGCCGGCTCTCCCCCGCCGTACACCTGCAGGTCGCCTTTGAACTCTTCCGGCTTGATGATCCCCAGCCGTTCAAGACACTCCCGGGCGATAACGCGGTAGGTCGTGTACTTCCCGCCCATGATGTACATCACACCCGAGAATGAAGGATTGATCAGATGTTTGCGGGAAACCTTTTCCGGCGAGGCCGCGTCCTTGTGGACCAGCGGTCGCAGTCCGGCAAAGGAGGAGACGATCTTGTCAGCGGTGAATTCCTGGTCCGGGAACAAGCGGCCCGCCGCCTTACACAGGTAGCGGATATCCTCTTCCTCCACGCTCACCTCATCCGGATGCGCCTCGTAGTCCGTGTCGGTGGTCCCGATCATGGTGTTGCCGTACCACGGGATCATAAAGAAGACGCGGCCGTCGGTATGCGACTGCACAAAGATCGCGTGCCGGCAGAAACTCCCGCGGTAAATCACGTGCACGCCCTTGGTGGTGCGCACCCGCGCCGGGGACTCGCTGCGTTCTTTGCGCTGGAAGATATTTGTCCACGGTCCGACCGCGCACACGATATGCTTGGCCCGCATGTCGAAAGTCTCACCGCTGATGAGGTCCTTGACGGTGACGCCGACCGCCTTGCCGTTTTCCTTGAGGATCGTGCGCACCTCCACATAATTGGCGACATGCGCTCCGTTTAATTCCGCCTGCTGCACGTTTTCCAGGACCAGACGCGCGTCGTCCATCTGGGCGTCCCAATAAATCAGTCCGCCGGTTAAATCTTCCTGTTTAATACCGGGAATAAAATGGATGACCTCGGCGGCGCTGAGCGGTTTGTACGGATGAATGACGTGCTTTCCGCTGAGCAGATCATAAAGCGTAACACCCAACTTCATCATCCATAACGGCCGGGGGTCGTTTTTGTAGACCGGGATGATAAACCCGAGCTCCTTGACCAGGTGCGGGGCGATGCGCAGTTGGGCGGTGCGTTCATGCAGGGCTTCGCGGACCAGACCGAATTCAAAATTCTCCAGATAGCGCAGCCCGCCGTGGATCAGCTTGGTTGATTTGCTGGACGTGCCGCCGGCGAAGTCGCCTTTGTCGAGCAGGGCCACGCGCAATTTATTTTGCGCCGCCATATTGGCCACGGCCGCACCGTTGATACCGCCACCGATCACCAGGACGTCATAGGGAATGTTCTGAAATTGTGAGGTGTCGCGCTTCATATTTTACGGGAGGTATAACTCAACGGACAGAATTTGAATTTTATACACGCGCAATCACTCGCATGCGTGGCAGCGCCTCATGACTTGGCGCGTTCAACGGCCTCCAACCATCCGCCGTACAGATCAAGACGTTGCCGGTTGGTGATCTTGGGAGAGAATATTTTATCCGTCCGGTGCAGCTTCTCCAAATCTTTTTTTCCCTTCCACACACCGACGGTAACACCGGCCAGGTGAGCGGCGCCCAGCGCCGTGGAATCGATATTGCACGGCCGGATAATCTTCGTGTTCAGCATATCGGATTGAAACTGCATGAGAAAATCATTCGCGCAGGCCCCGCCGTCCACCCGCAGACTGCGCGGCGCTCGTCCCAGTTCCTGTTTCATCAGATCAAAAACATCCTTGGTCTGGTAAGCCATCGCCTCCAGGGCCGCGCGCACGATATGCCGCTTGTCCGCGCCGCGCGTGAGCCCGCAAATGACCCCCTTCGCTCCGCTGTCCCAATACGGCGCGCCCAGACCCACAAAGGCCGGTACAAAATACACGCCGCCGTTATCTTTCAAACCCTTGATCAGCGGTTCGCAATCAGCGGCGGTCTTGATGATGCCCAGTTGATCGCGCAGCCACTGCACCACCGCCCCGGCAATAAAGACCGCGCCTTCCAAGGCATAGACCGGCCGGCCGCGCACGTCGCTGGCCAGGGTGGTCAACAGACCGTTGCGTGAACGGATGATAACATTACCTGTGTTCACGACGAGAAAGCAGCCGGTCCCGTAAGTATTCTTCGCCGTGCCGGACTCATAGCAGCCTTGGCCGTAAAGGGCCGCCTGCTGATCCCCGAGCACGGCGGTGATCGGCACCCCGGCCGGCAGTCCGGGCACGCCCTTGGCGGTCTTGCCGAACATCGCTCCGGAATTTTTGACCTCGGGCAGGACCTTCGCCGGAATATTGAGCACCTGCATCAGCGCCGGGTCCCATTTCAAATCCTTAATGTTGAAGATCAGAGTGCGCGAGGCATTGGTCATGTCGGTCACATGCGCCTGCCCCCCGGTCAGTTTCCAAATCAGCCAGCTGTCGACGGTGCCGAAGCAAACTTTACCGGACCGCGCACGCTGGCGCAGGCCCTTGACGTTGTTCAGCATCCACGCGATCTTGGTGCCGGAAAAATACGGGTCCAGGACCAATCCGGTCTTCTGATGGAATTGCGGGCCGTGTTTCTTCAGGCGGCGGCACATCTCGGCGGTGCGGCGGCACTGCCAGACGATCGCTTTGCAAACCGGTTTGGAGGTGCGGCGGTCCCACATGATGGTGGTCTCGCGCTGATTGGTAATGCCGATCGCCGCGATGCTCTTGCCGGCAATCCCCGCCTTACGGATGGCTTGGGAAATCACCCCTTTGACCGAGGCCCATATCTCGTCGGCATCATGCTCAACCCAGCCGGGCTTGGGAAAATACTGCGGAAACTCGCGGTAGGCGGATGAGACAACCCGGCCCTTGTCGTCGATAATAAACGCGCGGGAGCCGGTGGTGCCTTGGTCGATGGAGAGGATATACTGTTTAGCCATGATGCGGTTATCCTTCCTGCGTATTAATATCGAATGTCGAATACCGAATATTCGAAGGAATATCGAATTCTCGAATCACCGAATGCTCGAAACGGCAGATTTCGGTCATTTGGAAATTTGGTGATTCGATATTCCTTCGGAAATTCGATATTCGGATTTCGAAATTTATTTCATGCCTCATCGCTTCAACCTTTTCTTATTCGCCCGGTATCCCTGCTCGCCAAGGACGCGCCGCGCCAGGGCATCCGGGTCCACGCCATTGCCGTAATCATACTCGATGATCGCCACGGTCTGCAGCACCTGGCTGAGCGGATTGTTGAGCATGTCGGGATTATCGAATGACATCGCGTCGATCAGGTCCACGTAGTGCCGCGGTGTTTTTCGCATGACGATGCCCTGCTGCCGGAAATCCTCCATAAACTTGGCCACAATCACTTCCTTGGCATCCAGATCAATGATCAGCGGCCACGCCTCGGCCGTGATCTCCAAGTCCTTCCAGATGGTCTTCATGTCGACGACCTCTTCCACATACGGTTCGAACACGGGTTCAGCGGAGGGGACAAACTGCCCGGACTGATCGTATTGCTGGATCGGAACCGGTTGGAATTGCTGATTTTGTTGAAGCTGCATCTGTTGCCGTTGTTGCGCGCCGCGGGCCTGCTGCGTGAGCATGGCCTGCTGATAAGCAGCCTGTTGCTGTTGAACGGCCCGTTGCTGCATCTGCCCCTGGACCGCGGCCTGCCGTTCGGCCACGGCGCGCATCTGCAGGGCGCGTTGCTGGGCGATCACCTGCGCCTGTTGCTGGGCGACCTCGCGCTGCACCACAGCCTGTTGCTGTGCCCGGCGTTGCTGGATCAGGGCCTGCTGCTGACGCTGGGCCTCAAAGGCACGCTGTTGCTGTACGGCACGCAGGCGCTGGTCGAGGCCGGCGCCGGCCAGGGCGTCGGCTGTAAATACGCAGAGGAAGAGTCCGGTCAGGAAAAGTCCGGCGGGGAATTTTGACATAACCTCATTATAGCAAAACCCGCCGAAAATCAAGCGGCCGCCCCTAAAAAATCCGTTTTTTCGCCAACTTTCGGATTTTGTAATGGCCGCATCCGGGGATATCTAGTAAGGTAAACGGGAACGCAATCACAACGAATATCAACAGGGAGAGTCACAATGGGCGCAGACGTCATTGATTATCAAATCTTCGGGGATGATATGCAGATGGTCGAGATCGAACTCGACGGCGGCGAAGGCGTGCGGGCCGAGGCCGGAGCGATGATGTATATGGAAGACGGCATTGAGATGCAGACCGGCACCGACGGCGGGCTGTTCAAAGGCTTCAAACGGATACTCACCGGGGAAAGCTTCTTTATCACCACCTTTATGTTTAACGGAAAAGGTAAGGGCCACGTCGCGTTCGGCGCACCCTATCCGGGCAAGGTCATCCCGCTGCCCCTGCATGAACTGGGCGGCGAGATGCTTTGCCAGAAGGATGCGTTTCTGTGCGCGGCGCGCGGGATCGAGATCAACATCGCCTTCACCAAGAAATTCGGCGCCGGGCTGTTCGGCGGGGAAGGGTTTATCCTGCAGCGGTTGACCGGCGACGGCATGGGCTTTATCCACGCCGGCGGGGCGATCATCAAAAAGGTGCTGGAGACCGGCGAACGGCTGCGCGTCGACACCGGTTGTCTGGTCGCCTTCCAGCCCACGGTGCACTACGACATCCAGTTTGTCGGCGGATTTAAAAACGCCTTGTTCGGCGGGGAAGGATTGTTCTTTGCCACGCTGACCGGTCCGGGACTGGTCTATCTGCAAAGCCTGCCCTTCTCGCGGCTGGCCGACCGCATCCTGGCCGGGGCCACCTTCCAGAAGCGCGGTGAGCAGCGCGGGATCGGGGGCATCGGCGGGGATCTCCTCGGGGGTCTTCTGCAGGGCGACAGTTAATCAAAAGGAGGTCTGTTATGGCAGTCAGACGAGCTAATCCGGTGGTCGCGGTCGTGGTGGGGACCGTGCTTATCATCGGCGGGTACTTTGCGCTCAAATACGGTCAAAAATCAATCGACCTCGCCAAGGCCAGCGTCGAGTGGCCGAGCGTTCCGGGGAAGGTCGAGCGTTCCGAAGTGGTCCGTTCCCGCGACAGTGACGGCGACACGATGTACCGCGCCGAGATCATCTACCGCTATGCGGTCAACGGAGAGGCCCTCGAATCCGACCAGCGCCGCATCGGGGCGACCACCTCCAGCTCCAGTTCCAAGGGCGCCTACAAGGTGACCCGTGCCTATCCCGAAGGCAAAGACGTCACCGTCTACTACAACCCCGAAGCCCCGGAAGAAGCCGTGTTGGAACCGGGCGTGTTTCTGGAATCGAAGATCCTGTGGTACGTCGGGATCGTCTTTATGGTGCTGGGGCTCTTGTTAGCCGGCTGGCCGTTGGTAAAGCTGGTCCTGATCGGCGGGTTGCTGGCCGTGAAGCGGACATAAAAAAGGACAGACACCTTTTCCCCATCTTATCGGCGCAAAGGTGTCTTCCCTATTTTATAGCCTGCGTTCTTCCAGAAATTTATCAACGTCTTCGACTCCGATCTTCACCAAAAACCCCCTAATGATGTCAAGACACGCATCGGCGTTGCCATCACAATTGTCGAACACCATTTTATCTTCCGGAAACTTCATTTTGGGCGGGAATAATTCTTTACAGTTATAGCCATCCGGGCAAGGGTAGTAAGGAACCCCTTCTGTTCCCTTCTCGTCATTCTTTTCCACATTGTAAATTATGTACATGTCTGAAACGATTTTCCCGGACCTATCCGGCATCGGCAAACTAGCCTTATCCTCCTTGTTTTGACGCAACCTGATTTGAATCAATAAATAGGACGCTCCGACCAAAGTGACTACGGTCAGGATTACGATTCCCATGGTTTTTCTTTTCACGATTTATATCCTTATCGCACGCACAATTTATCTATGACCGCGCTAATTGCGTTTACGGTCTTCAAGGTATCGATCAACATCTGGAATGTTTGACTTAAGTAGAAACACCTTTACATCCTCGATACATTTCTGAACATAACCGTTACAATCGTCAAACACAACCTTCCCCGCTGGCATGTTGAATTTTGGTGGTAATAAATCTTCACACACAAACCCTTGCGGGCACGGAAAGTATGCGACTCCGGATGTTCCCTTCTCTAGGTTTTTCTTTGAACTATAGATGGCATATGCATCCAATAACATTTTGGATGACATATCTGTAACAGGGGAAGATTCTCTGGAAAGGTACTCTTCGGCCTCACGCAGTCGAGTTTGGACGTATTGAAAAGTCAGCGCGGCAATCAGCGTTGCAGACAGCACAAAAAATCCTATCGTCTTCTTCTTCAAAGCATCCTCTCAAGTCTTTTGGGTTATGCTTGATTGAAATTACAGACGATTAAATAGGTACAGACTCGGATTATCATTGCGCTGCGCGATGATCGGGGTCTGTCCCTATATTTTTATTGCGCCTGAGCGGCGTTCTTTTGTTTGGCTTCGCCGATGGTCTTCAAGAGGGCGAGGGAGCGTTTGAACTTGTCTTCTTCCCGGTTGAGCATGAACAATTCCACGCTGCGCTGGGCGGCTTCTTCCGCTTTTTCATAGCGGCCGTCCATCATTTTGCTTAAGGAAAGAAGATAATACGCCTCGGCGTGGTTGGGATCGACGCGCGTCGCCGCCGAAAAGGTGTCGATGGCGCGTTCGTACTGCTTCAGACGCATGTAAACCTGTCCGAGCACGAGATAATTTTCTACGTTGGTGGGATCGGTCTTGATGGCCATGTCGAAGCTGTGAATGGCCCGGGCGACGTCTTGCTGGTTGAGGTATTGAATGCCGGCGGTGAGAAACTCCTGACTCTTGCCCTGTCCTCCGGACGGTTTGCTCGGTGATTGTTTGGCTTGTTGATCGCCTCCGCACCCTGCCAAAAATACGGCGCATACCATCAGGACTAGCAATTGTCTCATTTGGGTCTCCTTACCGATTGACTTCCGCCATTAAATAGGAATGAACTCCCTCGGCAGCGGCGCGTCCTTCCTGGATCGCCCAGACTACGAGGGATTGACCGCGGGTCATATCACCGGCCGTAAAGACGCCGGGGATACTGGTCATCTTGTTTTCGTCTGCCTTCACGTTGCCGCGTTCGGTTAATTCTACACCCAATTCCTCGAGAAGTCCATTCTTAACGGGCCCCAGGAAGCCCATGGCGAGCAAAACGAGGTCCGCGTCGATCTCGAAATCGGAGCCGGCGACTTCCTTCATCGCGGAACGGCCCGTGGCCGGGTCCTTCGGGCCCCATTCGAGGCGGACGGCATGCAGCTTTTTCACGTTGCCGTTTTCGTCCCCGGTAAATTTTTTGGTCATCACCGAAAAGTCGCGCTGGACGCCCTCTTCATGTGACGAGGATTTGCGCAAGATAAACGCCCAATTCGGCCACGGATTGTCCGGCGCGCGCTCGTCCGGCGGCTGCGGCAGCAACTCCAGATTGAAGACCTGCGTAGCGCCCTGGCGGTTGGAGGTCCCGATGCAGTCGGAACCGGTGTCCCCCCCGCCGATGACCACCACGTTCTTGCCTTCGGCGCTGATCGCCTTTTTGGCGTCGACCTTCTGTCCGAGGCAACGGCGATTTTGCTGCGTGAGAAAATCCATGGCATAGTGAATGCCCTTCAGATCACGGCCTTCCACGGGCAGATCACGCGGCTGCTCCGCGCCGCCGCAGAGGACCACTGCGTCGTAATCGTCAACCAGCTTCTTGGCCGTGACATCGACGCCCACGTTCACCCCGGTCTTGAACTTGACGCCTTCTTTCTCCATCAGTTTCAACCGGCGTTCGACCACGGATTTCTCCATCTTGAATTCGGGAATCCCGAGCGTCAGCAGTCCGCCGAGGACTTCGTTCTTTTCGTAGACCGTAACGGTGTAGCCTTTTTTATTGAGCTGATCCGCGCAGGACAAACCTGCCGGACCGGAACCGACCACGGCCACGGACTTGTGGATCCGGTGCTTGGGCGGCTGCGGTTTGATCCAGCCTTCCTGATAGGCGCGTTCGATAATAGACACTTCGATATTTTTAATGGTGACGGCCGGCTCATTGATGCCGAGCACGCAGGCGTTTTCGCACGGGGCCGGGCACACGCGGCCGGTGAATTCGGGAAAATTGTTGGTCTTGTGCAGGCGTTCGATGGCCTCTTTCCAGTGGTTGCGATAGACCAGATCATTCCAGTCCGGGATGATGTTGCCGATGGGACAACCGCTCTGGCAGAACGGCACCCCGCAGTCCATACACCGCGCGCCCTGGGTTTTGATCTCTTCCTCGGGCATGGTCTCGATAAATTCGTTCCAATGCTTGATGCGCGCCTTGGGATCTTCCTTGTCGAAGTCCTTGCGCTCGTATTTCATGAATCCGTGTACATCACCCATCTTGTTTCCTTATCAAAAGACGATTATCGCACTTAAAATCCGAATATCGAATACCGAGACAAAATTGACATTCTAATTTTCCAATACGCCAAATCGTTTGAGGCATTGAAACATTCGGTGATTTGGATTTGTCTCGGAATTCGTATTTCGAAATTGCTTACAATTTAATTCTGCTCAACCGGTTCTTCCCTCTCCGCCTCCGATTCTTCGGCGAGCGGCTTGTCCATCCGGGCGGCCTCGGCGGCCTCCTCAAGCACGCGGCGGTAGTCGGTAGGAAAGACCTTGACGAATTGCGGCAGGGTTTGGTCCCAATTGCTCAGGACGGCGTCGGCCACGGTGCTGCCGGTGTATTCGTAGTGGTTCTGGATCAGCTTCTTCAATTCGTCGATATCCGGCTGATCCTCCACAGGGAACAGTTCCACCATCCCCATGTTGCAGCGGTCCTTGAAGTCGCCGTCCTTGTCCCAAATATAAGCAACCCCGCCGCTCATCCCCGCGGCAAAATTGCGTCCGGTACGGCCCAACACGACCACGCGGCCGCCGGTCATATATTCGCAGCCGTGGTCGCCGATTCCCTCAACGACCGTGCGCGCGCCGGAATTGCGCACGCAAAAACGTTCGCCGGCGATCCCGCGGAAATACGCCTCGCCCTTGATCGCGCCATAAAGGACGACGTTACCGATGATGATATTTTCCTCGGGCACAAATGTGGCTTTGCGGGACGGACGGATCACGATGCGCCCGCCTGACAGCCCCTTGCCGACATAATCGTTGGCATCACCGACCAAGGTGAAGTCCACGCCGTGGGCCAGAAACGCGCCGAAGCTTTGTCCGGCCGATCCGCGGAATTTGATTTCGATCGTACCTTCCGGCAGGCCTTTCAGGCCGTACTTGCGGGCGATCTCGCTCGAGAGCATGGTCCCAACGGTGCGGTTAATATTGACGATCTTGCAGTCAAAGGACACCGGATGCTGATCCTCGATCGCCTCGCGGCAGCTGTCGATCAACCGGTTGTCCAGGGCGTGCTCCAGGCCGTGGTCCTGTTTGCCGCAGTGGTGAATCGCAATGTGGTCCGGCACGTCCGGTTTGTGCAGGATATTGGTCAGATCGATCCCGCGCGCCTTCCAATGATTGATGACCTCTTCGGTCTTGAGCATGTCCACCCGCCCGACCAAATCTTCGAACTTGCGGAAACCGAGCTCGGCCATGATCTCGCGGACCTCTTCAGCGATGAAGGTGAAAAAGTTGACCACGTCTTCCGGCCGGCCGGCGAATTTCTTACGCAGGTCCTTGTCCTGGGTCGCGATTCCCACCGAGCAGGTGTTAAGATGACATTTGCGCAGCAGGATGCAGCCCATCGTCACCAGGGCCACCGTTGAGAAACCGAATTCATCGGCCCCGAGCATACCGGCGACGACGACTTCGCGTCCGGTCTTCAACTGACCGTCCGTCTGCACGCGGATACGTCCGCGCAGGTCGTTCATCACCAGCACCTGTTGTGTCTCGGCAATCCCGAGCTCCATGGGCAGACCGGCGTGCTTGATGGACGTCTGCGGCGACGCCCCGGTCCCGCCTTCGTACCCGCTGATCAACAGGTGGTCGCTCTTGCCTTTGGATACCCCGGCGGCGACCGTGCCGACACCGATCTCCGAAACCAGCTTCACGCTGACGTCGGCGCGCGGATTGGCGTTTTTCAGGTCGTGGATCAACTGCGCGAGGTCCTCGATGGAATAAATGTCGTGGTGCGGCGGCGGTGAAATCAGTCCGACGCCCTTGGTGGTGTGACGGGTATCGGCGATCTCCTGACTGACCTTATGGCCGGGCAGCTGACCGCCCTCGCCGGGCTTGGCGCCCTGCGCCATCTTGATCTGCATCTGATCGGAATTCACCAGATATTCGATCGTCACGCCGAAACGTCCCTGGGCGACCTGCTTGATGCGGCTGCGCCGCCAGTCGCCGTTGGCGTCCGGAGTGAAACGGTCGGGATCTTCCCCGCCTTCGCCGGTATTGGAAAAACCGCCCAGCCGGTTCATGGCGATGGCCAAAGTTTCGTGCGCTTCCTTGGAAATCGATCCGTAGCTCATCGCGCCGGTCGCAAAACGCTTGACGATCTCGCTGGCCGGTTCGACCTCCTCAATCGGGATCGGATTGCCTTTCTTGAACTTCAACAAACCGCGGATATTCGCGAGGTTGGTGTTCTGATTGTTGATGAGCTTGGAAAAGCGTTTAAATAGCTCATAGTCCCCGCTGCGCACCGCGTGTTGCAGCATCGCGATGGTGTTGGGATTGAGCTGATGATGCTCGCCGTCCCGGCGCCAGTAGTACGACCCGCCCTGGTCGAGCATCTTGTCGTAGACATTTTCCCGGGGAAACGCCACTTGATGGCGGCGCAGCATTTCCTCGGCGACTTCCTTGATGCCGATCCCGCCGATACGCGACGGCGTGGCTGTAAAGTACTTGTCGATGATTTCCTTGCCGAGACCGATCGCCTCAAAGATCTGCGCGCCGCAGTACGACTGTATCGTCGAGATCCCCATCTTGGAGATAATCTTGAACAGTCCCTTGCGGGTGGACTTGATATAGTTCTTTTGCGCTTCCTTGAAGGTCATGTCGACCAGATAGCTGCGGCCGAGTTCATATTCAATGGTTTCATAGGCCAGGTACGGATTGATGGCATTGGCCCCGTATCCGATCAGCACCGCGAAGTGATGCATTTCGCGCGCCTCGGCGGTCTCCAGCACAATACTGACCTTGGTCCGTGTCCCCCGGCGGATCAGGTGATGGTGCAGTCCGGCACACGCCAGCAGGGCCGGCATAGCGACCTTGTCCTTGTTGACGCCGCGGTCGCTCAACACCAGAATGGAACATCCCTTGTCGATCGCCTTGTCGGCCTGCGCGAACAGGGTTTCGAGGGCGGGCGCCAATCCTTCGGCCCCTTCCTTAAGATCCCACAGCGACTTCAGCTTAATGCCTTTGAGATTCCCTTTGTCGACCGCCGCGACCTTTTCCAGTTCCTCATTGGTGAGGATCGGACGGGACAGACGCAGCCGGTGGCAGTGCTCGGGGGATTCATCGATCAGATTCGCCTCGGCACCGAGCATCACGTCTTCGGCCATGATGACTTCCTCGCGGATCGGATCGATCGGCGGATTGGTCACCTGGGCAAACAGCTGTTTGAAATAGTTATAGAGTAATTGCGGCCGGCGCGACAGGACCGCCAGCGGCGTGTCGTCGCCCATCGATCCGGTGGCCTCGATACCGGTCAGGCTCATCGGCTTGAGGATCAGGCGGATATCTTCCAAGGTGTAGCCGCTGGCACGCTGGCGTTCGAGCAGGGTCTTTTCGTTCAGGCCCTTGACCTTGTCCGGCTGCGGCAGATCATTGACGTCCACGACCTGTTCCTTGAGCCATTTGCCGTAAGGCTGGCGGGAGGCGTATTCGTGCTTGATTTCCTCGTCGCCCACGATACGTCCGGCCACGGTGTCGATCAAAAACATCTTGCCCGGCTCCAGGCGGCCGCGCTTGAGGATCCGTTCCGGTTCGATTTCCAGGGCCCCGGTCTCGGAGGCCATGACGCAAAAATCATCCTTGGTGATGGTATAACGCGACGGACGCAGGCCGTTGCGGTCCAGGACCGCCCCGATGCAGCGGCCGTCCGTGAAACATAAAGAAGCCGGACCGTCCCACGGTTCCATCAGACAGGAGTGATATTCATAGAAGGCCTTCTTCTCTTCCGACATGCTTTCATGACCGCTCCAGGCCTCGGGGATCATCATCATCGCCACATGCGGCATCGAGCGGCCGGCCAGCACGAGCAATTCAAAGACATTGTCGAAAGTGGCCGAATCACTGCCGTGGGGAACCACGATCGGCAGGATCTTGTGGGTGTCTTCCCCGAACTTTTCGGAAATAAACTGCATCTCGCGGGCATGCATCCAGTTGATGTTGCCGCGCAGGGTATTGATCTCTCCGTTATGCGCGATCATGCGGTACGGGTGGGCCAGTGCCCAGGACGGAAACGTGTTGGTGCTGTAACGCGAGTGCACCATCGCGATAGCCGAGACAAAGTCCTCGTCGGCCAAATCCTTGTAAAAACGGTCGACCTGCTCAGCCATCAGCTGACCTTTGTAGGTCAGGGTCTTGGAAGACAGGCTGACCACGTAGAAATAACTCTTCTGCGGCAGGGTCGACTTCTGGATGTCGTTGTACATCCGTTTGCGGATCACATACAGCTTGCGTTCAAACGCGTCGGGGGGGGTGTCTTTGCCGCGGCCGATAAAGACCTGCTTGAAGTGCGGCTCCGCGGAACGGGCGACCTCACCGATTTCATCGCTGTCATGGGGGACCTCGCGCCAGCCCAGCAGGCGTTGGCCTTCTTCGTGAATAAGGCGTTCGAACATCTGCTCGATTTCATTGCGGTCACGGTGGTTAGGCGGCAAAAAGACGATCCCGACGCCATAATTCCCCAGCTTCGGCAAATCGATATTCAGCGCGGCGCACTCTTTACGCAGAAATTTATCGGGGATCTGAACAAGGATCCCGGCCCCGTCCCCGGTGCGCGGATCGCATCCGCACGCGCCCCGGTGGGTTAAATTTTCCAGTATTTGAATTCCGGCACGGACGATCTTGTGGGACTTTTGTCCCTTCATGTGGCAGACGAATCCGACTCCGCATGCGTCGTGCTCAAAGGCAGGATCATACATCCCCTGCTTCTGTGGGTAAAAGGCATGACTCATTACTTAAACTTCTCCATAGCTATATTAAGTTTCTTAATCTTGGCTCTGAGGGTATTGCGATTGAGACCGAGGACCCGGGCGGCGAGGATCTGATTACCGTGAGTCTTTTGCAAGGCCTTCTCAATCAGCAGCCGTTCGGTATCACCAATAATCTTCTTGTAGATTTGGCCGTCCTTGTGCGTCACAAAAGACTGTTCGATCCGATGTTCAAGGTCCATGGCTTTATCCTCGTTTACAGGATTGATGGTTGTGGATTCAGTACCTGCGCAGGTTCACTTACGAGAAAAGCAGAAATCTATTTCCCCCGGGTGTGGAACATTATTCTACAGACATTTCCCTGGATTGCAACTAAAAAATCCCCACCACCTGGGCTACAAGCCATTCAAATTATTGACTTTACAACATCTTGACCGCAATTGCTACGGCTTTCACGGTTTAAAGGGCAACGGCGGCACCGATTGCCTTATTTTTATGCATTTGGCCGCGCCGAACGGGTCGCCGGCCTGATCCTGAAGCAAAAACGTCTGCTTTTGTTAGTGATAGAGCACCCGCCCCCGGCGTATCGCTCAGGATTCGCGGTAGCGGTTGGTAATGGGGAGACGCCAGTCCTTACCGAAGGCACGCGGGGTGATCTTGATCCCCGGCGGGGACTGCCGGCGCTTGTATTCGCTGAGATCGACCTTCCGGATGATCTCCTTGACCATCTCCGGCGGCAGGCGGCGGCTGATCTGGGCCTGGGACCGGTGCTCCTCGACGTAGGCCTGCAGGATCGCGTCCAGCTGGTCGTACGGGGGAAGCGAGTCCTGGTCGCGCTGGTTGTGGCGCAGCTCGGCGCTGGGCGCCCGGGTCAGAATGGTCTTCGGAATGGCCGGCCCCTCGACCGAATTGATCAGCTCACAGAGCTGATAGACCTGGGTCTTGGACAGGTCCTTGATCACGGCGAACCCGCCCGACATGTCTCCGTACAGCGTGCAATACCCCACGGCCACCTCGCTCTTGTTGCCGGTGGTCAAAACCAGCCAGCCGAATTTGTTGGACAGGGCCATGAGGATATTTCCCCGGATACGGGCCTGGATGTTTTCCTCGGCGATGTTTTCCGGCAATCCGGCGAAATGCGGCTCCAGTGTGCGGCGATAGGCGTCGACCGCGTCCCCGATCGGGATCTCGCGGCATTCGATACCCAGCCGTTTGGCAAGCTTGTGGGCGTCGGTGAGTGTCCCGCGCGAGGTGAATCCCGACGGCATGGTGACCCCGATGACATTCTCCTTATTCAGGGCCTTGACGGCAACGGCCGCCACCAGCGCCGAATCGATCCCGCCGCTGAGGCCGATCAGGACCTTCTCAAAACCGTTTTTGCGCACGTAATCACGCGTGCCGAGGACCAGGGCGCGGTATACGCTCTCCAAAGCGGTCAGGCGCGGCGGACGGACACCCGGAATTTTTCCCCGGTCCTTATGCTCCTCCCGGCCCAGCTTGATAATATCGAACGACTTGTACCGGCGTTCCCGGGCGCGCGATAAGGAAATGTCGACACTGATCAGGTCCTCTTCAAACCGGTGCGCTTCGGCCAGCACCTTACCGGCGGGGTCCACGATCATCGAACCTCCGTCGAAGACCAGCTCATCCTGGCCGCCGATCAGATTGACATAGGCCATAAAGGTGCCGGTCTCCTTGGCGCGCCGCTTCAGCAGCTTGCCGCGCTGATTGTGTTTGCGGATGTCATAGGGCGAGCTGGACACGTTGATGATCAATCCCGCCCCCTGCAGGGCCTGTTTCTGATAGACGCCGTTGTCGACCCAGATGTCCTCGCAAATGTTGACGGCGAATTCATCATAACCGAGCGCGAAGATATGACGCGTCTTTCCGGGCGTAAAATATCTCTTCTCGTCAAATACCCCGTAATTCGGCAATTCTTCCTTGTAGTAGGTCCCGGCAATCCGCCCGCCGTTGATGACGGCCGCCGCGTTGAACAGCCGGCCGCCGCGGTCCCGGTCGACAAAGCCGATCACTGCAGTTATCCCGCTGACCTGTTTGGCCACGGAGGTGATCGCCCGGATGTTGCGGGTGATGAAATGCGGCTTGAGCAGCAGGTCCTCGGGGGGATATCCGCACAGACTCATCTCGGGAAAAGCCACGATATCGGAGCCCCGGTCCCTGGCCAGACGGATAAAATCAAGGATCTTGAGGCTGTTCCCCGAAAGGTCCCCGACCACGGGATTGATTTGCGCGAGCGACAGACGAAGCATGGGATTAGATTCTGTTTTAGACGCGGTTAACGGATTTGATCAAGGCCAGGAAATTATCATAGACCACGGCGGCCGTATGATCAAATTCCGGTTTAATCCGCTGGTACTCGTCCAGCATCACCGGTTTTTCGGTGTCCCGCTGCCGGGCATCGGTAAAATACCGGTCGGACCAGGTGTGAATACTGTCGGCGGTGATCTCGATATGAAATTGCAGGCCGTAGGCGTTGGGCCCGATGCGCCAGGCCTGATGCGGGCAGGCCTGTGAGGTGGCCAGCAACACCGCCCCGGTAGGCAGCTCGGCCATATCTTCATGCCATTGATAAACGCGCAGGTCCGCGGGGACTCCCCGGAATAACGGATCCTCCTGGCCCGCCGCTGTCAGCCGGACGTCACTGAAACCGACCTCCTTGGCCGGAGACTTCACGACCTTGGCGCCGCAGGTCTTGGCCAATAACTGCGATCCCAGACACAGACCGAAAAAGGGAATTTGCCGCTGCAGGATGCGCCGCAGAAAATCGTCTTCAACGGCCAGGAAAGGATACTTCTGCTCTTCATACACGTTCATCGGGCCGCCCAGACAGATCACGGCCTCAATATTATCGAGATCCTCGGGAAAGGGATCATTGTTTTCCATCGCGACCGTTTTGAGTTCAAAACCTTTGTCGAGCAGATATGCGCCCAGCGTCTCCGGGCCTTCGATATCGATGTGCTTGATAACAATGATCATGGCGTGTCCTTTGGATAGAAAAAAAGCTATCAGGCCGGGGCGAACGGGTAACTTTCCCGGAACTCGCTCTCCCCTGCCTGATAGCTTTGATTAAGGCTTACAAAAAACGCGGTTTATGAAATAAACAGCATTTCAGCATATGACGGCAACGGCCAGTTTTCCGCCGGAACCAGACCTTCGAGTTGATCGACCGGCGCGCGCAGCGCTTTCATGGCCGCCAATTGCTTGACCGTCGCACCCGCCGGAACCTTTTCCAAGGCGTCCGCCGCGGCGATGGCGTCTTCGGTCAGGGTCGTGACACGTTTGAGCAGGTCACGGGTTGCCGTTGACTTGGTCTTGTTGATGCCTTCCACGTTCTTGATCGTTTCAGCAAGACCGTCGGCGTAATCCAACGCGGCGGGGATCAACAACGTGCGGGCCATATCGACCATCAGGTCAGCTTCATATTTCAGGATCGTCTCGTAAGTTTCCTGGTAAATCTCGTTACGAGATTCGAACTCTTTCTTGGTCAGAACGCCCATCTTCTCGAACGCCTTTTCGATCTTCGGCGTTCTGATGGCCTTCAGGGCTTCCGGAGTCGTCTTCAGGTTCGGGAGGCCGCGCTTCTTGGCTTCCTTGACCCAATCGGCGGTATAGTTATCGCCGTTGAAGATGACCTTCTTATGTTTCTTGAGGATGTCCTGCAGGACTTTCTGGACGGCCTTGTTGAGATTCTTCTTGCCGGCCTTTTCCAGTTCGTCGTTGATGTCAGACAGGACCGTGGCCACCGCGGTATTGATGGCGATGTTGGCGCCTGAGAGGCTTTGTCCGGATCCGACGGCGCGGAACTCGAATTTGGCTCCGGTAAAGGCGAACGGTGACGTCCGGTTGCGGTCGGAAGCATGGCGCGGCAGCGTCGGTAAAGAGTCGACACCGACTTCCAGCGTTCCGCCTTCCTTGGTGGCCTTGGCCTTACCGCTCTTTTCGATCTGCTCGATGATATCGTTGAGCTGCTCACCCAGGTAGATCGAAATGATCGCCGGCGGCGCTTCGTGAGAGCCGAGGCGGTGGTCGTTTCCGGCTGATGCGATCGCGGCACGCAACAATTCGGCGTACTCATCGACGGCCTTGATAACGGCGCACAGCATAATCAGAAAGCGTTCGTTTTCGTGCGGATTGCTTCCCGGCGACAGCCAGTTCTTTCCGTCGGGGCCTGTTACGGACCAGTTGTTGTGCTTTCCGGAACCGTTAACGCCCAAGAACGGTTTTTCGTGCAGCAGGCAGACCAATCCGTGCTTCAGGGCCACCTTTTGCATGACTTCCATGGTAAGCATGTTGTGGTCTACTGCCAGATTCTGGTTTTCGAAAATCGGAGCCAACTCATACTGTCCCGGGGCGACTTCGTTGTGACGGGTCGTGACCGGAGCGCCGAGCTTCCACAGTTCGCGGTCGATGTCTTCCATGAACGCGATCACGCGGTCTTTGATGGCGCCGAAGTAATGGTCGGCCATCTGCTGGTGCTTTGCCGGTTCCTTCCCGAACAACGTACGGCCGGTTTGAACCAAGTCGATCCGCTGGTAATAGAATTCGCGGTCGATCAGAAAATATTCCTGCTCACCCCCCAGCGTCGCGTAAGACGGCTGCTTGGCCTTGATGCCGAGGATCTTGGCCAGGCGGTCAATTTCTTTGGAGAGCGCCTTCATGGATCTCAGCAACGGCGTCTTCTTATCCAGGGCTTCCCCGTGCCAGCCGACGAAATACGTCGGGATGCACAGCGTGGCGCCTTGCGGGCCTTCCTTAATAAAAGCGGGTGAAGTCGGATCCCAACCGGTGTAACCGCGGGCCTCGAATGTCGGTCTCAGGCCGCCTGAGGGAAAACTGGACGCGTCCGGTTCGCCCTGGATCAGTTCGTCGCCGGAGAACTCCAGAATACAGCCGCCTTCGCCGTCCGGTTCGATGAACGAATCATGTTTTTCCGCTGTCCCGCCGGTCAACGGCTGGAACCAGTGAGTGTAGTGGGTCGCGCCTTTGGAGACGGCCCAAGTCTTCATTGCCTCTGCGATTTCGCCGGCGTAGTTCGGATCGAGCTTGCCGCCGCTCTTGATCGTCGCGCTAAGCGATTTGAAGGCTTTATCGGAGAGGTAGTTCTTCATCGTCTTAACGCTGAAGACCTTCTCGCCGTAGTAGTCCGGTATCGTCTGAAAACCGCTGAATTCTGCCATGGTTTCTCCTTCTAGTCCTTTGAATCTTGACGTGGTACTCATGAGTTTATCTCCTAGTTAGGTGTTGCCCGATCTGTTATGCGAAGCGGAGATTCGGGGCCGGGATAAAAGGTATACGGAATGGTCCCCGCCCTCCGGAAGTATGCCAAAAAAAATCCTTCTTTAAGACGCGCAACCGGCGCTCAAGAAGGACTTCAATGCCCTGGGATTTGAAAATTGCTGCTGGAATTGCTGGGAATCACTGAGGACGCCTTTGCCCTAGCGGTTAACTAGGGCTGTATATTACAATTGCGGGCAATTTTTGTCAAGGCATTACTTTGACGGGCGTACGGCGGGTCGGGTCTATGAAACTGCACGGAGCGCGGGCTGCGAACACTCGTAAAGCACCCCTGATTTACGTGATTCTCGCCACGCGCTCCGTGCTGTCTCCGTTATGAACTGCTTGGTTTAACCGATCGCCACGGTGCTTTCTTCTTCCGTACGGATACGGATGCAGCGCGGCAGGTCAAGGACGAAGATCTTTCCGTCCCCGATACGTCCGGTCTTGGCGCCCTTGATGATCGCCTTGATCGTGATGTCTTCGTACTCATCATTGACCGCGATCTCCAAACGGACTTTCTTAACCAAGTTGATTTCATGAACAACCCCGCGGTACGTTTCACTGTAACCGCCTTGCTGACCGCAACCAACCACGTTGGTAACCGTCATTTTTCTGACTCCGGCATCAAACAGCGCCTGTTTCGTCGCAGGCAGTTGATGCGGTTTGATCATCGCAATAATCAATTTCATTGTGAATTTCCTCCGATTTATATCAGAGCCCTTGTGCAGGGCTTAAGGTTGACCTTAAAGTTCAAAGAAAGGAGGGATAGTCCATCTTTGAGGCTGCCCTGCACAAGTGCCCGTTTATTCAATTTGTCAAAAAAACGCAACTGCCTGTTTACGTCGTGGTGAAAATTTGGAACCCATCATAGGCTTCCATGGCATGTTCGCCGATGTCCAGCCCCATGTATTCTTCTTTTTCACTGACACGCACACCCAATGTGGCCTTGATGATCCCGAAGATGACTGCCGCGGAGACCAATGAAGCGGCCCCGTAGGCGAGAACACCCACGAATTGAACCCACAGAGAGTGATCAGGGCTGAAGATACCGACAGCCAGCGTACCCCAGATACCGCACACCAAGTGAACGGAAACGGCACCGACCGGGTCATCGATCTTCAGCACTGAGTCAACGAAGAGTACGGACGCCACAACCAAAGCCCCGGCGACCACCCCGATGATGATTGCGGACACAACGGAAACCGAATCGGCACCCGCGGTGATCCCGACCAAACCGGCCAATGATCCGTTCAGGACCATGGAAAGGTCCGGCTTCTTCAGCATAATTTCTGACATGATCATGGCGCCGACGATACCGGCCGCAGCGGCCAAACACGTCGTAACCAGAGTGAACGAGGTCGCAGCCGGATCAGCTGACAACACGGAACCCCCGTTGAATCCGAACCATCCCAACCAGAGCAGGAATACCCCGATGGTGGCCAGCGGCATGCTGTGGCCCGGAATCGCCTTTACGGTTCCCTTAACATACTTACCCAAACGCGGGCCTAACATCCAAGCACAAACCAAAGCAGCCCATCCACCGACAGAGTGAACGAGAGTCGATCCGGCGAAGTCATAGAATCCCATTCCGTCTAACCAGCCGCCACCCCACTTCCAGCTACCAACAAGGGGATAGACAAGACCGACATAGAATACGGAAAAGAGTAAAAAGCTGTGCAGTTTAACCCGTTCGGCAACGGCTCCGGAAACGATTGTCGCGGCAGTTGCAGCGAACATCCCCTGAAAGAGGAAGTCCGTCCAGTAGGTGTATCCGCCATCAGCGTATTCGATCAAACCAGCGGCGCCTTCCGGAGAAGAGATACCGAACCCGGCAAATCCGAAGAATGTTCCCATAATCCAGGAGTCGCCCGGATACATGAGGTTAAACCCGAGCAACGCGTACGTTAACAACCCGATCGCCACAATCATGACGTTCTTGAACAGGATGTTCACGGTGTTTTTCGATCGCGTTAGCCCCGATTCCAGTGTTGCGAAACCTAAATGCATGATGAACACGAGGAAAGTCGAGACCATCATCCAGATGTTGTTTGCCGTAAACAGCGCGTTGTTGGCTGCTTCGAGACCTTCGGCTGCCGTGGGTTCGGCTCCGGCCATCCCGACCAGTCCGGTCGCTGTCACGGCCAAAACGGCGAGTGTCACCGTCTTGGTTAATTTTTTGAAAAGTTTGAACATTGTATGTTCCCTCCGTTAATAATTAGTTTTTCAAATGTTTTCTTTGAACCTCGGTCATCCTGAGCTACGGCTGTTGTTCCATCGGTATCCCTCCTTTTTTTGATTTTAACTGGCTATTTTAAGCAGGGGGGAAGCCGGCTGGCTTCCCCCTTACGAAAAACTCATTAGTTTGCAAAAGACATGGCCACGCCGCCCCAGAATTCGTCATCCTGGTTCCCGTCGTTGGCATCTTCCAGATCCCCGAACGGTACGGTGACAGCCACCATGGGCGAAACACTGACGGTATCCGTCAGCGGGATCGTCAGACCGAGGGTGGTGGTCGACCATCCGCCGTCTCCCATAATAAAGGCCTCATCATTGAACCCGAGCTCTTCGCCGATATCGAGCGAGATCCCGGTTTCTTCGTCCAGTGTGAAGCTGTGGCCGATGCTGAAGACGAAGTAATTCCCGTCCGCACCACCGCTGGCTTCATCGCTGTAATCGTGATACCACGTGAACGAGGGGGACAAGAAAGTGTCCACGGAGATGCCCAGATAAAGTTCCTCCGCGTGGGACCCTTCAGCCAATCCCGTGTCCCCGTCCGGAAAGTTGTACCAAGTGTTACCGAACGACACGCCGACGATCTCCAGGCTTTCGTCGATGATCCCCAGATCAAAGGCGATCCCGAACCAGCCGTCGACTTCCGCGGCGTCCAGGGTGTCATTGCTTTGCATGTCAAAATTTCCCCAAAAACCCCCTTCGAACGGTCCGACCGAAAGATTGATGGCCGGTTGGATAGACTTGTCGCCGTCCAGTCTGAACCCGCGCCAGATGTACTTGTCGTAGATTCCGACATCTGCGGACACTTCCACCGGAAATTCCTCTGAAGAGAAGTACTCATCGAGGACCCCCGCGGCCGATGCCGTGCGGACTTGGGCCAGAATGGCCAGAGCGAAAAGAGTTGTTACGAACATTTGGGTTGTCTTTCTCATCATGTGAATTCCTCCGTTCTTTCCCCCCTAGTTATTGGACTGTTTGACTGTGTTTTCATCCAATAAAAAAGGCCTTCCCCCCAGCGCCCCTGCGCTGACGAAAAGACCTCATCGTCCTCAACCCTACCCGGGTTTTCAGCCCCTCACCTATCCCTGCAAGAGACTGAACAAAAAATCCCCAGTGGAGACCGTGTCTCGCTGGGGACGTCATTGTCCACAAAAAATCCGGCACCGCCTAAGTGGTGTCGGACATCAGTGTCGGTATCTTGGCGAACCGTCAATGGCCCGTAAGATGTCAGGAGTATATCCAATTCCGGTTACAATGTCAAGAAAAAATTTATAGCCGGCGTTAATTCATTGATACTCAACAACTTATACCTACAAAATTGAGTACCCCAATGCTAGTCCACGATGATAATCGCACCGCGCAACGGCCCCGTCCGGAACCAATTCACGGTATTTCCGGCATCCACGGAGTTCGGCGGATTGATAAGTGACCCGTCCACATTCACGGAATCGCGTACATTCAGGTAGTTATTCGCCCGTGTCCCGCTGGGATCGATAGTCCACGGGTTGCCGGTATTGGTCGAACGCAGGAACAAACGGTTGGCGGCGTCAAACCCGCGCAGACGCATTTCCCCGGTTATCGCCATGGTGGTCCCTTCTTCCACATAGAGAGTGCCGGTCGCGGCCGTAGTCAGAGTCATATTGAAATTATAGAACGTCTCTGAAGACAGCAATGATTGTTCTTGGCCGTCAAAGATGACCGTTCCGGTCTGTTCGTCGAATGTTCCGCCGCTGTTGATCCAGTTGCCCGATATGGTGATATCATTGTCGCTGCCGACGTCCAATTCACCCGCGATGATATTCAGGGTTCCGTCGATGTCGATGGCATCCTGCAGAATCACCTCATTATTCGGCGCGGTCCCGGTATTGTTTATCTCCACGTTATAGAACGTAACGGTTCCGCTGGTAATGTCCTGATCGGCCCCTCCGTTGAAGGCCACCGTTCCGCTGGTGGTGACCAGAGTTCCCCCGGTCGAATCCCAATCGCCGGCCACGTCCAGCGTCCCGCTCAAAGACAGCGTGCCGTCCAGGTCCATACCGGTCGTCCTCGCCCCTTCACCCGATCCGATAATAAGTGTATTCCCGCTCAAAATCCGCAACGTTTCGTCGGAATAACTGGCCCCGCCGTCGACGATCAACAGGGTTCCGGCATTAACCATATACATAATATCTTCGTCATCGGCATTGTCAAAATGATTGGCCTCGGTCAGGCTGTAGCTCAGGTTGTCGTTGCTGCCCACGGTAAACACATGCCGGTTCAATACGACACCGGAGACGGTGCCGGAACCGTCGAAGCGGAAAAGGGCCGAGGATTCATCGGCCGTCGCAATATCTCCGTCGGCGTCCTCGGCCCAGACCGTGGCAATCTGTCCGGAGAGGATGGGAACATTGTCCAGGGTCCATACTCCGGAGGTAATCGTCCCGGTGACGTCCATACACAGTGTTCCGTTGACCGCCAGCTTCACGTTGGTGTTGTCGGCCAGATCCGATATCCCGGAGATATCCACGGCCGCCGCAACATAGGTAATCACGATCCGCCCGGTGTTGCCGTCGGTCCCGGAGGTTGTGGTTGCCCCGCCGCTACCGCCCATCCCCGCACTGCCGGCGTAGGCGCTGTCGGTATTGTTCCCCGCATTCCGGCCCGAACCGTCGGTCGTACTTGTGGAGGTTCCGGATACCAGTGAGGATCCGCCGCCGCCACCACCACCGCCGGCGTCTCCTGCTGTGGAGTTTCCGCCGCCCCCGCCGCCGTAGTATCCGGCCCCGCCGCCGCCACCGCCCGAACATCCGGCCTGCACATTCCCTTCCCCACCGTCTCCGCCGTTGGTTACCCCGCCGGCCGGCCCCTGACCCAGCTCCCCGCCGCCGCAACTGGTGGGGGACGCCGCCTGCGACCCGCGTGAGCCCTGCCCGCCGTAAGTGAGCCCGCCGGATTCCCCGGTTGAGCCGCCGCTCCCGCCGGATCCGCCCATGGCCTGCGTCCCGCCGGTCCCCCCGGTACTCAGGCTGGAGGTGCCGCCGGATCCGCCGGTCGCGCCCCCGCCGACCCCACCGGTCCCGCCCGCGGTTGACGAGGAATTGTCGCCCCCGCCGCCGCCCCCGCCGCCGGCCGCGACGACAAGATGCGTGGTCCCGCGCAGGATGGCGGACCGCCCGCCCCCGCTGCCCCCGTCTCCGGAGTTGCGACCGCCCGCGCCGACACCGCCGGTCCCGCCGCCGCCGACATGCACCGTTAATATTTCCCCGGGCGTGACACTGAGCGTCCCCCGGGCGAAAGCCGCGCCCCCGCCATCCCCACCGGCACCGGAGGTCCCGCCGCCGCCGCCGGCACCGCCGCCACCCCACGCCTTGACGGTAATGGCCGTCACCCCTTTCGGAACCATAAACGTGGTGGTGCCTTCGATGGTAAAGACATCGGCTCCTGCGCCAACAAAGATCCAGTGCGGTGACGCCGCCGCGTCGTCGTTGCCGCCGTCATTAACGGAATTATCAGCCTCGATATCACTGGTCGCCGCATTGGAATTGGCGACTTTGACGAAGCTGACGTTCTGGCCGGTGGACACATGCAGGGTGAATTGCGTGCTGCCGTCAACGGAATCGAGCTCAATTTCCTGATTGAGACCGCCTTCCAGTTGCAGCGTTCCGGTCACCGTAAACGTGGTCGATTGCTGAAAGGACAGCTTCGCCCCCAAGGTCGTGGCGACCAGTTCGGCCGTCGTAAAGGCCTCGCTGAAGGTAACCCGTTGGTCAGAGGTATTCGTGACCTTGATGCTATTGTATGTTTGTGAGTCGCTGGCGATGATTTGTGCGCCCGTCCCGTCGAAAGTGACCCGGGAGGAGGCCACCGTGAACGTATCCAGGTTCGCCCAGTCCAAATCGGCGCTGACAAACAAGGTATCATTGCTGATATCCAGCGTCGTCGCCCCGCCGTTGTTGACCGTGATCGCGCCGTCGACATACATATTGTCCGCCGTGGATACCTCCGCCCCTGCCGTTACCGAACCGATGCGAACGATATTAAACGCCTTGCCGTTACTCGTTATCTGTACCGTGCCGTCGAAAATGACCGTGGATGAGGTGTTGGTAAAGACACCGGCGGTCATATCCCAATTCCCGGCGACATTCAGTACGGCATTGCCGTCGGTGCCGCTGCCCGCGTCCAGCGTGCCGTTGATGGTGATCGCGCCGTTAATGTCGATATCATATCCGTCAAGGATGAATCGGTTTCCGGCGACCACGGTGAGTTGGGATGCCAGAAAATCGGACGCCAATGTGATGTCGTGGCCCAGTGTCCCCGTATAGACATGCCCGAAATCCGTACTGCTCGTATCGGTGTAAATTAAATCTCCGTCGAGGGTGAGCGATCCGGTGCCGGCGATAACGTTGCCGCCGGTGACGGTGACATTGTCGGAGATATACATGTCGGTGTTGTTAACGCTGAAATCGATGGTCCCGGCCGCCATGCTGAACAAACCGTCGACGTCGATCACGGCGTTCGGAGTGATCGTTCCGGCGTAACCGGTATTAATCTGCAGACCGCCGATATTGAACGTTGCATCTACCACAGCGCTATTGTCACAACTGTTGGTGAAGACGGCATTCTCATCCCCTGTCGGTACACCGGCTCCGCCGCCGACGCCGCACGCGTTTTCCGAGTTCGCCCAGTTTGCGGCATCAGAGGTATTTCCGCCTGCCGGACCGACCCAGTAACGGTCGGGCACAAATATCCACTGCGGCGAGGCCGCCGCCTCATCATTACCGCCGCCGTTGACCGAGGACACAGCCAAAATGTCGTTCCCGGGGGAACCGGTCACCTCCGAATCCTCGACGTTGACAAAGGCGACGGTCATCGGCTTATCGACGCGAATATTCCAATCCGTCCCCGGCATACTCGAGACCAGCCCCAGCAATTGGCCCAACGCCCCGCTTAAATTCAGTGACTCTTGTACGCGCACGGTCTCTCCGGCCTCAAATGTAAGAGTCCCGGCCACCGTAACACTCTTCGCCAAGGTGTAGAATGTTTCCGTTCCCACGATTGACTGATCCGCACCGTCAAGCGTTACGATGGATGAACGGGCGGTGAAGGTCCCGCCGTTATTCAACCAGTTTCCCGCCAGATGAATGGAGTTGTTCTCTCCCGACTTGGTATCGAGTGTCCCGGCGGCCAGTTCCAATGTTCCGTTGACGTCGAGTGCGTCTTCCAAAATAAATGTGCCGGAGGCGTTGTCAAATTCCACATGCGTGTATTGAATTCCGTCGGAGATAATAGGAACCGCTGTCGCCGCGGCAAAACGTACGGTCCCGGTGGTGGTCAGGCCCCCGCCGGTCGCGTCGAACGTTCCGTTGACCGTCAGAAAATTGGCCGCCATGACCATGGTCCCGTTGATATCCAGGGCGCCCGTTGTCACCGCCCCCCCCGGCACGAAGGTCCCTGTTGCGTCCACATACAGCTCAATGGTCCCGGCGATGGTCAACGCGCCGCCGGAAATGCTGTAAAAGGAGGTAATATCGGGGTCCCCGCTGTTGTCTGCCGTGGCCAAGTCGGTGGTCGTCAAATTTCCGCTATTGTCGTGCCGTACGATCAAGCGGTCCTGGTACAAATCGAATCCGGAGATCGTCGACGTTCCGGTTTTGGTGATCGTCACGGCCCGTGCGCTTTCATCGTCGATATAAGCGGTAATAATGTCGTCAGTGGCAAACGTCCCGATCCACGCGAACTCACCGCCCTGTCCGGTGAGCAAAGTCTCCTGGAACACGCCGTTCTTGGCGATGGATACCGTCACGTCCGCGCCGATATTGGTCGCGCCTTCGTCGATGTAGACGGTCCCGGTGACGGCCTGGGGCGCCTCGATGGCGAAGTAACCGATAATATAGGCGCTGCTGTTATTGGAGGTCCAGCGGATATCAGGCGAATTATCACTGAACGGCTGCATCACGCCTTCCGCCACAAATGAGGCGTCGATCTGTGACAGTCCCAGTATTTTCCCGCTGTTGCTGCGTTGATCCGCATTAGCCGCACCGTTCGCATCTGTCCGGGTGACGGAACTCTGTGTCGTCCCGTCGTACGCCCCGAAGGTCATCCGCATATTGTTGTTGGTATTGATCACCTCATCCACTTCCGTCCCCGACCCCATAAAGATTAACTGCGGCCGGAAGCCGAGGTTGCCGATTGACTGGCTGACCGGTGCCGTATCCGTCGATTTGGTAATTGACCCTACGGCCGTTTGCAGTCCGCCGACATCCAACGCCAGCCAGTAGAAATTGTCACCGTCACTTCCGGTCCAGCTGAAACCGTTCGATTGAATGGCGGAAATACTGGATGACCAGTTCAATCCGGTAACCCAGTATTGACCTGAAAATGCCGACGTAATCGTCAAACTGTCTCTGTTTGCCGTCGAATTGTTATTGTGATATCCCCCGACGAACCATTCGTCCAAATTGTCATTGAAAACACCAAACGATGTCAGCGAATTCGTGTCAGTACCTGAGCCGGCTCCTAACCCGGCGGTCGTCACAAAGACCAACTCCGGTTGAAAGGCCACGCCGGTCTCCGGCGAGGCATTCGCCGCCTGTTGCCCCACATCGGCCTGCAGGTCAGCCCCGCCGAAGGCGATATAGTGCACGATATATCCCGACGTGGCCGTGGAATAATTCAAGGTAAACCCGTCGGCATCAAAAGAGGATATCGCGGCCTGGTTGACAGGCGTGTCGCTGGGGCCGTTGATCATCTGCATGACATTGGATTCATTGCGGTAGCGCAGCGTATCGGCGGCCCCGTTGTCACTGACTGCCCCGACCACCCGCTGGTCTGTCCCGTCGGTAAAGCCGATCCATTGGGCCGCATGCACGGCTACCGCTTCGCTGGTGACCGGTACGCCGTAGAGAATCAATGCCTTCGGACGGAACCCGACACCGGTCACGCTGTCATTTCCGGTCGAGCCGGGCGTTGAGAATGTCCCGGTCGCAGTCACGACGTCGACCTGCGCCAGGGCGGGCACACTCCCGGCGGCGGCCATGACGAACATGGACATCACAAACAGCGCGAGTTGTCGGAAGAGTTTACGTATCATTTTTAGCGTAAACGGCGCCGGCCGGGATCGCGTAACTGCGTCCCATACGGTGCGCCGGTAATTGTCCTTTTTTGACTTTCTTGAAGACCGCGACCCGGCTGATGCCCAGCCGCTGGGCGGCCTCGGCCACCGAGAGATAGTCCTCGGGCCGGTTTGCGGCCGGAGACACAAAAAGGCCCGCCAGGGGGATGTCCTCACGCGCGATGACGTAGTGACGTCCCACCTTGCGGGCCTTGATGCGGCCTTGATTGATGTGATTCAAGACCGTCTTGCGGTTGCTGCCGATGATCTCGGCATATTCAATAACCGACACGTAATCGTGCTGCAGTGCCGGATGGTCCGGCTGCTGCGGCGCCGCGGCCGGCAAATCTTTTTTGGCGATCACATAACGGCGGCCGATTCGCCGGGCACGGATAAGGCCGTTGCGGACCCGGTTATAAACCGTCATCCGGGTCACACCGAGCAATTGCGCAGCTTCGTTAAGCGACAGGGCCTCTTCGCCCAGTCCGCGCGGCCCCGCATAATCCGGCAGCGCCTCCGCCACGTCCTTACGGTCGATCGCGTATCCGCGGCCGATCTTGCGCGCCTTCAGCCGTCCGGATTTGATCCGTTTAAAGACGGCGACCGTACTGATGCCGAGCAGTTCGGCGACTTGGGAAGTGGATAGATATCGGGGGTCTTGTGTGGGCATGCCGGATTGTTAACCTGAGGGCCTGAATTATACAATTGTTAACCATCTAAACATATTATTTGGTTAACAATTGCCCCATGTTAATCTAGCATACAAATCCGGCGGCCTGAAGTAAGATTCGGTTTTTTAGGGAAAATGCCTGACTAGGCGCTGAATTCTTCCATCAGGATGATGGATTCGGCGATATCCTTCATGGTCTTGCAGGAGTCCATCGCCTTTTTATGGATGAGCCGGTGGGCGGCTTCTTCGGAGAGGTTGTTCATGCGCATCAGGATGCCTTTGGCCCGTTCGACAAGTTTGCGGGTTTCCAGGGCCTCCTTGGCGCGGACCATTTCATCGACCAGCTTCGTATTCTCCACCGCGACCGCGGCTTGATTCGCGATAATCTGCAACACTTCGACCTCTTCATCGGTGAACGCGTGCGGCTCTTTGGTGTATACGGAAATGACGCCGATGGCCTGATCTTTGACGACCATCGGGACAATACAGACGGACGATAAATTTTCCTTCAAGGCCAGATCCCGGTGCTGAAATTTGCCATTGGCCTGCACGTCCTCCACCACGATGGGGGTTTTCTTTTGAACGGCCTCCCCGCTCAAACTGCTATTGATCCGGACGCTCGGCCGTTTACGGAAACTGTCGGTCAGGGCGTGGGTTGCCTTGACACTTAATTCCTTTCCCTTGCTGTCCACGAGCATGATCGAACAAATCTTGGAATTCAGCATTTCCCCCGTAACCACGACGATCAAGTTGAGGATCTCGTCGAGATAGTCCTGCGAGATGATGGATTGGCTGACCTTGTTCAGACTGTCGAACTGGATGGCCTTTTTGCGCGTCTCTTCATACAGCCGCGCGTGTTCGAGTGTTCCGCTGATCTGCTTGGCGATCAGCATGATCAAGTCGATGGTTGCCTCATCATATTCGTGCGGATCTTTGTGCTGAACGTTAACGACACCGATCGCATTGTTCTTGTGCACGATCGGCACCGAGAGAAACGCCTCATACTGATCCTCCGGCAGCACATCGAACTTTTTGAAACGTTTGTCCTGGGATGCGTCCTTGCTGATGGCGACAGGCTGATTTTCCTTGGCAACCCATCCGGTGATCCCTTCTCCCGCCTTGAGGGTGACCTGCCCCAATTCTTTCTTATGCGGTGTTTTGGAGGCCATCAGGACAAGGTGTTTGCGCTTGTCGTTGAACAGATAGATAAACACGGAGTCCGCCTTGGTCATGTCATTGACGACCTTCACGACCTCCTTGAGCGCTTTATCAAGATTAAGATCGGAGTTGGTGATCTCCACGATGGTGCGCAGGATCGCCAGTTCCTCGGCGGGACTTACCTTAAGTTTTCGGCTGGTCTTTTTCTTGGTGGGCATAAGCGGTTCGGCAATTGCTTTTAGGTGTAATATCCCTTATACTAGCTGTATGAAATTCCTGCTGACATTCCTCGTCTTTACCGGCTGCCTGGCGGCCATGGCCGTCGGACTCATCTTTGCCAAAAAACGTCTGCGCAAAGGCTGCAGCGACGATCCTGAGTCCTGCGCCTGCCGTGCCGAAGGCAAAGACCCTTCGCAATGCAATCAATAGTTATTCGTGGAACGCATTAAATTTTAAAGTCATTCCCAAACGGATGCAAGGCCAAAGAAAAAAGGCTGCAAACAGAAAATTGCAGCCTTTTTTCATTACCCGAAGGAATCAAAGGCGATCATTTCTTCGGGGACACCGAGGCTGTCCAGCATGTTCTGAACAGCGCTGATCATCATCGGCGGCCCGCACAGATAATATTCAATCTCTTCCGGTTCCGGATGGTTCTTGAGGTAGTTCTCCAAAACAACCTGGTGAATGAAACCGACCGGCCCGGTCCAGTTGTCTTCCGGCAACGGCTCGGACAAGGCGACATTGTATTTGAAGTTGTCGTATTCTTTCTCGATGCCGGTAAAATCTTCCGTATAAAACATTTCGCGCTTGGATCGGGCCCCGTACCAGAAGCTGACCTTACGGTCACGCGTCTTCAGGGTGTGGAATAAGTGGAAAAGGTGGCTGCGCATCGGGGCCATACCCGCACCCCCGCCGATATAAACCATTTCGCGTTTGGTTTCCTTGATGAAGAACTCTCCGTAAGGACCGCTGATCGTCACCTTGTCGCCCGGCTTCAGATTGAAGATGAACGACGACGCCTTGCCCGGCGGCAGGCTCATGTCGCGCGGCGGCGGTGTGGCAATCCGCACGTTCAGCATGACGATCCCTTCTTCCGCCGGGTGACTGGCCATGGAATAGGCACGGAAGATCTCTTCGTCGTTCTCCGCCTTCAGGTCCCAAAGTTTGAACTTATCCCAATCGGGATGAAATTTCTTTTCGATCTCGAATTCGCTGTACTTCAATTGATACGGCGGGATGTCGATCTGGATATATCCGCCGGCCTCAAAATCCAAATGCGCCCCCTTCGGCAGTTCCAAGACCAACTCCTTAATGAAGGTGGCTACGTTGTTGTTGGAACGGACGGTACAGTCGAATTTCTGGATCTTGAAGATCTCCTCGGGGATCTTGATCTTCATGTCTTCCCGGACCTTGACCTGGCAGGACAGCCGGAAATGTTCTTTTTGTTCGCCGCGCGGAATCAAACCGGTTTCGGTCGGCAGGATGTCCCCGCCGCCTTCGACAACCTGGCATTTGCACATCGCGCAGGTTCCCCCGCCGCCGCAGGCCGACGGCAGATAGACCTTTTCCGCTGCCAGGGCGCTCAGCAACGTTCCGCCGGAAGGAACCAGTATCGGTTCTTTCTCGTCGTTGACAAAAATCTTGCAGTCACCTTGCTTCATGACCTTTTTCTTGACTATGGTCAGCAGAGTCACCAGAGCCAAGGTGATGAGCGTGAAGACCAGCACGCTGATAAAGACAAAGGACACCAAGGACATAATCGCTCCTTATAGCTGGATACCGGCGAAGCACATAAAGCCCATCGCCATCAGACCGGTTATGATCATCGTGATCCCCAACCCCCGCAGGGAAGGCGGGATATTGGAGTATTGAAGCTTCTTACGGATCGCGGCCATGGCCACAATCGCCAGCGCCCAACCGACGCCGGAACCGAATCCGAAAACGACGGATTCCATAAAGTTGTACTGACGCTCGGCCATGAATAACGAGCCGCCCAGGATCGCGCAGTTCACCGCGATCAGCGGCAGAAAAATGCCCAGCGCCGAATAAAGTTTGGGACTGAACCGGTCGAGGATCATCTCGACGATCTGGACCATCGCGGCGATCACCGCGATAAACGCGATGAAACTCAGGAAGCTGAGGTCAATGTTCGGGACCCCGGCCCAGGCTAACGCCCCCTTGGTCAGCAGAAAGTTATTGATCGCCCAGTTGGCCGGACACGTGACCGTCAAAACGAAAATAACGGCAATCCCCAGACCGATGGCCGTTTCGACCTTCTTGGAGCAGGCCAGAAACGAGCACATCCCCAGGAAGTAAGCCAACAGGATATTTTCAACAAAGATCGATTTGATAGCTAGGCTGAGATAATGTTCCATGATTAATTCTCCTCCACATAACCGCTGAGAAAGCGTTGCGCCCAAATGAGCAGCCCCAGCAGGAAGAACGCGCCCGGGGCCAGCACCATCATCCCGCAATTCACGTAACCCGCGTCATACAGGGCCTGGGGAACGACATGAAATCCGAGCAGCGTTCCGGAACCCAATATTTCCCGGCCGATGGCGACCAGAATCAGGACCGCGCTGTATCCCAAGGCATTCCCGAGCCCGTCGATAAATGACGGCCACACCGGATTGGCCTTCGCATAAGCCTCGGCCCGTCCCATCACGATACAGTTAGTGATGATCAAACCGACGAAAACGCTGAGCTGTTTGCTGATGTCATAAAGGTAGGCCTTCAACACCTGGTCGGCCACGATAACCAGCGAGGCAATGACTGAAAGATAAACAATAACGCGGATCTCATCCGGAATCCATTTGCGGATCGCGGAGATCGCCACATTGGACATGGTGACCACAAAGGTCAATGCCGCGCACATGACCAGCGCCGTGTTCAACTGGACCGTGACCGCCAAAGCAGAACAGATCCCTAGGACCTGCAACGTGATCGGGTTGTTGTCCCACATCGCGTCTTTGATCTGCTTGCGTTCTTTCTTCAAAGTTGCTGTCGCCATAATATGCTCCTCCTCGATTGAGGGTCAGTAGTCTATCTGCGGACTTTCGCAAGAAACGGTTCGTATTTGCGCACTTCGCGGTCGATCATTTCGGTAACCCCCTTGGAGGTCATCGTCGCCCCGCTGATCCCGTCGACGTAATGCTTCGCTTTGTTCGGATCGTTGATCTGGTCGGCCACCTTGCCTTTAAGGACTGACACCGGCCACAATTCCTGGTCCTTCATGTCCCAGATCGATTTGCCTTTGAAATTGTTTTGGAACCAGTCTTTTTCGATCTCCGCGCCCAAACCCGGCGTCTCGCCGTGCTTGTAGTAGGTAATCCCGCGCACGGTCATCGCGTTCGGTTCCAGGGCCAGGTAGCCGTAAAGCGTCGACCACAACCCCTTGCCGATGATCGGAAACGCATAGGAGATCACCTGCTGGCCCTCCTTATAGACGTACAACGGATACAAGGCCTCGCCTTCCTTGATATCGGCGGGCGTCTTTCCTTCCACAACATTACCCGTGGGATCGATGACCTTTTCCTCAATGACCCGGCTGTACGTCTCCTCAATTTCCTTGGCCGTTGTTTTCTTGCCCAGCGGCTGCTTCAGGTTAACGGCTTTGAGGATATTCTTCTTAACATCCAGAGCGGCATTCTTTTCTTTTTGCGGACGCAGGCCTTCGGAGACAAGCGCGAGGAAGAAACTGCAGACCACACAGATAATCAATGCGAACCGGTAGGTCGCTAATGTACTAGGCTTGCTGGACACGGGCCAACCTCCTTTTCACATTCGCCTCGACAACAAAGTGGTCGATCAACGGAGCAAATACATTCATAAACAAGATCGCCAGCATCACGCCTTCCGGATACGCCGGATTCACCACACGGATAAGGACAACCAGCATACCGATCAATACCCCGTAAATCCACCGCCCCGTATTGGTCGCCGCCGACGACACCGGATCCGTAGCCATAAAAATCGAACCGAAGGCAAACCCGCCCATAATTAAATGCCAGTGCGGCGGAAGATTCATGTAGGCCAGGGCCTCGGGGCCCTTGAAAATATTCAGGACCAATCCCATCGCAACCACGCCGACCCAGCAGCCAGCCACGATGCGCCAGCTGGCGACACGGGTCACCAGCAGAAATGCCAGCCCCAAAAGGCACGCCACGGTGGAGGTTTCCCCGATCGAACCGGGGATGAATCCCATGGCGACATCTTGAAAGGTATACCCTGCGGCGGCAAGCGCGTCGACCGCGGACGATCCGCGGTCCGCTTGCGACAGGACGGCCAGCGGTGTGGCTTGGGAAAAACCGTCGACGGCGGCCCAGACCGCGTCGCCGGACATCTGCGCCGGATAGGCAAAGAAGGCAAACGCGCGCGCGGTGAGCGCCGGGTTCAGGACGTTGTACCCGGTCCCGCCGAAAATTTCCTTGCCGATGACGACCCCGAACGAAATGGATACCGCTACGATCCACAACGGGATGGTCGGCGGCAGGGTCAACGCGAACAGTATCCCGGTCACCAAAAACCCTTCGTTGACCTCGTGCTTGCGCACAACCGCGAACAGGACTTCCCACAGCCCGCCGACGGCATACGTGACTATGATGATGGGCAGGACCTTCCATAATCCGATACCGATGGCCCCCAGGAGCGAAGGCTCCATAGCCTTGGCGGCCTGGACCTGATGTCCGACGTTATAGATGCCCATCAAAATGCAGGGGATCAGGGCGATAACCACGAAAATCATCACCCGTTTGATATCGACCGAATCACGCACATGCGGCGCAGACTTGGTGGTCTTGCCCGGCGTCAGCAGGAAGGTGTCCATCGCGTCGAACAGCGGATAGAGCTTTTCCAGCGGTTTGCCCTTGGCAAAAAACTTTTCTTCTATCTTCTTGGATTGTTCCGCTAATAACTTATTCATGGCTATCCTTCTTTTTCAATCAAGTCGAGTCCGCGGCGGATGATAGCGCCGACATTAACCTTTGAGGGGCAGGCAAACGAACACAACGCGAAATCCTCGGCGTCGCATTCGAGAATCCCCAAGCGTTCGGCTTCATCAATGTCGCCCGCGATCACGGCCTTCAAAAGAAAATACGTCACGATGTCCAAATTGATGTACTTGTCGTAGGTATCGTTGAGGACGATGGCGCGATGGCCGCCGTTCTCATCGGTATCCAGCGAGGCTTCCTGCTCAGGCAGGAAGGCCGATAGGTAGGTGTGCGACAGGGTATATTTCTTGGCGCCCGGCATCAACCATCCGAGCAATTCCCGGCGTCCGCCTTCCGGGACCACGCTGATCTGTGTGTCATAGAATCCGACAAAACCGTCGGCCCCGATCTCGCGTCCGGCCAGGACACTTCCGGTAATGCAGCGCTTCCCTTCAAATTGCGTGCCCGGCAGTAGTTCCTTGATCGCCGCGCCCTGGACGGTCCTCACGTAACCGGTTTTGGCACAGCCCTCCCCGGTCAGCGCGACCACCACCTGTTGCGGATATGTGCCTTCCAGGAAAAACCGGCCGATACGCGCAACCTCCTGGGCCTCGACATACCACACGATGTCGCCCTTGTTGATCGGATCAACCGACTGGATAAGGGTGCTGACATTGCCGGCCGGATGCGGCCCTGAAAACGTATGGCATTCCACGCCTTTGGCGTTGGTGAGGATCTCCGGTCGGGCACCGGATTTCGCGCAAACATGAACTTTACCGGCAGTCAGACCGGTCAATACGTCCAATCCGGCCTGAAAATTCTTATCTTGGCCTTCGAGTATCTTGGCCAGATCGGCGGCGAGGGGTTCGGTATTAATGGCGTGAACGAAGATGCTTTTGGGCTCGTCCTGCGGTGATGCGATCTTGGAAAACGGCCGTTGGCGAAGGACGGGCCACAGACCGGCCTTCAACAGGGCCTGGATCGTCTCCGCTTTTTTAAGCTTGGTCAATTTGTCAGGGGCATGGGACGGAAATCTTTCAGCGGTATTTTTGCCGTCGTTTTCGATAACGACCGAAAGCAGGGCCCGCTTTTGGCCCCGGTTGATCGCTTTGATCTTGCCGCTGACCGGCGAGACCAGGCACAACCCGTCGGTTTCCTTGTCGGTAATCACCGGGGTCCCCATTTTGACCGCATCGCCTTCCGCGACGGCGAGGCGCGGTTTCAGTCCGCGAAAATCGGACGGTTGAATAGCGACGATCCGAGGCGAGAGAACATCGGAAACCTCATCGCCGGCTACGCCCTTTAACTTAATATCTTTACCTTTTGTGAATGTGTATGAGCCCATGCTTACCGTCTTATGTTGTTATTGTGATTATTTTCACGTTTACGCGTAAGGAATCTCCGGGGTGATTGAAAGGAAATATTATCATCTCAGTCCCCATAAATCAACAATTATTATCGTGGAAAACATCCTTTACAACTTGCTCAGCCGCTCCACCACCAAGGCCGTGGCGCCGCCGCCGCCGTAGGCGATCGCGACCACGCCCAGCGCGGCCTTTTCCTGCTCCAGCGCGGTCAGCAGTGTCACCAGCGCGCGCATCCCGGCGGCCCCGAGAGGATGACCGAAGGCCAGGTCACCACCGTAGATATTCAGCTTCCCGGCCGGGATCCGGAGTTTCTTCTGTGTAAAAAGTGCCTGCGCCGCAAAGGATTCGGCTATTTCAAACAAATCAATGGCCGACAGGGTCAATCCTGCAGCCTTCACCGCCCGGCGTACCGCCTCCGGGCAGGCTTCAAAGGCCTTGTCCGGATCCGTAGCCACCGTGGCATAGGCCCGCAATTGGGCCCGTGGTTTGAGGCCGTGGGCCTTGACCGCCGTTTTATGCGCCAAGATACAGGCCGCCGCCCCGTCCGCCGGGGCCGAGGCGTTTCCGGCCGTCACGGTGCCGCCGCGGACAAAGGCCGGTCTGAGTGATTCAAAATTCTCGATGGAAATCCGGCTGCGCGGCCGGTCATCCGTGCGAAAGGTCTTTTTAGGAGCAGTCTTGACCGGTACGATTTCCCGAATAAAAACCTTTTTCTCCTGCGCCCGGCAGGCCTTCAGATGGCTTTCCAGGGCAAAGCGATCCTGATCAACCCGGCCGATGTGATGCCGCCGGGCCATGTCCTCAACCAATTCTCCCATGTGTTTCTTGGTGATCGGACACATCAGGCCGTCATGGATTAAGCTGTCCTGAACGTCACGGGGATTAAAGGATTCCTCAAAATCTCCCTCGATAAAATACGGGTTGTGGGTCGCGCTCTCCGTCCCCCCGCAAATTACGAGCTGGTCATCCCCTGCCAGCAAAGCCTGCGCTCCGGTCACCACGGCCTGTAATCCGGCTCCGCAGACATTATTCAATGTCACCGCCGGGACCGTAACCGGAAGCCCCCCCGCCAGACAGGCCTGACGCGCGACATTCTGTCCCAGGCCGGCGGACACTACATTGCCGAGGAAGACCTCATCAACATCTTTGCGTTTAAGTTTGGACCGGCGGATCAGGTCGTGGATGACGTGGCCGGCGAGCTCGGGAGGGGTAAATTTCTTGAGATTCTTGAAGGGGCTGCTTATAGCGGTGCGTAGGGCTTCGACAATATAGACATTATTCCTTGGCTGATGTTCCATGGCCGTTGAATCCTTCGAGGATTGCGTCGACATCTATGTACTTCTTGACCAGCATTTCAGCTTCTTTAATTTTATCCTTGTCGGTCTTTTGAATCTTGCAGATCAAATGCTCCACGCTCCCGGCGATCGTATAAGTATCCTCATTGGTAATCAGGACCGGGATCTCGCTTTTTTTCAGTAGCTCGACGATCTTGGGATTGGGCATCAGCCCGCCGGTAAGAATGATCCCCGAAATCTGAAAACGGCGGCCGTCGTGGATCAGATGCGAGCTGACCGCCAGCAAGATATTGTCCACCCGGTCGCCGGAGGTGATCACCAGCGTTCCGTCCTGCAGATAATTCACCATGTTGTGCGGCTCCATCGCCGCCACAATAACATTTTTGACCCGGTGCGCCGTCCCCGTGGTCCCGCAGAGGAGTTCCAGATTTAGCCGCTCCTGGATTTGTCCGACGGTGGGAGACATCATCAACGGGTCCATCGGAATGACCCCGAGCAACTTCATCCCCTTGTTGGCAAGCCCCCGGGTGAGCACACTTTTGATCTGATCGTATTTCTCAGGCAGGACCTTGTTGACAATGACGCCGAGCACCTCCACGCCGCGCAGATCGAAAAGCGCCTTGTTGAGCACAATTTCGTCGATACTCCGCCCCACGCCGCCGCCGCTGATGATGATGACTTTTGACTTCAGCAGGTTGGCGACGTCCGCGTTGGAGTGGTCGATCACCGCGCCGACCCCGGCGTGCCCGGTCCCCTCAACGATGATCGCGTCTTTGCCCTTCGTCAGGGAGTTGAACGCCCGGACGATTTTCCTGGTGTGATAGTCCTTATTCGGATTGAAAATGTACTTCTTGGTATAGCCGCGGCCGATGGTGATCGGGCTCATCTCTGAAAGACGTCTTCCCAATTTAAAGACCTCGCCGATCAGGTACGAGTCCTTATCCACGCTGAGCGCGCCGACGTTGACATACTGTTGTCCGATGGGTTTCAAAAAGGTCGTGCGGATTTTACGCGCGGTCAGGGCCTTGTAAAGACCGAGCGAAACCGTCGTTTTACCGGCGTTCTGATGGATCGAAGAGATAAAAATATTTTTAAGCAGCTTTTTTTTCATGTCGGCGCGGGAATTTGGTTAGGGATATTATAGTACAGTTCGAAGAGGATCAGCTGACTTTTTGCTGAAAAAAGGCGGGAATTTCATCCGGAAAGTCCACCACGTGGACCCCGGCGTCTTGCAGGATGGCGCGTTTGGCCTCGGCGGTGCTGTCTCCGGAGGAGATGATCGCGCCGGCGTGACCCATCCGCTTCCCCTTAGGGGCGGTCCGGCCGGCAATAAAGCCGACCATCGGCTTGCTGATCTCCTTTTTGATGTACTCAGCGGCGATTTGTTCGTCCTGACCGCCGATTTCGCCGACCATGACGATACCCTGCGTGGCCTCGTCCTTGTTGAAGAGCTCCAGGACGTCGATAAAGCGCGTACCGATTATCGGGTCGCCGCCGATACCGACACAGGTGGACTGGCCGATCCCCTCCCGGCTGAGGTTATAAACCACTTCGTAAGTCAGCGTCCCGCTGCGCGAGACGACCCCGATCGGGCCGGATTGGTGGATATGTCCGGGCATAATGCCGACCTTGCATTCCCCAGGGGTGATCACCCCGGGACAGTTGGGACCGATCAGCCGGGATGACGAACCGCGCATGGCCGCGCGGACCTCGACCATATCCAGAAGCGGCAACCCTTCCGAAATGCAAATGATCAGTTCCAGTTCCGCCTCGAGATCTTCGATAATGGCCGCCTTGGCAAATTTGGCGGGCACGTAGATGATCGCGCAGTTGGCGCCGGTGGCGTCTTTGGCCTCACGGACGGAGTTGAACACGGGTTTGCCGTGGACTTCCTGGCCGCCCTTGCCCGGCGTCACGCCGCCGACCACGTCGGTTCCGTACTCGATCATCTGTCCGGCATGGAACGACCCGTCCCGGCCCGTGATGCCTTGTACGATGACTTTGGTATCTTTATTGACGAGAATACTCATAATTAGTTCGCCAGCGCGACGACCTTTTCCACGGCCTCGCGCATCGTTGAAAACGTCTCCACACCTTCCTTGGTCAGCATCTCCTTGGCTTCCGCCTCATTGGTCCCGGTCAAACGGATAACCAGGGGGACCGGCAGGTCCATCTGCCGGCGCGCCTCCAGGATTCCCGCCGCGATATCGTCGCAGCGCGTGATGCCGCCGAAAATATTGATGAGAATGGCCCGCACGTCCGGGCTGCGCAGGATGATCTTCAGCGCGTTGAGGACCTTCTCCGGATTCGAACTTCCGCCGACGTCCAGAAAATTGGCGGGATTGCCGCCGCAAAGTTTTACGATATCCATTGTCGCCATGGCCAGTCCGGCGCCGTTGACGATACAACCGACGTTGCCGTCGAGTTTCACGAAACTCAGATTCTTTTCCTTGGCTTCAATCTCATCCTGTTCTTCGTAATCCATATCCCGCAGGGCCGCCAGATCTTCATGCCGGTCGAGCGCGTTATCATCGAGATTGATCTTGGCGTCGGCCGCGTAAATCGTCCCGCTGCCGTCGATGACCAGCGGATTGATCTCGGCCAGGGAGCAGTCATTGTCGAAAAATGTCTTGAGCAGACCGGCGAAGACGGTTTGGCCTTGCACCTGCAATTCCGGGGTATCGAACACCGAGCGGATAAACGGCGCGAAGCGTTGCTCATCAATTTCACGGTCGCCCTGCAGGTAGTACTTCTTGATGGCGTCCGGATTCGTCTTGGCCGTTTCCTCAATTTCCACGCCGCCTTCGGAGCTGGCGATCAGCACGATATCGTCATTAGCGGAATCGACGATGGCCGCCAGGTAAAATTCCTTGCGGATATCGATCGCCCGGACAACATAGATTTTTTTAACTTGATAGCCCTTAATGGAGAGTTGGGAGAGCTGGGCGTACTTTTCGCGCAGTTCTTCTTCGGATTTCACGACCTTGATCCCGCCGGCCTTGCCGCGGCCGCCGACCAAAACCTGTGACTTCAGCACCACCGGATAGCCCAGCCCGGACGCCGCCTGCACGGCCGCCTCGACTGTCGTCGTAATAGTACCTTCGACAATGGGGATTCCCGCTTCTTGGAATAATTGTGCCGCCTGATATTCGTGAATTTTCATCCGTAATTCCGTGGTTTCGTGCCAAATGGAATTTTCATCATATCCTTTTTGAGGGAAAAATCAAGAATTTCCGTGGATTGTGCGCGGTCAGATTACCACCGCCGAACTGAGCCTGACCGTATACGGTTTGCCGGCCTCCAGCTCATAAGCCCGCCCGCCGATATCGATCGGGATCTTGGTCATGGCCTGCAGGACCAGACCGCGCAGCGGCTTGGCCGTCACCGTCAGCTCATCCTGTGCGATGTGCAGATGAAACCACATGTTTTTAAACCGGACGCTGAACTTAATGCTCCGCCAGTGATCGGGAAGTCTGGGGTCCAGCGACAGGCGGTCCTCCGCCAGATTCAATCCCGCAAACTGTTTCAAAAACAGATCGATCGAGCTGCCCATCACCCCGCTGTGAATCCCTTCCTGTGTTGTCCCGCCCTGGGTATCGTAAATGTCGCTTTTCAGCGCGTCCAGAAAAGCCGCCATCGAGATGTCATTGTTCCCCAGCATACCGGCCACTTGTGCGTGGACCACCATGCTCAGCGTCGAACCGTGCGAACACCGGGCAAAATAGTACTCGAAATTTTTCTTAACCATGGCCTTGGTCAACTTGTAACCCAGCTGCTGAAAGATCGTCTTGACCTCGTTAAAATTGAGTACAAAAAACAGCATCAGGGTGTCGGCCTGCTTGGAGACTTTGTAACTGTCCGGCGACAGGCCTTCGGCCTTGAGGATCCGGTCGATACGATGGATGTTGTCGTAACGCGAACGGTAATCGTCCCAATCCAGCTCCTTTAGGTCGATATACCCTTCGAATTGGTGAATAATTCCTTCTTTGTCGAGCGGGACCATCATCTTACGCGTAATATCGCGCCAACGGTTGATATCATCTTCCGTTATTTCCGCCTTGAGCAACAAGGCGTTGCGGTCTTCATCCTCCAGCAAATCATCGAGAATCTTCAGGGCTTTTTCAATGACCCACACCGCCATGACATTGGTGTACGCGTTGTTCTTAACGCCGCCTTCATTCGCGCCCGGATATTTTTCGTGAAATTCATCCGGCCCCATAACACCTTTGATTTCATAGCGGTTGATCGTATTGTTGAACTTGGCAATGCTTCCCCAAAAATGCGCGATTTGGACGATCATCTCGGCGCCGTAGCGGTCGAGAAAATCGCGGTCGCCCGTCGTGAAATAATAGTTCCAGACATTGTAGGCGATGGCAATCGAGACATGGCGTTGCAGTGAGCTGTAATCCGGCCCCCATTGATTCGACATCGGATTGAGATGGATAATCTGGGTGACCTCTTCACCGGTTGACGCGGATTGCCACGGATACATCGCGCCCTTAAATCCGTGCTGGCGGGCGTAATCCTTGGCCGTGTTGAGCCGCCGGTACCGGTACATCAGCAGGGCCCGGGTGATCTCCGGGGCCCGCAGATTGTAAAACGGATAGGCATACAATTCATCCCAGAAAATATGACCGCGATAGGCCTCGCCGTGCAGGCCCCGCACCGGCATGCCGGCGTCGATGTCCTCATTATACGTCGAGGCTGATTGCAACAAATGGAACGCGTGCAGGCGCAACGCCAGTTGGACAAAGTCGTCGCCTTCGACTTGTATATCGAACTTCGACCACAAGGCCCGCCACTTGGCCTGATGCGCTTTAAAAAGCGTTTCGAAATCTTCGATTGCCGCGACCTTCTCCTGAGCGATCACACAGTTATCGGTCACGCCGTGATCCCGCGAGGTGTAGACGGTCACCAGCTTCTCCAGCGTCACCCGCTGGTTTTGTTTCACGCGTACGCGACATTCATGCATAATCCGTTGCCGGCCGTGCGAAATCACCTTAAGTTCCGGTCGAATCAAATGGTTGCCTTCGTACACCAATGTGCGCATCGCCTCGGTAATCTGTATCTTGGATTGGTTGGTTTGCATCTGCAGATACACACCGTCCCGGCCGAACTTCCCGTGCGCGCACGGCTCGAGGTGATTCGATTTCAATTGTTTGTACCGGTCCACCCCCGCGTTGATGATATTTCCGTCGAGGCCACTGCGGATCGTGATGTCTCCGTCATAATTTTGCGGCGTGATGCTGAAGCGTAACGCGCCGCAATGGGGGTCGGCCATACTGACGATCTGATGATTTTCCACGAGCGTGATCCGTCCCTGGTCATCCTTCCACTTGATGCGCCGTGACAGGATCCCTTTTTGCATGTTGAGTTCCTGCTTCCAGCTGAGGATCTTGACGGTCTGCCGGTTAAACCACGGCCCGTCGTCGATACGGAAATTAATCATGAGCCAATTCGGACAGTTGACAAAATCTTCGTTATAAATCGTCCGGTTGGCGATTTCGGTTCCAAGTGTGTTGTACACCCCGGCGATGTAAGTGCCCGGATAATGCACCTTCGAAGCGTTCGCCCCGGGCAGCGCTCCGCGTGTGCCGAAGTAACCGTTGCCCAACGTACACAGGGCTTCACGCAGGCTTTCCTTCTCCGGATCGAAATTGCTGTAAATCAGCTTCCACGGCATCATGTCGCTAAAAACTCCAGTACCTTTTTAACTTCGGGGGTATCGCGCACCTGGTATTCGGCCAGCGACTCCTTGGCGCAATCGGCCACCAGGATACCGAACCCCTTTCCCTTCAGCACGGCAAAGGCGTCTTCATCGGTGGTGTCGTCGCCGATATAGACCGCGATGTGCTGGGTGGAATCAAATTGCAACTCGTCGAAAATCCACTCCACGGCCTTACCCTTGTCCCAGTCGATTTTCGGCCGCACCTCGAAGACCTTTTTGCCGGACGTACGGCGAAAGTCGGGATACCGCTCTAAAGTATCCGTCACGGCTTCTTCGATTTTATGGAAATCTGTCTCCGCAACCAGCCGGTAATGCACCGATATCGTGTATTTGACATCCTCCACCAGGGCCCCTTTGACGCCGGCCAGGCGATCGGACAGCTCGGCGTGAATCGTCTTGACTGATTCTCGGATTTGCGCCGCCTGCGGATTTTGGTGGACGTTTCCGTCGGGACCGACGATCTCAAATCCGTGACTGCCGGCGTAGTAAATGCCGTCGACCCTGACCTTCGACCGGACATCATCCGTTGCCCGGCCGCTGACGATGGCCGTCATATGGGCGGCGGCGGAGCGGATCACCATTTCGCGCATTTCGTCGCTGATAACCGCCAGATCCGGAGTATCCACGATCGGCGTCAGTGTTCCGTCGTAATCCAGAAACAAAAAGAGTTCTTTATCCTTCAGGCGGGCGGTGATTTCTTCGAGATGGGAAAAAAAAGCGGGGATGGGCTGTGACATAACGGCGGATACTTCGTTGGATTGTTTACTTCTGTTGGGCAAACCATTGCCTGACGGTGTCAGCGGTGACGCCTTCGAAATCCTCGATGACCACATGCGCACCGTTTTCCTGCAGCTCTTTGACGTTATCTTCCCGGGCCACGCCGATGACCAGCCGGAATTCTCCATTGCGTCCGGCCTGGACTCCCGACACGGCGTCTTCCACGACCACGCTTTCGGCGGGGACGCAGCCGAGGTTTTCGGCCGCCTTAACGAAAATGTCCCCCTCGGGTTTACCGCTCAGTCCCAACTCGTGGGAAACCACGCCGTCCACCCGGGTTTCAAAATACTGTTCCAGGCCCGCCTTCTGCAGGACCAGCTGGCAATTTTTACTTGAGGAAGCGACGCCGACCTTGATGCCGGCGGTCAAGAGATCTTTGATGAGGGCCACAGTGCTTCCGTATTCTTCCACACCTTTGGTGTTGAGGACCTCGACAAATTTGGTGTTCTTGCGGTTGCCGAGGCCGCATACGGTCTCGGCGACCTCAGGATCGGCGGGATCACCGAACGGCAGCTCGATGCCGCGGGATTCCAAAAAGCTGGCCACCCCCTTGTAACGGGGTTTGCCGTCAACATACTGCAAATAATCCGCGGTGGTAAATTCCCGGAAAGGATCGCCTCCGCGTTCTTCGCGCTGGCGCAGGTATTCGTCAAACATGGCCTTCCACGCGGCGGCATGAACTTTGGCGGTCTTGGTGATCACCCCGTCCAAATCGAATATGACGGCCTTTAAATCCATAGGCTGTGTATTATACGGTAAACGGTTGAATTAAGCAAGTTGCGGCCCGGTTGCGGGCTATTCGGGGGGGGCAAAATAGCCCGAGAGGGCCTGCATGGTCTTGAAACCCACTTTACCGTCCACGGTCAATCCATGGGCTCGCTGGAACTCCTTGACCGCCGCCTCCGTCTGGGGACCGAATTTACCGTCCACACCGCCGACCGAAAACCCGGCGGCCTCCAAAAGCTGCTGCATCAGGGATATGTTCAACTGGCCGTCATAGATCAGCCCGGTATTCTGATGACTGTTCAACATGGCCCAAGTCTGTTCGTCCACAAAGCGGGAGGGTTCCAGGCCGTTATCCTGTTGGAATTTTTCGATCATTTCGCGGGTCCGCAGGCCCATCACCCCGTCGGGCTGGCCCGGATTATAGCCGTACAGCTTCAGCAGGGTCTGGATCTCCACCACCTTCGGATTACTCTGGAGCGCAGAGACCTCTCCGATCAACGTCTTCTCCTGAGCCCCTTCCTTATCCAGAAGACGGTAGACGAAGTCGCACCCCCCCAGCCAGGGAATTATTGTTAACATCAATACCATCAATAGTTTGTATGATTTCATCGGAGAAACGGGCGGGCGTTTTCCGCAACTGGACGGAAACAGCACCGTAAACGGGATGGGGACGCCGCTTGGGGACGCCCAGTCCATGAGCGGCTAAATATATTGCCAGTTTGCTATAATTATGCTACTTTTAGACAATTACGAACTTTTACCCGTTTTGCTAATTTCATGAAAGACCGCACCTCATTATACATCGCCCTGATCATTAGCGGGCTCGCTTTCCTGCAGTTTGTGGTCCTGCCGACGATCCGGACCAGGACCTCAATGACGGTGATCAACTCCATCATGGCCGATTGGCAGTCCGCCAATCATATCACCCCGATGAATTACTGGATTAACCGGAATAAGTATCCCACCCTCCCCCGGCTGGTCACATTCAAGATGCGCAATCGACAGGTCCTTAAGAAGGACGATGAGCTGTCCGCCCGCTTTATTCTTACCTTGAATTTCGAGCCGAATCCGTCCGTACCGCAAAACAGTGACTGGCTGTTTGTCCTGAAGAAGGCCGGCGGGGACTGGAAGGTAGCGGACTTCCGCTTGTCCAAATTGCATCCTTCCGACATCAAGCAGCAGGCGGCCCGTTATGACGCCGCTGCCGACCGGGCGCGGCTCCAGCAAATGGAGAACGACCGGACCGCCAAGTCACTCGAACATGAAGCGCAAAAGAGTCAGCCGAAAACCCAGGCAAGTGAAGTAAAACCGCTGCGCCCCATTCCCATGAAGCCGGTCGAGACGACCCCCGAAGACCAAACAAAAAGGCCGGGATATCGAGCTATCCCGGCCTATGTCGATTAAAGCAAATCTTTAAATTACCACAAATATTCTTTCAACGTCCCGTCGACGCGATTGGCTTTGTGCCACGTGGTGCGAATCCCCGAACGGGCTTCGTGTTCCATCGTTTGACAACCTTGCAGAATAAGTGACGTTGCCAACAGGGTGATTAACAGTGCAACTCTCGCCATTACTTCCTCCTTGTCCGGTTAAGCGCTGATGGTGCTAAGCCGCTTCGCTGTGCGCTCCTTACCCAGGATCGCCATGATTTCAAACAGGCTCGGGCCCACATCCTTGGCCGTCAAGGCCACGCGTGCGGGCAGGACTAGTTGGGACGCCTTGAACCCGCGGTCCTCGGCAATTCCCTTGAAGATTTTCTCGGCCTCCAGGGCGGAAAAATCCCCGGCGGCTTCGACCTTGCGGGCCATCTCGTGCAACACCTCAACGGCCTCCGGAGTTATGTGCTTGTGCTTCATTTCCCCGGATATCTCGATATCCCGGAGAAACGCATAATCGACCCATTCGGCAAAAATGTTGAGAGTGGTCAATCGACCCTTGTACAATTGTACAATATTTGCCATTTCCTGACCACTCAATTCCGAGGCGTCCAGACCGTGCTCTGCCAGGACCGGCCGCAGCATTTCCACCAATTGAGGGGTCTCTAACTCTTTTAAATACAAATTGTTAAGCCACTGCAGCTTTTCCAGGGAAAAGACCGCCCCCGCCTTGTTGATCTTCTTGAGGGAAAACTTCTTAATGGCCGCCTCCGGCGATATCTTCTCCTGGTTATTCCCGGGTGACCACCCCAGCAGCATCAAATAATTGACGAGGGCTTCGGCGACATATCCCTGCTTCTGATAATCGCTCACGGCGACCGCTCCGTAACGCTTGGAAAGCCGCGAACCGTCCTCCCCCATGATCAACGGAAGATGCGCATATTTGGGCACCTTCCAGTCCAGCGCGCGGTAAATCATGATTTGCTTGGGGGTATTTGAGATGTGGTCCTCACCGCGCACGACATGGCTGATTTCCATCAGGGCATCGTCCACCACGCAGCAAAAACTGTATGCCGGAGATCCGTCCGATTTCATCAGGACCTGGTCTTTCAGCTCGGAACTGTCAAACGTGATTTCACCGCGGATCAAATCGAAAATCTTGATTTCCTGGTCCGGGATCATCTTCAGGATGATCGCCTCCCCCTCCTTGTACGCCTTGCCTTCGTCCAGAAGCCGCTGCGCATGCTCACGGTAAATGTCGAAACGCTGGCTCTGGTAATAAAGCTCATCCCATTCGAATCCGAGCCATTTCAGACTGCGTAATATTTCCTCTTCATATTCTTTCTTAGAGCGCTGTTGGTCGGTGTCTTCGATGCGTAGGACAAACGTGCCGCCTTGGGCGCGGGCATACATCCAGTTGAACAGAGCGGTTCTGGCTCCGCCGATATGGAGATATCCGGTAGGGGAAGGGGCAAACCTGACTTTAATCATGATGATCCTTCGAATTCAGCGGGGAGAGTTTCGGAAAACTTAAGTGTAGGGGACTTCGCGGTCATGGCGCACAAGACGGCTGACCACGTCTTCAATGCGTTTTTTGTCATCATCCGGAAGCGATTCGAATTCGACCCCCACGTCGTAAAACAACGGTTTCTTTTTGGCGTCGCTCTTACGCTGAACATTCCAGACGATCTTGCCATTGCATTTGATGTGGTCACCCATATCCAGCAGGTCCAGTTCAATCTCGACCTGGGTGAACATCTTGATATTCTTTTTGAGGATCACGCAGACACCGCCGATGCCGATATTCTCAGTGTGGCTGAGAATGACCTCTTTGTCGTCACCGTCGCCGTTTTTGATAATAACAAGACATGGATACTTGACTCGAGGAAACTTTCTTCGATCTAATCCATCCCAGTTACCCATAAATCCCCCTTTATGTATCTGCGTTGCTTCGCGTGGTACCTTTGCCTAGATTATAGTATAAGCATGGGTGGGCCACAAGTTAAATTGCGATTTCATCCCGTCCATCGGGCGCCTGATAAGCGTATTGCAGCCGTTCGATGCTTCGGGCCCGGCCGGTCTCCTCATCGACATCGACGATGATGCCGCACAGCTTTGTGCGCTGCTGGGCGACCTGAAAACGCGACGGACGGCTGGTCAAAAAGCGCTGAATGATCGGCTCCTTCTCCTGTCCGATCACCGAGTCGTAAGGGCCGCTCATTCCCAAATCGGTGATATAAGCGGTGCCTCCGTCCAGGATGGTTTCATCGGCCGTCTGGATATGCGTGTGCGTGCCGAAGACAATCGAAACGTGGCCGTCTAAAAAATGTCCTATGGCCACCTTTTCGCTGGTGGTCTCGGCATGCATATCGACGATAACGACCGGCGTTTGCCGCCTTAATTCGTCAGCCAACGCCCGCCCTGTCCTGAACGGACATTCCACCAAATATCGCATGAAGGTCCGTCCCAACAGGTTGATCACGCCGACCTTTATTCCGCCGGCGGACTCGCGGAGACACGCCCCCGATCCGGGCGCCCCCTCCGGAAAATTTGCCGGACGGACGATTTGCGGCGATTCGTCCAGAAACGGTTCCAAGTCCTTCTGGTCCCAGACATGATCTCCGAGGGTCAGGACATCGCACCCCAAGTTCAGAAACTGCTGCGCGATTTTGGTGGTTATTCCAGCCCCGCCGGCGGCATTTTCAGCGTTGACCACTACAAAGTCGATGGCATGCTGCTGTTTGATCTCTTTCAAAGAATGCGCGAGCGCATCGCGGCCAGGCCGTCCGACTACATCCCCCAGGCACAAAATCTTCATAGCCTGGACCTCCGCCGCGGCCGGGTCTTATTTGGCAAACTCGACCGCCCGTGTCTCGCGCAGGACAATCACCTTGATCTGTCCCGGGTATTCCATTTCCTCTTCTATCTTCTTGCGCAAATCACGCGCGAGGACAATCGCCTCGTCATCGTTGATCTTATCGGGATCGACCATCAGACGGACTTCCCGGCCGGCCTGCAGGGCATACGCCTTGCTGACCCCTTTAAATGAATTGGAGATCTTTTCGAGGTTTTCCAGCCGCTTGACGTACGTTTCCAGGGTTTCGGCCCGCGCCCCCGGGCGGGAGGCGCTGATGGCGTCGGCCGCGCAAACCAGTGATCCGTATATGGTGTGGCACTCGACCTCATCGTGATGCGATTCAACGGCGTTGGCCACCTCTTCGCGCTCACCGTATTTGCGCGCAAGATTGCCGCCGATGATCGCGTGCGTGCCTTCTTCCACATCCTGTCCGACGACCTTGCCGATATCGTGCAACAATCCGGCCCGCATGGCCAGCTTGGCGTCCAGACCCAACTGGGAAGCCATTGATCCCATCAGCATCGCCACCTCTTTGGTGTGCTGCAGACCGTTTTGACCGTAGCTGGTCCGGAATTTGAGCTTTCCCACCAGCTTGAGCAATTCCGGGTGCATGCCGTGGACACCGAGGTCGAAGGCGGTCTTCTCCCCTTCTTCCTTAATGATATTTTCCATCTCTTTCTTCGCCTTCTCGACCACTTCTTCGATGCGGCCCGGATGGATACGTCCGTCGGCAATAAGATTTTCGAGAGCGATTCGTGCGATCTCGCGGCGGTACATATCAAAACCCGAAATGGTGACCGCTTCGGGGGTGTCGTCAATGATGATATCGACGCCCGCAGCCGCCTCCAGGGCGCGGATATTACGCCCCTCGCGGCCGATAATACGCCCCTTCATTTCGTCACTCGGTAGCAGGACCACCGTGACCGTGGACGCGGCGGTGTGTTCGGAGCTGCAGCGCTGAATGGCTGTGCTGAGGATTTCCCGGGCCTTTTTGTCCACGTTATCCTTGATCTGTTCCTCCATGGAGCGGATCCGCTGGGCTTTTTCCCCGAGAATTTCTTCGTCGATACGCGAAAGCAGGAGCTTCTTAGCCTCCTCCTCGGTCATGGAAGAAATTTTTTGCAGCCGCTGTTTCTCCTGCTCGATCAGCCCGTCCAGTTCGCCCACCTTCGCGGACACCCGGTCTTCATCCGTTTTCAGCTTCACGGCCCGGTCTTCGATATCCCTTTCCTTGCGCTCCAACAAATCCACGCGCTTATCCAGATTCTCTTCTTTTTGCAGGAGCCGTTTTTCCAGCGCTGTGGCTTCATCCCGGCGCTCGCGCGTCTCTTCTTCAAACTCCTGGCGCAACTTGATCATCATGTCCTTACCATGGAGTTCGATTTCTTTTTTGCGGTTATCGGATTCCCGTTTGGCCTGGTCCACAATATCTTTGGCCATGGCCTGCGCGTCGCGCAGTTTTTTGTTGGAAAAATACCAACGCAGCAGGTAACCGGCCAAAACAGAGATAATCACAATAACGGATAAGGTGACACTCTGTGATAAGATGTTGGCTTCTTCTGACATACACACTCCTCTCGCTATATGAAAGCGGTACGAGATCCGCCGTCAGGCTTTGGCGCAGGCAGGGTTAATGGCTTAGGACGCAGTCCAGAGAAACATCGTGAGGGTCTAGGCGGGGAATTTTATCTACGATCTGAAAGTCGAAGGCGAGACCTATCGTCTTGGTCGTCGACGGTAAATTACCTAAAAAACGGTCATAGTATCCGGCACCCCATCCGATGCGATGGTTGTCCTGATCGAACACAATGCCCGGCACGATGACCATATCGATTTGATGCATTTCATTGTGCGGTAATTTCCTCGGCTGCTTGATCCCGTAGGGACCGGCAACGACATCTCTTTCAAAATCTTCAATAATTCTAGGTGATAAATGATAACCTTCCGTTTCGGTGATCGGAAGCCCGATCGTTTTCCCTAACTGCAGGGCCTCGGTTATCATGTTATGCGTAACTACTTCCCCGTCAAACGAAGCATAAAACATTATGCTGGATGCTTCCCGGAAATCATCCCTGTCAAAAAGCCTGTCTTTGATCAACAGGCTTTTAGCGATCCGCTCTTTCCCATCCTGGTTTCGCAAAAGCCGTAAGACTTTTTCTCGTAGTTCCTTTTTGGTGCTCAACGGATTTGGATGTGTTTCCCTAATATATGTTAACTGTTGATATGATGGAGTATGATAGCACTATTTATTTGAATATACAAACCAAAAAAGCGCCCCTCTGGCCGCCGAAATAAGGTGGGCTGGCGAGTTAAGGATTTCTATAAAATTATGCCAGGTAGATGTTTAGAAGATTTTTGGGAGGGCATGACAATCCCCGCTTATGCCGTCGAAAGATTTTAATGGTGACCCAAATCACCAGGTGGGTACCCTCCCCAGAAGGCCCACGGGCCAGCTGAACTCAGGCATCCCGATTGAATAGTTAGGTTACTTTATATATCTTCCTAACGAACACAGCAGGGATTATCAATAAGAGATTATAGCATAAAGAGCGGGGATAGCGACAACTATCGAATGGTCGCCGAAAAAAATTCGGTTATTTTGCCCAGCAGCGTCTGATGGACGGCATTGACTTCATCCTCGGTCAAAGTCCGGTCGGCCGACTGATAAAGCAGGGAAAAAACCAGACCGCGCTGGCCGGCCGGGATTTTGTCGCCGAGATATTCCTCGCTGAACGAGACCTGACGTAAAAGATCCCCGCCCTCCCGATGAATCATGTCGGCGATATCCTGATACGGAACATCCTGCGGCACTGCCAGACTGACATCGCGCGTGACACCCGGAAACTGTGAAAGCGAGCTAAACCGCCGGCGCGATGACTTGACGAAGTCCTTATAAGGAATCTCAACTTCCGCGTAATAGACGGCCGTGTTCTTGATCCCGAAATTCTGCAGGATATCCGGATGGATCGATCCGAAACTTCCCAAGGATCGCCCGCTGACAGCGACCGTCACGCCCGAATTCCCCTGATATATGTTCGCGTCGACCAGGGCATATCGTAATTCCGTCAGTCCGCAGCGTTCCAAAGTTTGGGCGACAGCGCCTTTCACATCATAAACGTCGGCGGGCCGCTTCTTCAACTCGCGCCAATCCCGCCGCGTGTGCCCGCACATCACCACGCTCAAAACTTCTTTTTCCTTACCGTGCCCGTCGTAAACTTTACTGAGCTCAAACAGGCTCAGGTCACGCTGTCCGCGGTTAATGTTGGTGCGGACGATGTTCAACAGGCTCGGCAACGTCGACGGCTGCAGGACCTCCTGGTCCAAGGATAGCGGATTGATGATCGCGGCCACGTCCTTGGCGTTCAGCCGAGCGCGCTCCAGATCATCGCGATTAATCAGCGAGAAGCTCACCATCTCGTCGAATCCCTGGGCCAGCATCAGTTCGCGCATCCGGTTGCGCAGGGTGCGCGGCGCGCTGGAGGGAATGGAATTTTCGCCGATCACCGGCATCGCCTCGGGAATATTGTCGTAACCGATAACCCGAGCCACTTCCTCGACTAAATCTACCGGGTCCTTGATATCCCGCCGCGCCGACGGCGGGCAAACTTTCATGCCCCGGGCCGATTCTTCGACAGTGAAGTTTAATTTTTTAAAAATTTTTTTGATCCTGGCCGGTGATACGTCCATCCCGATTGCGCTGCCGACCTGTTCGGGCGTGACCGTAACGGCCTTGGATTTCTTAATCGCAGTCGATCCCGCCTTTCCCTGTCCGGAAAGCTTTCCGCCGGCGGATTCCAGAATCAGCTGCAACGCCCGGTCGGAGGTTCGCGCCACGCCAGCCGGGTCGATGCCGCGCTCAAAGCGGTAGGACGAATCGCTGCTCAATCCGAGTTTTCGCGCCGCCCGGCGGATCAGTATCGGATCGAAGTGCGCGCTTTCCAACAAAACGTTCTTTGTCTGCGGACCGACCTCGGTATTTTTCCCGCCCATGATCCCGGCAATGGCCACCGGGCGGACGGCATCGGCAATCACCAACACCGATGGATCCAATTCCCGCTCGACACCGTCGAGCGTTAAAATCTTCTCTCCCTTGCGGGCGCGGCGGACTTCAATGCGCCCGCCTTCGAGTTTGTCGAAATCAAAGACATGCAGCGGCTGACCGTACTCCATCAGGCAAAAGTTGGTAATATCCACCAAATTACTGATAGGCCGGATCCCGACAGCCTTCAATCTGGATTCCATAAACTCCGGGGCCGCACCAACGGTGACGCCTTCGATGAGAGTGCCCAAATACAGTGAACAGTCTCCGGAGTCCGCAATGCTGATGGGAACTTTCCGCGTCGGGATTTTGGGCACCGATATTTTGGGCTCCTTCAGCACTTTGTCAAAGACCGCCGACACCTCGCGGGCCAGTCCGATGGTGCTCAAACAATCCGCCCGGTTGGGCGTGATTTCCAATTCAAACACCGTGTCTCCGCCGACGTTTTCGACGCTCTCGATTTCCATGCCGGCCATCGTTAGCTTGTGTGCCAGCAGTTCCTTGTCCGCACCGTGCGCCACATAATCACTTAACCAATTTAAACTCAGCTTCATCGTTTAAAATTGCTCCAGAAAACGTTGATCATTTTCATAAAACAACCTGATATCCGGAATGCCGTACTTCAGCATAGTCATCCGTTCCACCCCCAGTCCGAAAGCCAACCCGGTGTATTTTCCCTTCGGATACCCCGCGTATTCAAATACTTTCGGATGCACCATGCCGCACCCCATGATTTCCAGCCACTCCTTTTTTCCGCCCTTCCAGGAAATATCAACTTCTGCCGACGGTTCGGTAAAGGGGAAAAAATGCGGCCGGAAGCGCATTTTGATATCCGGCCCGAACAGCTTTTTGCAAAACGCCTGCAGCAAGCCTTTTAAATGCGAAAACTTGACGTCCTGGTCGACCAGCAAACCTTCGATTTGATGAAACATGAATGAGTGGCTGGCATCCACCGCATCCGGCCGGTAGACCTTGCCCGGAATAACGACCGCCAGCGGCGGCGTGTGCTCCTGCATGATGCGGATCTGTCCCGGAGAGGTATGACTGCGCAGCAGGAGATTGGCATCCCTACTGGTGCGGTCTTTCACATTCGTATAAAAGGTGTCAAACCCGTCACGGGAAGGATGGTCTTCGGGAATATTCAGCGCGGTGAAATTATTGAATTCGGTTTCGACTTCGGGGCCTTCCTGAATGGAAAAACCCAGACCTTCGAAGATATCACAAATTTCTTCGATCGTTTGTGTGAGCAAATGTTTGTGCCCGACCCGCGGAGCAACGCCCGGCAGGGTCGGATCCAGTTGGCGCTGGGCCTTGCCCGGCTGTGAATCTATTCCTTGCTTGCGGTCCTCGAGCAGCGCCGTTGCCATTTTCTTCAGATCGTTGGCTTCTTTGCCGATGATCGGTTTTTGATCCTTGGGCGCATCTGCCAGCGAGGCGTATATTTCCTGAATCAATCCCTTGCGACCGAGATATTTGATGCGGAAATCTTCCAGCTCGCGCGGACTGGCCACGGCGGCGGCTTCATCACGAAGCGTCTGTTTTATTTGTTCGAAATCCCAGCTCATATTTCTTGTCCAAAAATGGTGGCGCCATTATATCACTAAAATTTTTGCCCGGAAATGCTATTTTTTCCAGGTCGTCGGCATAAACAGGATCAAAATGGAGTACAACTCCAGACGACCGGCGAGCATCAGAAACGTCAGGATCCATTTCCCCGGATTGCTCATCCACGCGTAGTTTTGCGTAGGACCGATCTTCGCCAATCCCGGTCCGATATTGCTCAACGCAGACACCGATGCCGTAAACGAGGTCACCAGATCGCATTCCTCAGTTATAGTCAACAACATCGACCCCGACAGGAACAACAGTGTGTATATCGTAAAATAGGACAACACGCCGGCGACCACACTGTCACTTAAGGACTTGTTGTTGAAGCGGATCGACATAACAGCGTTCGGGATGACGGTCTGATGGATTGAACGCAGAGCGATCTTGACGGACAACACAAAACGGACAATCTTGATCCCTCCGCCCGTGGACCCCCCGCACCCGCCGACGAACATCAGCATCACCAGGATGAACTGTAATCCGGTCGGCCATAGATTGAAATCTGCCGTTCCGAAACCCGTGGTGGTGATGATAGACACGATCTGGAAGGCCGCGTCGCGGACCGGCGCGTCGGACAGCTCCATCACCCCTAAGACGAGCGCAAATACGGCAATCAAAAAGACGATCAGCCCCGTATAGATGCGCAGCTCCTCGTTCTTAAAGACCGACTCGAATTTACCGCGGATCATCTGAAAATGAAGGATGAAGTTGACGCCCGCCAGGTACATAAAAATGATCACCACCCACTGGAGATAGGCGTTGTAATGTCCTAGGCTGGCGTTTTTAGTCGAGAATCCTCCGGTGGCGATTGTTCCGAAGGTGTGGCATAACGCGTCGAACAGGTCCATCCCGCCGGCCATCATCAACAACGTCTGCAGGATCGTAAAACCGAAGTAGATCGTCCACAGCTTCTTGGCCGTCTCGCGGATGCGCGGGTCGATCCGTTCCACATCAAGACCGGGGGCCTCGGCTTTGTAGAGTTGAAAAGTATTGGCGCCCAATGCCGGCAATAGCGCGATGTAAAGGACGATGATCCCCATGCCGCCCAACCAATGCGTCAGGCTGCGCCAAAACAAAATCCCCCGCGGCAAGGCCTCGATATCGGTAAAGATCGTCGCTCCGGTGGTGGTGAATCCGCTGGCCACTTCAAAGAACGCGTCGGTAAAAGTCGCGACGACCCCGCTGAAGTACAAAGGTAACGCCCCCAATGCGGAGAGCAGGACCCAGGACAATCCGACAATCGCCAGACCATCCTTGGCCGTAATTTTGTCAAAATCCGCCTTGCACAATCGGACGCGCGCCAAAATTACGCCGGAGGTGAACAATCCGAAGACGATCGTTCCGGCAAACGCGCGGACCTCGCGGCTGTGCGTATTGTCCAGGACCGCCCACAACAGAGGAAACAGCATCAAAACACAAACAACCAGAACAATCCGGGCAACTATGTTGGTAACAAATCTCTTATGCATGACTATCGTCGGTAATCAAACGTCACTTGCCGGTAAACAGCGCCTGTACCTTTTTGATCGCCGTGTCCTGACAAAACACAATGACTTTGTCGCCTTCGTTAATTTTGGTGTCCCCTTTGGCCAGCGCGACATTGCCGCCTTGCAGGACCGCGCCGACGATCGAGTTTTTGGGCAGTTTGATGTCCTTCAGCGCGTCACGGGTGATCGGTGATCCTTTTTCCGGGACAAGCTCAATCGCCTCGGAGTCGCATTCCAGCAACTTGGTCACCGCCGAGATGCTTCGTCCCCGGGCCATCTGCAGAATTTGTTCGACTGCGAGGTAGTGGGGATTAATAATGGCATCGATGGCCAACGCATCGATAATCGACATATATTCCGGCTGCTGAGTGGTGATGATCGTCGTCTTCGCGCCCATTTTCTTGGCCAGCACGGAACTGATAAGGTTCGAGTGATCGTTTTTTGAGGTGGCAATAAACACGTCGGTCGCCTCAATGCCGCATTCATTGAGAATTTCGGCATCGGACGCGGATCCGTTAATGACGGTCACCTGTTCCAATGCGTCGGAAACATCCCGGGCTACCGCCGGATCCTCCTCAATGATGGTCGTGTTTTTAATCTTTTGGGAAAGGGTCTGCGCGAGATGTTTTCCGGTAATGGTTGCGCCGTAAATGATGACCTTCTTCGGCGGCGTCAGCTCCGGATTAACGAAGTTTACGAACTCGGCCAGGGAATGCCGGGGCAGCAGGACATAAATATGGTCCCCCTTCTGGATCACGGCGTCGCCCTTGGGAAATATAACTTCCTGATTACGGACAATGGAGATGATAAGAAACGGCCACGGGAAATCTTCATCAGCGAGCTCCGCCAGGCGTGAACCGCATAACGGAGAAGTTTCCGGAACGTCGAACCCGCGCAGCAGGATCTGCCCGGAAGCGAAATCACCGACTTCACTGGCGCCGGGGGTCTCAATGGTCTTGACAATCGCCTCGGCAGCGACCAGTTCCGGATTGATCAGCTCATTGACGCTGAAAAGATCCAGGCCGAACTCGCGCACGATATCGCGCAGCGCGGTGTTGCGGACGCGGGCGATCTTCCGTTTAACGCCGTAAGCCGCCGCCAGGCTGCACACCACCAGATTGACTTCATCGGTGGTCGTGACCGCCAGCACCAAGTCCGCGGAACGGATATTGGCCTTCTGCAAGGCCTCCGGGTCGGAACCGCTGCCGACGATGACCTTTACATCGAGTTTGTCCGCAACCTTGGTGGCGACACTCTTCTGCGGTTCAATCAGATAGACTTCATTATTTTCTTCCGAAAGCGTCTTGGCCAAATTCCGGCCGATACGCCCGGCACCGACGATAATGATGTTCATATTTCACTCCCGGACCGACTGTCGTAACAGCGGCCGGCCCCGCGCGGATTCCCGACCGGGGCCATAAATGAATTGGGCCCTTGAGAAAGGGCCCAATGAATTCACATAGATGGTGTCGCGATTATTTGGCTGCCGGTGCGGGGGCGGCCGCTTGCGGTTTGGCGCCCTGGGCAATATTGACCAACTCCTTGAATACGTCCGGAGCCGTCACCGCCAATTCCGCCATGACCTTGCGGTTCAGTTCGATGTTGGCGTCTTTCAATCCCTTGATGAAGCGGCTGTACTTGATGCCCGCTTCGTAACAGGCGGCATTGATACGAATGATCCACAAAGCGCGGAACTCACGCTTCTTGGCCTTGCGGTCACGGTACTGATAAATCAATCCCTTGATGACCGAACGCTTAGCCTGTAAATAGTGCCGGCTGCGCTGACCGAACTGCCCCTTCGCTTTTTTCAGGACTCTCTTTTTCCGGCGATGCGACGCGACCGATGTCTTGATCCTAACCATAAGGCAACAGCCTCCTTATCTTTTTTGCATCCGCGTTCGAGACATAAGAACTTTGACGCAATTTACGTTTTGCTTTCCGGCTCATTTTCCCGAGAATGTGTCCGCGGCGTGCGCTGCGTTTTTTAAGTTTGCCGGATTTGGTCATCTTAAACCGCTTGGCCGCAGATTTGTTTGTCTTCAGTTTCGGCATCTCAACTCATTCCTTTCTCAGCTTTGTTTCAATCGAACCAATCCGCTGAATTTACTATGTTGCGTTTACTTCTTTTCAGAAATCGGATTGAACATCACCGACATAACCCGGCCTTCCATGGAAGGCGGCCGTTCGGGGGTTCCGAATTCTTTAATATCTTCAATAAGGCGGTCCAGTATTTCGCGTCCCAACTCTTTATGCATCATTTCGCGTCCGCGGAAAAACATATTCGCCTTCACTTTATCTTTTTTCTTTAAAAACCCGACGGCCTGGCGTAGCTTCATCTGATAGTCCGCGTCACCGATATGGGGCTTCAGCCGGATTTGCTTCAAATGCGTGACGTGCTGCTTCTTCTTAATCCGCCGCTCTTTCTTCTCCTGATCATACTTGAACTTGCTGTAATCCATGATACGGCAAACCGGCGGATTTGCCGTAGGCGCTATTTCCACCAAATCCAGATCGTGCTCTTGGGCCAGATCCAATGCCCGGCTCAGAACAACCACACCGAGCTGTTCCGAATCCGGTCCGATAACCCTCACTTCCGTCGCTTTTATCCGCTCGTTGACCCTCGTGAACTTTCTGATAGTACCACCTCCGTTATTAGCGTTTGTCCTTCACTTCCTGCAGGAATCTTTCCAGCAGTTGATCCTGGGACATGGCGCCGATGTCTCCTTCGCCATACTTGCGCAACGCTACTTTTTTCTCGGACACCTCTTTGTCGCCCACGATCAATAAGTAAGGAATTTTCTTAACCGTTCCCTCGCGAATCCTTTTGTTCAAACTCTCGTTGCGCTGGTCGACCTGGACTCTGAAGCCCTGATCCTTCAAATCTTTTTTCAGCTGCGACGCGAACGGCACATGATCATCTTTGATGGGGATGATCTGCAGCTGCACCGGCGCCAGCCACATCGGAAACGCGCCGGCGTAATGCTCAATCAACGTTCCCATAAAGCGCTCTACGCTGCCCAAAATCGCGCGGTGAATCATAATCGGCCGGACCAGCTCCCCGTCTTCGTTGGTGTAGGTCAGATCGAACCGTTCCGGCAACGAAAAATCGCATTGAATGGTGGCGCACTGCCATTCCCGATTCAACGCGTCGCGTAACTTGAAGTCGATTTTAGGGCCATAAAAAGCGCCGTCGCCTTCGTTGATCTTAAACGCGATCTCTTTTTCCACCAGGGACTGTTTCAGCGTTTCCGTGGCGTGGTCCCAATTCTTTTGCTCCCCGATAAACTTATCGGGCTGGGTGCTGAGTTCGACCTCGATATCTTTAAACCCGAAATCGTGGGAGATGCTGTATACAAAATCGATAACGCTTTTAATCTCATCCTTAAGCTGTTGCTCGCGGCAGTATATATGCGCGTCGTCCTGGGTGAATCCTCTGACCCGCAACAACCCGTGGAGCACGCCCGCTTTTTCCTGACGGTACACCGTGCCCAGCTCGAAAAAACGGATCGGCAGTTCCCGGTACGAACGCCGCTTCGAATTGTACAGCAAATTATGCCCCGGGCAGTTCATCGGTTTTACCGCGTATTCCTCGTTATCAATATCGAGGTAGTACATGTTTTCGCGGTAATGTCCGGAGTGGCCGCTTTGATCCCAGAGCTTGCCGCGCAACAAATGCGGCGTCATAACCAGATCATATCCGCGCTTGATGTTTTCTTCGCGAACATAGGTTTCGATAATATTGCGCAGCGTCGCGCCGGCCGGGGGGTAAAAGATCAGTCCGGCCCCCGCCGATTCCTGATAAATGTTGTACAAATCCAGCTGCGGTCCGAGCTTGCGATGATCCCGCTTGGCGGCCTCTTCGAGCATTTTCAAATACTCTTCAAGTTCCTCCTGGGAGAAAAACGCCGTTCCGTAAATACGCTGTAATTGCGGCTTCGTCTCGTCCCCGCGCCAATACGCGCCGGCTACGGAGAGAAGCTTGAAGGCCTTGATGGTCCCGGCGTTTTCGATATGGGGACCTTTACATAGGTCCAGCCACTCGTCTCCGGTATGGAATATGGAGACCTCATCATCCGGCAAATTTTCAATGAGCTCGACTTTATAAGACTCGCCTTTACCGCGAAAAAAATCAGCCGCCGCTTCCTTCTTCATGAAGGTTTGGCGAAATTCGGGTTTGCGCTGGATGATGTGCTTCATCCGTTTTTCAATCTTGCGCAAATCCTGATCGGAGAAAGGCTCCGGCTTATCGAAGTCGTAATAAAAACCGTTGTCGATCGCCGGCCCGATGGTGACCTTGGTTTCGGGCCATAGCTCCTGGACGGCCTGCGCCATCACATGCGAGCAACTATGTCTGAGCTTGTCTAAATCAGTTTTGTATTCCATTACCCGGTGGTTGGATCGATTCGAGGGCCGCACGCTCTTCGTCGGTCAGATCCGCTTCAAACTTGACCCATTCTTCCATCATCGTCTTCTCGATTTCCTGCTGATTTTCCATAAGGCGTTTTTGCGCGATTTCCATGCCCTGGCGGAACAGTTCAGGCAGCTTATCGATCATTTTTTGGCCTAAGTCGCTCGAATAAAATTCGACGAGTTTGGCGATTTCTTGTTCGGTAAACGTCGTCGTGTAGACTGCGATCACTTCGTTCTTCATGCTGTCCCAGTTCGTGGCGCTGGAGACCAGATCAAACTGTTTGTCGAAAACCTTTTGCATTTTCGCCGCCAGGTCTTTGGGAAGATTTTGCGAATCCACCATACGCTGCGTTTGCATGCGCATGCGCTGATTCGTCACCTCCAACTGTTGATCAACCTTGAGCAACGATAACAATTTTTCGGCCTGGGCGTTTTTTGTCGCCTCATCAGCCTGAACCAACGTCGTCCCCGCCAAAAATGTCAGGGTTAAAACCAGGGCCTTGAATTTCATACGGCACCTCCGAATAAATGGTGGACCCGAGAGGACTCGAACCTCTGACCTTTACCATGTCAAGGTAACACTCTAACCAACTGAGCTACGGGTCCAAAGATTGTTCGTAATGTTTCCGCCGCGCCGGAGTACTGTTGGCACGGCGACTGATACCCCCCTGCTGCTTTCGCGAAAATCATGGGCAAGGTGGGAGTCGAACCCACACGACCTTACGGTCATTGGATTTTAAGTCCAACGTGTATGCCATTCCACCACTTGCCCAATGAATGCACGATTTACAGAACGTAAATCGTTGCATGAATTGGGCCCTGCGAGGCTCTATACACGTTTAAAAGGAGCGAAGCAGGGCAACCATTAACTTGTCGGAGTGCGATCCTGCTGATCTCAAATGTTGTTACGTTTAAACTTCGCAGGATTTCATTCCGACATCGATTTAACTTCACTCCGTTCGTTAAATCGAGTCGTCATGAAAGGCGTGGACCGGAATCGAACCGGTGAATAAAGGCTTTGCAGGCCTCCGCCTTACCACTTGGCTACCACGCCGGAATCTACTGTATCGCCTTTGCTACCGTTTCGACGATCGTTTCTTTCTCGGCTATATGCCCGTAACCGTAAGTTCCGCAGGCGAGACCGCCTTCCACCGAATCAATAAACGTGACGTTCAGACTTCTTAACTTCTCGCAATTTTGCTGTACGATCGGATGCCGGTACATTTCTGTATTCATAGCCGGGGCGATAAAGACCGGAGCCTTTGTGCAAAGGGCAATACATGTCAAAAGATCATCGGCCAGTCCGTTGGCCAATTTGCCGATCACGTCGGCGGTAGCCGGCGCGATGAGCAGCGCGTCGGCGGACTGGGCCAGTTCGATATGCGGCATGGAACCGTCGCCGGAGTCAAACATCGAGGTGTAGCATCGTTCGCCGCTGAGGCTGGACATAGTTAAAGGGGTTATGAACTGTTCGGCGGCTCTTGTCATCACGACCGAGACTCTTAACCCCTTTTCCAAAAAACCTCTGACTATGTCTGCTGATCGATAGGCAGCGATACTCCCGGTAACACCCAATATAATTCGTTTCGGTTGGCTCACAGTAGGATCTACGCTTCGGATTTTTCCGAAGACGACTTACCGTCGGCCGGCGCACCGGACTTTCCATCCGCTTCTTCGGCGAATTCCAGCTTTCCCTGATAAATCTCTTCCAGCGCAATCGAAGTCAGCTTATCGGATGAAGTCTTTTTGATCAACGGCGGCTTGCCATCGGCTAATTCAAGCGCTCGTATCGCGGCCATGCGGACCAGACGGTAAACGCTGAATCCCGATTTCGGTAACAATTCTTCGATGGGTTGATGTGCCATGACAACATGCCTCCTGAGTGTCCGGTAATGTGCAAAAAATGCTTTATCCCCAAATAATAATAGGAATTAATCTAGCACACAGCAGACGGATTGTCAAAAAAAAGTTATCCGCTCCCGGCGCCCAAAAAATTCTTTAAATAATCCATTTTCAGGAGGTTACGCCAGACAGGCTAGTCCGGGTCCGCGAGCGCCTCCGCAATGATCCGATTTAGGGCCTGCTGCGCCTTGGCCAGATGGCCGTTGACGATAACATGGTCGTACCGCTCGGCTTCGCGCAGCTCCATTTCGACCCTTTTGAGGCGGTTTTCGATGGTTTGGAGGTCCTCGGAGCCACGGCTGATCAGCCTGCGCTTGAGGTCCTCCAAAGTGGGGGTTTTGATAAAAATCGTCACGGCCGCCGGAAATTCGCGGCGTACGGTGCGGGCGCCTTTGACATCAATGCACAGCAGCACACTGTCACCTGCCGTGAGGATGTCCTGGACGTACTTGCGGGGCGTTCCGTAGTAGTTTCCGAAAAACTGCTCATACTCCAGAAAGTGCCCGGCCCGGATCTTGTATTGAAACATCTTGGGGGAGACAAAAAAGTAATCCCGTCCGTGGACTTCGCCGGGTCGTTTCGGCCGGGTGGTCACCGAGATGGATTCACGCAAATGGGGAAATTTTTCCCGCGCTTTCTGGTACAGGGTTGTTTTGCCGGATCCGGACGGCCCGGACAGGATAAACACTTTTCCCTTGTATTTGGTACGGGGCATGGCGGTGGTCAGCCTCGGGGATTATTCGATATTCTGAGCCTGCTCGCGGATCTTTTCGATCTTGCTCTTGAGGGCAATCACTGCGTTGGACACAATCTTGTCCTGCAGTTTGGAACCGATGGTGTTGGTCTCCCGCTGCATTTCCTGGGCGATGAAGTCGATCTTTTTCCCGACGGACACCTTGGACTTCAACAGGGTCCGGACCTCAACGATGTAATGCTTTAGCCGGGCGATCTCCTCGTTGATATCCAGTCCTTTTTGCAGGGACGCAAACTCTTCAGGGGACAGCTGTTTCTTCGCTTCGGCCAAAATCGCCTTGGCCCGCGCCTGGATCGTGCTCAGTTGCGCGGACATGCCGCGTAACTTTTCGCCCACATCCTTGGCAAGACTGCGGCCCTCGCTTTTGCGCATTTGCTCCAACGCGGTCAGGGCCTTGGTCAGACTTTTTTGCAGACTGGGCCAGACCTTTTCCGGCTGGACCAACGATTCCTTGGTCTCGATGACCCCGGGCAGCCGGACGACATCGGAAAGCGTGAGATTGTTCTCCAGGCCGAACTCCTTTTGGAGTTGTTTGGCATAACGCATGTGATCCTTCACGACGTCCTTGTGAAAGACCACAGTCTGTGTCGGCTTCTCGGTAATCTTGATCGCCACCGTAACACGGCCGCGCTGGACCGTGCTCTGAACCAATTGTCGCAATTTTTGCTCTATCGAACCAAAACCTATTGGTAGGTAATAACTTATGTCGAAATAGCGGTGGTTGAGGCTCTTGATTTCAACGATCGCCTTGACGGACCCGCTGGTCAGTTCGGAGCTGCCGAACCCGGTCATCCCCTTGATCATTTCCATTCCTTGGTTTGCGTCGGCAGTTTGGCAGCCGGCTTGGTGGGATAAATAGGACGCGTGATCTCGTCCGGAGAAAACCACAGGCGGATCTCACGCTTGGCCTCACTCTTGTTGGAGGAAACATGAACGACATTTTCAAACAAGCCGTCAGTCTTGATGCGCCCGAATGAGCCGCGAATACTGTTCGGCCGGGCCTCCTCCGGATTGGTCGCCCCGGCGATGGCACGGCATTTCTTGATCGCGTCCACACCGAAATACACAACCGCCATCAGTTTTTTCTGCTTGTAACCGGCTCCCATCAAATACTCTATGACCTCATCAAAAAAAGGTTGGCCACGCAGATGGGAATAATGCTCTTCGATTACGTCGCGTCGCGACTGGGCGATTTTTATTCCGATGATTTCGAGTTCAGCTTGGGAAAATTTAGTAAAAATCGGTCCGGTCAAACCCTTGGAGATCCCATCGGGCTTGATGAGAACGAGGACTGGTTCTTTCATTTTTTAATCAGTTGAATCAAGCGCTCCAAATCATCGAGGGAATAGTATTCAATGACGATCTTCCCGCGTTTTTTGGAGGCGTCCACCCGGACTTTGGTGCCGAGAGACTTTTGCAACTCTTCCTCTAAACGAATTATTTCGTGGTTCTTTTGTTTTTCCTTCTTTTCCCGGCGGGTGCCGGCCGGTTGTTTGGGCGTCGCGACGGCCTTGACGATATTTTCCAGTTCCCTGACCGAGAGCGCATCGCGGACAATGGCTTCGAACAGCTTGTTTCTCTCGTCGTCGTCATCAACTCCCAATAATGTCCTGGCATGCCCCATACTAATCTGGCCGTCAAAAACCCCGCGTTGAATATTCTCCGGCAGATTGAGGACACGCAGTAAATTGGTAATGGTGGACCGGTCCTTGCCGACAGCCTGGGCGACTTCTTCCTGAGTATACTGGAACTCATCGATAAGTTTGCGAAAGGCCTTGGCTTCCTCAATGGGATTCAGTTCCTCCCGCTGAATGTTTTCGACCAAAGCAATTTCGAGCGCTTCTTTGTCGGTAACTTCCTTGATAATAATCGGGATCTTTTCCAACTTCAAGGCGCGGGCTGCGCGTAACCGCCGCTCACCGGCAACCACTTCGAAGCCGGAGTTCTTAGACCTGACCAGAATCGGCTGAAGAATCCCTTGTTCACGGATGGAATTCTTGAGTTCGAGGAGCTTTTCCTCGTTGTAATCTATCCGCGGTTGGAGTGAATTGTCCGCAACCAGGTTCGTGTCCACGTAGACGACGTTGCGGTCATCTCCGGAACGCGATTGATCTGAGGGATTATTAGCCTTGTCCGGTATAAGGGCGGATAAACCCTTGCCAAGTGCCCGATTATCCATAACATGCTCCTTTGTTCATAAATTGAACAATTTACTCTACTCGGAAATAACCGAATTGTTAGTCTCCGGCTCCGGAGAGGTCTCGGCCTCGCGCCTTAAGTCATTCTCCTCGAATGACTTGTGATCCAGATTCTCGACACCCAAAACTTCCTGGGCCAGCTCCGAGTAACGGACTGCACCAATAGAGTTGTTATCGTACAAGGTGATGGGCTTGCCGTGACTGGGGGCCTCGCTCAGTCGTATATTACGCGGAATAATCGTATCGTAGACCTTATCTTTAAAATAATTTTGAATCTCCGTGATTACCTCATTTGTCAGATTCGTCCGGTAATCCGCCATTGTCAGCAGGACCCCCTCAATGGCTAACGTCGGATTTAAACCTTCCCGGATAAGATTCAGTGTATTCAAAAGCTGAGAGACCCCCTCTAGTGCGTAAAATTCACATTGTATGGGTATGATGACAGATTGGCAGGCAACCAACGCATTGAGCGTCAGCAATCCGAGCGACGGAGGGGAGTCTGTAAAAATGTAATCGTAGTGATGCTGAATATGCGCCAGGGCATTTTTCAGACGCGTCTCGCGGGCAATGGCGCCCACCAGCTCTATCTCCGCGCCGGTTAAATTGATGTTGCAGGGTATGATATCCAAATTCGGATAGATATCCTTGATGACTATCTCCTGCGGATGGGCCCGGTTTAGCAGCAATTCGTATATGGTGTGATGAAGCTCACTCTTATTGACACCCACACCGCTGGTGGCATTTCCCTGTGGGTCGACGTCAATTATTAGGACTTTCTTTCCGAGCTGGGCGAGAGCGGCGGCGAGATTTACGACGGTGGTAGTCTTGCCTGTTCCACCTTTTTGATTACAGACCGATATGATCTTTGCCATGGCGAGAAGGCCGGGACGTTCTATCCCGTTTCACGTGAAACATTTGATATAAAATGCTTATATCAAATATTTTCCTATAAAAACTTAAAAAATCAAGAACTTTTACAACTATTTCATTATAACTTTAATTTTAGCCGGATTAGCACCCTCCATACCGAATAAACCCTTCTTTTCTTCTGATACCACCTTCACAATAATATCGTCCCGCTTAACCTGGAGCTCTTCCAAGGCCTTTTTAATGGCTTCCTCAATTGTACTCCCGACAAACTCGAAACTCTTCTTTTCCTTATTATCCTGCTCATTCGTGCTCATGCGTTGGTCACCTTTGGCTCTTTCGAAATCTTCCACTGGGTTATCGTTGAAAAAATATAGAACATTGTAAAATACAGCGTCAGCCCGCTTGCGAATTTATAAAATATAAATCCAAGCAACAACGGCATAACCGTCATCATCATCTTCTGCTGCTGTTGCTGTACCGGATCGGCTACCGTCATATTCTTAGCCGAGAATCTCTGCTGAACTGCCATTATTATAATCATCAGGATCGGCAGCAAATTTATGTCCGTACCGATAACCGGTAGGCTAAAATCAAGTGTAAACAATCTATCCGGCTGTGACAAGTCCTTAATCCATAAAAAATGTGCGCCTTTAAAATCGACATTTCTCCACAAAACTTGATACAACCCTATAAATACCGGCATTTGAAACAACATCGGCAGGCATCCGCCAAGCGGGTTAATCTTCTCCCGTCGGTAAAGCTCCAGCATTTCTTGATTGAGCTTTTGCGGATTGTCTTCATAACGCTCTTTGAGCTGCTGGATCTTCGGCTGCAAAGCCTGCATACGCTTCATGGACGCCATGCCTTTAGCCGTGAGCGGATACATCGAGTAGTAGATTACTATACTGATCAGGATAATACAAACACCCCAATTGGGGATGACACCATACAAAACCTTCATCAATCCGCCGATCAATTTCGCAATTGCGTCAAAAAGACCTAATTTGTAGTAACGCTTAATTTTATCGAAGTCTCCGCCATATTCTTTCAGCAGCTCCGTGCGTTCCGGACCTATGAACACGGTGTAATTGTAGTCTCTAGATTCCGCCGGAGCTAATTTGTAGGTGGCAGCATTCAAATGCAGCTGGAGGACATGTTCCTCTATTACCCGCTGCGCATACCCCGCAGTCTCAAATTCCGGTTTGACGATCGTTGCATAGTATCGATTTCGGAAGGCCAGCCAGGTGACAGGTCCTTCCTGAGACTTCTCGTCCTTAGGGCCAAACTTATAGGCGTTATTCTTTCGTTTGATACCCTTGGTGGAGTTTACTGCATACTCGTTTAGACCACGATCACGATTTTCCGCCGGCCCACTCGTCTTAGGTTTGTTCGGATGATGCCCATTCGGACCGTCCCGCATGTTTAACGTGAAACCTATAATGTCCAGTCTAACATCTTTGGACATTTTCCCACGATTTGTGACCTTATCGGTTACCTGGAGAGTATAGCCTTCTTCAGCCAAAGAATATATGCGACTAACACTGAGATCATCATCCACAAGACGAAATTCAAGCAACCGCGGCTCCTGACGAACCACCTGGAATGTTCGTTGGGAATATTCCTGAAATCCACCGATATGGTCTACCGGTAGCGGCTCATCGTATTCCTTTAGATGAATGTGAGCTAAACCTCCGCCGACATTGGCAAAGGTAATTTCCAACTGATCGTTTTCGATATGGAAATATTCGGTGGGAGTAGCTTCCGCGGGTGCACTCGTCGGCGCGGCCGTCGCACTGACATTTACGGTTTCAGCCGGTAGGTCGGTTGTCGTTTCGGTAGCGTTCAGGGATGCAGCAAGGTCGGGAGATTCCGGGGTTTTGGGCGCCATCATGGCCCAAAGATAGAGCACCAAAAACGACAAGACGAAGGATAGTACTAGCCTCTTTTCCATAATACAAGGCATCTATCCACACATGGGTGTGGATATTCGAGGATTAGCGACGCGATTTGACGCTGGATCAAGATTACTTGGTAAGTCGCTTACGGCCTTTTCTGCGCCGACGGCTGAGTACATCGCGTCCGTCTTGAGTTTCCATGCGCTTACGAAAACCGTGCTTACGTTTACCTTTTAAAATCGTGGGTGTCTTGAGGTTCTTTTTCATGGCAGCTCTTAATAACAAAACAGGATGGTTGCTAAACCATCCTTTGGTTTTACTCGATAGGGGTAAATATGACTGTCAATTATAACACAGGCTTAACCAGAGTCAAGGAATTTTGCCGGCCCAAAGACAAAAAATTATGGCTTGCATAAAGTTACAATTTTGGTAAAATTCTAACTTCCTCGTCGGAGATTAGACAGCAGTGTCCGGGACGCCTCATAGTCAAGAACGGGAAGGATTTGCACCGTTAGTCATGCCGGCGGCCAAAATATGATTTGAATTAGAAATTTTCTTTGTTATAATAAAACACTTTTACCGGACAATCTCAACAATTATTCCATACATCACAGATCATTTCCGTTCGAAATTCTTGCTGTTGATGGCCTGATTTTATGTGCAAGAATTTGTCCTGTCGCGTCATACTGCTTTTTCCAAGCTTGTGGAAAACTTGTGAATACTCTCGCATCAGATTCTTAAGACATTAATATACAATAACTTGCGGAAAAAAAGTTATTAACTTTTCCGGGAGCTTCCGCTCAATGAGTCTCACAGAAATCTGGGAAAAAGCCCAAACGGATATTCGCGCGAAGGTCGGCGATACCTCTTATGAAACATGGTTCTCAACGGTACACGCAAAAGAAAAGGATCCCGGAACTCTGGTCATCGAAACACCCGATGACTTCTTCAAAAACTGGATAATCGAGCATTACCGCGACTTCATCCACGATACCCTCCACGCCTTTTCCCCGCACAACATCAACATCGAATACTCGGTCAACAGCGGGATTCTCAAGAAGGATACCCAAACCCGACTCATGGAGTTTGAGAAGGGATTCCGCTCCGAGGAAGTCAAGTCACTCTCCAAACTGAATACTCGCTTCACCTTTGACAATTTTGTCGTTGGCCCGTCCAACCGGTTTGCCGCCGCCGCCGGATTAGCTGTCGCCGAGTCGCCGGCTAAGGCTTACAATCCGCTTTTCATTTACGGACAAGTCGGGCTGGGAAAAACACACCTTATCCAGGCAATTACCCACAAGATATCGCAACTGCATCCTCAGCACAAGCACTTCTATATGTCTTCCGAACAATTCACGACCGAATTGATCGATTCTATCCGTACCCGATCCACTACCGAGTTCCGCAAAAAGTACCGTCAAATCGATGTTTTGCTGATAGATGATATCCAGTTTATTGCGGGTAAGGAGTCGACTCAGGAGGAATTTTTTCACACTTTTAACTTTTTGCATGACAATCGCAAACAAATTATTATCACCTCGGACCGCCCGCCGAAAGAGATCTCGAACCTGGAGGAACGGCTGAGTTCCAGGTTCTCGTGGGGACTCATAACCGATATTCAGCCGCCGGATTTCGAAACGCGCGTTGCTATTCTGCGCAAAAAAATGGAAACGGAAACGGTCAAAGTCCCCGATGACGTTATCTTCTTTATTGCCGAACAGATTCAGACGAATATCCGTGAACTTGAAGGGGCCCTGATTAGAGTGGCTGCCTACGCTTTATTGGAAGAGAAGCCTATCTCTTTGGAAATGGCAAAGCTGATCCTGAAAGACATGGTCCGGGAGAGTACCAAGATCATCAGTGTTGAGATGATTCAAAAGACAGTCGCCCAATTTTTTGCCGTAACAACCGCGGATTTGCAGGCTAAAAAGAGAAATAAGAATATTGTTTTGGCCCGCCAGGTCGCCATGTACTTAAGCCGGAACTTGGCACAGATGTCTTATCCTGAAATCGGAAACGCCTTCGGAGGAAAAGACCACACTACGGTATTGCACTCCTGCAACAAAATCAAAACCGTCATTGAGACCAATGAAGACCTGAAGACCTCCATCAGAAAGTTAACAACACAATTAAAAGGTTAATCACTGGGTTATCCATAAGTTATTCACACAATTTTTGTTCATAAATCTTTTATTTTCAGTGTTTTATTTTTTTATCCCTTTTTCCACAGCAACTACTGTTACAATTACTAGATGTAAATACAATATAGATTAAGCGAGGTGTTGATAAATGAAATTCAAGGCATCTAAGGAGCATTTATTAGAAGGGATACACAAAGTACAGAACGTTGTTTCTACAAAAGTGACTCTACCTATCCTTTCTAACATTCTTATTGAAACCAAGGGCAATATCCTCAAGCTCAATGCGACCGATTTGGATATCGGCATTTCCTGTGAAATACCTGTGGAAACAGTTGAAGAAGGGGCTATAACCGTTCCGGCCAAGCGATTTAGCGACATAGTCAAAGAGTTGCCATATGGGGATATCTCGGTAACGGCCAAAAAGAACAATCAAATCGACATTGAAGGGACCAATGTCAGGTTTAAGTTGATCGGACTGCCCAAAGAAGAATTTCCAAAATTCCCCGAGTTCAACAGTAAGGAAAATGTCCAAATTGATCAGGCAACTTTAAGGGAAATGTTGCGTTTGACGTCATTTGCGGTTTCACATGAAGAATCGCGTTATGTCCTGAACGGAGTGTTGTTGGAAATTGAAGGCGACCGGATCCGGATCGTGGCTACGGACGGCCGCCGATTGGCCAAAATAGAAAAGTCTATGGAATCCAGCCTGCCACGGGACATCAGCGTTATTATCCCCAGCAAAGCCATTCAGGAAATCAATCGCAATCTGGCTGATGAAGGAACAGTATCCTTTGTCATTGGACAAAACCAGGTTCTGTTCAATATCAACGGGACCCTCATTGCGACCCGGATTATCGAAGGTGAGTTTCCTAATTATAATCAAGTTATCCCCAAACCCATTGAAAACCGGGTGATCATGAACCGTCAGGAACTGCTTTCATCGATCCGGCGGGCCAATTTGCTGGCTACACCTGATTTTCAGGCCGTTAAGTTTGAAGTCTTTCCGGATAAAATGGTGGTATCCAAAAGTACCCCGGATGTCGGAGAGTCCCGGGAGGAGATTCCGGTGGAGTACAAGGGGTCGGAAATGGTTGTCGGATTCAATCCACAATTCCTGATCGATTTTCTCAAGAATATATCGGAAGAGCAGATCGAAATGGAACTTCTGGGAGTGGACAAGCCTGCCGTAATGCGCATGGAAGACTATCTGTACTTAGCCCTCCCCATGCGAATTTAGACAAAAATAAAAAAACGATGGCGATTAAAAATCACCTGTGGATAATATAGAAGATATTATCAAAGACGTCATCGGGAACATGGCTTCCCGTAAGATGGAAGAACATGACAAGATTCACCGTCTGTGGGTCAATGTCCTCTCGGAAACAGAACTCAAACACACCAAGTTGCTTGGGGTTAAGGATGGACGGATAGCCGTGGTCGTAGATTCTCCGGCTTGGCTGTATCAAATGAATACCCGCAAGCGCAAAATTCTTCAAATCCTCAAGGAAGAATTGGCAACCGTCGAAAGTATTTACTTCAAGGTAGGGAAAATTTCATGACAAATAAGCAAGACGATAATAAAGACCAGCCTGACGGGCACAGTTACGACGCCAAAAATATCCAGATCCTGGAAGGGGTTGCGGCGGTTCGTAAGCGTCCCGCTATGTATATCGGGGATACTTTTGCCCGCGGTTTGCATCATTTAGTCTATGAAGTTGTCGATAACTCGGTTGATGAGGCCTTGGCCGGATACTGTACGGATATCGAGGTCGTTATCCACGAAGGCGATTCCATTACGGTCACGGATAACGGTCGCGGGATCCCGGTGGACATGCATAAAACTGAAAAGAAACCGGCGGTTGAGGTTGTTTTGACGACACTGCATGCCGGCGGTAAGTTTGACCACAGTTCCTACAAAGTTTCCGGTGGGTTGCATGGGGTTGGGGTCAGCTGTGTTAATGCGCTTTCCAATTGGCTGGAAGTGGAAATCAAGCGGGAAGGGAAGATCCACAACCAACGCTATGAGAAAGGCGTCACAAAGTCTAAATTAACCGTGGTCGGAAAGACCAAATCGACCGGGACCAAGATAACTTTTAAGCCTGACGACACCATTTTCACTCAGACAACCAAGTTTACCTACGATACATTGGCCAAAAGGCTTCGTGAACTGGCCTTTTTGAACAAAGGGCTGAGAATCAGGTTGCTGGATGAACGCGATGGCAAGCGCAAGGAAAACGAGTTCCTTTTTAAAGGTGGAATTGTTTCCTTTGTCGAGAATCTGACGGAAAAAAAGGAAAAGATTCACAAAAAAATCGTCTACTTCAATAAAGAGAAAGACAGCATCCAGCTTGAAGTCGCTATGCAGTACGATGACGGCTACTCCGAAAACGTTTTTACTTATGCTAACAACATCAATACGACCGAGGGTGGGACACATCTCAGTGGATTCCGTTCAGCCCTCACGCGGGCTATCAACAACTGCGCCAAGTCACGTAAGCTAATAAAAGACAACACGGCGATTGTCGGTGACGACACCCGTGAAGGATTGACCGCGGTTATCAGTGTCAAGATTCCCGACCCTCAATTCGAAGGACAAACCAAGACCAAACTCGGGAATTCGGAGGTTGAAGGGTTGGTGGCTTCGGCCACTTTGGATGCCTTGAGCAGTTTTTTCGAAGAAAATCCGGCGGTCGCCAAGAAGATTATCGAGAAGGTCGTTACCGCTTCCCGTGCCCGTGAGGCAGCCCGCAAGGCCCGCGAACTTACACGTCGCAAGGGCGCATTGGAGTCCGGCGGTCTGCCCGGTAAACTCGCGGATTGTTCGGAAAGAGATCCTTCGCTGTGTGAAATCTATCTGGTTGAGGGGGATTCAGCCGGCGGTTCGGCTAAGCAGGGCCGCGACCGTACCTTCCAGGCCATTTTGCCGTTGAAAGGTAAGATTCTCAACGTGGAAAAGTCGCGCATGGATAAGATTCTCAGTAATGAAGAAATCCGTACGATCATTACCGCCTTGGGCACTGGCGTGGGAACGGACTTTAATCTGGAAAAGTTGCGCTATCACAAGCTGATTCTGATGTGTGACGCGGACGTTGACGGTTCACACATCCGGACATTGCTGCTGACCCTGCTTTATCGCCAGATGCGGCCCTTAATTGAGAACGGACACGTGTATATTGCCCAACCTCCTCTGTTCAAAATCAAGCGCGGAAAGCGTGAAGAGTACATTGAGTCGGAACAGGAAATGAGCGAGATGATCCTGGATATGGGGATGGACGGTCTCAAATTGCGGAAGATTAAAGGCAAGAAGTTGTTCAATTCCGGTCAGTTTAAGGATATCCTGAGTACTTTGGTGGATATGGAGCGGATTATCGGAATTTTGGGGCGAAAGGGAGTGAATTTTGAGGAATACTGCCAAAATTACAACCAAAGTACCAAAAAAATGCCGAAATACATCCTTAAAGAGGAAGGCAAGGATCACTACATTACCAGTGATGAAGAGCTCGCCAAGCTGACACAAGGCTCGGAAGAGGCTGAGTACAGCGAAATTTTTGAGCACAATGACCTGGAGCTGATTCAGGAACGTTTGCAAAAGTATGAAATGTCCTGTGAAGAATTTGCCAAACCCGATCTGAGTGACCCGATTGAGGTCAACACGAACAGGAAAAACAAGAAAGCCGCCGAAGCACCCGTGCTCAAGCCGGTGTTCGCCATCGAAAGTGACAAGGACAAGAACGAGTTCTATTCGCTTCAGGAGGTCCTCGAATTCGTTCGGGTACAAGCGACCAAAGGTGTTGATATTCAACGGTATAAGGGTCTTGGGGAAATGAACCCGCAGCAATTGTGGGATACGACCATGGATCCCAAACGCCGGACAATCCTGAAGGTGGAACTGGAAGATGCCGTCGAGGTCGACAAGACATTTTCCATGTTGATGGGCGATGAAGTTGCGCCGCGGCGTGAATTTATCGAGACCTATGCCCACGAAGTCCAGGAACTGGACATTTAAGATTAGCTTTACCAGAAAGGCCCCATAAAATGCAAGATCCTTCCATGCAAGAAAAAATTATCCCCGTCTATATTGAAGAGGAGATGAAAAAGTCGTATCTCTCCTATTCGATGAGCGTTATCGTCGGGCGCGCCCTGCCGGATGTCCGCGACGGACTTAAGCCTGTACACCGCAGAATCTTATACGCCATGTATGACGAAGGACTGCTGCCGAACAAGCGTTTTTCTAAATGCGCCGGTGTGGTCGGCGAGGTGTTAAAGAAGTATCACCCGCACGGTGACTCGGCCGTGTACGACACCTTGGTGCGTATGGTTCAGGACTTTTCCCTCCGGTATCCGCTGATTCAGGGGCAGGGAAATTTCGGATCGATCGATGGTGATAATGCTGCGGCGTATCGCTATACGGAGGCCCGGTTGGCTCCGATTGCGATGGCCATGTTGAATGATATCGACAAAAATACCGTCAATATGGTCCCGAATTTCGATGGGGAGAACCGGGAACCGGAAATCCTGCCGGCCACGGTTCCCAATCTGCTGGTGAACGGGTCCAGCGGGATTGCCGTCGGGATGGCCACTAATATGCCGCCGCACAATCTGGCGGAAATATCCGATGCCACCGTATATTTGATTGATAAACCGGACGCGACCACCAAGGAATTGATGAAGATTGTCAAAGGCCCTGATTTTCCGACCGGGGGTATCATTTGCGGCAAGGAAGGGATCAAAAGCGCCTACGAAACGGGACGCGGCAAACTGACGGTTCGGGCCAAAGCGAATATCGAGAAGCAGAAAAACAAGAAGGACGCGATCGTCGTTACCGAAATTCCATATCAGGTCAACAAGAATAATCTGGTCAAGGCGATTGCCGATTTGGTCAATAATAAAAAAGTCGACGGCATTACCGATGTGCGCGATGAGTCGGACAAAGAAGGCATCCGGATCGTGCTCGATATGCGCCGCGACGTCAATGCCCAAATTATCCTCAACCATCTCTACAAACACACCCAACTGGAAACAACCTTCGGGATCATCAATCTGGCGCTGGTGAATAATACCCCTAAGGTGTTGAGTTTAAAGGAGATTATCAGCCAGTATATCGATCACCGGCGGGTGGTCGTGCGCCGCCGGACCCAGTTCGAACTGGACAAGGCCCTACGCCGCGCGCATATCCTGGAAGGTTACCGGATCGCCATTGATCATATCAACGAGATTATCAAGACGATCCGCGAGTCCAAGAGTACGCAAACGGCTAAAGTGAACCTGATGAAGAAGTTCGGGTTCACCGAGATTCAGGCCCAGGCGATTCTTGAGATGCAATTGCAGAGGTTGACGGCCCTCGAACGCGACAAGATCGAACAGGAATACAAGGCCCTGCTGAAGGATATCGAAAATTACCGGGCTATTCTGGCCTCCGAGAAAAAGATCGACGGCATTATCAAGACGGAACTCCTGGAAGTCAGCAAGAAATACTCCAACGACCGGCGCACCGAGATTGCCGCCAAGGCCGAGGAAATCGAGCTGGAAGATCTTATTGCCGAAGAAGATATGGCAATTACGATCAGCAATTCCGGTTACATTAAACGGCTGGCGGTATCCTCCTATCGTAAGCAGAAACGCGGCGGTAAAGGTGTATCGGCGATGTCCACCCGGGAGGAGGATTTTGTCAAACAGCTCTTTATCGCTTCCTCAAAGGACTACCTGTTGATATTTTCCAACCTGGGGATCGTGCGCTGGCTGAAGGTCTATGAGATTCCGATCGCGGCCCGCACGGCCAAGGGCAAGAATATCGTTAATCTTCTTTCCATGAAGAATGATGAGCATATCAGCTCGATTGTCGCGGTTAAGGACTTTTCCGAGGACTTTTCGCTGGTTATGGCCACGGCGATGGGGAACGTCAAAAAGACGAATCTTTCGCTGTTCAGCAACCCGCGCAAAGGCGGCATAGTCGGCATAAGCCTGGAGCAGGGCGACCGCCTCATCGGAACGGCCTTGAGCAGCGGAAAGAGCGAAGTGATTTTGGCAACACGCGACGGGAAGGCGTTGCGGTTTCCCGAGAAGAACATCCGCAGCATGGGCCGTTCGGCCAAGGGAGTCCGCGGAATCAGTCTGGCCAAGAAGGACGAGGTGGTCAGCATGATCGTCTTTCCGCCGGAGATCAGCAACAGCGGCAGCACCCTGTTGTCGGTTACGGAAAGCGGGTACGCCAAGCGGTCCGACTTCAACGATTACCGCGTCCAGTCCCGTGGCGGAAAAGGGATTATTAACGTCAAGGTCACCGACCGCAACGGCAAGGTTGTCGGGGTATTGGCGGTCATGCAGGGCGATGAGATCATGGCTGTTACCAAATCCGGCATGATGGTTCGCTGTTCACCGGCCGAAATCCGGCAGACCGGCCGCAGTGCGGTGGGTGTTCGCTTGATTTCATTGAAAGAGCGCGATTATGTAACGTCCGTCGCCAATATTGTTTCGAAAGACGAGTAGCCCGACGGAAATTTTTTTACTTGACCGCAAATAAATAATTCATATAATAGGCTTTTATATTTCCGACTACGACCCCATCGTCTAGTCAGGTTAGGACATCAGCTTTTCAAGCTGAGAGCCGGGGTTCAAATCCCCGTGGGGTCGCTTATTTTGTAGATTGAAAAAACCTCCGACAAGGAGGTTTTTTCATTGGTCAATCCCCATGTATGGCACTAATTCATGCCGGACGCACAAACCAGAAAAATTTATCCATTTTTGGATGGATTGCGGGCCGTGGCTATCATTTGGGTATTGTTGCGGCATGCCAATGATTTCTTCAAATTAGAGGGTGTTCTAGGCGGGTTCTACCCCTACTTTTTTATCGTCGCCAGAAGCGGATATCTTGGTGTCGATATCTTCTTTGTCCTCAGTGGTTTTCTCATTACCGGACTATTTCTGGACGACCTCCAAGCACATATTCGTATCAAACGGTTTTATCTTCGCCGGTTTTTTAAAATAATTCCCCAATATTGGGCCGTGGTGCTGTTTGGGGGCATCATTACGACTGTTTTTTATCCGGAGGATATTGATGCCCACAGCGTGTTCAGTAACATCTTATTTATTCAGAACTATACCGGACTGATGCCGATCCTTACACACACGTGGTCGATCGCCATCGAAGAGCACTTTTACCTCGCATATCCGTGGCTTCTTTATGTGATTTGCCGCCTTCGAACAACAGCTACGGAGCGGCGCCAGCTCCTTGTCCAGGTGATCTGGGCGTTGGGGATCATCGTGTTTATAGCGCGGTATTTCAGCTTTTCGCCCGGGAGACCGGAGCTCCTCAGCATGACACATTTGAGAGTCGATGCCCTCCTGATCGGTTGCCTACTGCGGCTATGTGAGGAGAGTATATCCGTCCGATGGGCGCGGAAGCCGTGGCGGATTGTCCTGTTCTTCGCAGGTTCGGCCTTGTTGGTCAGCGCGATTTTGGACACCAATCTTTATTCCTGGTGGCCGTACACGGCGACGTATTTGGCGACCGCGTGTATTATTAGCGCCGCCCTGAACGGCAACCCCGTTATTCTTAAGTTATTGGAAAATAATATTATGCGAAAAATAGGTCGAGTCTCATACGGGGTGTATCTATGGCATCTACCGGTAATTTGCGTTCTGATGCTGATCGTGCCAAATGTAGCCGCCGGGGTGACGGTCCTGCTTTACCTATTCCTGTCACTTGCGGTGGGCGCAGTGTCCTCGACAACACTGGAAAAATATTTCCTTGATTTGCGAAAAAGGCTGGTTCCCTAACGGTCGTCGAGATCATATTTTGTATGGAAACACGCCCGCCGGCTTCGTATAATGGATGACCAAGGGGCATGGGTTTAAGCACCCGTAGTCTGCCGTATACTTGCCCGATTGAAGATTTTAGCAAGGCTTGCTCCAAGTGCTCCTGGATTGCTTAAAGAAGTGGGTGTGGGCAGTATTTCGGTGTTTCATGGGTTCACCTGAAATGGATTGCCAAAAAATGAGTAGATGATTATGGCCGAAGGCGAGCTTAAAACGAAACTGGTACTAGGCAGCGCGGGGAAAAGCGAGCCCGAGGCCGTAACGCTGGATATCGATCCGGAGCATCATCCCGATGTTATCCACGACCTCAATCAAGTCCCGTATCCTTTTGCCGACGACGCTTTTGAGAAGATCAGCTGTCACCATGTGCTCGAACATCTGGAAAATCTCCCGCCGGTTATGGCGGAATTACACCGGATTTGTAAAAAGGACGGTGAAATATTCATCGAAGTGCCGCATCATTCGTCGTGGTGTGCTAACACCCCGCACCATAAACTCCGATTCAACTGGTTCGGGTTCGACGACTATCTTCAGGACGAATATACGTGGTTGACTGGCAATAAGTTTCATCTCATAAAAAAAGAGATCACCTTTCACCGGGCGCACCGCCGGCTTTTTCTGCACAAATTGTTTAATGCGTGTCCGACGGCGTATGAACGGTTCTGGACATATATGTTTCCCGCCGAGCACTTCAAAATATGGTTACGTCCCATAAAAAAGTAGGCTCCGCCGATGATCGCCGACATTGCTTTTTTTGAAGCCTTTACAACCGAACGTCAGCAAATCACAGAGCAACTTCCCCCGACGATAAATCCGGTATTTTACCAGGAAACGATTCAGGAGGCGGGCGCTTCGACGCTGCCGGCCAAATTTATCTCGGTACGCACGCAATCGGTCATTCCCGACGGATGGAAGCCGGAGCTCGACGCTGTTTTGACCCGCAGCCAGGGGTTCGATCATATCCACAGAATGTTCACAGACTGTGTAAAACCCGTCGCGCTCGGATATCTCGGGCCGTATTGTTCCCGCGCCGTCGCCGAGCATGCGCTGATGCTGTTGCTGATGCTCATCAAGAATGCCAAGGCGCAGTTGGGCCAGTTTCCACGCTTCTATCGGGAGGGCCTGACCGGCAGAGAGGTTTTCCGTCGGAAAGTGCTCATATTCGGGGTCGGGCAGATCGGCACGGAAACCGCGATGTTATGCCGGGCGTGTGGTATGGATGTGCGGGGCGTGGATATCGATCCGAAGTGGGACGGGATTCAATATGTCAGTCTAGACGAGGGATTGCCCTGGGCCGAGGTGGTTATTTGCGCGGCCGCGCTTACTGAAATTACGGCGGGACTGCTGAACCGGGAACGGTTAGCTTCGCTGACCACGGGGGCGTTGTTCATCAATGTTTCCCGGGGAGAAATTTCCCCGATGGAGGACTTGGTTGGTCTTATTGACGAGAAGAGGCTGGGTGGTGTCGGATTGGATGTGTTTCCGGATGAAAAGGACTTGGGCGAGAAGATGCGCAGCGGAGATATCGACGACCCGCTGGTCCGGCAAGTAACGGCCTTCGCCGGACGCCCGAATGTGATCTGTACACCGCATAATGCCTTTAACAGTGCCGAGGCCTTGGCGCTTAAGACGAGCCGTACCGTTGAGTCGGTGGCGGTATTTTATGAAAGCGGTCGCTTCCCCTATCCCGTTCCGCAGATCAAGGCGTGACAGCGACGGAGAAACAGAATGCCCAAAGCGATTCTTAAAACTGCCGTAATTCAATTTAGCGCCACGGACGACAAAGCGCGTAATCTTGGGCGGGCATGTCACTATGTAGAGAAGGCGGCCGGGCAGGGAGCAAAGTTCATCCTTCTGCCGGAGGTGTTCGTTTACCGGGGACGTCTATCCCAGGAGCTTAGAGAAACGGTTGTGGAAAAGATTCCGGGCGAAACCACCGGCACGTTCGGTGAGCTCGCTCGTACGCATAAGGCGCATATTTTGTTGGGGTCCTTGTACGAACGCAGCCCGGACAGGCTGCGGCCGTACAATACTTCGGTCCTCATCAGTCCGGACGGCGCAATTGCCGCAAAGTACCGCAAGATAAATTTGTTCGAGGCCCGGGTCGGCGGCAAACGGGTAAGGGAGGCGGATCAATTTTCGGCCGGCGGGAAGGCGGCTCTTGCGTCCGTCGGGCCGTTTCGGGTGGGTATGTCAATATGTTTTGATTTACGCTTTGGATCGCTCTATAATAAATACCGCTGCGCCGGCGCTCACATCCTCGTGGTCCCGTCGGCGTTTACCCATGAAACGGGTAAGGCCCATTGGCAGACGCTGCTGCGGGCCCGCGCCATCGAAAACTTCTGTTATGTGCTGGCCCCGAACCAAATCGGCGAAGACCATCGGGGCATACGCTACTATGGTCACAGTCTGATCATCAGCCCCTGGGGGGAGGTGCTGCAGGAGGCTTCGGGTTATAAGGAAGAGATTATTTATGGTACACTTGAAATGGACCAACTTCAGCTAACACGCAGCCGGATCGTCATTTAATGGGTGGTCCGGCACCCGGGAGGCAGCGATGCTAAGGCGATCATTTTCAGGTACTAACAGAAAGTCCGCGCAGTCATTGGCCGAATATCTGATGGTTATGGGCGGAATCATTGCTATTCTCTTTGTATTTACCCTGCCCGGAGGCACATTTATGACCTCCGTTAATCAAGCCTCGGAAATCACCATTTCCATGATGAACGTAACCGCCACGGAAATTTTCGACGATTTGGGACTCGTCAATTAATACCAAAAATAGTTTGGAGGAAGTATGTCAGAAGCATCAGTACGGGTAGCCGTGACCGGCGCCGCCGGGCAAATCGGATACGCCCTTCTCTTTCGGATTGCATCCGGTCAAATGTTCGGACCACACACACGAGTGGATCTTAATCTCCTGGAATTGGAACCGGCCCTCCCGGCCCTGGCGGGGGTCTGCATGGAGCTGGACGATTGCGCCTTTCCCCTGCTGAATTCCATAACGCAGACAGCCGACGTCAATACCGCTTTCAAGGATGTAGACTGGGCCCTGTTGGTGGGAAGCGTCCCCCGCAAGGCCGGAATGGAACGTGGAGACTTGCTGAAGGTCAACGGCGAGATCTTTACCGTCCAGGGGAAGGCCCTGTCCGATAATGCCAAGCCGGACTGCAAGGTTCTGGTGGTGGGGAACCCATGCAATACCAATGCCTATATCGCCAAGGCGAGCGCGCCTAATATTGCTCCCCGAAATTTCTTTGCGATGACCATGCTGGATCAAAATCGAGCATATGCTCAAATTTCAGCAAAGGCCGGGGTGCCGGTCTCTGCCGTGAAAAATATCGCCATTTGGGGGAACCATTCGGCCACGCAGTTTCCCGACGTGTACCACGGCACCGTCAACGGGAAGCCGGTGACCGCATCGATCACCGATCAGGAATGGTTGCAGAGTACATTTATCGAGACGGTCCAGAAGCGGGGGGCCGCTATCATTAAGGCCCGCGGATTGTCCTCCGCCGCGTCTGCGGCCAATGCTGTCGTGGATACGGTCCGCAATTTGACCACACCGACACCCCAGGGGTCCTGTTTCTCCGTCGCTGTGTGTTCTGATGGGAGTTACGGCATAGAAGAAGGTCTGATGTTCAGCTATCCGGTGACCTCCGATGGGGCGGACTGGAAAATTGTTCAGGGACTGGATCATAGCGCCTTCGCGCAGGAAAAAATCGATGCGACGCATGAAGAATTGAAGGCGGAAAAAGAGGCGGTCGCCGGAATGCTGGCCGCGTGACTTAAGTTTATGCTTCAAAACCACTTAAAAATAATCTGAAATAAATTTGATCTCCCCTCTATATATGATATCATTGATGGTGTTGCACAAATATTAGGCAAAAAATCGAATAAATTGCCAAAAATCATAAGATTTTTGCTTTTTGTCCGATAGTTCGGTGCTAACCTTGTCAATGGCATCCTTAACGGATATACTTACTAAATATAAAACGGTTTAGAAAGTCAGGAGCACCCCTTGAAAAGAAACATGAATGTTTTTGGTTTGATCATCGTCGGTCTAACCGTCACTAGTTTGGCCGGATGCGATCAATTCGCGTCCGTCACCGGAAAGGCGCAAAAGCAAGACTCCGCAGCGGCACCACAGCAACAGCAAGCCGCGCCTCCCCCACCCCCCGCAGCAACCCCAAAACCAGCACAGCAGGCAAAACCGCAACCGCAAACACCCAAACCGTTATCCGGAAATGAACTTGCCCGGGTCGGAGAGTGGCGTATGACGCTCGATGAATTCAATGAGCGCCTCAGTGCGGTCCAAGAAGTTATGCCGGGGTTTGATGCGACTGATCCGCAAGCTAAAAGATTGATTTTGGAGGAATTAGTGCGGCAGCAATTACTGGTGGAGTATGCCGAGGAGGCCGGGATCGCCAAAGATCCGGACGTGGTGGCTGCCTTGGACGAATTTCGGCGGACTCTGTTGGTCAGAGAGGCCGCATTGAGGCTGACCGAAGACATTCAAGTGTCCGACGAAGAAGCGATGGCCTTTTACGAAGCACGCAAGGATCAAATCGTCCAACCGACGGAGTTCCGGGTCCGTGAGATTGTCGTAAAAGACAAGGTCAAAGCCAATGAGCTATTGGTGGAGATACTCAAGGGATCAGATTTCGTTGAACTGGCCAAGGCCAGCTCGATCGGCGACACCGCCGCCAAAGGCGGGGATTTGGGTTATATTACCGAAGAGCCCTTCTTCGAAATGGCCGAGCAGATTCTTGCTCTGCAGCCGGGTGAGACCAGCAATGTATTCCAAGGGCCCAAGGGCTTTTACATTATCAAACTGGAAGATGTTCGCGGCGGCGGCCCGATTCCATTCGATGAAGTTAAAGAAGAAGTCGTCAGTTCCCAGCTGTTACTGAAACAACAAGAAGTCATTCTTGAACAGATAGAAAAAGTTAAACAGAAAACGCCGGTTGAGGTCAGGGAAGAGTTACTTAATTAACTGAGGTGAGATATGAATATCGAGAATAAAAAACAGTTCGCCACTATCGCGCTGGCGGTAGGTTTGGGTCTGACGGCCGCATTTTTAATGTCCCAATACGTCAAGAGCAGCATTGAGAACCAAACAAAGGCCTTGGCGAAGGATTATGAGAAGAAGGCGGCCGCACAAACCGCGGCATTGCGCAAGGAAATGGAAATCAAGAACCGGGAACTGCAGAAGCAAATGCAGGCGATGGCCAAACAGCAACAACAGGCCCTTGCTCAGCAGCTCGCCAACCTTCCCAAAGGCGGTGGAGTCAAGGCCACGACCGGGGTTCCCACGCAGATCGTGGATAGTACGGTCTTTGCGTCCATTACACCTCCGGGAAAGCGCGCCATCACATTGCTTATCGACTCACTGTCCGCCGTCGGCGGCTTGGTCAATCCGGGCGACTATGTTGATATTTTGGGCGAGCTGGAGATCCCTCACCCCCAGGATCCTCAGGAAAAGCCGATTGAGATCACCTCGGTTCTGTTCCAGAACGTCCAGGTGCTGGCGGTCAATGCGAATTTCAAACCCGTGGGAAGCGCGCTGGTTTATCAGCAGCAGCAAAAGTCTCGGGCCCTTAACGTGACTCTGGCAGTCGATCCGGAAGAAGCCGGTTTGATCACATTTGCACAAAAGTATGGAAAACTCAAGCTGGCGCTGCGCTCGCCGGCCGAGAAGGAGACCAAAGCCCTACAGGTGGCGGCCTGGGATTCCCTCGCCGACTACGTTTTAGATAAACAAGGTACAGAACTTAATCTACCAAAAGCCAAAGCGCCGAGCAGGGTGGAAAACGACTACGTAGAAGAAGACTTGCAGGTCGATGATACGCCCTTTGTGGAAATATTTCGGGGAGGCAGGGAGCTATAAATCATGAAAACATCAACACACAGTAAATTTCTCACTTGGTTCATACTATCTTTGGTATTGCTGTTCGGAACGGGATTTCTGCCGGGTCAGGCCGCGCATGCGGAAGATATGGTGGATACCGTGTACGCCGATGAGGTCAACATGATTCTGGGTGAATTGACCCAGTTAAAGGTCTACTCCTTAACCAGGCTTTCCATGACCGATCCGGAAATTGCTGATGTTGTTGATGCCGACGACTCACAAATCCTGCTGATTGCCAAGAATACGGGTCAAACGCCCCTGTTTATTTGGGACGAATACGGCAAGCGGGTCGTGATGATCAATGTGTCCGGGACCGAATTGACTTCGATCGCCGACCGCCTTCAGAAACTTTTCACGGATGCCGGCCTGAAGCACGTTTATCTGGATGTCAACGGACCGGAAGGCAAGGTCGTCATTACCGGTACCGTACCCGAATACAAGCAGATTCTGTTCGAAGATATTGTTTCTCCCTTTGATGAACACATTATCAGCCTGGTTCAGGAGCAAGATATCGAAGACCTGGTCCAGATCGATGTTCAAATCACCGAGTTGAGTACCACGTTGACCAAAAGTCTCGGTATTGACTGGTTCGCGGCTGGAGCCGGCTCCGGAGATTCCGGATCCGGGGGCGGGCCGCTCAAGCTGAGCTATGGAGAAGATATCCCTACTTTTGACGGTTCGGTGGGCGATTTCTTTAAAATCGGAGATTTCCGCCGTGCAGACTCCCTGGTGGCTACTGTGAACGCATTATTGGAAGAAGGGATGGGGCGCATCCTTTCCCAACCGAAGTTGGTTGTCTTGAGCGGGGAAGAAGCGAGCTTCCTGATCGGGGGGGAAATTCCGATTCGGACCACGACCTCCACCGGCGATTCCGTTCAGGAGAATGTGGAATTTAAGGAATACGGGGTGGGGATGACTATCACTCCGACTATTCGTAAGGAGAAGATCGATGTTATCCTGAATATTGAAATCAGTGATATCGATGCCTCCAACGCCGTTGGCGAGGACGTCGCCTTCACCACGCGGAGCGCCAGTTCACAGCTCTTTCTGGATGACGGGCAAACGATCGTCCTGGCCGGTTTGATTCAACAACGGACGGCGGAAACAGTAAAGAAAGTACCTTACTTAGGTGAAATCCCGATCCTGGGTCTAATGTTTCGGTCCAGATCCACTCCGACGCCGGATCTGGATACCGAGTTGGTAATTTCCCTTACGCCGTACCGCATCGATACGGGCTTGAATCCATTAACTACGGAAGAACACAAGCGGATGAAGGATCAACCGAGATCTTCCGTTTCCCGGGCTGTGGTGGATGACATGGATATGAAAGAAGCGCCTAAACCCATGGCCACATCGGCTGTGCGCATTCCGGACGAAATGAAGGACTATGTGCGTGAAGTACAACGCAAGATATCTCAACAAATCGTCTATCCGCGGGAGGCCCGCGAATATGGTTGGGAAGGTACGGTTAAGCTCGGATTGCACATCCTGAATGACGGCACGCTGGCGTATGCCTTGGTCAAGGAATCTTCGGGCCATGAAGTGTTCGATGATTACGCGCTAAATACGGCCAAAAACAGCGCTCCGTACAGCAGTTTTCCATCAGATTCCGACCTTCAGGAACTGAACATTACAATTCCCATCGTCTACAGTTTGCAAAGGAATTGACCTCGGTATATAATACTGTCTCTTACAATAATACCGAGAGGTTTTAGAAGCAGGGCATGAATTGTAGAGTCATTTCTATCTTCAGTAGCAAGGGTGGCGTCGGAAAAACCCTTGTGGCTGTTAATCTTGCAACCGCGTTGAGCAAATCCGGAAAGCGTGTCCTGCTGGTTGATTTGGACTTTCAGGCCGGCCAGGATATGGCCCGCATGCTCAATCTCGCCATCCGCAATTCTATCGTCGATATCATTCCGTTGATGCAGCAAGGCGGTGAAGCGCTCGAAATCAACGAGCACGCCACGAAACATCAGAGCGGTCTGCACTTTATTCCCGCCGTAAAGACCAGCAAGCAGATCGCACACATCACCCCGGATAATATTAAACCTTTTTTCCGCGAGTCTAAAAAACGTTACGACTACATCATTATTGATGCGGGCCGCTCCTTTAGCGAGGTCCTCATTTCCGCGCTGGACTTTACCAATTTGATTTTACTGGTAGCCACACCTGACATATTGGCTGTTTACCAGACTAAATGGTGCCTGGAGATCCTTCAGAACCTGCACTTTCCCACCAAGATGATCAAACTTATTCTGAACCGGTCGGAAAGCCGGGGGAGTGTGGCCTGGCAGGAAATCCGCCAGGTATTACAGGTGGAAATCTTCGGGCACATACCGTCTGACGGGAAAACCGTGGGGATGGCCCTTAACCGGGGGGTCCCATGCTACATGGACAGTCCGCGTAGCCCGGTTGCCGAGGCATTCGGCAAAATGGTCGGAATGCTGAAGAAAGACAACCTTTATATCGAAACTCATGATGTGGAAAAGACCCGGACGGTGGACGGATTTATGGCGCCGGGGGCGTTTTGGAAGAAATTCGGGATATCCCAGCAGTCGTTCGGCACATCGGTGACCGAATATGTATCCGAAGAGGACGACATTATCTCTCTCAAGAAACGCATCCATGAAAAGTTGGTGGAACGGCTTAACTTAGACGGTATTTCTACAGACGCCCTGGCCGACCCGGACACGGCGCAGAAAATTAAGAAGAGCGCGGAACAGGTCGTTCTTACGCTTTTGCTGGATGAGGCCGGGGGGCGTATATCCAACCAAGAAGACCGTACGCGGATTGTCCGGGATATTGTCAACGAGGCCCTAGGGTTAGGGCCGCTGGAAGACTTTTTGGCCGACCCGGATGTTACGGATATCATGGCCAACAACAAAGACGAAATCTATATTGAGAAGAACGGTAAGCTGATATTTACCAATAAGAAATTTGTCTCGAACGATAAAATGCGTTCGATCATCGACCGTATCATCGCCCCGTTGGGACGGCGTATCGATGAGTCGACGCCTATGGTTGACGCACGACTGCAGGATGGATCACGTATCAACGCGATCATCCCCCCGCTTTCGCTGAATGGCCCGATGATTACAATCCGGAAGTTTGGTCAGGAGCGCTTGGAGGCAGAGGATTTAATCACCCGTTATCAAAGTATGTCCAAGCCCATGGCCGACTTCCTGAAGGCCTGTGTTACCTCTCGCAAGAATCTTATTGTCTCAGGAGGAACCGGAGCTGGAAAGACAACGCTCTTAAATGTGGTCTCCGAGTATATTCCTGACGGGGAACGTATTATCACGATTGAGGATGCGGCTGAATTGAAATTAAAGAAAAGCCACTGGGGACGGCTTGAGTCGCGCCCCGCCAATGTGGAGGGTAAGGGGGCTGTTACCATCCGTGATTTGTTCATCAACTGTCTGCGTATGCGTCCCGACCGTATTGTGGTCGGCGAATGTCGGGGGCCGGAGGTTCTGGACATGCTGCAAGCCATGAATACCGGGCACGACGGATCTATGACTACCCTGCACGCCAACTCCACCCGTGATGTGGTTACCCGCATGCACTCTATGATACTTCTGAGCGGCATTGAACTGCCGGTCCGCGCGATCAATGAGATGATTTCATCGGCTGTTCAGGTAATTGTCCATATAAACCGTTATTCGGATGGGACCCGCAAGATTACAGGCATCAGCGAGACCGCCGGGCTCTCGGCAGATTTTCAGCTCATCCTTAAAGACATTTTCATTTTTCGGCAGAAAGGTCTGGATTCAGACGGAAATGTCCAGGGATCCTTTGAGGCAACGGGATTCTTGCCGCAATGCTTTGATGACTTTACCACCAAAGGCATCCCCTTTGAAAAGTCATTGTTTGATAAACCAGCCGTCTAGCTGCCTTCCCTCAACTTAGGTCCAGGCTCCTGACTTTACCCATGAAAGTGCTCAATCAGTCTAAAAATTCGGTCATTGCCGAGGATGCCACCCTGGCCGACACATTCCTATCACGCATGATCGGCTTGCTTAAGCATGACTCCCTCAAGAAGGGAGAAGGTCTTATCATAACGCATTGCAACTCCATCCATATGTTTTTCATGCGGTTCGCCATTGATGTCATATTTATCGACAAGTCGGACAAGGTCGTCGGCCTTGTTCCGGATATCCCTCCCAACCGGCTCAGTAAAATTTACTTTTCTGCCGTTAAAGCCATCGAAGTTCCCGTAGGCGTCATTGGTGACTCCCGGACCGAGCTAGGCGATCATCTTGTAATTCAATAATCACATTGACCATTGTGGCCGCACTTGTTATACTAAAAGGCTTTATGTCCAATCTGAAGTTTAAGTGAGGCTATGGGGGTTACGCATAAACTCAGTCCGGAAGTCCTGAATTACATTCTTCAGCTGAAGCAGTCTAATCCTGCGCTTGGCTGCCGCAAATTGGCAGAACTCGTCTCCGCGCATTTTCAAACAAATGTTTCTAAATCTTCTGTTAACAACGTCTTAAAGGATGCCAACCTGAGTAATTCTGTCGGCCGTCCCAGTAAAAAGGCCAAAGAGAAAATGAAGAAATTTCAGATACCGTCAGATAAAAAGCAGCAGATTTCACAGGCATTACAGCAAATTCCGATACCGGAAAATGTCCAAAAACAAGAGGCGGCGGAAGAGGACTCTTCCGAAATGCAAGTAACTGTCGCCGACTTACAGCATCCGGCCCCGGATGTAGAGTGGGGGGAGGTCATTACCATGAACAATGCGGGAGGCATGCTTTTGTTAGCTGCCTTTTATGAAAACATGGACGAGGCGCTTATGGGTGGGCTGCTCAATGACTATAATAGTTCGCCGGACAGACGCCTGTTTGAGAAAAAATGCAACGCCGCGCTGCTAATGTCCAGTCTGGACATTATAGATTCCAACGAGCGCGATATCCTGCTCCGGGAGCAGGCGAGTTTTGAGTTTAAAGTTATTGATTTGCAGGACTTTATGAATATTGCAACTACGGATATCGACCGCATTCTTCTGCAGACCAAGATTGATTTGGAGCTTTCGCAGTTAGCAAATACCGCCAGAGGGTTCGCCGTCTCCCTGGACTCAGGAAAGGTGATCACGATGGGGCCATATTTGTCTATTGGGGGCCAAGGATCCGCAGCTACGAATCCGGCAGTTCCGATGAAGTCGGCCATCGACAAGCTTTCGGAGGAGCTGTTGGTAAACAACCAGCCTCTGCTGTTCACCCGGACTGAATCTTCCGATCCAGCGGATGCTGTTGCGCTGATGGCGGCTTTTTCCGGAGTCGATGGCTATAAGTTGAATAATATCAGCATATTAGGAGATGGCGGATTGCCGCAGTTGGAATTTACCTATATCACGGAGAAACAGCGGCGTTTTTTGTACGGGATTTATAAAAAGGATGAAGATTTTTCCTATTATGTGAAGGCCTCCCAGTGGGCGGAGCGAAGTGCCTATATGGACCGGCAGGGCAAGAATTGGGAGTACAGTGTTACCAGGACGGATTACGTTGGTGCTCAGGCCGCGGGATTCCCGGATGATTTGCGCGTGGTCACAGTCTGGTCGGCGGGCGACACCGATCCACAGTTGGCCATGGTGACCAATTCGAAAGATGATCATAAACTACTATTAGACAGGTACTTATCATATTTTGTTCAAGGCAGGTCACGGGTGTGGCATGATATCGATTCGCATATTGGTACCGCAGAAGCTGGGGGGGAAGAATTCAATTGTCTGGGTGATGTATTCCGGAAATTCGCCCAATTTTTATCTGGGTTCGTGGCTCGCGAGTACCTGGGAGGGGCCGGCGATCCCGAAATTTATAGCAAGGTATTTACTACCCCGGGATCATTACTGCAGGGTAAGGCGATAGCTGAAATCTGTTTGCGGACCGACGGCCTGGATGACGGGCTTGTCGAAATACTGAATAAATGTGTAGAAATTGTAAATATGCGCAAAATATACGACCGCCAACACCGATTATTAAGATTTATTTTGACATAGTTGTTAATTTTCATTGAAACGACGTATATTTCCTTGACAGCAGGCCGTCTCGTGTTATACTTGTAAGGCTTTACGCATATATATATATTAAGGCCCGAATCGGGGGACTTGATGCCTAGCATGATCCTAAATAACATTTTCGGTTATTTTCGCAACGTTTGCTCATTGATACCGTTGTCATTACCACAGACTGCCTCTATACTTAAATAGAGGCTTTTTTATTGAGTTGTACACACCCTTGGGGTGTTTTATCCTTCGCAACCGGGCGATAACCGGTTGTGAAGTGTCGTTCCCGGAGCACTGGAGACGGGCACGACAATATAGCTCTCAGGATTCTGTCGATCTGTATCAATGATGAGAGCGAGGTTATCTGTCCAGTACGTAAGGTGGTTACGATGAGGCTAATGCAGAAAGTCGTTAGGAACAGAAAAGGTCAGAGCATACTAGAATATGCCATCATCGCAACTATTGTGGCGGCAGCAGCCATTGCCATGAGTACCTACGTATTTCGGTCGGTTCAAGCAACCCAACAGATAATTCTTCAGGAATCCAGAAATCAGTAACCTAGCGAAGTATTTTTGCTAGGGCTTTATCCTAAGGTGAACTTTTTTAAGGAGGAAGACAATGCTTAAAAGGAATATAGCAATTAATGCTAAAAAGAAAAAGAAAGGTCAGAGTACCATTGAGTATATCATCCTGGTAGCTGCCGTTTTGGCCGCTCTATTGGTCTTCTTGGGACCGGGTGGTATCTTCCGTACTGCTTTTAACAATACACTGTCTACAGGTACCAATGGTATGGAGGACATGGCCAACCGTCTGCAATCATCACGGCCGACTAGCAATTAATGTCCGATAACTCAATGTTTGGTATGAATCAATAGGAGGATAAATAAATGTTTAGAAAGTTGCTGAAAAACAAGAAGGCGCAAAATACCGCCGAATATGCAATCCTTATCTCATTGGTTGTAGCCGGTATTATTGCGATGCAAACGTATGCACAACGTGCTCTACAAGCACGTGTACGTGACGCTGGACAGTACCTGGCATCACAATCAGCTGCCCTGGGTAGCACGAACCAGTACGAACCGTACTATCTGACAACTAACTACCTCGTGAGTACTAACTCCACGCAGACACAGTTGTTGGATAACCAGACCATCCGTACTGAGTTGGATAACAACAGAACACGTGCTTCTGGTGGTTTCCAAACATCATCATATGACACTTCATTGGGTCTAATTCAGGGGCTGTAATCAGAAGATAGAGGTTTAATCCCTCTGAGATATCCTCAGAGGATTAAGTTAGGAGGATATATCAATGCTTAAGTACTTCAACAAAAGAAAGAAAAAAGGTCAGAGTACGTTGGAATACGCTATTCTGATTATCATCATTATCGGTGCACTGTTGTCAATCCAGGTCTACATCAAGCGTGGTGTTCAAGGCCGTTTGAAGGGTGCTGCTGATGACATCGGTGATCAGTTCTCTAACGGAAACACCAACGTCGTCAAGAAAATGGTCACTTCTTCTCAAACACGTGACACATTCGCATCAGGTGTGACTGCATCCACTTTGACTCAGGAGGAAATCACACTGGAAATCATGAACTCTGACGTTATGAACCTCAACCAAGAGTTCTGGGGATAATAAGTATTGTGTAACATAATCACAATATGAAAATTCCTTAAACAAGATATGGCTTATTCGGGGGGATTTCTTCTCGGATAAGCCATATTTTGTTTGTTAATATCTGCTAGCGACTGGCCTTGGTGATTTGGCACCAATTGCGCTATAATATAGTAGGGAAGCAATGCCCCGTAAGGAGTCGCATGCTACGAAAAACACCAAAAATCAGGTTCACCGGTCGGAAGGGGCAGATGATTGCCAGCGAGTACGTAATTACGCTGTTCATAGTTGTGGCTGTTATTTCGGGCCTATCTGTTTTTTTCAGACGGGCTGTGCAGGGTCGCATCCGGGACGCCCATAACAGCATGCTCAATATAGTACGGGATCGTATTGGGGCTCAGTATGCGGGTAACAGCGTCTATATTCAGTACGAACCGTACTACCGCGTTACCGATTCCGAATCGACTGTGGCCAACAACAACCAGAAGCAGGTACTCCCGTCATACCCCTTGTCCTCGGGGTTGTACCGGTCGAATCCGAATGAGCAGTCGCTGAGAATATCCAATACGACAACATTACCACCTGTAAATGCGGATTAGCTATGCTAAAGTGTCTCGCCAAAAACAAGGAAGCGCAGTCCATGATCGAGTACACAACGATACTGATAACTGTCATGGCTGTGATTGCTGCAATGAGTACCCTTGTCCGCCGTTCTTCGCAAGGTTGGATTAAGTTGGTGGCCGATCAAATTGGCGTGCAAAATCTTGCGGACCAACAGTTTAACGACCTGAGGCAGGCCCAGCTGGATTCCAGCTACTCTCTCGTTAGGTCCGACACCTCAAAAAGCACCTTAGAAACTGCCGGGATAATCAACTACATATTTGACGACGCCGTTCGGACCGACGGAAATCAGTCCATTAATCTGGGGATCGTTCCGGAACCCTAATATCTGCGAGGATAGATTATGCTTAAGGCCTTGAGAATAAAGAACAAAGGACAGTCAGCGATAGAATATTCGGTAATCCTGATTGTACTGATGGGAGCATTTTTGGCCTCAGCAAACTACTTTAAGCGAGGCGTCCAGGGGCGTTGGAAGGAGTCAACCGACTCGCTGGGGGATCAGTACGATCCGCGGACATCAAATGGACTGATCATCCACCGATTGATCTCTAACCAGGCAACGGCCCTTACCGCGATAAGTACGCCTCAAGGATTGCAAACTACCAGACAGGATCAAACCAACTCATTAGAGTTAAGGAGCGGTTCTATCAACGTGGGGGCCTATTAACTTGCCAAGGGGACAATGGACATGAATCCTACGGGCGGATCAAAAAAGTATAGCAAGGCTCAAACCGCAATAGAGTTGGCGGTTTTCGGTTCTGTTATTATTTTTTTGATGGGGTTGATTGTCCGGGCGGTACTTGGGACGTCTTATCAACAAGGCAGCCAGTTAAAGGCACTCCGTCTGGCTATGTTGACCTCCTTTGAATACAGCGAAGGGATCAAGGCGCCGCCGGGAGATTGGCGGGATGGAACGACCTCCCGTAACGCGGCTTCTGTTTTAATTATCGAAGACCGGCTTTCAGCATCATCCGCCAAATTCGCCACAGTAGACCGTACACCGATTTTATCTCAAGGAACCGCTACGCATTCGCGTAACTTGTTCATGCCGGTGGAAGTAGGTGAGTACGCCAATATTCCGATCGCGGATTTCTTCGTCAATGGTGTGCATTTTCCCTTGACGTTGGGATCGTTTGTGAACCATCCGTTGGATGACGTTGTTTTTCGACAACGATTTAACCATGAAGCCACCGATTTTCGGCAATGCAGCGGAAATGTCAATTCGGTGTTCGAAGTCGTGAACGGAACGACTTGGTATCGGTTCGATCTGGATCACAGCGGCGGCGTGCCCAATGACGGGGTGGATGACACTAATTGTGACGATTTTTTCTGGCAGTGGCATGCCGGAGATCCCAGCCGGATTGACCCCGAGACCGGTGAGTGGACAAATGTTGATGTGGATGGCGATGGTTACCCCGAACAGGTCTTGAAAGTAAATGGGGCAGCCAGCGTTACGACGTTGGATTATCAGGAAGGTGACATTTATTTTTCCAATGATCCGTCGGTGCCGGCGCCGGGATTCGGAAATCAGGAGGTTCAGATGTTTACGTTTTCCGATAATCCCTTGGGTACCGGCGATGGTGTGGGCACCTATTTGCGGGTGGATGAGGGGCGATTATTTTCCCCGCTGACGGGACGGTACGCGCGGGATGCCCAGCGCAAGGATTCTGTAGACATCATCCAACGAACGTTGCAATTGACCAAAAACACGGAAAGATTTTGTACTAATGCCGGAGTGCTGGTTACGGCCGGAACGCCGGAGGGCAATCGGGCCGGATGGACAGCAGCGACCCCTAATCCTGTGGAAGTATGTTGTACCGGCAGCGGGTGTTGCTTCGGTCCGGTTACCATAACCCAGACTTGTATGGTGTATGATCAGCAGTATCCGCTCATTTATGTGCGGAGCCGAATCGTGGATAAGCACGGCCGGAAGTATATTACGCCGACCGACTCCGATCCGGTCGTGAACTTCACACGATAAGATTTATTGTCGTAAAGAGTTTGTGTGTATAATGACAAAGGCAGGTGATGCAAGATGTTGAAATCTCAGCGCAGAAAGGCCGCCAAATTACGTGGACAGACAATGATCGAATTCACGTTTTGTATGATTATCGTATTTTTGATGATTTACTCTATCACCAAGGTTTTTGAATGGTCTGGTCGGGAACTGGTGTCGCGGAGAGTGGGACATACATCTCGGTTAACGACTTCAGGCGGGGGCCTTACCCGAAGTTATACCTCCGCCGCCGATAGTGAGCAAATAGCCCAAATATCCCCATTTTATTCTTCCGGGGTTGACATGAACGCCGTTTGGCGAGGCGGGGTTAACTAGGATAATGACCAAATTCCTCCACAATCTTCAGCGTTCGAAAAAGGGGCAGGTGGCCGTCGTAATACTTTTGATTGTGGCCTTCGCCCTCATTTTTTATGCTGCTACCTTGAATTTGGGCCGCATCGGTCAAAATAAGGTGGTTACACAGATCGGCGCCGCGCAAGGGGCGTCCGCATTGGCCTCGGCCATGGCCAGTTATGGCCAATCCTTGTTTATGCAACAATTGGGCGGCCGCCAGAAAAAATGTCAATCTTCCGGGTTGTTAGGGGCCATTTTGGGATTTGTTTTGGCCGTCGTGCTTACCATATTTTTGTGGGAAGCGGCGCCCGCCACCATGCAGCTTGCTGCTCAGGCCCTTTTGGTCATCGGAACGGTCCTGGCGGCCACAAGTCTAGTCCTACAAATTACCGTTATACAGCCGGGTATTACCAGTGCTTGGAACAGCCTAGCGGCGGATCTCTTGCCGCTTGTGGATCAGTTTATGGAAAATGCGTTACGGGGTGCACTGCAAAGCGCGACCTCCGACCCGGTTCAGGTTCCTGACCTGAACGATATGGATTTGGACGGGTCATTCGGTTTGGATGCGGTGACCAGCGAGGCGATCGACAACATATCTCGGTTCAGTCTGTATTACGGACAGATATTTGACGGGATTACCGTCAACTTTATCCCTGAAGCGGAGAATTTTCAGGTGGCCCTACAGGATTTTGTCTATCAGTTGCCGCCGGTAGGTCCGAACACCACGGCTGGGGGGATTCCTGCCACCTGTGGAGCTGCTCCGGCCTGCGGACCAGATCAGGAATGTGTCGATGTGGAAACCGCCGCCGTTTGTGTGCCGGCATGGGGGCTTTGGGATCCTCTCCCCGAGTATTTTGTCCCCGGTCCCATCCGGCCGCCACCAATTGATGTAATCTATCCATTTACAATACCACAAGATTTGACGCACCCGTGCTTTAGCGATCCGGCGAACGTTCCCTCGGTGTGTAATCCGTGCTGTCTGCCGTTAACGACACCTGACCCCAGGGGGCCTTCCTTCGGTCAGCTGAGGGCTAGGCCCGGGTGTTGCGAGTGTTCCACCCTGCCGTCTGTCATTACCATTCCGGACCCCACTGATCCGACCGGGGTAGCGACGATAGACGTGTTTAATCCGGATTTCTGTACCGTGGATGGATGTATTGATGCCTGCGGCGGTCCGTTGCAATGTCCTGTAAATGCGGCATCGCGGGCCTGTTGTGATGCTTGCGGGGATATTACCCAAGAATGTGGAACGTCAGCCACCTGCCAGGCCCTAAGCCCCTACGGATTCACCGAGCCCACTTTGGGAACCTTTTACGCTTGGGTGTACAATCCCTATGAGGAGAATTGGGAAAACACGTTCCGGTCCTTCCGCGAGCAGCTTGGTCGGGATGATGAGCACCGTCTGTACTTCAAAGATTCCAGCAACCCAAATTGGGCCCCACAGTTTGCTCCACCTTGGTTGGGAAGCCGCTTTTATGCTGATGACGCGACCGGCTTCTATATTGGGCTTCCAGTCGTTCCGCCGGCGGTTGGGGAAAATCGGCGTGGCGTGTTCCCGTTTTTATGGAAGATTACGACTTGGGGTTACGATTTGGACGATTTAACCACCCCCAGCCCTACGGATGTGGACCCCATTGATGATCCGTTCGACCAGCGCTGCAAGTGGTGCGACGAGAATCGAGGGGTGATTTGTGATCCGCGCCTGCCTTACCAGATGGTACAGTTGAATCTACCATTTGATCCCACAACGCTAACGATATACCCCACTTACTGTGTAGATACATACATAGATAACGTTAGCCTCATCCCGTCAGGAGGATCGCTTGAATATGCGGCCGCAACATGTGTTGATCCGCGTACTTACGCTGGCAATGCATTTTGGAAGCGGGGTGCCGACCGGTATTGTTCCGAAGGCGACATTGGCGGGGACTCGGCCTGGCCGTACGAAAGCCAATGCCCGAAGTATACGGACGGTGGCTGTTTCTTGGATCCAAACGGGAACGGGGTGGCTGATTGTCCGGCCGAGTGTGACACGAACGGAAACGCGATTCCGGCCCTGTGCCAGTGTGGCGATCCCTCGGCGACAGATCCGTTATTGGTACGCGGAGATCTCTTCCCGGAAGATGTCCTGGATGAGATCATCTATGGTTTGACCGCGTTCTTTGATGACGCCAACGCATTTCTTGCCAGGGGACGAGCAAATATCGCCATTGATTTTGAGAACTGGTTTAACGATTGGCAGGCATGGATTGACCCGGGGCCCTGGGCCAATCAGGCGGACGTGTTGGGGGATCCGTCTTATCCCCTTCCGTATCCAGACTGCTATCCCTGGGATGTTGATTATGATCCGTCAACAGCTGATGTCTGCCAGTCGGAGCCCGGGCAATTGTATTATTGGCTTCGCAACATTAATTTGATCCATGACGAGCTCATTGAGATCAAGGAAACAAGCCATGCCGGAGTCAACTGTAACCGGGACCCATGGTGCGTCCCCATTCCCGGTTGTGCGGATGTATCCGCGTTTGAAGAGGTTACATTCGATTATAACGCCAACGGCATCAACGGCGATGTGGAAGACATCATCGCGTGTCTGACATTCAATGTGGATGGTTACGACTACGCGTGTAACGGTGGCGTTCCAGACGCTACGTGTCTGAGGGCTACGGGAGACCGGCAGGGGAACGATTTCCGATATGCTAATTGTATGTTGTCCTGTTCAGCCGCAGCATGTACCAATTTGCCGCGGTCTGTGTTGGCGCCGGCAGCGTACGATCCTAACGCCTATGTGGCGGCCAACGTCCTGGACGAACCGGATATGACGGCCATGCTCTTGTGTGTCCACAGCTGTGGTAATCCCACCTGTACCGTCTTGCCTGCCAATCGGAGCTCAGATGGGACGCCGTACGTGTACACTGCCACGCCGCCGCCGGCCTTTGACCCGGCCTTGGATTGTACCGGGCTGCAATTGAATGATGTCAACGGTTGGCGGACAGCTGTTCGGGATTCTCTGTTAATGGCCAACCCCACCTGTGATATCGCTCCCGGAGGCTGGCTGGATTTGACCGGCACATCAGCCATTGAGGCGGCAAACCAGGTTATTAAGATGCAATTGCGCCGTGACTTTCTGGAAGATATCGTCAATGATATGAACCAGTTTATCATCACCATGAATACGGCCCGGATCCAGTTCTATGAGTTCCTGACCGGCCCGGTTGCCGACTTGATTCAGGCCAGGTTTGACTATGATGCGAATCCGCCTGATCATTTCCCATTCCAGGCTATTTACGCATGGCAGGATCCGATACCGCCAGAAATTCGGTTAGGTGCCCCGGGGGGCGAATCTTACTGGCATATCGTCAAAGTAGAGGGGCGGATGCCCAAGCGTTGCGACAATGCCTGCGGTGTTGGCGGAAACCCAGATCCCGAGTGGCCAAAAGTCCGAACGTATACCACGAAAATGGGATTGAAACGTTGTTATGAGCTGGTAAACACGGATGGTATCGTCAAATTCCGTGTGTTACGCTTTGATGAGGCGCCAAATTCCACGGGGAGCGGTCTCACATTCCCGAACGGACAGCCTCTGTGGAAATTCCGCTTCTTCCACCCCAGCCCCGATCGGGGGGATGTTGATGCCGCTACATTGGGGACCACGTGTGACTCGATTATGATCACGGATCCCAGGGTCCCGGTAGATACCTTCAAGGGGGCGTTTTTCATGAACCAGCGGGTCGGTACGGGAGATACAGACCCCGTTTTGGGGAATAACTGGAATTGTTGGAACAGAACCCACTTCATTCTTGCCAATGGCGGGATTGGAACAGAAGTGTGCGCGCAATATTACCTTAAGCAGGGTGTCCGACCAGGGATGACATTTTCATTTATTCCCTGCGAAGCGTTCTAAGTATATGCCCTGGAGATGCTTGTATGTTTGTGAAAATTCATGGCCGCAAGGCTCAATCCACAATTGAGATAGCCAGTTTGGTGGTCTTTGTGCTCACGGCGATGCTAATTTTTCAGAAGTATATTGCACGTGGTATGTATGGCCGCTGGAAACAGGTCGGTGAATCCTTCGGGCAAGGCCGTCTTTATGATCCGATCACCTCAGTTGCCTGCGGCTACGACCAGTGGCAGGATACCGGTCTTTGGTTCAATCAAACTTGCTTTGACGAAGATTGTGGCGAACGGGATTGCGTAGCGGAAACCAAGGATGATCTCAATTGTCAAACATGTATAAACGCCACCTGCCGGTCCAATTACGGTGGTCGCGATGTATGTAACGATCCGTAGTTTAAAGTTGTAACTTCTTCTCTCCCTGCTATTTTTTTGTCAGAAACAATTTGACAGGCCTTCAACGGGACATTCCAAAATTTCTTCAAAATAAGTTTTTTCCAAGACTGGCATTTTCGTCGCGATATTGTATAATTATATGTACGCTTGATAACCCAATAAGCGAAAGTGCGGATTTATGCTGATCTTAATCCTACTGTTGGTCGCGGCCTCTGTAACCTTAATCGGCTGGCAGCTCATTCCGAGTGTCTACAGCCGGACGGCCGTTATCAGCGAGCGACGTCAACAAAAGCTTTCCAATACCATGGAAAAGGTGATGTCGCGGACGGACGCCCGCAAACTCAGCCGGGTGTTCATTATGGCCCCGCTCATCCTTTCCGCGGGTTTCTATTTCATCTTCCCAGCAGAAATGCGGTTTTTCGGCATTGTCTTCGGCCTTATCTTGGGCCTCCTGTTTCCGGGTATTTATATCCAGATGTTGACCGGTAAGAACCGGGAAAAATTCGACGCGCAACTCATTGATGCCCTTATGATTATGTCCAGCTCCTTCCGCGGGGGGTTGAGTTTGGTCCAAGCCATGGAGGCCGTGGAACAGGAAATGCCGGATCCGATCCGCAAGGAGTTTGGTATCGTCCTCGGGGAGAACAAGATGGGGGTTTCTCTGGAAGAGGCCCTCAATCACCTTTATAATCGTATGTCGTCTATATCTTTGCAGCAAATGATCACTGCCATCTTGCTGGCCCGGGAAACCGGGGGTAACCTGCCGGTTATTTTCAACCGGATTGTAACCAATATTCGTGAAAGCCGAAAGATACAGCAGAATTTGGATACACTTACGATCCAGGGAAAAATTCAGGGGGCGGTCATGACGCTGCTTCCCATTGGATTCGGTTTTATTGTTTACTCAACGAATCCGCAGATGATGGAAAATATGTTCACATCGCAACTCGGCCGCAGTTTGTTGATCTACGCGGCCTTTTCGTGGTGTATCGGGGCCTACATGGTGTGGAAAATCAGTACCTTTAAGGATTTCTAGTATGTTTGCTATTTTATTAATTAATACATATTTATGTATATTTTTCATGATAATGGGGTTAATCCCGGTTCAGTGGGAACACCGTCCGACGTTAAGCGCCCTGGGGATTCAGCCCACGGCTCCGAAAAAGAAAAAGAGCCTGACTTCGATTATTCGGATTATTGCCAAGCTCAATAAGCCAGTCTGCCAGGGTGGATTGCGGCAGCGTATTGAGAAGGAGCTGTCCATCGCGCACGTTAATATTACGCCTGAGGAATTTATACTAGCTAAAGAGCTATGTATTATATTGGTGTTATTTGTGACTTATCCGGCGATCAGCCCCGATATGATGATGTTTTGGTTATTTATGAGCATGGGGGTTGGGTACGTATTGCCGGAACTCCTTGTGCGCAATAAGATTAAGAAGGTCAAGGCGACGATTGTCAAAGAGTTGCCGGACGCGATCGACTTGTTAGGCTTGTGTGTAAACGCGGGTCTTGACTTCATGCTGTCTCTCAAATGGGTGGTGGAAAAGTCGCCGCCATCCGTAATGATCGACGAGCTTAACGTGGTATTGCAGGAAATTAATGTCGGGAAAACCCGCCGGGATGCGATCAAGGACTTAGCGGCACGTTATGAACTTCCGGACCTGTCCACTTTTTCCCGGACACTTATCCAAGCCGACAAAATGGGGACTTCGGTTACCGAGGCCCTGAATATTCTCTCCGAAGACATGCGCCAGGCCCGTTATCGCCGCGGTGAACAGTTGGCCCTTAAGGCACCAATGAAGATGCTTGTGCCGCTGCTGATGTTCATTTTCCCGGTTGTAGGTATCCTGGTGGCCGGTCCGATTCTCCTCGACTTTATCGAAAACAATCCGTTCGAAAAGATGTAACGCGGACTGCTTGCAGGATGACTGCCCGCCGTTTTCTCCAAGCGGCTATTTTTGCTGTTCCGTGCCACCCCTCACGCACCTCCAATAGTTGACAGATTTTAACATCATTTCTCATACACGGCCGTCCTTTGTCGGAATTCGCGGCTTCAAATTACCGGATGGGATTGGTGAAGTATTCAAATTTTTCGAACACTACATGCACGCTTTTTTAACATGGAAAGCACAACATATGGGGGCGGCGGCTAAGGATGTGAGGAAAAATCCTCAGCGACACAAATTCAAAGGGCTCATATTTTCGTTCTAAGGCCCTTTTTTTGCGAGAAAGCGCTAAACGTAGGGGAATGTATTGTCCAAAAAGAAAACGTCCAAAATAGGGCTGTTTTTAGCCAGATTGGACATTTGTGGTGGGTGTGGCGCCTCAAGGTGTTGCCAGCAGGAGTTGTCGTGTGGTTAGGTTTGCAGAATCAAAACGGAGCCATTGCACTTTCGATTGCGAGTATCAGGTTCGCGCATCGGCCCATTTTTATTGGATGTGTCCGGCTCAGCAGACGCTCTTCATCAATGGTTGCGGGTAAGTGTAATCTTAATTTCGTAATGTTTATTAATTTTTGCAACCGGATCAACACGCCTCGCTGCCGAAGTATACGCTTGGATGTGCGAAAACTGAATCTTCTCGACGAGGATAACTACATTTTGATATCCAGAACACGTGCTTAGTAAATTTTTGTCTTCTAATAAAAAAGCCAGATAGTATTTGAAATCTTTCTATAATTATATTATAAATGTATATACGAATAGTGATCTGACAGGCTGTGTCCGGGTATATCTGCGAAAACGTTTTCTTTTGGGTATTTTTACAAAACATTTTCTCGACGAGAATATGGGCTAATTCAGCGAAATTTTATTGAAAATAAGAGCCCCATTTTTTCCTAAGCCTTTTATTTTCAATAACATTTATTTGTAAAAATACTTGCTAAGTCGTTGATCTATATATATAATATGATATACTCTTACCATACGGGAACATGTGTGGTCGTTGTTTGAGTCGTAGGATTAATAAGTCAGGCGCCAGTACTTACTAATCAACGATTTATCAATGAATTCAACGGGGATAGCATGGTAACAGCTCCAACCAAAAGACAAGATCTGTCCAAGCAAGACGTCCATTCATTCAGCGCAGGCTGCCATTCACAGGCAGTCTTTTTTTTGTCCACCGAAACTAGTAACAAGAGACCTTAACTATGATGGTTAGTACATTAACTCAGCTTATATATATTACTTTGACAATACACATAGTATTACACTTAATGGGAGAAAAAGGAAAAGCTGGCAAATTAAGTTGCCGATTAATCAAATCGCCACAACATGATGGCGTATCGGCAAAGCGGGCGTATCAAGTTGCTAAGGCGCAAGCGGGCGGCCGCAGACAAATGTCCAATCAAAACTGGCGCTTTTTGGACATTTAAACTATCTAATTTATGAACGAGAAACCGGACAACTTTGAACCGGAAGAATCAGGAAATCCTAGCCCCCAGGGTGAGGATTTTCGTCTGTCTCCGGACTTGGTTAATCCCGATTCTCAGGCCAATACAGTTCCAGGCAAAACATTGGAGCTGAATTTTGCCGAAGATGACGACGTGGGGGTGCATCCCGGGCAGATAGACTTGGGCCCGTACGTCGAGTCAGACCGCAAAGCGCCGACCTTCCGTAGCCGGTTCCATTCCTGGATGAAGGCTGTATCTCTTGCAATCATACTGGTTTTTGTTCCTGAGCAGGCCAGCTGGGCCTTCAATTACAACCCATTGGTTCTGTGGGGCGAAAAATCAGCGTACCCGTCACAGTCCGCCGCTCAGCCGCATGGCGCGGAATTCAACGAGCTTGTTTCTGAACATATTGCCGGCAGCGTTTACAAATTGCTCGGCGACGTCGCCTATAAGGACAACGCCCGGGTCAAGTTGCAGCTTCCGGCCGGAGGGGCAAACCCGGACCAAGATGTTTCGTTGAACGTAAACATCAAGGGCGAGAATCCCTTTAATCTTGAATACATAAATCAAGTTGTATCGTGGCTGCGCCAGCCGGAAATCCATCCGCTTAACTGCGGGGTTTATGCCTTACGGGATATCCTGAACGCGTATGAAATTGATGTCGAGCTGGAAGAGATATCCGTTTCCTCACTTGCTGTCGACTTGATGAGTCACATTGTTAAGCCGGGCGAGCCCAAGCTTAAGACCTCGTTGTATTCCATCAGCAAAATCGTCGACGCCTACGGCCTCGGATTTCGTAATGCCCGTTTATCCCCGCAGGATGTTACCAAGATTGACCCGCCATTCATAGCCAGCTTCAACAACGAGCACTTCGTCACCGTCACCGCCATTCAGGACGGCGTCGTTTATTACAACGACATCGGCCGGCCTTCACAACTGAGCGAAGCTTCTTTCGTTTCACAGTTGAGCGGATTTGTCCTTGCCCGAAACTTGAACCAACACCAAAACTTAGAAGTTGAATATATTCCCGATTCGATGGCGGCCTTCGTTTGGGGGGATAAGTGGCGCGACCAGTCTGATGACTTGCCAGGGATGTACGGGTTCTGGGATGAGTTCGGCGGCATCATCATCGGCTTGGCGCTGGCGGGGATCGGATACGGTTTGGGTCAGCTGGCCGAAATGTATAAAACGGTCGATATGTTGGCCAAACTGGCGCAACTCTTCGGCTCCCTCGGTCAGATGCTCGGCGGGGGGATGGCCGCATTTGCGGTTAGCTTCGTGTTCTCCTATGGTCTTTCCCAGTTTGCTTCCTCGGTAGCGACAGTCTGTTACATGAAGGGCGCCTGTAGTGAAGAAGGGGCCATGTTGTTGAATATCGGGATCTCCGTCGGGGGGAATTTGTGGGCCGGAGGTGTAATTGAGGCCGCGAATGCGGGAGTAACGGCTGCGTCCGGAGCTACATTGGGGACCATGATGATGGCAGGCCTCAAACAGGCAATGGTCAACTTGCCGTCGGCTCTCGCGTATTCTCTTGTCAAACGTTTTGTCATGGTCAAGGTGGCTGAGTTTCTCATTGAGGAGTTGGATCTGGCGAATGAGGACGGGGAAGTTAACCCACTTACCCAAAGCCTGGTCAACATCGTTGGGGGGGCTGTCGGTGGGATTATCGGATCGGCAGCCAGCGCGGGTGTTCAGTGGGTTGGTGGAAAGATTGTCGGAGACTCCGGGAATCATAGTGGTTCTGTTACCCGTGATTCGGATGGGAAAGTCAACGGGTACACGCCGAACTACTCTATATATACCAATGCTCAGGCAAGCGGCTTTTTTATGGACTTTATGAAACAGGCGCTTACCAACGAGTTGGGTGGGGCCTTTAACCAGCTTGTCGGTCTCGCCGGCCGGTACCTTCTTGACATTGTGGGGGTGGATCCGGACTCCGTATTGTCTCAGGTGTTCGGGCAAATGATGTCATCGCTGATGGCAGTCAGTATGGAAGCCTCGGCTGCCGCGGACCTGGAAGAACATCGGGATGAGATTGAGGAGGAGCTTACCAACATATTGGTCGAAGAGGGGCACTTGAAGCGAAACGGCGATACATTGGAAGTTGTTTCGGACAAGAAGCCGACTCAGGCGCAGATGGACGATTATACTCAACGGGCCATGAACAAGGTCCGGGGCGGGATCGGTTTTCTGTCTCGCCTGAGTGGAGCCTTATCGCAAATGGGCGGCGGCTTCATGAATCTCTTCAACAGCGGACGCACCAACAATAGCGGGACGCCGGGGGCGCCGCCTGTTGATCCGACTACTTTGGTCGGCACCGCGCCTGGTTCCGAGGCAGGGGAAGGCGAGGGAGAAGGCAAGCTTGATTTAACGGCGGCTGTCAATTTGGCGTTGAGCCAACAGGGTGCGGCCGTAAGTCTATCAGATTTACAGTTCAATCGTACCTTTAATAAAATGACCCAAGAGATGATGACCGAAGTGAGCGGCATGATCGTTCGCGGTCTCATCAGCGTGGTGGCCGCCTTGGTTATGGATCTGATCGAAAACGAGTTTGTTGACGGCGAACGCGAGGGGGTCAATCAAACGGACCGGTTCACGTTATTTATTACCCGGCTCATCACTTTCGGGGTGATGACGGGTATTACGGCTGCCGTAGCCATTAGTACTTCCGCGGATGTGGTGACGCCCGACGGAAAAGCGGCTACGGCTGCAGCCGAGGAAAGCGGCGGCAACAAGGATAATTTTCTCAACGCGGACACAGATAACACGATTACCAGAAACGGCATGTCCAAGAGCGATCAGCTGTGGTTTTTTGCGTTGGAGCCGTTTGCCAATCTTTTCTTCGGTATGGTGCGCAGCATGGCGACGGCTAACGGGACATCGCCGCTCTTCTTTTCGTTTGAAGAAATCGGCAACGGCGGTCAGGCATTAACTGAAGAACAAAAGAATAATCCGGCCCTAGTGAACTATCTGTGGGCAAAAGGCGCAGATGCCTCAGGGGCTGAAGTTGCCAACATGGCCGGTCCGTGGGGAGATATCAATCGGGTTCTGGCCATTAAGCGTTCACGGGAAGGTTCTGAGCAGGCTATGGCCGAGGAGCGGGCCCGGGCGAAAGCCGAGCATCCGTCCCGCTCAGACGAAGAGTTGGATTTATATTACGGCGGCGAGCAAGCCTGGAATCGAACCCTTACCGGGTTGTGGAATCTGATCGACCAAAACAGATATTCCGGCACTTACGTATTGGATATGATGAACAATCATCTGCTCGGCGCGATGACAAATTTGACGGCGAATCCGTTTATCAATATGGTGGAGTTTCTAGCGCCGGCCTTGGGGTCCGGGGCGACCGCGTGGATGGCCGCCCATGGGTTGCAACCTAAGCAGCTTATTTACCAGCACGGTATGAGCGGACAGTTTGAGCTGGGTGTGCGCGGTATGAGCAGCCGTCTGGTGTTGGGCGACGGGGAAGACCCCGTCCGGATATTCAGCGAGTTTTATGTGCAGACGGGTATGGCCGACTTTTTCTACGATCTGGATGACCTCACGGATGCTGAGGTAAATCGACTTATCAAAGTGACGTTTGGCGAGGATTCGCAATTAACAAGGGCGGACCTTGAAAAAGATAAAAATCTGGAATGGGAAGTACAACAAACCTATATCGGGCTGGTTATGCGGGCCAACGGGGCGAATCCCGAAGATCAAGGCGCGATTCTGCGCATGGCCAGCCGTTCATGGGTCCTAGGCACCGCGGTAGAGCCGGAAGATATTATGTTTTCGCAAGTCCTTACCGATGCCGGCGTGAATAATTATTACTCCAAGGACGAGTCTACTGGCGCGCTCAATTTCTTCAGGCTTCCTGGTGGGGCGGACGGCGGCAATTTAGAGGTGTATGATCAGAATTACCCCACCTATGTCAACTCCAACTATTGGAAACAGTCAGAGTTGGTTGCCTATAACATGAACAATCCAGGTGGCGAGGTGCAAACGGAGAGCGGATGGCAGAAAATCGCGGACTCCGAAGATCATAATGCGCGAAATATTCCGGGCAATGAAAATGTACGCGCCAACGGCATGGCGGCGGCTCTGAATGCGATCGCGGCATTAATCGCCGAAGGGCAAATAACCATGACTCAGGGCGAGGCGCTTATGGCGGCGTTGCGCAGCGGTGATGAGGCGGCGTGGAATAGCAACCAGGGTGCCAAAGTCCTGGCCCGTATGGGCGCCGGAACACCGGCCACCCGTGATCGTGCTGTCCAGGTTGAGCGGCCTAATGGGGACGGCGGTGTGCCTCCGGAGGGGACCCGACTTATCCAAGGGCCTAACGGCATTACCTTCTTCGTGGACGATGCCGGCAATTTGATTTTTGCCAATGCGGGAGCCGACGGGGCCGGCGTTGCGGCTGTCAATGAAGGTCCGGTTACCCTTCCTCTTCCGGCGGATGCCCCGCAAGGGGTCGCCACCCTTACTAAGGACGGGAATGTCGTTATTAAAGATGAAACCACCGGTGAGGTGCTCGGATCTTATACCTTGGCCCAGCTGTTTCCGGGGCTTTCCACAAGCGGAGGCGCGTCTCCGGCAGCAACATCCTCTGGGGGCGGAGAGGCCTTAAGTTTTGCCGCTGTCTTTAAGAACATCGAGAATGCCCGGCTGACGGGATTTTTTACCGATACAACTCCGCTGGCCGAAGGTGAAACTGCTGAGGGGCGGGACCGGGCATTTGCCAGCTACTGGATCAATGAGCGCTTCGGCGGGAACCTCCAAATGCGCATGCGCTATGGATCAATTGTTGAGGCGGGCCTCAACGACGGATATTTTGACCGGGTGGTTGAATTTAGCGTGCGTGAAGGACAGCTGGTCGCCTTCCAGAGCCGGAATTTGATGGCGCTGACACCGTTCGCCGTACACTACTCCGGATTCCGTTTCGGGGCCGCCCAAAACAGAGATGAAGCCGGCAACTTAAAGGACGGATACGCGAGATACTTCTTTGTTTTCGAACAAGCGATCGGCAATGACGGGCAAGGCGGACTGGACAAGGGCGACGCCGTAGAAATTTTCCGACTCGGATTAACCGCCGGAGTTGAGGGCGATTTCGAGACGGCATTGAAAGACGTTCCGGAAGAAAATAATCCAGCTACCGGAAGAACAAAAGGAACAATACCCACCAGAACGATTTCACAAGTTGCCTACAGTGAGTACGGGAACCCGCTGTTCTTCAGTGAGGCCGATCGCAGCAGTGCCGCCGCTGGACTGCTCGGACGCATGCGGGGTCTCGCCAATGCTATGACTACTCGACAAGGGGTCGCCAATGCCCCGGGGCTGATTCAGCAGCTGTTTGCCGCCATCGACAGCCACCGGGAGGCAACGACGGGGTACCGGAGCATTTCACGCACAGCGCGTAACGAGGCGTTGGCCGCCGCGCTCAGCTACGACGGCACCGTCGGCTTCCGTTTTGAACACCACACCGGGAGCGTCATCAATCCCATTACTTTCGAGACCGTCGACAAAGAAGGTCCGTTGACTATGGCCATGATCGGCTCCAAGTCGAATGGGACATCACAATTCCAGTTAGCCTTCGGCGGCACGAACATGACGTTGGACAATAACGGACTGCGGGCCGGAAACGGAGCTCTGGTTTTAATCAATACTGTAGGGGCTTATAACATCCGCAATATCGTTAACGGAGGATGGTTGAGCGGTAATTTGAACGACGGTCTACAGTATGCGAGCTTCCTGGCGTTTTATAACGGCCGGGTGGCCACGCTTACCGGCTTTAATCCCGGATCGAATTTCAACAACGGTACCGAAGGATGGTTGGACGGCGCCTTGCTTCAGGAGTTGCATAACTTATACGGCCGCGATATGTCGGGCGCGCTTACCGGCGCACCGCTGTCAGTGAACAGCCGTCAGCTCTTTCGTTGGATTGATGCCGGCGACGACGATCGTATCAACGGTATACTGAGTTTACAACATATGGCCCGCATTCTGTTTTTGACAATGAGCGAAAGGCCGGAGGGGTTGAATCTCCCCGGGATCACCGCCGATATGCTCGCCGAGTTGTTCATCGCCAGCAGCAAGGAGGGATTTGATCTGGCCACATATATTGCCCGGCCGGATACACTGAATTTACCCACGGATGCCAACACGTTGGCCAAGGTGCAGGCGGCTATCGCTTTTATCAGTTCCGGTGATTACCAAGTCAACGGTGCGGGCTCCTTATTCCAGGTGGCTGTTCCCGAAGGTCAAGAGGCCAGAGACGTCAAGGCCGCCACCGAAGAGAATCTGAATAATCTGATGGCCCGCGTCATGGCCGGTGTGGTGGAGGCGGTCCGATCAGACGATAACCTGGCCCATCATCCGAATTTGTCTAACGCGTTGTCCGGCCCCGATCCGTATTTAGCGCTCTTGGCTTCAGGCGGCGCTGCTCCGGCGGCAGAGGGCGAAACCGAGGATGCGCGGCTCCTGCGGGAAAATGTTCAGGGGAGAGCCGGCGCAGGCTACGTGGGGGCCGCTCCGGTCAACATCACGGCGGCCGAGGGTGACAGCGCCATGTGGGGACAAAGATATACCGCCGCCGGAACGGGAACCTACCACTATGATTCGGAAGGGCGCCTGCAGTTTCTGGCCAACTTGGTCGGGAAATACGTGCAATGGGATCCGGCTTCACAGACGGCAACGCTCTTCAATTCCGACGGACCTGCCGTCAATCTGATTGTCGATCCGGAGATGCGGAAATACGTTTATGAGACCGGTATTCGGGCCGGTATTAATAGGTTGCGCGCCCGCGGACAGAATGCGGCGGCCGCTGCCTTGGAGGCCGTCCTGCAACAGACGCTTGCTGGAACAAATGGGGTTATAACCGCCAATGCCATGGAGGCCTTTCTCACAGGAACCGGCAACGGTACGTTGTCCCAGTTTCTGTCAGGGAGCGAGGAGAAAGATGCGCTCATGGAAACTATGGGGCGGGCCATGGTAGTTGCCGCGGACAGGGTTGACTCCGGCGTGGGAATACCCGAAGGCGCTGTGGAGACCTTTAACCGTCAAATCGTCTTGACCGAGCGCGGTGTGTATACCGCGGACAGCATCCTCGTGTTCGATTCGATGCAGGCGGTTCCAGGAATGCCCGGTTTGCGTGTTCAGAACCTGATCATCCGTAATCAGCGCGGACAGGCTCCGGAGTTTTTCGCCTTTGGTTTGACTCCCCGATTCGAATACAAGGGGCCGGCCTCGGCCTTGGCTCAGGCCTTGTTGGCCGCCTCAGGGCAACTCCAAATGGTTCGTTTCGATGGCGAAGTCACCATCACGGGGATGATTCGCAACTCATTGCTCGGATCGTCGGCAGGCGCTATGCCGCTGATTTCCGTTCTTACCGGGGACATCAACGCGACCATCAAGGACGGCGCGACCGGGTCTTTGGCCAGGTTCGACGGCACAACGCTGACCGGTGACCTGTCCATGCGTGATAAATTCACTTTCCGAAATGTCGAGTTCAGCACCGATCGGGACGACGGAACATTCCGAATCCGGTTGTCAGGGCCGGAAGGATATGAAGATGTGCGAGGCGAAAGCGACGTTGAGGCCAATGGGCCGGACATGGGGCTGGGCCGGGCATTGAATCCCAATTATACGGCAGTCAATCCGACTCCGTTGGGCTTCGGTGTCGAGAGTAGTGAGCAACCGGATACAACCGGAAACTTGGCCGGGCTCATCGATAACGCCGTATTTGTGGACCGCAGTGCTTTGTCGAATTTGTATGGCTTCTTTGACGGTGGCGGTGCCGTAGCTACAGCCGGATTAACGGAAGAAACCAGAAATGCTACTCTATATTACGTGCGTGAAGGCGGGACCTACCAGGCCATCGTCCCCGCACCTGTCACAGAGGCCACCCCGGATGGTTATATCGCCGCCGGAAGCCCGATGCGGGGCATGGTCACTGACCTTACGGCACGCGGCAGCAGTATCGCCCTGGTGGGAGGCGTATGGGAGTTAATTACCCAAGGCCGGGCTACGCTGGCTTCGGATAATCTTCGCGTCGTTGTCAGAAATGGGGTTATCGCAGATGAACACGCCGGGCGCGGATACGACTCGGGTTGGCTCTATCTCGATGGAGTTCGGGGAAGTATTGCACGCTTTATGCAGTTCGGTGAGTTTGATATCGTCGGTGGCCGTGTTGTTGTGCGTACGGGGCAGACAAATGTGGATGACCCGATAACGTTGAATAATCGCGGTAAGGTGGTTATTCCGACCCAGGGGCTGGCCGAAGGTACTGACATCAGAGGTTTGGTCGCCGGCGGCCGGGCGGTCCAATTGCCGGAGGACATGATTGAATTAACGGGTGAGTACGGGTTGGTCGATCCGGCCTTGGGATTAGGGCAGGCGCTGGTAACGTATGCGGATGCCATCGCCGTCACCTACAATCAGATACGCGAGGACAGATTCGGTTCGAGGATTTTAATGCGGCGTCAGACGGGAGTCGATGAAGAATCTGGAGCTCCTGAGTTTGAATACAAAATGGTGGACGGCGAAGAGGCCCGGCAGTTGCGTGACGCTGGGGGGGCGCGTGCCTGGTCGGAGTATACGCCCCGGAGTAATGAGGCTGTCATTATGCAAGGGAATACGTATTCCTTGGTATCCACCGCCGAAGCAACCCGGCTCGTTAATGCCCAGCAGGCTCAATTGGTGGGTGTATCAGATCTGCGCCGGCAATTTTTATTGCGGAATAAGGACGGGGAGGTCGAACGTACCATCACTCTGCGCGATTTGATTTTTGGCGAATGGCGCGAAGACGCCGAGACCGGTGAAGTTTCTTTGGTCGAAGGACGCGGCGCAGTTAAGGCCGGTTTGGAAACTGTGCGTTATGGTTTCGAGGGGCTTTCCCGGGAAAACCGGTTGCAGATTACATACGGTCAAAACGGGATATCCCGGATCTCTGTGCCGGAAGGAGCCGAGCAGCAAATCATGGCCCGTCCGGAAGGGCAGCGCATGTTGAATTGGTCCGGCTTCCGGTCCGGCATCACCAACTATTCGTTTGGCCGGCGCGACGGCGACAACATGACGTTTCTGTTTGCCCCGTTTGTCGGCTTCGCGCGCGAGCCGAACAATATCCAACCGGTTATGGTCGCGGCCGGACCGCCTACGCCTCAAGGTGCCATGGCGCGGGACGATCTTGCAGATGCGATCGGGGTAGTAGAAAACTTTATAGCGCAACAAGGGGGGCCGCCTGCCTCCGAGCAATTCGTCAGAGAATATGCCGCGGCGCTTGTGGATCTCTATAACGGTCCGAACGCCGAGGATGCCGATCTGAGAGCGTCGATGCTGTTGGGAATGGTAATGGACGGATCCTACGCTGATCCGGCGGCCGTGATGGCGCAATTTGGTCCTGCCTATATCGGGCCGGCGGAAGGGACGATGATTCCGTTAACAAGGGATGGGGTTGCCGTTACGGAAGACAAGGGCGGAAGCTTGGCCCGGAGCGTTCTCTATCTGGCCGGCGGCGACGGCATCGTTGATGTGACCAATGCGGTATCCATCAACAATGATGCCCCACCACCACCGTCCGATGGGGCGACGGCATTATCCGATCGCGAACGCGAAATTCGAGCAGACACCCGTTCCAGCTTCATGGTGCGTGGTGTAGGGCCTCTTGATGAAAACGGCGTCACAGATGATGGTTGGGTTGTGGCTGAAGGCTTGCAGGGAGACGTGCCGTTTCTTAACCGGTTGCGCACAGGAGATTTCAGCAGCGGAACGATCACGCCGTTCGGTCCGGCAGCGCTCAACCAGACGATCACGGAAGAGGCGCGCACCGGTTTACAAGGGGATAGCCGTATTGTGTTCAGCATGGGATCAGGCGCTCCCGGCCCGGATGGAGATATCTTCACCGGGAACCTGACCCTCAATTATACGAACGCAAATATCGTCATGGATCCCGCTACGGAACTGAACGCGCTCCGCGCGCCGTATGCTTTTATTATGCAAACCGATCCGGATGCCCCGCGGCTGGCCGATCCTTTCTATGAAGGACAAGGCGCAACGCCGCAGTTGCTCGCGCTGACGGAAAACGAAGGCGGTTTGGCTAGTTTGGTCCCCGATGACAACAGTAGAGCGCAAATTGTCAATTGGCAGGGTGCGCAACTTATGCGCGGGCGTATTTTCAAGGCCACCGGCGCCGATGATCTGGCCGGCTACATTGTGCGCGACGGTACGGTGCGCTTCTTCGGTGCCAACGCGTTGTTTTTTGCCGGGACCGGTTTCGAGCGGGGTGTTTATGAGGGGCTCGACAGTAATGCGGCCGGTGACGGCACCGGGGAGAGGGCCAACCAGAGGATATATCACGAGTTATTCGAAAAGACCGCCGGTCTTTATCGGCTGGGAGCCAGTGGTGAGTGGGAATTCACAAACTATACTGATCCGGACTGGCTGCGTACCCAAGGTTTGTCAGAGCCGATACAAATCGTAGGGCTTCGGGAAGTGTCGGGCGTGTCCTCGCCGCGTACCGAGGGCCGCTGGATCGCCACTAACTTGATACCGAGTTCACAACGCGGATTTGATGTCGACGGTGATGGAGAGATCAGCATCCGGGAAGGTCAGGCCCCGAAATTCTTCTACCGCGAACGTTTGCAGGGGGGCTTCGCGCTTGATGGTGAGACGCTGGCCCAGCAGTTCGGCAGCCGCTGGAGATTTTTATCGGACGGAAGCGTCGATGTTGTGTTGACCGACGGGGCGCCGTATCCCTTGCAGGTGACGTCGACCACCTACAACAATATATCTGACGCGCAGCGCCACCCGGATATGGTTTTGCGGGTGATTTTGGACCAGGGATTCAACAGAGGCGGGCTAAAAGACGAGCAGCTGAGGTCCGACATCGAGCATCGGTTTAATCTCTTGGTGGCAGGGACGAGCAGGCGTGAACGGCGTGACGATGACTGGAAATCCCCGTTGAGACGTCAGGCCATCGAAGAAACTATTATGAGTGATGACACTCCGCTCTCGGCGCTTGGAATTGATCGGGAGGCGCTCGAACAGGAGCGGGGGCGTCCGTTGACCGCCGGAGAAGTCACCGCGCTTCGTCGGGAAAAAGTGGCAGCCTTCTTTAACCAGGTTCAACCCGGTGCCGGGGATACCCTCGCCGCAGGTGAAGGTACGCCCGCAGAAGGGGAAACGCCGCAGGCCGGACCGCTGGAATTCCTCGGTCGCCGAGATGCCAGCGGGCGGATTCGCGTTGAGGGGCAGTATGCCGATCGTGAACTCCACGGACCCGAAACCCTCGTTATTGCGGGCAAATACGACCCGGAGACCAATACGGGCGAGAATCGTCTTTATGCGCTCCTAGATGATGATGTTGTCGGCAGAGAATCTTCACTTCATTTGCGCAGAGGGACTTTCAACCGGTCCCGGGGACGTGCGTTCTTCGAACTGGTGGATAATCCGGCCATTACCGATATTCGGCTCGCCAATCAAGGCGTTTATGACCACCGGGCAACGGTTCCGCAGGTCGTGGTGGCGGCTGACGGCAGTGTGTCCTATCGTTTTCCGATGGTTCGACGAGGTATGGACCTGCCGCCGGGCTTTGATTACGCGGGCAGACTGGCTGAATTCGAGGCCGAAGTGGATAGGTACGCCGGGCGCTACAGCAACAGGCCCAATGCTGACGCAATAGAAGCCCGGTTCGCCCGCATGATCAGCAATCGATGGCTGCGTGAGATTAACAATAACGAAAATTTCACGTATGGAATCGAATACGACGACATAATGGGCATGGCCGGTGAATTCGGCGTGGGGCAAGGCGGTATGACCGGCCGGCAATTGAGCGCCTGGATTACGCAAATTTTAATTCACCGCCAGGACCCCACCGAAGGCGGAATGCAAGGTTTGGGCGGTCAGTTGCTGAGTAACGGGTTTGTTTACCTTCCCGCCGACGGTTTTGCCGCCGGTAGCCGCTTGGAAAAACAATCCTTCGTCAATACCTTGGAGGACCTGCGCAATTGGGGATTAATTTCTATCAGCGATCGCGATATGCGGGCAATCCGGAATGGTGATGCCCTTTCCCGTCGGGAAACCGATTTTGACTTTAATGTTAATTCACCATTTGCTGAACACAGAGAGACTTTGCCGGAAGGCCGGGCCGGGACCAATTTTGCCGCGGAACAACAGGCGCGGCTGGATGCCGGAGGCGCGACCGCGGCTGAGATGGGTATGGCCCGTATGGGCTTGCTGGAAGCTATGCAGTTCGCGATCGCCAGCGGCCTGACGACGCGGGAGGAGCTGAGCGCAGGGCTGCTCGAGCGCGCCAATCGCGGTGACCAAGCCGCGGCCGATCTATTGGCCCTGTTTACCGACGGCCTACAAGGGGAAGAGTTCCGCGGGGCCATGGAAGGGGCCCGTAGTGCTGAAGTAATCCGTGTCTACACGGAACGTTTTCAGCATGACGACTTTAGGGCTGTGTGGGGATTCAATGACAAAGGGCAGTTCGGAGCTTTGCAGGTGCGGGACTTTAACCGTTCGGAAGGATGGTTCGACTGGATAGGCAACGAAGACTTTACGACATCAGGGCTTACCGGGCAGGCCGGAGGTCAAACCGGTGAGATCGATACCGACGAAGCGGTGTATGTCTCACGTAACGAGTGGCAGGATTTGACGACCTTGGGTGATGCCGGGGGCAGGGAACCGCCGGAGAAAACTTTCGAAGAGGCATACCAAGAAAATAGAGGCGGAACGTTAGCCGAGTTGCGTGCTATTGAAAGTTTCGGGCCGCTGCGTTATGCCGGTCAAGGCTGGGGCATGGAGGATGACGATACCGGGACGATTTTCTACGGTGAAGATGGCAAGCTGCGAACAGGTTGGATTAACCGGTCCAACGATCAGGAAGCTATGATGCGAAACATCGGCGGCGAAAATGCCCTCCGCTTTGCCGGACAGTTGGATTCCATGGGTACGGTGGCCACGATCATGGGGGCGCTGGTTATTTTGGACGTTGTGATCACCGTGGTTGAAGTGGTTGCCATTATTGCCACGGGTGGTTTGGGCACGCCGGTTGTTGCCGGAGCTGGGGAAGGGGCCAAGCAAGGGATCAAGGCCGGTGTCCGGTATGGTGTCCGCTATGGAGCCAGACAGGCTGTGATGGGCACGATGCGCAAATATGGGGTGCACGCAGCCTTGGAGGTGGCTACGCGATTGGCGGCGCATACGGCAGCTACCAGGGGCACCCGACTGTTGGCCGGTATTGCGGCGCGTGGGCTTGCGCCTATTTCCCGAAGACTGATGGCTCCCGGTGTTGTAGGGGCGTTCATGCGGGGGGCGAGTGCAAGCTATACCACACGGCGTCTGATACAATACGGACTTCTTGGAGGATCCATCAATGCAGCGTTAGGTTCCTATGCCCGCGGGGAGGTGTCGATGGAAACCCTCACTGATTTTGCCCACGGCGCATTCCTCTTTGGGCTCTTGTCTCGCCAGGCGCCGGCAAAGGCAGCTGGTTCGGTGCTTCAGCGAGGTCTTACGGGCACCATGATGGCGGGAGCGGAGCGGGCTTCCCAGGCAATAAGTCGCACAAAATTTGCAGGTTTAGATAAGTTAGCGGCGACAAGAGTTGGCGGATTTTTGACCAGCCCCGGAGTCCTATTGGCAGGAGGGGTCTTTGGCGGTTCGGTGGCGGCGTTGCAACTCGGTTCGAGAATGCGCGGCAACGAGGCCCCGGGACTTTACGAGTCGCTCGCTATTGGAGGTTTGGCGACCGCGGCGATATTAGGCGGCGGCCGTTTGGCGGCGGCCCAGTTCGGCGGCGCCTATGCCGGGGCCAAACAGTTCGGACAGACAATTGCCTCTATTGGGCTGCTCGGTTTGGGGGTGGGTACGTTAGTCCACGGGACAGATATGAGCCTGGAGGAACGGACGGCCCAATTGACCGGGGATAACCTTGGATTTATGTACCGCACACGCAGGGCGTTGACGGGCGGTTTGCAAACAGCATCTTACATGACCATTGTTGCCGGCGGTATGCGCGGGCTGGGTTATGCCGCCACAGCCGAGCTCAAAACCGGGAGCAGAGTGGCCATATCCATGTTAACCGGTGCCGGATTCGGCGGCGCGATGCGCGCGAATTATCTCGCTTGGAACAGTGACAGTGATACCGAGTTATTGTGGGATAATGCTCTGTTGGATATCGGAACCTATGCCGCGGGCGGCGGGTTGCTCTTGGGGCCGACCGCCTTGCTCGCGATGCGAGCAGGCGCCAGTTCTCCGCATGCGATTCGGGAGCAAATGGCGCGTAACGCATTAAAACAAGCGGGAAGAGAGGTGGCGCAAACGGCCACGCTCGATTCGCGTGCCATCGAGATGGCGCTCAGAACCAAAACGCCGCAGCAGCTGGCCCGGCTGGAACGGGCTGCCCGTTGGGAATTGGCGTCGCCGCGTACGTTTGGCGAATTGTCCATGCGCGGCAAGGTGCTCAATGCCGTTGGGTTTGCCGGAGTCGGTGGGGCTGGAAAAGTCGGTTATGAGTATTTAGTTAATGCGTCCCCCCAAAATCCCTACTCGGTGGGGCAGGGCGTGGCCGATTTCATCGGCGGCGCCGGTCTGGCCATGCTGGCGCTCTTTGCCATCCGCGGGGCCAAAAATCTGAGTTTGCTGCGTAATTTCTCTGACGACGCAGCCTTCCAATCCGCTCGTCTTGGTGGCGCGGCTGCCAAGGGGGTTGAGGCCGCCGCCGGGCCACGCTCGGCTGCCCAGGCCTTGTTTGACCAGTCGGCTTTGGGTGCTGCGAAGTGGACGCTTGTTTCGCCGGCCTTTACAATCGGTGGGGCGCTGTGGACGGGGCTTGCGGCCCGTGTCGAAACCATGATCGACGGCGACGAATCGCGTTACCGGAAATTCTTTGGGCCGGGGCGTTTACCGGCGTTTATCCTCAAAACGGAAGGCGGATACATTAATCTGATATCCGGACAAGGGCTTCAAGCCGTCTATGACAGTGCGGTGACCGGCCCGCTCCACGGTTTGTGGATGGCTCCGGCATTCGGAACATTTCAGGTCCTCGGCGGAAATGTCCGTCCGGGAGGAGGTTTCAGCACTGCGGCCGGCCGTTTCCTGCAGGCGGTTCAGCGGGGACCGGGAGAGTCGGCGGGTAAAGTCGTCTCAACCTTGTACCGTGATGTCGGGTACATGCCGGGGCTGGTTACCATGACCTCAACGGCGGTCGATTTCTTCAGTAATGGCAGCAACAGCTTATCACTGTCAGCTCTAGCTAGGTTGATTGACAATTCCGCACTCGGGCAGGATTTGAATGCCTGGTTGGCGGGTAAGGATGTCGCTGCCATTCGGGAAAGCAACTACACGGAAGTTGAGGTAAATGGCGAAACCAAATACGAATTTAAATACGGCAACGCTGTCGAAGGAACGAACCGTCCGGTCGTTTTCAATCACTATGAGCTTGAGGCTGCCGGTTATGCGGCCTTCCTGGGCTTGCCACAAATCGGTATGCGCTCGGCACAGCTGCGCACGCAGGCGGGCAAGGCCGAGGAAGCTGGTAATTATGCGACCGCACGACAGCTTGCGACCGAGGCTACGCGTATCGACCGTTACGATCAGGAGGCCTGGGGCATCAGATTGCGTTCGGAGCGGGGGCTGGCCCTCAGCAGGGGTATTCCATTAAGAGATGTATCGGATTCTCACAATGAGCTTCTGGACGTGGCGCTTGCCACGGGAGATCAGGCCTTCATCAATGACGCGAGACTGCAGCAGGGGATTTATAAGTCCGATGTCAACAAGATGGCCGCTGACAAGTACATTTACTACGGTCTGCGAGAGGTCGAAAATGCGTACAATGCCACCTCAGCTGCGGAACGGGGGCAATTCGAGGCCGCGGCTCTGCAGTTCTTCGCACGGGCTGAAGGGGCGGTCGATCGGGCTATGAGCCACAATCCGAGTAATGTGGATGCCTTGGCTGCCAGGGCGCAAATCGCCAAGGGCGGGGCTCTTCTGCGCGGGGAATACGCTCAGCCGGAAGTACAGGCATCCATAATCGAAGGGTTCCGACAGGCTCGTCAGCTTGCCGTGCAGGAATTTGGAGCAAAATCGGATGTTGTCAGTCACTTCGATATGGCAATTAAGGCGGAGGAAGGCCGGATGGCCGAGGCTCGTATGAAAGAATCCTGGCGTCAACTTGGCCGTACGGAAGCGGGGGCGGAACTTGATTCGACGTTGGTGGCAAAGGGGGTCGCCGATGCCGCGGAAATGAGGGCCAAAATGGTGGACGGGGATTACACCGCTTCCACGCTGTTCGTCGCCGCCGAATTTGACAGAATGTCGCACGGAGACAGAGGTTTTCTGGAGCGGGACGCGACTACGGGCAATGATATCGGAGCCAAGCGTTTTCACGCTTATGAAGGTGAGATGAGCCGGGCGCTTGAGTTGGCCCGGAGCGCAAACGATGGCAAGCTCGCGGATGTGATTTCCGCGAATTTGAACGCCGTCCGCTTCCAGCGCTATACCCATGAGGGATATCAAGCGGCCACCGAGCCGGGACGCGACTTGCAGCTCGCTCACCGCAAGTTCGGTCAGGCGCGCAAGTATGCCGATGCCGTTTCCGCGGAAGCGGCGGCGAAGGCGGAAAGCAATTTCCAGATCATAGCCGATTTACTGCCTTCCGAAATGCTGGCCAAGGCGCGGCTGAGTACATCCGAGTGGGGGACGATCCACCAGTTTGAGGCCACACGGGTAGAAGCGAACGCCCCCAAGCAAGCACAGGATGCGGCGGATGCCGCCCAATCCGGTTACGAGGCTATGTTGCGCACCATGAGTCCGGAAAAGGCCAGCGTTTTGCCGGATGCCCATTTCAGGGCCTGGACCCAAATTCAGGGTAAGGCCGGCTCGCCGAGTGCCCGTGTGCAGGGGCTGGCTCAGATCGCCAAGGCCCAACACCTCCGTGGAGAATCCACGCAGGCAATTGACCGGCTGATTACGCGGATGGAATCGCAAAAAGGCAAGTCCCCCGAAGGGACCGCCAAAGAGATTGTGCGGCAAATCGATCGCGAGATCGACCAGGAAATCCGTGACGTCAGGGATTTTAAGGACAATGTTCCCCCCAACAGCGAACGTTCGCAGCCATACTCAGGTCAGAACGGTTTCACTGAGGCTCAATTGCGGATCATGGGGCGGTACAATAATGCGGCCAACGCGTTTTTTGAGATGGGAGGCAAAGTACCGGTCGGCGCGGAAGTCCCGGTGGCCCGCGAGTTCCGTCTTGCCGGGGATGAGTATCGCCCAATGCTTGAGAAACTGACTCCTGATCTTGCTTCCCGGTTATCGACTGATGACTATCGGCGCTGGTTGGGTGTCGCCAGCGACGGGAAGATCACTACAGGTGACCGTAGTGTCGGCGCCGATAAGGGGGGTGATCAAACAGGTCTTCAGGCGACTGTTTCGGGTGACCTTTCGGTGGATGCCGCCGTGACTATCGCCAAGGCAGCCTTCCTGAGAGGTGATACGGCCACGCTGGAATTGATGCGCGGACGGATAGAGACGTCCAAAACCGATGACGCCGCGTCCCAACGGGTGGCTCTGGAAAGCTGGATGAAGAGCACCAAACCCAATCAGCAGGCAGATTTGACCGAGGCCGGATTTGAAGTGATAGATCTCGCCTCAGCTGTGAAAACGGCCCCCGAAAGCAGCGACTTAGGGCCCGTAACCATCCGCCATACTCCCATGCCGTCCTCCGGCCATAGTAGCACAAGAAGATCTTCCGGATCAGATTTCAGTGTCATCAGTCAGTCCGGCGATGCCAAAGACGTAGAATTTGCCCGCGAAGGACTAGCCGGTGAAATGAATATCGGCCGGTCCGGTATGAATCGAAAGGCTATGCAGGGTGTGGCTCTGCGTGAATCCGGAGATGTTACAGGGGAAGGCAGACGTCAGGAAGATTTGAGCGCGATACTCACGGGTGTCGATTTGCGTTGGCAGTCCGCTTCGGATGGGACGCGGTTCTCCGATATGTATAAAGGAATAGATTTCAAACCGATCGTCTGGGGATCCCGCCCCTATGAAGCCGGCGCGGACGCCAAAGATTTTGCGCTGCTGGTCGATAACGTTACTGGTCTTAGGAATGAACTGCGGATCGCCCAAGGCAACGCCGAAAACAGCGGAGGCTATAAAGCCAGAATTGAAAAAGACGTAAATCAACGCATCGATGCCGCCCTGGACAAATTCCTTCAAGACCGGTCGCCGAACACGTCAAGAGACGCCATCAAGGAGTTCGTCGTCGAACAGGCCGATCAGATCCTTCAACAGTATGACCGGGCGGGAACCTCATTCAGGCATGCCGGCAAGGATTTCGATGCGCACGGCACGCCGGGGCGTGAGGCGCAGTCGGAAATCCTCAGCCTTTTCTTTACGACAATCAATGAAATGGCCATGATCGAACGAAATCCGTCGCTGGCCGGGAACAACAGAATCGGCCGGATCATGTCCGCTCCGACCGGTGCCGGTAAATCTGTTGCCTTGGCCCTGGCCCTTGATTATTTAACCCGTATAAAAACGGCCGGCGATAAGACGACCATCGTGGCCGTGCCGAACCTGAGCGTTAAGAATGAAATTATGGAAATGGCCCGGATCATGGGGACCAGAGTTAATGATGTGAGTGTAGGAAGCGGCGGCGAGACCGGTAAAAACCTTAGTCTGGCCAAGGATGCCGTGAATATCGCGTTGCATTCCGAGGCGCAGCAGCTCGTGTTGAGCGGCCGGTTGGGTAAAGACGGATCCGTAAAGAATTACCGCCTTTTCGTTGACGAAATCGACGAATTCATCCGTATGAATGATATGCGCGAGGGTGATTCCAGTGCGAACGACGTGGACATTTTGCGGAATTCCAGCTTGCCGGCCGATAGACGGCAGCTTCGGCGGGAACAGTCTTTACGGGAAGATATCGAAATTTTTGCCCGGATCGTTGACTCAAGGATCAAGGGCTTCGAGAGACAGGGTGAGATCTCTGATCCGGCGGCCCGGGTGGTCGAGCTTCTGGATAGCGGCAAAACCCGATTTATCGACCGGGATGGTATTATGGCCGAATTCAAAGCCGCCCTGGCAGAGCGAAGAGGGATGAGCAATCCAGATGCGGCCTTCCGTGCATTTGAGAGGGAATTGCGCGAGATAAGTACCGAAACCAACCACAAACGTGATGATGCAGGGAATATCATTCAGGAGGGGACGCCTGTTAATTTCGACACCTTGATCAATGAAATCGGGGCCAGCGTACGGGCGGGCGAAGGGCGATCATCATATGACAAGGGATCCATCACCAAAGTCGCCACTGTGGATCGGGGTGGCAGACAATCCGACACTACTCCGGAAGTCCGCGAGCAGGCCATGGCCAACGCCGTTACTGCGCTGATGCGGGCATCCGATAACGGAAGGCTAGAGCTTAACTCGCCGGATGCCGAGATCGCCTTCCAGTTGGCCCTGCGGCAAAAACCGGCCAGCCGGGTTGCCCGCGCGTCGGATGTCATCGGTCAAGCCGACATGTTTATCGGTTTTTCAGCGACTGCCAAATCCGTCGAGTTTTACTTAAAGAATATTGAAGGCGCCGAGATCCGCGTGGTGCGCAGCGAAAATAATAAAGAAATCGATTCAACCGAAAGATCCGAATTGATGCTGATCAATGACGACAGTGTCCGCGACATTGTCGGTCCGGACAGATCTGTTCGCCGCCAAATCGCCTTAATCGAACGCCGCATCCTGGGTACATCCCGAGAAGAAGTTAATACTAAAACCGACCTGAACAGTGACCGGATTTGGGTTAAGCTGGCCCGAGGAAGTGACGGAAAAGACACGGTCGTCAGGGCAAGAGAAGGTGAGGCGGGAGCCATAGAAATCAATCGTTCGCCCGTCACCGGTCTGCTTATCCAGAATCTTGCCTTGTTTGAGGCCTTGAGCAAGCCCGGAACACGGCTGCGTGAGGGCGCTGGCGCTGAAAAATACGATGTCGTCTCAGCAGCAAGCGGCAGCGAAAAAGCGGAAACGGCTGCCAAAGGCAAGATTCAACGGGCATTGAGTACGGATCTTGTCGTGGAAATACTGCAAACTCATCGGGAAATAGCGGCAGCCCGTGAATCGGGTGACAGCGCCAAAGTCAGTGTACTTGATGCCAAGTTGCAAAGGCTGGAGGCCGAACGCAACATTGTCGTCGTCTATAACGGTTTGGTCACGGGTTCGAACATCTTGGGCGCGAACGCGGGCGTCAGATCTCTGCGTGCGCAGGTGGAAGCCGGCGAATTCGCCGTCAAGGAACTTACGGAAATGGCGAAGGCCGTGAGTGGGGAAACCACCCGTTCCGGTCTGGACAGCCGCCTTAACACATTGCTTAACTATGTTTCCGACGCCGATAAGTTCGGTCTGACCAAATCCGCTTCGAGCGTTCAGGGCGCGCTTAAGGAAGCGATGGACCTCAGTCGTCAGCTTGGGGAAACCACGGATGCCAAGGAAGCCAATGCTCTGGGTTCACGCATCGCCGCCCGTTTGCAGGAGGCCAGCAGCGAAGTATCCCGGGAGTTGCGGCCGATGCAGGAAAGCTACGACCTAACCTCCAAAATCAATGTCGTCTCATGGGGAGCCAAGCCGACCGCTGAAACGAGCCAAGCCTTGGGTCGCGGGGATATTAACGAAGATGTCGGTTCCAAGCGTGCGCGCGTTAACAAGGCCTTGTCTGTTATCGCCATTCATCACGAAGGCGCTATCATGAGTGACTCGTTGATCCGGGCCGCAGAAGGTATTTTGGCCAAGGGCGGCGGGGAACAGCGGGATGCGGACGTTATGGAAATGTTCCGCAAGATCATGGATGAAGCCGGGTTCCGCGGAGAAATGAATCAGGTCGTTCAGGTTGTGCGACAGGGAACTCGGGCAAATGTCGTTGAATCGGAGGTCATGGAGTTAGCCGGCAAACGGGCGGAGCAGATAAAGATGGACCGTTTGTTGAATGTCCTTAATACTGTCAACGCACGAAATACGGGTAACAGACTGACCACGATTTCGACCCTGTCCGGATCGGCTTATGAAGGCTTTGCGGCGGCCGTGGATTCCGGATATGCGCAGACGGGTAAGTTTTCGGACTTGAAACGCACAACCATTACGGCGGTCCAGGATCTGCCGACGTTAGGTCTTTTCGCCAATGAAACGCTGGATATCGAATCAGGTATCATCCAAGGCCGGGCCGCAGCGCCGCAGGTCAAAATCAACTTCGAAGCCACTATGGCTGATGTTGAGAACAAGGCGGGGGCCGTATTGGATGCCATTGAGTTTAACGAAAACGGTTTTGCGCGGCGCCTTGCCAACGCGACTGTTACTGAGTCCAAGGTCGATGCCATGCCTATGGCTGTCGAGGATTTCAGCGACAGTACTCTTGATGCGACGCAGCAAATGGCGGTCGGCAGACTTACGCAATTACTACCCTCTCAGGTGGAGGCCTTGGCGAAAGAAAGCGGATTGAGTACCGAGTTGGCCCGTGAATTAGGTGAGCAGGTCGAAGCCCTGCAGGAATTCGCGAATACGAACTTGGGGACACAAAGAATTTCAGTTTATTCAGCTGCTGACCGTCCGATGAGTGAAATTCAGCTCAATCAAATCCAAAAAAATCTGCAGGCCAACGCGGGTCAACTTAAGGGTGTAAAGCAAGTGATGCTGCAAAACCGCGATTCAGCTCAAGCCGATTCGATTGAGGCCATCAAGCTGGGGACAGAAAATCAAACCGCACCGGTGATTTTGCCTGCCAACATAGCCACCCAAACCATATCCACGCCGATCACGATTACACCGATGACCCTGCCGACGATGACCCTGCCAATGTCTCGCGGGGCTACAACGGGGACGGATCAATCGATTGCATTCACTTCAGATCGACGCATCCCGGTCGTTTCCACTGCCGGAGATTTGTCAGATGTTGAAAGCGGAACGTTGAAACAAAATTTAGGTTCGGATGAGGCGTTTAAAGACGTGAGCGAGATTGTCTTGTTCGACTCGACCACCGGACAAACAGACAACACATTTATAGTAGAAGAATACGGACAAAAGACCCTCTATGTCAATCGCCAGTTGACACAAAAGTTGGCATCCCGCCCGGTGACCCTCGGAACAGTACGCGACGAAGTCGGTATCATCGAAAGTACCCGGACCGGCGCGCCTTCACGCGTGCTGATGGCTGAAGCCAGTGGACAAACTCGTTCACAAGTCAAAGTCAATGTCTTCAACATGCCGGAGGCTACGACGGCCAGAACGCGCCCGGTTGCCGTGCTGGCGTACCGTATGCCGGATGCCGCCGACAAGGGCAAGCCGATTACCTATGAACGTATGGAAATTGACGGAGGCACGGTTCGAATTGATACGGCTCAGAGACGCCGGTCCCAAATCGCAGATCTGACACGAGACTTACAAAAAGCGGAAGCTTCCGGTGATTTGAAAGCCGTGGATCAATTACGCCTAAGGATCGAAAAGCTCGAAATCGATAATGCGGGATCTCCGGAAACATCCGTCGTGCTTGTTCCGAAGCTCGATGAATTCGGTAATCCGCAGTTGGCCGGTATTATGGTCGACAATCTGTTTGTTCCGAATTTCGACACAGCGAAAGAACGGCAGTCTGAAATCGCGCTTCTGACGCAGAGCCTGAAGCAAGCGGAAGATAACGGCGACACGGCGCGCGTACAGAACATCACTCAGCAAATACAGGATTTGAAGATCAACGCCCCTGTGGTGCAAGAGGCTGGCGTAACGATCACGCGCTCCATTCCCGTAAGCCGGGAAATTGCCGGCAGTGAGGGCATCGTCACCAAGCCTGTGCAGGTTTCCCAGCATATTCGGTTCGACGGATTTATGGCCGATTCCGTTGCGGTCGTGCTTGAAGATACGGATGTTGGAATGGATGCAGGGGACATCATATTTATGTCACCGGCGAGCAGCAATGATAATGTGTTGCTTGTACAGTCGGGAGACAAGGCCCGCCGAGAAGCCGGCTTGCCTTTGGTTCGCAGGGACAGCAATGGGTCCAAAGATCTCAAGGGGGCCATCGTTTTCGGTCAATACATCGATTTGGATCAGACGCTCGCCAGTGTCAAGATTACGAATTTAGGCCGTGCGTCTGACCAAGGCGCAAACATTGAACGCGTAGCCAATGACGTTGCCCAAATATCTCCGGATATGATGTTAGCCTTGGCCAAGGCAAGCAACTTGGATGCGGCAACAGGAAAGCAAATGGTGGCTGAAGTGCGCGCCTTCCAGGACAGATTGACAAATAATCCGGCGGGTGAATTTACTCGTGAGGAAGTACAGTCTAGTCTAGGAACAGTCCTCTCTGCTGTAGCCCGGACTCCGGACATGGGTACCAACTTGAAGATTGCCGCGTTACCGGTATCCGAAAGCAAGGGGCTGCCATCGCTGCAGCCGATTGTAATCAGAGAAGCTGTGCTTTCCGACCAAAGTTTCACGCGTGGTATCAATTTATTGTCACAGATCAAACCCGAAATTATACCGGTTCTGGCGAAAGCTGCGCGAATCTCGTCAACCGATGCCAAATTAATGGCGGGTGAAGTCAGTTCGCTGCAGCGCAGTTTTTCAAGCTCGGTAAGTGGCGTTATGTCCATAAATCAGATCAAAGGTCTTGCCCGGAGAACTGTTGCGGCGATGGAACAGAATTCGGACTTTGCCGACGCGGTCCGGTCGGCGGCAAAGGCATCTGAAACGGGAAGTTATGAATTTGTGTTAGACGACAATGGGAGACGGGCGCTGGAATCCATGGACCTGGGTCAGTATGTGGAGACCGGTAAGGATCAGGGATCCGGCCATATCAAGACTCAGATTCCGAAGGCGGTTATCGGAAATGTCATCGTGAACCAGATCCGTACACAGCGGTTGGCCCGGTTGGCCGACGTAATCGAGAACGACTCTCGTTACATTCAGGACGCGACATCGTTGGGCACCGAGTTTATCGTTGATGCGGGTGACGATGTTGCGGCAGAATTGGTCCGGCAGAATAGCCGCTTGGCCAATCAGCTAATCCAGTCTGGCGAGGGGGCCCGGATAGATGCGTTATTGACTGAAATGGAACTGGCCATTCAAACCAGGCAACCCATCAGCCGCAACCAAATTGCCGCCTTAGCCGATGCCATTCGGCCGCTGGTGGCAGCCTCGGCTGATAGTCCCGAATTGAATATTGAGGCTGGCAGCACATCGATACAATTTGGCCAAAAACGTCTGACCATCGAGGCCCAGGCCGGAAGCCCGGATGCCAAAGACATGGAATTGGCTATGGGTAATCTGCAAAATGTCGATCGAATAGCCCAGGCCTTGCCTGCTGTTCAGCGCGTTGCGTTCAGCGCCCGTGATGATGCGGATACACCCGATATCGGGTTTAGTGACGACGGACAGACCTTGGTAATCAAGAAGTCGCGTGTTAAAGCCCTGGCCCAGGCGGGGGCTGATTCTGCAGCGGTTGTTGGCGGCATGCAAGTTAATTCTCAAAGTGTTCCGCGTGAACAATTGGGTGTATCCGGCCGGCCGATGGAATTTGATAATCTCAGCATCACCCAAAAGGCGGCCCTCAGATTTTTACCGCGATTGAACCCCGCGAGTATCCAATCTATTGCAAAATCTGCCGCAGATGCCCAGATTATCGCTGCCGAAGTTCAGGCGATCAAGAAGGAAATCGGTGCTGAGGGGGCGGTGACCTTGGACAAACTTGCCAAGGTCGCGCCTCGATTGGTTGAGGCCGTTGTTACTGACGGTGGTCTGGGTGTCGATCAGCGCGGGCTTTCACTGAATCTGACCAATGCAGCCGGTGAGAAAAGCGGGCGGCGAACAGCCTTTAAATGGATGCCGCGTATCGAAAGCAGTGATTTGCCGGCGCTTGTCAAATCTATGACTCCCGCAGAAATCGGTGAAATGGCCAAGAAGTTTGACATTCCAGTCCTTGAAATCACCAACTCGATGGAAGCGATCAGATTTACGGAGCATATGACACCAAGCGACATAAAGCGGATGGTCGAGTCGGCCGAGGCGCCCGAGATCCTGGAGGCGGTGGTAAGCTTGCGGATTGATTTTGAGGACAGTTCCGGTAAGGAAAAGGGCATTGAAAAACTGACCAGTGAAGTAGCTACTCGATTGTCCAATCAGCTCGCCCGGGCGCAGCAGAATGCCGGCGGAAGCGCAGTCCGTTTGGCGACATCGCTATCCACCGAGGCCCCTGATTTGATCAAGTTCCTCAGTTCCAGTACGGAGATGGCCCAGCAGGCTCAATCACTGGCCTTGGCCAACCGGATATCCCGGAAATTGACGCCGCAGCTGATTGAGATCAAGAATAAAGCGATGTCCGGTGAGGCCGTATCCGTGGATGCTTTGGCCGAAGAAATTGCGCCGGACCTCACGAGTGCCATCCGCAACAATTCGGACTTTGCCGCACAAACAAGGGTTTTGGCGGCCGTCCGGACATTGACAAAAATGAACGGAATTCAATTCGGCAATGCGCTCCGTTCTGATGCCGGCTCAAAACTCACGGACAACGAAATGATGGAAGTGCAAGCGCAGTTCCGTGAATTGAAAACGCAGGTTCCAGAAGGTGTCAACATTTCGATGGAAGAATTGAAAACGATTGCTCCCAAGATCGTCGAAATCGTTGCCAGTAACGGTGAATTCCGCCGGGCGTTGAACGATGCCGCATCCGGACCGAGTCTTGCAACAAAAATCGTCGCGAACGTCGCCAGCGATGTGGATCAGCTCAACTTGGATATAGCCCGGCTGGAGGCGACCATTCCATCGTCGTCCCAAGGTTCGGGCGCGAATGCCCCGAGCGTGGTGGGGATCGGACAGGTAGATTCTGTCGTGACGGCGGCTGCTCTGCGTGTGATGTTGGGGGCTGATACAAGCGATATGCAAGCCAAACTGGCCGGAGTTGGAGTAACTTTGGACGAGTTTGATGTGGCCGGTCGGCTGAAGGCTGTCCAGGAAATGAATTTCGACAAACCGGTCGTGGAGTTGAGTGACATAGAGAAGGCCGATCCGGAATTGGTCCAAAAGGTCAGAAAGAACAAGGATATTGCCAGAGTCATTGTTGAAAATGCAGCTGTGGCGGTTATTCGTTCCATGACGCCCAAACAGTTCGAGCAAATATCGCGGCAATATCGCCCGGTATTGGGATCCGACAATACCAGTAAGATGGAGGCGGAAATCGCTGATATCGAAATGAACCGCGCCCCGGGGGCGAACGTACAGGAGGTTGATGTCGCGCAACAAGCGCCCGCTCTTATGGCGGCCGTGAAACTGAACCCGCAGTTTGCCGCCTCGATAGCCTCCCTGGGAACCGATTCCGTAGATTCCGTCGCCGTTACCCGTCAGGCTCCAGTCTTAGACAATCTTTTGCGTCGTAAGAAAACAAAAATATTCTCCACACTGGAGGCAAAGACCGCCATCAAGACTTTGGATATCAAGGTTCTTGGCAATGTTGTCACGGAACTGCAAATGGCAGGCGAGCTTTCGGCGTCAGAGGCGGATGCTGTAATGACAGGTATCAATATTGCCAGAAGCGATCCGAGCATACTTTCAGATAACCATCGGATGCAAAACGAGGCTCCGGGATTATTTGGTGCGCTCAACCGTTCGCAGATAGTGAGTCGACTGAAACAGGAAGTTAGTCGGCCGCGTGAGGCAGACAAGTTTGTCGCTTTGAGTCAGATGGCGAATATCTCCCGGGATGATCTCGGTGCGGCGCTCAAGGAATCCGGTTACTTGGCCGGCCGGGACAACATCCTAAAACAATTTGACAAAATTCAGTCCAATCCCGATCCGGACGTACGGGTAGACCTCGAACTGATGGCCAAAGCCGGGGCTCCTGATTTGGCGAAGGCCTTCGACAATGCTCGCTTTACACACACGATGGCCTCACGCGTGGACTCATCCGTTGCCAAGACGCAAGTTTTGGCTGCGCGGGCAGTGGAAGTGGTGGATTCTGACGAAGTAAAAACCGTATTGACAGCCGGGCGCCAAAAAGATGACGAGCAGGTGAAAATCATTGCCGGTGAGGTCGATACCTTGCGCCAAATTAGCGACTTGAGTTACAAGGCCAAGCAGTTTGAGCTTGCCGGAGATAAGACGAAGGCGGCCGAGCTGCGGGGACAAATTCGTGAACGCATCGCCATGGCCAGCGGCAAGGCGGTGAACGATATCGATCCGATCAGAGCTGGGCCGTCTATAGCGACCGACTTTACCACGTTGGAACTGGTGGCCCCCACCGTTGCCGCCGTTATTGCCGACGGATCATCAGCTACTACCAAAAATCTTGCCGCCCTTATCACACCGGTCGAGACAAAGCCGAACTCCTTCGGCAGCAAACTGCGCAGACTTGATAATCGTTTTGACTTGGATATCGAATTTGATCCGATGCTCGACCGCAGCCGTACCGGTGCCGAGACAATTGTAGAAGAAGGCACCATCATCCTGGGTCTTAACGCATTGGCCGAATCGGTCCGGGGTAAGGGTATTCTTGAACACGAGACTCTGCACGGGAAGAGTAACGGGAATAATAGTATCGGCCGCCCGCCCGTATACGCGGCCCGCTTCTACAATAATGACGGCATGGTCGTTATCGGAAGTGACATGCAGATCTATGCAAAGCCCGGGGAAGACTTTACCATTGAGGAAATTTGGACGCATACCATCGAAGGTCTGAGTAAGTCCCGCGATGTCGCTCAAGCTGTCGACCGAGGTCTGTCCCGGGAAGCAAAGGCCCGGATCTCTGCCCTCAAGGAAATATTCCAGCGCGGCCGGGACTTTGGGTACACAGCAGCGGCTAATATCAGCTTTGCTTTGGATATTCTGGATCAAGGTCAACTTTCGGAATCCACAGACAAAGAAACCGGTATGCCCATACGGGAATACAAGTTAGACGATAATCGCCGGTCTGTTAGCGTGATTCATGACGAATCACAAGGCGTCATGAGATTTAAGGTTCGGGATCAGGGACAAGCCATTAGGGTCGAAAACGGGGATCAGCTGTCCAAGGACGATGTGCGGCTCGCTTTGGGTCGATTGAACCTCTCCGCTGAGGAGCGAGACAGCATTAAGTCGGTCATAGTTGCTGACAGCAGCTCTTTGGGCGGTGCCGCGTTTGCCATGGTGAATCAGGATAACGCGCTGGTCATCAACCAGGATAACTTGGCAGCGTTGACCAGTAAACAGCAGCAAGGCGAGGCCTCCTTCAGCAGACGCGCAAACGTCGAAACGCGTAGCGAATTGGGCTTGTCGACGCAGTCGACCGGAACTGGCAAGGTGATCCGCATGGGTAGCCTGGATTACGAAATCGAACAACAACTCCCCACGGCTCAGTACATGTCGGCATCTGAACAGGCTATGACCACCGCCCAGGGAGAATACGATTTCGAGCGGATCGCGGTCGCACGTCTACAGGCAGCGAAAGAGCGCAGCATTACGGATTCCGTTAAATTAGACGTACGGGCCAAAGTCGCCGAAAACTTGATGGAAAGCGATCCGATGGCGATGTTGGTAAACCAGGCCATATTGCGGGACGACATTCGTCAACCGCTTGTCCAGGCTGTCGGTTCGGACAAGGCATACCGTTCCATTATCGCGGCCCCGCTCGAAGTTTCCGGAGTAAGTGCTCAGTCCGATGTTCTTTTGGGTGCGCTGCAATCCATGCCGCAGCTTCAGATTCAGGATCTCGGTCAAATTTTACGCTTGTCAGGTGACACCACAAGTGCCGCGAATGCCTTGGTCGACGTCAACAGTTCCGCAATGAAGGTTGTCGGCCCCACCAATATTGCTCCGGAAAAATTGCAAGCCATAGGTGAATTGATAAGGCTCAAACCGGCGGTGGCACAGCGTTTGATAGCAGCTCAGAACGCGGAGGGGGCGGCTCTTGATCCGAGCGTGACCGCAGAATTGGCGAAGATCCAAACGTCCTTCCAATCCGGAGCCGAGGTGTCCTTGTCGGAAGCAACGGCAGTAGCCCCCAGGGTTGTTGCGGCCATCACTTCAAGTGACCGCCTTGCTGGTCAAATAAATCAATCCGTATCTGCCTCGATCATGGGCGGGGAATTAGTACTGGCGGGCGAAAAGTTTAAAGATGCGTCTGCGGTCAGCTTCAATGAATTGCGGGAGGTTGCCCCCACATTTGTGGCCCGTGTGGAATCGGATCCCAACTTTGCTTCTAGTGTCCAGAAAGTAGCGGATGCCAAGTTGCAACGTGTTGCCGGCCGACTGGTGGCCGAGATTATGGGAGCCGAGGATCTTGAGCGTATCGATACTGGGGCCAACGTTCAGTACTACAGTAACAAGACGGGGCGCGGTATTGAGGTATCGAAGACCGCGGGTAAGATTGCCAAATTTATTTCCGGGGCCCGGGATGTTGAGCTTGTCGCTCTGAAGACGGGTAAGTCAGGAAGTGTCCTGTTGGAATCCCAGGAATTTGACACGGCGGATGTCAGCGGCGCCATTGAGCGGTTTGGCCTCACCTCCGTCGAAAAGGGAGCCATCAAGAGTGTTGCTTTTGCAGACTCCGCCATTTTGGCCGGAAACAGTTTTGCCTTGGCCGACGGCGGAGCCACACTGTTCATCAATCGGCAGCAAATGCCGAACCTCGCCTCCGATCGTCGGTTGCCTGTTGAAATAACACGTGCTTCTACGGTGCGGGCACGGTCCGATATGGGCGTAAAAGCAAGTTTTGCCGCCGAAATTCAGGATGGTTGGCAAGCTGCCAAGACCGAATTGGCCAGCTCAGGGATGGTTGCCGACCTGCGCGGACTGGAAGGCATCAAATTCGGAGGCGAAGGGGCCGACCAAGGACGGCTGGCCCGTACACTTGGTACTGGAGCCTTGATCCTGGCGGCAACAGCCGGGGTGTTCAATGGATTGCCGGGGTATCAGCAGGGTGTAGCAGATCGGATGGCGGCTGACATGCCTGTCGCAACCGCGACGATGCAACAAGAAGATTTGAGTCAGAAGGCATTTACGGGGGCATTCGACGGGGGCACCGATATCAGCGGCTACACGATTGAAAGAGGTGATGATGGCACAATGAGTATAGTTCGGATTGGTGCCGATACGGTCAGTGGGGACTTGGGAGACCAGGATATTTCCGCCACGCAGCTGGATGTCCAACAGGATATCGGAGCTGATATCGCCAGTCTTGACCACAGTGTAACGTCGGATCACGATTTCACGGATGCCGGCAACATTGATTATCAAACGGCTGTCCCACATTCAGTGGCGCTGCTGGATGCCATGAGTATCGGCAGTTCCATGGATCAAGTTTTAGCGGCGGATCAAGACCGCATGATTGCCCGGTTATCCTTTATTGATGTCCGTCCGGTCCGAATCTCAAGACCTGCGCCGGCAGGTGGAGATAAGCCGGCGCCGGGAGGTGACGAAGATGACCCCGTTGTCATTTCCATGCGTGATCGTGCCGGGGCTCTTGGAAGACGGCGCATTCACCGCGATGATCGGGACAACCTGGATATCAAGAAGGCAGCCGAAGGTGCCAAGGAGCCCGTAGTTGCCGAAGGCCGGGACCAAGGATTCCAACGCCGGGGTCTCGCAGGGCTTGAGAATATTCAACGAATCGAGGACGTTCCGCTTAAAGCGCGAAATGGTACCGCTACAACAGGGGCTTTTGAGCCGGCCGTCACTCAACCTATTACAACGCAATCCTTGCAGCCGACGGTCGTGCCGCCGGTTACGACGACGGAAATCATCACGCCCGCCGTCTTTCCGACTACCATTATGCCGGCGATGTCGGGAATGTTCTTGTCCAGCGCCGGTCAAGGCGCCACTTCCGATGCCGCTATGTTGGCGAACTCCACGCAGGTCGGAAATCTTAACATCAGAAGCGTAACACAAACCGGCATTCAGTCGGAATCTGCTGTCTTGGCAAGTGCAAATACGGCGGCTAATGGAGGTATTTATGCCAACCGTGTCGGTTCAGCCGGTGCGAGCAACTTTACGGCGGCCGGCTCTTCTATGTCATCCACCGGCATTGACCAGGGATTTACGCCATTGAACGTACCAAATTTTGAGATGCCGACAGCAGCTGATGTTACTGGAGTAAGTGCTGTTGCGTCTTCGGGGGCCGGTTACCAAGGGTTTACTCCGTTGGATGTCCCCAGTTTCGATCTTCCCAGATTAGGCGATCGGGCCGTGCTGAGTGCGACAGTCGCCGATCAACGGACTATCGCGGTTGCCAAGATTGGGTTGGCGTCTGATACCCAAATGTATAATTTGCTTTGGTCGCGGGTCGATAATCCTCAAAGTATTTTGCCCATCATCAGGGATGTGCGCCGTGCCAAACAAAGCGCTATTGAGGATCCCAGCCAGAATGTGTTTACCAGTCTGAAGGCCATGGCGGACAGTCCTCTGGAAGGCGTTCGTGAATTTGCACGATTGCTTGATCAGGATCCGAACCTGACCACGGATATCGACAGCATGATTCAACTTAACCAATCGCGGGATGTGCGCGCTGTCGTGACGCCGTCGGTAAGACGTAAGGCCAAAGATCGCATCCAGCAATTGCAATCCGGTAGCGATAAAGGCAAGACGTCGGCCAAGCGCAATGAAGCCGCCGCCCGGCTGGAAGTGGCTTCCAAGCTCCAATTAAGAGAAGCGTTACTGCAGACCGACGGTATTACCGAACAAGAAATTCCGGTTCTCGTTGATCAGATTATCCAGGTTCGGGCCGACAACAAGAGCAAGTCAACCGCAGACGTTTTTGAGAGTCTGGATGAAGTGGCATCGGCCGTAAGTCCCGAATATGCCCGGGTCCTCAACGATCCGAAAACAGTGGATATTATCAACCGCACGATCAGCACGGATGACGAATTTGAGCGGATCGGTATTGTCACCGATGACAGCGACTTTGCCCGCGGGTTGCGTCAGCAAGTCGTAACCATCAAAGCCGGCGGTACGGATACCGAAAGTCTTATGGCGGTTCTTTACGGCCAAAGTTCAGCGGTGGATGCCCTCGATCAGTTTGCGATGACCCGCGAAGCAGATTTCAATGCGATGATGGGACAACGGGCCTTCGGAGAGCTTCCGGAGGCGGTTCAGGTCGCAATTTTGGACAGCCCTGCGGTGCAAACGGCTTTGGATCAATCTGTCCAGATCAGACAGCCTGTTACGGTAGGATCCAAGTGGCGTACTGCCAAAAAGTCAGAGCGCCGGCCTAACACATATGTTCCGCCATCGGTCACCGCCACTGAAGGTCAGAATATCCAGGATGTTGAGCTGGATATGGTCAAGTTCGCTGATCAGGCCGGCCTGGAAGACGCTGTCCAGAAAAGAGTGGATCAGGACCGCAATGCGATGGCGGCCGCTGGGCTTGAATCCTCCGGGGTTTCCGAGCGTGGCGCCCTGATTATCGGTGATCAGCGCCTTGACACCATTGTCTTCCCGGGTCTCAACATTCAAGCCCCGGCGCTTACGCAGGAACTTCGCGGATATTCCGCCAGAACTTTCCCGGATGTCGCGCTGGCAGCCAATCCGCGGACTGGTCAACTGCTTATGCGGTTGAAAGCCAACATTACCAGCGAGAACGGCAAGCCGCAAATTTACCTGCGCGTGAATGAGGACGTGTTCGTCAACAAGTCCGACCTGTGGGATACCTATTCCGCGGCGGATCAGCAATATCTGGGTGACTTAGGTTTCGGGCCGGGTATGTCCGTTGATGCTTGGGGTCAAAAAATCGCGGAGGTTGTCCGTACGACCACCAGAACCATTGACGGTGACGGAGTTACCTTCACCAAAGACCTGCCGGGATCGCTTCAGTACGGATCCATCGGCACCAGACGTTCGTATCACTTCAGCGCCGACTTTATCGCCAAGACATTAACCTCAAATCTCTTCCGGCTTCCGGGTGATACCGTTATCGGTGTCGGAGAAATTCAAACGCACCCCGAACAGGTCTTTACCGGTTTCAATGAAACATTGGCTTTGCGGGTGGGAGAGGACCTTATCAATCGGAATCCGAGCATCGCGCAGGTCTACAAGGCCATTCAAATCGGATCCCAAAGGATTAATAAATACCCGTCATTGAGCGACATCATGATGGTGATCGACTCGCAATATGAGAATTATCAAGCGATGAAGCCGCTGGTGCAAACCGACGATCAGTATCAGGAGTACGCTCTCACGATCGTCAGCACTACGGCAGAAGGACAAGTCCTCGGGTCCAAAACATTTGCCTACGATTCAGTTGTACGGGCCGGTGAAGTCGAGACTTTTGACAAGCTTATCGATCGGGCATACCGTTCCATGATCAGTCAAACTCCGGATGTCGGTTTGATGTCTGAGGGGATCCAGGAAATCGCACGGTATACGCAAGACGGTATCGCACCTTACATGGGAACAGGCAAACAGAAAACGGAAAAGGCTGTTTTGGCTCGGACCGAGTCTGTGCCCACGCCGTCAGCCAACTTTGACGATTTTGTTCAGAAGACGGCTGTTTCACAGAGTGCTGGTACCACGTTTGTCCCCGCCGAGCAAGACATCGTATCGCGCACACAGCGGCTCCAGGGGTTGAGCCAGTCGCGTGAGGTGATCCTTGTTCATTTGGCCAGAAACACCCAAGAATTTGACAGGATTGTGGAAACGGCGAAAAAGACAGGCCCTGTATTTGAAGCCAACGATGAAGCGGGACAACTGGTCATCCGGGATGTAACATCCAACGAGCCGGTTAAAGTTAGCAAGCTGCCTGTCAATGCGGCGATAGTCACGCGCTCCAACGTGCCGATGCGGCAGAATGATCCGGAAGTACAGGCCTTGGCGCAGCGAATGGGATTGTCGGCGGATGTCAACACCAGACAAAGCGAAATCTTGAGCAGTACTTCTTCGGCTCAGTTCGCACGCGCACCGCAGGCTGAAGCAAATATCACCAACTTTACGATCGCCGCCGTCCAGAAATTGACCGCCCCGACCATGGCGCTGACAGGCGGCCAAGTTGAGCGGATGAGTACACGAGTATCTCTGCCTACCCGGACGCCGCGGGTAATTACGAGTCAACAATCATTCGCGACACAATTTACGGCTGATCCAAAGATGAAAATCGGTATGGCGGTTATCGCACCGGTTGAAGACGGTGGGGAAAACTTCGGAGAAGTCGGCAGCCAGATCCAGCAAGTATTGATGCCCACGATAGCCACGGCCATTGCCGAAACCGGAAGCAAATACGGGGTTACGGCTATGGCCAACGGAAACAGTACGGTTATTTCCGTGCCGTCCTCGCTTTCACCCGCAGAGGTTGATTCGCTGAACAACGAAATCTCGGCGAATGTCAGAAGCCTTATCCCGTTAAGCTTCGGGGTAACAGAGGTCGCAATGGTAGGCGTTTCCTCGGCCGATCGCGCGAAGATATCCAGCCTGCCGACTATGTTGGGTGACGGTGACGTCTTTAACGGTTTGATCGCCGGAGACGATGGCAAGACATACATGGTCTTTGACCGGACCGGCGGCATCGATCAGCTGGATAACGATGCACAGCGCCAAATCGCTCAGTTCAATGACGCCTTGCGTAACCAAAATATCAGCGGCATGGTCAAGTCCCAAGGCGATGCCAAGCGTCTGTTCAGCCCCGAAATCGATATCAAGATCTCCGAACCTGTCCGGACCGCATCGGCAAGCCAATCTGGCATTGATTTGCAGGCATCCGTGCAAGATTTGGGTCAAACGCTCAACGCGTTTGCTGCCCGCAAGTCGGATTTTGCCAAATTGCCGCAACCGTCCCAAGAGATGTTTAATCGCGCTATCCAGGATGCGGCTGATCGTGGCTTCAGCTTCAGCCGGGAGCAGATTACGCCGATGTTGACCCCCACGCCGCAGGCGGCGCGGCAACAATTGCGAAAGGCTGTTCAATCTGGACAAAATTACCAAGTTATCGGCATGGAAGCGAATCAAGGTCTCGCCCCGGCGGATGTTGCTGCTATTCAGTCCGTAGCGGAACAGGCCAAGGTGACCGCGGTCTTCATTCCGCCGCATAAAATGGTTCTGTTGGCCGACGATTCAAAATCCACCGAAGAAATGGCTTCGATTGTGCAAGCGGTCGAGCAATCCGTCAACGGCGCGCGGCCGGATACTCGCCGCATTCAGATGAACGTTGGGGTGGTTTCGACCCGTAATATCGGCAACCAGGACGCTTTCGAGATGGCGGGTATGGTGGCGAACATCGATCCTGCCAGTTTCGATATGACCACCACGCAAACGTCGGCAGGAACCAGAATCAATTTCCTCGACAAGCAAAGTACGACACTGCCCGATGCCGTGCGCCAAGCCTTCTTGACACAGCGTGATACGGACCGGTCTGCGACCTCGTTTAAGGCCGAAACATCAGCCGGTAAGAAATCCGCAATCATTGCTACCGTATCGGATCCGGTGGCCAGCATGCTGGCTGCTAACTTGGAGCCTGTGGAAGCCGGGCCGACGTGGATTGCCAACAACAGCGGCAATTCGATCATCGTTTACGGAAACGTTATCCCTGCAGTTTCAGCCCGATCGGGTGGAGCGGACCGTGCCATACTGTCCGGCCAAAGTGAAACGGCGCTACCGGCCGTTAGTATGCAAGGAATATCTTTCGACAAAGGTATCAAGGCAATCTCACTCGACGGCCGCAAACAGGCTGTGCTCGTAGGTAAGGATGACACTGTTGCGGCAGATATTATCGATACTAATGGTGATGTTCTGGTTGCCCAAGGCTCGCCGGTAGAATTTGACGGCGGTGGCAACATTACCCGGATAGGCAGCATTGATTTCCGTCCGCAAATGCAGGACACAACCGCTGTTGCGCCGGTCATCAGTATCCCGGTTGAGAAGGATTTACAATTCGTTAAAGTGAAGGCCGTTAACTACGTAGTAGATAATGCTGGAGATTTATCGACATCGACCGGTAATATTAGCAGTTTGGCCAGGGTGGAGTCTTACGGTGTGGACATCAGCGATGCCCCCGAAATCGTGTTGAAGGCAACTGGATTGGATCAGATGCCGTCCAGTAACGGTATCATTCGTATTTCTCCGGAGCAGTTCGATCAAACGATCGGAGAAATGGCTGATAGTAAATTTGAGACGGTCCTCACCGATCTGGCTTCCTTTATTAACACCAGTGCGGCAGCCGAGGCCCGGTCGTCGGCTGTGGCTTCAGGGACAACTCGACCGACATTCAGTCAGGCGGAAATCGATACATTTACTGACAACTTCCTGGAAAAGCGTCTGGATGAGGGACGATATAATCCTGTGGAAGTCATGCAAATTCGCAAGCGATCACGTCCTGGGCTTTTCGAATCGGTTGGCGCAGGTAAAGTAGCGGTCGTCACGGGAGCGAGCAAGTCTCAGGATCCGCTGACGGTTGGTAAGTTAACGGCAATCCTGCATGCATCCGTTGAGAATGCGAATGTGATCAGTGTGGCACAGGCGCCGCGAGCCGTAGCCTTGGCCGAGGCCCAATCATTTGCTCAGGGTCAAGGTATTGTGGCGCCGCAGGTAAATATTGCTTCCACGTCCGGTCAGCTGAAAACGGTGGACGCCGCAACATTGGCGGCTGTGGATTCGTCGAGCGCAAAGACGTCGACAGTAACTTCCGTAACCCAAGCTCGTCCGCAATCAGGCATTGCAGCTAGTTCCGACTCCTCCTCACAAGACGGAAGTAATAATGTCACCCCGCAAGGCACGGCCAAGGGCAAATCCCTGCGTGACTACACAGCTGATAATTTCTTTGATAACTTTTTAGCGCGTCAGAATTCCACAAGCATGGCGACCATGATGAGTGTTCCCGAATGGGTGGCCGCCGACATGATTCGGGGAGCACGGGATAAGCAATTTATGAAGCAGTGGGAGGGCGGACATTCCACCCAAATGACGTCAGGCGTGAAAACCGTCATGCTTAACCGAGACGAATTAGCAATTATAGTTCCCGAAATCGGCGATAGTCAGCGGAGAGTGGCGGGCGTCGCGTTTGATTGGGGTGCCGCCGCTAATAATGCATTAGGCAAGGTCAATCACCTGCAGGCAGGCAAATTCAATCAGGAGGATCGGGTCGTCTTTTTGGCAGATGATTTGACAGGTGCCGGTTTTGATAATGTCAATCGACACGAACGCCGCCATCAAGGGGCTTTTGCATTGGAAAATGCTTTAGGTGCCGAAGGTAAGGAATTGAGAAATCTGGGTAATCAGATCGTACAGGCCGTAGAGGCGAACCCCAGTCTTGATCCGCAAATGTTTGATTTTATCCAAAACAGAAGAAAAGGAAATTATCAGACCGAGAATCTTTTTGACGAAGTTGTAGCGGAAGGGCACTTACGTATGCGGGACATCAGATCCCGCGCCAAAGAACTTGGCATCACGGTACAAACTTCTAAGACAGCTTCATCTGATATTCAGGGTGGGGCGCAAATTGTCGATGCGGCCAAGCTGACAATCACGGACGCGCCGAGTATGACTGCGCCGAAGTTGGCGGCGTTGAGCAATATCGGTGAGATGAGTGACGCTTCGGTTGACACGGCTATCGAGATCGCCGGATTGAACATCACACCGATGCAAAAGGCAACATTCAAGGCGGAAGTGGCCAAGGCCAAGACTGACCTGGGACGTCAAATCACGGTCAGCCTGCCGGAACTCAGACAAGCCGCCCCGAGTTTAGTAGAAGCTATCGAAGCCGACGCAAGCGGTAAGTTGGCGGACGCGATCAACATTACCGCCAGTGCCCCGCGTATCACGGCCATTACCCGCGCATCCACACCGTCAGCTGTTCAAACCGCGACCGTTGATGCGGCCAAGCTGACGATCACCGAAGCGCCGCGTATGGCCGCGCCGAAGTTGGCGGCATTGAGTAATATCGGTGAGATGACCGACACCTCCATCGACACGGCTGTTCAAATCGCCGGCCTGGATATCACCCCGGCCCAAAAGGCAACATTTAAGGCGGAAGTGGCCAAGGCCAAGACTGACCTGGGACGTCAAATCACAGTCAGCCTGCCGGAACTCAGACAAGCCGCCCCGAGTTTAGTAGAAGCTATTGAAGCCGACGCAAGCGGTAAGTTGGCGGACGCGATCAACATCACCGCCAGCGCCCCGCGTATCGCGGCGATTACCCGCGCATCCACCCCGTCAGCTGTTCAAACAGCGACCGTTGATGCGGCCAAGTTGACGATCACCGACGCGCCGCGTATGGCCGCGCCGAAGTTGGCGGCATTGAGTAATATCGGTGAAATGACCGACACCTCAATCGACACGGCCGTTCAAATTGCCGGACTGGATATCACGCCTGCTCAGAAAGCAACATTCAAGGCGGAGGTAGCCAAGGCCAAGACTGACCTGGGACGTCAAATCACGGTCAGCCTGCCGGAACTGAGACAAGCCGCCCCGAGTTTAGTAGAAGCTATCGAAGCCGACGCAAGCGGTAAGTTGGCGGACGCGATCAACATTACCGCCAGTGCCCCGCGTATCACGGCCATTACCCGCGCATCCACACCGTCAGCTGTTCAAACCGCGACCGTTGATGCGGCCAAGCTGACGATCACCGAAGCGCCGCGTATGGCCGCGCCGAAGTTGGCGGCATTGAGCAATATCGGTGAGATGACCGACACCTCCATCGACACGGCAGTTCAAATTGCCGGACTGGATATCACGCCTGCTCAGAAGGCAACATTCAAGGCGGAAGTGGCCAAGGCCAAGACCGATCTGGGACGTCAAATCACGGTCAGCCTGCCGGAACTCAGACAAGCCGCCCCGAGTTTAGTAGAAGCTATCGAAGCCGACGCAAGCGGTAAGTTGGCGGACGCGATCAACATCACCGCCAGCGCCTCGCGTATCGCGGCAGCCGCAACACGTACGGCTGCGCCGAGCGCCATTCAGACAGCGAGCGTTGATGCGGCCAAGCTGACGATCACCGAGGCGCCGCGTATGGCCGCGCCGAAGTTGGCGGCATTGAGCAATATCGGCGAGATGACCGACACCTCAATCGACACGGCTGTTCAAATCGCCGGTCTGGATATCACCCCGGCCCAAAAGGCGACATTCAAGGCGGAAGTGGCCAAGGCCAAGACTGACCTGGGACGTCAAATCACGGTCAGCCTGCCGGAACTGAGACAAGCTGCACCGAGTTTAGTAGAAGCTATCGAAGCCGACGCAAGCGGTAAGTTGGCGGATGCGATCAACATCACCGCCAGCGCTCCGCGTATCGCGGCAGCCGCAACACGTACGGTTGCGCCGAACGCCATTCAAACCGCGACCGTTGATGCGGCCAAGCTGACGATCACCGACGCGCCGCGTATGGCCGCGCCTAAGTTGGCGGCGTTGAGCAATATCGGTGAGATGACTGACGCCTCAATCGACACGGCCGTTGAGATCGCCGGTCTGGATATCACCCCGGCCCAAAAGGCAACATTCAAGGCGGAAGTGGCCAAGGCCAAGACTGATCTGGGACGTCAAATCACGGTCAGCCTGCCGGAACTCAGACAAGCCGCCCCGAGTTTAGTAGAAGCTATCGAAGCTGACGCAAGCGGTAAGTTGGCGGACGCGATCAACATTACAGCCAGCGCCCCGCGTATCGCGGCAGCCGCAACACGTACGGCTGCGCCGAGCGCCATTCAAACCGCGACCGTTGATGCAGCGAAGTTGACGATCTCCGAGGCGCCGCGTATGGCCGCGCCGAAGTTGGCGGCATTGAGTAATATCGGTGAGATGACCGACACCTCAATCGACACGGCCGTTGAGATCGCCGGTCTGGATATCACACCTGCTCAGAAGGCAACGTTCAAGGCGGAAGTGGCCAAGGCCAAGACCGACTTGGGACGTCAAATCACAGTCAGCCTGCCGGAACTCAGACAAGCCGCCCCGAGTTTAGTAGAAGCTATCGAAGCCGACGCAAGCGGAAAGCTGGCGGACGCGATCAACATCACCGCCAGTGCCCCGCGTATCGCGGCAGCCGCAACACGTACGGTTGCGCCGAGCGCCATTCAAACGGCGACAGTCGATGCGGCCAAGCTGACGATCACCGAGGCGCTGCGTATGGCCGCGCCGAAGTTGGCGGCATTGAGCAATATCGGTGAGATGAACGACGCCTCAATCGACACGGCAGTTGAAATCGCCGGTCTGGATATCACACCTGCTCAGAAGGCAACATTCAAGGCGGAAGTGGCCAAGGCCAAGACCGACCTGGGACGTCAAATCACAGTCAGCCTGCCGGAACTCAGACAAGCGGCACCGAACCTCGTAGAAGCTATTGAAGCCGACGCAAGCGGAAAGCTGGCGGATGCGATCAACATCACCGCCAGTGCCCCGCGTATCGCGGCGATTACCCGCGCATCCACACCGTCAGCAGTTCAAACAGCGACCGTTGATGCGGCCAAGCTGACGATCACAGACGCGCCGCGTATGGCCGCGCCGAAGTTGGCGGCATTGAGCAATATCGGTGAGATGACTGACACCTCCATCGACACGGCTGTTCAAATTGCCGGCCTGGATATCACCCCGGCCCAAAAGGCAACATTCAAGGCGGAAGTGGCCAAGGCCAAGACCGACCTGGGACGTCAAATCACGGTCAGCCTGCCGGAACTGAGACAAGCCGCTCCGAGTTTAGTAGAAGCTATCGAAGCCGACGCAAGCGGTAAGTTGGCGGACGCGATCAACATCACCGCCAGTGCCCCGCGTATCGCGGCGATTACCCGCGCATCCACACCGTCAGCAGTTCAAACAGCGACCGTTGATGCGGCCAAGCTGACGATCACCGACGCGCCGCGTATGGCCGCGCCGAAGTTGGCGGCGTTGAGTAATATCGGTGAGATGACCGACACCTCAATCGACACGGCCGTTGAGATCGCCGGTCTGGATATCACGCCTGCTCAGAAGGCAACCTTCAAGGCGGAAGTGGCCAAGGCCAAGACGGACTTGGGACGTCAAATCACGGTCAGCCTGCCGGAACTCAGACAAGCCGCCCCGAGTTTAGTAGAAGCTATCGAAGCCGACGCAAGCGGTAAGTTGGCGGACGCGATCAACATCACCGCCAGCGCTCCGCGTATCGCGGCGATTACCCGCGCATCCACACCGTCAGCTGTTCAAACCGCGAGCGTTGATGCGGCCAAGCTGACGATCACCGAGGCGCCGCGTATGGCCGCGCCGAAGTTGGCGGCATTGAGCAATATCGGTGAGATGAACGACGCCTCAATCGACACGGCAGTTGAAATCGCCGGTCTGGATATCACACCTGCTCAGAAGGCAACATTCAAGGCGGAAGTGGCCAAGGCCAAGACCGACCTGGGACGTCAAATCACGGTCAGCCTGCCGGAACTGAGACAAGCCGCTCCGAGTTTAGTAGAAGCTATCGAAGCCGACGCAAGCGGTAAGTTGGCGGACGCGATCAACATCACCGCCAGTGCCCCGCGTATCGCGGCGATTACCCGCGCATCCACCCCGTCAGCTGTTCAAACCGCGACCGTTGATGCGGCCAAGCTGACGATCACAGACGCGCCGCGTATGGCCGCGCCGAAGTTGGCGGCATTGAGCAATATCGGTGAGATGACCGACACCTCAATCGACACGGCTGTTCAAATTGCCGGCCTGGATATCACCCCGGCTCAGAAGGCAACATTCAAGGCGGAAGTGGCCAAGGCCAAGACCGACCTGGGACGTCAAATCACGGTCAGCCTGCCGGAACTGAGACAAGCCGCTCCGAGTTTAGTAGAAGCTATCGAAGCCGACGCAAGCGGTAAGTTGGCGGACGCGATCAACATCACCGCCAGTGCCCCGCGTATCGCGGCGATTACCCGCGCATCCACCCCGTCAGCTGTTCAAACCGCGACCGTTGATGCGGCCAAGCTGACGATCACCGACGCGCCGCGTATGGCCGCACCGAAGTTGGCGGCATTGAGTAATATCGGTGAGATGACCGACACCTCAATCGACACGGCCGTTGAGATCGCCGGTCTGGTTATCACACCTGCTCAGAAGGCAACGTTCAAGGCGGAAGTGGCCAAGGCCAAGACCGACTTGGGACGTCAAATCACGGTCAGCCTGCCGGAACTGAGACAAGCCGCTCCGAGTTTAGTAGAAGCTATTGAAGCTGACGCAAGCGGTAAGTTGGCGGACGCGATCAACATCACCGCCAGTGCCCCGCGTATCGCGGCAGCCGCAACACGTACGGCTGCGCCGAGCGCCATTCAGACAGCGAGCGTTGATGCGGCCAAGCTGACGATCACCGACGCGCCGCGTATGGCCGCGCCGAAGTTGGCGGCGTTGAGCAATATCGGTGAGATGACTGACGCTTCCATCGACACGGCAGTTCAAATTGCCGGACTGGATATCACCCCGGCACAGAAGGCGACATTCAAGGCGGAAGTGGCCAAGGCCAAGACTGACTTGGGACGTCAAATCACAGTCAGCCTGCCGGAACTCAGACAAGCCGCCCCGAGTTTAGTAGAAGCTATCGAAGCCGACGCAAGCGGAAAGTTGGCGGACGCGATCAACATCACCGCCAGCGCCCCGCGTATCGCGGCGATTACCCGCGCATCCACACCGTCAGCAGTTCAAACAGCGACCGTTGATGCGGCCAAGTTGACGATCACCGAGGCGCCGCGTATGGCCGCGCCGAAGTTGGCGGCATTGAGCAATATCGGTGAGATGACCGACACCTCAATCGACACGGCAGTTGAGATCGCCGGTCTGGATATCACGCCTGCTCAGAAGGCAACCTTCAAGGCGGAAGTGGCCAAGGCCAAGACTGATCTGGGACGTCAAATCACGGTCAGCCTGCCGGAACTGAGACAAGCCGCTCCGAGTTTAGTAGAAGCTATTGAAGCCGACGCAAGCGGTAAGTTGGCGGACGCGATCAACATCACCGCCAGCGCCCCGCGTATCGCGGCGATTACCCGCGCATCCACACCGTCAGCAGTTCAAACCGCGACCGTTGATGCGGCCAAGTTGACGATCACCGAGGCGCCGCGTATGGCCGCGCCGAAGTTGGCGGCATTGAGCAATATCGGTGAGATGACCGACACCTCAATCGACACGGCAGTTGAGATCGCCGGACTGGATATCACACCTGCTCAGAAGGCAACCTTCAAGGCGGAAGTGGCCAAGGCCAAGACGGACCTGGGACGTCAAATCACAGTCAGCCTGCCGGAACTCAGACAAGCCGCCCCGAGTTTAGTAGAAGCTATTGAAGCCGACGCAAGCGGTAAGTTGGCGGACGCGATCAACATCACCGCCAGCGCCCCGCGTATCGCGGCAGCCGCAACACGTACGGCTGCGCCGAGCGCCATTCAGACAGCGAGCGTTGATGCGGCCAAGCTGACGATCACCGACGCGCCGCGTATGGCCGCGCCGAAGTTGGCGGCGTTGAGCAATATCGGTGAGATGACTGACGCTTCCATCGACACGGCAGTTCAAATTGCCGGACTGGATATCACCCCGGCACAGAAGGCGACATTCAAGGCGGAAGTGGCCAAGGCCAAGACTGACTTGGGACGTCAAATCACAGTCAGCCTGCCGGAACTCAGACAAGCCGCCCCGAGTTTAGTAGAAGCTATCGAAGCCGACGCAAGCGGAAAGCTGGCGGACGCGATCAACATCACCGCCAGTGCCCCGCGTATCGCGGCAGCCGCAACACGTACGGTTGCGCCGAGCGCCATTCAAACGGCGACAGTCGATGCGGCCAAGCTGACGATCACCGAGGCGCTGCGTATGGCCGCGCCGAAGTTGGCGGCATTGAGCAATATCGGTGAGATGAACGACGCCTCAATCGACACGGCAGTTGAAATCGCCGGTCTGGATATCACACCTGCTCAGAAGGCAACATTCAAGGCGGAAGTGGCCAAGGCCAAGACCGACCTGGGACGTCAAATCACGGTCAGCCTGCCGGAACTGAGACAAGCCGCTCCGAGTTTAGTAGAAGCTATTGAAGCCGACGCAAGCGGTAAGTTGGCGGACGCGATCAACATCACCGCCAGTGCCCCGCGTATCGCGGCGATTACCCGCGCATCCACCCCGTCAGCTGTTCAAACAGCGACCGTTGATGCGGCCAAGTTGACGATCACCGACGCGCCGCGTATGGCCGCGCCGAAGTTGGCGGCATTGAGTAATATCGGTGAAATGACCGACACCTCAATCGACACGGCCGTTCAAATTGCCGGACTGGATATCACGCCTGCTCAGAAGGCGACATTCAAGGCGGAAGTGGCCAAGGCCAAGACGGACCTGGGACGTCAAATCACGGTCAGCCTGCCGGAACTGAGACAAGCCGCCCCGAGTTTAGTAGAAGCTATTGAAGCCGACGCAAGCGGTAAGTTGGCGGACGCGATCAACATCACCGCCAGTGCCCCGCGTATCGCGGCAGCCGCAACAACACGTACGGCTGCGCCGAGCGCCATTCAAACAGCGACCGTTGATGCGGCCAAGCTGACGATCACCGACGCGCCGCGTATGGCCGCGCCGAAGTTGGCGGCATTGAGCAATATCGGTGAGATGACTGACGCTTCCATCGACACGGCTGTTCAAATTGCCGGCCTGGATATCACGCCTGCTCAGAAGGCAACATTCAAGGCGGAAGTGGCCAAGGCCAAGACCGACCTGGGACGTCAAATCACGGTCAGCCTGCCGGAACTCAGACAAGCCGCACCGAGTTTAGTAGAAGCTATCGAAGCCGACGCAAGCGGTAAGTTGGCGGACGCGATCAACATCACCGCCAGTGCCCCGCGTATCGCGGCGATTACCCGCGCATCCACCCCGTCAGCTGTTCAAACCGCGAGCGTTGATGCGGCCAAGCTGACGATCACCGACGCGCCGCGTATGGCCGCGCCGAAGTTGGCGGCGTTGAGCAATATCGGTGAGATGAGTGACGCGTCAATCGACACGGCCGTTCAAATCGCCGGACTGGATATCACCCCGGCGCAAAAGGCAACATTCAAGGCGGAAGTGGCCAAGGCCAAGACTGACCTGGGACGTCAAATCACGGTCAGCCTGCCGGAACTCAGACAAGCCGCCCCGAGTTTAGTAGAAGCTATTGAAGCCGACGCAAGCGGCAAGTTGGCGGATGCGATCAACATCACCGCCAGTGCCCCGCGTATCGCGGCAGCCGCAACACGTACGGCTGCGCCGAGCGCCATTCAGACAGCGAGCGTTGATGCGGCCAAGCTGACGATCACCGACGCGCCGCGTATGGCCGCGCCGAAGTTGGCGGCATTGAGCAATATCGGTGAGATGACCGACACCTCAATCGACACGGCTGTTCAAATTGCCGGCCTGGATATCACCCCGGCTCAGAAGGCAACATTCAAGGCGGAAGTGGCCAAGGCCAAGACCGACCTGGGACGTCAAATCACGGTCAGCCTGCCGGAACTGAGACAAGCCGCTCCGAGTTTAGTAGAAGCTATCGAAGCCGACGCAAGCGGTAAGTTGGCGGACGCGATCAACATCACCGCCAGTGCCCCGCGTATCGCGGCAGCCGCAACACGTACGGTTGCGCCGAACGCCATTCAAACCGCGACCGTTGATGCGGCCAAGCTGACGATCACCGACGCGCCGCGTATGGCCGCGCCGAAGTTGGCGGCATTGAGTAATATCGGTGAGATGAGCGACGCGTCGATCGACACGGCCGTTGAGATCGCCGGATTGGATATCACCCCGGCCCAAAAGGCAACATTCAAGGCGGAAGTGGCCAAGGCCAAGACTGACCTGGGACGTCAAATCACGGTCAGCCTGCCGGAACTCAGACAAGCCGCCCCGAGTTTAGTAGAAGCTATTGAAGCCGACGCAAGCGGTAAGTTGGCCGATGCGATCAACATCACCGCCAGTGCCCCGCGTATCGCGGCAGCCGCAACACGTACGGCTGCGCCGAGCGCCATTCAGACAGCGACAGTCGATGCGGCCAAGCTGACGATCACCGACGCGCCGCGTATGGCCGCGCCGAAGTTGGCGGCATTGAGCAATATCGGTGAGATGAGTGACGCGTCAATCGACACGGCTGTTCAAATCGCCGGACTGGATATCACCCCGGCCCAAAAGGCAATATTCAAGGCGGAAGTGGCCAAGGCCAAGACCGACCTGGGACGTCAAATCACGGTCAGCCTGCCGGAACTGAGACAAGCCGCTCCGAGTTTAGTAGAAGCTATCGAAGCCGACGCAAGCGGTAAGTTGGCGGACGCGATCAACATCACCGCCAGTGCCCCGCGTATCGCGGCGATTACCCGCGCATCCACCCCGTCAGCTGTTCAAACCGCGAGCGTTGATGCGGCCAAGCTGACGATCACAGACGCGCCGCGTATGGCCGCGCCGAAGTTGGCGGCATTGAGCAATATCGGTGAGATGACTGACACCTCCATCGACACGGCTGTTCAAATTGCCGGCCTGGATATCACCCCGGCCCAAAAGGCAACATTCAAGGCGGAAGTGGCCAAGGCCAAGACCGACCTGGGACGTCAAATCACGGTCAGCCTGCCGGAACTGAGACAAGCCGCTCCGAGTTTAGTAGAAGCTATCGAAGCCGACGCAAGCGGTAAGTTGGCGGACGCGATCAACATCACCGCCAGTGCCCCGCGTATCGCGGCGATTACCCGCGCATCCACACCGTCAGCAGTTCAAACAGCGACCGTTGATGCGGCCAAGTTGACGATCACCGACGCGCCGCGTATGGCCGCGCCGAAGTTGGCGGCGTTGAGTAATATCGGTGAGATGACCGACACCTCAATCGACACGGCCGTTCAAATTGCCGGACTGGATATCACGCCTGCTCAGAAAGCAACATTCAAGGCGGAAGTGGCCAAGGCCAAGACCGACTTGGGACGTCAAATCACGGTCAGCCTGCCGGAACTGAGACAAGCCGCTCCGAGTTTAGTAGAAGCTATTGAAGCTGACGCAAGCGGTAAGTTGGCGGACGCGATCAACATCACCGCCAGTGCCCCGCGTATCGCGGCCATTACCCGCGCATCCACACCGTCAGCTGTTCAAACAGCGACCGTTGATGCGGCCAAGTTGACGATCACCGACGCGCCGCGTATGGCCGCGCCGAAGTTGGCGGCATTGAGCAATATCGGTGAGATGACTGACGCTTCCATCGACACGGCTGTTCAAATTGCCGGCCTGGATATCACGCCTGCTCAGAAGGCAACATTCAAGGCGGAAGTGGCCAAGGCCAAGACCGATCTGGGACGTCAAATCACAGTCAGCCTGCCGGAACTCAGACAAGCCGCCCCGAGTTTAGTAGAAGCTATTGAAGCCGACGCAAGCGGAAAGTTGGCGGACGCGATCAACATCACCGCCAGTGCCCCGCGTATCGCGGCGATTACCCGCGCATCCACCCCGTCAGCTGTTCAAACAGCGACCGTTGATGCGGCCAAGTTGACGATCACCGAGGCGCCGCGTATGGCCGCGCCTAAGTTGGCGGCATTGAGCAATATCGGTGAGATGACCGACACCTCAATCGACACGGCAGTTGAGATCGCCGGTCTGGATATCACGCCTGCTCAGAAGGCAACATTCAAGGCGGAAGTGGCCAAGGCCAAGACCGATCTGGGACGTCAAATCACGGTCAGCCTGCCGGAACTCAGACAAGCCGCCCCGAGTTTAGTAGAAGCTATCGAAGCCGACGCAAGCGGTAAGTTGGCGGACGCGATCAACATTACCGCCAGTGCCCCGCGTATCACGGCCATTACCCGCGCATCCACACCGTCAGCTGTTCAAACCGCGACCGTTGATGCGGCCAAGCTGACGATCACCGAAGCGCCGCGTATGGCCGCGCCGAAGTTGGCGGCATTGAGTAATATCGGTGAGATGACCGACACCTCCATCGACACGGCTGTTCAAATCGCCGGCCTGGATATCACCCCGGCGCAAAAGGCAACATTCAAGGCGGAAGTGGCCAAGGCCAAGACGGACCTGGGACGTCAAATCACAGTCAGCCTGCCGGAACTCAGACAAGCCGCCCCGAGTTTAGTAGAAGCTATTGAAGCCGACGCAAGCGGTAAGTTGGCCGATGCGATCAACATCACCGCCAGTGCCCCGCGTATCGCGGCCATTACCCGCGCATCCACACCGTCAGCCGTTCAAACGGCAACAGTCGATGCGGCCAAGCTGACGATCACCGACGCGCCGCGTATGGCCGCGCCGAAGTTGGCGGCATTGAGCAATATCGGTGAGATGAGTGACGCGTCCATCGACACGGCCGTTCAATTTGCCGGATTGGATATCACCCCGGCGCAAAAGGCAACATTCAAGGCGGAAGTGGCCAAGGCCAAGACCGACCTGGGACGTCAAATCACGGTCAGCCTGCCGGAACTGAGACAAGCCGCTCCGAGTTTAGTAGAAGCTATCGAAGCCGACGCAAGCGGTAAGTTGGCGGACGCGATCAACATCACCGCCAGTGCCCCGCGTATCGCGGCGATTACCCGCGCATCCACACCGTCAGCAGTTCAAACAGCGACCGTTGATGCGGCCAAGTTGACGATCACAGACGCGCCGCGTATGGCCGCGCCGAAGTTGGCGGCATTGAGCAATATCGGTGAGATGACCGACACCTCAATCGACACGGCAGTTGAGATCGCCGGACTGGATATCACGCCTGCTCAGAAGGCAACCTTCAAGGCGGAAGTGGCCAAGGCCAAGACGGACCTGGGACGTCAAATCACAGTCAGCCTGCCGGAACTCAGACAAGCCGCCCCGAGTTTAGTAGAAGCTATTGAAGCCGACGCAAGCGGTAAGTTGGCCGATGCGATCAACATCACCGCCAGTGCCCCGCGTATCGCGGCCATTACCCGCGCATCCACACCGTCAGCCGTTCAAACGGCAACAGTCGATGCGGCCAAGCTGACGATCACCGACGCGCCGCGTATGGCCGCGCCGAAGTTGGCGGCATTGAGCAATATCGGTGAGATGAGTGACGCGTCAATCGACACGGCCGTTCAAATCGCCGGACTGGATATCACCCCGGCGCAAAAGGCAACATTCAAGGCGGAAGTGGCCAAGGCCAAGACGGACCTGGGACGTCAAATCACCGTCAGTCTGCCGGAACTCAGACAAGCCGCTCCGAACCTCGTAGAAGCTATCGAAGCCGACGCAAGCGGTAAGTTGGCGGATGCGATCAACATCACCGCCAGTGCCCCGCGTATCGCGGCCATTACCCGCGCATCCACACCGTCAGCCGTTCAGACAGCGACCGTTGATGCGGCCAAGCTGACGATCACCGACGCGCCGCGTATGGCCGCGCCGAAGTTGGCGGCATTGAGTAGTATCGGTGAGATGACTGACGCCTCAATCGACACGGCCGTTCAAATCGCCGGACTGGATATCACCCCGGCCCAAAAGGCAACATTCAAGGCGGAAGTGGCCAAGGCCAAGACCGACCTGGGACGTCAAATCACGGTCAGTCTGCCGGAACTCAGACAAGCCGCCCCGAGTTTAGTAGAAGCTATCGAAGCCGACGCAAGCGGTAAGTTGGCGGATGCGATCAACATCACCGCCAGTGCCCCGCGTATCGCGGCAGCTGCCACACGTACGGCTGCGCCGAGTGCCATTCAGACAGCGACAGTCGATGCGGCCAAGCTGACGATCACCGACGCGCCGCGTATGGCCGCGCCGAAGTTGGCGGCATTGAGTAATATTGGTGAAATGACTGACGCCTCCATAGACACGGCCGTTGAGATCGCCGGCCTGGATATCACCCCGGCGCAAAAGGCAACATTCAAGGCGGAAGTGGCCAAGGCCAAGACCGACCTGGGACGTCAAATCACGGTCAGTCTGCCGGAACTCAGACAAGCCGCCCCGAGTTTAGTAGAAGCTATTGAAGCCGACGCAAGCGGTAAGTTGGCCGATGCGATCAACATCACCGCCAGTGCCCCGCGTATCGCGGCCATTACCCGCGCATCCACACCGTCAGCCGTTCAAACGGCAACAGTCGATGCGGCCAAGCTGACGATCACCGACGCGCCGCGTATGGCCGCGCCGAAGTTGGCGGCATTGAGCAATATCGGTGAGATGAGCGACGCGTCCATCGACACGGCCGTTCAATTTGCCGGATTGGATATCACCCCGGCGCAAAAGGCAACATTCAAGGCGGAAGTGGCCAAGGCCAAGACCGACCTGGGACGTCAAATCACGGTCAGCCTGCCGGAACTCAGACAAGCCGCCCCGAACCTCGTAGAAGCTATTGAAGCGGACGCAAGCGGAAAGCTGGCGGACGCGATTAACATCACCGCCAGTGCCCCGCGTATCGCGGCCATTACCCGCGCATCCACACCGACAGCCGTTCAAACGGCAACAGTCGATGCGGCCAAGCTGACGATCACCGACGCGCCGCGTATGGCCGCGCCGAAGTTGGCGGCATTGAGCAATATCGGTGAGATGAGCGACGCCTCCATCGACACGGCCGTTCAAATCGCCGGACTGGATATCACCCCGGCGCAAAAGGCAACATTCAAGGCGGAAGTGGCCAAGGCCAAGACGGACCTGGGACGTCAAATCACGGTCAGTCTGCCGGAACTCAGACAAGCCGCCCCGAGTTTAGTAGAAGCTATCGAAGCCGACGCAAGCGGTAAGTTGGCGGATGCGATCAACATCACCGCCAGTGCCCCGCGTATCGCGGCCATTACCCGCGCATCCACACCGTCAGCCGTTCAAACGGCAACAGTCGATGCGGCCAAGCTGACGATCACCGACGCGCCGCGTATGGCCGCACCGAAGTTGGCGGCATTGAGTAATATTGGTGAAATGACTGACGCCTCCATCGACACGGCCGTTCAAATCGCCGGATTGGATATCACCCCGGCGCAAAAGGCAACATTCAAGGCGGAAGTGGCCAAGGCCAAGACCGACCTGGGACGTCAAATCACCGTCAGCCTGCCGGAACTGAGACAAGCCGCTCCGAACCTCGTAGAAGCTATTGAAGCGGACGCAAGCGGAAAGCTGGCGGACGCGATTAACATCACTGCCAGTGCCCCGCGTATCGCGGCCATTACCCGCGCATCCACACCGACAGCCGTTCAGACAGCGACCGTCGATGCGGCCAAGCTGACGATCACCGACGCGCCGCGTATGGCCGCGCCGAAGTTGGCGGCATTGAGCAATATCGGTGAGATGACCGACACCTCAATCGACACGGCTGTTCAAATCGCCGGACTGGATATCACCCCGGCGCAAAAGGCAACATTCAAGGCGGAAGTGGCCAAGGCCAAGACTGACCTGGGACGTCAAATCACGGTCAGTCTGCCGGAACTCAGACAAGCCGCTCCGAGTTTAGTAGAAGCTATCGAAGCCGACGCAAGCGGAAAGCTGGCGGACGCGATCAACATTACCGCCAATGCCCCGCGTATCGCGGCAGCCGCAACACGTACGGCTGCGCCGAGCGCCATTCAGACAGCGAGCGTTGATGCGGCCAAGCTGACGATCACCGACGCGCCGCGTATGGCCGCGCCGAAGTTGGCGGCATTGAGTAATATTGGTGAAATGACTGACGCCTCCATCGACACGGCCGTTGAGATCGCCGGACTGGATATCACCCCGGCCCAAAAGGCAACATTCAAGGCGGAAGTGGCCAAGGCCAAGACCGACCTGGGACGTCAAATCACGGTCAGTCTGCCGGAACTGAGACAAGCCGCCCCGAGTTTAGTAGAAGCTATCGAAGCGGACGCAAGCGGTAAGTTGGCGGATGCGATCAATGTCGCGGTCGCAAAATCGAAACGATCTTTAGACAGAGCCCCGCGTAGCGATTCTAGTCCGGTGGTCAAGATTGCAACTCAAGGCGGAATAGCCGACCGTGCCGTTATGGCGAAGTCGTTTACAGATTATTCAACGCAATCCACCTTACAGGTAGCCGCTATGGCAGCCTTGGGCTTTGAATCAGATGCACAAAGAGCGGAGCACGCTATCGGCAAACTCAGTGCTCAGGAAGTACTAAACATTGCCCGCACCATTGATGCCGCCAACACATCCGAAACAGCGCGACCGATTACTCCGTTTATTGAAGCCAGCATCAAAGACGGCGAGTTAACCGAAAATAACTTCACGCCGGTACTTGTCAGGAACGTAAACTTTGCCCGGGCCGTCGTAAACCGTGCTCAGTTAATGCAGATCGATGGAGTATTGCCGAACAGATCCAACCAATTGGTCGAAATCGAAGGCATTAGCAAGCCTGTGGCTGTTCGTACTGCCGATCTTAAGCCGGCTCAAGTTCGCACCATAATCAGTCGTTTGGCGCTCTATACTCCGGACAGCGAGGCATTTGGTTCCAATATGAAGGACGTTGAGGAAATCGTCTTCGCGGAAAACAGATCCATGGATACCCAAGCGTATGGTTTCCGCAACGGCGGCAAACAGCTGGTTCTCAATACGGCTGTGGTTCCTGGTTTGCTTAACGGAACTATCACGGCGCCGAAATCCGTAAACTTTGGTGATCAAGCGGACAAAGTCTTGAATAAGCCCGGACAAGTCGCGGGTGGTATTGTTGCTACTTCCGATTTTATGTCAAAGTCCAGCCGTCCGGAATTGGCGCCGGTCTTCGTGAGCAGCTTAGGATTCCAACAGGAACCGATTATGGTTGAGGAAAGCCGCACACCTTCCGGCGTTTTGATTCAAAAGTTTGATTTTGGTCTCGATAGGGAAGGAAACCCGGCACGGGCAAATATTGTGATTCGCGATCAATTCATTGAAATTCGACCGGAAGCATTAGGTGTGGGCGATGAGGTGTATGATTTTGCCATCGCTTATGCCGACAAGGTTTTCGATCGGCCGCTCGTATCGGACAAAAAGGCTGGCACGACAGCTAATCTGAGTCAAGGTGCGCAGCGCCGCTGGGAAACGCTTGTTGATTCGGGTCGGGCCTTCTATAGCGAAAATCTGGGTCGTTATGTAGCGCGTTCGCAGGCTGATGCTCCGCAGTTTATGACCGCGGCAGCTACTGCTGCCCCGATTGTTTCATCGATCCCGAGACAAGCATTCACCCTTGATATTGCTACCAGCGGCAACCAAACACAAACAAAGCCGGTGGAATTTTTCGATACGGCAAAAACAGGGGTGGACACAGCTGCGGTTAAGACCACGGTTGAATCAAGATTGGTCATTTCAGCCCAGGATAAACTGCAATTGGCCAGGGTTGAGGTTGTTCCGGAAGGGGCCATGCGGACCCCGGTCGGAGTTTCTGAGGACGGATCAACCCTGTATGTCAAATCGTCATTTGTCCAAGGCCCCGGAAAGGCCTACAGTCTGCCCAAAATCAAGAAGAGTGATCTGGAAGCAAACGGATATCAACCGCCGTCAACCGCGACGCTGGCCTTGGCTGAATCCATCAGTCCGGTTCCGACGATTCCTGTGGCCACTATGACCAAAATTCTCGGTGAGGCGGTCTTAACCAATCGTCGACTTATGAGCTCGGTTGCCGTGACCGATACCAGTGTGGATCTCGCTGCTACTGATGTTGTGGCGGATATTCGGGATCAAGCATCTCAGACAGGACTCGATATTCGCGTCAGGACTATGGATGCCAAAAAATTCGAATCAAAGCATAGCCACAATTTTGCCGTCGCCCAAGCCAACGTTGACGGCCAAACTAAAACGTTCTTGATTGATACGACTGTAGACCGGTTCTTTGACGCCAAAGAAACCGGCGCCGGCGAAATAGGGCGTCCCGGAGCAATTATCGATCAAATGCCGCAGCAATTGCAAGCTATCGCCACACAGCTGAGAACACAAGGCTATGTGGAATTGACGCCGGATGTGGCCCAGATGTACGTCAGTGCATTACAGGAAAAACCGTTGGCCCAGGTCAGTAAGCAGGACGCCCTGCGGATGGTGCTGCGCGCCGGTGCTACCGAGGGCGTCGAAGTACAGGATGTCGGAGCTTCTCAAGATCAATTTGAACGTATGTACAATTCAGGTGGCCAAACAGCGTTTGTCGGCCTGCCCACACAAAAGGTTTCGGACCGAGCGGTTCTCACAGCGCAACCCGGCCAAGATACAGGTGTTCGATTAACGACACCCGAAGGTCAGATTACGACGCCTTCGGCTACTGCGACGGCTGCTCCGGTGGCGCTTCCCACGATCACCACGCCTAACATTATGCCGGCCATGACTACTGCATTCCCTATGACGTTGGGAATGATTCCGCAACCACAAAGTATCGATGAGTACCGTCAAACCTTCGGCCAGGCCTTGGTGGCCTCAAATATCGAAGAAACTAGCGTAACTGTCGATGCAGCCAAATTAACACGGGGAGTGGCGGCTGATGTGGACACCGATACTTACTTCGATCAAAGCGTCCGGATGGCCGGTGACAATAAGCCGCTATTGCTTATGTCTCGCGGGAGTGAGTTCCAAAATCTTGTGAACAACGCCATCAGGATCAATCGACCGGTATTCGAGGCCATAAATACGGCGGAAGGATTTGGTCTTGTGCGGGCCGATACCATCGCTAGTGAACCGATTGCTATTGCGGATCTGCCGCAAAATGCAATCGTCATCGATCGTACCAACGTCGGTATGAATCCGTCTGATCCGAAGGTTATTGAATTTGCCCAAAAGATGGAAATCGCCAATGATTCGGCAGGACTTGTTAATCAGTTGGTGACGGCCGATACCACCCCGACCAGATTCCAGCGCCAACCGACAAGCACCAGCCAAATGAAAATGTCTGATTTGGCGATCATTGCCAATGCCGATATCCTGCGTCCTGTACTGACGTCGTCAACAAGGGGCTCCCAATCAGCTAATCAGTTCGCTATCGGCAGTGCAGTCCTTCAAAATGAAGATACGCTCTCGTTTACCGGCGTGACCCCGGTTCAGGGTATTGTGTTTACGCCGGAAAGCCGTGTCAAAGTCAGTGAAGTCACTGCGCACAGCATCCAAAAGATCAGCTACCGGGGGGTCGATGCCGCAATATTGACGACGCCGGATGGACAGAGTATTGCCCAGACTACGCAAGTCGGAGATCTCGTTATTCCGCAGGGTGCTCCGGTAAGCTATGTTAACGGACAAATTGCTCAAATCGGAGATATTTCGCTGCGAGGCGTACGTCAAACGCCCAGCATCACCACATCGTCGGCCCCGGTGGCAGTCAATCAAGATTTGGGAACGTTCTCGATATCTGCGGTGGAATTTGACAGCGCCCTGGCCAAACCCAAATCATATACTTTGGATCTGAGTCGTACGGATGACAGGGTCAAATCAGTTGTGATGGGTGCAATGGATATGCAAGGAAATCCGGCAACAACACAAAAAGTCACTGTTGATGCCGCCAAATTTAACCGCGTCTTTACAATGGACAGGCAAGACTTCCAGCGAGTAAGAGCGGGGCTCGTTGATGCGCTCAATGCCGATGCCAATACGGATGTCGATGCCCACCTTAAACAAAAGGCGCTGTTGAATGATATCGAAATTGCGCAATTCAAGAAGACCTTCAAGCCGGAATCGATAGTTGTCAATGCGAATGGTGTATATAGCGTTAGTCCTGCCGTTCTTCAGGCGGAGCAACAAATGTCGGTGGGACCGCAAGTGGCAAGAATGGTTGGACAGGCTGAACTGGCCACACAAGTCTCGGCGATAATGGCTCAAAAGGATGTCGCCTATGAAGTAACAGGCGTGGCAGCACAGTCAGTCTCCTCCCGCGTCGTGCAGCCGACCGCAGTAGTGACGATGCCTGGTACGGTTAATATTGTAAGCCAAAAACCGGCTATAGCTGATCGCGCGACGTTAGCAACGACAACAGCGGAAGTCAGCGCGTTGCCGGTGCTGCAGGTCAGCGGAATTGAACGTATGCAACTGAAGCCGCAGCAACAGGCGGCATTGACGGGCATCGCGCAGTTGAGCGTGCCGGACATGCAGGATATCACCCGTCAGATGGGTATGCGCGGAACGGTCGAAGCGCAACAGCTGGAACGCGGCCTGGCCAATGTCAAGGGACTGGTCTCCGGCGGGCGCACGGAAATCACCTTCAGCGATCTGAGAAGACAGGCGCCGGAGTTGGCGGACATGCTGGTCAGCCCGAGCCAGGCGGACGCGAAGTTCGTGGATCTGGTGAACGCCAAGATCCAGACTACGCAGCCGGTAGCGGTCAGCCAGGAATTGATGCAAGTCCGTCCTTACCAAGCGGTGCAAACGGCCAGCGGCAAGACGTATGAAATGCAAGACAGAGATATGAATCCGGTGGCGTTCCGGGCGATGACAGCGAAGTTGGAAGCCAGCGGCGCGGTGGATATGAGCGGCGTGGAGGCGATCACCTTCGGCAGCCCGGCAAAGATGGGTAACGCGACAGTGGCAAAGATCGAAGGCGGCAAGACGCTGGTGGTGAATCCGGCGAATGTGGGAGCGCTGACGGGAATCGAACCGGTGACAATCACCCCGATGGCTCAGACAAGCTTAAGCCGTGTAGATTTGGGCGTGGTGGAATACAGCAATACCGAGATTGAACGGATCAATACCGATCTGGCTAAACAGTCACAAGCGGCTGGACAAGTGACCACCAGCAGTGTTCCGGAGACGCTTAAACAATTCGTTCAACGCATTCCGGTAAGTGATCGGGCGAGCTTGGCCAAAGTGAGTACGCCCGACCGCGGTATTTCAGTGTCACCGCAGCGGCAGTTGACCACAACACAGCGTATCGCTACTTCCATTGGGTCACGATTCAAGAGTTCACCGATAGCGTATGAAGACGCGCGTATTTCGGCCATCACCGAAAAAGCGGCCGGCTCGTCCATTCTGGATGTGATCGGCGAAATCAAGGCGCAGGATCTGGATACGTCTGGTATGCCGAGTTTTGAGCCGGATGAAATCGCCTTCCACGGAACAGCCCCCGACAGTTTGCCGCGAATGATTGCGGACCGTCTGATGTTATCCCCGTCTGATCTGCAAAGGCGAGGTATGTTGAACCCCAACCAGATGGCGAATATGCGTGGATTCAAGTCGACCGACGATGATGGAAACTTTACGAACCAGCTCTACTTCTCTACCAGTGAATTGGATGACAGTTTGACCAACGGAGGCGCCGCCGCCGTCATCATCCCGACTGCTCAGATTCCGGACTTGGAAGTCATCGAAGGTAACATTGTTTCGACGAAACAACCCGTCAGTTTGCCGCACGTACTCTTTGTGGCCGCCGAACAAGATAAGGCCAAGATTGCCGAGCAAGTGCGGATGAAGATTGCTTTAGAAAATCCGAAACTGTCCGGGGCCGAGGTCAGCTATCACACGGATGAATTGATGAAGGACGTTATGTTCATCGCAAATTACTCCGACATGCAGGCGATGTCCCGCAGTGTGACCAGGGATGTCGCCGGACAAGCGCTGCTCAGTAATTCCTTTGCTCAAAGTGCCAAGCGCGAAGTAAAGATGGTGAAGGTTGAGGCTATCAAACCGACGGCCAAAAAATTCGATATCACGGAAGCCAAGGCCAGCACTAAGCCGGTCCAAATCAGTTCGTTTGCGGCCCCGGTGACCATTTTGGCGGAAGATGTCTCGCCGTTAGAAGTACAGCAGGCCGTAGCGCGCTTAGATCTCAGTGAGTCCGAGCGCAGCCAAATTCGCCACATTGCATTTGCGGAAAGCACATCATTACAAGACCGTACCTTTGATGTGCGTAGCGATACGCTGATACTTAATCAAGGCCAGTTTGAAGAATTAATGTCGGGCGCTTTGAAACCTACCCGGTTGTCCGTGCCGTCGATCCAAAACGCGGCCGCAAGTTTCGGTGCCGTGGAAGAAATCACGGACTTCCAGCGGTCGAGAACTATGCCGGTCATGGCCCAAAGTGAGCCCAAGTTCGTAGGAAGAGTGGGTATTGCCCGCAAGGCGACGGTTAAATCGGCAGTATCGGTAGGGGCGCGCCAATTGGACGCTGCCAAGCTCAGCCTGCCGGAACAAACCAGACCAGATGCGAAGATTGATCACATGTTGTTGCCTCTCGCTCTGGGCGGTCAAACGGATATCCAATCTGTATCGATCAAAGCCGCTCCTGATGCCGGCACGACTTCGCAGGCTGTTGCTACGCCGCACCGTTTTACCGAAGATCAGGTGCGCGGCCGTATTGCAGAATTGATTGGATCTGATGTTGTTTCCGGATTTGATGGTATTGTGTTCACGGAAAAACTGCCTGACACATCAAGATCAACGTGGTCCGCGCTTGACTGGAATACGGAAAGCCAGAAAAACACCCTGTACATCAACACACAAGTCCTGAGTAAGTTCGGTACCCAGCAAGATATGGATAACTTCCTGATCAGTGCTATTCCACAGCAATTGAGTAGGGAAGAAGATAAGGTCCTGGCCTTAAGCGGTCAGGCTCCGTTCGAGGCATCTGATCCGCGATTTGCCGGATGGACCTCCTCCCGCAGTCATGCCCGCAGCGATGCGATTGAAAAAGCAATTAGTTCTAGGGAGGGCATCGATTACACCGGTCGTTGGGCATGGACGTCGCAACACTTTACCGACCGGGATATGAGCGGTAATGCGTTCAGCGGATTGTTAACTAAGCTGCAAACCAGCGGTCTGGGTGACTATCTGGATGCGCCGGAAAATGTCATGGTATGGATGCCGGCGCTGAAGGCTATTGAAGGGGCAGCCATTAAGGCAGTTCGTGAGCAATCCTATGGTGGAGCGGAAGTCAAAGTTGAATTTGCCGATCTTACTGCGGAATATGCCGACAACGGACCGACCGGAGATGTTATCCTCCAATTCTATGTTAACAATGAACCGATGTATGCACGGTTCCAGCTGGCCGGTTCGGAGATGCGGACTGTTGATCAGCCGCGTTCACTTGCCACCTTCGATTATGCCGATTTCGAATTCAATAACGTCGTTTACAGCGCTTCCAGTTTACCAGTTGCCGAAACCATATCACCTGCGACGCCCGTTCGGATTGCATCGCAACGGACAACCACGCCGGTATCGGTGACAAGCGACCGCGCGACGTTGGCGGCGACAACTACAGAAGTAACGGCCCTGCCGGTATTGAATGTCAGCGGAATCGAGCGTATGCAACTGAAGCCGCAGCAACAGGCGGCACTGACAGGCATCGCGCAGTTGAGCGTGCCAGACATGCAGGATATCACCCGTCAGATGGGTATGCGCGGAACGGTCGAAGCGCAGCAACTGGAACGCGGCCTGGCCAATGTCAAGGGACTGGTCTCCGGCGGGCGTACGGAAATCACCTTCAGCGATCTGAGAAGACAGGCGCCGGAGTTGGCGGACATGCTGGTCAGCCCGAGCCAGGCGGACGCGAAGTTCGTGGATCTGGTGAACGCCAAGATCCAGACTACGCAGCCGGTAGCGGTCAGCCAGGAATTGATGCAAGTCCGTCCTTACCAAGCGGTGCAAACGGCCAGCGGCAAGACGTATGAAATGCAAGACAGAGATATGAATCCGGTGGCGTTCCGGGCGATGACAGCGAAGCTGGAAGCCAGCGGCGCGGTGGATATGAGCGGCGTGGAAGCGATCACCTTCGGCAGCCCGGCAAAGATGGGTAACGCGACAGTGGCTAAGATTGAAGGCGGCAAGACGCTGGTGGTGAATCCGGCGAATGTGGGAGCGCTGACGGGAATCGAACCGGTGACAATCACCCCGATGGCCCAGACAAACTTGAGCCGAGTGGATCTGGGTGTGGCGGAATTCAGCAACGCGGATGTTCAGCGGATCAACACCCAACTGACAGCGCAAGCCACACAAGGCGGTCAGGCGGTGACGATTGAGATGCCGGATACGTTCAAGAGATTCATGCAAAACGCCCCGGTCAGTGACCGCGCGACGTTGGCGGCGACAACTACAGAAGTAACGGCCCTGCCGGTATTGAATGTCAGCGGAATCGAGCGTATGCAACTGAAGCCGCAGCAACAGGCGGCATTGACGGGCATCGCGCAGTTGAGCGTGCCGGACATGCAAGATATCACCCGTCAGATGGGTATGCGCGGAACGGTCGAAGCGCAACAGCTGGAACGCGGCCTGGCCAATGTCAAGGGACTGGTCTCCGGCGGACGTACGGAAATCACCTTCAGCGATCTGAGAAGACAGGCGCCGGAGTTGGCGGACATGCTGGTCAGCCCGAGCCAGGCGGACGCGAAGTTCGTGGATCTGGTGAACGCCAAGATCCAGACTACGCAGCCGGTAGCGGTCAGCCAAGAATTGATGCAAGTCCGTCCGTACCAAGCAGTGCAAGTGGCCAGCGGCAAGACGTATGAAATGCAAGACAGAGATATGAATCCGGTGGCGTTCCGGGCGATGACAGCGAAGCTGGAAGCCAGCGGCGCGGTGGATATGAGCGGCGTGGAAGCGATCACCTTCGGCAGCCCGGCAAAGATGGGTAACGCGACAGTGGCTAAGATTGAAGGCGGCAAGACGCTGGTGGTGAATCCGGCGAATGTGGGAGCGCTGACGGGAATCGAACCGGTGACAATCACCCCGATGGCCCAGACAAACTTGAGCCGAGTGGATCTGGGTGTGGCGGAATTCAGCAACGCGGATGTTCAGCGGATCAACACCCAACTGACAGCGCAAGCCACACAAGGCGGTCAGGCGGTGACGATTGAGATGCCGGATACGTTCAAGAGATTCATGCAAAACGCCCCGGTCAGTGACCGCGCGACGTTGGCGGCGACAACTACAGAAGTAACGGCCCTGCCGGTATTGAATGTCAGCGGAATCGAGCGTATGCAACTGAAGCCGCAGCAACAGGCGGCACTGACAGGCATCGCGCAGTTGAGCGTGCCGGACATGCAGGATATCACCCGTCAGATGGGTATGCGCGGAACGGTCGAAGCGCAGCAACTGGAACGCGGCCTGGCCAATGTCAAGGGACTGGTCTCCGGCGGGCGTACGGAAATCACCTTCAGCGATCTGAGAAGACAGGCGCCGGAGTTGGCGGACATGCTGGTCAGCCCGAGCCAGGCGGACGCGAAGTTCGTGGATCTGGTGAACGCCAAGATCCAGACTACGCAGCCGGTAGCGGTCAGCCAAGAATTGATGCAAGTCCGTCCGTACCAAGCAGTGCAAACGGCCAGCGGCAAGACGTATGAAATGCAAGACAGAGATATGAATCCGGTGGCGTTCCGGGCGATGACAGCGAAGCTGGAAGCCAGCGGCGCGGTGGATATGAGCGGCGTGGAAGCGATCACCTTCGGCAGCCCGGCAAAGATGGGTAACGCGACAGTGGCGAAGATCGAAGGCGGCAAGACGCTGGTGGTGAATCCGGCGAATGTGGGAGCGCTGACAGGAATCGAACCGGTGACAATCACCCCGATGGCCCAGGCAAACTTGAGCCGTGCGGATCTGGGTGTGGCGGAATTCAGCAACGCGGATGTTCAGCGGATCAACACCCAACTGACAGCGCAAGCCACACAAGGCGGTCAGGCGGTGACGATCGAGATGCCGGATACGTTCAAGAGATTCATGCAAAACGCCCCGGTCAGTGACCGCGCGACGTTGGCAACAATGAAGCCGGAAGGTTCGGACAGCCTGAGTTACAAATTCTTGGTGACGCCGCAGGCTGAGGTCAGATTCTATGTGGAAGGTCAACAGGCGAAATTGTTGTCTCCCGAAGGTACTCGCGGATGGGTGTTCGAATCTCCGCTGGATTCAAGCGAAGCCATTAAATTTATTCCGGGCGGTGCCGATACGGTTGATGCCGAATTCAATACATTGACGTCTTTAGGTAATGTCGATATATCACCGAAAGCCATCGGCGTCCGCAAAATAAACCGGGGCCGGGATGCGGTCCTCCGTATGGAGAAGGTGGACGGTCAGAGCATTTGGGATAAAGGTGAGTTTACGGTAACCGACCAACGCATGGTGAATGATCTGGTGGATCGTCTGGTCAGCAACCGTTGGCAAGTTGACGATTTCACCATGAAGAACATTATGGTGGGAACAACCAAGAGCAACATAACACCGAGAGCCTTGCAGGTAGATGCCGGATCGGTTAAACGCTTTAGTGGGTCGGAGCAGGAATTGCGCACCTACTACTCCAAGAGCCTGACGACCGCCGCCACGGCGCTTTCCGAAAAAGACACCCGGCCGGATCCGTTGGCCGGAATTGTGTTGCCGCGAGATGAGATTTCCAGTGTTCTGGCGGACCAAAAGGTGGCGAATCGATTCCAAACCCTTTCCGCGGTGCCGACATCAACCGGTATCAGCGAGTCCGCGAAGACTTACAAGGTATGGACCGCCTCAGAAGCGATGTTTGCCGAGGCCGCAAATCCAGGCGCGAACATGTTGACGGTTACCAACAAGCGGTTGAACAATCAAGTCAGTCAAATCCGCTATGCCGCGCAACAGCTGGAATTGTTAAATGTACAACCGTCATCTGTATCTACCGCGATCGCCGACCGGGTGGTTATTCCGGGACTCCAGATGGCCAAGATCGAAGAGGTGGTCGTTATGCCCGAAACCGAAATGGTTACGCCGGCCGCGACCACGAACAACGGCAAGACCCTGCTGTTGAAGCAGTCCTTTATCGAGGGACAAGGCCAGGTGTTCAGCTTGCCGTCCATTGATAAAAATAATATCAATGTCGATGGCGACACCAACGCCGCCATTGCTGCCGCTGTCAATATCTCTCCGTTGAGACCGCAGCAGCGCAGGATCGATCAAGCACGCTTAGCTCTGACGCCGCAGCCTGTGGCCTCGCCGGCACAGATCATGGTGGAAGGACAAATTTCTAAGCTGAATGCGATTCACAAAGAGTATATCCAGTCGGGAGCCGTAAATAACATGGCTCCGGACCAAGTCGAACGCATCCGGGGTCAGGTACAGAGTATCGTCTTTGATTCCATGGACTCGCTGGGAGCCTTGAGAAACGATGTCATGGGTCCGGAAAGATTGGAATCGGCAACCGCCAACGACTTTACGGACGCAGTCGACCGCACCTTGGGTTCGCTGAACGACATGCTTGCCCGGACAGATGCTCCTAGAACTGACCGAGCCGTGTTCGGCCGTCGCGTAACGCCGCCGGCCCCGGCGTTTAATGCCGAGATTGTCCAACCGGCGGCCTTGAAGACTCCGGCTGTGGTGGATCGTATCAATATCTCCCAAATCCGGGTAAATCAATTCGGTGATCAAAGTATTGCCGTTCAAGATCAAACCGTGACGCCGATGGCATCCGGAACCCATACATGGGTGTACGAAGTCGACAGTCAAGTCGTGGCCCGGGTGGCCAAGGACGGTTACAAGCCGGAGTGGCAGCAGAATGAATTGCGTGCTTATGAATTGATGGGCAATCAATTGGGTATTGCGCCGCGCCTATATGCTCAGGGCCAAAGCGCTGACGGCCGGTTTACACTTCTGGTCGAAAACATTGCCGGTCCTTCCATGAGAGAACGGGGCACGGATCGTCCGCTGACATACGCAGAGGCACAGGCTGTTGCCGAACTGTTGGCGGTTCAATTCAAGAATGGCATCAAGGACGGCGACGGCGGCCTCAGACCGGACGGTATCAAGCTGGTCAACAATGTGGCCAAACGTGTAGATGTCGGCGGCCTTAACAAGTTTGATTACGACGGCACGGCAGCCGAGTACTTCAGCGACTTCATGGAGCAAAATTATTTCAGTGGAGTCAAAGATGTTCAAGGTCAATGGGAAAGATATGATGCCGATGGCCACCTTCTTAATTTGGTGACAAGGGCTATTGAGGAGCCGGGATATGTAGATACATTGGCAGCGTCACGGACTGACCGGGCGGTATTGACAGATCAGACGGAGTTCGCGGCAAATGAGCGGCAGAAGGCATTGATGTTGGCCGCCGGACAAACAACGGATATCACTACTCTAAAGAATGCCGCGCAAGCCATCACCGGTGACCGCACGACAACAACGACTGTTCCGGAAATGCAATCCGCCTTACAAACCGGGGTTATTGATGCGCCGAAGTCTTCTGTGGCCGCGATCCAGCCGATTCAGCCGCGGGCGCCGAATACGGTGATTCCGACCACGACTCCCCAGCTGAAAGTAACCTCCGAAACTACTCCGTCGGTTGAGTTCGATTCACAACCGATCGCCGTTCCAGCGTTAGATGTCCCGGTCATCACCCCGACCCCGGCTATCACCGACAAAGCTATCATCGCTCCGGCAATATTACCGCCGGTAACTCCGTTAATCCTCGGTTCGGACACTAACCGTCGCGGACCGGTGGATACGGCCATGCTCGCCTTGCCGTCCGATACGACCAAGATTTTAGTGGAAGACAACCGTATCACCAACTTGTCAAACGATGTGGTCGAGTTCGACGGCATCGTTATTATGCCGAAGGGTTCAGTCGAGTTTGATTACATCTCCGGATTCTACAACGGCGACCAGCTGGTCAAGCTGCCTATCCGTCGTACCGAATCCGGCCAGGAACAGATCTCGGGCTTGGTAAGCAAGGGGAACATCAGATTCGAACCGAACGAACCGGTCCAATTCAATGCGGCGGGTCAAATCCAGCGCATCGGTAATGTCACCTTCCGGGGAGATGCTCAGGACCTGAGTCAAGCCCGTAGCGAAATCACGCAGCCGTATCTCAAAAATTTAGGCAGTATGTGGATTGCCGCCCGCACCTATGATGTCGCCAATCCGGAACAACCGGACGTTAAAGCGGTAGACTTGGAAATCACCGATACCCCGGCAGCCGTACTCCGGGCCACCGGCTGGACAAATCAGACACCGATCATTTCCAACAAGTTTACGGCTTCCGAAATCCAGACCGCGACCGCCAAGCTTAATTTGCCGGAAACCGATCTGCAGCAAATCAAAGCCATCACCACCGCCGAAATGACGGAAATGGAAGGGGCAACCTACACGGTCGTCGATACCGATCTCGGCCGGACGCTCGTATTGAACAAGGATGCCGTACCGCAGCTTTTGAGTACGTCGCCGGCCATTGTCGAGAAACTCATCACGCCCAAGACCGCGTCCGAACTGCGTCTGGACTTGTCAGCACGTAAGACTATCACCGTGAATGCGGACGAGTTTAACGCCGTTATGGCCAGCCCGCAGGCAGTAGAACGTTACGAAGCCATTAAAGACGATATGATTCGCTACATCGTTGCCAACACGGACAAAATCGATATTCGGGACAGCGAACGTCTGAACGCCGCCGGGTTTGGCTATGTCAGCGATGCCCTTGATCAGGTTGAGGATTATTACGCGAATACCTTGAACGACGAAAGTATCAAAGCGTTGCCGCAGTCGCAACGGCGAAAGGTGAAGTCGCGCAGCGTTTCCAGAGAGGTTAAGGCCCTGCAGAAATTTACCGAAAACGCAGATGTGACTGCCTTGAACGAAGCGGAAGGTATCAAGATTATCACCAACGACGAGATGCAAATCAATGATCTGGTGACGCGATTCCTGGCGGAACGAAACTACAATGAGATTGAGATCGCGCAGTTCCAAAATCTCTTCGACATGCGAACACTTGGCGGACACGCGGATGCCAATAACGTCTATCTGACTCCGATGGCGGCTCGCAACATGCCGTACCAGGTTGCCGTGCAACGGCCGGTGAGTACCGAAATCCAGGCGGTTGCCGAAACGCTCAAGCATGAACTGATTGCCAAGGCCAATGAAGGTCAAAGCGACGAGCAAAACGTAAAGCTGCAGCTGGACCGTAACGTTGCCTTGGGGCTCACCAAACCGACCACCGCCAGTATCGTAGACCAAGCCGCCAAGAATGCCCAGCTGACCGCCCAGATCGAACGGCAGCCGGTCAAATACTCCGTGGTCGATATTGCCCCGGTCCAACCGCAACGTCCGCAAACCGGCACGCAAACATCAACCGCGACCAATTTGACACAACCGAAAACATCTCCGGTGAGCTCGACATCACGACCGACCGGCACATCTACACCGTCAGCACAGGACTTCGACCGTGATCTCTTCGGTAACACCATCAGCCAAACGGAACCGGTCAAACCGGTCATTCCGGAGGCGCCGGCCTTCGCCGTACTCAACAGAGATAAATTTGCACCGGGTACTATACAGCCGTCACTGTTCGGCATCACGCCGGAAATTCTTCAAACAACGACTGACGGGCAGGACAAGGGTGTGAAGACTAAGAGGTTGCCGTCGTTGAGAGTCCGGGGAATTAAACAAATGGACCTCACTGACGAACAAACACGGGTGCTGCAAGAAGTCGTCAAACTCACGGCAGAAGATATGCGCCAAATCGCCCGCGACAGCGGTATTGCTGATGCAGGTCAGGCGCAACGTTTGGTCAATGGTTTAGAAAATATTAAGACGCTCGTTACCGAAGTGCGCGGGGCCGTTGGTATGAACCGCGTCCAGCAGATAGCCCCGGATTTGGTGGGTATGATCACCGCCGGCTCCAATACAGAGTTTGTTTCTTCACTTAACAGCCGTATCACTGCTGTTGAATCGAAGCTGGAAACTGTCCAGCGCCGCAACCGGACTCAGCTCAACAAATACTTTGATATCTTTGCCGGCCAGGAAGGGTCTGAACGGATTATGGACTTCCTTAAACGCGATCCGCAGGCCTATGTCGGTTTCGCGGATATGACCAAGGTTTCGGCCGCAGACAAGACGTATGTTTCGTATGTTGTCGACGCGCTCATTCCGGCTACGGTCCGTATCATGGACAACACCTTGAAGAAATACGGCGGTACGGCGATCCGTCAAGCCGGTGACGAAATTGAGTTTGTACTCCCGTCCAAGTGGAAGCCCGAAGAAGTCGAAATGATCCGGCAGGAAGTCCAGAATACGGTGGCCGGCTTCATTCCGGGAAGGTTCGGTTTCGGTCAAGTTCAGCTTGAAGGGGTCACCGATGAGAACCGCGAACGGGTCATCGCAATTGCTCAGGAAAATCTTGGCGATACAGTGCTCAATGGGGTCTATCAGGACGACGACGGTCTGTTCATGGTCTTCGACCGTCAGGCCGGTGTAGCTGATCTCCAGCGGGATTTCGACAATCAGGTAATCAGACTTAACGCGGCTCTGGCGGAGGAAGGTGTGGCCGGTCAAGTCGTGCGCAAGAGCGATGCCATGAAGATCTACAGTCCGGAAGTCGTGACCGGTATCGACATGGGCTTGAGCCGTGAATTTGTCCGCAACGAGGCTGGTGAAATCGACTTCCATAAACTTTACGGTCAGACAGTCGAAAAGGCTGAATTCATCCAGAGCATGGCCAAGGAAACGGGCCGTCCGGGACTCGAAACCGCCTTCACTACCGAATTATCCCAGTTCACTACCCAAGAAATTACGACGATTCCGCCTAATTCACCGGCGGAAAGAATCGGCTATCTCAATGGCCTCGGCTTGGAACAATCCAATCTCAGAATATTCCCGGATCAGGTTAAGTCACACTATCTGACTGTCGATCAGCAGGAATTGATGAGTATCATCGGACCGGCCATGGACAGGGGAGAAAGCTTTACTATCATCGGTCTCGGCCAAGAGTACGAAATGGGACCGGAAATGCAAAAGCAGATCAACGCGGTGATTGACGCCGATAATCTGACTCCCGAAGAGCGGACTACATTGCTGGATGAAAAATTCCGCGTTAATGCCGAGTACCGTGGCGGTGTCAAGCCGATCAATGATCTGATCGGGCACGGTGCCGTTAACGCTATGATTCAGGCGCAAACGGATATTTATCGCGAGGTACTCGAGGGCTTGACACCGCCGGTAAGACAATCCACCGTCAATATCACCGGAGTGACGCCGCAGTTCAATCCGACTCAAGTCAAGGGCTTGGCGGATCTGATGGACACTAATGCCAGCGATATTCCGCGGATCATGGCGGAAGTCGGATTTGAGATGAACGAGGATCAAGCCAGACGCATAGCCCTTCAGGCCGGGACACTGCAATTTGAATACGGCAAGAAGGACGCTGTCTCAATCGACGAAATCGAAGCAATCGCTCCGGATCTGCTGAAGGCCTTTGCCGATCCGCAATCCGGACCGGCCTTGGCGGCGAATATCAGCAAGGCTCCGCGCAGCCGTGGCATCTTTATCGCTCATCGTAATCCGGACAATTACTACATCGTGATCGACAATGCTCGCAATCAGGATCTCGTAGGTTCTCCGGCCAAGATCGCTTCATTGACTTCTGCTCTGGAAGCTGCCGGAAATCTGGCCATGAATGTGGATGCCAAATTGGACATTACCGCCAATGTCGTGTCAACGGATCAAATTCAGAATCCGCGTGATGTCATTACCGTCATTGATAAGCTCAGCAAATTCCGTTCAGGCATCGCAGAAGTCCCGACGTTTAACGAAGGCGACCTGATTGATGGCTTCTCCACGATCGAATCCGGCGAATTCAAACCGGTGCCGCGACCGAGCAACGTAGGTGTGCGGTTCTATCCGGTCGGCAGGGATGAGGAATACGTGAAGGGAGCAGCGGCCATCCGGGAAGACGCGCGCGGCAAGTTCGGCAGCGTAATGCTTAAGACTTTTGAAGGACAACAGCGTCTATTGCTTAACAACGCCTTTGCTTTGGCCACGGACAATGAAATCGATGACACCTTCAGACGAGCTGGTCAAGTACAGTTTATCGGCCATGTGCTTGATCCGGAAACCCGTGCTGATTTCACGGCCGAGACGGTTAATTTGTCGGAGATCATGGCGATGTCTCCTGAGTCCGTTTCTCTGGATTTGACTGCTCAGCCGGAAGTCACCGAACGGGTTAAGTTCAACATTCAGGACAATGTCAGGATCGGACGGATCTATACCTTTACCACGGGTGGACGCCAGGATGCCCGTCCGGTGGCGGCGGCCAGCCGAGGGTTGAAACGGGCCTCACTGCAGAACATGACAGACGTCATGTTGGGCAGCGCCATCAAGATGAGTGCGGACAGGGACAATGGTGAAGTTGTCGCCGATTTGGGTATGGACAATGGTAATGTCCGTATGAGCGTCACATTCCAGTCTCCCGGATTCGACTATGACGCCATGTATGCGGATGCGATCCAAAAATCCAATAATCCGGATCTCACAGTTGTCCAAAATAAACTTGGTGACTACGAGTTTGTGGCCAGCAACGCGCAGCTTGATCGCGGTCAGCTCAAGGTTTCGCCGGTAGAATTCAGAGCTGCCCTCAAAGAAATTAATGATTCTCCGGAAAGGCGCACGGAATTGTTAGCTATCCGCGGACTGCCGATGCAATTGAAGGGGACGAATGCGGAAGATTTGAGTTTGGACGAATCATACAGTGTTCCGTACATCAAGAGTGAGGCCAAGAAATTCGGCGGTTGGGTCCAGATTATGGAAGAACCGGCGACTGACGGTTCGGGTACGTTTAAGACTACGTTTGCTGTGGTGTTCCCGGAAAAGACGGTCTACTCGCCGACAGCGCAACAGGCGCAACAAGTGGCGGCAAAGATTCGTCAGGAACTCGAAAAACCGACCTTGGCACCGCTCGCCCGCCTCATCAGCGAAGGATACATGCCGGATATCAACATGCAGGTCTTCCAGGCGGCCACCAAGCTGAACGGATCTGACTTTACCGGTCGTTTGGAACAAATCAACGACAGAGTTGTCCGCGGTGAGATGGAACTGGCCAAGGTTCAGGCGCCGAAGAATATTCGCGACAATGCGAAACTGGCCCGTGCGGCCGGACAGGTGGATACCGGTGACGTAGCCACAGCGACGCAACAACCTATCGCCTCCACATTTGACCGGACGTCTACTGTGTTGCCGCAACCGATAACCACTTCGATTACACCGCCGAAGGCAGACCAGGCCCGGTTGAGTCTGCCGGCCGTGGTGACTGCCGGCTTGTTGGCATCGGCGGCGACGTTTACCACACCGACTAATTATGCGTTGGCCCAGACGCCGCAGGAACGTTTGGTACTCCAGCAAAGACTTCCGGCTTATCGTGATCTGCGTATTGCCGGACCCGCCACTCTGCCGCAAATGATCCAACGCTCTATCCAGCAAAACGGCAGCATATTCGGAGATGTCTCCGGAACACAATTGCAACGCTCGCTGGATATTTCTAACACCGATCAGCGCCGCGGCCTTGTGGGTGATGCTTACAAACTTTTGGCCGCCAACAACATTCTTAGTTCAGGAGTGACGGCTCCGGTGCTCTTCCTTGATAATGGCAAGAATCACCAGGGGATGGCTATAGCGCTGGCTGATGTCGGAATTCTGATGGTCGACGATTCCGAATTCCGCGGCATGTCACGTGAAGATAGCGTCAAACTGTTGGCGATCAAGATCGCCCACGAAGGGACCCACCTCGATAATCTGAAGAACAGACCTGATATCACACACATTGAGGACGAAGCCTTGGCCTTTGAAAACACGTACAAAGCCCTGGCCATGGTGCGTGGGGATAAGGGCGAAGGGGTTAAGGCCCAGAGATCTGTATGGCAAGCGTTCGACTTTATGGTGAAAAACCAGGGTGCGGTAACGCGCATGCTCGGACTGGAACCGCAGCAATTCGGTAATGTCAACTACGACCGTATAGAAATGCGTGACCAAGGCAAAGTAGAAATCAGCCTGTACAATATGGCTAATCAGGAACGGCAAAACGTCATCTTTGATCCGGTCCGCAACACCTTGGCCCCGACCGCTACGTCAACTCCGAGTTCAGATCGCGCCATACTTTCGACCATCCGAACCGTGGGCAGCGAAACGGCCCAGGCGCTGGCCAAGGCCGCGGGCAAAGTGACGGTCGCTACCCTGCCGTTGGTCCTCACGCAATCAGCATTTGTAGGAGCTCAAGAACCGGTGGCGATTATGCCGCCGCAGGCGCCGATTTCCGTCCAGCAGTTCAGCCAGGAAATCATTACGCCGCGTGTGCAGAGTATTATCGGTGATAACACATTGAAAGCCTTTGATCGTGTGGTCTACGCCTCCGTAATTCCGGAAACTTTGGATACCGAAGAACCCACCATCATCCGTTGGGCTATGGCCAGTTATAACAGTCAGAATGACAAGACCACACTGTACGTGAATCCGAACATGCTCAACCAGTTCGAAACTCCCGAACAACGGGACTTCTTCCTGGCCACCACGCTGCCGCAGGAAATCGAGCACGCGCGTCACATGCGTATGGCCGCCCGGGGCGAAGCTCCGTTTGCGTTGGAAGATTCACGCTTTAATGCGTGGACCGAATCCTTGGGACATGCCGCTACCGATGCCGCCGAAAGAGAGTGGGCTGCACAAAACCAAGATTATGAGTACACAGGACGCTGGGCCTGGACGGCACGGCATTTTGCCGACAGAAGCGAAGACGGTCAGGAATACAGCGGTCTGTTTAACCGGATGGCAAACGACAACCTCAGCGACTACCTAAAACGACCGCAGCGTATCGATGTTTGGTTGCCGGGACTGCGTGCCTTTGAAGGGCAAGTGCAGCGGGTGCTTGGATCTGATGCCAAGGTTGAGTTTACCGATCTGCAACCCGAATACACGCCGGACAGCCAACCGAAGGGGACCGTGGTCCTCAGATTCATGCTGAACGATCGTCCGATGTTCACACGCTTCGCATTGACCGACAATGAAATGACGATTGTTGATCAGCCGCGTTTCCTCGGATCTACGGAAACATTGCCGAATACATTAAACGAGGTCGTCTACACGGCGCCGGTCCGTTCGAATATGCTTCGCGACAGGGCTGTCATCACACCGGCGGCAAACGTTGATACCTCTACCGTGGCCAGAGCGGTCACTTCCGCCGGTAATGTTGTCACCAGCGATCTGAGCGTTCAGCCGGTTCTCGCGGATCGAGCCCGGACAGCCCCGATTTCCATTCCGAGACGGGATGCCGCGGTACTTGTTAACATTGACGCAAACACCAAGATCCAGCTTGATCAACGTGTGGTCGATGACTTTGCCCGTATGGGGCTGAGTGGCGATGCTTTAGTTGAAAACATCGCGACCGTCCCGCAATTCATGAGCAGCAGCCTCCGCAGCGTCGCCTTCACCCCGCAAGAGCGTTCATATCAACCGATATTCGAAGGTCAGCGGCGCATTGTCCAACAGGAAGTCAACAAGATCGTTCAGGCCAAGGTTGCCGACGTCAACACGGGTGTTACGGCAGACCGCGAATTAACAATCTATGGGGTAGGTATCGGTGAAACCCCGCGTGAAGCCTTTGAAACGGTTCAGTTGGTCGAGCAGGAACTCGCGCAGACCGTAGGGACTCAAGAGGCGAAGAATTGGACCATCAACTATGTTGGCATGGATCTCCAGCGCGATGTCGTCACTAATGCCAATAAGCAATTTGAGACATTTACCGCGTCGGCAGACCGGATTGCTTCGGTCAACATGGTCGCGGTTGAAGCCAATGCGCTAGATAAATCACAACTGCAAAATATCGTTCAGACGGTCGGGCAAGGAAAACGCGGTGACGTGGTCAGCCACGCCAACGTGACTCGCGGCCAGGAGCTGGCCCGCAGCGGTTGGATCAGTGCCGAGAGACTTGGTATCGACGCGGACGGCCAGATCAATTTGTCCGGCAATGCCCGTCGCGTTTTCGGCCGGACCATGAATGCGTTTATTCAAACGATCAATGTCGCTGATGTATTAACCAAGCCGGGAGCGATCATGATTTCCGAACCGGGTGGCGGCGTGATCGGACAGGCGGTCGGATCTGCCGAAACGGTTAAGGCCCCGAACAGATATGTTGATTTGGCCGGAGCTGAGATGATTAAGCACAATGAAGGGGAGTTGGCTGCCAAAGCACCGATTACCGGCGTCTACCGGATCCAAAACCCTGCCGAGGCCGGCGCCATGAGCTTCAGTGAATTTGTCCAACGCACAGAAATGTCTGACCTTACGCGTCCGACCGGTGATCGCGGCACCACGGATGCGGCTCGCTTGGTTGATCTGGGCAGTGTGGTGAGCAGCACGCTGACCCGCATTCCGGCCTTGCAACGGGCTAATTTCAGCCTGCAACGCAATTTCAGGGATGACCGTAGCGGTGATGTCCAAGTCGATACGCAGGTTGAGCAAGCCCTGCAGACAGTTTTGGTGGAAGCCGTAAACAATGCTATGCCGGCATTAACGTCGGCCGGACAGCAAATGGTCGCACCGCAAATCACCCTGTCCAATCCGGTGACTGGCGTTACCGAAATCGCGATTACTAATCCGCAACCGATCAACCGGGTTGAGTTGGCCCAAACCTTCCAGCGTCAAGTCGAAGCCGGACAAATTTACCGGACCTCAACGGGAGAATTCACAGCGGAACGTTGGTTGTCCGATAGTGAACGCGAAACAGCGCAGTTGGTCCGCAGCGCCGACATCAACGTTTCTCAAATGCCGATGATCGATCTATTGCGGGTCCGCGGCTTGTCTGCCAACAACACGGGCGGCCTCGGCTTCAACCGTATCGAAAGTAACATTGTTCGCATGGGCGGTAAGGTCGATATCACCAGCGACAATGTCTCTACGACATTGAAGATCGCCCTTCCGGAATCTACTCTGAAGTCTATTCAACCGCGCACCGACGCCGCTAAATTGACTGTCACTCAGGATGCTCTTACGGTACCGGCCGCACAAACGCAACTGCCGCTGGATATCCGTATCGATCGTATGGTCCAAACAGGAAACAATTATCGCACACTCATGGCCCAGATAGGAGCCACGAATCTCGATGGGCTCGACAGCCGAATTACGGAAGCGGCTGACCTTCTGAACACGGAAATGTTGGCAATCGCCAAGAGTCCGGCCGTACAGAAGCTCCCGGTCAACAAGTCCGATATCAATACGCTGCAAGAAGGTGATATTGTCTTTGATACGGCCACCCAGCGACCGATGGTGTACTACGGTCAAGTATCCACAGCCGGTGAATTAGTTGGGGCTGATTCTCGTCCCGCGGTTCTGAACTTTGAAGTACCGGCCACGGCGTCCTTTGACGGCATGAGTTCCGATCTGTTCACCGGCGATCGTTTTGTCAAGCTGCTCACGACGCAGCCAGCCGTTGATTCAAACGCCACTGCCCAGATGCTTCAACCGATCAAGGCGCCGAAAGCAGACGCCGCCAAGTTACCGAAGAGCGTATCGGATGCCTTGAGTATTGCGTACCGTACGATCGTGCCGCGCACGGTTAACGAAGACTGGACAATAAATGTGGGTCAAATCAGCTTTAAGGCGGCCGACAGTCAAGGAGCCCAGGAATTCACTGAGCAACTCAATCTGGCGACCCAAATTATGAAGCAGCAGATTGAGGACGGAGACGGTGAGGGAATCGCCAAGATGCTGTCCGATGTGACGCGTCGCGAAATCGTGCCGGCCGACTTGACCAAGAACGTTAACGTCAGCTTCTTCGATGAAGGAACCCAAAAGCGGGTCTTCCTGGTTGAGTTTGAGACCCGCCGCGGACCGCCGCTGGAGATCGCGATCGTCGCCAAGCGTGAAAAAGACGGCGGAAAGATCGTTGCCAATGAGATGACTGATCTTAAGAAAGTATCCTCACGTTCACCGGGACTGGTACCCCAATACGGATTTGAGTTGAAGACAGATGACGGCCGTACCGCCTATGTGGAAGAGTTCGTCAGAGGACGAAACGCAAAAGATATGATGCAGGCCGGTGAGCTTGGGTTGGGTGAACGGGGCAGTGTTATTCGGACCCTGTTCGGAATCAGCAAGGACCTCAATTATCACATTCCTAAGGATTTCAACGCCTCCAACTTCATTATGCGAGACGGTCAGGCTGTCATGGTCGACCTAGGAAAGGGCCGCCAGACCATTAATCCCGAAGGCTTCGGCGGTAACAAGTTCCCGACGTTGCGATCCAAGGCATTTGTCCTCAGCGGCATCGTCAGAGAATTTGGATATCATGATGCCCGCGATAAGTTTATTTTCGAGTCGATTGAACAGGCTATCGGTCCGGAACGTGGTAGAACATTCCTTATGGAGGTCCACGATTATATCGCCGAACAGGGTGTGGAAAGTTTTACCCGCGAACTGACCAAACAAGGAACGGGCGTATTCAAGGGTATCCCGGGTGTGACAGCCGACAACCGCTTAGTTAAGCTTCAAGGGGTTACACAAACCTTCAGCGATAATCTGACTGATTACCTTATCGATACAGGCGCATTGAGTCAGCCGACCGATCGGGCCGTTTTGGCCAATGCGGCGACAGCACTTCCGTTGGCTCAAGGGGCCATGATCAAGTCATCACTGCCGGCTGCGGATCTGAATCGTGCCCGCACGACCCAAACTTTGGCCAAGGTGACCAATACGGTTGACGGTCGTCTCCGGTTGACCCAGGCCAAGGACTGGGATGTTAAGACATCATCACTGCAACTGCTGGATCGTTACTACAATATTGAACAGCAAGTACGTCAGTTGGCGGCCCAGCGCACGGATCCGGCTCAACCCATCAAGATTCTGGATTGGGGCGCCGGTGACGGAACCGCGTTGATCGACCTGCATAAACGCATTACGGAAGCCGGTATCGAAAATGTCCAGCTGATCGGGTATGGCGATCAATACTTTACAAACTGGGAAAATGCACCTGAAGGCGTCGAGTTCATCTTCGATACGGCCGACCGTTTGCCGGATTACTTCAATCCGGGCGAAATCGACTTTATCTACAGCCACAAGGGTCTGTACCACCTGACTAAGGATTCAAGCCGGGCCGATGCCGTGGATTACATGAAGCGGATTAATACGGTCCTCAAGGCGGGGGGTGAATTGCGTACCGACTTGGGACGGCAAATGAGCCATGCCGATATGGCGCTGAGCGGATTCCAGTATTTGAGGGAAGTTCCGGAGATCTATGTCAGTCCCAAACAGTATTTTGTAAAGGCCGACAATATTACGCTGCCGGCCCTCCCGTCCCTGCGTCGGGATGCGGCACGACTGACAGTCAGCAACATCATTCAACCGGACGGCACCCGTATTGAGACCAAGCAAGACACCGACAGCGGTTTGATCTTCAACGCGCGTATCCAGCCGGCCGGTTACCAGGGCCGTTCGTTCGAAACGATCGAATTCCTGCCGACGCAACAGCCGGAATACTTCAACGACCGGGATACATTTAAACTGATGCAGGCCGGTATGACACGTTTTGAAGCGGTTAACGCCGTGCGTGAAATCCGTCAGGCTGATACCGGCATCGCCAGTAAACTGGTTGATCGCGCCAGATTGGTTAATGTCCCAACCCGTCTCGATTTCAACGTGAACGATACCCGTGTCGTCTACGACGGATTGACCCGCATGGAATACAAGGGCGATGAGCTGGTGAAAACCTTGGCCGCTGACGATCCGGGCCGGGATTGGAACCAGGAAATGGTCGAACTCTACCGCGTCCGGGAAACCGTGGACTCAAGCCGTCCGGAAGCGCTGGCCGCCATCAATCAAGTCTTCGAGGCAATCGAATCCTTTAAGGTTCAATCACCGGAACTCATCCGCCAAGTCGCTGCGGACCGCGCTCAAAAGTTGGCCCAAATGCCTGTAACAATTCCGGAGCAAACCGTCAACATTTATGCTCAGGTTGAAGGTGTCGGCGCCGGTGAATTGGGCAGCGCACGGCTGGTGGCGGATTCGATCATCGCCTCCACACCGCAAGACGTCAAGGTGCGTGTATATACCAACAAGCTGTCCAACACCGAACGGATTGACTTTGAGGCCATCAGCGATCGAGTCGAGATCATTGAAACTCCTGATTTGGGCAGTGCTATGGGCCGCAACGACGCTCGCGTACACATCGGTATCAACACCACGCCGGCCGTAGCCGACCCGGCCGATCAGGCTTTCACCTTCTACTATATGCTGTATTCGCAAGGCAGCCCGCGCAAGTACGATCTGAATACGACTAAGACCAATCAGGACTTGGGCGATCCGTACGGTACCATTTATCTCAACCGCGGACTGTTTGAACGCAAACTGGCCAAGGATTCCTGGAGTCCGGCCCAGTACCGTGCCACTCGCCAAGATTGGCTCGAGCGTAATGTCCCGGCCGCCCAGCGGACCAGCCTGGCGGAAGTCAGCCAAGCAGAGGGTTGGGATGTTACCTCCAGCGCATGGACATCCGCTTACTTCCAGGATTCCGGCAATTTCATGAAGGAAATGGAAATCCTCAAGGCCGACATTCAGGCCGCTGAAGTGCAGAACGAAATATTTGTTCCTGAGGCCAAGCAAGTCCTGATCCACATGGTTCCGGGAAGCTTTGCCCGGGATATCCGTACGGATACGGGTGATACGGGAGACCAGAAATTCCGTCCGGAATCACTGACCGATCTCGGATTCACGGTCGTCATGCCGGATGGACAGGTGGTGCGTCCGGTGGCTACGACCGATCGCGTGCCGGTGACTGTCATGGTTAGCGATGGTGTCCGCAATGACGAAATGAAGACCTTGGTCACCGAAATGACCGGTACATTTAAGCGCGGTCAAAACAATGCCTTCTGGGTGGATATGCCGGCGCATGTGACCGGAACAGCGTCATGGCTGGAAGTGATGTCGGCAGGTACACCGTTTACGCATGACAATCTGGATATGACGTTGCCGGATGTTAAGGAACGGCAAATCAAGGCTACCGTGGTCAAAGCCCTTGCCCTGGAACGGCCCGAGGCCGATATGGCTGAATTGCAGGCTGAAGCCGCACGTATCGTTCCGGATATGATTACCGGGGCCAAGGCCGGTGAGCACAAGTACGCCAATCTGGAGGCCCGTACGTTACAGGCCCGCCGCTTCACTGCCGACATGATGAAGTTCAACGCGGTTGACGATATTCTCCTCGCAGTCGCCAAACAAGGACCGATCGGAATCCGTTCCAGCGGAGTCGAGTACAACTTTACAGGTATGATCGAGCAAATGCCGCCTACTTTTGCCAATCGTATGGACCGGCAGATTGATTCAAACGTCCGCATCGCCTTGGTGACCCGTTCCGATGTTCAGAAGCTCGAAAACATTGTGATGAATGTGGTTATGAATGTAAATCAAGGGGCCATTCAACGCCCGGCTATGAAGCTGAACCGCAATGATGCCGGCGCGGCTCAATTGACCTTTGAAGTCCAGGCGCCGAAGGCGCTCTCCGCCAATGACTTTGCCGCGGAACGTGAATTAGCCAAAGAACTCGGCGGCGCGCTGCAAATTGTTTCGCAACCTATTGCCGGCCAGTCCAATGCGTTCCAGAACCGGATTCAAATTACCCTGCCGGGTTACGCTCCGGTTGAACAACAACCGCAGCTGAAAACCGGCTTGGGTCTCGGCGGGCGTGTCGTGGTCAATTCAGCCGTGTTTAAGACAGTGGAAGCCCGCGAATTGGCCTTGGGCAGCTTGGCCAAACCGCAGCAGGACCGTGCCGTTCTACCCGAAACTTTGCGTGCTCCGGAATTGGAGGCGATGTCGCTGATTACCCAACGGGAACCGGAATTTGCCAGCCGCGAGACCTTCCTTGTGAAATCAGTGAAGGAAACGGTCAATCCGGAAAACCGGCCGATCACCGCTATGGTAACCGACGCCAAGGCCGATATTATCACGCCGTTGTTAGCTGCGAATCCCACGACACTTTATATGACGTCACCGAATGCGTTCGGATCGGAATTGGATAACCAGGCTGACGCCGTAACCAGGGTCCAATTGGCCTTGAAGCAAGGTGGACGGGTCGGCGAACAAATCGCAATGTCCGGTGACGGCTTGAGTGTCGTCAATGAAACACGCGGACTGATCCGGGCCTCTCTGGAATTTGCCGGTGCCCAGGATATCAATATCCAGTCCATTGGATCTCCGACAGACAATGCCTATCGCATCAGTTTCGTTTGGCAACACCCGGATGAAAACCGGCCCAAGCAGCGGACGGCATATTATTTGGGTAATCGCAATTCCGACGAAATTAGATTGGACAATATTCCGGAGGGAATGAAGGGACAACTGTTGCGAAATGGTGGCGGGGTTGATGTGGTGATCGACAACTCCTTTACCCACGTTGAAACCGATGAAATGTCCAAAAAGACATTCGAACCTGCGCAATTCGCTGGTATTGTGAAGACAGGCGGCCTTGTTGTTCGGGATAGACAAATTGTCCAATCTGGAACAGAGGTAACTGCGTCTAAACAAACCCAGCTTGCCCAATCTGCTGTCACGCCGCAGCCGGTCAGCACGGCTGCCGACCGGATATCATCCGGAGTCGGCCAGTTAACCGTGGCCAGCTTCAACCAGCAGCCAACACAACTCCAAGGGATGAGCGGAGTCGTTGTGCCGACTATGGAACTGCCGACGATAGACCGTGCATTGTTGTCGCAACAAACCTTTGAATTGCCTGCTATCAAGCGTTTGACCGACCTTAACACGGAAATCACGTCATTTGATGCAGACAGTGAACAAGTCGAGCCGGTCAAGGCCGAGTACGTTCGGGCGACGGTGGCCAACCTGTCCACGCTCAGCAGAATGGACAATACACCCGTGTTGACGCGCCAAACGGATATCGTTAGCGCGGTACGTAAGATCGTAGGAGAAAATGAGATTGCTCCCGCCACCGATTACCTGGATCAAGAAGATATTGAGCGCGTTAAGTTCGAAATACCAGCAGGCTTCAGCTACGGGTTCTTGGGAAGTGCCGATGCCGCAGTCGATAATGCGAATGTGCTGGTGGAAGTCGGTTTCGAATCGGTAATTAATGCGCTTTCAGCCAGCCGTAACCGTGGTGATGACGTGGTCGTGAAGCTGGCCCGCTTGGATAACGGGGATGTCACGCTGACTGTGAGCAACACAGATGATAAACCGTTGCGTTATCCGGAAGTTCGCGCGCAAGCGGTGGCATTGGCCAGTGACTATCGCGTCACGCCGTTCAGGGATGCCGATGGCCGTGTCGGCGTCACACCCGGACCGTTGGCGTTGGGTGAGACCGAAATTTCACGGGCAGATTTTGTTGAGGCCGTTGAAGCCATCCACCTTTCTACCACAGCGGATGCGCCGCGGATCGAAAGACTCCTCAGCATGAAAGGCTTCACAGCCGGCAAAGAAGCAGTTGCATCGGAAGGCTCAGGATTCGGCCTGTCTCAGGTAGACCGCTATGTGAAGGACTTTGACGGCAAATGGACTTTCCGTCAGACTCCGAAGGGGGATGACAGCGGGTTATACGACACCACGGTAACGATCACCATTCCGGCCGAGCGTGTTGTGGCGCCGCGGGATGTCGCCGTACTCAAGGCTGCCAAACTGGCCCGTGAACTGCAAACGCTGAGTACCAAGCTTGAGCCGGTCCAGTTCGATGCATTCGTTCAGTACCTGCAACTTTCCGATTCAGAGGTGAAAGCCGCCTCCTTCAAGCCGTCACGTATTGCCCGTTCAATCTATAACGCGGTAGACTCCTCACCTGAAGACCTCGGCCGGTCGTTGAGCGTGCTGCAAGCCGCCGTCGTTGGTGTTCCGGAATACCAGGCGCTGGTCAAGAAGGCCCAAGCATCGGGTATGTATGATGCCAGCAAGCTTGCCGCCTCAGCCGGTCTGGTGACGACAACCAGCTTGCCGGTTATGTCTGGTGACAGCGGCATCCGGATGACTCAAGCGACAGATATCATTCGCAGCGCAACTCCGTCCGTAAACATTGATATTCCTGAACTTTCGCCTGTCAGACTGAACGGTCTACTTGAAGCGGGACGCCAGGTTGAATTTGTCCAATCTGCTATAACGGCACCTGTTGAGGTAACAACGATAGAGCCGGCTGACGTTCAGGATGTCACGGTCCAGAAAGCGGTCAAGATTGCCAAGGCCTTTGACGCGGTACAGGTTGCTGATCCGGTTGCATATAACAACTTTGTCGCCTATTTAGCTTCTAATGACAGGCCTGCTCAAGAGTACGCCCGCATGATCGTTGATGCCGCCGGCAGCGAAGTTCCCCAATTGACCCAGGCGATTCAGTCGATTCAGGCGCACAGCAAGACACAGACTCGCTACCAAGTGACTTCACGTGCGCAGTCGATCCAACCGGTCCAAGCGGAAGCGATGACACAATCACGTAAATCGGACTTCGCCAAGTTATCCCAGATTGAATTCGAATCCGTGGCCAGCCAAACTCGGGCCCTCAGTAGCCTCTCGTTAGAGGGAATTAAGGTTTCTGATTATATTCGTTGGCAAGATCTGGCATTTGATGTCCTGCCGGATACACCTGTAGAGGATGCTGATCTGCGTAAGCTTGCCATGGATGCCGGCGTAAATACGCGTGTCGCGGAGCGGATTGTGCAAGAAACACCGAAAAGGGCGCGGGCGCTTTACGCCATGGTCAATAGTTTACCGGCAGATGGTAAACGGAATGTGTACCTCGTCAGAGACGCCCTGACCCTGTTTAACGCCGACCGCTTTAATGGTGGAGATCCGGCTGCCCTGTATTTATCCAAGAGTACGTTCCGTAAGTTTGCCGAGACTGAGACATTGAAGAAAACGGAAGTGGATCTACTGCCCTTGGCGATGATCAACGAAGCCAAGGCCAGAATTGGAATTTCGACCTTTGAGAGCATTTCAGCCGAACAATATCCGGAATTCAGAGCTACATACTTCCAGGTCATGGATGACGTATTGGCTGGCCGTACAGCTGAGATGAAGTTGCCTTACCTTGCGCAACCGGAGAACCAGCGTTCGATCAGCAAGGCTGTAGGGGAGATCGGAAACTATCTGGATCAACAGAATTTGACACAAGATCTTGCCGTCCGTGGTTTGCGTTTTGTTGACACGACAGAAACCGGAACTTTGGTGCTCTTTATGGAAGGCGCCGCCCAGCAAAAACTTAAGGCCGCCGGTGTCACGACCGAATCTGCGCCGACCACGTTGACCGCCAGTCAAATGGTTTACAGTTCATTGTCACCAGCGTTGAGTCTAGTTGATGTCAACGATTACCCGGCCGGCGAGAATGTCTTGGCAAGGGTTCATCGGACGGTTGAATCAACAGGATATCCGGTAATCTTCGGCGGCAATTTAGATGCTGCCGAACCTACGCTTGTCGAGGCGGCCGGAGCGTCCAAAAATGAATTTGTCTTCCGCCAAGTGGCCCTGAAGAACGAATTGATGAAGCTCGCTCAAACGCCGGAAGCGCCGCAAGCACCGAAATCGGACAGCGCGAAGCTGACCAAGCAGGTCTTCCGGTCGCAAATGCAGGCTGTTAACAAGTACGACGGCTTGGCCGATGGATTCGTCACTATGTTCGAGTCCCGCCGCGGGGTAGATCCGGTGTCCCGAACAGATTTTGCCTGGCGAATTGCTGATCAGCTCAGTGAGGAAGTGAACAAGGTGATGGGCAGTGATCCGCAGGTCATCATGAACATGGTCCGCACGATCGGCCGACGTTCAGACCTGCAATTGACAGATCCGGCCACCGGACAGAAAGTTGGATTCTACTCCGAAGCCACCCTTCTCGAAAATCCGGTGGGCCGTTTGGCAGCCCTGCGTCCGGATGTCGGAGAAAGAATCGTCGAAGAACTGGCGCTGATGGCGCGGGATTATGCGGATAAGCCGCAAGCACAGCCGTTTAACCCCTATCCGATGATGGTCAGTATCGCCAAACATGCCAATCTCAATGTCGCGCTGTGGGATGAGGAAGAGCGCATTGGAAATCGGGCAATATCTGCGCTGGAAGATTTGGCCCTGCAGGATAGCCGTACCAGTGTGCAGGCCCTTGACGCTTTGAGTGAAGTCTTCCGCATTAAGACTTACGAAGGGGCTATCGATTTCAATATGCATCATGCTGCGAATGATACGATCCAGGCGCTTAAGGTTATTGTGTCCGAAACGGCTGACAAATCGGATCCGCTCTCTGTCGAACGCCATAATGCGGCAATGCGCGCCTGGGCGGAATCCGGGGATCCGGGCTTTGTCTTTGATATGCCGAATGACCAGTTCATGCGCTATGTTGATACATCATCTCCTGTATGGCCGATGGCGGCTATTGAATTGGCCAGACGCGTGGATAATGAAAGCATCATGCTGCGGTCGCAAGGATTGTCCCGCCGGACACCGCAAACCGAAATGATCGTCAAGAACGCCGAGGAAATTTCATCGGTTTGGGATGCCCTGCGAAACGATATCACACGTGGATTCGGACTGGAAACAGAGTCAAAGCTCGATGCGGTCGCCGCCCGGAATATCGCGGCCATGATTGAAGCGGCGGATAGCTCGGATAGCCTGCGGCAAGATCTGGTCCTGATCGATGAAGCTCCGATGATCCGTACCTTATTATGGGATGCGAACGAGCGCAATCACATCTTGGAAACCGCCAAAATGATTGAAAGCGGAGACTGGAACGGCAAGCAGCCGGTTATCGTTTATGCCGCCCCGCGGGCAGATAATAATGGAGCCTTGACGCGTATCAGCCGTGACATCCGTAAGTTTATTAGCCAGGGATACAGAGTTGCTTATCAGGAAACCGACAGTATGGAAGAAGTGGTGGCCTTTGCCAATAAGGTGGCCGCCGTTACGCCGATCAACACCCTGATTTTGTCGGTACACGGTCACGAAGACAGCCTGGAATTCGATCTCGAGTTCAACATGGATGACGACATTTCCGAAATGCGAACCGATGCGGCGCCATTAAGCGGCAAATTGAAGCAGGTCGTCCTGGATGCATGCTACGGCGGCGGATGCGGAATTGACAACAAGCCGGTCATTGCCGACAGGGTCAAGGACATCTTTGAGGATGTGGAATCGGTCATGGTCAAGGCCCCGCGCGGCACGGTGACCAGCACGGCACTTATCGGTCGGACCGGCGCTACACGGTTTATTGACGGTAACGACGCGGTGCCGATCTACATCGCCCGGGGTACAAAGCGTGATTCGGCTGTCCTGGCGCCGGCTTCCAACCGTGTAATCTTTACGCCGACGGCTTCTCCAGAGAATGTCCAATCTGCAGCGGCCCAAATCACCGGTACGGATCGCATTAACCGGCCGGTGGTGGTCTACAAGTTTAACAGTGACACCAACCAAGCTGAGTTCCGTCGCTTTGACCCGCAAACCCAGGAAGTTTCTACTCAAGCCCTGAAGCCGGCCGACTTGACCGCCGATATGGTGCTGATCCTGCCGGCTGCCGAGCAAATTGTTCTCGACCCTGCTAATCAGGAAACCCGCGCCATGGTCAAGGCCTTGGCCCTGGATGAATTCACGCAGGTCCTGCAGCGCTCGCAATTCGCGCCGTTTGCCAAGCAGGTCAGCGGACCGGCCACGCATATCTTTGATATCGCATCTGTTATGAGCGACGTTAAGCGTACGGTTGTCGGCGATCAGGTCGCGCGCTACAACGCCGGCGTCCAAAATGCCGACCAGCAAGTCAAGGCGGTCGTAGCCATGCGTCAAGACAAAGCCGACCGGCAGGCCGCGTTGATCAATCTCGACGGTCGTAACATTCTGCTTGTCCGTGAGGATGCCACACCGCAGGCTATTCAACGGGCCCTTCAAACACCGAGCGACAGTCCTGACCGGTACACGATCAGCGCGCCCGAACTCGCCGAGCTTAAGTCAGTAATTCATACATACAACAGGGTATCAGTACCGCGAACCCGCTCCAACGATCCACAAGAGATCCGTCAGACCATGCATTCCGCGCGGCAGCGTGTTCAGGCCCAGCCTGAATTAGCCAAATCCTTGGTTAACAAAGTCTTAGATTCTGAAGATCGGGTATTGGACCTCGAAATGGTGGATATTGTTCCCATGCCGACACTGGTACAGGCTATCGGCCAGCAGGCGCCGGGTGAAGAGGTTCGGACATTGGCTGTGCTGACCGGTGTACGGCCCGAGCTTATTACTCCGGAAACGCCGTACGGATTTATGGAAGTCGCCGGTCCGGAAAGCCTGGTCCAAGCCAAGGCCCTAACGCAAAATGCACTGCTTGACGCCGTTGTTTCATTCCAGACTTCAATTGCGGCCAACCCGGATCTTACTGCGGTTCCGATGGAACAACGGTGGAATCTCAGCCAAACGGTGCCGTTGTGGGCGCAAGCCGTCGAAACGGAAACCGGAATGGTATATTCTCCGATGGAATTGGCCGCTCGTGAAATCGGTCAACACGTAGTCCTCAAAGATATCGAAGCCATCCGGACCATGTTGATTGCCGGTTGGACCGAGGATACCGAGACTGGAACTCTGTTCCCGGCTCAAAATGCGGCATACTATTCAAAACTGGATCCGCAATTATTCCAAAATGTCAAGATCGCTGCTGAAGCCGCAGCCACGCCGGAAAGTTTCAGTCAATTCATCGCAGATAATCAGCCGGTACGCATTGCCGAGATCTTTGCTCATGTCGGTGAGGAATCCGCCCGGGCGCTCTCCTTGGAAACGGGATGGATGGAAGCCGAGGATGAAAAGCCGAGCAACCAAATTCGACTCAGCTCACCGCGACTCAAACAAGTCCTTTCGAGCCTAGTTGTAACGGCGCCGAAGGTTTCAATTAATGTCCAGTCTGATGCGTTCAGCAATGCGACGTATCGCGATATCAGCCGTCTGGTTCGCGGCGCCACCACATATCCGGAAACCGCACCGCTCGTTATCAATGATTTAATGGGTAAAACAACAGCCAGCGAAACAAGCCGCTTCGCCTTTGATGCCTTGATCAATATCAGCCAAGCCAATGAAAGCGGCGATCGGCAATCCGCCAGTGTCGCCCAATATGCGCAGTTTGCTTTCGTCAGATCGGCATTAACAACGGATATGGCCTCAGCCCAACTGGAAGTCGGCGAAGAAGAATCCACATTTACAGACGATGCCGTTATTCGGGTCAGCCGGATTCAAGCCGTCAGCAAAGAAGTGGCTACACTCCTCGCCCTCGCGGGAGACAATGGCCAACTGCAACGCGAAATTGCCTCAAGTATCTACTTCCTTAGCCAGGACGGAGCCATTCAAAAGGATGATCTTAAGGCTATTCGGTCCTACCTGGACTTCAAGGATATCCAGGTCGGTCAGTACGGAGACACGATCAAGGCCCTCGTCCCCGAATCGCGAGTAATCGAGGTGATCACCATTAATGACCAGAATATTGTGATCGACCTGCCGGCCGTCCTTAACAGAGATCATAGAGCGAAAATCGAAAATGCCCTGCACGATGTCCTCATTGAGATGGAGGCTGTACGGGCGCCCAACCAAGAGACTATTAAGGAAGTTCAGGTTCTCACCGACGCAAGTCTTGATCAGTCCGATTTCCGTGGTAACTCGATCGTGATCGAGACCAGGGAAGGACGTCGCATTCTGTTGGTGCGTGCCAGCGTGGCGCACAACCCCATGTTGATCAAGATGGCAACTACGGAAGTATCTGCCGAAGACGAAATGGCCGAAGATGTTGGACAGGAGGATGCTTCGTCCGAAAGAAACAGCCTGTTCGGCGCCATTTTCGGAGATATCGAAACACAGGCGGAAATCGAATCCGGTGAATTCAATCTGCTGCAAGGTGTGGCTTTGGATGCAATCCGAGCCGTAGACAAGGCCGTTCGTACCAGCCGCAAGAATCGTAAGGCAACGGTTGAGGATATGATCCCGGCCGTCAAGACCCGCCGTACATATGAAGAGTACATGGGTGACCTGCGCCGTAGTCGCGAGTACACGTTGCAGGAAATTGTAGATTACGGCGCCATGCGCCCCGAATCCACCGAGTTCAAGATAGCAATGGCCGACTATCAAGATCGTACGCCGCTCTTCAGAGTTGACGATGCTTCCGCAATCGAGTCTACGGCAAGTCAAATTCATGAAGCCGAACCCAACAGACCTGTATTTGAAGCCCGAATGAGCGGTGACACCCTGAGCTATCAAGAGGTCGGAAACCGGGATGCTGCTAAGCTGAGCATCACCCAGGTGCAGGCACAAAACGGTGTCGTTATTCTTCATCCGGAAGTCCAGCTGAGTGTCACGGATGCCAGCAAACGTGAAATTCGCGACTTCTTCAAGGCGGTCGGTCCCCGTGAATTCAAGACTGTTCTCGTGGCTTGGGAATCGTTTGACAATGATTCGTTTGAAGCTGAAGGAGACGAGGTCGTCTTCAATGTAGTTAAAGAGTACAATCGACTGTCTGAATTCTACCAGCGGCCCGGTATCGACAAGATCGAGATCCTTACGCCTGCCCAAATGAAAGAATGGTTCGGCCAGGATAAGTTTGTCTCATCCGTATATGATGTTGTTGAGGTTAATGGGCAACATGTCTTGGTTATCAGCCAGGATATCGCCACTAACGAAGAGATGCTGGCGGAATTGGTGATGAAGATGCAGGTTGAGGATGCCCGTGCCAGCGCGATTTCGATGACAGGAGTCGGTCATTTGATACGCTTCATCGACAAACTCGGTCAAACGGATAGCGTGTCTATGGCCCAGTTAGATGATATTCTGCAGGCCCAGTTTGCGAGAGCTCCGGGCGAGACAATTTATAACACCGTGCGGCAAGATATTGGCATATCGGAAACAAGCGACCGCGCGGTAATGGCTCAGGAAGTCCAGTCCATTCCGGTTCGTTCCGAGCCGTCTATTGTGCCGCAAGTCATCAAGGGTGAACAACCGCGCTTCAAGGGTGGTCAAGTTGAGATCGTCAGCATTCCGAGCCAAGACGAACCGCAGGTCACCTCCGGGTTGAGAGTCGTGTCTATGGAAGAATTGGCGCGGAAACAACAGGGAGTTAAGGCTCAAACTGAATCCCGTCCGGCTATGAGCAAGCCAGTTATTCGCCCGGTCGAGTCGAAGCCTGCAGTAACCGTTGATGCCGCCAAATTACCGAAGCTCAAGACCGTTCCGGTCACAGCTGCCACGATGATTATGGCCGTTACGTCTCCGGCAATCGCTCAAGAGCAGCTTAATTCAACAGCCGGCCAACCGGCAATTGTTGAGTCGCAAGTGCGTCAGCCCGATTACATCGCACCTGTGACAACGATCCGGACAGCGGATCAACAGGGAACCCTCGAGTTGCCGGTTATCCGGACCAAGAAAGAATTCGAGTCCGTCAATTTGGATGTGAGAAATCGGATCCTGGCAATGGATGATATTCGTCCCGACAAGCCGACATTGCTGATGATCCATGGCGCCGGTGATACCTATGAAAACAGCTTCATGGATCTGCAGCGTTCATTGCAGTCCGACTTTAATGTAGTCTACTTTGCCTACGATTACCGTCAGCCGATCGACGAAGTCGTGCCGGCATTCCTGTCTCAGGCGAACCAGTTGAGCGTTGATGGAGTGGTGACCTACTCTTACGGAGACGTTCTCTTGCGACGGGCTGTTCAGAAGGCAGCCGATGTTACAGCCATAGCGAACAAGCCGCTGCTCGAACTGTCTCCGACCCTTGGTGGCAGCGCCCAGGCACAAAAGGTGGGTACTCCGATGGCACGATTCGGGTTGACTGTTGCCGATATCTTTACCAATGTGAAAGCTATAGCGGACGCTCAAAATCCGGCCGGTGAGCTTCAACAAGCAGTCTTTGCGCCGGAGAGCATTGCGAAATTCAACCGGACATTCGGCGAACGCATGATAGTGCGCGTCAGCGATGACCGTCACGAACCAATCCGTGAGGGTGAGGATGCGGACAAGGAAGTCAACCGTATCCACCGGGCAAATTACCAGCGGGCATTGACCGGAGCTCAAATAACCTTGATTGACAGTGACGCGGTCCAGGGTGATTCTCATGCCATGCTGCCTGTCAATCCGGTTGCTGTGAATCAAGTGAGAAGTTTCTTCCAGACCCGGATGCCTGTCCGTTCATCTATTACGACCGATAAGGCGACATTAACAGGTATCAAATATCCGACCGAAATTACGTCAATCGCTTCCAAGACGCTGTCAGCCCGCCAAAACGTCGTGGAATCAGGTCGGCTTGTGTTCGACTCGCCGGATGTCAAGATAGGTTCCGTGGCCAAGAGTTTGGTGGCCGGATACAATACTCGTGAAGATATCGCTCCGATCAATGTGGTTAAGGTTCTTAGCCCGGCTGAGGCTCGGGTAATGGCGGTAAGCTTAAATAATGTCCAATCTGATCAGGCTGTTCTTGCTTCGACTATCTTCGAACCGGTTGACGTGGATGGTAAAACAATCCTTATGGTTAGCGCTGACATCGCCCAAGATGCGCAGCGGTTCGCTGATATGCTTCAATCGGTTCGCTTTACCAATAAGAGCCGTGATATTCAGCTTTCCAGAAGAACTCGGGGTGTGCCACGCTTCAAGCGAATCTCAATGCCGCAGCGGGTGAACGTTCAGCGTAAAATCGAACGGCCCGAAATTGCCAAGTTCGGGTCCACCGTACTCGCCAGTTCATCTTCACCGAAGCTTACGGACAAGGCGCGACTTGCCGGTCTGACACGCATCACCGCCGGTGACCCGAATGACAAGGCCTACCGTGAGTACTATGAAGGTAAGATTGCCAAGGGTGACGAGGCCATAATGAAGCAAATGGCTGATCGTATGACCCTCAAGGACGAAAGCGGCGAATGGATGTTTAGTGACTGGGCTGCCTTCCGGGGTAAACTGGAAGCCAAAGACCAATCTATTCCGGAACCGCAAAAGTGGGAGCCGGTCTTGGCCATCATCGCTACATTGGAAGGTACGACCGTAGAAGTGGCGCCGGTGGATGCCGAGCTTCCGGTACAACCGACCGGTCCGCCCGTTCCGACCGCTGTGCCGACGATAACGCCTGTTCCGATGCCGTTGCCTGTCGCCGGCGGGCCGAAGGTAAATACTTTGCGTGACTACGCGCGTTTATCGGATTCGATTCAGGACTACTCTGACTTCCAAGCTACAACGACGTTATCCCATAACCAAGCCAGATTTGATGATATTATCGAGCGACTTATAACATACCAGCGTGAGCGAAGCGCTAGCAATCCGGATGCCGAACAGGAATTCAGTATCTTTGATGAACAGAAGCTTATTGCTGAATTACTCGTAAACTACTACATCCCATTAGGTAAAAACGCGACCGGTAAGTCGCTGTCCCAAATTCTGGCCGCCCTCTACTTCAACGAAGTCAACGGTAAGAAAGTCACCATTATTTCTGAAGATTCGACCGCCACAGCGGCCTTGATTGGAAACACTAACGTTGCGGGCGGATACGTATCCCCGGCCGTAGATTTTGTTCCGGGAATTACCGAAGGCCGAGTTTCTATTGTTGATGTCAACGCTTTGATTAAACAGTATGAAACAGCCAAGTCGGAAGAAGATCGTGTCAAATACGAATCCGCGATAGTGAACGCATTGACAAATCCGAATGTCATTGCCGCCATGAGCCAGTCCACATTCGGATTCATGGAAATAAAGTTCTATGACAACCCCGCGGTACGAAACGCGATCAGAAACATTACCGGACAAAAGAGCGTTAGAATCCTCGACGAAATCGATACCTTGACCGGTAAGAATGTCACCTACATTACATCGGACGGACGTAAGAGTATCGAATCGTCCGATCGGGATCGAATCCTCAGGGAAGTCGAAGAATTGTTTGCAATGGCCAACTTCGGCGAGTTGGATGGATATACGCATAAAGGAAACGGTTCGACACCTTTGATTAGCAGGTTTGAAGGTTCATTCGATGAATTTATTGAGAAGAGTAAGGAAAAGGGGTATTTCGGATACTATCGCGGGGTCAAGGCAACCGATACCAATCCTGGTATGGAAGAGTTCCTGTTGAGTCAGGCCGTCTACGACTACTTCAAGGATTACTCTGACGACTTGGTGGATAACGTTTTCCGTGAAATCGTCGCGCCGGCACTGTCTTCGTTCAAGCCTAACAAAGAGCAAACGGAGCTCGTTCCGTCAGGTGAAGGCGGTACGCGACAAGATGATCTTCTCTCTCATGAAATCGCTCGCAAGGCAGCGGCCACTCTCAAATACAACGCCTTGGTGGAGAGTAAACACATTGATGGCCGCATCATGAATATTGAAGATATCACAATTTCAGGCGGAACTCGGCTTGAAAATCCGATTCACGCTCTGTTCGTGGGCGAAGGCGATATTGTCGGGGTAACGGCCGTTCAGGCGCTGGCTAATATGATCTTGGCCCGTACGGACGCGAAGAAGATCGTTGCCGTATCAACCAGTGATTTCTTTATCCAGCTTGCGGAAACCGCTAAGGCCGAGGTAGGGGTCGGATCCGAGGGCAAGGTTCAATTAGAACGGCAATCGGATCCGGTTGCTGCCGCCGTCGCCTACATCAAGGAGGCCTTGGTGGATGGTGAGGGTATTACGGGAACTAAAGTAAGACGCGGTATTCTGTTGCCTTACAACGATCCGCAAAACATGCAACGCTTTGTGAAGCAATTGTCAGTGGCCTTGCGTGAGGCTGGTGTTACGTACAACGGTAATCCGATTGAAGTGAGCGTTATCGACTCCGGGACAGATGCGAAGGATAGCACGGACAAAGACGGTAATCCTTTGCCGGGTATCACCACTCTTACCGAAGAAACAGGCCTAGGCAGGGAAGATGACAAAGGCTTCCGCGGTGTCGTAGTGGCTCGACCAGGTATCGCCAAGGGTTACAGCTTTAAAGGGGATGTGGATAATATCATCTTTGAGGCCCAAACATATCCACGGGCCTATCTGTCTCAGTTGATTAACCGTAACACCAGAAGTGTCAATAACTTCGGTCGTAAGATCGCGCTGGTTGACGAACAGGATCTGACCTTCCGATTAGGACAAATCTATCAGCTTTACAAGGATCTCAAGCCGACCCTTACGGAAGAATTTGAGGATGATCTAATTCACGGGGTGCCGTACGACGAATTCCTGGTGAAGTTTGCCAAGTTTTATGAGTCCCTGGAATCGGGAGTATACACACCCAGAGAGCTGGCCCGGGCCCTGGAATTCAATGCCGAGTTCCTGGAGCGCAAGCAAAACGCGGTGTCCTTCTCCAACAATTTGGGTGTTATGTACCGTAACATCGAGTCCACTGAGCCGATTCAGTATTTGGCCGAAAGATCTCACGGTTCCGATAAGGAGATTGTCGAGATTGTCAGACGGGAAGAGCAGCGCAACAGCTTTGTTGTCCCGCGGCAGGAAGTCTTACCTGAAGTGATGTCCGGACAGGAGCAAACCCTGGATGCCTACGTACAGGCGGCTGAAGCAGCCATCAGAATGTGGCGGGCATTGCTGTACAAATCAATTAAGGGTAAGGCGCTTTCCCCCAGGACGCGCCTGATCGTTGAGAATCTACTGGCCCAAGCCCAAGCCCGACTGGATTTTGCGCTCCGGGAATACGGAAACATTCCGGGTGAATCACATCGGGGACTCAAGACTGCTCTGCAAAAGGTCAAGGAAGGCTACCGCGATGGAGACTTCGTATATGATATTGAACACTTCAAGACCATACTTGAGGTGTCCAAGTTCCTCAGTCAGGAAATTCTGCCGTCAAGGATTCAGCAACAACTTGGGGAAGCTACCAAGGTTGTGGCCTGGACCAAGAAGGGGCCGGGAATTGAAACCGATAAGCTGAGAGTGGATAGTCTTGATGAGCTGTTCGAGAATGCGTCTCTTACGGACGAACAGGAGCGGTTCATTCGGGATCCGAAGAACCGTTATGTCGAGCAGGACGGAGAAACTCTCACCTATCGTGGCAAGCAGCTGGTTTCCATGATACACGCACTGGCGATATCGCAATCGGTTTCCGATACGGCCTTTGCTGAAATTAAACGACTCGCCGGGATTCCTGGACTTCCACCGCGTGAAGAAATGGCATATCAGGACTTATTTAATGTTTCGTTCGAAATTTCAACCAGATTACTTGATGCCAATTTCCGCATTCTTGATGACGCTCGTCGGGTGGCAGCTCTGTTCAATCTCTGGGAAAAACAATTCACACAGCAGGAATTAAAGGCCCTCGAATCGACTTCCAGAGAAGATGCCGTAAATCGGCTGCGGGTCTTCAAAAATATTGTGAACCAAACACGTGAAGCGCCATATCGCCTCTCCTTCGATATCGGTGTCTATTTGATGAGTCAGTTGGAAGGTCGCGAAGAAGTCCAAGCTGAGGAAGGTACGGCGGAGGCCGAAATCGTTGAGCGCAGAACGCGCATCATCCAGCGGGTAGCGCAGATCTTGACCGCGCGTTACGCCATGAAGGATAACGCCAAGGACGAGGACAAGTTTAACTTGGCTCAGCATTATGCGGACAAACGATTCTTGGAACGTTATGTTGGTGAGCTTCTGGCTACGCAGAACTTACCAAACAAGGAGAAACTTAAAGAATATTGGTTTGCCAGATTACAGGAATCGTCTGCCTTGGCTAATCGATACAACGACATGACGCTTTCTCAATGGCAAGATTTGAAGGACATACTGTTGCCGGATGACAGCGTATCATTGATCGAATTTGTCAAGCTCGTCGGTCTTGTTCCGAGCTTGCTGAATCAGGAAGCCGCTGGTATTAGTGAGTCCAGATTGCAGCGGCTTATCGAAAACAGCCGGCCGATTGCTGTCGAAACGTCCAACAGACTTAAGGACATCAGAACGGATATTGAAGATATCAAGAAGGTCGCTGAGGAAGACCAGGATACAGATGCGCTCTCCGATCTAGAAGATCAGGAACAATTCCTTGTGGCCCTTTTAGATAATGTCAGTATTTCGGATCAATCAATCGGTTATCTTTTGGCCCTTACGAATAATGACGTGGAGCGTCCGTTCCTGGACATTATCATCAATGGTGTGGATGAAGACTATGATGTCGAATTGACCAAACAATTGGAAGATATTGTTCGTGCTGAGATGAACGGAGGTTTGGTGCCGGAGCAGGCTCCATTGGTAGGTCTGGCCAGCCGCATCAGCCGATTCCTCGAAGAGCACGCCATTGTAATGACGGACGACATCCGTAAGCTGGACATCAAGATCCATGAGCTTGGCAAAAAGGAATCCATTGAGCGGTTTATAGCCTTCTCTATTGGATTGCCAAGCACCAATGAACCGCGGCCGTATAGTGAAATTAAACGCATACTCGGAATACAAGCCGTCGCTCTGCGTCCGGTATTACGTATGCCAACCGCAGATCTTATTACGGAAATCGACCGTCAGTTTACCACGGATGTGGAGCGTAGGATTCTGTATCAAACCTTCCTTAATAAACGAGACGTTGAGCTTGAGACCATTCGTGAGGTCCAAGAGGTTCTTAGCCAATTGCCAGGAGCGGCCGGTAAAGAAGGCCTATTGCTGCCGCCGTATTTGATTAAACGCGGCGAGGCGGACTCTTTCGCTACTTCGGTCAGCCAAGCTGTTGACGCATTGGATGCTCTGCGTCGCATAGCCGCCAAATACGCGGAGTTCAAGAAGTTCGCTGCGGAGGCAGCGTCTGAGGGTGCTGGTCTCACTGAGGCCTTCTTGCGGAATCTGACTCTGAGGGAGACAGACAACTTCTACAAAGATGTCATAGAACGTTTGACGAGGGGTGAAATTACGCCGGAAATCGCCTTTGAGCAGCTGCCGCCGCCACTAAATGGCGAATTACTCGGCGATAAAATGGCTAAAAAGTCCGATGAAATCACCGCGTCTCCCTACCTGGACCTTGCCGGTGAGAAAATACAAGTTTCCATTAACGCGGCAAGCGAAGAAGAACGCCTTGCCACATTAATCAAATTGCAGACTGCTATAGATGAAGATATCAGAGTGGCCAGCGGATTGTACGCTCGATACCGTGACCGTGAAGATCAGCAGTTGTTGGTATTCACGCCGGAGTCCATCGATCAAGATATCGAGCAAGCCAAAAACTTTGTTGTAGAAACGCGTGATTACGTGGATGCGGAAAAGGAATTCCAAACCGAAGACTTTGACATTAAACAACGCGATGCGGATATAGACCTACGAAAACTTGTACAACTGCAAGAAGGTCTGAAAGAGGTACGACGTGGCAATATCAAGGCCTTAACGGCGTCTGATGTTCAGGAAGTGGAGCTTCAAGAAGCCGCTGGATTCCTCCACGATAGTGACGAAGTGATGAGGGTTCAGATCACCAGAGACGGAGAAACCAAGACTCTCTTGGTGCCTGTTAAGCTTTTAATGCGTAACGAGTTGCTCAATACCTACGTTAATCGGGAGTCGGTGGTATTTACCTACTGTCCGGATTGTCGCAGCGGTTTAGCCTTCAGCCGTATTATTGACGGTGAAGAGTTCACATTTGACGTGTCCGGCCTTGTATACGAAAACAATATGGTTATGTCCGTCCAATATCCGGGACCGGATAGACAAAGCCTCTTTAGTCAATTGACTGGTAAAGCGCTCACAGGTCAATATTTAGGAAAAGCGCTGGAGCCGATTCAAGCAGATATTCTGGACTGGAGCGTTGCGAGATTGCAGGCTGACGATGCCGAAAATACCCGAGTGGTCATACCGAAAGATGCAGGAAAAGAGGACTATGACCGGGATCCGCATCAGACAAGATACGACAGCAATGAAGCCTTGGCGGCGGTTACCACACCTACCTTTAGATTCGGAACCAAGGAAGAAATCGAAGAATATCTGGTCAAAGAACCCGTATCTGCTCTGACAGTGCAGGTGGAAGGTCAGGAGTATACCAAGGCATACCTGACCGAGGGGTTAGAACGTCAAGCTCAATTGGCCGGTGCTGACAGGATTCAGATTGTAGACACGGTGGGTACTCTGCCGGTAAAGATCGAATTCGATCGGACAACAAGGGAAATTAGAGCCGAGGACGATTCAGGTGCTATGATCCCAGTGTTTACCACCCAATACTATGCCTTGGCAGCTCAGTATCCTGAGCTGGGAATATATGTCAGTGATGAGTTGAACATACCAGCCATGGCATCAGTACGTCGTACAGCGGCATTCGATGCCGATGGTGAAGTTGTATCAGGCGACAAAATGTTTGAGTCTGCTAAAGCGACCGACGAAGAGATAGCAGAAGACACTGGTAGAAAAGGCCGCTTTGGCTGGCTCAAGGGATCTCTGTTTGCCGGCTTGCTTCTGGGGATGACGTTCCTTAACTCGCCGGAAGCGATGGCGCAAAGTGACATAGACGCGGCTATTTCCGACATTGATAATGTCGCGATCCTCTATCAGCCCAAGGACGAAGCCTACGACATTCGCGATCTACTCTTTGAGGCTGATCCGGAGACGGAAGATTTCGTACAGGATGCAGTTGTTTCAGCAGATAAAGTCCGTGGTCCTCCGGAAGCGATCGATGAAGCCGAATATCGAGAAGATGACGGCCTTGTTCCGGATAAGGGTACCATTACACAACGCGATATTGATGGACAAGATGACCTTGATGCGCGAGTGAAAGGGCCTGATTCTCCCGACTTACCTGTATCAGATATACCAGTCACCATACCGCAGGTTCTTCCTGTCAATAATTTACCGGTCGTGGTTCCGACCATAAACATCCAAATTACGCCATTATTATTGAGTAGCGCGCGTGACTTGTGGCAGCGCACGGATGACTTCCTCTTCCAGATGGGATATCGTACGGCCCAGAATGATGTGGATCGTAAGACAGCTATCCCTGGAAGCGGGCGGCGTCGAGATGCCCTTCCTGTGAGTGGTTCTACCGGGCCGGTCAATGTCCCGGATGCCGATCCATTGCCTACTACGGGTGGCTCCACAGGCGGAACACGTGTCAAGACGGCCATGGTTGCCTATCAATCTCAGTTTGGACAGCTCAAATCTGATGTATTGAGACGTCCTCAAATTCCAAAAGAACAAGAAATCTCGCGTTCTCCGCACATTGAGAACGCAGACAAAATGAACGGAGGTGCCCTGGCCACGGGGCTCAGTCCGACAGCATTCAGCGCTGCCATCCTCTCCGCAGAGGGTCAGGCAGGGCAAATGGTCACAGAGCGGACTGACTTAACAATTGAAGTAACTGTAAGAGTAAGAGGCTTGGGTGAAAACCTGAGTAGCGCCGAAGTATCCAGAGCTGCATTGGCTACATTGACAGCTTCGGAAGGACAAACTGACGGGGATAAACTCCCTGGCAGAGAAGGAAATGTAGAACTGGCAGCGATTCTGGCTGGTCGCAGAGTTCGTAGAGCTCGCGATAAAGCAGGAGTCACTCCTGGGCTCGTGAAAGAGCTTCTGATTGAGTTCAGAAGATATCTCGAACGGGTAGAAAACCGAGTAAGAGAAATCTTGTCTCGGTACGGCATCGGTTCTAGTGCCAGTGCGAAAGCACGCGACACGAAAACGGAAGCTGTGACTGTACCGGAAGAAGTCGTAGTTCTGAAGTCATCCGGATCTGCGTCAACAAGACACAGATTAGTTCTAGTAACAGAGAAATCTGTTGCTCACGAGAGAAACGAAGTAGAGGTTATCCGCGGCAACGCGGGTGACATAAGTCGCGAAGTACGTCTGGTGGTCGAAAGACTGGCAGATGGAACCGTGCAGGTTGTGGTAACTACGGTTACTGCAGCTGGCCTGACAGCTGAGGTATCTACGGCTGCTCTGGAAACAGAGGAAGTAGATCCGACCTCTGCGACAACAAGCCGCAGAGAAGCTCTGGTAACGGTTACGGCCGTTACCGGCACGACTGTAGCGGTGGAAACTGCTGCAGCCGACAATGCAGTAACGACTACTGTCACAGTCTCCGGACTGTCCAGTAGAAGTAGTGCTGACCGCAGCGATGCGGAAGGCGAGAGTCGCGAAGTACGTCTGGTGGTCGAAAGACTGGCAGATGGAACCGTGCAGGTTGTGGTAACTACGGTTACTGCAGCTGGCCTGACAGCTGAGGCATCTACGGCTGCTCTGGAAACAGAGGAAGTAGATCCGACCTCTGCGACAACAAGCCGCAGAGAAGCTCTGGTAACGGTTACGGCCGTTACCGGCACGACTGTAGCGGTGGAAACTGCTGCAGCCGACAATGCAGTAACGACTACTGTCACAGTCTCCGGACTGTCCAGTAGAAGTAGTGCTGACCGCAGCGATGCGGAAGGCGAGAGTCGCGAAGTACGTCTGGTGGTCGAAAGACTGGCAGATGGAACCGTGCAGGTTGTGGTAACTACGGTTGCTGCAGCTGGCCTGACAGCTGAGGCATCTACGGCTGCTCTGGAAACAGAGGAAGTAGATCCGACCTCTGCGACAACAAGCCGCAGAGAAGCTCTGGTAACGGTTACGGCCGTTACCGGCACGACTGTAGCGGTGGAAACTGCTGCAGCCGACAATGCAGTAACGACTACTGTCACAGTCTCCGGACTGTCCAGTAGAAGTAGTGCTGACCGCAGCGATGCGGAAGGCGAGAGTCGCGAAGTACGTCTGGTGGTCGAAAGACTGGCAGATGGAACCGTGCAGGTTGTGGTAACTACGGTTGCTGCAGCTGGCCTGACAGCTGAGGCATCTACGGCTGCTCTGGAAACAGAGGAAGTAGATCCGACCTCTGCGACAACAAGCCGCAGAGAAGCTCTGGTAACGGTTACGGCCGTTACCGGCACGACTGTAGCGGTGGAAACTGCTGCAGGCGACAATGCAGTAACGACTACTGTCACAGTCTCCGGACTGTCCAGTAGAAGTAGTGTCAACCTCAGAAATGGGGAAGATGCAAGTCTTGAAGTACGTCTGGTAGTCGAAAGACTGGCGGATGGAACCAAGCAGGTTGTGGTAACTACGGTTACTATGGCTAGAAATACAGCTGCGGAAGCTGTAGCTGACCGTGAGAACGGTGAATCAGCATCCACCTCTGTGGCAACAGGTCGCAGAGAAGCTCTGGTAGAGGTGTCTAACATCGCTACCGGTACGACTGTAACAGTGAGAACTGTTACAGCCGACAATCAAGTCGAAACAGTAACTGGACTGACTGTAACAGGTGAGTCTGGTGAAGCTCTGACTGTCCGTATCTCAGATGCAGATGGAATGAGCCTGGTTCTTGGAGTACGTCAACCGGTTGAAAGACTGGAAGATGTAGCTGCAGGAACTGCTGAAGTAGAGAACGCTAAGACAGTTGAAAGACTGCTTGGTGAGGTTCGATTCGTACGCGGAAACGCAGATGGATCGAGCACAACCTTCACTGTGGAAGTACTCGATATAAGAGGAAGCCGTGGTGAGGGCGCTGCTGCTGGTGTAATAACTGACAGCAGCACAGCTGCGGAAGCTGTAGCTGACCGTGAGAACGGTGAATCAGCATCCACCTCTGTGGCAACAGGTCGCAGAGAAGCTCTGGTAGAGGTGTCTAACATCGCTACCGGTACGACTGTAACAGTGAGAACTGTTGCAGCCGACAATCAAGTCGAAACAGTAGCTGGACTGACTGTAACAGGTGAGTCTGGTGAAGCTCTGACTGTCCGTATCTCAGATGCAGATGGAATGAGCCTGGTTCTTGGAGTACGTCAACCGGTTGAAAGACTGGAAGATGTAGCTGCAGGAACTGCTGAAGTAGAGAACGCTAAGACAGTTGAAAGACTGCTTGGTGAGGTTCGATTCGTACGCGGAAACGCAGATGGATCGAGCACAACCTTCACTGTGGAAGTACTCGATATAAGAGGAAGCCGTGGTGAGGGCGCTGCTGCTGGTGTAATAACTGACAGCAGCACAGCTGCGGAAGCTGTAGCTGACCGTGAGAACGGTGAATCAGCATCCACCTCTGTGGCAACAGGTCGCAGAGAAGCTCTGGTAGAGGTGTCTAACATCGCTACCGGTACGACTGTAACAGTGAGAACTGTTACAGCCGACAATCAAGTCGAAACAGTAACTGGACTGACTGTAACAGGTGAGTCTGGTGAAGCTCTGACTGTCCGTATCTCAGATGCAGATGGAATGAGCCTGGTTCTTGGAGTACGTCAACCGGTTGAAAGACTGGAAGATGTAGCTGCAGGAACTGCTGAAGTAGAGAACGCTAAGACAGTTGAAAGACTGCTTGGTGAGGTTCGATTCGTACGCGGAAACGCAGATGGATCGAGCACAACCTTCACTGTGGAAGTACTCGATATAAGAGGAAGCCGTGGTGAGGGCGCTGCTGCTGGTGTAATAACTGACAGCAGCACAGCTGCGGAAGCTGTAGCTGACCGTGAGAACGGTGAATCAGCATCCACCTCTGTGGCAACAGGTCGCAGAGAAGCTCTGGTAGAGGTGTCTAACATCGCTACCGGTACGACTGTAACAGTGAGAACTGTTGCAGCCGACAATCAAGTCGAAACAGTAGCTGGACTGACTGTAACAGGTGAGTCTGGTGAAGCTCTGACTGTCCGCATCACTGATGCTAATGGTGAGAGCAGAGTTCTTGAAGTGCGTAAATCAGTAGATGTTCTGGTTAGCGAATTCAAGAACGAAACTGTTGCTGGTGCGGTTAGTGTAGGTAGCATGGCTACTGAAGCGACTGCACTGAATCAGGTTGTATCGATTGATACATCTGATGAAATTCGTGAAGTGCAGGTTGGCAATGCCAGCAATGTGTTCACGAATATTGTCGTAGCAGTTGCAAGAGATCGAGCTCCAAGCAAGGAGAGCAGATCAAGTTCTGTACGTGCTTCCAATGCACGGACTACAATCTACGAAGAAGTCGAACAAAGCGCTGATCGCAGTGTGAGTAATCTCCGCAAGGCGAGCAGCCAAGATCCTGAAGAGTTCTCCGGAACCGACAGGATCGAAAATGTTGGTTCTACCCTTGTTAGCAAATTGTTGACTGGGGTTAAAGCATTAGCTGCCAACATTGTAAGCTTTGGTAAGACTACATCAGGTGAGACAATCACCTCATCGGCTGATAGAAAAGTGTCAGTCGATTCGGACGTTGCTGATGTTGCGGATTCAATAACTGCGAAATCAGTAACAGTCAATGGTACAGTAAGCACTACCTCAGATGCGCCGACCGATGAAGATCAACGCGGAAGGTCAGAATCTGAGGCTGTATCCGTTTCAACCGCTTCATTCTCCTCAAGATTAGCCAAGATCACGGTATCCAGTGCCGTGATTCTGTCCATTACACCTGTTAGCGCAGGTGTCACGTCTATCGCTGTGCCCCTGGCCCTGATCACTATCTTGGTTGCATTCGGGCTTATAAGAGGGCCTACAGCGCAAATAACAGCTAAATACAACAATAATAACCAAATTAGAGGCCTGTCCGGATTACGTGCCCTCCTTGCGCGTATTTCTGCACGGGCCTCTATCATTTCAGGAGGTGCATCATGGTTGTTATCAATACTCAACCAAACATTCGCGTCACTCACTTCGTCCAAATACCGCAAAGCCAGTGCTTCATTGCCAGCTGCCGCGAAACAACAACGAACAAGATCAGACTATATCTCCTCACAAACTCAATGGAGCATGTCTACAGTAAGAACGGTCTCAACGACACGTGGAACCGGCTTACTGGCATCAGTCAGCATCTTGTTCGGCGGATTGTCCAGCAAGCTCTGGAAAGCGGTCAGATACCTAAGTACTCAACTAAGAGCATCTATTCCAACCTCAATTAAGAGAATTGCTACCGTAGCCGGTACAATTCTCCTTCTCCCGAGTACTGCCATGGCCCAGGATACGGCTGCTACTGGCGTAGCCGCCTTCTTCTCAGGCCTGACGTTCTCACAAGTAGCTACCTACCTGCTGATGGCTGCTGTTGGTCTGCTTGTTCTCTGGTTCGCCTTAGGCATGTTCATCTTTGTCTACGACTCGATAACCAAGGGCATGACAAGAGCCATGAGGCTGAACAAGCAGTTCTTCCTTACCTTGGTATTGGCCTCCATGCTGACAGGTATGGCTGGTCAAATGGCTCAAAGCAGCCCGACACCGCAATTACCGCGATACGAAGAATCCTACAGAGTGGGCGACGGCAATCTGTTGCTGCCACCGCGCAATTGGACACCGGGTGATCCTCTTGGTGTTACCGCCAATGGCGACAGAGCTGAAATCGAGTCGCCTATCAGAGTGGTTCACGCAGGTGATCGCACCCCGCTGGCCGATAGATGGACGTATGAAAATAATGGTCTGCAATTCTACACAATGCGGGATCTGTCTGGTCGACCGGGTTCAGACAACGCTTGGGTGGATGCCGATGCCGCCCTGCGGGCTGATATTCTCGGTCAGGTGTTCTTCGATCTGACAGGAAAGCGGGTAGGTGTGAACAGACTCGATGGTCCGGATGATCAAACTTGGGGAGTTCGTCGGGGTACTCGTATTGGAACCGACAATCCGGGAGTTCCGGGCTCTCGTCACCTCCACGGTCAAGCCTTTGACTTCCAGACAGCCGGCTTGACGGATAGGGAAAAGGCCCTGCTGCTCGAACTCGGTCTCAGACTCGGATTCCGCGGAATCGGCTTCTACGAGCATGATGACGATGGATACTTTATCCACATGGATATCGGCAGCAGACGGACTTGGACCGGAAACGATACGGCCACACGTCCGACATGGGCCGATCCGGTCATGCGCGACTATAACACTGATCGTTTGGCGTTCTTGGGTGATCCGACGCGTGCACAACTGGTGGCACACATGCAAACCGCCTTGGCGGATAGAAATACTCCGCTGCCGGAAAGAAGCCCGTTATTGGTCGGTGGCCCCGGAACCGATGATCGGCCGACTGACCGCAGGGTAACCGCTACCGGCCCGGGTACAGGAACCGTGGGAACAGGCGGGGAAGATGACCGCGAAGAGACGTATGATGTCAGCCAAAGACCGATCGCTGAAGTTCGCGCCGAATTGCTCGCGTCCAGCATTATCCGTAGCGACAGCCACGGTGACGGATACTACGGTGCATCCCGTACACACGGAACACACGACGGTATCGATATTGCCGGACCGCTCAACAGCCAAATTGCCGCACCGTGGTCCGGTACGGTTGTCCGCGCTGAAAACTCCGGCAACGGTTATGGTAAAGTCGTGGAAATCCAAACGACGATCGACGGCCGGACGATCAGCGTGTTCTACGCTCACCTGGCGAGCATCAGCGTCCAGGAGGGTGCCACAGTCCACCGCAGAGATATTATCGGCACCATCGGCAGCACCGGAAACGCCGGTGGAACAGATCCGCACGTCCACTTCGAAATCCGCGTTGACGGCAGCATCATCAACCCGACCGATATCGTTGCCCGCGCCTATGAACGCGTACCGGTGAAGAATACCGGCCTCTCAGGTCTGATGACCCTCGGCAGCCTGAGCCTGCTGGATGTGGCCGCCCAACTGAATATCGACCGCGCCGTCGTCCTGGCTCGCCCGGATGTCCTCAGTTCAGGAAGCTTCGATCCGACACCGTACCGTCCGGTTACCGAACCGTATGTCTCCAGACTCGAACCGCAACTGCTGGCGGCTGTCCGCGCCACTTATGACGGTGACACTGCCCTGATTAACCGTCACTTCGGTAACTTCGATAACTTTGTCCGCTTTATCGAGCAGGTCATTATGGCCGAAAGCTCATTCGACAACTCTCAAGTTTCGGGAGCCGGAGCAGTCGGATACATGCAATTGATGCTGCCGGCTTACACGGATGCCCGCAACGCCATCGGCGCCGGCTGGGGTGATGACGACCGCACCGATCCGGTCAAGAATATCCGTGCCGGTACCTGGTACATGGTACGGCAGCTGGAAAGATTCGGTACAATTGAAGGCGCCTTGGCCGCCTACAATGACGGACCGGGCGATGCGGCCGTCTACCTGCCGGATACCGACAGAGCTCCGCGCGAAACACGCAACTATATCGCCCGCATCATGGCCGGCTACAACGAAGGTTACGTCCAGCCGCGCTTGGCCGTGGTCCGCAGCGGGGATCAGGTTCAAGGAGAGGTTATCGGCATCGACCGTACCGCTCGCGGTATTATCCTGACCATCAACGACCGCGGTACCATCTTCCAGATGTTCGATACGCCGTTGGCTGCCACACACCTGCAAATCGGGCAAGTTGTCCGTCCGGGCGAAATTATCGGTGTTACCGATGTCAATGAATATGTCGAGGAACCGCTTAGTGTGACGGCCTCACCGGAAGAAATTCTGAGACAACAGCTGCAACTGGAGGCTCGTCGCCTCGATCCGCGCGGATATACACTGCGCCGGGTTAATGAAGTGGCTGCTGAAGAAGGTCGTACCGTCTTCCCGGTTGTCGATGTGCTCCTGGCCGAGCGTGAATACATTTATGTGGAAACACCGCAAGGGCATGTCCTCCAGCCCGGACCGACCATGATGGTGGTCTTCAAGCAAGGCGACCGATACATCGCCATCACCGAAAACGGTGTGGCCACGCACATACCGCAATCAATCCGTGATCTGGCCATCCAACGTCTGGATGCCCTCTCACTCAACCGCACGGGAGCGATAGATGGTCAAAACGGTATGGTCCTCATCGTTACCAGAGAGGCCCTCAGATTGCCGACCGCTGAGCTCAATAGACAGCAACTGCGCCTCTATGATGCCTTTACCGAATATGTGGGAACAAACCTCCACGAATCCTATATCTTGACGCTGGGCCGCGATGTGGCTTCGCGTTTCACCTTACCGGACGGCCGCTTCAATTCTAGTGGCTTCCTCGGATCCGTCGTTGCTGATGGGCGTCCGACCAGAACTGTTGAACCGGGATCGGATGCGAGCGTCGCGGCCCTGGAACAACTGATTGCCAACCGTCGCGCATTCCTCGATCAGGTCGAGACGGATCTCGGTCAGTATGGTGACAACCTCAGACCGGATAACCGTCTGCCGCAATGGGAACAACAATATCGCCTGGGTGTCATTGAAGGCATGATCAGACAATATGAAGCTGATCCGGCCACGGCGATTGCCTCACGCGTCAATATGTACCGTCAATTGACCGGTGCCAATAACAATACCGCCCGCGTCCGCGCCTTCGCCGGCATCGGTCCGGCCTTCAGCCCGGCAAACGGTCTGAGCACATCATTCGATATCGGCGGCGGCCTGTCACTGAATCTCGGCGTCCTGATGGATAACCGTTATGCCAGCCAACTGGAAACGATCCGTCAATTGGTCGGCGTCCAAGACATCAGCTCCATGTCCAACGTCAACCAGTTCTTCGCCTACCTGTCGCTGGCCAACCAAATCGTCGAATTCCGCAACGCGATCGTCAGAGGACATCTGCAGTTCGACGAACGTGGTGGTATCGTGATCAATTCCGACGCTCCGGGCGTTGTCAGAGCGTTGATCGGCGAACGCTCCACATTGAGAGCCGATCCGCACATCGCCAAGAACGAAAGAGGGGAGTGGATCTTCACCGACACCGACACCGGCACGACATACAACCTCGGCCTGTATGACACCGTCAACGATATTCCGCGCTTCGTCTTCGCACGGCTCTTCGGACTGCTGCAAAGCGGTCGTCAAGAACTGGTGGGCGAATCACGCATGCCGTTGCTGGACGGCGCCGAAAACATCGTCAGCCGTCTGTCCGGCGGATTCGAAAACCGCTATGTCTGGGATCCGTACGCATACCGCGCCGTTCCGATCCCGAGCAACGCTCAGCTGCAGTTCATGCTGGCGGGTATGATGAACGACAATCCGGAACTGGTATTCTTCACGATCCGCGGTATTCCAGGCGAGTTCGTGGACGGCGATCCGACCAAGCCGTCCGAACAGTACCTGTTCGGATACAGCCTGAATACGCGTACCGGTGAATTTAGGGAATACTTCCGTTCGCACATGTACGCTACGGATGACAGCGGTGAAATGTGGATCAACGAAGCCTTGCAAGATGTCCGCTTCTCGATGTTCCGTAACGAACCGGGACAAACATTTGTGATCCCGTCAAGACATCAGTTCCGTCAATTGGGCGAATACATGCAGCTCTACCGCGGCGAAACGCATGACGGCCGCAAGATCTTGGCTGCCGCTGTGAACCCGGTTAACGGCGAGATCATCCGCTTCTACTTCGAAGGCGACCGCCTGCCGCCGCTCGAAGACGCAGAAGGCGGTGTCCGTACCTACGAACGCAACGGTCAAACCATCTACGTCGGACCGATCGCCGAACCGGGAGCCAACGATCCGTACCAATCACGCGTGGATGTCCACCCGGGTATCATCGTCGGTGATGACCGTCCGGCCTATATCCTGTACAGCCGTCACGCCGCTGAACTCGGTTACTGGACGTTCCGCGACAATGATCCGGAAGACCGCGGCCGACCGGCTACCGCCTTTATCGAACTCTTTGACGCGGCCACCGGCGAGTTCCTGCGGACCGTACCGTACTACGGCGATCAAAGTATCCCGACACGCGCCCTGCGCTACGCCCCGATCGGCACCCTGGATGACCAGGAAGCGCTGCGGGCCCGCTTCGGCATCGAAAATCTGGTCACGGTGGAAGGTCAGGACCGCGTCTACTTCCGTCCGATCCTGAGGCTGCCGGATGCCAACCGCGACGCCTCACGCGGACCGAAGCAACTGATCTTGCCGGAAGGCTTCCGCATCGTGGCGCCTGGATTCACGCCGCAGGGAGAAGAGGCACCGTTGGTTGGCGCCAACCAAATCGGTATCGTGGTGGAACGTCCGGACCGTGTCCCGACACACCGTATTGACTTCCCGAGTGGATCGATCTACATCTATCCGGGAGACCTCGACTACAAGATCACCACCGAAGCCGGTTCCGAGTTCGGTTTCGCCGCTGAATGGGCCAATGGTCGCCGCGTCCAATTCATCGATCCGAGACAGACTGAAGAAGGGGCCCGGGACGACCGCGCCGTGGTCGTCATGACCGGCTTCGGTGAAATCGGCCGTCTCGAAAGCGGTCCGAACGCACGCAATATCTTTGCGGAAATGATCGAACACGCCCGCCGCAACGGTGATACCGAAGTTTACGGCGTCACCATCTCCGGCGGACAAATCGATCGGTACATTACCAGCGGCGGATTCGCGCCGTTGACCCGCGAGATCACCGTGGTCCGTCCGATGGATGAACGCACGCCGCTCGAACGCTTCCTGATGACCGCCGATGTCAGTGCCGCGAATGTGGCGACCCTGATGGACCGCCTGGGTTACGGCGACGGTGATCCGACCATCATCGCGCAAATCCTGCGCCTCAACGGTGTTGCTGGTGAAGTTGACCGCCTCACCCGCGAAATTCCGACGGCCACACGCCTCCAGGATGAGTTGACCCGCCGCCTGGCCGAGATCGAGCGCAGACTGTCCAACAACCAATCCATTGAACAGGAAGTCCGGGCGATCAATACTCTCCTGAGACAGTTCGTCGAAGAACAGGCCAAGATCGAAGGTGGTATCGCTCTCGAAGGTCTGTTCGATCAAATCGCCACCAGCATGGGTATCAGCGTGGATGAACTCAAGCGTGAAATCCGTGCCGAGGGCGGCAGCAACGCGACCATCGGAGCTACTGTCCGTCGCCTGATCGACCAACGCTTCAGCGGCGGCTTGTTCAACCCGCGCGACATCGAATTCCTCGGACTGATGGCCCGCGCCAACGCTCAGTACAACGCCAACACCAATTCTTACCTGAACAGCGACGGCGAAGTGCCGGCATCCGAATTCTACGCCTTCAACGAATCCGCAACCGGCGGTACCAGCGTTGACGACAAGATCCGCGCCGCCCGCGCCGGTATCACCGAAGCGGAACAAAATATTGCCGCCCTGCGCGAGAAGCTCGCAACCGGCGGATTGACCTGGACCGGACCGAACGGTGACGTCAGAAGATTCCTCGATCTGCTGCAAAGCCGGGATGAACTCGCACGCGGTTACCAATTCTACTTCGTGGATGACGGCCAGTCCGGCAGCAACGGCGGAACCAGACTGGGCCGCATCGCCCGTATCCAAAGCGAGTTCATTCCGTTCTGGCAAGGGGAAGTCACCCGGACACGGGCGGGAACAGACGAACGCCAATTCGCCCAAAATATGCTCTCGTTTGTCGAGGCCGAACTGCACGGCGCCTTGCGCGAAGCGCAACTCGTTCGCGATCAGCAATATGTTTACGACGTGCTCGACCGCTATCCGGAACTGAACAGACAAATCGGCACGCTGCCGGACGGCACGCCGGTGATCAACGGCGTCGTCCTGTTCACGCCGCAAGAGCTGATCCAGCGTCAAATCGCCGCGCAAACTGCCCGTATCTCGCAATTCAATACCGTGATCGGATTGATGGAAACCTCCAAGACGGTCTTACTGCCGAACTTTGTCGGTGTGCCGCAAGGTCAGGATGAGCTGCTGCGGTCACTCGGCATCGATCCGGCACAATTGCAAGGTATTCCGTTCCTGTCCAACGAACAGGCCCAGCGCTTCCTGCTGCAAATCGACACCGGCGAAGCCGACCGCGTCCTGCGCGCCGGCATCACCCGCATGCAGCAAGCCCTGGCCAATCCGGATCTGAGCGACGCCGCACGCGGTTTGGCCCAACGCCTGATGACCAATCTGCAGTCCGAAATCGATCTGAACCACGGCCTGCGTCGTGAGCTCTTCATGGAATACATCCGCTTCTACCAAAAGGTAGCGGCCGGACAAGCGGTCAATATCGACGAAATCCTGCGTCTGTCCAACCAACTGCGTGACGTCGAATCGACGTTGTGGACAGAACGCGCCAGTCTCCTGCAAGAATTCAACCGTCTCGGCTTCGACGTTCTCAACCGGGAAGCGGCTGACGCCGCGCGCCGCGTGGCCGAACTGGAACGCGAATTCGCCCTGAATAACCTGAACACTGTCCTCGGACGCGTCGGCATCGGACGCAACCCGCTGGAAGGCATCCTCGACTCCTTAAGCTCATACCTTGACGCCCAGCGCCAACGCCTGGATGAAAACGCCGTATACCAAGAAGCCCGCCGCGGTCTGCAAGTTCAAGTTCAGGAAACGCAACGCCTGATCCGCGAAGCCCGTGAAGCGACCATCCGTTACAACGCCGATATCGACAGACTGCAAACGGCCGTCCTGCAATACGTGAGCGAACACGAAACCGATCCGGCTCGTCTGCAGCTCGTCTCCGAAGCCGTCACTTCATACTTCCGTCAACTGAAGCGTTCGCTCCCGGCCGAGTTCATGGAAATCGGCGGCGTCATCTACTACAACGGTGTTCCGGTATCGGCCGGTATCGTGATGAACGGCACACCGACTATCGACTTCGCCACTGGTAACGTCACCCGCATCGCCGGCGTCAACGAAACAGTGATCAGCGCCGAGCAAGTTGCCATGTACAACGCCATGCAAGGAATCGACGCTTATATCGGCAGTGTCCGCGCCACCGTGCCGGGCGCCGATAACAACAGATACGCCATGGTCATGATTGACGCCACTGATCCGCGCAACGCCAATTTGCTGGCCCAATTCGGCATCGGTATTCAGCAAGCCGCAGGCTTCGACGTCGACGCCGGTTCCGTGGCCAACGGCGGCTCGCCGCAAGGCACACCGACATCACAATACGTCGGTCTGTTGATCAGCAGCGCGGCATACCGCAGCGATGACGGCCGCCTGTTCGCAGGTGTGGTCGGCGCCATCCGCTTCCAAGACAGAGACAACTACATCGCCGCGGTCGACGGACGTCTGGATTACCGTCTGACACCGCAAAGCAAGGTCATCCTCGAGATCGGTGTGGCCCGCGCCCAAGGCACCGGCGAAGTGACCTTCAATGCCATCGATCCGCTGACCGGAGCCACCCTGGTCAACGAAGCCCGCTTGTACAGCGTCCGCGACACGCTCGACCGCCAACGACTCAGCTACGAGCTGAGCCTGGGCAACCGCGGACCGCTGGAAAATGTGACCATGACGCTGTCCATCAACCGCGTCCACGAAGACAGCTTCCAACACCTGTTCGAAGAACAAACACAAGTCTTCGGCTCTGTCGGCGTCCGCGCCAACATCGGTGAAGTGACCTTCTCGGTTGAACAGGGTATCGGCGCCGACCGCACCGCGGTTAATGTCGGATACGGCCGCTTCAACGTCAACTACTCTAGAATTAACGGATTCGATCAATACGGCGTAACGGCCCGCATCATCGAGACCGAAGCCGTCCGCACCAGCGTATCCATCCAGCGTGACGTCCGCGGCAACCTGACGTTCAGCGTCAACGGCCGTGCCAAGATCGTGGAAGGCGTCGACGCCGTTATCGGTGCCGACGGCAGCGGTCGCTTCTCAGCCGGTATCGTGGCCGATATCCTGACGCTGGCCTTCGGCAGCCGCGACGATAACGCGCCGAAGTACCTCTCCAGAACAGTGGAACAAGTCATCGGCGGCGAGCAACTGATGCGCATCTTCGGCGGCAGCAGCGAAGTAACCCGGTACGATTACACGATCAACTACACCAACCTCGACAGCATCCGCACCGCTACCATGAGAGTGGAAGAGGTCACGCTCGGAACGGTTGTCAACTCCGACCGGTCTATGGACCGTGAACTCGGATTAGACGGTCCGGACAGCCCGTATGCCGGTATTGCCCGCATCATCGGAACGCAATCCGTCGGTCTGACCGAAGCGCAATTGACCACAGCCAGACCGGTCAAGGACATCCCGGCTGCCGAACGCCGCGCCGCCGGTATCCGCTTCAACGAAGCCTTCGGCTACTACTTCGAAGTCCGCTACCTCGGTCAGAATGTGGTTGTACCGTTGGATGCCCTGGATTCTGCCGAGTTCGGTAATGCCCTGGTCATTCTGCCGACCGACTTCGAACGTTACGATGTCCTTAGAGAAGGTGACGCACGTCTGAACAGCTCATTCCCGATCATCGTCGAACAGACACTGCCGCAACTCGAACGGTCACTCGAACGCCTGCGCGGCATCGGCTTCGTGACTGTTCCGGGTGTGGGCACGTACGACCTGACTGAAGACCTGATTAATGAATTGGTGGAACAAGGCGTCATCAGCGCCGGACGCCTGGTCGGCTACGACAACGGACGTCCGCAATACGTCCTGCGCATCGAAAACTACACCACGTCCACAGGCGTCGAAATCAACGGCGGTATCATCACGTTGACCGAACGCGGAACAGCCATCCTGACCGGACTGACCGCCGATAAGTTCACGGTACCGCAAGGCACCGGCCGCACAGCCTACCTGACGCTGGAACAAGTTCTGGAACGCATTGTCCAGCCGGAAGTGGTCGAGCGTCTGGGAATCGACGGTGTGAGAGAGCAACTCGGTGCCGACCGCCTGATCTGGCAATTGGTTACCGTGACGGAAGGGGCCCCGGCCGAATGGCGCCTGCGTACGCTGGACGGACGCGATATTGGATATCCGGCCCAATTGGTCGACATCGACAACGCGTTCCGCCGCGGCGAACTGTACCTGATCGATAACCAACTGGTCATCGGAACCGACTTCACGGCTGGTCAAAGAGAGGCCCAGGAAGCCAACCGCGTGGTGGCACGTACGATGGTGGTCGACGCCGAAAACGGCCGCATGTTCGTACCGCATACTGCCAACACCGGCACGCTCGAACCGCTGTTTGACGCCGACCTGACCAACGGAACCGTCAACTCCATGCCGACCGGACAAACCGATGCGCAAGGGCAACCTGTCCTGCGCTTCGTCGATACACTCCGCAGGGGAGTCGACGGACAACCGGCCGCGTTCGAATTCGCGCCGCAACGCACGACAATCACCCGCGCTGCCGAACCGGCCGCAGTGGAAGACACGGCTGACCAAACTGTGGCCCAAGGCGTTGGCATCCCGACCATCGGCAACAAGTACTCCGTACCGACTGAAAACGGCACGCTGTTCCTGACCTTCGCGCAACTGTACCAACGCTTCGATTCGCTCGGACTCGGATACAACAGCGTCACTATCGGCGGTGTCCAGCGCAATATCTTGACCGCCCCGTCTTGGGACGGTATGGAAGCTTCCGAACTCGTACCGGGACGCTTGGCTGTCGGCTTACCGGAAGCCCGTTACCTGCCGGATATGGCCGGAAGAATCGTGGTTACCTACGCCCGCGCCGCGGACGGTACGGTCCGCGTACCGGAATTCCTCACACCGGCCGAGCTCGACGCCCGCTTCGGCGATACCCCGGATGAATTCCGGGCATTCCGCCGTACGGTTCAACAAATTCTGCGGGTCGACGCCAACGGCATGCCGGTCGTCCTGTACTACTTCGGTGACAATATCGCCACATCCGAAGCCGTTGACGTGGCGACCAACACGGTCTACCGCACCAACGAACGCGGTGAGCTGGTCGAAGTGATCGCCAACGTCACACAAGTCAGAAGCCTGCAGACAACCGTTGAAAACGACGGTCAGGAAATCAACGTCGACATTCGCGTTATGGTTCGCCGCGAAGCCGGTACCGAAGTCACCGAACAAATCTTCGGTATCGATGCCACCGGTGCCATCCAGGTCTACTATTACTCAGAACCGACCACACTGGATAACGGCACCCGCGTCTTGGGTAAGGCGATCGTCGGTTACATCTCCGAACCGAGCCGTCCGATCTACTACTTCGACGAAAACTACAACCTGCTGACCCGCGACGGCCGGCTGGTCACCGCCGCCAACCGTTCTGAAGTGGTCGGATACGCCGTCCAGCGCAGCGACATCACGGTCCAATTGCCGTCTGAACTGGCTTACCTGGCCGACCGGGTGGTTGTTACCGAGGAACAAGGCTATACCCGTCTGGTCCGCACCAACGCACAAGCGGCGGCTCTGCTCCAGCGTCTGCTGGCCGAAGAAACCGGCCTGCACGGCTCATTGCGCGCCGAGTCACAGGATCTGATCCGCCGCGTGAGAGCCGGTGAATTCGCGGATGTCCGCGCGGTTATCGATCATCTGTTTGAGCAACGCGCCGTTCCGGAAGCCCTGCTCGGTGTGATCTCATCCGGCCAATTCACCACTCTGCCGGAACTGACGGCTTACATGCAAACGCTGGATGCCTCAGCCGACGGATTCGTCTTCACCAACTTCAGACAATTGCTCGAACTTGGCGCCTTCGGCACCACACCGGATCAAATCCGTGCCGCGGTTGAGGCGGAAAACACCCGTCTGTCCAACATGATCGGCCGCCTGAAGGATCAAAACCTCGTCCGGGCCTTCTTGATCGACCGCTTCACCAACCAGACGATCGCCAAGATCAGCGACCTGCCGGATGACGGTTACCTGGTTGAGTTCGAAGTGCCGTTGACCGAAAATACCAACCGCTTGCTCACTTACCGCGCGCAATTCGTTAACGGTCAGTACGTCGTCCAGCCGAACAGCCTTTATATCGACGCTGAAACCAGCATTCCGCTGGATCTGGTCACGGCTACGGATCTGCTCGAACAGCGCCTGGCCGCTGTTCACGATACGGCATTGGCCAACCGTATCCGTACTCAGTTCCGGCAAGGAATCCAAAGCATCGCCGATGAACTCAAACTTGAAGAGGTGAGAGTGATCCGGACCACCGTGAACAGACCGCACGGACCGAACTCTATCGAATACCGTATTTACGGTGATCCGTTGGCCCGCGTTATCGCGTCTGTCCTGAGCACCACTGAACCGAGCGTGATCTTCAACGTCAGATTCACCGATCAGCAACCGACTGTCGGCTATGAGTTCTCATCATTCGATCACGTCTACAGAGTCGAAACCACCGGCCGCGTCAGCGTGGATGAATACTTTGATCAAATGCGCGCCCGGGGCATGAGCGAGGCCAGCATCGCGCAATTGCGCGCCGGACACGCCGGAATCTTCAACGTCGATGAACTCATCCGTATCGAGAAGAACCTGCTGGTCTTCAACCACGAAGCCGGCCAGCCGAATCCGGAAACGACCGTTCTGGTCCGCTATATCGGGGCCGACGATCCGTTGTCACGCGACTTCGTCATCGAAGAGAAGGGACAAGTCCGCTTCACCCGCTTCGAACCGACTGTCCGGGTCGACGGTAGAACCGTGGCTGTACCGACCGCCGTACCGTCCGGTGAAATCGCCTATGTGCCGGAACAAGACCTGCTGGTCCGCGAAACCCGTTTCCGCTCCAGCATCGCCGGTCAAGCCCAGGTCTTCGATGTAACCCGCGAATACCGCGACGGTGCATACCTCGGACAGGATATCCGCATCGAATACGATTACGACCGCGACCTGGTCAGCGAATACTACGTGGACGAAGGTTACAAGATCTATACCCGTTACCGGATTCCGCTGTACGTCACCCGTGTGGTCGACGGTCAGGAATACCTGTACAGCCATTTCGTCAACCGCGTCTATGTGATCGACGGCACGACATACATCTACAGCGAAGAAGTCTACGATACTTCGACACCGACCTACGGCCGCACCAACCGTCTGTTTGCCAACAATCAACTGATTGCCGCCGAAGTCATCACCGACCGTCTGTCCGTACCGGGACTGAGCAGCATCGTGCCGGATTGGTTGCGCTACCAACGCTTCATTCATACCGATGCCTACGAAAATCCGGTTTCCGAGAAATTCGACAATACCATCTGGGGTAATGTCTGGAACCGTATCGTCAACGGTGAAGAGCGTCCGGTTGCCGAAATTATGAATATCATGTCTAACCGCGAAAACGGTCTGGTCTTCGATCTGGGCGACGTTCAGGTCCGCATGAACGGTGAATCGTACAGCCTGGATGAAGCTCCGGTCTTCTTCAGCTTCTGGGTCTGGCTGCGTCAGGTCGGAATCCTGATGCTGCCGTTGCTGCTGATCGCCGGTATGGGAATCGTCGGCTTCTTGACCTCTCGCAGCTTCAACCGCAGACGGTCCAGAAACATCAACTTCAACAACCTGAAGACCACCGAAAAGCTGCTCAGAAATAATAAGGTCCTGGCCCGCAAGGTCCTGATGATGCAAATCTTGCGCGGACCGATCATCGTTCAGAAGAACTTCGACGGCGAAGGCACCAAAGAAGCGTTCGTGAGAAGACAACTCGAAGGCTACGGATTCAGCCCGGCAGAAGTCGATCTTCTGACCAGCCTGTACCTCGAAGACAAGATCCAGATGGAAAATCTGGACATTGATTACAGCAAGATCAGACCGGTCAAACGCGCCGTGATGACCATCAACGATGCCGCGGAAGCCGCTCCGGACAACGCACCGACCGCGTTCATGGGCCGACTCAACCGCGCGGCTGTCCAAGGCCTGCCGGAAGCGATGGTCATCTTCGATCTGTACAAGAACGAGTTGATCACCGTGGCCGATATTATGGAAGCCAAGGAAGCGGCCAAGTACAACCGTCACGGACAAATTTACGGCAGCGCGCTGCGCTGGAGAAAGATCGCCCGCGCATTGATCAACAAGGCCGAAACCAGAGCCCTGGAAGCGATCAAGGCAGGAAACGTCGATGTTCTCGAAGCCCTGCCGAATACGCCGCAAGTTCAGGTCCTGCGTGAGATCATCAAGCTGACCGACGCAAAGGTCATCGTCACGGTCGCTCAAGAGTTCAGCAAGCTCACCACGTTCGTCCAGCAATTGCTGCGCGAACGCGTGATTGGATCGATTTACGATCAGGTTGTTCGCCAACAAATCGGGCTTGAATTCACTGATGAAGCGATCACGGGTGAAGCGGAAATCGTCAAGACGATCGACGCCAAGTTGGCCGAGGTCGAACCGGCGGCAGAAGGCGAAAGCGAAGACGAAGCCAAGGCCAGGGAAGAAGCCCGCAAGGCCCGCGCCGAGGCTCTGGCAACCCGCGTCATGGCGATTCGCCAGCGGGTCACCGACAGCCTGACCGAAACGATCGCCGGTCTGGTGGAAGCTTATGAAGAAGAAGGTCTCAACCGCGAAGACGCCGAGTTCCTGGCCAATCGTCAATTGTCCGGTCTGAAGCAGGCTGCCCGTGAAGACATCGCTACCATCGTCGCCAACGAACGGGCCGCCATGGGCGACGAAGGACTGGAAGCTGATCTGATCGACTTCATGGCCGAACTGATCGCCAAGGATATTACGGTCATGCTGACAGACAAGGGAGCCACGGCCGACCGCGAACGCCTGCTGACCACGATCTTCGGTACGGTCCACAGAGCCGTGTTCAACAACCCGGCTCTCCTGAGCGATCTCACCCGCGGTGAAATCGCCAAGGGTGACTTCCAGTACATCGACACACCGATGAACAAGACCACGGATCCGACCAAGCTGCGTCAGAATATCATCTTCCGCATGCTGCATATGAACCAATCACAAACCAACGGTGTGACCCTCGGCGGCGGCAACCTGATCCGTCCGTTGAACCTGTACCTGAGTGACACGATCGACGAAATGGCCCGTAAGAGCACCACACCGGCGCACGCCAAGGCCATCCGCGAATACCTGCGTTCGGTGAACGAATTCAACCGCTTCACGCAGATTTACGAACGCGCCAGATTCGAGGCCAGAACCAAGCGTAATCCGGCCGATATTCTGGATAACAGCAACCGCATCGCCGACCAGTTCACGGATCAGCCGTTCTACGATCTGTTCGAATTCCTGCAACGGGAAGGCCATTCGTTCTACCAAGCCATCATCGAAGCCTCCGAACTGATCGATACTCTGAACGTGGCCCAAATGATGGAAGAATTGAAGGCCCTGGAAGAAGCCAAGGCCGACGAAACAGCCACCGAAGCAACCGCTGGCGCGGCCGACACAACTACCGTAGTGGAACTTCGCCGCCTGGCCGGATTCAAGTTCTTCGTCAACACCGCAACCAGCGAAATCTTCCTGGCCAATAAGATTGAAAAGACTGCTGGCCAGCAAGAAAAGGCGGCCGCCGAAGCCACTTCCGTGACCCTGACGCCGGAAGCCAGCCTGTTCACGGCCCTGAAGGAATATGTGGTCGGCGACATCATCAAGCGTCAGAAGGATTACAGTGACGCTGCAGACAAAATCGGAGCCACGGCCAAGAAGCTTATCGCCGCCCAAGGAATTGTCTCCAATCATCAGCAAGGTGACTATATGAAGGGCTTGACTGATGAGAAGAAAGCTGAACTCAATGCCCTCTATCTGGAACTGAAGAATATCGCCATCAAGTACTTCGAGAAAGATCATAAAGAAGCCGCCGCGGAAGAAAAAGCCGGCCGCGAAAAGTCAGGCCTGAAGTTCCTCTACTGGGATCACGTCTTCAAGCCGCTGACGAATATCGAGAAATTCTGGGGCATGGAAGGCTACAAGGCCAAGTTCTTCAAGCTCTTCGCCTACTACATCCCGGCCTTCACCCTGGCCGCCATCGTGATCGAGCTGGTTTTCAGCGTCACCATCCTGCCGTTGCCGCTGGCCGTCCATACGCTGCTGGCCACGGCGGCCGCTACGTTGTATCCGGTTATCTTCGGCTTCGCGCGAAACTGGAAGCAGAAGTTCTTCTGGGGATCTATCTTCGGAATCTTCTCACTCTACTACGGCGGCGCGATGGTCGGATTGCTGTTCCAATCAACCGCGATCATCACACTGGGTACCTTCAGCCTGGTCAGCGGCGGTATCACCCTGCTGATCGGGGCCGGCGCGATGTACACGATCTACAAGTCAATGAAGTCAGAGAAAGGCCTGTCCAGCTTCGCCAAGACCATCGCATCCGTCCTGACGCTGTTCGGCGCTATCAAGCCGCGCGGAGATCTCGGCAAGGGCGCCCTGTACGTGGCCGCGGCAATCACCCTGGCCGGCGCACTGACCTTGTTCACGGCGAACGCCGGCTTCTTCATCACGGTATTCCTGCTCGCGCTGACGGCCCTGCCGACACTGGCATCCATCTATCACCTGGTCTTGGCGATCAAGAGCTACTACGAACTGCAGGACGAGCTCTTCAGCAAGACCGTCCGTTCGCTGGTCGGCTTCAAGTCACTCAATCCGTTCACGATCAGCCCGGCCGCTTCGACCGGCTTCACGATCGTCGGCATGACCTTCGTCTTCGCCCTGACGCTGAACCCGGTCATCACCATCCTGAGCGGTATCGCGCCGATCCTGCTGACCACCGGCCTGCAATCGCTCAAGAAGACAGTCGCCACCTTCAAGGCCAATATCCGTACCGAGGCCAAGACAGTCAATCCGGTGACCTTCGCCAAGAAGCTGATCGGCGGTAACGCCGGCGCCGGCGTGCTGCTGACCTTCGCGGTCACCGGCAGCCTGACGGCTGCATTGTTGGCTGGATTGGGTCTGGCCCTGATCGCCGCCATCCGCGCCGGAGACTACAGAGATTACCGTATTCCGGTTGTCGGACTGGTCAAAGAAACGGTCAAGACACTGGTACCGTTCGGCACACCGGCCAAGTTGAAAGTCGGCGGAACAGCGATCGGCCTGATGCTGGCCGGCATCGTCACCGGAAATATCTTCGCCGTGGCCGCTATCGCGGCGGTAACGGTCGTTGTCCGCGCCTTGTCGCCGCGCTCACGCGCGACCTTCTGGGAAGTCTTCTACGGCAACGTCATTGCGGAAATCGAAGCCATCGAAGCCGACAACACGCTGGTCCTCGAAAACGGCGAATCCGTCCGCGAATACCTCGAACGTCAGATCATCCGCATCAGCCAGCAATACCTGCTGACCACGGAAGAAAAGAGATTGTGGCTGGCCGCCCTGAGAGGGGAAGAAGGCGGACGCTTCGTTCTGCCGCAAGGTGAAAAGGCACGCCAAACACTGTATGACATCTTCTTCGCCCTGGGTCACAAGAAGACGACCGGCGATGTGCTGGCCCTCATGGAAGCCTCCTCATCGCATACACAGGCCGCATGGGAAATCTTCAGCAACACACCGATCAGCTCTATGTTCCTCGGCATCTTTAACAAGAATCCTGAATCCGGAAAGCTGACGACGCTGCTCGGTTATAACGCCAGAAAGCTGAGCGAATGGCAATCCGTTGTGGATGACATCGAACGTGAATTCAGCCGTGAATATGGTGCGCTGACCGCTTCACAAACCGACTTCGTCAACAAGTTGCGTGACATCCACGAAGAAATGAACCTGATTGACATCATCTACCGCGACCGCTACGGCGTCTTCCAGGAAAACGAAGCGCTGCGTAACCGGGTTGTCGGAATGATGATGCGCTTCCTGAACGAACAGCGTCCGACCCACGGTCCGGTTGCCGAGTCCATGGCTACGGATATCCTGGAATATCACCTGAATGTCTCCGAACAACTCGGCGACTTCGCCTATAACCGTTTCGTCCAGGCCCTGCTGGTCAGCGGCGAATTCACATCCGTCAAGGATGCCTTCGTCACGCTTAGCCGACTTTCAGATGAAGAACTGCGAAACCCGGCCACGCTGGCCTTCTTGGCCGATGCCATCCAGTCCAGCGAAGAAGAGCGCGTGGCCATGGCCAGAGCCTTCCTCGCCAACTTCAACGAATACCAGGCGATGGTCGATACCAAGCTGCGCAACATCATCCACATGGAGCCGATTTGGCGCACCAACGGCTTCCGCGCCGACAAGACCATCGAAAAGCTCGGACAGCTGTCTGAGTTCATGAAATTGTTGACCCAAGACGATCGTGACAAGGATACCAAGGAGATAACCAGAGAAAGCGTCCTGACCAAGGCCCGTAAGCAAGGCCGCACCGACATCGTCGAAATGATCGAACGCATCATGAAGCTGAAGAGCTTCACCAAGTTCCAAGGCATGTCGATTCCGGAATGGGCCGCGTTGTTCGCTAAAGAACGCGACGAACACCAACGCGAACTCATGTTGATCCTCAATTACGCCTTCGAAGTCCAGATGTCCGAATTCCAGGCTAAGATCGCTGCCGGAACAGAGGCTGAGCTGGATGCCGTCAACGATAAGGACGAGCAAACGCTGTTGAATGAATGGGATGCCTTGCGAGGAGCATACGATAAGGCTGAACAAACCGCTGAATACGTCAATACGCTGATCAAGAACGGTGTCGACTACTCACTGTACGACGTATCACAAGACGTCGTCATCATGAACAACAAGAACGGTGGTATGGCCACCAACCTGTGGCTGTTCTTCGACAAGTCCGTATCTTACGACGCCCACGTCCGCACCACACTCGGTCAAAACGTCTGGAGACCGGTCTGGGCCACCATGCAAGCACGTGACGTCGAGATCGCGGTCGTCAACCCGATGATGCGTATCTGGGCATCCAACGGCGACGCTTGGGAAGGTACCCGCGCCTACGCGATATCACAGGAAACATGGACGTCAGAAGTCCAGCGCGGCCGCAAAGAATACACCACCTTCTACGGTAAGGGTCTCGGTCTGTGGCACACATTCACCACGGTTTACACTCCGCCGGGTGAAGATACGGCCGCCTTCATGACGCAACAACGCTCGCAACCGAGATGGAAGTCCACCCACATCGACTGGTACGGATTCGAATGGGGTCGTCCGAACCTGTTGGCCGAATCACTGGTTGCCACGGAAACCCGCTATGCCTTCAACGTGGTCCGACTGATCATGGATAACAGCCAGTTTGCGCTCTACTACAATAAGGCGCTCGGCTTCGACAAGAAGTTGTCGCATATGTTCATGAACTTCCACTACCTGCTGTCACCGATCGCGATCGGCTTGTTGGTAACCTTCTCGATCCTGGCGCCGTTCTCAGGCCTGTCATTCTTGACGCCGTACCTGCTGTTCTCAGCCCTGAGCGTCATCCTGATGCAGGCCATCAACGTCTCCTTGTTCGTACGTCTGTGGAGACAAAGCGGTAACTTCTGGCTGGCATGGGCCGATCTGTTCCGCGATCTGAAGATCGCCTTCCCATTCTATGTCAACCTGATCACCAACTTCAGCTACGGTGTCCGCCTGGCCTCCAGTGAAGTATTCGAGTTCTTGAGATCAGTTAAGGAAGCATTCGTGGAAGGTATGGATCCGGACGGCAAGAAGCGGTCAAATAACATCACCCGCTTCGAAGAAACCGCTCTGTACAAGGGCGGCAAGATGATCTCCGAAGGTCTGCCGGTCAAGGGTCTGGTCGGTATGGCCGGTATCGTCGGCTTCCTGGTGGCCTTCTTCACCATGGATCTGGCCGGCGCCATCCTGCTGCTGCCGTACCTGTACGCATCCATCGTCATGCTGACCGGTATCGACGTCCTGGCGACGTTCACCAAGAAGGGAGACAAGGGACGTCAAGACATCTACGGTACACGCGTCTCCAAGGTCTTCTCAATGCTGCCGCTGCGGATTTCACAAACGCTCGATTACACCTACCGCGTGATCGATCGTCTGTTCATCCGCTACACCAAGTGGTCGCCGTATATGGCCGGCTTCCGCATGCAAGCTGCCAAGACCCGCGGTACGGTCAACTACAAGAACAACGCGAAGGTCTTTGTCGGTGTCGTCGGTCTGAACATCGCCGTTCTTATCGCGATCAACCTGCCGTTCCTGGCGATGGTGCCGCTGATGATCGGTATGAACGCAGTTCTGGTTACATTGGCGACTATCTACGGCGGTTACGTCTCCGGTGTCAAGCACACCAGAAAGACGGTCCAAGTCCACACCACACCGTCCGGCATCAAGGATGAAATCTCCGTCACTCGCGGCAAGGTCAATCAAACTATCCAGCTCGACGGTGAAGATGTCCGTGCTCTGGATGACAACGGTATGATTTCACTGCCGCGCAGCCAAGCCCGCGAAATGGTCGCCAAGTTTGATGAAGCCCGCCGCAAGGTTGACGGAGCAGGACGTCAAATGAACAGGACTCAGCGTGAACAAATGATCTTCGACGTTTCTCGCAATACGAAAGGCTTCAATTTCGGCAAAGAAATCGACAAGCTGCAACTTACTCACGAGGGTCAATTCGCCGCCAATATTCTTTCTTCTAGCGATTGGGATGTGGCACAATTCGGTTTGAAACCGGTTAGAGATATCGTCATCGCCGGAAACGATGATATCAGCACCTTCGTCCGGGCTTTGGAAATGATCGAATTCCAGGAAGCCGAACGCATCGTGATCACCGGCGGATACGGCCGACTGACGCTGCCGTTGATCCAATCAGCCGTGAACGTCGGTATCCCGGTCAAGGTCAGCGACAACCGTACGATCAGCACCGACGCTGAGCTGGACGCGTTGAAGGCCGAAGTCAAGGCTGGTAACCGTGAAGGCATCATTACCGTCAGCGAAGCGAATATCATTCTGCAAATCATGCGCGGAATCGTGAGAGGCGAAGGACAATTCCGCCACGCCGCCAACCGCCCGGGACTGATCTCCAACATTTATCTCGAAGAGGGCTTCGATGTCATCCTCGAAGAAAAGTCGACAAATACCCGCGACAACTTCGCCAACTACCGTCTCAATTTGGCTGCCGAAGGACGTCTGAACGGCGATGAATCCTACCGCTTCGCGTACATCCAAAAGCCGATTCAGCAGTTCCGCACCAAGGCCACCGTTGAAGCGGTCTTCGCGGATCTCATCGGTACTGACGCGGTCACCGCCATCAGCCATACGGTTGAATACGACATTTCTGTGGGTATCGACACGGTCCGCCGCGATGTGATCAACGAAGTCTTCCGTCTGGCACTGTACACGGTTAAGGGCGACATCACTCCGGTCGCCGATGGTAAGAGCGGACTGAAGGCCGTTCCGGCCGAGCTGTGGAAGGTGGCGACCAGAATGTTCAAGCAATTGGCCGAAGATGAACAACAAGAATTGGCCCAAAGCTTCAAGACCAACATCGCCAGCACGAACGTCAGCGAAAATGATCTCATTGAAGCGATTGAGAATGAAATCAAGACATTTGTGCAAACCGTCCTGAAACCGGCGCAACCGACCGCCGCCGACATGATCGAAGCGAAGATCGCCCTGACCCTGGAAGTCCTGGAAGGCCGCGCCGAGCTGGTCACAGCCGAACACACGGTTGAAGACAGCGAATGGACCGCCGCCACGGCCATGTTCCGCGATCTGAGCGCCGATAAACGGGCAGAAATCACCGCCAAGGCGGCTGAGCTGATCGCCGTAGATACAGCCGCATGGGCAGAACGCCTGCCGCAAACGGCCGTCGCGTTCCTGGAACTCGTTCTGGATGTCCGCACACGCGGGGATGACAGCAACAACGGAGCCGATGAAACAACCGCCGACGTCAGCGGACAACAATCCGAAGAACAAGAAGCCGCCGAAATCACCATCAGACGCGCTACCGTCATTGAAGACAGCGAAGAATTACGCGGCCTGCGCGGCGGATACATTTATCCGGACGTCGACCGGATCATCACCGGCGGCAACAACGCCGAATTGGCGCATACCGCGCTGGAAGTAGCCGGCATCGAAAAGTCACGTAAGCTCCGCGTGGTGGATCTGGGAACCGGATACGGCTACTACCTGATCCAGCTGGCAGACCTGTTCACGCAAATCGGCCAGTCAGTCGGCGCCCTGCACGGTATCGATAACGATACCGCCTCCGAAGCCGTACGCGAAGAATTCGCACGCACGCATCCGCAACTGCCGTTGAGCTATCAAACAGTATCCGTTACCGAATATACAGCTGACGAGAAGTTCGATATGGTGACCATCAATTCACCGATCAGCAGCCTGATCCGACCGATGCTCGAGAAGGCCGTCGACAGCCTCCGCGACCGCGGCATCATCTGGATCAGCTTTGAGCTGGGTAATGAAGAAGAAGGCTACGCCGTCTTCGGTATGCGCGCAATGCGTGAAATCGCTGAAGAAAGAGGATTGAAGGCTGAAATTACCCGTATCCCGTCCGGATTGAGCACGCTTAACGGACGCGTTGCGCAACTCGAAGACAACCTCAATTACATGAGTACCGATAAGGGTGATCTGTACCAGATCCAAGTCACCGGAATCGTGGAAAACGGCGGCGACCAAATCGACACAACCGAAAACGCGGAAACACGCGTCCTGGAAAGTGAAGATCAAATCGTTCAAGCAAGCCAAGCAAAACCGACAAGCGCCGCGGTGACCGGAGTCGATTACACCGGCGCCGACAAGTGGATCTTTGAAGGTACGATCGAAGACGTTCAAGTGGAAGCCTACCGCTATCCGAAGAACGCCCCGGCTGAACAGCAACAAGTCGAGTATACCGGCGTTCAAAACAAGGTCATCATGACACTGAGCGACGGCCGCAAGGTTATGGTCACCGATGACCACAACCATGCATACAGCTTCTGGTGGTTGATGAAGCAAATGGGCGTGGTGCCGGCAAATGACAACAAGCTGCTGCATATCGACGCTCACGCCGACGCGGTCATCCCGCGCCGCTACGACGCCGCAACGGATCCGTTCTTCATCGAACAAGCCAAATTCGCCGCAATTGACGCTTACTCCAGCCGCGTCCTGGGTATCGAAGGATTTATTTCACCGCTGGCGATGAGCGGCTTCTTCTCTGAATGGTCATTCCTCTATAACCTGGAAGACTACAACACCAATGCCCTCATGGTTCCGGCATCCAAATACGCCTACAGAATCGACGAAGGCGGCTACCTGCATCCGACCGAATTTAAATACAACATGCTCGATATCGATATCGACGTCTTCAATGGTATGACTGCCGAAGTAGTGGAAGCCCATCTCGACCGCTTCGCCGAAATGGCCGACGGCATTAACGCCATCAGCATCGCGACCAGCCCGTCATTTATCGATCAGGTTGACTCCGTCACCTGGGCCAAGCGCCTGATCCAGAAGATGGAAGCCCGCTCTAAGCAAGCCGACACGGCTGCTCAAACGGAAGCGGTCACGGTTGACACAACAGTGACACCGGAAGCCCCGGTCCAAAACATGATCATCCCGGTCATCACACCGCTGATCCAAACCCTGCCGACATGGCTCCTGGGTGGCCTGAGCAGCCTGAAGACACGTGTTGTCTCAGCTCTGTACCGCACCGCCAAGGCCGAAACAGTGGAAACAGACAGCGTGGTTCCGGGACGTAGCAGCACACGCCTGACATCAGCCGACCGTGCCGCCCAACCGGCCCGCGACAGCAAGTCTGATAGCAGGGAAGAAGGATTCGTCACGATTCCGGTCCTGCTGACGCTGACCGGTGTGGCCGCCGCCGGCATCCTGACCGTTGCTTATCCGGTCGCCGCGGTCATCATCGCCGCCGGCTTCGTCACGGCCGTGATCCTGAGCCTGCTGGCCAAGTCCATTACCCGCCGCGGCCCGCCGTCACTGAGATCTGCCCTGGCAAGCATTGCCACGATCGTCCGCGAAAACAGAACTGTACTCCTGATCGGAGGCCTGGTCCTGGGTGCCATTGCTGCAGCCACGCAAGGACAGGCTGAAACAGGTACCGTGCTGGCCATGGCCGGTACGATCCTGCCGGGATCCGATGAAGAAGCCGACAAACAACTTCGCGAATTCTTCAAGGCGACCATCGCCAACGCCCGCAAGTTCTTCACTACCCTGAAGACACGCGTGCTGAAGCTGCCGGTTGAAGTCGACCGTATCACCCGCATGGTCAAGGCCCAACCGGTCACGGTAGAAATCGGTTCACGTCTGAACGCCGGAGACGTCGAATTTGCGGATGAGTTCAACAGATTCTTCGCTCTGCTGCGTAACAAGGCGACGGCCATTGAGCTGTACGTCTTCAATCTTGTTGACGAAGACCTCAGCGGAGCGATCGAGATCAGCTCGCCGGACCGTGTCTTCGCGGGACTCGAAGCCCTGCGCTACACCGTAATTAAGGTAGAAGGACAAGACAGCCGCGTCGAACTGAAAGACGCCGCCGGCAAGGTCGTCGCCGTTCTGCCGGTGGTCGAAGGCCGTTTGGTCCTCAACCTGAGCGATCTGTACAAGACCGGCAACGCCGACATCGACGCCTTCTTCGCCAAGTCCGCCAAGACGGTAGTGACCGTTGGCGAACAGTCTGAAAACGGACGCCTGTTGGCCAAGGCCGGCATCGTGGCCGGGGCAACCGCCAAGGTCCTGAGCAAGTTCAAGACCATCCGCCTGGCCAAGATCCTGGACAACACCGCCGCGGCCGACCTGCTGAAGTTCGAAAGCACCTACTTCGACGGTCAACTGACCCGCACGATCGTGAAGCTGGCTGAAAAGAATCCGGCCCTGCTGGAAGCCCTCGCGGCCCGCACGCAAAGCGCCGTTCTGCAGCGCATCTTCGATCGCCTGGGCTACGAAGCCATGACCTTATTCCGCGGACCGAACGGACCGCAGGTATACGGTCTGGCTGAATTCCTGCGCGACCGCGCCGTGGCCGCCGCCGAAGCGACCGCGCTCGATGCCAAGATGCTCAAGGCCCTGGAAACACTGGTGGCCGGACGCATCCTGATCGAATTGCTGCCGGAAAACAGAACCACACAAACCGCTGACGCGGCATCAAAAGACGCTGACGCGGAAGCCGAAGAACCGGCAGTTACCGAAGCCGAAGACAAGACAGCAAGCCAACCGGTTATCTACAGACCGCAGGGCGGCACGATCGGCACCGCCGAATTGCTGATTGTCGCCAACGATATTGTTAACCGTGATAATGCCAGTGCTCGTTTGCTGGCCGTATATGTCTACGGCAGCAGCTTGACCGCCGAAAATCCGACCGATCTCGACATGATCATCATTACGGATTCCGACACCGAAGAGCGGACGATCGCGGCCGGAAAGTACGAAGCGGCCTATGTCGGTAGTGTTGATTACCGTATCATTAACCGCGCCAAGGCCGTTTCCGTAACAGCGGATGATACCGACATGGTTGAAGAACTGACATTCAATCTGTCCGTCCTGGATGTGAACAGCGTTAAGGTGTTCGAATTCGAATTCGGCGCGCTCGAATCCATCTGGCAAGTGCTTGAAGCGAAGGTCGCGTCCAAGACCGTTCTGCTGAGCAGATTCGCCAGAAAAGTACTGGAATTCAGCAAGACCACCCTCGGAACCGTGGAAACCCTGCAGTCTTACGGCGCCTCCGCAGGCAACATGGTAACGGATGTTATTTACCTGGCCGCCAAGAACACCTTCTCAGCCGCCATGATCGTACGTCACCTCATCGATACCCTGAAGATGACGGAAACATTCAAGAGCAGAGACGAAATCCTCGGCTTCAAGGCCGAAGCGATGGCCAACAACGTCACGGTCGAAGAGATCAACGCGCTTAACACGCAAGCCGACGTTATCCTGACTGCGGTCGAGGCAGGCAGCCGCCGCGGATCAAATCAAGCCAAGCCGTTCTCCAGTGAAGACGGCTTCATCACCGTAGAAGGCGCCCTGGTGCTGACCGGATTGGCCGTCGCCGCTATCGCCGCCATTCACTTCCCGGTTCCGACCGCAGTGGCCGTGGCCGGCTTCGCCGTCGCCGCTATCCTGGCCCTGCTGGCCAAGACGATCCGCCGCCGCGGCCCGCCGGCCGGCTCAATCATGAGCAAGGTGACATCGCTGATCCGCCGCATCCTGCCGGTGGCCGTCTTCGCCGTCCTGCTGCTGACGCCGCAGGCCGCCATGGCACAAGACTCCGTATCCGTGACCGGTGTTATCCACACCGTAATCGACTTCGTGCTGCAGAACCTCGCGCACATCGTTGTCGCCGGATTTGTCGGAATGACCCTGATGATGATTTACAGCTACGCCGTGAACATCATCCGCGCCATGCGTCTGGTTCAGGAAGACCGTAAACAGCAACGGGAAATGGATGCCTTCAAGGCGCCGACGATCGATGCTGCCGATAAGGACGAACGTCAAGAAAAGCTGATCAAGGCCAAGCGCGATGAATATGCCAAGGTCCGCGCCGACCGCATTCAATCCGGTGACCGCACCGACAGACTCAGCGCCGGCATCGCCGTCGCCGTCTTCACGGTCCTGTTCGCAGGCATCGTCCTGATCTTCGGTCTGAATCCGGTCATGCTGCTGATGACGACACCGTTGTTCATCTTCGTGTTGCTGATCGGCGCCCAGGAAGTGGAACCGCTGAAGTCGCTGATCGAACAACACGATAAGGTCGTCGTTCGCCGCGCTCTGCGCAAGTATGACGTCTTTGTCTACGATGGTCCGCAAACGCCGGTCACCGCAGAAGATAAGGAACGTCAAGAACTGGCGCAAATTCAGGAAATTATTGAAGAGCTGCGCGAGGTCGTGGGCGTTCAGGAACTGACCAGCCGCTTCGTGGAACTGGTTGAAGAGCTGAAGAAGTTCAAGCGCGTATCGGTCTTCAGCGGCCTGCATACCATCGCCAGTGTGGAACGCCAACGCCCGAACGGTTACGCTGCGGAAATGATGAGCAATGTCCGCAACTACGGCGGTTACGGTGTCGTCCTGCAAATCGAACATGCAGATCGCAACCGCACGATCAGCATCAGCCACAGCTCACCGCTGCTGGCCTCGGTCATGGTTGAAGACCGTCAGGAAAATACCCAGGCACGTCACAAGTTCCTGCTGAGCGAAGGCAAGCAAGCATCGACCGTAATGATGTCCGGTAGCGAAGTCCACGCCGACAAGACCACCGCCGACTTCGACCCGAGCGTCCAGTACGTTACCGGATTCTACGTATCCCTGACCCACATGAAGGACCGCGGCGGTCTGGGACGTACGCTGATGAGCATTGTCGGCTCGCTGGCCGCCATGGTCGGTTCCTGGGCCGCTGTCCTGCACGGCCTCTTCAGAACATTTGCAAATGAGGTGAAATCAAGTTCTACGGCCTCCAGACAGCTGGTCAGATCCGCGATCCTGTTCGTGGGCGCCGTAATCATGATCGGACCGATCGCCGGCATCGCCAAGGCACAACCCGCGGGAACATCCACAGTGGCCACAGTGGTCGCCGATTGGGCCGGCCAGGTTTGGGCCTTCAGCATGGTCAATATCAACCTGATCCTTATCGCCCTGGCCGCGGGTATCACGGTTGCCGTGATTGCCAATGTCGTCATGGAACGCGCCAAGATGAACCGGATGATCGAAGAAGATATCAAGATCGCCCGCGAAATGGAACGCTTCAGACCGGAAGGAACGCAGGATGACGAACTGATCCAGGGCGCCATCGGCCGTTACGAAGATCTGCGCAACGATCGCCGCCGCCGCAACGCCATCGACCAATTGACGATTATTCTGCCGTTCATGACGGCGTCCACTATCGGCGTCCTGCTGCTGCCGTTCGCCGCGACCTTGGGACTGAACGTGGTCTTCCTGTCCATCTTCGCGCTGCCGACATTCATCATGTTCGGTCTCTTCCTGCTGACTTACCTCAAGCCGGTTGAACGCGTTATCAAGAATATTGAAGAGAAGAGAGTAAAGCGTACCCTGCGCCGCATTGAGTACGCCGGCTTGACAAATGAAGAAGATGAACAGAAACTGGCCGACAGCATGGCATTCATGGCCAAGATCGAACGCATGCGCCTGATCGTGGGTATCGAAGCCCTGCGCGACGAATTCGAAATGCATCTGACCGAGCTGATGAAGCGCGACAATGTCCAGGTTTACCATACCGTGGATCTGCTGGACAGAAACCGTACCCGCCTCGACATGGATGTCTTCGATCTGCTGATGAACATCGGTCAATACTCCAGCTACGGTGTGGTCATCACGGTGGCCGAAGAAGGCTTCACCCGTATCTTCTCCCTGAGCAACCGGACCACCACGGTCAGCGCGATCTTCGAAGAGCGTCCGCCGAGCCAGCACAGAACGCACATGTACCTGCGCAAGATGCTGACACCGAACCCGACTCTGGTCATCCTGTCCGGTAGTGAAATCTACGCCGGCGGCGACTATGCCGATCTGACACCGCAGCAACATTACGTCTCAGGCTTCTATCTGTCCATGATCCGCGGCCGCCACAACGCCTTCGGCGGCAAGCTCCTGAGCATCATCGGCCTTGTCGGCGCGACGGCGCTGGCCGGTATCTTCACGCACAGCATCCTCGCGATGGTCATCGCCGCGGTCGGCGGCCTGTTGGCCCTGCAATTGCTGACCGGATCAATCCTGCGTCAAGGCCCGCCGAAGATCCGCGACCTGATCCCGAGCCGCGGCACCGTGGCCGGTATTATCCTGGCCATTCTGATGGCCACACTGTTGACCCGCTCGGCCATGGCCGCGGATAGCGCCGCTGTTGTCGCCGGCGCCGGTGTGGCCGACAGCCTGCTGACAGCCGGTTTGGCCACAGTGACCGTTCTGGCCGCGATCGCCGTTATCAAGATCGTTAAGACACTGGCCGCCAAGATCACGCTGCCGAAGATCAGCGCCGTGACCGCGCTGATCGCTGTGAACGTCGCGGCCTACTTCGCGGTTCACTTCGGCGGATTGGCCCAGATGGCTGATCTGTCAGTGGTCCCGGCCGCGATCGTTGAATTCCGTCGCGCCATCACCTACATGTTCACACACGCCAATATCGTTCACCTAGCTGTGAACATGACCATGCTGTGGATCGTCGGCAAGACCGTGGAAGCCAAGATCGGCGCCTGGAAGCTGGTGGCCCTGTACCTGACCGTCGGCGCCGCCGCGGTGATCGTACCGGCATTCCTCGGCCTGATGCCGGCCGCCATGGTCCTGGGTGCCAGCGGCGCGATCTACGGCCTGCTGCTGACCAAGCTGATCATCGAACGCCGCAGCGTCCTGACCATCGTTCAGGCGGTCGCGCTGCCGATCATCCTGATGGCCGCCTTCAACGCCCTTGTCCCGGGTATCGATGCCGGTTACGCCACGATCGTCCACGTCTTCGGCGTCCTGACGGCTGCCGCTATCATCGCCGCCAAGAAGACTTACGACTACGTCAAGTACGGCACGCCGGTCCGCATCCCGGTCGGTGAGCTCAACCTGCGCAGAGACGCCCTGATGACCGCTCTGCAAAGCCTGTGGCTGTCCGGTGTGATCGGTATCATCGCCTTCTTCACACAATTCGTCGGCGGCACCGGCGGCTTCGGTCCGGATGTCCTGCAGGCCATGGCCGTCACCAACGGCTCAGACCGCGACGAATTACGCAACCGTCTGCTCGAAGCCTACCGCGAACAAAAGCAAGACCGTTTGGACGAAACGACTCTGGATAAAGAGCTGGCTGTTATCGAAGAAGCCTTCCGCATCATCAGCAGCTACTTCAACGAACAGCAGCTGCGTTACTCAGTAGAATTGGCGCAAGCCGCGATCCACCTCAACGTCCGCGCCGAAGGCGTCATGGCCGCTCTGTTCTTCGAGTACGATTACTCCCGCCGCGGATTGAACGACGCGATTCGCCGCGCGGCTCACCGCGCCAACAGCGGTCTGGATGCCAAGATCGACAAGGCCCTGCGCCTCGTATCCCGCTTCCGCCGCGTTCTGAACCTGCGCTACGATCCGGATACGGTTGTGAGAAGAAAGAAGGCCGACGACAAGCTGAGAACTCAGCAATTGATCCAAAACCACGTCGACCTGATTGTCGAACTCGCCGGCGGTATTTCCGAGGCTATTACCCACGCTGAAGCCGATGTCCTGAGACTGGCCATCGCCGAACGCTTTGTCCGCCTGAATCAGATGATCGCCGATCAGACGGCGACCGGCCGCGGCCTGACCGAGAACGAAGAGGCCTTCCTGCGCGAAACAGAAGATGTCTACGTCACGCTGGCCGCTCGCTTCTACCGCACGAACCTGGTGGAAGTGTTGCGCGACCGTATCTTCATGCTGAAGAACCCGGCCCAGCACCAGCAAATCCGCAACGAAATCGCTCAATCACGCGTTCCGACGACGGTGGTCAACCGCGAAGGCTTCACGTACATAGACCTCACAGTCCATATGGAAGCACAAATTGACAGACTGCAGGCCATGTTCCCGGGAATGAAGGTCATCGGCCGCGTCAAATCCGCATACAGCGCGTTCGAAAAGACATCCGAAACCCGCAAGGGTAAGGTCAATCCGAAGTACGACGAAGTCGCCAAGCTCAACGATATCCTGGCGGTGACCATCATCATCGAAAACAACAGCAAGGCCGAGATCTGGAACACCGTTGCCGAATTGCTCGCTCAGTTCGGCGAGTTCCATTCCGTAGAAGGCGAAGCCAATCCGGACCGCAAGGCCGACGACAATGTTCACACCCTGTTCGTCAGCCGCGAAGACGGTCTGGTTTACGAAATCTTCCTCCAAACACGTGAACGCTACGATGTCCAGCGCTTTGGCGGCGACAGCGGCGCCGGCAAGCTCGCTCACTGGCAATATGACATCTACCGCAAGACCGGCCAGAATGTGACCAGCGTTCCGGTTACGCTGACCGGTGACCTCGACAGCGACGCCGACCTGGTCTACCAAAAGCTGAAAGAACTGGGCATCATGCACGTTCAGGTCCGTGTCGGCGAACGCAAGCAATACATTGAAATCCGCGAATTGCCGCTGGGATCAGTCGGGGCCGATTACGTGATGCACACTGTCCGTGAAGGCGTCACGGCCAATTACCAAGGTGTTGAGGTTTACGACGTCCGCAACGGCGCCTGGATCGCGGTTTCCGAAGACCGGAAACTGGTGCCGGGCGAACTCGTCCGCCGCCGCACCAAGTCCAGCCGTCCGGCGCTGGGCAGCAACGCCACTATGCAGCGGGAAATCCTGGATGCAACGGCTTCGATCCGGACCAAGATTCGGGTGCTGTCGATCGCCGCCAGCGAGACAGACCTGACCGCGGCCCGCATGAAAGGTCTGACAGCCCTGGCCGAAGTCGGAATTCCGGTCCTGTTTAGAGAACGCGCCATCGATGAACGCCGTCAGGTGGTTCGCCGCCTGGTGCGTCCGGTTATGGAACATCTGAATCTGGCCAATCTCGATGAAGTCATCATGGGCATAGGACTGTTTACACTTCCGGCGGACGGTTCCAACCCGATCATCGATGCCTTGATCGCCGAAATGGTCAAGCAAGGCCGTGAAGCGTTGATCAGCGCGGGTGTAGCGATTACCAACGATGTCATCCGGGCGCGTCTGGATTACTCAGCCGCTAACCTGGAAGGGATCGCCAATTCATCCAACCGCACACTGCAAAAGCAACTCGGTGACGTCAAGCTGGTCGACTCAAGCGATGTGATCCGCATGGTCGGTATGGGCCGTCTGACCGTCCTGGATGTCACCCGCGAATTGAAGGCCTGGGAGCAAGTCGATGTGACCGTCACGCAACCGCCGCGCTCTGCCAGCGGGGAGCAGGTAACCGTCTACGAAATCCAGGCCCTGGACCGCCAAGGCTTCATCCAGCTGGTCACCAATATCTTCGCGACCCGCAACATCAGCATCAAGGACCTGAAGTCACGCGTCCGCGGAACGAACCTGGTCGTCTCGGTAACGGTCGCCAATATGCCGGACACATTGATCTATACCCTGAAGAAGATCTTCGAAGACTTGGCCAAGATCGAAATCGTACCGGAACGCATCACCCAGTCACGCGGTGAAAACCTGACTATCCTGGCACGAGGCGTTGAAACACCGGGGCTGGCCGACCGCATCCTGGCCGTACTGGCACAATTCAATATCTCCGTCCGCATTTCACGCATTCCGCAAATGGATCAAGGCTCGGATATGGTCTGGTTCGAATTCGTACTCGACATTCCGTATGTCGTCGCCAGCGCAGAAGTCATCGAAGCACTCAATGCAATTGAAGAGGTCGAAGAGGCGGAAATCAACAGCTACGAAGGTGAAGCCTACTCCGGCCGCCTGCTGAACCGCGAACCGGGTGAGAGAGAAACCGACAAGGCGGATCAACAGCAATATGTCGTGGAAGCCCTGCGCAAGATCGGCAAGCTCGACCAAATCAGCCGCCTGCGCTTCGCCGACCTGGGCGAAAAGCTGGCCGTAACCGATCTGACCAGCGGATACATCACGGTCAATACCGTCTACATGAGCCGCGCCCCGCCGATGGTTGCCGGAGACCGGGCGAGCGAAGAATTCACCATCCTGCTGGCCGAGGTCCTCAGACACGAATTCGGACACCTCGAATTCGGCAGCAGCGAACGTACGGTCCAGGCCAACACCAGCCTGACCTACTTCCGCGAAGTCGAAAACGGACAAGAGCTGGTTATCCTGCTGGCCGCGATCCGCACCTTCGGCGTGCGCCTCGAACAAGATTACTTCGACGCGCTGAGCGCCCTGGCACGTCCGTTTGTGCCGATGGCCGAAGTGAATCCGGCCGGATTCCGTATCGAACGCATCAGCCGCGGCCTGTACGGCGAAGCCGCTGCGGATGAATTCGTCAAGGCTTACAACGAATGGAAGAAGAGCGGCGACCGCGAATACTTCTACGTCGCGGTCGGCGGCGGTCACACGGTCAAGAGTGTGTTCACCGCGCTGGTCAAGAACCACGCCTTCTGGGTCAACTGGATCAACCACGTCCGCTTCGCGGCCATGTACGAACCGCAAGCCAACGAACTCGGCTGGGTCAGCCCGATCGATACCCTGATCGAAGAATTCATCGCGCCGCTGCATGCCAAGCTCTTCGTCGGCAAACGTGATGCCATGACACTCGACGAAATGGTCGCGATCATGGTTCACCGCGTGGATGCATCCGCCCTGACGGCAGCCACCACCGGCGCCAAGCTGAACAAGCTGGCCGCCCGCGAAACAACCGTCATGCGCAAAGCGCTGGGTCAAGATGTGGCCTTCGACGTGGTCCTCAGCGGTGTCGGCGGCTTCGGTCAAATCGGTATGCTCGCCCGCGAGCAAGCGAACCTGCTGGAAACCGCACCGAAGTATCAAGCCGTCCGCAGCGAAGAGCTGATCGGTATCACGCTGACCCGCGGCGCCATCCGCAGCGCGGCCAACATCATCCTGGTTGTCTCCGGCCGCGACAAGCGTATGGTTCAACTGCGTCTGATCATGAACGACACCGCAGCTCTGGAAGACACCATCCTGCAAACACCGGTCCGCATGTTAAGAGAAGCAGCCCACAACACGGTCCTGTTTGTCGACAAAGATGCCGACCAATGGCCGCAAGTCATCTACACGCGTGCCGCCGACGGCATCGAAGTGAAGGCCGAATTCCGCGGCGCCGAAATCGCCAAGCCGGTCTATATCGGCCTGATTCACGGCTTCCAGGCCTACAAGTCATTCGACTTCCAACTGGCCGGATTGCCGATGAACTGGGAAGTCGCCGCCCTGCACCGCGGCCATATCCCGGCCGGCATCAGCATCGACCGCGTGCTGCCGTTCCACGCCGAAACCGCCCGCGACGTGGTTGTGGCCGAATTCCGCGCCGGCAAGCCGGTTGCCCTGGCACACCACTCCGACGGCGGCGCCATCACACAATATCTCGCGCAGCTCATCCCGGGTGACACCGAGCTGCAGGCCGCCTTGAGAACAGGCGGTATCATCCGCATCACACCGTGGTCACGCTCCGACGTCCTGCACACCATGGGCGTACCGTTCGATCCGGCCATGATCAAGAACCTCGATATGATCGACAACTGGACGCGCGCCTTCACGGTCGGCGGATTCAACGCCTTCAACGCCAATCCGTGGCTGCACGCCACATTGAGCCTGCTGGATATGACCGGCCTGCGCGGCTACGCCGTGCCGCTCGAAGGACCGGAATTCCTGATGGGAGCACAACAATCATGGATGAAGCGTTACCTGACCGACGAACGCCGCAACGTTCCGGAATCACGTCTGCTGCAGGAAGCGCAAGCGATCATGACACTGCCGTTCGGCTACGCCGAAGAGGCTCTGAACATCTACGCCGAATACGGCATTCCGGTCCTGACCATCGCGGCGGTCAACGACGAATTCGTCTCCTACAAGCGTCTGCTCCACGAAAATGAATATCTCCTGGCTGCCCGCGCCGAGTCCGCGTTCCCGCAAGCGGCCACCGAATTCGAAACACTCACCGATAACGAAACTCGCAGCTCCGTCCTTAAGGGCGGTCACGTGGCCATGATGGAATATCCGCGCCGCGTGAACGAAGCGATCACTCACTTCGTCGAAAAGAATGTCAGCGTCGCCAAGGCCATGGGCTGGATCAAGATGGCCGTTCTGGCAGTCGTCACCTCCACGTTAATGACCTTCGGCGCGGATGACGCACAAGCGCAAACACGCGAAACAATCACATACATGCAATCACAATCAAGCTATGGGGACAGCGCCCGCGAAGAAGTAACGGAAACTGAAGTTACGATTGGGGAATCGGGAGCTGAAGTTAAGGGTGCTGTCTCCAGAACATATGGCGAGGGCAACACAGGTTCATTAACAAGAACTAAAGTTGCGATTGGGGAATCGGAAACTGAAGCAGTTCTGGTTGCCCTCGCCATTATTACGACACTGCTGGGAACAGCATATAGATTTGGAGACAGTGACGGTTCATTAACAGGAACTAAAGTTGCGATTGGGGAATCGGAAACTGGAGTTGAAGTCACTGTCTCCAAGACATTTGGCAAGGACGGCGCAAGTTCATTAACAAGAACTAAAGTTGCGATTGGGGAATCGGAAACTGAAGCAGTAGCCGCCGTCCTTGCCAGAATTATCGAAGCAATAACCTATGGAGACAGCGCCCGCGAAGAAGTAACGGAAACTGAAGTTACGATTGGGGAATCGGGAGCTGAAGTTAAGGGTGCTGTCTCCAGAACATATGGCGAGGGCAACGCAGGTTCATTAACAAGAACTAAAGTTGCGATTGGGGAATCGGAAACTGAAGCAGTTCTGGTTGCCCTCGCCATTATTACGACACTGCTGGGAACAGCATATAGATTTGGAGACAGTGACGGTTCATTAACAGGAACTAAAGTTGCGATTGGGGAATCGGAAACTGGAGTTGAAGTCACTGTCTCCAAGACATTTGGCAAGGACGGCGCAAGTTCATTAACAAGAACTAAAGTTGCGATTGGGGAATCGGAAACTGAAGCAGTAGCCGCCGTCCTTGCCAGAATTATCGAAGCAATAACCTATGGAGACAGCGCCCGCGAAGAAGTAACGGAAACTGAAGTTACGATTGGGGAATCGGGAGCTGAAGTTAAGGGTGCTGTCTCCAGAACATATGGCGAGGGCAACGCAGGTTCATTAACAAGAACTAAAGTTGCGATTGGGGAATCGGAAACTGAAGCAGTTCTGGTTGCCCTCGCCATTATTACGACACTGCTGGGAACAGCATATAGATTTGGAGACAGTGACGGTTCATTAACAGGAACTAAAGTTGCGATTGGGGAATCGGAAACTGGAGTTGAAGTCACTGTCTCCAAGACATTTGGCAAGGACGGCGCAAGTTCATTAACAAGAACTAAAGTTGCGATTGGGGAATCGGAAACTGAAGCAGTAGCCGCCGTCCTTGCCAGAATTATCGAAGCAATAACCTATGGAGACAGCGCCCGCGAAGAAGTAACGGAAACTGAAGTTACGATTGGGGAATCGGGAGCTGAAGTTAAGGGTGCTGTCTCCAGAACATATGGCGAGGGCAACGCAGGTTCATTAACAAGAACTAAAGTTGCGATTGGGGAATCGGAAACTGAAGCAGTTCTGGTTGCCCTCGCCATTATTACGACACTGCTGGGAACAGCATATAGATTTGGAGACAGTGACGGTTCATTAACAGGAACTAAAGTTGCGATTGGGGAATCGGAAACTGGAGTTGAAGTCACTGTCTCCAAGACATTTGGCAAGGACGGCGCAAGTTCATTAACAAGAACTAAAGTTGCGATTGGGGAATCGGAAACTGAAGCAGTAGCCGCCGTCCTTGCCAGAATTATCGAAGCAATAACCTATGGAGACAGCGCCCGCGAAGAAGTAACGGAAACTGAAGTTACGATTGGGGAATCGGGAGCTGAAGTTAAGGGTGCTGTCTCCAGAACATATGGCGAGGGCAACGCAGGTTCATTAACAAGAACTAAAGTTGCGATTGGGGAATCGGAAACTGAAGCAGTTCTGGTTGCCCTCGCCATTATTACGACACTGCTGGGAGCAGCATATAGATTTGGAGACAGTGACGGTTCATTAACAGGAACTAAAGTTGCGATTGGGGAATCGGAAACTGGAGTTGAAGTCACTGTCTCCAAGACATTTGGCAAGGACGGCGCAAGTTCATTAACAAGAACTAAAGTTGCGATTGGGGAATCGGAAACTGAAGCAGTAGCCGCCGTCCTTGCCAGAATTATCGAAGCAATAACCTATGGAGACAGCGCCCGCGAAGAAGTAACGGAAACTGAAGTTACGATTGGGGAATCGGGAGCTAAGGTTGAGGGTGCTGTCTCCAGAACATTTGACAGGGGCGAGGCTCGCTCATTAACAGGAACTAAAGTTGCGATTGGGGAATCGGAAACTGGTGTTTGGAGCCTTGTCCCTGTCAGAACTATCACCGCTGTGGCCGCCATCCTCGGATTCACCCCGGCCGCCGCCGCACAAACAGCCGACGCCGCCGTAAGCGTGGCCGGCTTTGATTGGACGATCCTGCTGGTCGCCGGCGCCGTCGCGATTGTGATCGCCTTGATCGCCGCTCTGGTCAAGGCCGTCCGCAGCCGCTTGAGCGGCGCCACGCAAATGACCGCCACAGTGAAGGCTCCGGAAAGCTTCACCGTTACCGAAGCCGACCGCTTCGCGGTAGAAGCCGCTCAACAAGTGGCCGCCAAGATTAAGGCCCTGCTCGAAACCAAGGAAGCCATCAATATCATCTTCGCCACCGGCAACACCATGAAGATCTTCCTGCGCGAACTGGCGAAGATCGAAGGTATCGAATGGGCCCGCGTGAAGGCCTTCCACCTGGATGAATACCGCGGCCTGAGAGCCGATCACGAAGCCTCATTCGCGTACTTCCTGAACGAAAATCTGTTCAGCCGCGTGGCCATCCCGCAAGCGAACGTCAACCTGGTGGCCGATTACGTGAAGTACGATCCGTTCCAATACGGCTGGATCCCGCAAGTCGTTAAGCAATACATCCTCGGACCGGTATACGCCGCGGTTGTCCTGCCGTTCTACCTCAGAGCCTACACAGCGGCCCTGAAGGCAGAGGGTGGAGCGGACATCGTGATGCTCGGTATCGGCGCCAACGGCCACCTGGCCTTCAACGAACCGTCCATGAGCGAAGGCTTCACATCACGTATCCGTCAGATCAAGCTGACGCAAAGCACCATCGATTCCAACAAGGCCGATTATCCGGGAATCGTCAATACACCTTACGCCTACACCATGGGCTTGGCCGACATCTTCGAGGCCGAGCACAAATTCCTGCTGGCCAACGGCGCCAAGAAGGCCGCTATCGTCAACACAGCGCTCAACGGCGAAGTCACCCCGATGGTCCCGGCTTCCGGCCTGCAAGTCCAGGAACACGTTCATGTGATCCTCGACAACGAAGCGGCCAACGGATTCGGCGACACTATTAAGGAAGGCACGGATGTCACCACAGCCGGCGCCGCCGCCGCAACGGTCAAGCGTAACGGTATCCTGTTCAAGACACTGGCCAGCGTAGCGGTCATCTCCGGACTGGCCCTGGTCACACAAGCCTACCTGTTCGGCGCCCTGACCGCGGTTGTGGGCATGGCCGTGGCCAACATCGTGATCTTCGGTATCTTCATGGCGGCCACCGATCTGGTCGGACAATGGATCGCCGGACACGGCATCATCAAGAAGCAAGTCGCCTACGCCTTCCCGCTGGGTATCGGCATGGGTATCCTCAGCTGGATCTTCTTCAACGTGATCGCTCCGGAAACATACGCCCTGCCGGCCCTGATGGCATCCATCACCGCCTTCCTGACCCTGACCTATGTGGTCGGCGACATGGTCAGCAACCGCACGGTCAACTTGGCCAAGGTATTCCGCATTAAGGACTTCGTGAGTACGGCCCGCTTTACGGCCCTCGGATCCGCCGCCGTGATCGCCATCGTTTACGCCGCCGGCCAAATCGTCCCGAGCATCTTCGGAGACAGCGAGCCGACCTTGGCCGCTTCCGTCACTACTGCCGCCCGCATCGTCGGTATCGCCGCGATGGTCCGCCTGAGAACATTCGGTTACACGATGATGGTCGAAGCCATCCGCGGTAAGATCGCCAAGTTCAGGGAAGAAGCACTCAAGAGCTACGAAAAGCAATTCGAAGCCTTCTGGATGACCCGTATTCACAGCATCCTGCGCAGCTTCGTGATCCAGCTGCCGGCCCTGGCCCCGATCGCGGTCGCCATCGACGGTATCACCACCCAATACTTCAGCATCTTCTACACGGCTGCCGTGAACAAGACAGGCTACTTCGTGAAGGATGCCAAGCTGCGCATGAACAAGTGGTATCAAATCGTGGTCGGCTTTGTCGGACCGTTCGTGCTGGCCGCCAAGGGCATCGTCAAGATGGTCAAGAAGATCGGCGGATCCTCACGGCCGGATCAGGACAGCAAGACACCGCGTGCCGGACCGGGCGGAACGCTGGGAATGATGATCGCCGCCGCGACCGCCGCCCTGATGAGCGAACGCGCCGTGGCCCAAACCGCCGAGACCGTCGTCAGCACAGCGGCCTTTGATCCGACCGTCCTGCTGATCCTGGCGGCCGGCATCGTGATCGGCGGCATTGTCGCCGTGATCATCCTCAAGCTGCGCAACCGGGCGGCCGCTAAGGTTGAAGCTCAGGAAGCGGCCCGTGCTGAGAAGACAGACGTCAGGGAAGAAGCAAGCGTACCGCTCAGCGACATCGAACGTCAGATCGTCGATGCGATCTTCGCCATTCAGGTCGAAAAGGCCCTGCGTTTGATCGAAGAAAACGAAAAGAGCCTGCCGGTAATCATCAGCTACTACATGCAAATGCTGCATGAACTGACCGATACTCTGCAAGACGCTTATCTCGCGTTCCTGAATGAGTTCCGCGCGGCCCGTTTGACCACACCGGATGTGTACGGACATCAAGCCGAAGATGCTCTGATCAGCCTGTACAGCTCTGAACTGTTCGAACGTCTGCTGAGAGACTATCTTGATGAAGAATCCCAAGCCCAATTCCAGGCAATCCGCGACTTCTACCGCGCCGACCGCTTCGCGGAACACACAACCCGTGTGAGAACGATCGCCGACCGCTTGATCAACGATAATCCGATGCTGAGCGTCTCCGCGGTATACGGTCTGGGATATCCGTTCTACGGTGATATCGATACATCCGTCTATCAGTTCCTGACACTGCTCAAGGTGGTCTCCTCACGCTTCGTCACCAAGCTCAAGCCGTACACCGCTAAGGAATACGTTTACAGCGCCTTGATCGACGTGGATATCCTGGTTGTCTATGAACCTGTTGAAGCTCACGAAACACTGGATAACGTTCAGCCGAATATGGTCCGCCGCATGTTCAGCAACTATGACCGCGAAATGTTCAACGGCCGCGTGAATATGGTTATGGATGCCCTGCGCAAGATGGGCGAGGCCGATCCGGAACTGCGCATCGCGGATCCGCGCAGCAAGCTGGTTGAGTCCTTCGTTGAACGCGGCCTGTTCCACATCGATGTCATCCCGTACCGCAAGCATCTGTGGAGCATCGCGCCGGTCTTCATCGAACCGACGGATGTGAAGTACTTCCTGTTCAACCGCGATATGCTCTTCACGGTCGAGCCGCTGGCAATTGCCGCTGAAACAAACTTCAACAAGCAAAAGCTGCTGAGCGACAACGAAGTGGCCGTACCGGAACTGTTCCGCCGCAACCTGATCCTGTCCATGCTGACCAAGCCGTTAACTCCGCGCCAACTGAGCCGCACCATCGTTGACCGTCAAGTTCACCGTTTCTACGTGGCGTCTTACGAAGAAACGAGAGCCGTGGTTCTGGGACGCTGGGAAACGGCCTTGAACCGCGCGATCCGCGAAGGTCTGATCGTGATGAACAAGGACGGCAAGCTGGAAATCACCATCAACGGCGAGCGCGTCCTGGCCGCGGTCCGCAACATGCGCGCCGAAATTCTGGAACGCGGCGCCTACGGCATTGATTACGCGGCGATTGAAGATATGGTCATCGCCCGCAGACCGCAGGAACCGGCCGGATTCGAACACGTCACATTGCCGGTGAACGTCATTGCCGTCAGACCGACCATAACCGTCGAAGCCACGGAAGTCCAAACCGACGAGACCGCTGGAACACAAGCCGCTGACAAACAACCGGCAACCGGCCGTATGGCGAAATTGACACAATTGCTGAAGAGACTGGGGCTGCATAGCTTCATCACGTTTGTCAGCGCCGCCACGCTTATCTCCGGAATGACTGTGAGCGAACGGGCTCATGCTCAAGATGTGGAAACGCTGGTCACCGCAGGGGCCTCATCCGGTGTCAGCGGTCTGATCTGGACCGGAATCGGGCTGGTCTTGGCCGGTGTCGCCGCTTACTTCCTGGGCCGCCGTTACCTCCTGCGCCGCAGCTGGGACGACAAGGACGAAGCGCGCAACGTCGTACCGGCCATCACCGTTGAATATACTGACAGTGACGCGGAAGCGACCGACGTCGCCGCTGAAGCCGACGCGTCAACTCTGCCTGAAGCGGTTGTCAAACAACTCAAGAAGCGCTTCAAGCTGGTTATCAGCGACCTGGATGACACGATGGTCGTGGCCGATGCCGCCAGCGATGAAGAAGCCTTCGAAGCCGAGACAGTCGGACTGGTTGAAGAATTACGCCAACGCGGCGTACAAGTCGCCGCCCTGACCGGTAAGGCCGTCACCCGCGCCATGGTCCGCTTCAGCGGTAAGCTCAGCGTAGAAGCCCGCAGCGGACAGTACCTGTACACCGCCAACGGCGGTATCGGATACATCTTCGACGAAGCCGGACGCATCCGCTTCGATACGCCGGTCTACCTCAATACACTGACCGGATCGGCCAACGAGCTGGAAGTCATCCGCGGCATCCTCGCTGAAGAATACGCGCAAATGAAAGCCGCCGGAATCGACCTGCCGGCCGACATCCGTATCGAAGAAGTAACCTATGAAGGTCAAGTGCTTGACCTCAAGGTCCTGATGCCGGAGGCCACCGAAGAAGTGAGAAGCCAATTGGCCGACCGCATCCGCGAACGCTTCGCCGGCGAACGTCGCTTCGCGACGTTGAACGTCCTGTCATCCACGCGCGACATTCACGTCTCAAGAGCCGACAAGGGCAAAGCGGTCCGCGACCTGATCGACCGTCTGGGAATCGCCGAAGAAGATATCCTGATCCTCGGCGACAGCGAGCTGGATGACGCGATGTACGCCGCTCTGCCGGGAGCCACCCGCGTCTTCGTCGGCCGCACCGACACCGCGCCGCAAACCGCCGGCGTCATCCAACTGCCGGTCAGCGGCACGGCCGGAACACGTCTGGTGCTGAAGGCGGTCCTGGAGGCATACAACGGACGCAACAGCCGGTTCTCATTCATCACCCGTTACACCGGCGGCCGCAGCCTGTACAAGGGCATCTTCGACCGCGCGTCTACGACGCAACAATACCGCGCTTACGCCGACAACCGTATCGAAAAGCCGTACGACATTCAGGTTTACCAAGCCGCCGGCGATCCGATCATCTTCCTGCACGGCATCGTGGACGGTCTGCCGTTCAGCATGGAAGAGCTCAGAAGAATTTATCCGGAACGCACCTTGGTGATTATCCAGCACTGGAGAAGCCGCCGCATCATCCGCGGCCTGCTGGAACGCGGCAAGCTCGGCGATCAGGAACTGAGCATCCAGGACAAAGTCATCCTCAACAACATTCAGGATATCGATCACGTAGTCGCCCGTTCAGAGAAATTCCTCGCGTGGCTGATCAACTACCTCGCGCAGGCGCCGTACATGGTGGTCGAGGAAGAAGAAACTCTCATTGGTAAGATCCTGCACCGCTTGAAGTTCAACCGCACCATCCGCCTGATGCGTCCGCAAACCGAAACGGTCGAACGCAAGGTTGATATTGTGGCCCACAGCTTCGCCGGCCGCGTGGTCCTGGCCCTGTTGAGCGGCCGCTACGCCGACCAATCGCTGCGCCTGCAAAACCTTACCGCGGAAGCGGTCCGCAAGGTCAGCCGCGCGGTTCTGGCCTCATTGCCGTACGAACGCGTGAACGTCAGCCGCGCGGTCCGCATGGGCGTCATGGTCCTGCACGCGCTGCCGCGCGCCGTGCTGGTCCGCCTGCAATTGCTCTTCCGCGCGGTCGGCTTCAAGCGTCTTGTTCAAATGCTGCGCATCGACAACTACCTCTATATGAAGCTGCTGGAACACGCCGACGCGATCGACGAAAGCTTCCGCCAGCGGTTTGAGACATTGTGGATCTTCCGACACCCGACACTGGATACTGAAGAAGACAGCACGCTGCGCAAAAATGTCGCTGACAATAACATCGAAATCATCGTGACCGCCGGAAAGTCAGATCTGGTCACGCCGGCCGACGCTAATGAGGCGTTTGCCCGCCGCTTCGGCTTCCGCTACGAGGCTATCGACCGCGCCGACCACAGTATTATGCTGCACGTACCGTTCTTCGCCCGCCTGCGCGAATGGTTGAGCCGGGAAGGGGAACAGACGGAAAGTATCGATATGGAAGCCAAGTTCGCCGATATCGTCAGCGAACTGACGACCAAGGTGAAGGTCGCCCTGGTTGACGGACAATATGTGGCCGATGAGGCACCGGAAACCGGAACGCCGGCGGAGATCCTGATCAGCCGTCTGAACGCCCTGCTCACTCAGGTCAGCGAACGCGGACCGCCGGAAGTGACCCTGCCGGAAACATTGACATTCGAGCTGACGGATTCCGTCCTGTACGCCAAGGGTAATCTGTTCCGCATCGACTACGCCAACAACACGGTCGTTCTGAACTCGAACTTCTTCGATAAGGATGCCGAGATTCAAGAACTGATCCTTTACCGTGTGGTGGTCGCCCACGTGGCCTCAGGCGAGAAGAACGATCTGCGCGCCAAGATCGCGACCGACAAGTTCTTCTTCAACAACGGTCATAACGGCGAAGGCCGCTTTGCCGCGCTCGGCCGCCTGCTGAATACCGTACGCTTCTTCAGTATTACGCTGATGGCCGGAACCACCGTCCTGACCCTGTTCGGATCGACCGCATCGGTAGACGCTCAAACCGTCGACACGGCCGTGACGGCCGCCTCCACTGCCGGAATCGGCGGCATGGTCTGGACCGCTCTGACCCTGATCGGCGTCGGTATCGCCGCTTACTTCGTATCACGCCGTTACATCCTGCGCGGCAGCTGGGATGACATTGTGGAACAATACAACACCCGCCGCATCGAAGACCTCAAGGCCGGACGCGAAGCCCGCAAGCTGTACATCCCGCGCAGCGCCGTTCCGCAAAACGTACTGCCGGTCATCAGCACTGAAAACGCCGAACGCCGCCTCGTTCCGGCCGACGATGTCATTTACTTCAACGTGGATGAACGTGAAAACGCTTATGTGGTTTACCGCTGGGCCTACACTGCGGAAGCCGATGAGCTGGTCCGGGTTCACAACGACGCGTGGATGGCTACTCCGCAGGAAACCGTCACGGTCGAACAGCTGCGCAGCGCCGTGGCCAACAATAACAAGGGTATTGTGGTCGCCCAGGTCATCGACAAGGCCACCAAGCGCGCCTTTGTCGGAGCCTTGATCTGGAGCGTCGACAAGTACCTGACACCGGAAATGCTCGAAACGATCCGTACGCAGCCGCTGACCAACGGTCAAAACGGCAACGCCGGCTTCTTGAGCACGGTCCGCACGCTGACCAACAACTTCACATTGCAAGGCAGTGTCGATGCCGGCGCCAACAGCCGCTTCAACTTCGCCCTCGGCGCGCCGAACGTCAAGGCCGTCGCTGAAGCCCGCCGCGATTACTACCTGGTTGACGGCGCTCCGGTGAAGGGACTGGCCGGCGGATTGGTCAAGACACAGGCCGCCCAAGCCGATCGCGAAGGCATCACTTACCTGGCCACCTACAGCCCGGCATCCGCCCAGTCCTTCCACGAACACAACGGCGCCGTTAAGTGGAGCATCGGTGAACTCGAAGCCGGACGTTATGAAGGAATGAACGCGATCCTGATGCTTTACACACCGGCCAGCGAACTCGATTTCGTCCGCACGCGCGAAGCAGCCGCGGATGTCCAGGAAGTGGTGGTCGTTCAAACCACATGGCGCAACCGTATCACCGTCCTGCTGACCGCACTGACCGGAAAGCTGAGAAGCCTGCTGGGCCGCAGCGGATTGATCCTCATCGCTACGGTCACGGCTGCGGCGGCCGCGATGATCCTGGATGCCAAGGAAGGCGTGATAATGGCGATGGCCCTGCCGTTCTTCGGCAAGAAGACGGACGGGGAAGAAGAGGACGACGAAATTATTAGCAACCGCGAAGTGGTTGCCGAAGTCCGCCGCCTGGATGAAGTCCTGGAGCAACGGTTGGCCCGCCTCGACCGTCAAACGGTCGACGTCTCGGTGGCAACTCATCAAGATTACGTCCGGGCCGCCATGGCGGTTGCCGAAGAACTGAAGGCTCAATGGGATTACGAATTCAACTGGATCTGGACCGATATGGCCCGCCTGCCGATTCAGGTCAAGACCGTCCTGAGTACGCAACGTTTGGACCGCATCGTTCGCCGCGTGTACGAATATGCGATCGCCCGCTTTGGAGATAAGGCCGAAGAAATCATGTTTGTGGCTCACGGCAGCAACGCCCGCCGCGAATACGTACCGGGATCCGACGTTGACCTGCGTCTTGAAGTCAAGAATATAGAAGAGCAAGAAGACGTTGTCCGGTTCGTTCAGGAAGTCATCGACCGCACCTTCCACCATAACATCACGCTCGTTCCGACATCAGTGCAGTTAAAGTGGAATTCAACTCTGAGTTCAGATATCGATACGGCCAGCTCGGTTCTCGAATCACGCTTCGTCGCCGGCGACCGCGACATCTGGACCGCTTGGAGAAAAGACGTCATTGGCAGCCTCAAGGCCGCTTATGAGGCCGATCCGCAGGTCTTTATCCATATGAAGCGTCAGGAATGGCAAGAAAGATACGCCAAGAACGGCTTCCGTGAAGGCATGAACGTCAAGGAACCGGACCTGAAGAACGGAAACGGTTCGCTGCGCGACCTGCAGGTCATTTACACGATCGGCCTGGCCGAGTACTTCGCCGAGTACGAAGACATCGACGGTCTGGCCAAACGCGCGTTCATTTCACACCGCGAGATCTGGCAATTCCTGGTTGAACGCGGCCTGCTGGATCAGACACAACTGCGCGCGCTCACCAAGGCGTACCTGCTCCTGCTCAGAACGCGCGCCCTGACCGGTCAACTTAACGAAAGCAAAGAGAATTCCAAAGTTGTTCTTGAGAATTACCTGCCGGTGGCCACGCAACTCGGTTACCGCGGCGATGACCAAACCCGTATCCGGGCCTTCCTGCGTGACCTTCGCAAGGCGCAAGACCTGCTGTTCCGGTTCACGCTGCGCAAGCTGCGCTACCTGCACTCCGATCTCGAAGAGTACCGCGCTGATCAATACAGCACCGACGCAAGCCTGCCGGAAGGTATGGTCCTGATCAACCGCACCGGAACTTATCTGCTGCTCGAAAACGGCTTCCAGCACCGTGAAAATCAACGTACGATCGCGCTGCGCGATCCGGCCGACAAGCGTGTCTACCTGACCCGCATCTTCGATATCCTGACCCACGTGGCCGTTCACTATCCGGTCGCGCTGCGCGGTGTCCTGTATGACCGTCTCGAAGGCGACATGGAACAACTCAGCTGGTGGCAATGGGCCAAACTGCGGTTCGCTTTCGCCGGACAGTATCTGAAGGTCAGCGCGCCGTTATCAGCCGGATTGTGGCGCCTGCGTTACCTGGCCGACAAGGCTGGCAACAACATGCTGTCCAGACTCATCTACGGATTCGGCGAATTGATGTACCGCCGTCACCTTGATCCGCCGCACCACCTGACGCTGGATCACTACACAATGGCGACCTTCATCCGCGCCGAGGCGTTGATGTTCAATAATCCGACTATGGTCCACGACATGGATCGCGACGAGTTCCGCGCGATGCGCAACAGACTTGTCCCGATGATCCGTCACCTGCATGAACACAATCTGCTGCGTGTGCTGCGCCTGGCCATGCTTCTGCACACCAACGGTCATGTGACGCCGGCCGTTAAGAGAACCGTGACCCGCATCTTCGGCAGCACAGCGGCGGCCGCGCTCGACCGCGCCGTCAAGAGAGCGGAGATCACCCTGGCCATGGCAGCCATGGGCGTGCTGCCGTTCAGCCGCGACGCGCGTCTGGTGACCTGGCTGGTGATGAATCAAAACGCCTTGATCGACCGTATCCGCAAGGGTGACAATCCGGCCGACATGCAGGCCTTTATTAAGGAAGTGCTCGGAAACGACGCCACCCGTACCGCCTTGTTGACCGTCTTCACGCTGACAGTTTACAGCGTCCTGCAACCGGAAGGCATCACGCAACGCCTGAGAGAATTCTATCCGGTCCTCGATCTGGATCTGAACCGGCTTGATGATGCCGCGTACGTGGCCGAAACATTGCCGCAACTGCAATCTCAATACAATGAAGAATACTTCCACAGCGTCGTGATCGACCTGATGAGCGGACACCGGGTCAGCGTCCGGGTCAACAGCCCGAGCAGCGAATCGCCGAAGCTCGGCAAGCTGGAAGAAGTTTTGGTCTACGTTGACTCACGCGAAGGCGACCGCCCGGGTATCCTGAATCAAATCGCCGCGGTCCTGATCGCTCACGGCTTCGCCCGCCGTAACTACCGTGTCGGACTCGGACCGGAAGGCATGATCGTGGACCACTTCTTCGTCCAGCACCGCTTCGGTACCCGCGTGACCTGGGAAGAAATTCTGGATGAAATGCGGACCGACATCGAACAAATGGTCCGTCAGGAAGCCCGTCCGCACGACATCCTCAAGGATCGCCTGGAAGGCGGACGCGAAGATGAAACCGATACTCAACGCCGCAACCGTGAAAATATCGTTAAGGAACTCTTCGAAGTTCCGCAAAACGACATCGAGACCACAATCAACATGTCTGCCGCCACCTACCGCGGTAAGAAGGGAACTCTGCTGCAGATTTCTACCGTTAACTACTCCGGTTGGTTGTACGTCCTCAGCTCGGTCCTGACTCAGCTGGGTATCAACATCCACGCGGGAACCGGGGAAGTCATCGGCGATCCGGACATCGGTCAAATCTCTTACGATACGCTGCTGCTGGAGAAAGACGGCAAACCGCTGACAGCCGACATGCAACGCCTGCTGGCCGGCAAGCTCAAAGATATCACCCGCAAGCAGCGCGTCACCGCCAGTGACTGGCAAGCTCCGGACGCCACCAAGCTGTATACGCATCCGTTGAGCGTGATCATCGCCGGTCTCTTCGCGGCGGCCCAGTTCAATATCGCGGTACCGGATGTGCTGCTGGCTCTGGTAACGATCAGCGTCGCCGTCATCCTGACCGGATGGGTCGTCAAGGCCGCTGTGGCCGGATTGAAGAAGCTCACACAATGGGCCTCGACCGCAACCACCCGCGGCCCGCCGGCCGGTAGCAAGACCGCACTGGTCATCGCCGTTTTGGCCGCCCTGCTGACCCCGGATACGGCCTACGGCTTTACAGATATGGCTGTTGAAATCGGCCAACAAGGATTGTTCAACATGATCATGGGCGCCGGCGCGGCGATGATGGCTATCGGCGGTGTCGGCATCGGTAATATCATGAAGGGCGAAAAGGCCGTTGAAGAGGCCGAAGTCGTCAAGTCCAATCCGTACGGCGCCCTGGCTGCCGGAGCACCGGCCGGAGCACCGGAACCGCCGCGCAAGAAGAAGTGGTGGGAACGGCTGCTGGCGTTCCTGAAGTCCTTGATCGTTTCCCGTACCGTCGAAACCGAGCGCGTGATCGAAGAGAGCAAGCGCGTCCACAGCCTGATGGTCCGCGAAAGACGCAATGCCCGCGGGGTAATCGACCGCTTCGATCCGACGATCTTCAGCCGCAATAAGCGTGGTTCGGATGAGCCGTCGGTGAGAAACGCGCCGACCGATACCAAGTCCGCCGAGCTGCTCAACAAGCACGATGTGCGGGTATCTGAAGAAGCGGAACGCATGATTCAGGACAAGGCCAAGGCCTCCGAGCTGCTCGCCAAACCGATCAAGACACCGTTCGAAAAGGAAGTGGTCGAGCTGTATGAATTCCTGATGGAAGCCAAACGTGATATGGAAAATACGCCGATCGACCTCGGCGGGGTCCAGAATTACGACCTGGCCAACGGCCGTATCAAGCAGATCCATGCCGCCAAGGTATTCCTCCGCACGGCCAAGGCCTTCCTGGAAGGACGCGGTGAATTCAACATCATCTCCGCCGATACCGGTATCGGAAAGTCCGACTTGGCCGCGGCCATCGCCCGCTGGATGTACCGCAGAACCAACGGTAAGGTCGTCATCCTTATGAACGTGCCGGATGCCAAGGTCTACGACTTCCTCACGCATCCGCTGCTGATCGATATGGTGAGAGAAGGCGGATTGAGACGCGTCAAGGCCGGTGATACATTCCGACTCGAAGAAGGCATCAATGTGGGCGACTTCAAGGATTCCAAGGAGCTGATCTCCCGTAAGATTCTCAACGCCGAACGCGGACGCCGCGTCTTCGAAATCAATGACGAAAGTGACGCCTTTGAACGCTCTCCGGATCTTATTAAGGGAGAACGCCGGTTGGAAGAACTGCAGGAACGCAGCCGGGACGGTGATGCCGAGGCCACGGCCGAACTCGAGCGTCTGGCCAAACTGGAGACCGTAGACCGTATCAAGTACGAAATCCTCGACCGTATGCTGCATGAAGTTGACGGCCGCATGGAATTGTTGGTCGACGGCGACAAGCACGGAAGACCGATCCTCAGATCCGAATATCTCATGGAAGGTGAAGCTCTGTCACCGCTGGCACGCTTCTATCGTGATTACATGCGTGCTCTGAAGGACGCCCGTCTTGAAGGGAAAGACATCATCGAGGAATCCCGTAAAGATATCACCAAGCAAGTCAACGCCTTCATTGAAGCGATGTACAGCCGTGACAACCCGAATCATGGCCGTGACGACAGCGAGCTGGGGATCCATATGTTGACCAACAATAAGTTCTCGCAACCGGGTACGATTCCGGGTGACGCCAATTTGGCCCGCGCCATTATCATTATGGAAGGCCTCAGCAGCCGTAATTTCAAGGTCGCCGCCCTCTCCAAGGTCGAGAACGCCGTTAAGGCGGCCGACGTTCACCGTCTGGTCGGCGGCGTGATCGGTATGACGGCGACAGCGGAATCCATGCGTCAATCCGCTGAACTGCAAGGCGCCAAGATCTTCCGTCACGGTAAGGAAGACGGCTTGCCGGAAAGTTTGAAGATCGAATTCAACCGTACGCCGGCCAGCTACCGTCGTCCGGGTGATCCGATTGTTGATATTCTGCTGCGCGAAGTCACTTCTGATGTCTTCAACACTGAAGACGCCCGGGTGACCTTGACATCCCTGTGGAACGCCTTGGCCTTCCGTCTGCTGCGCGAACGCCTCACAGCTACGGTCCGAGCCGAAAAGGGTGCCGACAATGTGTTCCGTATTAAAGATATTCGCCTCTCTGACGGAACAGTCGTCAGCTTCCCGCGTGAGAAGATGGTTGTGATCGTAGGTGAAGACGCCAAGATCAAGGGACAACCGGATCCGGTCCAGGAAGGCCGCGCCAAGGAACTGATCCGTCGCGCTCAAAATGAACCGGATCTCGAAGTACTTGCTATCCAACTCGGTCTTTCCGGTGGATCCAATATCCTGAAGGCCATCGAAGGCGAAGCGCGTACCAAAGCGAATACACTCTTCATCGGATCCACGGCTACAGCCGAGGCTATCCAGTTCACATCACGCGCTAACTTGCCAGGCAAGAGCGTAGCCCGTATTGACCTTAACGAAGCCAAGTTGCTTATTGCCGTTTACAATGATCCTAATCTGTCACCGGTTATGCGCCGCGATGTCATTCGCGCCATAGACGCCGGTGACGTGGCTATGCAGCGTTATCTCGCTGAAAAGATCTTAAGCACTCTGGAAGTTCGCTCCCAAATTCACAGTATGGTCTCGGCCGCCAAGAGCCAAGCGGGCGAAGTGACGCAAAAGGAACTCAACCAGAAGATCAACCAATTGATTCAGGAAAGTACAGAGCGTTTGATCGTGGAACATATGAACCGTACTCACGTTGATACCATGAACGTTTCGCTCGACTCCGGCAGCGGTTTCGAAACGTTTGTCGCTTCGGCATTCGAGACGAACGAAGCAGGTGAAGATATCGTGGTAGCGGCTAACGCCGTGAGTATGACCGCGGACAATCCGAATAAGGTCATCGAACTTAATCTCGGCGGCAACCTGACCTACGGTCAGCGGTTGGAATACGGTACGAATCTGATTTACGTTGATGCGTCGATTAATCCGAAGCGCTACTTCGGTGAAGAGCCGGTGAGCGTGACCTTCATCGAACAAAATGAACGCAGCGGCAACTTCAAGCGCCGCATCGAAGACATCCATGACGGACACATCTACTACACCGAACAATTCAAGTACACCTACACTGACGGCGGCAGCGAAAAGCGGACCTATGTCAAATTCAATATAGTTAAGAGCGTAGATGAGCATGGTGATCTGAAGCTGGTCGGGCAAGAATTGGCGCAAACAGTAACGATTGCCGGCAAGCAATACGTACGTGGATCCGAAGCCCGGTTCTTCGACAACACCGAAAAAGACTACAGAGACTTGATGCACAGCTTCAGCGTCCTGGGTGATGATCTGGTCATCCATGAAAACCGCGCCATCAAGGCTGACAAAAAGCATCGCTTCAAGCTCGAGGTCGAACAGGCCTATACCAGCCAATTGAAGGTAGTCGGCATCGTCTACAGAATCGGTAAGGACGGCAAGCCGGTCAAGGCCTTTGTGGATGTGCAGGCAAGTCCGCTGGCCTTGAAGCTGATTGGATTCCGTCACGCCAAGTTCTTGGATGAGGAAATCAAGTCGGCCAAGACACGTGACGGTTTGGTCAATTTCAAGCGCGTTACGGTGCGGGTCGCCAACCGGGAATTTGAAAAACGGTTGGAGCTGGACGACAAGCGTGCTAACGACAACAAGTTCGTCGGATACTTCCAGAAGTGGAATCTGTTCATGCAAAAGCTGCGCGGCGCCGCCGTCAAGATCAGTGACATTGATCCGACTGATCCGATTTACGCATCATATCGCCGCGCCGCCCGCCTCAACATCGAGCGTATTGAGAAGATTCTGGAAAGTAGAGACCGGATGACCGAGGCCTTCGCCGATCTGATGCAAGACCTGTTGAACATGATGAACGAAGCCCTCGATCCGACCGATAGCAGCATCGACATTCTCGCGCTGGTTGAACTCGGAGCCCAGGAAACGATCGGTATGCTCGATGAATTCAAGCGCGATCAGCGCCGCATGTTCGACCGCCGCGTCTATCAACAAATCGTCACCCGCATCGCGCCGTACTTCGGTGAGGATTTCAACGCCGCCAGGGATCAAAAGATGATCCAACGCGTGATCCAACGTGACGCGCAGCCGGGCGAGGCTAAATTCACGGACGCCGAGGCGGCCATGAAGAGACGGCTGGATATGATTGCGCAGGCCGTGGAAAATCTCGATCCGGTGCGACCGTACTCACAAAACGTATACAAGGTGATCAGCGAAGTGCTGATGGCCAACGGCTTTGACATCAACTTCGCCGGTATCCGCGATCTGAACGTCTTCAAGGGTATGAGCGTCACGCAGCGAATCATCTTCGAACACCTGCTGAAGAATGCCTTCCCGGCCGGTTTCGCGGACGAAGACAACAACAACGTTATCCTGACCCGCGCGTCCGACCTTAACGACGGCTTCCTCAAGGATCTGGGCCGCAATCCGGAATCCATGCAAGGGGATCAGTACAGTGATGAACGCCGCGCCGAGGCGATGCTCCACGAGTTGATCGGTCTGCACCTGGTCGGCGGCCCGACCAAGGCCAAGGGACAAATTCAGCGCCGCACCGACGCCCAAAACATCATCATCCAGCGCAAGATGCACAAGCTCAACAGCATAGTTGCCGAGGACGCGCCGTACCACGATCCGCAAATTGAAGCCGTGTCCAATCCGTTCGTCGGACAACTGATGCCGAGCCTGTACCGCGCCACGGATACACAGCAGCCGATCCCGGGTATCATCCACCTCGGTCTTTACTATGATGTGGCTCCGGACGGATTGATCTCGGTCGAACAGCAAAATCTCCGCCTGGGTGATGCGGAAATCCTTTACTCCACATTCGCTCCGCGTGACGAAAAGACATACTACGCGGATGAGCTGGTTAACTACGGTATTAGTGTAGACACCCATACCGTGCTGGCCACGCACGCCCAAGTCGAACAACTGCGGGAAATGGGAATCGACTTCGAAGCGCTTGATATCGAACTCGAGGACACCGGCCGTGAACAACCGGTCATGACAGCCGAGCAGCTGGAACACTTCAAGGATATGGGAGTTGATGTCACCGAAATGGGTATCGATCCGGAAACCGGCCGTCGCCTGGATGCCCGCGACATCGAACGTCCGGAAGAAGAGCGGGAATATATCTTCACCATCAAGCATGCCGCTGTGGCCCATCTGATCGATCCGAACTTCGCCTATGTCCAAAGCCATCGTTTGGCTGAAGCTACCGAAAAGCAAGCCGACGAATCCATGCTGGCGATGCTGAATATCCGCGAAATCATCCGGGTGATCGGCGATGCCAACGGAGCGATGGTCCTGCCGCCGGATGACAAGGCCGCGGAAATGGTTCACATCATGCCGAGCATTAATGTGCCGTTCATGCTGCCGCAGGTCGATGACGACGAAGAGCAATACGTGGTGATCTACATCAATATCAGCGACCTGTTCATGGATAACTCGCTGCTCGATATTCTGATTAACTACCTCAGACGCCTGCTCGGACAACTCTGGGATATCGCCGAAGACAAGATTGAAGAATACAAGATCGCCGAAGGCATTTACGAAGCCGCCGGCCAAACCGGATACACAGCCGCGCCGATCCGCGTCAGCGTCACGGTCGAACCGATCGAAGTTCAACCGGTCAGCGCCAGTGCCGCGGTCATCGCCGATACGGCCGTCGCATCCGACAATGTGGGTGCTGTCTTCTACGCCATCACCACCACCGGTGATACCGATGAAGCTCAATTATCCGAACTGAAACTGACCCGCGGTGTTCCGGAACTGACCGACGAAGACGCGGCCTGGAGAAGTTTCTATGACAAGAAGGTGGAAGAGAAGGATATGCGCTATGTTGAGCAGCTGGCTCAGCGCTTCGCACTCGACCAACGCGCTGAATGGCAGCAATTCAAGCAAGACCGTATGGATAACGCCGCCTGGTCAATCGTGTTCGAAATGCTTAAGAATACCGATACCGGCAGCGCGGCCCGGGATGAAGGTATCAGTGAACCGGAAACCCTGAGCATCCCGGCACGCACCATCGAACACGAAGCCGTAAACGGCACCGAAGTGCTGGTCGAAGAACGCGGCGGATATGTCAGCCTGAGACTGCCGGAACTGACCGTAAACGAAATCCTCGACACACCGGGCGTCAGCGGAGATGTTCTTTTGATCGGCAAGTCGATCGACGTTCCGCTGACCATCGTTGATCTCGATCAGGAACACTCGCAGACCGCGCGGGTTTACATTCTCGAAGACAAATGGATCAGCCACAAGACGCTGTGGGATCTGCTGCTCGAACTGTTGAGCAGGCTCTTCGGCGGCCTGTGGGAACGCATGATCGACGCCGTAAACAGCGAAGACATGGGTGTTCCGCCGCACGTCAAGTACGCCGAGCTGGTCGCCCAGCGCGTTGAAGAATATGACATCCAACTGGCCGAAGTCACTGTGGCCGTGAATGAAACTCAAGAACAATCCCAAGCCGCCGTCTTCTACGCGACCACCACCACAGGTGATACCACCGCCGGATCCGGCGACGTCGCGATGCTCGCCCGCACGCTGGAACTGACCAAGGGTCTGCCGGAAACATTCGAAAGCGATGCCGAACAAACCGCAGCCTGGAGAAACTTCTACGACAAGAAGGTAGCGGAAGGCGACCAACGCTATGTCGACCAACTCGCACAACGGTTCATCCACGATGAACGTCCGGAATGGCAACACTACCGCGAAGACCGCCGCGGCCATGACGACTGGAAAGTCGTCTTCGTCCTGATCGATCAACTGCCGGAAGCCAAACATCATCAAACCGCCAAGGAAACGATCTCAACCGAAATGGCCCAGGAAAAAGCCCTGACGGAACGCCCGGCCGTCGGCAAAAAGAGCGCGGTCTTCTACGCGATGACCTACACCGGCGACAGCGCCGAAGGTCAAACCGATGCCGCTGCACTGGCCAAGACACTTGATCTGACCAAGGGCGTACCGGAGACATTCGAAAGCGACGACAACCGCGTGGCAGCCTGGAGAGACTTCTATGACCGTAAGGTAACTCAAGGTGATGAGCGCTACATCAGACAGTTGGCCCGGCGCTTTGAATCCGACGAACGCGAAGAATGGCAACTCTTCCGTCAACAACGCGAAAACAATCCGGAGTGGCAAGTCGTCTTCGTCCTGATGAGCAAACGCGAAGCTGTTAAGCATCATCAGGATCCGAAGGTATCGCTGCAGTCCGAACACGAACGGGAAGAAACCTTCGAGACCAAGGTTACCCGCAGCGCCAAGAACGCGGTCTTCTACGCGATGACCTACACCGGCGACAGCGCCGAAGGTCAAACCGATGTCGCGGTCCTGGCCAAGAATCTGGACCTGACCAAGGGCGTGCCGGAGACATTTGAGAGCGGCGAAGAACGGGTGGCGGCGTGGAGAGACTTCTACGACCGCATGGTGGCCAAGGGCGACCGCCGTTATATCGAGCAATTGGCTCAACGCTTCATGCTGGACGATCGTGAAGAATGGCAACTCTTCCGTCAACAGCGCGAAAACAATCCGGAGTGGCAAGTCGTCTTCGTCCTGATGAGCAAACGCGAAGCTGTTAAGCATCATCAGGATCCGAGGGTATCGCTGCAGTCCGAACACGAACGGGAAGAAACCTTCGAGACCAAGGTCACCCGCAGCGCCAAGAACGCGGTGTTCTACGCGATGACGTACACCGGCGACAGCGCTGAGGGACAAACCGATGTCGCGGTTCTGGCCAAGAATCTGGACCTGACCAAGGGCGTGCCGGAGACATTTGAGAGCGGCGAAGAACGGGTGGCGGCGTGGAGAGACTTCTATGACCGCATGGTGGCCAAGGGCGACAAACGTTACGTCGAACAAGTGGCCCAGCGCTTCCTTCTGGATGAACGCGAAGAATGGCAACTCTTCCGTCAGCAGCGTGAAAACAATCCGGAATGGGAGGTCGTCTTCGTCCTGATGAACAAGCTGCAGCCGGAAGGACATCACCAGGATCCGGAAGTCTCCCTGCAATCGCAGCACGAACGTGAAGAAACCTTTGAAACGAAAGTCACGCGCATCAGGCACAACGCGGTCTTCTACGCGATGACGTACACAGGGGACAGCGCCCAGGGCGACGATTTTGTGGCGGTGCTGGCCAAGAACCTCGATCTGACCAAGGGCGTGCCGGAGACATTTGAAAGCAGCGAGGAGCGGGTAGCGGCGTGGAGAGACTTCTACGACCGCATGGTGGCCAAGGGCGACAAACGTTACGTCGAACAACTCGCGCAACGGTTTATCCTCGATCCGCGCGATGAATGGCAGCAACTCAGGCAGGCCCGCAAGCATGATCCGGAATGGGAGGTCGTCTTCGTCCTGATGAACAAGCTGCAGCCGGAAGGACATCATCAGGACCGGGAAGAATCCCTGCAATCGCAACAGGAGCGCAAAGAAACCTTCGCTACCAAGGTCACACGCCTCAAGCGTAACGCGGTGTTCTACGCGATGACCTACACCGGTGACGAGACCACGGGCGACGACGCCGTGGCCGTCCTTGCCAAGGCCCTGGACCTGACCAAAGGCGTGCCGGAGACCTTCGAGACCAGCGAAGAGCGCGTTGCGGCCTGGAGAGAATTCTACGATCGTATGGCGGCCAAGGGTGACCGCCGGTACATCGAACAGCTGGCCCAGCGCTTTATCCTGGATGACCGCGATGAATGGCAACTGTTCCGCCAACAACGCGAAAATAATCCGGAGTGGCAGGTCGTCTTTATCCTGATGCATAAGTTGGAAGAAGTAGGGCATCACCAGGATCCGGAAGTCTCGTTGCAATCGCAGCAGGAACGTAAGGAAACCTTCGTGGCCAAGGTCACCCGCATCAAGCGCCACGCGGTATTCTTCGCGATGACCTATACGGGAGACAGCACGACCGGCACCGGAGATGCCGCGTTGTTGGCCCAGGCCCTCGACTTGACCAAGGGCGTTCCGGAAACCTTTGAAACCGGCGCCGAACGCGTGGCTGCCTGGCGTGAGTTCTACGACCGCAAGGTTCGCGAAGGCGACGCGGACTACATTACGCAGCTCGCCAAACGCTTCCTGCTCGATCAACGCGACGCATGGCAGCAATTCCGCCGCGAACGGGCCAGCGCGCCGGCCTATCGCGAAGTCTTCGCGCTGATCCGGTCCATCGAAACACCGGAGCGGCCCGTCGTCGCACCGGAGGTCTCCGAGGTGATTATCCCGGCGGTCCAGCCGCACAAGCCGTGGATCAGCGACGTCTATGAGCTCAGCTACTTCCAGGATGAAGAAGCCAATCCGTACCGCGCCCAGGTGCATGTGCCGCATATCGAATGGCCGCCGCTGAAGACCTTCGAGATCCTCGGTCCGCCGATTATCGACCGCGACATCTTGATGATCGGGGAAGTGATCGACGTACCGGTCCGCATGCCGGTCTTTGAACGGCCGCGTGAGCGCCGCAATCCGTTTGCCGTCCTGGTGGAAGCCGCGGCTTACGTTGAGAATCAACTCGATCTGTTCGTGGACTATCTGTTCGCGCTTTTTGTTTCGATCTGGAATCGCCTCGGCGATATTCTGACCTTTAAGCGGATTATCGATCACCGCGAAAAGACGGTCGACCAGGCCGTACAGGAAGTGGAACACGTACGCTACGATCTGCCGATTAACGCTATCCGTCCGGAGATTATTCCGGTCGAGCCGGCTGTTGATAATCTTGACGATTACGGTCTGGACACCGCCGAGATCGAGGTGCCGGCCATCGAAGTTCAATTGCCGGCCCCGGTCTTCACCACGGCCACGCGCGTGTTGTCGCCGTTCATGATCAATCCGGTCTCCGGGGTCATCGTCGAAGAAACCAAAGAGAAAACCGCCGTCTTCTTCGCCATGACTTATACCGGCGACAGCACAACCGGACTGACGGATGTGGCGCTGTTGGCCAAAGAACTCGATTTGACCAAGGGTGTCCCGGAAACATTTGAAACCGATGATGAGCGCGTGGCGGCCTGGCGAGACTTCTACGACAAGAAGGTGGAAGAGGGCGACGCCCCCTACATCCGTCAAATTGCCGAACGCTTCCGCCGCGACAGCCGTCCGGAATGGCAGCGTTTCCGCTGGACGCGTGAGCATCATCCCGCGTATCAGCCGGTCTTCGAGATCCTCGCCCACACCGCGGAGAGTAAAGATGCCCCGGCAATTTCATCACGTAAACCGGGAATCCTGCCCGAGTTTAAGTTGACCGAAACCAAGAAGCCGGTGTTTACGCAAAACTTCAAGGACCGGCCGAAGTCAAAGTACGACGAAAAAGACGCGGCCAGGATTGTCGAGGCGGCACTCAAGGCGGAGTCCGATTCCATCGCGTCCGTCAAACGGACCCGTCAGCTGCGGCCGGTCGAACGTCCTCAGGTCCGTCAGCTGACCATTAAGGAACGCTTGGCGCAGGGCCGCATCCTTCAGGATGCCTTCAGCAAGTACAAACGCCGTCATCCGGACGCGCAACTGACAGACGATGTCCGCCGGATGATCGAACGGCAAATGCGCCGTAATAACCGGCGAAACAATCAAACGGCGAAGATCGCGGCCGCGAAGACGCCCAAGGGCGTGGCTCGTCAGTCCGCGCGGAAGAGTTCGAATTGGAAGAAAGTCAGCGGCAAGTTCCGGGTTATCCATATCGATAACGGTGTCATAAGTGATCGCGGGCCGTTCCGCCGTCAGCGGCCGCAGACACGGACCGTGCAGAAATCGACTTACCAAAAACCGGTTTATAGTCTTCAGCAGCGCGATAAGGTTGTCGACGCGACACTCGCTCTGGAAGAAACGCGTGTCATTAAAACCCGTGAGCCCCGCTTCCAGCGCCGCCGGCCGGTAATGGTCCTCCAAGACGGGCAGTTGATCAGCGACAATCGTCAGGAAGTGCTGCGGGCACAACGCAAGCGTCCGGCCAGCGTGACGGGAATCGATCGTGACCGGGTTATCGACGCGACGCTGTTTTTGGAGGATAAGGGCGTGGCCAAGAACGAGGATCAAACGCGCCGTTACGATCAGGGCACCCAGCGTCAACAGATCCGCGAGCAATCGATCAGTGAAACCCTGCGCTCGGAAGAGGAAAAGATTTACGGCAAACGTTTTGTCAATCAACGATCGCGCAGCGACGCGACCGGCGGCCAGGCTGAACAGCCGAGCGGAATTGAGAACCTCCGTGACGCGGCGTTGCTCGCACAACCCGGGTACGACAGCAAACGGCTGGTCCTGCCGAAACGGGCCCGGCCGTCGGATCAGACTGAAAAAGAACGCGCCCGCAAGTCCGCGGACGCGGCCGTTCTGATCGAAGAATTGCGCGCGGCCAGCCGGCAGCCGTCGATCTATGAGCGCCTGAAGGCGGCGGGGGCCGAAGTACGCACGCTGTCGCGCGAAACCATCATCATCGAGGCGCCGCAGGCGCCGCAATACGATCCGGACGAACCGTCCGTTGATTTGGCGCGTGAAATCGATAACGCGCTGATGCTGGAAGAAATGAAACTGGCGCAGGCCGCCGGTGAGGTGACCGTAACACACGCGGCGGAGCTGTCCGATGTCGTGGACCGGGTCGAACCGCGGCAGACCAGGTCAACGGTGCTTGATTTCTATCAGTTAAATCCGCCGGACCGACGCCGGCGTGTGTACGACGCCCGCACACGGCGTGATGAGGCCTTTATCGCCGAGCTGGAAATGGATCGCATTCTAGACAATATCCGCTTGCATCCGGAACGCACAGAGGCGCTGGCATGGTATTATGTTGAACGGACCGTTGTTGAAGATTACTTCATCAATCCGTTTGAGGCGGCGCGCGTGATGGTCGGTGGACCGGGGCTGGCCGAAGAGGAGGAAGGTTCTGCCTACAATGCGGCCGCGCTCCTGGAGCCGGAGGAAGTCCTTCCATACTGGTCCCTTTTACGTGACATGAATTTGATGGATCTGGTGCGGTTGCGTTTGCGTGAACGGATCCGATTCACACCGAACTTACCGGGTAAGGCGCCTTTGCTGACCGCCATGTCGGCCCCCGATTATCCGTTTGTCCGCGCGCCGGCTCCCGTTCCGGATGGCATTGCCGAACAGAATCTGCTCGCTTCCTACTTGCGGCTGTATTATGAGCGCTACTGGTACTTGCCTCAAAGCAGCGATCTAAGATTCCAATTCTTCCTGCCGGATACTCCGAAATTTAAGATTTTTGTTGTTGAGTACGATCCGCGTTTGTATCCGGGCTCCGACTTCCCGGCATGGGTCCCGGTCAATCTGCACGTGGTCTACAAACCGTTGAAACTGCCGGATGTGGTTATCCTCAAGGTGCCGCCGCGGCCGCTCAACAAGCTGGTGATCCTGCCGATCGAGTCGGTGGACCCGGTCCCGATCACCGCGCTGCCCGATTATGAATTCGTACTGAAACGGCTCAAACTGCTCGAGCAGTATCTGCCGCCGGAACCGGTGACCCATATCCCGTCCCGTCCGGAGGTCAAGACCGGGGCGTTGACGGGTGATAAAGAGTTCGGTGAGGTCCCGTACGCCGTCGCGGACCGGACTCTGGACGTGAGACGGTTGCGGTTCCTCCAGGAGTACCTGGCGCCGCTGCCGGTGATACCGGTTCAAGCCGGACCACGGATCGACGTCCGGATTTATCCGCTGGACAAATTTGTGGATATCCCGCTGACCGCGATACCGGATTATACTTTTGTCCTCGAACGGCTCAAGCTGCTGGAGCAGTATCTTCCGCCCGGACCGGTCACCCGCATTCCGTCGTCCCCGGCGGTATCCGGTCTGACGGTGCGGGTTGAGGCGGGGCTATCGGCGGGTCTGACCGCCCGGCAGGATTATGATTACATTCTGCAACGGCTGTATGACCTGGAGCAGTTGATGGCACCCGGTGTTGCCGACCGCGACCGCGTGGACGGTAACCGCTCGCCGGCGGGACCGGGCGGACGGCCGCCGCGGCCTGTGCTTCCGCTGCCGGATCCGTTGACGGGTGTCGGCCCGGTGCCGGTTGTCTATCCGGCCATTATTCCGGTGGAAGACAGCCTGGAAGTGCCGCTGACCGCGTTGCCCGACTATGAGTTTGTCCTCGAACGGTTGCGCCTGCTGGAACAATATCTACCGCCCGAACCGGTGCAGCAGATACCGCCGCGGCCGGAGGTGGAGATCCGGATCATTCCTTACCGGGAAACGGTGGAGGTCCCGATCACGGCCCTGCCGGATTACGAGTTTATCCGCAAGCGGATGGACCTGCTGGAACAATATTTGCCGCCGGAGCCTGTGGTTCGTGTTCCGGAGCGTCCCAAGATTGAAAGTCGCAAACTGCGGTTCCTCCATGATTATCTCCCGGCGTCAGCAGCGATTACCGTGACCCCGGGCCCCGTGATCGATACCCGGATTGTCCCGCTTCGCAAGTTCGTAAAAGTTCCGGTAACGGCCATACCGGACTACGCGCTTGTTCTGGACCGGTTGCAAATGCTTGAACAATATCTGCCGCCGGACCGGGGTGTTGACGTTGAATCAGGAAAGCGGCCTGATCGAAGAAGTGTTTCGCTGGACGAATTTGGACTTGTCCGGCCGGCGGATATGGCGGACGACGGGCCGGTATGGGAGCAACTCAGATTGCTGGAGCGGAATTTGCTGCCTACAACAAGGGTTCGTGACGCCGAAAGAAATGCGGTCTTCTTTACGATGAACTATGGCGGCGACAGTTCGCAAGGAAAGTCGGATGTGGCGGTCCTGGCAAAGATCCTGTATCTGACCAAGGGCGTGCCGGAACCGTACGATTCGCAGGACAAGCGTATCGCGGCGTGGCGTGATTTCTATGATCGCGCTGTCCGCAGGGGCGAAGAGCGGTATGTGAAACAACTGGCCCAACGTTTTCTGATCGATAACCGACCTGAATGGCAACAGTTCATGCGGGACAGAGAGCGCGATCCGGAATGGCAGGCGGTCTTCAGTTTGGTCGACAAACTGGCGAAAGTTAGAGAATATCAGGATTCGCGATTTATGCTGGATACTCTTCGGACACAAGTTGCCGGCCACGGCAGTGCGGAAGAAACGACGGAAGCAGGACGCCCGCACTTCCTGCGCTATCAGTTGCCGCCGGAGCCGGGTCCGGACGTTCCGGTCCGACCGAGAGTGGCAGCGGGAATAATCCCCATGGAAGGCATCTTCCAGGTACCGATCACGGGATTGCCGGACTACGATTTTATACGCAAACGCCTGAAGCTACTGGCAAAATACATGACCCGCGACTTTGTTGTGCCCATACCGCCGCGTCCCAAGGTGGAGATCCATATCATTCCGTTCAGCGAATTTGTTGAGGTGCCGATCACCGGGCTGCCGGACTACAAGTTCGTCCTGGAGCGGATGAGATTACTCGCTCAATATCTGCCGCCGGAACCGGTCACCGAAGTGCCGCCGCGGCCCACGGTCGACATCCGTCCGCCGCATATCGAAAAGTCGATCAATGTCCCGCTGCGCTCCATAACCGGCCGCAGGAATGAAACCAAGCGCCTGCGCTTCCTTGAGCAGTATCTGCCGCCGGAGCCGGTCACCGAAGTGCCGCCGCGCCCCAAGGTCGACGGGTTGATCATTCCGATCGAAAAGTCGATCGATGTCCCGATCATTCCGTTTGAGGACAAGGATATGTTCCTCGAACGTATTCGCGGTCTGGAACAATACATGCCGCTGCCGCCAGTCACTCCGGTGACGCCGCCGGTCCTCGTCCCGACCGGTGCCCGCCTCGAGCCCAAGCGGCCGCAGCAGGAATCTTCCATCAAGGGCCGCGACAAAGTCTTCCAGGAAAGTTCGCGCGAGGATCTGCCGGCCGAACCGGTCCGCCTGGAAAGCTTTATAATCGAGATCCCGTCCGGCGAGGTCCTTCAGGAAAGCTCCCGCGAGATGCAGACACGGGATGGAATTTATCAGGAAAGCCGCGCGACGATAGACCCGCGTCATCAACGCGTCCCGCCGCGTGCATTGGTCGAAGGACGGGAGAAGGGAGATTTACCGGACGGTCGACCGGTTCCCAATCCCAAACCGGCGGTCCGCTTTGAAAGCACCAGGACGGAATCCACGCGGGAAACCATCCTGCTGGAAAGTTTCCGCACCCAATTCCCGTGGCAGGATAGAGACCGCGACAATCTGTCCACAAATGAGCCGAATGAGCGTGTCCTGCAGCAAAGTTTGCTGGAAGAGCAGCCGCGCGCACAAGAGCCGCCGTTGTCACTCCGGTCCGGAGCGGCACGTCAACGCATTTACCGGCAACGGGCAGATGAGGTCAACCGGGAGCGCGGCCGGCTGCATCAGCGGTCCGCCGTTCCCGAACGTCCGGCGGAACTGTTCCAAAGCCGGTTGGAGTGGCATCTGCCGCCGGTGGGTCTTGAGATCTATCGTCAGAATGACCCGCGTGAACGTATCCTGCTGGAAGGTTATCTGCGGCGGGCAATCTGGCAGCGCCTTTTGCAGCAAACAAAACGGCGCGGCTATCCGCGGCACCGTCTGTTGTCACGGACCCGCCTGGAAAGCGAACGCTTTGATCAGGCGGCGCTGGAAACCGCGATCAACCGGCCGGAACCGGCTGAAGAGATCGTGCGTCAGCCGCAGTCGGAGGACGATCTGGTCCGCCGTGGGGCACTCCGTCAGGCGCCGCCGCGCTTTCTTGATTTTGAACCGGTCCTTCCGGAACCGCGTGAACGGATTTTGCTGGAGAGTTTTCTGCGCGATAATTATCACCAGCGCCTCCTGCAGGATTCCCGCCGCCAAACCTACCCGCATCATCGCATCCTGCGCATGAGCGCAATGGAACGCGAGAAATTCGGCCTGAGTGAGCTCGAACTGGCGTTGCGCCGCCGGGATGAGGCCGAGCTCGCGCGCCGTGCCTTACCGCGTGATCTTCAGCGCCATCGTGATTTGGCCTACCGACGTTGACAGGCAGCGGACCAAAGAGCCGCCCGGCACCAATAAGTTTCGGCCGCGGGCCTTCTGTGATAGAATGAAGTCACACAGAGGGAACCATGAATATCCGCACAATCAGCCCAGTCATTCTATTCACAGTCCTTGTCGCCGCGCCGGTCGCGGCCATGCCGTCCGCGCATCCCGAACCGGTGCAACTGCAACCCGATCCAGGTTACGGTACCCGTCTGGCCAAGTTTAAAAAAGAACAGAAGCGGATCGTTCCTGAAACGATGAAACGCAGCACCCTGCACAAGATCCAGCAGCTGCGCGAGGATAAAAAGAAGCGCTCGCACTATAAGAAAGACGACCGGCGCGCGCTGGACAACCGCACGCCGCTGGCCGAAACCGATACCGATTCCCGTTTTTCACGCAAGGGATTGAGCGAAGAGCAGATTCAGTACTATATGGACCGCTACCGTGAACGCAAGCGGTTGCGGGCCGAATACGACCGGATGTCCGAGAAAAAGTAAAACCCGCATGACCCGATGAATCGCCTACTGTGGACCATTTGCCTGTGTCTCGTCATGATCGCGCCTGCCGCCTGTGCCCGTCCCCAGGGCACCACCCGCGCCGACTACGGCCGGATTTCCGAGCTGAGGATCAAGTATAAAGGTGATTACGTCTTTAAAAAGAAAGAGGCGACGCTGCTCGTTTTCAAGATGACGCCGGGACCGGCCGACGACGCGCTGATCGAGCAGATGTTCCGTGAGTTTTTTTATGACCTTAAGGGCCGTCTGCGGCGCGACTCCGCGGTGAAGGACCTCAAACTTTTCGACGCCGAAGGCCATTATCTCTACGGTTTGCGGCAAGTGTGGTGGAAGGGAAAGATCGAACGGCTGGGACGGGATCAATGAGAGGAGGCACCCATGGGATTTCTCAGTAAACTGCTGGACCGCGGCAAAAAGGAGCCGGATCGCGCGAAGTTTCAACGCGGACCGTACAAGGAACTAAAAAATATCACCCTGGATGATTTTCAAATGCATCCGGTGTGGGTCAGCGACGCCAGCGGCCGGGAATTCGGGTTTCACGACCAGACCCCGCGCCCGCTGCTGATGTCGAAGAAGGTGACCAGGGACCTCGTGGACAGCTTCGCCGTCACGTATGTCCTCATTCAGGTCCCGTCCAGCAAGCACTGGGGCTGGGCCGCGCTGCAGGACCTCGAACGCATGGAAGGCATCACCCTGTGGACCCTCTACGACAAAGAAGACGGCCGCAAAGTGTTAGCCGGACAGCGGGACGTCGAGATCCACGTCGTCCCCCAAATCGCCGACAGCCCGTCGCAAGTCTTTCTCTACGATCCCGAGACCGGGAAGGCGGAACTCAAGTCAGGCTAACGGCGCCCGAAGGATATTGTATGACCGACGACCGCCGGCCGATCAGGACGCGCTCACAGGCGTGGGTCCCGCGGCTGAATCAATGGCTTCTCAAAGCGAACGTCAAACCCGACGATGTCTCGGCGGCGGGGATCGTGTTTGCCATTTTCGCGGGGGGATGCTTTATGCTGTCCGGGTATTCGCGCTGGTGGTATCTGGGCGCGGCGGTGTTTATCCAGCTGCGGCTGTTATGCAACATGATGGACGGGATGCTGGCCATCGAAGGCAAACTGCAGAGCAAACTCGGCGAGGTTTATAACGAATTGCCCGACCGGTATGAAGACACCATCATCATCGTCTGCGCCGGTTATGCCGCCGGGGAGCCGGCCGCCGGCTGGGCCGCGGCTTTGTTCGCGTTGATGACCGCCTACTTGAGGAGGTTCGGCGCGTCCCTGGGGACGCAGCAGTATTTCAGCGGACCGTTGGCCAAGCCGCAACGGATGTTTGTGTTGACCGTGGCGGCGGTGGCCGAGTTGATCTTCAACCGGCACGGACAGATCCTCACTGTGGCCGTATACATCGTCTTATTCGGTTCCTTGATCACGTGTCTGCGGCGGCGGCGTTTGATCGTCACGGAACTGCTTGCCAAATGACCGCCGATATCCTGTGTTTCGTCATGAAAATCATCAGCGGCCTGCAGGTCCGTTGGCGGGGCTGTACACCGGAGGCGAAACAACGCGTATACTTTGCCAATCACACCAGTCATCTCGATTTTATGGCCCTGTGGGCGGCGCTGCCGCGCGACATCCGCCGCACGGTCAGGCCGGTAGCGGCTAAGGATTATTGGGACCGGGGAAAAATCAAATCCTACCTCGCGCACAAGGTCATCCGCGCGGTGCTGATCGAACGTCAGAAGAAAGTTTATCACCACGGTGAAAACCATCCGCTGGACCAAATGCTTGCGGCGTTGCGCGAGGGGGCGTCGCTGATTATCTTTCCCGAAGGCACGCGCCGCGACGGCGGGGAAAAAGGCCCGGGTCCTTTTAAATCCGGATTGTACCACCTCAGCCGGGAATATCCGCAGGCCGAATACGTGCCGGTGTTCCTCAATAATCTGAGCCGGATTCTCCCGAAGGGGGAATTTTTGCCGGTGCCGATCATAGGCTCGGCTGTGTTCGGCGCCCCGCTGGCATTGCCGGCGGACGAATCCAAAGAGGACTTCCTGGCCCGGGCGCGGCAGGCGGTCGCGGAGTTGAATGATGAATCTGATGATTGACCGCGAGATCATCCGGCTGATGGCCGGGCTGTTCGGGTTTCTGCTGATCGCCACCGGTGTCGGCGGGGTCCTCAAGCGCCGGCTCACCGCGCCGGAGCAGGTCAAGGTCGTGGCCAATCTCAACGCGCGCATCCGGGCGTGGTGGGTGATGTGCGTGGTGTTCGTACTGGCGCTGTTGTCGGGCGGGATCGGCTCTGTGTTGTTGTTTACGTTGATTTCGTTTATGGCGCTGCGTGAGTATATCACGCTGACACCGACCAAACGCAGCGATCATCGCGCCTTGTTCTGGACGTTCTTTATCATTTTGCCGTTCCATTATATTTATCTCGGGATTCAATGGTACGGAATGTTCTCGATATTCATTCCGGTCTACGCGTTTATTTTTCTGCCCATTCGCAATGTCATCGCGGGCGACACCGACCGTTTCCTGGAACGCACCGCCAAGATCCAATGGGGGTTGATGATCTGCGTGTACTGTCTCAGCCATGCGCCGGCCTTGTTGATGATGCAGATTCCCGGCTATGAAGGGCAGGCGGGTAAACTCTTGTTCTTTCTGGTGACGGTCACGCAGATGAGTGACGTCCTGCAGTATTGTTTCGGGAAGTGGCTGGGCAAACGGCAGATCGCGCCGCATGTCAGTCCCAATAAGACTTGGGAAGGATTTCTCGGCGGTATCAGCGCCGCGTCTTTGTTGGGAGGATGTCTGTGGTGGATCACGCCATTCCCGTTCTGGCAGGCGGTCTTGCTGGCGTTGATGATCACCGTGGCCGGATTCTTCGGCGACCTGACCATGTCCGCGATCAAACGCGACCGCGGCGTCAAGGACTTCGGCACCACGATCCGCGGCCACGGCGGCTTCCTCGACCGCATCGATTCCCTATGCTTCTCAGCGCCGTTGTTTTTTCACGTGGTGCGGTATTTGTATTGGTAGAACGCATGAAATAACTTTATATGATATTAAAATATTATATGGTTCTGGGGTATATATTCATACTTACCGGCTGCGCCACTATGGGCGGGGTGGAGACGCGGTATCAACGTTTGTCGTTTGAGGATGGTATCAGTTCGGGCGAGGCCCGGATTATCGCGCAGCGGGAATTGTTCCGTATGGGCAAAGATGGGATTTATAGTCCGGACAGCGCCCGGGTCTTTGACGGGAAGTTGCTGTCGGAGGACGGTAACACCTGGCATGTCGCCTTCCGCCACAAAGGTCTTCGCCGATTCGCCGGGGATCTACGGATTGTTGTTAATAAAAGCACTGGTGACATCGTTCCCTATCAAGAAAAGTAGCCATGGATGCCTGTATTTACAAAGTAATCGCGGTTCACGAGACGAAGAAGGGAGTGGTACTGGAGTTGCGGGCGCATCAGCAGTATTTTAAGCCGAAGCTCAAGCGCGGAGAGGGGATTCTCATCGACGATTACGACGGTCACAAGGTCACCACCCGCATCAAGGCCCTGGTCATGATGGACGAACCGCACCCGCGGTGCGACGTCGGCGTGCTCCTGCCGCCGGATATCAAGGTCGATCAGGTGATGGTTGATTCGGATGTGTGGACGCTGGAAAAATAGGGCCCTATTTTATCCGCATAAACTGCTGGTCGAGGAAATTTTCCGAGAGTTCGATCACCGTCGGGCGGCCGTGGGGGCAGGTGAAGGGATCGAGGCATTGCAATAGTTGCTCCCGCAGGTATTCCGCCTCTTCGGTGCCGAGTTTATCGCCGGTCATGATCGACGAACGGCAGGCGCGCCGCGCGATCTGGTCGTGGTCGCGGTTGGTCACCGGATCGCCGGCCAGGATATATCTCACCGTTGCCTCAACATCCTTCAACAACAACGGCTGCGAATGCACCGCGATGGTCTGGTCGTCGAACAGACTGTGTTCAAATCCCACCTTAAGTAATTCGTCTGCTATCTCATCATAAATCAGCTTTTCCTGCGGGGTGACACTCACCAGGATGGGCGCCAGCAAGGGCTGGATCTCGACATCACCTTTTTCCATGTGACGGATCAGTTTTTCGTAGGTGATCCGCTCGGCGGCGGCGTGCTGGTCCATCAACAGCATGGCGCGGCCCGCTTCGTAGATGAGAAACTTCCGGATGAAGGCGCCGATGTAGCGCGCGTTCTCGAGCTTGGTCTGAATATCGTCGGCCGCGGCGAGGTCATTCTTCGGGAGATAAAACGACGGCGTCTGTTCCGCGCGCGGATAGGCATAATCCTTGTTGGACGGCGCGTAGGAAAGACCGCCCCCGGAACCGCCGGAGCCCGTGGAACCGCCCCCGGAACCACCGCCGTCAAACAGCGATTGCGGTCCGGATTGGTCGAAATGAGAGGCCGCGCCTTCGTAGCGGAACGAGCGTTCGACCGGTGAAAAGGCCTTTGGCTCGTCGCTGCCGGCGGACACCGCGCGCCCCGGGCTGTTCATCAAGGTCTCTTCCGTGACACGCCGCAGCAGGCTGCAGATCTCGCGTTCGTGGCGGAGTTTGACCTCACGTTTGGTCGGATGGATGTTGACGTCCACGTCCGTGGCCGGGACCTCGATATACAAAACGAAAAACGGAAACGCCTCCGGCGGCATGATCAGCCGGAAGACCTGATTCAGGTGATAGTTGATGTTCTTGTTGAAGACCGGCCGGTTGTTGACGAAGACGAACTGAAGGTCGCGGCGCGTGCGCTGGATATTGATGTCACCGAGGACCATCTTAAGAACCAGATGTTCGTCCGGGAACGCGCGCGTGACGCTGAGCATGTGATCGGCCTTCAGATTCAGCACCTCAGCGATACGCGCAGGCAAATCGCCGGCGGCGGCTACATCGATGATGTCGCGGCCCTGATGCGTGAGCTTGAAGCCGACCTGCGGGTGCAGCAACGTATACGGCGTGAAGATCTGCATCACCTGATAAAACTCGCTGGCCGTGGTTTTGAGAAACTTTTTGCGCGCCGGTGTATTGAAAAACAGTTCGCGGATCTCGATGTGCGTTCCGGTATCGTTAAACGGGCACGGTTTGATATCCTGCTTGGCGCCGCCGCGCATATGGATCTCCCAGCCTTCGGCCGAATCCGCGGTCTTGCTGCGCAGCAGGATATCGGCGATCGCGGCCACACTGTACAACGCCTCGCCGCGAAAACCCAGCGAATGGATATCAAAAAGATCATCGAGCGTGGTGATCTTGCTGGTGGCGTGCCGCTCAAAGATCGTCTCCAGGTCGTCGTGATCGATCCCGGAACCGTTGTCTTTGATACTGATCAAGGATTTGCCGGCTTCCTTCAGTTCCAAGTGTATATGAGTGGCCCCGGCGTCGATGCTGTTTTCCATCAATTCCTTGACCACCGAGGCCGGCCGGTCGATCACCTCACCGGCGGCGATTTTGGCGACGATGTCTTCGCTCAGTACCCGTACTTTGCTCATGCGTATTTGTCCTTGAGTTTGGCCAGCCGGTTCAACGCGTCCAGCGGGGTGAGTTTGTCGAGTTCGATCTTGCGGATCTCCTCGCGCAGTTCCTCCAGGACCGGATCGTTGCCGCCGCCGTTCCCGTTAAACAGGGACAGCTGGTCTTCCGTCTGGAAGTTGTGTTTGATATCCCGTTTCAAATTCTTCTTAAGTTCCAGTTGGGTCAGGATCTGGCGGGCGTGTTTGATGATCTTATCAGGTATGCCGGCGAGTTTGGCGACATAAATCCCGTAAGAATCGTCGCTGCTGCCCGGGACGATCTTGTGCATGAAGATGATTTCGTCTTTCCATTCCTTGACCGCGACATTGTAGTTCTTCACACAGGTTTCTCTCTCAGCCAAGGCGGTCAGCTCGTGGAAATGTGTGGCGAACAACGTGCGCGTGGCCGTGTTCTTCAGGTGTTCGGCCAGGGCCCACGCCAGCGACAGCCCGTCATAGGTGGACGTCCCGCGGCCGATTTCGTCGAGAATTACCAGGCTGCGCGGGGTCATATTGTTGAGAATATCGGCGGTCTCATTCATTTCGACCATGAACGTCGACTGGCCCTTGCTGATATCATCGTGGGCACCGATACGCGTAAAGACCTTGTCGACGATCCCCACCGCCGCGCTTTTGGCCGGAATATAGCTGCCGATCTGGGCCATAATCACCAGCAGCGCGGTCTGGCGGATATAGGTCGATTTGCCGGCCATGTTGGGTCCGGTGAGGATCAACAGCTGGTTGTCTTCGGAGTCGAGCAGTGTGTCGTTGGCGATAAAGGTGTCGACGGTGGTGCGTTCGACTACCGGATGGCGGCCGTCGGCGATGGCGATCACGGTATTGTCTTCAATCCGCGGTTTGATATAACCCGGAGATTGAGCCAGCACGGACAGCGAGAACAGCGCGTCGATTTGCGACAGCGCCAGGCAGAACGCGTGCAGGGCCAGCGATTCGTCGAGGATCGCGCGCTGCAGCTCGGCGATGATCGCGTTTTCGATACTGACGATCTTATCCTGGGCCGTTAGTATCTTTTCCTCATACTCTTTCAACTCAGGGGTGATATAACGCTCGGCGTTGGCCAGGGTCTGCTTGCGGTGATAGTCCTGCGGCGCGAGCCTGACGTTGGCCTTGGTGATTTCTATGTAGTATCCGAATACCTTATTGAAGCCGATTTTCAACGAACCGATGCCGGTGCGCTCGGCCTCGCGGACCTGATAATTCTTCAGCCAGCTGCGGCCGTTTTCCTGCAAGGCGCGCAGCTCGTCGAGCCCGGGATGGTAACCGGAACAGATCACCTTGCCTTCGTATTTGGCCAGCGGAAAATCCGCGTTGACCGTACGGACCAGGCGCTCGCGCAGCTGGGGAATATCTTCCAGCGCAAAGTAGTTGCTTTGCTTTCGGATCGGTTCCAGGACAGCGCGCAGTTCCGGCAGCAGCGCCAGCGTGTTGCGCACGGCCAGTATATCCTTGGGATGCGTGTATCCGCAGCTTAACCGCGAGATGTTTTTTTCCAGGTCGGGGACTTTTTCCAGCAGGCCCTTAAGCGATACGGTCAGTTCCGGATGGGTTTTGAGTAAATCAATCGCGGACTGCCGCTCCTCAATGCGCGCCTTGTCCTTCAGGGGATGATAAAACCAGTCGTAGAAGCGGCGGCGGCCCATGGCGGTCTGAGTCTCGTCGACGGTGCGGATCAGGGATTCGAACTCCAGCCCGCGGTGGGCGGCGGGGGAGATGTGGACAAATTCGTCATCCGCGTAAATCGCGATCCGGTCGATATGCTCAACCGGCTGTTTGTTCATTTGCCGCATATATTCGAGCAGGGCGCCGCAGCTGCTGACGGCGGCGGGTTTTTCTTCGATACCAAAACCGGCCAGGTTGTGGACCTTGAAATGTTCGAGCAGGGTTTTGCGGGTCAGGTCGGGATTGAAACACCAGCCTTCGAACGGGCTTTGCACGATGCCCATCGACCGCAGCAGCGGATGATCGAAAAGCCGCCGCGAGTATTCTTCGGACGCGTCTGGAAAGATGCATTCCTGAACGGGGAGGGTGGCGAGGATTTCCGTCAGGGTCTTGCCGTCATTACTGTACTGGTTGGTCCAGATGGTGCCGGCGGTCGGATCGACAAAGGCCAGCCCGGTGACCTTGGCGCCAGGGCTGATGGCCACGATATAGCGCGCCGCGGTGCTGTTCTCGTCGAGATAGGTGCCCTTGGTGATGATGCGGGTGACGTCGCGTTTAACGATCCCCTTGGCCACCGCCGGATCCTCCACCTGATCGCAGATCGCGACCTTATGGCCTTCTCTAATAAGGCGGGCGATGTAGTTTTCGGCGGCATGGTGCGGGATTCCGCACATCGGGATCTTTTGGGACGGCGCTTTGCCGCGCGAGGTCAGGACCAGGTCCAGGGCCTTGGAAGCGACCTTGGCGTCGTCATAAAACATCTCATAGAAATCGCCCAGCCGGAAGAACAGGATGCAATTCTGATGTTTGGCCTTCAGCTCGTGGTACTGCTTGAGCATGGGGGTGGTGGCACCGGCGGCTTGGGGTGCGGAATCAACGGACGAGGGGGATGGGTTCATAGTTTGATTTTATAGCACAAAAGAGCGGAACTGTAAACTCGGGTCACAGAAAGCGGTTCCGGCAAAAAAATTGAAAAAAATTTCGCGGAGAGCATATGCCCAAAAATGGCCTCCTCATTCCCGCTGAAAGCAAACGGATGGGCGCGAAAGGGGTTAGAGACAGCCTTTTCGGACCCTGCCGGACGTCCCCTGTGGAAAACCCCGGTTCGGCCGTTCAATCAGCCGGGGCCTGCCTTGCCAGGGTATGGCCATGTGCTATACTTTCGGCTGACGCGCCGGAGAACGGCGGAAACACCGTTCCCGACGACGAGGAGAAACGATATGAAAATCAAACCGATCATCTTCGCGTCCGCTGTGACGCTTTTCTTATGCACCGCCCCGGCCGGGGCAGAAAATCAGGCCGCCGATTTTCTGGTCAGGATCGGCAAGATGGAGCTCAAGAAGGGGCGCGTCAAAGACGCGGTCCATGAATTCAGCAAGGCCCTGCTGCTTGAGCCGGGCAACAAGGAAGCGTTGCATCAATTATGGGAACTGGGCTATCCCGGCGGGATCTATACCAAGGTCAAGCCGAATCCCAGCGACCGGCAGGTCTCGGCAGCCGAATGGTATGGTGACGTCCAGCCGAATATCCCCGAGTTCGAGGCGTGGCAGCGCCGGCAGCACGCCCGTAAGGTGTTTCGCAGCGAACGAATTCTTTACGAAGACCAGAAAGACCGCGGCAGCTATCTGCGGGAATACCCGCAGCTCGGTCAAAACGGGATCCGCCACGTCTCGGACAGCCTGGCCGACACCACCGTGCCGGTGGCTATCTATGAAACGCCGACGCGGACTCCTCCGCGGACCTCGCGGGAAGTCTTAATCGAACGTTACCTGGACGCCCATGAGGGCCGCCCGGAGATGAACTCTGCGCCGGCCTTACCCGGCACCGATCTGAACCGATTCCCCAATCGCATGATCCAGGGCCCGGGGCCCGCATCCAGTCCGGTAGAATCCCAAACAGACTTTTACGACCTGCAAGGCATGATTGATTTCAGCCGCGACAATGAAACGGCTTTTTTCTACTGGCTGGATGATGACCCGAAGGAATTGTATGAAATCCAGTTCGAGCACCAGGACGAGCTGATCGCCGTCCTCGACCAGTATTTGCGGGTGCGGGAGGAGCAGATCCAGGCCCACGAAGACCGGCTGCTGGGCACCGAGCTGGAGTTGCTGCAGACCCGGCATGATCTTGCGGCCCAGGTCGAGGCGAATAATGACTTGCACGAGGTCTACCATCAGGTCGTCCGGTTGGGCGATGACCAGGCCTATTATATTTCCCAGGAAAACAGCTATATGAAGTACTTGGAGCGCAAATTGGCCTCAGTCCGCTTCGAATTGTCCGAACGTTCGGAGAAAATGGACGATCAGCGGACGGAACTGGCCCGCCTGGAGGCGGAGCTGGAGGCCTACCGCCGGCAGGTGGATCAGCTGCTCACGGAGCGCGAAGATTTGTTGCAAGATGTAACCGAACGCGTCGATGAACTGCAGCGCATCGGCGACCTGAACGTAAGACCGTAGGTAACAGTCCTTCATCAGTCCTTTATTTGCCCCCGGCGTCCGATCCCGTATCGGCACGGGGGCAGTCCTCTTGGTGCAAATTTCGAAATCCGAATATCGAATCTCGAAGGAAATTCGAAATTCAAATAACCTAATTTCCCAAACGATTGTTTGAAGTATTCGAATTTCGGTAATTCGATATTCCTTCGGATTTCGATATTCGAAATTACGTAGCGCACAATTATCATCTATCTGTTTCGTCCTTCCGAGCATGTGATATACTCATAACAAATGTCCAAAATCAGCATGCGTCACATTTCGTTCCTCGACAACCGCGGGTTCAGCGTCTATGAAATCATCGCAGTCGTCATTATTCTCAGTGTTTTGCTCTCACTGACTATCCCGGAGTACACCATTCTCATCCGGCGGGGAGAGAACCAGGAGGCAGAGCAGTTTCTGCGCGCGGTATGGATCGCGCAACAGGATTACCGGCTGGAGAACGGAAGTTTTGCCGGTAACATCAGTCAGCTCGATCTGGACGTCGATCCGCTTAAAAACTTTATTATTTTTCCGCAACAACAAAACATCGTCTGCGGCGGGAACACCGCCAACTCCCTTACACACGTCCACAAGGTCGTCAACGGCGATTTCGAGTATGAAATCGTCCTGCTTCAGGACGGCCGGATATCCTGCTTTCCCTGCGGGACGGTCTGTCAGCGGATGGGGTATGATCCGTTTTAATCCGGTCATATCCCGGAAAATAGGTTGACAACCAAATATTGCGTGTATATACTCATATCATTTCCCGATAAAGCTAACCCCACTCTCGAAAAAGATGACGGATAAGACCCTCAAAATCCGGGAATTTGCCAAAAATAGCCCCTGCATCTGCTTTAACCTGCGCAAGGCAGCCCGCGCGGTCACGCAGATCTACGACCAAATCTTCAAAGAACTGGATTTGACCGCCAGTCAGATCTCCATCCTGACCTCAATGCGGGTAATCGGAGGGATGTCGGTCTCGCAGCTTTCCCAGGCCATGGCCACCGACCGCACCACCATCACCAGAAATCTGAAACCGCTTGAAAGAAGAGGACTTATAGAAATCCGTATCGGACAGGACAAGCGCTCCCGGCGAATCAGTCTGACGGCCGCCGGGGACGAACTGGCCGGCCGGGCCGGGTCCATCTTTCAGGAGTTCCACCACAAGGTTTGCGGTACGGTGGGGGAAGAGCGGCTGCACCAGCTCTGCAGTGATCTCGGCTGCATCGTCGAAGAAATCCAGGAAATTTAATTTTTTTTGAATACAAACGTGTACGTACACGTTAAGCGGAGGTGAGATGAGAAGATATTTCCACCGCCCGCAAAATTTGCCGCCTCAAATCACGATTCTTCCCGCACGCGACCGCACCGCGGTTGTCCCAAGCCCGTTGCCGGTCCGCGTTATCTTTTTCACAACAACCCTTACACAGGAGGACCAAAATGAAACGGACCAATGAACACATCCTGGGGGACTATTTCGACGATCTTGATGACGACCTGGAAGTGAGCGAGAACCAGCTCAAGAAGGTGATCAAGAGAAAAAAGAGACCGGCGCCGCCAAAGTTTCACCGTTAGGCCGGCTCCCGATTCCGCAACAGGGACGGTTTTCGACAGAATCGCGCGTGCGAGTCGAAAGCCGTCCCTTTTTTTATTATCATTCGCCACCGGGACCGTTATAATACGCTCATATGAATCCCCGGCGGTATGATATCCTTTCCTGTCTCGCGCTTGTGGCGGCGGCGGCGTTGCTCTACGCGCATTCCCTGGCATTTGATTTGACCTACCTTGACGACAATGTGTGGTTGATCGATTACCGCTGGTATTTGCGCAATATTACCGATCTCGGCGGCATATTATTGAAACCGGATGTGCTGTTCGGCGGTCTGTTTTACCGGCCGATGATCTATCTTTCCTTTATCCTGGACACCCGCTGGGCCGCCGAGGGCTTCACGGCGTACCGGGTCACCAACATCGCGCTGCACGGGATCAACTCCTGTCTGGTCTATGCGATCCTGCGCGTGATGGCGTATGACCGGCGGCTGGTGACCTGGTCGGCCATGTGTTTTGCGGTCCATCCGGTGCTGGCACAGGCCGTGGTCTGGATCCCGGGCCGGACAGACAGCCTGCTGGCGGTGTTTGTTTTTGCCGGATTCGGGTCCTTTGTGATGTGGTGCCGCAACCGCCGGTCGCTATGGCTGGCCGCCCACGCCGCCGCGCTGGCCGGGGCGCTGTTGACCAAGGAAACAGCCGTGGTCCTGCCCGTGATATGCGGGCTGTACGTCGTGCTGTGCGCCCGCGGGGTCCGTTTCCCGCGCGGGTGGATTCCGGCACTTGTCCTGTGGGCGATTATGCCGCCCGTGTATTTATGGCTGCGCGGATTTGTCGTCGGGGATTTGGCTCAGGCCGCCGCGCAGGCCGCCCCGGGTTCCGTGTGGCACAATCTGCCCGCGTTCCTGCCGTATCTGGGAAAGATTTTTCTCCCGGTCAATCTCTCGGTCCTGCCGGCCCTCGCCGATATGACCTTGGTGTATGGAGCGATCGTCCTGGCCGGTCTGATCCTCCTGAGCCTGACGCCGTTAACGCAGGACCGAAAGCGCCTGCTGTTCGGCGCGCTTTGGTTCGTGATCTTCTTGCTGCCCTCATTCGTCCTGAGCTTTATCGAACACGAATACCGGATTTATGTGCCTCTATTGGGGATTCTCATTGTCATTCTGGAAACGGGTGTGCCCCGGGCTCTGCTCACACGGAGCCGGCCCGTCGCGGCGGTCGCGGCTGTGGCGACGGTATTGATATTGGGTGCGGTCAACGTGGCGCACGCCCGCCATTTTCGTAACCGGTTGGTGTATTGGGAGAGTGCCGTGGCCACGTCCCCGTCGGCCCCGTTGGCGCACCGCAATCTGGGGGCGATGTACTTTTTGGACAACCGCTACGCCGAAGCCGAGCGGGCCTTTCTGCGGGCCCGCGAACTGAATCCCCGGGAGGTCATGGTTAACAACAATCTCGGGGTGATCTATGACAAACGCGGGGAAGAACAAAAGGCGGAGGAGGCGTACCGGCAGGAAATAAAAATCAACCCGCTGTACGACAACGTGTATTATAATTTAGGACTGTTATACGCCAGACAGGAAAAGTATGATCTGGCCGTAGCCCACTGGCGCAAGGCGGCTGATCTTAATCCACGCAATACGATGGCATATAAATATCTGGCGTACTACTACGTCAAGACTAACCAGCCGCAGGCGGCGGCGCCTTATCTGGCGGAATTGCAGCGTCGGGGCGTTGCCATTCCCGATCCCATCGATTTATTGATTCGCCCATGATGACCAAATCCGACCCGACAGCCAAAGAGGATCTTCCCGCGGAATTCCTGGAACGTCTGCAAACGATTGTCCCGGCGGCGCAGTATGACGGCGTGGTCCGTTCGTTTGGGACGGCCAAACCGGTCAGCTTCCGCATCAACACGCTGGCCGACGGCCCGGTGGCCCGCGCCCGGCTGCGCGCGAGCGGCATTGGCATTGAGGAGGTCCCGTGGTTTCCCGAGGCGATGGTCCTTTCCGATCCGGAACAGGCGCCCGCGCTGGAACCACTTGTAGAGGAAGGGTTGATTTACCGGCAGGCCCTGTCGAGCATGCTCGCGGCCCTGGCACTCGGTCCGCGTCCCGGCGAGTCCGTACTGGACGCCTGCGCGGCCCCGGGCAGCAAGACGTCGTTGTGCGCGGCCTTGATGGAAAACGAAGGGAAGATTACCGCGGTTGAGCGCGTCCGTACTCGATTATACAAGCTGCGGGCCGTGCTCGAGCTACAGCGGGTGACCAATACGGAAACTGTGTTGTCCGATATCCGCCGCTACCGGCGCGAACACGGTCCGGTGGACCGGGCCCTTGTCGACGCGCCGTGCAGTTCCGAAGGGCGATTTCAAACCGGCAACCCGCGTTCGATCAACTTCTGGAGCCCGCGCAAGATCCGCGAGATGCGCCGCAAGCAGCGGGGAATCCTCTTGAGCGCCGGCCGCCTGGTCAAGTCCGGCGGGACGCTGGTCTACGCCACCTGCACCTTCGCCCCCGAGGAAAACGAAGAGGTGGTCGACTGGTTCCTGCGCAAAACCGGCGGCGCATTTCTCCTGGAAGACGTATCCGGCGAGTGGGGAGCACGCGTGGAAAATTATCCGGCACTCAAGTCCTGGCGCAAACATCAGTTTCATCCGTCGATCGGGAAGTGTCTGCGGGTCCTGCCGACGGAGCGGATGGACGGCTTTTTCATCGCGCGGTTTCGTAAAGAGGGGGACACGTGAGCATAGCCGCCCCGTTTGCGCTGATTGTCCTGATGCTGTGCGAGGGTCTGCTGATGTTTCGTCAGAACCGGCGGCTGGCCAGACTGACCCTGTCCTATCCGTATCTGCTCAGCGGGCTGTGGACGGCCGTCGCGCTGCTCAATTTGGCCGTCGGTCCGGGCCGGTCGGACCTGTCCGGGTGGCCGAATAGCAAACCGTTCCTGGTGCTGTTGTTTTACCTCGGTATCTTTCCATTTTACCTGTTGCGCCGCCGGCGCTTTCTCCGGGCCGATCCGCGGCGGCCGAAAGGGTACTTGGACGGTGACGACCGTCCGACCCGGATCTACCTGGGCCTGGAATTCTTCCAGATCTGCATTATCGGGTTCTACGGCTCCATGGCCATCGAGCTGATCCTCGGCCAGGTCTTCCGGTTACTCGGACTCGATCTGCCGGAGATCGACGAGTTGATGATCTCCATCTTTTTCTCGACCATTTTCGCGCTGTATATCATTTACCGCTCGGCGCGGAAGTTCTCGCATCACGGATTCTGGCATAATGTCGGTTTTGCCGGCGGCCTGACGTGGGCCCGCAGTGTGTTTATCCCGATTATCATGGGGATGACGTTTGCCCTGGCGGCCTCGCTGGCGGTCATGCGCAATGCCGGACGCCAGCCGCAGACACCGATGAGCGAAACGTTGCAGACCGCGCAGTCATCGGATACGATCTTTATCTTCATCGGCTGGGCCTGGCTGGTGGCACCGGTCTTCGAGGAGATCATTTTTCGCGGGTATTTCTTTCATATTTTCCGCAAAAGCCTCGGCCGGTTAATGGCGGTCGGACTGATTACCCTGACCTTTGCCGTGATGCACGTTCCGCAGTACTGGGGAGATTGGGCCGCGATCTTCGCGGTCGGCGGGACAGGTCTGGGATTGACCCTGCTGCGCGAGTGGAGTGGCACGACGCGGGCGAGCTTGATCATGCATCTGGTCTACAATGTCGGGGTCACGGTAATCCCGGCGATGATGCTGACGGCTCAGAATCCGTTTTATCATCAGTACTCGGTCGGATACGGTCACTTGTCCGTCGAGGAGAAAGAGCGGCTGCTTAAACAAAACATCGCCTTTAACCCGGAATACGCCGATGCTTACAATGACTTGGCCTGGCTGTACGCGGAAGAGCAAATCAATGTCGACGCAGGCCTGCGTTTGATCGATGAGGCCCTGGCGATGTCGCCGGACAACTCCGCTTACAAAGATACCAAGGCCGAGCTGCTCGAAGTGAAGGGTGATCTCACTCAGGCGATGGCGATCCGGCAGGATATTGTGGAAACGTCCTATAGCGACGATATGGTCGACCGCCAGCGGGAGCGCATTGAGAGATTGGAAGAGGTCCTGGCGGAAGAGGAGGAGGGAACTCCCTAGTCAGATTTCTTGGACTCGATCTCGAGTTCGCGCAGGCGTTTGGTGAGGATATCGGCGTCGACGGGTTTGGTGATAAAATCGTCCCACCCCATGTTGTAGTTTTCCATCAGAGAGTCGCGGTAAGTGGTTGTCATAATCACCTTGGCTTCGCGGGAGCGGGGAAGGTCAACGGACTCCTCGCCGTTGCGGATCGTCTTCAGGACATCGAAACCATCTTTTTTGGGAAGTTTAACGTCCAGCAGGATAAAGTCGAAGGCCGACCCGGATTCCACGGATTCCCGGTAAATACTGAGCGTTTCGATGCCGTCCTTGGCGAGCACGCAGTGGGCGACCTGCGAAAGCCCCTGCATCAGCCGGTGAGCATCGGCCGGATTGTCTTCGGCTATCAGGATTTTCCACATGACGGACTGTTATTTGGGTTGACGGGTCCGCTTGATGCGCACCCGGGTGAGCTTGCACTGGCAGTCGCGGCCGCACAGTGAGGTTCCGTCGGAGGAGCGGGGGAGACCTTCCTTCATCCAGTCGGCGATGTCCATTGCCGGCCAGGAGGCCCGTTCCAGCGATTCTTCGCAAATTTCCTCATGCTCGTTGATCGTCCACTTGTAGAGGTCGATCGAATATTTGGATCCGGAGGTGTTCTGGACGTTGAATCCACAGTCTTTGAAGGCGGATTTCAGCCCGTTTTCAAATATCCGGAAAGTCCCTTCTTTTTTGAGGGTGAGGAAGTAATAGTAGCAGAGGAGGGCGGCTAACAGGAAGAACAGGATTCTCAGGGTTAACCAGATGGCTACGATCATAGGTGTGACCTCATCTTGGAGGGTTCGTGAGCGACTATTTCATTTATAACAGATAAAAATTGGAGCGTCCACAAAAATGTCTAAATCCGCCTGTTCCGACGGGATAAATCCCTTGACAGGTATCGGGAATTGTATGAGAATAGAACGCTACTCGCCACCTGGATAGCAAAAAGGTATTAAACGCCGTATTCTGAACGGTTTAGAGGATGTCCGGCCGCCGGTTTGCGGCGGACGGAGGAGCTTCTCCGCACGGATCACATCATGCATTCCATCTATTTGCTCAAGGATTTGGCCGCCATCAGCGGATGCTCCACCCACACCCTGAAGTTCTATCTGCGGATGGGGCTTATTAAGGAAATCGGCCGCACCAAGGTCACCAATGTCCGTTATTTTGACGACTCCTCACATGAGCGGTTGAAACAGATCCGCCGGATGCGGCGTCAAAAGCTAACCCTCAAACAAATTCAGGCCCAGCTCGACCATGCCGAAGATACCCGCTAACATCATTACCCTCTGCCTGGGCGTCCTGCTGACGCTCTCACCGGCCGCCGCCCAGGAAGAGTCCGTCCGGACTACGGAGGAGGCCGCTCGCTCCCTTCAGGCCGAGCTCGAGGCCATCCACGGACTCAAGATCGACATCCTGGAGGCCAAGGGCGAGGATATTGTGGACGTCCTGCATGATCTTTCCGAGAAAGGCAAACTCAGCATCGTGACGGGACCCTACGTGACCGGTAAGGTCACTATATTCCTCCAGGAGGTGTACGCCAAGGACGCCCTGCGCATCATTCTGGATGCCAACGATCTGGCCTACAACGAGGATAACGGGATCATCCGGGTCATGACCAAGGAAAGCTTCAAGGAACGCTACGGCTATCCTTATGAGGAGAAGATCCGCACCAAGATGATTCCGCTGCTGCACGCTAACGCCGAAGACATTTTGCCGGTGCTCAACGAAATGAAGAGCGAGGCCGGCCGCATCATCTATAACAGCCAGACCCAGACCTTCGTCCTGATCGACACGCCGGCACGGCTGGCCGCGATGGACACCTACGTGAAGAAGGTGGACGTCCCCATCGACCGGATGATCGTGGAGATCAAGCACCGCGACGCCGAAGATATTGCCGCGACGCTGCGGCCGTTCCTCAGTGAAAACAAGGGGTCAATCGAAGTCAACGCCGAAGCGAAGTCCCTGACGATCATTGATACCCGCACCAATCTGCAGGAGTTTCGCAAGAAAATCGAGAAGCTGGACCAACCGGAGCGCAAGATCGTACTCGAAGTGCGCATCATCCAGATCATTCTCAACGACGAACACACCAAAGGGGTCGACTGGGAAGCCATCGTGTCGGATTTCAAGAGCCTGGCCTTTCTCGGGATGAAGAACGCCATTGAAGGGCGCAACGGGGCGATCAGCCTGGGCACGGTCAGCGGCGAAGACTACACCGTTCTGCTGGATGCCCTGGAAACCGTCGGTTATATCTCGGAGATCGACGATCAACGGGAGGTCAAATCCAAAGAGGAAACCGCGGTTGTGCCGGTTAATGGTCTGGACGCCGTCAATTTCTCGGATGACAAATCGAACCAGGAGACCAAGGACCTGGAAGAAGATATGCGTTTTTATGTGAAACCGCTGCGTTACGAGGACGGAAAGGTGACCGTGCACATCAAGCCCGAAGTTTTTTCCCTGGCCGAAAAGGCCATCGAGATGCAGGTGGACGACGGCTCGACCATCGTCATCGGCGGGATCTTCAAGAGAGTCACCGTCGAGACCGAACGGCGGATTCCGTTAATCAGCGATATTCCCTTGATCCGTGATGTTCCGTTCGAAGAAATTCCGTTTCTCGGATTTGCCTTTCGCAACTCCAATCGTGACGAACGCAAGACCGAACTGATCGTTTTTATAACCACCAAAACCAAGGTCAACCCGTAACCGGATTCAAAAAAATCTATGAAACATATTCTTCCCGTGGCGCTCGGCGCGCTGCTGTTCACACTCGCGGGCTGTCAGACCGTTCCGCGGGACCAGGTTTATTCGGATGATTTCCGCGCGACGTATCTCACCGACGTATGTAAAGCCGAAGACGTGATTTGCGACTGGGACCAGATTTCCCAGGTGGTCAGTCTGAGGACTGATACAAAAGAAGCGACGACCTTGATCGACAGTAATCTGGTCCTTATCGGCGAAGAACAGATCCAGCTGGATGAACCCTTGCGGCTGAAACACGGACGCATCATCACCACGGACGAGTTCCGGCGGAAGGTCATCGGCGAGCTTAAAAAAGACGCGCCGACACTGGTGGAAAAGGTGCAAACCGTGCTGGTTCCCAAACCCAAGCCGGTTGAGCCGGTGATCACCGGAAACTTCCGCGTCCGCAAGCTGCGCGAGGTGATTCTCGACGCGGGGCACGGCGGCAAAGATCCCGGCGCGATCGGGTATGCCAAATCCCAGGAAAAAGATATCGTGCTCGATATTACCAACCGGTTGGCGCGGATGCTGGAGGATAACGGGATCAAGGTCCACATGACCCGTAATGACGATACCTTTATCAGTCTGCAGGACCGTTCAGCCATTGCCAGCAAGACCAAGGCCGACGCCTTCGTGAGTATTCACGCCAACGCGTCTAAACAACGCGGCGTGTCCGGGGTAGAGGTGTTTTCCCTGCGGCATCTGACACCGACCGAGATGAACGATATCAAGCGCACCAAGAACCGCAAGATTATGATGGACCATCTCGCCGCCAGCCGCACCGATCCCAATCTCGACGCGCTGGTCGATGAAATGATGTTCGCGCATAAGCAGGGAGAGTCCTTTCAGCTGGCCCAGCGCATCGGCGAAGACATGGCCCGTTCCCTGAAGATCCGTATGCGCGGGACCAAAACAGCCGGGTTCTACGTGCTGCGTAATACGTTGATTCCGGCGGTTCTCGTGGAAGTCGGATTTGTCACGAACCCGAAGGAAGAACGTTTGTTGCAATCGAGCCGCTACCGGGAAAAGATCGCCCGCAGTATAGCCAATACGTTGATCGATTATTCCAAGGGAAAGTAAGCGGGCATGGACAGGAATTCGGCGGTGGGGGTCTTCGATTCGGGTTTGGGCGGTTTGACCGTGGTCAAGGAGATGTTGCGGTTGCTGCCCAAGGAACGGATCGTATACTTCGGTGACACGGCCCGCGTCCCGTACGGGACCAAATCGCGCTCGGCGATCGTCCGGTTTTCACGCGAAAATACGGAATTGCTGCTCAGCCGTGACGTCAAGATGGTGGTGGTGGCCTGCAATTCTTCTTCGAGCTACGCGATTCCCGTATTGAAAAAGCACTATCCGGTTCCGGTGCTGGGTGTGATCGAGCCGGGGGCGCGGAAAGCGGCCGCCGTGACCAGGAACAACCGCATCGGCGTCATCGCGACCGCGGCCACGATAAACAGTGGACAATACACGCGAAATATCCTTAAATATAATCCCGACGCTCAAGTGATCAGCCAGCCCTGCGCCTTGTTCGTACCGCTGGTGGAGGAGGGATGGCTGGATACGGTCGCGACCCGGCAGATCGCGCGGGAATATCTGGCGCCTCTAAAGAAGGCCGGCGTCGACACGGTGATCCTGGGCTGCACGCACTATCCGCTGCTGCGGGAGGTGATTCAGCGGACCATGGGACCGCAGGTCACCCTGGTCGATTCGGCGACCGAGATCGCGGTGCGGGTCCGAGAGCTGTTGAGGCGTTCGGATATGTTGCGCGTGCGGGGCCGCGCGGTCCCGCGGTTTTATGTCAGTGACAAACCGCAGGAATTCGGACGCATCGCCAAGAATTTTCTCGGCCGGGAATTGAAGGCCGCCAAAATCACACAAGGAACGGGACATGTTTGAGCTATCGATCAAAGGCGACATCGCTTCGGCACATTTTTTACGCGGTTATCCGGGCAAGTGCAAGGATATGCACGGCCATACCTGGAAGGTGGAGGTGTTTCTGGCGGCGAATGAGCTGAATGAGCTGGGCATGGTCGAGGACTTCGCGATCCTTAAGCGCAAGTTCAAGGATTACCTCGCGGAACTCGATCACAAATGTCTGAATGACCTCGCGTATTTTCAGGCCGTCAATCCGACGGCGGAGAACATCGCGAAGTATATTTACGAGGGCTTCGCGCCGCTCGTCGCCCCCTTGGCTTTGAAGCGCGTCCAGATTTGGGAATCGGATATGGCCAGCGCGATCTATTACGGTTGATGCCTGTCTGGGAAGCAGGAAGTGATCGAGTTTATATTAATTGGATGAAACGAACGAAGTGATCTAGCGACGGGCGGACCGTACCTGCTTCTTAAGTCGTACCTGTTGCCCGCCAATATTTTTGTCTCATGAAGAAAGCAATTGTCCTCTTATCCGGCGGCCTCGACTCGGCCACCATCCTTTACATGGCCAAGGCCGACGGCTTCAGGCCGCACGGTTTGATCTTTGATTACGGGCAGCGCCATAACAAGGAAATCGACCACGCACGCCGCATCGCGCGGGAAGCCAAGTGCGCTTACGAAGTCGTGACCTTCCGCTTGCCGTGGCAGGGCTCGTCGCTGTTGGACAAACGCAAAAAACTGCCGGTCCGCAAGACCATCAAGCCGACGGAAATCCCGTCAACTTACGTGCCGGCGCGCAACATCATCTTTCTGAGCTTCGCGATGTCCTATGCCGAGGCGGTCAAGGCCGAAGCCGTGTATATCGGCGCGAATGCCATCGACTATTCCGGCTATCCGGACTGCCGGCCGGATTTTATGCGCGCGTATGAATCCGCGGCGCGCAAAGGCATGAAGGCCGGCGTGCAGGGCCGGTCCATCAAGATCCACGCGCCGCTGATCAAAATGACCAAGGCGGATATTATCCGTGCCGGTATGGAACTCGGGGTTCCCTACCAGCACACCTGGTCCTGTTACCGCGGCCTGAAACGGTCGTGCGGGACATGCGACAGCTGTGTGCTGCGCGCCAAGGGATTTGCCGCGGCCGGTTACGCCGACCCTACCCTGGAGGCGTCATGACGGCCAATATTATCGAGATATTTCAGTCGATTCAGGGCGAGGGCAAGTATGCCGGCGTCAACCAGGTCTTTGTGCGGTTTTTTGAATGCAACATGCACTGTCATTGGTGCGATACCCCGCATTCCATCGGTGACACCACGCGGCGTTTTCGGGAAGTCACGCTGGAGGAATTGACCGCGGAAATCAAGGCCGCCTGGCCGGGAAGTCATTCGGTCACCCTGACCGGAGGCGAACCGCTATTACAGGCGGAAGCCTTGCAGGCCCTGATTCCGGATCTGCGTGCCGCCGGGATGCCTGTGCATCTGGAGACCAATGGCATTCTGCCCGACGGGCTGGCCAAGGTGATCGACGGCGTGGACGTGATCGCCATGGACATCAAAATGCCCAGCTCCACACGGTGCCGTCCGTACTGGGATGAACACCGGAAGTTTCTCGAGGTCGCGTGCCGGCGCGAGGTCTTTGTCAAGACGGTGATCACCCGCGATACCGACGCCGAGGACCTCCGGCATACCATCGAACTGATAGCGGCGGTCGACCCGGGCATACTATTTATTCTGCAGCCGAATACCTTCGAGCTCGGGCAGGGTGTCATGGAGACCTGCCGCCAGTTTTACTTAACGGCCAACCAGCGCCTGGACAATGTGCGGGTGCTGCCGCAAATGCACAAAATGATGAAAGTCCGCTAGCGTCCGCAAGACAGGAGGAAGTGATGACCCAGGAAAGTTCGTACGAAAATTTACAGGAAGACGTCCGCGCGTTGAAGCTGCCCGAGATCGAGGTGTGGGAAAACAAGTACGCGGACCGCGATTATTCCGTCGAGCTGGAGATCCCCGAGTTTACCTGCATATGTCCTAAGACCGGCCTGCCGGATTTTGCGACGATTTATATCACCTACGGTCCGGACCGCTCCTGCGTCGAGTTGAAGTCGTTCAAATTGTATCTCGTAGCCTATCGCAATGTCGGGATCTTTCACGAGCATCTGGTCAACCGGTTGCTCGATGATTTTGTAGCCGCGTGTCAGCCGCGCTGGGCGAAGATCAGCGTGGTGATGAACCCGCGCGGCGGGATCGGGACGACCGTGGAAGCCGAATTTCAATCACCCCCCGAAAAGTAAGGAGATACCATGCCCCGCAGCGAAGGCCGTCAAAACGATCAACTGCGCACTGTAAAAGTCACCAAGGACTATATCTGTCACCCCGCCGGGTCATGTCTCATCGAATTCGGTCAAACCAAGGTGATCTGCTCGGCCAGCGTCGAGGAAGACGTGCCGCCTTTTCTGCGCAACTCAGGCGCGGGCTGGGTCACTGCGGAGTACGGCATGCTGCCGTGCGCGACGAACACGCGCAACCGCCGGGACAAGACCATGACGGCCGGGCGCACCCTGGAGATCCAGCGCTTGATCGGCCGCAGCCTGCGGGCTGTGGTCGACCGCAGCAAGCTCGGCGAACGCACGGTCAAGGTAGACTGTGACGTTATCCAGGCCGACGGCGGCACGCGCACCGCGGCGATCACCGGCGGCTACATCGCCCTGGCGTTGGCCGTCGAAAAGATGCTTAAACAAAACGTGCTCGACGACAGTCCGCTGACCGATCAGGTGGCGGCGATCAGCGTCGGGATGTTCAACAATCAGCCGGTCCTGGACCTCAACTATGAGGAGGATTCCAACGCGCAGATGGATATGAACGTGGTCATGGTGGGCAACGGAGATTTCGTCGAAGTCCAGGGGACCGCCGAGGGAAAACCTTTCAACAAACAACAGCTTGACGATCTGCTCGATCTGGCCAGGGCCGGGATCGAAGAGTTGTTAACGATCCAAAAGAATTGTTTGGTATAGCAATGGCTGAAGAACTGGTGGTCGCGACGAAGAATCAGGGAAAATTACGCGAGATCCGCGGTCTGCTGGCCGGTCTGGATGTGACCGTCACTTCGCTGGCCGACTATCCCGACGCCCCGGACATCGTGGAGGACGGCGATTCCTTTCAGGCCAACGCGCTGATCAAGGCCCGCATCATCGCCGCGCACACAGGCAAACTGACGATGGGGGAAGATTCCGGTCTGGAAGTAGAGGCCCTCGATAACCGGCCGGGCATCTATTCGGCCCGCTTCGCGGGAGAACATTGTGATGACGAAGACAACAACCGCAAACTGCTTGAAGAACTCCGCGGAATACCCGCAGAACAGCGCGGCGCGCGCTACTGCTGCTGCATCGCTCTGGTCAAGGGGGAGGACATCATCGCGGAGGTCAGCGGCCGGTGCGCGGGGCGGATCAGCACCGAGGCGCGCGGGACCAACGGGTTCGGCTATGATCCGTATTTTCTGATCCCCGAATACGGCAAAACCTTCGGGGAGCTCGACCCGTCCATCAAGGCGCGGATCAGTCACCGGGCCAATGCCCTCAGGTCCCTGCAGGAGATTTTGCAGGAGCAGTTCCCGGCCGCGAAATAGGCGCTATTATTTGACAGATTAAGAATAATAGCGTAAAATTGTCGCAACTAGGTGGGTGGCAAGGCAGTCGCCCGCAATGGAGCAAAGATGCCCGATCAACCGTTTCCGACGGTTCGTCGGGCTTTTTTATTGGGAGCGCAGGGTGAACATAAACTATACCGGTGACGAGTACTTACGTGATTTTTTCGAGAACGCCCCGATCGGCTTTCACGTATTCGGACCGGACCAGATCATCATTGATATTAATGCCACCGAGCTCAATATTATCGGTTACGAGCGGGAGGAGGTGGTGGGTAAAAAGGCATGGCCGGACCTGATTGTCCCGGAGCAACGCCCGCGGTTTGAGCGGCACTGGAAGGACATCAATACCAACGGCCTGGTAACCAATCTCCAGTATACCGTGGTCCGGAAGGACGGCGAACGGATTCCGGTCCTGTTGAACGCCTCGGCCCGTTTCAGCCCGGAAGGCCGGCTGCTGCATACCCGGGGCAGCATCGTAGATATCACCAAGCTGAAGAAACTGGAGGAATACCTGCGGGAAAGTCAGCTGATCATGCGTAAGAATCTGCAGTCGCTGGAACAGAGCAAGGACCAGATGGAGAAGGAGAATACACATCTGCGCGAAAGCTACAGCGGCAGCATCAAACAACGGATACTCCCGCTGGTCGAACGGATCAAGCGCCGTGACAGCACGCTGAAAAAACGGATCGTGAACATCCTGGAAAACTATATGGCCGACCTGACCGGCACCATGCTCACCAAGCTCTACAATCCCAAGTTCGGGCTCTCCGACCGCGAAATCGAGATCTGCCTGCTGGTGGAGAGCGGTTTGACCACACGCGAGATCGCCGAACTGTTGTGCACTTCGGTGCGGACGGTCGACAATCACCGTAACCACATACGCAAGAAGCTGGGAATATCCAAGCAGGTGGTTGATTTGGGGCTGTACCTGAAATCTATGTAGTGCCTACGGAAATGGGTATTGACGTTTTTGATATCCCAGCTATACTGGAGTCAAGTTGATGGACAACAATGACGTTGTCGGTCAGCGTTTCAGAGTCGAAAGCAAGGGCAACGTCAGCCCAATTTCCCCTTAGCGGGTGAATTGGGCTTTTTATTTAGACATCCGTAACTCCTTTCCTGCACATACGGCAGGCAGTTCAAAATAAAGGCTTTACGGAAATCACCCGGGATCGGATCCGCGTCCGGACCGGGGTTGCTGCGGACATCGAAGTCCCGGAACCAATCATGAACATTGACGGATTGGGCCGGGGCTTTTTTTTTGGACAAACGGAGGGAAAGGCAACATGAAGAAATTGGTCGTCATCGGCAACGGAATGGCAGGGGCCCGGGTGGTCGAGGAAATCCTCGCCCGCGACCCGCAGGCGTTCGAGATTGTGATGTTCGGAGCGGAACCGTATGGTAACTACAACCGGATCCTGCTCAGCAACATCCTCAACCAAACCCAGCAGCCCGCGGAAATTTTTATGAATCCGTTACCCTGGTACCTGGAAAACAACATCCGGCTGCATGCCGGTGTCAAAGCGGTCGAGATTGATCGTCAGAACAAGAAGGTGGCCGGTATCCGGCTGTCTAAAGAGGATGCCCCGTACGGAACAGAAATTGTTGATACAGCGAGCGCGGAAATCATCGAAGAAGATTATGACTATGTCATCCTGGCCACAGGTTCGCGCCCGTTTGTTCCACCGTTCGCGGGTGCGGACCTGCCCGGGGTGTTTGTCTTCCGGACCATCGATGACTGTGACGGCATCGCCGCGTACGCCAAGAATTGCCGCAAGGCCGCGGTCATCGGCGGCGGTTTGTTAGGATTGGAAGCGGCGCGCGGATTGATGACGCACGATGTCGAGGTGACTGTGATCGAGGCCGGACCGCAGCTCATGCAGATGCAGCTCGACTCCGAGTCCGGAGACATACTAAAGCGCACCATGGAAGGGATGGGCGTGCGCGTTCTGACCGGCAGCCTGACGGCCCAGATCACCGAACGTGACGGAAAAGTCGGCGGTTTGTTGTTCAAGGACGGCAGCGCGCTGGAAACGGATATGGTAGTCGTCAGCGCCGGAATCCGGCCGATTACGGAGATCGCAAAGGTAAGCCGCATAGACGTCAATCGCGGTATCGTGTGCGATGATCAGATGCGCACCAGCGATCCGGAGATTTTTGCCGTGGGCGAATGCGTGGAGCACCGTGAAAAACTGTACGGTCTGGTGGAGCCGATTTGGGAACAGGCTCGCGTTTTGGCGGACGTCATCACCGGAAAGAATCCGGATGCCGCGTATGAAGGTTCGCGGACCGGGACAAAGCTTAAGGTGATGGGAGTGGAACTGGTCTCCATGGGACAGACAGACCCGGACCAGCCGGACGACGAGGTCCTGGTTTACCGCAATCCCAATCGCGGGATATACAAGAAACTGCTGGTCCGCGACGAGAGGATCTTGGGGGCAATCCTTTTGGGTGACGCGGAGTTTTCCGATACCTTGATGCAATTCTTTATGAGCGAAAAGGAACTGCCGGAAAACCGCAGCGAAGTCCTGTTCGCCGCGGTGGAAGGGACCACACTGCTGGACGCGGCCGACCTTCCGGACGGCGCCCAGATATGCAACTGCAACGGCGTGTGCAAAAAGACAATCGTCGACTGCATCGTAAACGACGGCGCCACCAGCGTGGCCGCGGTCGGCGCCAAGACCAAGGCCGGCAAGGGATGCGGATCGTGCCGCGGATTGATTGCGCAGCTGATCGAGTCCGCCGTCGGTGAAGTTCAGTACGATGCCTCCGAACACTATTATGTACCGGGCGTACCGTTGGAGAAATCTCAACTGATCCGCGAGATCCGCGACCGGAAAATCAAATCGGTCAGCGAGGTATTCGCGCAACTGTGCGGCGGCAGGGAACATGCCGACAGCAAGGTCGGTCTGGCCTCCCTGTTGAAGACCGTATGGCCGAAGGAATATGAGGATGAGCGCGACGCGCGCTTTATCAATGACCGGGTCCACGCCAATATTCAGAAGGACGGCACGTTTTCTGTGGTGCCGCGGATCTACGGCGGGGTCACCTCGGCGGAAGATCTGCTGCGCATCGCCAACGCCGCGGTCAAATACAATGTCAAGATGGTGAAGTTTACCGGCGGACAGCGCATCGATCTGCTCGGCGTAAAGAAGGAAGACCTGCCGGGTATCTGGAAAGATATCGGAATCCCCAGCGGACACGCCTACACCAAAGCCTTCCGGACATGCAAGAGTTGTGTGGGCACGGATTTTTGCCGATTCGGTCTGGGCGACTCGATAACCTTGTCGCAAAGGATCGAAATCCGCTATCAGGGGATGGAATGTCCACATAAGGTCAAGATGGCCGTCACCGGTTGTCCGCGCAACTGCGCCGAGGCTTACGTCAAGGACGTCGGGGTGGTCGCGATCGAGGGAGACCGGTGGGAAATTTATATCGGCGGTGCGGCTGGCAGCATCATCCGCAAGGGTGATCTGATGTGCACTGTCGACGACGAAGCGGCTGTCATCAAGTACGTCGACCGTTTTCTGCAGTACTACCGGGAACACGCGAAATACCTGGAGCGGACGTACGGTTTTGTCGAGCGCATCGGTGTCGACGTTTTAAAAGGGATTTTGATCGAAGATTCACTCGGCATCTGCGCGCAATTGGAAGAGCGGATGCAAGAGGCGGTCGAGGCGTACCGTGACCCGTGGGCGGAAGCCGACGTTCCGGCGTACATTAATCAATTTCAAGGCCCGCAACTGGTGGAAGTGGTTGGCGAGGTCAACAATAACGGCTAGCGCCGGCTGGGGGCCGGCGAAGATCTTGCCGGCGGGCGGGCGAAAGGAGAACATTATGGACCGGGCATACATCATCAATCTTGGACCGCTGGAAGACATCGCGATCGGACAGGGACGCTGTTTCATTGTCAAGGATACGGAAGTGGCGGTCTTCAGGCTGCGCGACGGCAGCGTCGCCGCAATCGAAAACCAGTGTCCGCACCGCAAAGGGCCGCTGGCGGAAGGGATTATCGATCAGCAGTTCGTCGTCTGTCCGTTGCACGGGCACAAATTCGATCTGGAAACCGGGGAAGGCGAAGGCGGGGAATGTGTGCGTGTCTTCAACACCTGGATCGAGCACGGCAACATTTACATGCAGTTTTCACCTTACGTATTTATCGATGGGAAAATCACTGCCGTAACAAACAACAATTAAGGAGACCGGAATCATGATTAGAAAGACTCTCGCATTCACCCGGACTTGGCTGATCGTTGCCGGCGTCGTGCTGTTGTGCGGCGTTCCCGCGCGCGCGGAGATGCTGGATCTCGAAAAAGACGAACTCAAGCTCGGTTTCATCAAACTGACGGACATGGCCCCCCTGGCGATCGCCAAGGAGAAGTTCTTTTTTGAAGATGAAGGGCTTTACGTAACGCTGGAGGCCCAGGCCAACTGGAAGGTCCTGCTGGACCGCGTCATCGATGGAGAGCTTGACGGCGCGCACATGCTTTCAGGTCAGCCGATCGGGGCCACCATCGGCTTCGGGACCCAGGCGCATATCGTGACCGCATTCAGCATGGACCTTAACGGTAACGGCATCACCGTGTCCAACGAGATCTGGAAGCAGATGCGACCGAACGTCCCGATGGAGGATGGCAAGCCGGTGCATCCGATCAAGGCCGACGCGCTGAAGCCGATCGTTGAAGAGTACCGGGCCAAGGGCGAGGAATTCAAGATGGGGATGGTGTTCCCGGTCTCCACGCACAATTATGAAATCCGCTACTGGCTCGCCGCGGCCGGCATCAGTCCCGGATTCTACACCGCGACGGACATCACCGGCACCACCAATGCCGACGTGCTGTTGTCGGTGACGCCGCCGCCGCAGATGCCCGCTACGCTTGAGGCCGGCACGATCTACGGCTATTGTGTGGGTGAGCCGTGGAATCAGCAGGCCGTCTTTAAAGGGATCGGCGTCCCGGTCACGACCAATTACGACATCTGGAAAAACAATCCCGAAAAGGTCTTTGGGGTCACGAAAGAATGGGCGGAACAGAATCCCAACACGCATATCGCGCTGGTCAAGGCGCTTATCCGAGCCGCCAAATGGCTCGACGAAGATAACGGAAAGAACCGTGCCGAAGCCGCGCGTATTCTGTCGAAACCGGAATACGTCGGAGCGGATTACGAGGTCATTGCTAACAGCATGACCGGGTTCTTCGAATTCGAAAAAGGCGACAAGCGTGAGATGCCGGACTTCAACGTCTTCTACCGCTACAACGCCACCTATCCGTTTTACAGCGACGCTATTTGGTTTCTGACGCAAATGCGGCGTTGGGGCCAGATCGGCGAGGCCAAAACAGACGAGTGGTACATCAGCACGGCCAAGAATATTTATATGCCGGAAGTATGGAAGATGGCGGCCCAGTCGTTGATCGATGACGGTTATATGTCGGAAGATGAGTTGCCCGATACGGACGGATTCAAGGCGCCGACCGGCGATTTCATCGACGGGATTGTTTATGACGGCAAGGCCCCCAACGAGTATTTGCGAAAATTCGCAATCGGTAATAAGGACTAATTCAAGGAGAACTTATGGCAACCAAGGTAATCAATCTTCTATCTCTATGCGGGCTGACATGGTTTGTCCCGTTCGTAAAACTGGCGTCCGGCGAAAGCCCGAAGGAGCAGCTGCGCGAAATCCTCTCGGTCATCGGCATACCGGTGGTATCCGTGTTGATCTTCTTCGCGTTCTGGTCATTTACCGCGGCGCAGATCAAAACCAGTTTGGGGAACCTGCCCGGCCCGGTCGCGGTCTGGGATGCCAGCAAGACCTTGATCGCCGAACATAGGGACGAACGGTCGAAGGAAAAGGACTTTTACCAACGCCAGGAAGAACGCAATGCCAAACGGCTGGCGAAGGATCCGGGGGCGGAGGTCAAGATCCGAAAGTATACGGGCAAGCCGACCTACTTTGACCAAATCGGCACCAGTTTGATTACCGTCTTTGCCGGATTTCTGATCGCGACGCTGCTCGCGCTGCCCATCGGCATTTTGTGCGGATTGAACAAGTACGTCATGACGGCGTTCAGTCCGCTGATCCAGATCTTTAAACCGGTATCGCCGCTGGCCTGGTTACCGATCGTAACGATGGTGGTCAGTGCGCTTTATACCACGAATGACGGAATGTTTGAGAAGTCATTCATTAACTCCGCGATTACCGTGGCGCTGTGCTCACTGTGGGCGACTTTGATCAATACCGCGCTCGGTGTGGCGTCTATCGACAAGGACTATATCAATGTCGCCCGGGTACTCAGGCTGGGTAATATTGAGAAAATTGTGAAAGTGGTCATCCCGGCGTCGCTGCCGTACATTTTCGCCGGACTGCGGATATCCCTGGGGGTCGGCTGGATGGTTCTGATCGCGGCCGAAATGCTCGCGCAGAACCCGGGGTTGGGCAAATTCGTGTGGGATGAATTTCAAAACGGCAGCAGCCACTCGTTGGCGCGCATCCTGGTGGCCGTATTCACCATCGGGATCATCGGCTTCATGCTCGACCGGATCATGGTCGTGTTTCAGAAGCTGGTCAGTTTTGGACAGGATGTAGCAACCGCATAGGGGAGAACCATGGCATTTCTGGAACTCAGAAACGTAAGCAAGTCATACGGGGAAGGCGCGGAACGGACCGAAGTCCTGAAGGACGTCAACATGACGATCTGCGAAGGGGAGTTCGTCGCGGTGATCGGCTTCTCCGGTAGCGGCAAGACCACGCTGATTTCGCTTATCTGCGGGCTGATCCAGCCGGATGAAGGCGAGGTCCTTCTGCGCGGCAAAAAGATCACCGGTCCGGGACCGGACCGCGGTATCGTGTTTCAAAATTATTCGCTGCTGCCGTGGCTGACCGTGGAGGGGAACGTGGCCGTGGCGGTGAATCAGGTCTTTAAGGACTGGGATCCGCAGCGCCGGCATGACCAGGTCCGTAAGTACATCGAGATGGTCAATTTGACGCCGGCCTTGCACAAGCGACCCAGTGAACTCTCCGGCGGGATGAGACAGCGGGTGTCGGTGGCGCGCGCGCTGGCGATGAATCCCGAGATCCTGTTGCTGGACGAACCGTTGAGCGCTCTCGACGCCCTGACCCGGGGAACGCTGCAGTATGAAATTGAAAAAATTTGGCGGGAAGACCGCAAGACGGCGGTCATGATCACCAATGACGTCGATGAAGGCATTATCCTCGCCGACCGGATCATCCCGTTGAAACCCGGCCCGCGGGCCACGCTGGGACCGGAGTTCCGCGTGAACCTGCCGCGGCCGCGCGATAAGAATGAACTCAACGACAACGACATATACAAGCATCTGCGCAACGATATCGTCCGTTACATGCTGGATATCGGAAAAGAGACCGGCGCCGGCAAGTCTGCGCTGGAACTCAAGCTTCCGGATTTGCAGCCCAGGGACCTGCGACCGTCGCAAAGAGAGGCCGTCCTGTCCAAGAAAATCCGTGCGGTTATCGAATAACCCGGTCATCATACAAGGAGACACTCTATGAAACCTCCCATGCTCGAGATCGTCAATTTGAAGAAGGTGTACCCGACCAAGAACGGACCCTTTACGGTGCTGGAGGAATTCAATCTGCGCGTCGACGAGGGTGAATTCGTGGCCGTCATCGGACATTCCGGTTGCGGTAAATCCACGGCGCTGATGATGATAGCCGGTTTGAATGATATCAGCGACGGGGATATTACCGTTGAAGGCCGGGTCATCCAGGGAGCGGGGCCGGACCGCGCGGTCGTCTTTCAGTCCCCGAGCTTGTTCCCGTGGATGACGACGCTGGAAAACGTCATGCTCGGCGTCCGCCGTGTTTATCCGCATGGAACCAGGAAGCAACAGGAGGATATCTGCAAATACTATTTGAACCGTGTGGGCCTGATCGAAGCGCTGGACAAGAAGGCTTCCGATCTTTCCAACGGGATGAAACAGCGGGTCGGCATCGCGCGCGCCTTCGCCCTGAAGCCGCGGGTCCTGCTCCTCGACGAACCCTTTGGGATGCTCGATTCCCTGACACGCGCCGAACTGCAGGACGTACTTCTGGAAGTTTGGAACAAAGAGAAAATTACCGCCATCATGGTGACGCATGACGTCGATGAGGCACTTTACTTATCCGACCGGGTGGTGATGATGACCTCCGGGCCGTATGCAAAGGTGGGGGATGTCCTGGAGATACCGTTCCAGCGTCCCCGTGAACGGTCCGCGGTCATGGAAGACCCCCGCTATTACGATTGCCGCGGACATTTGCTTGACTTTTTGAACGGTCACGATAAAGATAAGTTGAGGGATAATCCATCGCCGTCCGCAAGAAGCCAAATCACAGTGTCTTCACAAGCAGACACAAATAGTACAGAGATGGCTTTGGGAAAAATTTAATCTCACGTAAGAAGGAGCAGACAAAATGAAGTTACGCATTTCCGGGAGTGTATTCGCAGTCACAATGATCCTGTTGAGTGGAACCGCCTACGCCGCGGATTCTTTGAAGGAGGCCCTTTTGGAGGGGACTCCCTACATAGATGCCCGCTACCGCTTCGAGTATGTGGAGCAGGACGGCCTGGCCAATGACGCCGAGGCATCGACGCTGAGAACGCGCTTCGGCTACAAGACGGGAACCTATGAAAATTTCTCGGCTGTACTGGAGTTCGAGAATATCACCCAAATCGGTGACGACGATTACAATGATACGCTCAACGGGCGCACCACGTATCCGGTAGTGGCCGACGTTGAGAACACCGAAGTCAATCAATCCTTTTTGCAGTACACCGGTATTCCGGAAACGACCGTGAAACTCGGGCGTCAGGTGATCACACTCGACGGACACCGGTTTGTCGGACACGTCGGATGGCGGCAAAACAATCAGACGTTCGACGCCATTACCATTTCCAACAAAAGCCTGCCGGATACGGAAATCCAGTACGGGTACATTAACGGCGTTAACCGTATCTTCGGAGACGATTCTCCGGCAGGTGACTGGGATTCGGACAGCCATCTGTTTAACATCTCCAACACCAGCACACCGCTGGGCAAGATCGTCGTGTATTCCTACTTGTTGGATTTTGAAACGGACGCCCCGGCCGCCTCGAACCAGAGCTTCGGGATCAGCCTGGACGGTAAGCAAAAGCTGACGGAACATGTCACCGGAAATTATTACGGTGAGTACGCCTTTCAGCAGGACTACGGGTCCAACACAACCGACTATGACGCCGATTATTACCACATCTCCGGCGGGTTGAGCTGTCATGGTTTTACGACCACCGTCGGTTTCGAAGTGCTGGGCAGCGACAACGGGATGGCTGCCTTTGCCACACCGTTGGCAACCTTGCATAAGTGGAACGGATGGGCCGACGTATTTTTGGCAACGCCGGCGACCGGTTTGGAAGACTTTTACGTCGACGTGACCTATAAAGTCAGCGGAATCGAAGGCGATATGAAATTCCTCAACGGTCTGTTGGCCAAGGTCCAGTACCATGATTTCTCCGCGGAGGAAGGGAGCATGGATTACGGGACCGAGTGGGGAGTTTACGTCAAACAGCCGATAACCAAAAACGTCTACGCCGAAGTTAAGTATGCCGACTATGACACCGACGGTTTTGCGACCGATCGCAAAAAGATCGTCTTCGGCCTGGGAGTCACCTATTAGTTCCCGACATGAACAACCGGATATGACCCAGCATGTGATGAATAATCCTACCGACCGGCGTTCGTTGACCGCGGCCATTGAACGGTTTTCGCGGAAGCACGATAAGGGGGTATTCGGACCCAACCAAAAGAAATACGAAGAACTCATACCCAAGACCGCCCCGGGTCCGGGGAAACAATACGCTTTTGAGGTGGATCTGGACAAGTGCACCGGATGCAAGGCGTGCGTGACAGCCTGTCACAGCGAGAACGGTCTCGACGAAGATGAAACGTGGCGGGCGGTAGGGTTGATTCAGGGCGGTACGGATGACAATGCCGTGCTGCAACACGTCACCACCGCGTGTCATCACTGCGCGGATCCGGCCTGTCTGAGCGGCTGTCCGACACTGGCGTACACGAAGGACGAAGAAACCGGCGTGGTCAAACACTTGGACGACCAGTGCTTCGGTTGTCAGTATTGTATACTGAAATGCCCGTATGATGTGCCGAAGTATAACGAGAAGCGCGGCATTGTGCACAAATGCGACATGTGCGTTGGCCGGCTGAAGGCAGGGCAGGCCCCGGCCTGCGTGCGCGCCTGTCCGAACGGGGCGATCCGCATTACGGTGGTGGATACTGCGGAGGTCCGTCAGAACAGTGGAGAATTTGTCGATATTCCGGGTGCGCCGATGTCGGACTACACGTACCCTACGACTAAATTTAAGACCGCGCGCCGGATGCCGGCGGATATGCAGCCGGCCGACGACGCCGCGGTTACGCCGGAACACTCGCATCCGCCGCTGGTCGTGATGCTCACACTGACGCAATTGTCCGTCGGGACCTTCCTTTATGAATGGATCGCCACGACCTTTTTCGGCGCGGCGGCAATCCGACCGGCCCTGGTGACGGCCGCGCTCGCCGTCGGACTTACGGCCTTGGGAGCCAGCATAATGCATTTGGGGCGGCCGCACCTGTTTTACCGGGCTGTGCTGGGATTTCGCCAATCCTGGTTGAGCCGTGAGATTATCGCCTTCGCGGCTTTCGCGCATGTGGCGTTGTTGTACGCGGCGTGTGTGCATTTACCCGCGCTGGACCAATGGCTCTCCGGAATGATCCCCGGTAGAAATGTCATGCCGCTGCTGTCCGCGTCTACGGTTTTGCTGGGGATGACCGGGATTTTTGCCTCAGTGATGGTTTATCGCGACACACGCCGGCCGTTCTGGGATCACCCGTTGACGAACATTAAATTTTTTGCCACCATGGGAATACTGGGCGCGGCGACGGGTTTGCTGGTCACGGTCGCCGCCGGTCATGCCGCCCCGGGCGCTGAGCGCGGGCTCGCGGCGCTGATAGGCGCGGTGACCGTCATGAAGCTGGCTACCGAAACGGCTGTTTTTTGGCTAAAGGATTACGCAACCCGGCCCATGATTACCAAGACAGCGTCCCTGTTGCGGGGACCGCTGCACAAGTACTGGCGTGCCAGGTGGGTATGCGGATTAACCGGCGGTATCGTCCTTCCGCTGGGATTGGCGGCGGCGGCCGGAGCATCGCCGGCAGCGACGGGTATGTTGGCGGCCGCCATATTGTTGTTTTGCGGGGCGGGGGAGTTGGCGTCACGTTATCTGTTTTTCCGGGCAGTCGTAGCTTACCGGATGCCGGGAGGATCATGAATTGCTGGAACGGTTGAAAAAATTAATTTACCAGACGGACGGAAAGTTTACCGAAGAACTCCGTCTGGAAGAGTCGGGCTTCGGACTCGGACATTTGCCGCGGCGGCTCAAGCCGGACGGCGTCACCCAGGCGGTGTGCGGTTATTGTTCGACGGGCTGCAGTCTCGACGTGCATATTAAGGACGGCAAGGCCTGCAATCTGACCCCCACGCACGCGTATCCGGTCAATGTGGGTGAGGCCTGTCCCAAGGGGTGGGAGGCGTTAAGTGTGCTTAACGCCGCCGACCGCGCCACCACGCCCTTGCTGCGCGACAGCGACGGTACGCTTAGGCCGGTGGACTGGCCGACGGCACTGAAGACATTTGCCGAACGGTTCAAGGCCGTTCAACAACGACACGGTGCTGAGAGTGTTGCCTATTTAAGTACGGGTCAGATCACTAACGAGGAGATGGCGCTGTTGGGCATCCTTGCCAAGTTCGGGATGGGGGTCGTTCACGGTGACGGCAACACGCGCCAGTGCATGGCGACGGCGGCGACCGCGTACAAGCAGTCGTTCGGATTTGACGCGCCGCCGTTCACGTATGCGGATTTCGAACAGTCGGATTGTTTGGTGTTTGTCGGTGCCAATCCGTGTATCGCCCATCCGATTATGTGGCAGCGGGTCCTGATGAATCAAAATAATCCGGAAATCATTGTTCTCGATCCCCGCAAAACCGAAACGGCGACCGCGGCCACACGGCACTACGCGTTGCGTCCGAAAAGCGACTTGTCCCTGCTGTACGGCGTGGCTAATTTTCTTATCATGAATGAGTGGATCGACGAGGATTACATCGAACGTAATACAAATTCATTTGAAGCGTTCAGCCGGCACGTTGAAGAATTCACCTTGGACCGCGTCAGTGCCGTATGCGGTATACCGGAAACACAGATCGCGGAACTGGCGGCGCTGATTCACCGCAGCCAACGCGTGTCTTTCTGGTGGATGGTGGGCGTCAATCAGGGGTATGAAGCCACGCGGACCGCGCAGGCTATCATCAATCTCGCGTTGATGACCGGCAACATCGGTCGCCCGGGGACCGGCGCGAATTCGATCACCGGCCAGTGCAATGCGATGGGGTCGCGCCTGTACAGCAACACCACCAACCTGCTCGGCGGACGGATGTTCTCCGACGCGGAACACCGCGGCGAGATCGCCGGGATCCTCGGGATCGGTGCCGAACGAATTCCGGCCGAGGACAGCTGGGCCTATGATCAAATCATCGAAGGCGTGCACGAAGGTAAGATCAAGGGGTTGTGGATCGTCGCCACGAATCCGGGTCATTCCTGGATCAACAGGACCTTCTTTGAGGAATGCATGGCCAAGCTCGAGTTTCTTGTCGTTCAGGACATGTACCATTCCACCGAGACCGCGCAGCTGGCCGACCTGGTCTTACCCGCGGCGGGATGGGGGGAAAAGGAAGGGACCTTTATCAATTCCGAGCGCCGTTTCGGTTTGATCCGGGCCGTCGCCGAACCGCCCGGCGAGGCAAAGACGGATTTTGAAATCTTCAAGCTGATCGGCCGCGAGTGGGGTTGCCAGGATATCACCGACCGCTGGTCGGCGCCGGAGGATATGTTTCAAACGATAAAGGAAGTCTCGCGCGGCCGGCCGTGCGATATTACCGGCATTGCGGATTATAGCATGCTGGAGCGGTGCGGGGGCATTCAGTGGCCGTTCCGTCCGGAAGACGATGAAACCGCTACAGAGCGCCGGCTGTTTGAGGACGGTGAGTACTACCACAGCGACGGGCGCGCCCAGTTCATGTTTGAGGCCGTCGCCCCCAATCCCGAACCGACCTGCCGGCAATACCCATTGGTACTGCTCACCGGGCGGGGGACATCCTCACAGTGGCACACGCAAACGCGCACGGGAAAATCAAAGATTTTGCAGAAAATGTGCCCTCAAGAGGTGTATGTTGAGATAAACCCGCGGGACGCGCGGGACTTGAGCATTAGTCCCGGACAACAGGTCCGGGTCGTTACCCGGCGCGGCTCGGTGACGGCCAACGCCGTGATCAAACCGTCGGTGTTCAGCGGCCAGATCTTTATGCCCATGCATTATCCCGAGACCAATCTTTTGACATTGAAATGTTTCGACCTATATTCACGGCAACCGTCTTATAAATCGTGCGCGGCGAAGATAATGACGGTCCAAACGGAGAAAGCGGCATGATCCGGATCAATACAGCGGCCAGAGTGACCTCGATCAATATCTCGGGAGGAGGGATCCCGAAACGTCCCGTCCCCGCGGTGCTGATCCGCGAAGGCGGACTGGAAGGGGACGGGCACAATCACGCCAAACACTACCGGCCCGCCCAGGCGGTGTCGCTGCAGGATATCGAGATGCTGGAGGAGTTGACCCGGGAAGGGTTTCCGTTGACGGCCGGGATGACCGGAGAGAATATCGATCTTAACAACGTGAATGTTAACCGACTTCCCATCGGGGCGCGCCTGATTTTCGAGGGCGGTGTCGAAATCGAGATCACCCGCAAGCGTCCGCCCTGCTACGTTCTGGATGCGATCGACCCGCGATTAAAAAAGGCGATCCTTGGGCGATGCGGGGTATACGCCAAAGTCATACGCCCGGGGGCGCTGGAAAACGGCGCGGGCGTCACGGTGGAAATACCGGTCAGCCATGAATGTCTTGCCGAAAAAGTTTAACCCGCCCCGCACGGGCGCGATCCTGTGCGGCGGTGAGAGTTCCCGGATGGGAACACCGAAGACCGCGGTCCGGTTGGTCAGCGGTCTGACGATGATCGAGCATGTCTATTTGGCCCTCAGCCAGGTCTGCCAACGTATTGTCTTCGTCGGCCACGCGCAGGGAATCCCGCCGGCGCTGCTCAATCGCGGACGGCACATCACCGACGAAATTCCGGGCATCGGTCCGCTGGGCGCTTTGGACGCGCTGCTCAGCTCCGGAATCGACCGGGAATATTTGGTTACACCGTGTGACCTGTTTCGCGCGACCCCGGCCTTGTACCGGTTGTTAACGGCCGAGGTTGAAGGGTCACCGCTGTTGCTGCGCCGGGACGGCCGCATTGAGCCTCTGATCGGCAGGTATCAGGCGGACTTGTTGCCGATGGTCCGCGGCCAGCTGGCCCGGCGGGAATTGTCGGTCCATCGGCTGGTCGAAGTTTGCATGCCCGGTTATATCGAGGTCCCTGATTATATGGCGGAGACGCTCGGCAACGCCAATTCTCCGCAAGACTTGCCCCGCTATCCGGAATTGACAGGCGGATCGGCTTGACTTAAAATAAATTTCAACGCAACAGGCGGCAATGTCGTCGCCATTTTTCCGCAATGATGCCCGAACCGCCGGACCGACCGGCCGCTCGGGCTTTTTTTATGCGCCGACCGGACCCGGCACCCAATCCGGTGAGCAATATCTCGACAAGGAGGCATTCATGCACAGGGCGTTTATTATCAACCTCGGGTCCGTGGACCATGTTCCGGTGGGGAAAGGCAGGAGTTACCAAATCAAAGACAGGCGCGTCGCGGTGTTCCGTCCCCGGGAGGACGAGGTGGCGGCGCTGGAGGATGAGTGTCCGCACTGTCGCTGCGGACTAGCGGACGGAAATCTGGAAGAAGAGGTGGTGGTCTGTCCCGAAGAGGGACATCGCTTTGACCTGTCATCCGGTGCGGAGCAGGAAGATCCGGACCGCGGGGTGCGCGTTTTCTTCAGCTGGATCGAGCACGGCAACATCTACCTGCAGTACTCACCGTACATTGTTATCGACGGGATTGTGACGGCGTTGCAATGATGCCGCCACTTACGGATTGATAATAGTTTCGAACAAGGACTCGCCAACACCACGGATAGTATCCAGAGTGCCTTTGAGTATATTGGTTGGGATTTGCGTGGCCACGATGCTGTGTTTCGGTTCCTGGATCGTCCCGCCAAGTTTAATGATATTCAGGGTTTTTGACAGCAGTACCGTTGTAAATTTTTTCAGGATTTCGTCATCCGACTGTATTCGTGCGATCTCACTGAGTGCGGGGTAAACGTCGAAGGATAGTTTTTGATCGAAATCCACGTAGCCTTTGGCGAGCAGACTGATGGTGTCGCTTTTCAGCGTGAGATTTTCTGTGCCGATCTTGCGGTTGGCGATGCGGAAATTCGCAGAGCTGTCGGTGTAAACGGTACGAACGAACTCCCGGATCAGCAATTTGTTGAGTACCTTGATAATCTTAAAATCCCAAATATAACCGTTTTCTATTTTATAATCACCCTGTCCCGTCCAGGATTGCTGATCGGTTAGTTCGCCCTCCAGACCCAAATTTAATGAGAAAGTACCCGCCAGTTTGTTTTCCTTGTCCGGAGTCTGGTTCACGATAAATTTAGCCAGGTCCGTGTCGTATATTCCGAGCGCCATGACAAAGGGGAAGTTTGTGTTTTCCAGATTCGCCGACGAATCGAACTTGAGTTTGCCGCCGTACACATCGGCATTCATGTTGAGCTTGCTGATGTTCTTGTCGCGCTGCAGATAGGTGATCTTGACATCGGTCAGCGGGTGGTTCTTGATGACGGCCCGGTCGGACTTGGCGTCGACGTCGATGCTCCAGTCCAGATGCTCTCCCGGCTTGCCTTTGAAGAACAGTTTGGTATCGAAGATGCCTTCCAGCGCGAGCGGTTCGATCTTGTCCCGGAATGACGGGGCAAAGGCGGCCAGGTCGCTGGCATAGACCGTACCGCGTCCGTTGATCTGAATCTCGGGCGGTTGCCCGGTAATAAAGTAAATATCCGCGGATCCGTCAAAGTCAGACTGGTGATACTGTGCCGTGACTGAGGGGACGCGGATCGTCTTGTTCAGCAGGCTGATCCGGGCGCGGGCCTTAAGATCATCGGCCGTCATTGTTGTGTTGATGACCGGTCGTGAAAAGTTTTCGAGTTGACCGCTCAGCTGAAAGGGAAAGTTTTTGAAAACCGCTTTTAACTCCGACCAGGTGACCCGGTCGCTGGAATAGCCGATCTGTCCGCCGATTTGGGTGATATCCCCAGGGAGTTTGGGGCAACTGAGCGTGCTGTCCATCAGTTCCGCCGCGAGCTGAATGTTGCCGCCCTTCCATTGGCGCGCGCTCCCGGTGAAGTCGACACGCAGAGCCGAACGTCCGTCGAGGGTGATTTCGTACTTCTCGAATATTTCCGGCATCAACGCGGTCACCCGCGAAAGCTCGATGCTGGGGGTGTAGGCGCTGGCCTCCAAAGCGAGTTCGGACCAGTTATTCAGTTTTCCGGTAACGTCGATATGAGTATTTTCAACCGTAAAGCTGATCTGTTCGGTTTCAGCGCCGTCTTTAGTCAACCGCAATGCGCCTTGCAGGTTGCTGAGGCTCTCCACGCGGGGCAGGCCGAAGATGAGGCCGTTTTGCAGGGCCAAGAGGCCGGTGACGGTGGATGATTCCGGATCGGCACGCGGTCGGTGATATTGAATCTTCAGGTCCGGATTACCCTGAAACTTGACCGTATCGCCGAAGGCGAATACCGCTTCGGAGAAGGCCAGGCTCCCGTCGAGGGTTATGGCTTCCGGTGTCGACTCGAAAAGGAACTGATCGGAATTGACCGTGCTGTTGACCAATTCCGCCGGGCCGAATGTCAGCCGCGTATTCTCGCTGCGCAGGGTGCTCTTGAGCTTCCAGGTTCCATGGTCACGGCTGAGCGAAAGATTCTTGGCAAACAATTGTCCGTTGAAGGCACGGTCTTTGCCGAAGGAATAGTGCGCGTCCTCAAAGTCGAAGTCACCGAAGATGGTGAGCTTACCGTCGCGGTAGGTCAGGTTGCTGTCGCGCGCGGTCAAATGGGTTTGAACCGACTGTTCCCCCGGAAAGGTGAGATTGACGTTACGGGCCTTGATGTTGCCCGACACGAACAAACCGTCATCTTTGCGGGTGAGAGATTCGACGAACAATTGCAGGTCGCCTTCGTATTTTTCCCCGGGCCGCATAGTCAGTTCCATTGCCGGCAGGCGCAATTCCCCTTTGGCGGTCAGAGAACCGTGGTCGAACAACAGGGTGCTGGCCAAGAGCCGCAGGTCTCCGCGAAAGCCGTGTTCGCCGGCGGAAAAGGCAGTCCCGGCAAAATACGCGTCCCCGCTGATTTTCAATTTGCTGTCGAAATAATCCACGCGTAGATCACACGTAGCCAATTCTCCCGACTCAATCGCAAAATTCTTCAGCGGGTAAAATTGGCGTTGATATTTCATGACGTTCCATTGGCTGGCCTTGATTTCAACGTAAAAGTCCTTGCTGCCCAGAGTATAGCGGCCGCTGGCCTCAATGGAGGTCGAGTCGAACGGCATCACCGTGGTCAGGCGGAAATCGATTTGGCGGTCCATAGAGAGCGAAAGATCTATGCCGATGTCGCGGAAGTTCTCCGAGAAATCACCGTCCGCGGTATTCTTAACGAAGTCGACGGCCGCCTGCACCACTTTGATTTGAGTAATGAATACCTGGGTCCCGTGATCGGAGGGAGGTTTTTTCTTCCGCTTGAGCATATCGGAGAAATTGAATGACCCGTCCGTATGCTGGACGATACGGGTGATAGGTTTGCGGATGGTAATGGAAGGAATGACCACGGTCCGGTTTTTGAGGAAGGGCGCGAGTAAAAGGGCGCAGTCGATCTCATCGATCTGGACAAAGGTCTGCTGTGATCCCGGCTCGCGGATAATCACATTCTGCAACCGGAAGCCTTCCGCGGGTTCGAGCCGGATGCGGCCGATGGAAACGGGACGGCCGATCTGCTCGGCGATGCGGGATTCGATCAGGGTGTGAACTTTCGGCAGCAGGAAGCGGTTGACATAAAAGTAGGCAATTGCGCCTAACATTATGAGAGCCAATAAGATAAAGACAATTTTCTTTCTCATCGGCCCCATTATATCAACAATCGCTGCCGGGCACCAACAATTTGCCAATAAAATAGGCAAGTCCGGAGGGCCGCTGCGGGGACCCCAAACTTGCCTCAGAGATGGTGAAATCGGGGAGGCGGGATTCGAACCCGCGACCCCATGCTCCCAAAGCACGTACGCTAGCCAGCTGCGCCACTCCCCGAAAAATACCATTACGGGCCGCCGATCGGCAACCCAGCCGGTCCCGCAATGCCACACGTACGTCAGTTCTCGACGGGAAATAGTGACAAATTAACGAATCCGGCTGAAAATCGCTGTAGTATATCACGCGTCCCTGGGGATTGCAATCGAAACCGCTTTCCCGGCGCTTGAAACCGCTTTCTTTGCCCGAACCGGGCCGTCAAAATATTTTTTGACATCATCCGGGGTTCACGCTATATTTAGTTATACTCTGCAATAGTAGAGAAGTAATCCCGCTATTTCCCCAATCACACCCAGGATATTCCATCCTAAAACTTTAGTTCCCAGAGTCTATCATCCGTCTGTCCGGGCTCAATACGAGTCACGGATAAGCCGGTTTTTTGTGCCGTAAAGGCCTATATATTGCGTTCTTTAACCAAGGGGGATAACATGTTCCAGAAATCACGCCAGGGAAACTCAGTCATCCGCAGGTTCACGTCTGCACTCACCGTCGTCTTTTTCATCACAACATCCATTTTGCCGCCCAGTGTGGCAGCCCAGTCGCTACCGGAGCTTTTGAATATGCCGGCGCCCGGGGTCATGGTCAAACCGACCGTCGGGTACACGCCCGCGCTGATCAAAGGGATCGCGGTCAATCCGGAGGATCCACTTAATTTCACATTTTATGTCAGCCCGGGAGACGAACAGCTGAACCCGGCCGAGCTGCGCGAGACCTCGGACAAGCTGATCAAGTACTTCTTGGCAACCCTGACTACTCCGTCGGAAGATCTGTGGGTCAACTTATCCCCCCATGAGAAAGACCGCATTATTTCCGACAAATTCGGTATGACCGAAATGGGCCGCGACCTGTTGGCCCAGGACTACATTTTGAAGCAGATGACGGCTTCCCTGATGTACCCCGAGGACGAACTCGGACGTGATTTCTGGCAAAAGGTCCACTCCATGGCGGCGGAGAAATTCGGGACCGCCGAAATCCCCACCAACACTTTTAACAAGGTCTGGATCGTTCCGGAAAGTGCCGCCGTTTATGAAAACGCCAGCGGCGCGTTTGTCGTGAACAGCCGGTTGAAGGTCCTGTTGGCGCAAGATTACCTGGCCATGCAAAAGGCGGCCGGCCGCGAAGAATTCGCCCGCGCGCAATTGGGCGATATAGACGTCACCGAACAGAGCACAGCGGTATCCGATATGATCCGCGAGATACTGGTGCCGGAAATCGAAAGGGAAGTCAACACCGGCAAGACGTTTGCCAATCTCCGGCAGGTCTATAACTCGATGATTTTGGCGTCCTGGTTCAAGAACAATCTGAAGCAAACCCTGCTCGGTCAGGTGTATATCGACCGTGATAAGACCGCCGGCGTCGACGTGGATGATCCCGCGGTTAAGGAGAAGATTTATCAGCAGTACCTGAAGGCCTTTAAGCTGGGCGTTTACAACTATATTAAGGAAGAGTACGACCCGGTCAGCCACAAGACCGTTCCCCGCCAATACTTCTCCGGCGGGACGGGCTTTCAGCGCCTTGCGGCGTTGGTCGGCGACACCACTTATACAACGGATTCTATCCGTTTCGCTCCGCCGCAAACGTTGGCCGGCGCCCAGGCCCTGGCCGAGGAAACCTCGCTGGTGGCCGTTGACGTTGATCTGTGGGAAGCGGACGGTGAAGGGGTCAACGAGGAAATTATCAGCGATGCCGTTCAGGCCCGCGTGGCTGAAATCATCAGTCTTGACCGCGAGCGCCAGCGGCGGCTGGACGTCGGTTCAAAGGCCGGGGAGGTATTGTCCGATGCGGCGACTTTGGCGGAGTTGATCGTTAAAGTTGATCAGGTGGAAACGTTCAAGTGGGGCGGCAGTTTTGAGGACGTAGGTACCACGGTTGAGAACCGTCTGACGCTGGATCCCAAGGCCCGCACCGTCAAGCTGGAGCGTCACGACGAGGAGCCGATCGTCATTCAGTTAGAAAGTGATTTTGTTGGGGTGGCAACCCAGGAAGGTGTCCCCCTTCTCATACCGGAGGCCGAGGATAATGGCCGCTGGGTGCGTACCCGTGAAGATGTCCCGGGACATCCGCGCTTTGAACGGGTGTATACGATTGTGGTAGATGACAAGGACTACGACCGTATAGAAGCGGTTCTTCGCCAGCGTGGCGTCTTTCCGAATATGTCGATGGTATCCCGCAGTGGCGATGCGGAAGGAAGTATAACTATTACCGATTTGACGACAAAGGTTCGATGGCTGAGTCAAGACGATGTCGACGAAGCGCAGCTGAGCGACGAAGTGGAAGCGGTCCAAGTCACGACGGCCGAGGTCAATGACACGGTCACATTCAATTGGGGAGGTTATAAGGGCGGTGACATCGGACAGGCCAGCCATCGCCTCACGCTGGATCCGGTGGAGAAGACCATTACGGTGGAGCGTTTTCTCAAGGATCCGATTGTGATCCGTTTGACGGACGGATTTGCGGGAATTCAAACACTGCAGGGCGCCGCGCTCGAACAGGAATCGGATGTCTTCGGAGGCGGCCAGTGGATCCGCCGGCATGAATACGTCGATGGTTCCGAACGCTATGAGATCGTCCACAAAGTGTTGCTCAGCGCGCGCGACTTGGCTTCGGCCAGGGAACAGGGCCTGCGCGAGGCGATTGATATTACCGGTATCGACAGCAACAGTTCCGGTTCGTTCCGCTACAATACGCCGACCACCGCCATCGCGTTTGTCGACGCTGCATCGGTAGACGGAGCCCAGCTGGGTGAAGTCGATATGGCAAAATTTGAAGTCAACCCCCGGTGGTCGGGAGATCTGGCCGAGTACACCGGTGAGGAAAAGGTCATCAACGGACGGACGAATGAGTTGATCGCCCAGCTGACGCAAAAATGGGCCGGCCCGATCGCCGGATTATTGCGCCAGCGCGAGCGGGTTCAGGATCAGGTCGACCGCGGTGAACTTAAGCACGGCTTTATGCCGGCCGATGCCGTTGTCGAAGACGCCTACGGCAACGCGCTGACAGCGCGTGAGATCCGTGAGGGAGACTGGAAGGTGGATGAGGTCCCGGAACCGCTGACCCGTCCGGGAGCGATTCTCACCGGACCGTGGAGCGATCCCAAGTGGGCCATCAATTCATTGACCGGAGGCGCCGTGCGCGTATTCAATGACTACGAGGATGCCGGCTGGGACAAGGGTGTGGCCGCGATGAAGGCCAAGCAGACCCAAATGGATATCCTGAGCGGCGCAATCACCGAATATGCAGGACCGAAGAGAACTTATACCGTTCCCGACCGGAGCGAATGGCCGGTGCTCACCACGCGTGTGCGCGGGCTTCACTATAATTCCAAGTTCTTCGGCTACGACGGCATTACCGCGCCGGCTATCGTCGAAGACCTGGTGCACCTCATCGTAAATAATTACCAGCAGTTGCAGGAACAGGGCTCCGGCGTGAATGTCGTCATTCCGAAATTGCAGACGCCGGAAGAATTGAAGACGGTGGCGCAGATTATCGCCGATATCGAACAATCTCTCGGTCTGCCCGTCGGGACAGTGCGCATCATTCTGATGAACGAACGCATCGAATTGACTCTCCAATTGGAAGAAGCGATTTGGGCGGCCCGCAAGCACGTGGCCGTGACGAATGTCGGGCGCTGGGACAAAATGGCCTCGGACATTCTGGCCCGCCGTGAACGCGGCGACGAGATCGAACCGAACCCGACGGCGGTCGGCATGGACCAGCCGCATCTGGCCGCGTATGTTCAGCGCAACGTGGATGTCAGTCTTAAACGCGGAGCCGAGCCGGAAGGCGGCATGGTGGTTCAGATGATGAGCCGCGGCGGCAGCCATCCGGAAACGGACGCGTGGGTCGTCGAGAAGATCCGTCAGGACAAGATCGGCGAACGGAACGCCAAGATGAAATTTGCCTGGGTGGCCACACCGCAGGTCGTCGGCGTTGTCAATGAAGTGTTCCAGAGCGGAGATTACTCCGACCGGCAAGCGGACCCTTACGGGTATTCTGCCGCGGAAGAAGCGAAGCTGGTGGAACTTCCCACGGGGGCCTTAAATAAGGAAGGGGTCCGCAAGGCCGTCTATGATTCTTTGGCCTACGCGATCGGTTTCCGCACTGCGGGCGGCGCCGTGGCGATTGTCGACGAGACGCAACCGGGTCTGCGGCTGATGCAGGACCTGGCCGTTCTGAAGATTAACTATTACTGGTTATGGAAGCTTGTCCATCACCGCGCCGTCCTGGACGATCTGTCCGAGGGCGTCACACCGGAATATGTTACACGCGTGATCGATGAACAGGTGGAATATATCAAGTCAATGTCCCGGGAAACGCCGCCACGCGCGGACGCCTTTCCGGATGAGGACTGGGACGCGGTCGCCACAACACTGAAGGCACTGGTCACCGCCGACAAAATGGTGACCTGGGAATCGGTGGTCATGAACAGCATCATCGACGAGGACGACCCGGAAATGATTCAGGCCCGGCTGCGCGGGATCTTTACGTCGCGTGAAGAGCTGGTTGCCGAGTTGAACACGGCGGTCGCGCAAAAGCAGGAGCGCCGCACCATCCGTGCCGCGCTGGCAGCGCACGACGAAGTGCACTACAGCCCGCCGACGATGGCATTGACTGACAGTCAGCAGGCCGCGCTGAGCGAAACCGCCAAGCGCATGGTCCCGCAGACCGGAGGGATTCTCGCCGCCGACGAAAGCATCGGGTCGGCCAAGAAGCGTCTGGACATGGTCGGACTGGACAATACCTATGAGTACCGGCAATTGATGCGCCGGCTGATGTTAACGGCGCCGGGTCTGAAAGAGTCCGGCATCGATTCGGTCATCCTGTTCGCCGAAACCTTCGACAATGAAGATGAAGCCGGAAACAATCTGGTGCAAACCTATCTGGTCGACCGCGGCATTGCGCCGGGGATCAAGACCGACAAGGGGTTGGAAGACGATCCGGAAAGTCCGGGCGAACAGGTTCCCAATCTGAAGGGGCTGGCCGAACTTCCCGCCATGCTCGCGGAATTCCGTGACAAGGGCGCCGTCTTTACCAAATGGCGGACGGTCCAACATATTAATGCCGAAACCGGATTGCCGACGGACGCCAACATTCTGAAGAACGCCGTCGTTCAGGCGCGCGCGGCCAAGCTGACGCAAGAAGCCGGTTTGGTCCCGATTGTTGAGCCGGAAGTGATGTATGAAAAGTCCGCGCACAGCCTGGCGGACAGCTACGGCGCCACGGTCCGTACCCTGCAATTGACCTTCGACGAACTCGTCCGTCAGGGCGTGTTCCTCGGCGGGATGATCCTTAAATCGAGTATGATCCTGGCCGGCCAACGGGCCGACGAGCAGACCGATGCCGACACCGTCGGTATGGAAACGCTCAAGGCGTTGCTCAAGTCCGTTCCGTCAGCGGTCCCGGCGATTGTGTTCCTGTCGGGCGGGCAGAACGATGACCAGGTCATAGCCAACTTGGACGCGGTTATCCGCGCCAGCCAGAATCAATTTGTGGCGGCACGCGACGCGGTCGTCGCCGAATTGGAGGCGGAAGGCAATCAGACCCGGGCCGAGGAAGTAAGATCGTGGACACAAACTCCCTGGGAAATATCTTATTCATTCGGACGCGGACTGCAGCGGCCGGCCTTGCTTACTTGGGGAGGCGCTGCCGAAGGCTTTGAGGCCGGACAGCGCGTCATGGCCGAGACGGCCTTAACGGTTAAGACCGCGCGCCAGGGTAAGCTGGGCACGGATGAGGCCCTGCTCGCACAGATCACCTCGGCCGATTTCCGACATTCCGAATTTTCACCGGCGGACAAGGAACTGATCTTTGACGCCCTGGTGACCCGCGGGCTCATTGATGTGGACGGGCAACTTCTTGTACCCACATTGATGGACCAGCGTGAGGAAGACCGGGTCGTCGCCCGTTACCTGGGGCTGCCGGATGCTGTCACGCCCTACGCTAAATATGTGCTCGCGGTGTTAACCAAGGCACAACTGGTTACGATTCCGTTCTTGCAGCGGACACGACCGTTGGCCCAGCTCGTCCGGGACACCGAACCCGAAGCACTGTTAACCGAAGCCGCCAAGATCCGGGCGGAATTGGCCGTTGAGGTCGCCTCCGGGTTGAAGTGGGACCAAAGCATGTCGCAACGCGACGAAGATTATTACCGTACTGAAGAAAAACGCAAATCGCCGACAGAATGGCAGGCGGACTTATCGGTCATCGACACCGAGCTGGCCCGCCGTGCGGACATGGCGCTCAATGCCGAGGAGACCATCAACCGGTTGATCAATGACATCGACTGGATTCGAGTCAAGCTCGGTAAGCTGATTGAAGCCGGCGTCTATTTCGATTCGGAATGGGGAAGCCAAGGCTCTTTACGAGAAGACCTTCGCGTCAAGGAGCGCCTGCTGGAACTGGCGCAGGCCGATTACGCCGTGTTCGGTGATGACGCCCGCCGCGGTATGGGGCCGGAGCACATCGCCGGTATCCTCCCGTCGGTTATGGCCGGTATGGAAAATACCCAGCTGCGCCGCCGGAAGATCACACTGCGGGACACCGTCAAGGTTGCCCTCGACGAAGCCGTTGCCGCTTTGGCAGTCCTCGATGATGTCCAGCGCAAGGCGCTGCAGGCCAAGGTCTTTGACTGGTTGAAGCTGATGGTCGGAATTAGCGATATTGAACGGCCGGCCTTGGTCGAGGAGATCAATGCCGCTGTCGGCTCGGTTGTTGCCGGACCGGCCTTGATGAACCTGGCCCGAGTCATCGACGACGATACAAGCCGGATGAAGGATGAAAACCGCGGCTGGGTCACCACCCTGATGGCCGGACGCGTTTATAACAGTTATCCGTACAACGTTCCTAAGGACCGCGCCATGCTGTCCCGGGACGAACTCCGCGAGCGGAGTAAAGGCGTTCAGGAATGGATGGACTCGGACCGTTTCAGCCTGGTGCGTGACCGTAACTGGTCCGGCGAGGAGATCGCCAAGTCCCGTTCGCAATCCGAACCGCTCCCGCAAGTCGATAACCGCATGCCGCGCGCGTTGATCCAACTGATGCGTCGAAATCAGGCCGAAGGCACCTACACGGCCACCGGCGGTGTTATGGACGGTCCGTCGGCAGGCGCGCTGGCCGAGGCCGGCATGCCGGCGCTGTACTTCAGCGGATGGCAGGCCTCGCATCATTGGGCCGAACCGGATTTGGCGAAGTACGATTATAATGAAGTGCCGCGGGTCATGGAACGCATCAACAAATACCTGCGTAACAAAGACGCAGACAAGTGGCAGCGTTTCGACGCCGTCCGGGATGAGCTGGAGCTGGTCTTTGACGATCTGTTTACAGCCCTGCGCACCGACGGGGAAGTGGATGTCGCGGCCTACACCAAGTGGTTCGTGGATACGGTCCTGAAGGAAGAGCCGACCACGGAGATATTCATCAATCAGTTCCGGGAAGATCCGCAGACACTGTTGGCTGACATCTTCGGCGCTGCGGTCCGCGAAGCGGTTGCGCAAAAAGATGCTACCTCCGCCGAGACACGCAACGCGATCCGTGATTCGGCATATGCTGCTCTGGCGGATTACCTTATTGAGTACCTTATACCGTTCTACGCCGACGGAGATACCGGTCACCAATCCGTCAAGGAAATGGTGCGCTCCTTTGTCCGTGCCGGTGCAGGCGGGATTCATATTGAAGACCAGGCGCACGGTTGTAAGAAGTGCGGGCACATGGCAGGTAAAGTACTGGTTTCCACGGCGGAACAACACCGCCGTCTGCTGGAAGCGGCTAAAGAACGTGATTTGCTGGGATCGGAGCTTGTCATAATTCATCGCACCGATGCCGAGGTGGCAAAATTGATACAGAGTCTGGAGGATCCGGCGGACCACTACATGGTGAAAGGCGTCACTCGGCGGAACATGCCGTCGCTGGCCTCGCTCATCCGTCTGGTCCGCCGTGAACTGCGTATCGTCAGCGGTACGCCGGAAGAGGCGGTGGAATCCATCCGCAAGGATTTTCCGACGTTGGCCGAAGGCGTGGAGAGGATTTGGAGTCTCCGCGGAGAAGTCGAAGGACGCAGTCTGATCGGCAAAAACTGGGAAGTCGCCGGTACCGGCCAGGACGTGGGCAGTTCCCAGGACATCTGGGACTCGCGTGAGGCCATTGAGTATGGGGAAGGCGTTCTCACTCCGGAAACCGTGGTCCGCAGTCTCGACGGAGACCTGGAGCTGACAGTCCAAGAACTGCTGGACCGCAAACCGGCCCGGCTGAAAGAAGAAATGGCCGCTGTATCCTCCTTAACGTCAGAGTGGGGTCGGCTCGCCGAAATGAGGACCTTTACTCAGCTGGTGGAAGATACGCTGACCAAAGAGAACAAAACGCATCTCATTCAAGTGTGGCGCGACTGGGTTAATCCCCTCGAGCACACCCGCAGCATTTCGCAGATGCAGGAAAAAGCGGATGAACTCGTCGGTCATGAAGTTTTCTTTGATGCAGAAGGCGCGCGGACCTTTGAAGGACATTTCCAAATCGAGGCCAAGGCCAAAGATACGGTAACCGGTGTTCAATACGGTGTCCTCAACGCCGCCAAGCGTTCAATCAAGATGGCCGGTATCGCCGACGTGATCTGGATGGAACAGGGGACGCCCAATGTTAAGCAGGCAGAGACCTTCGTGAACATTGTCCGGTCCGATCCGCGCGGGGAAAGTATCCCGTTTGCCATCAACCTGTCGCCGTCGTTCAACTGGAGCAATCCGTCGGCTTGGGCGGATCAGTTGACGCAGGAGGAAATAAATCATGTCAACGATGCGATGGCTCGGAACGACTTTGACTGGGGTGATCCGAACACCTGGGGTGCCAATGCCGATCAATTAAAGGCGGTCGAGAAGATGTTTGCCGCCCAGTCGGCGTTCAGTGACGAAATCGGAAAGTTGGGATTCGTCTTCCAGTTTGTAACGATCTTCCAGGACCATGTCAGCACGCACGCGATGTGGAACAAGGCCAAGAAATTGCATGAACTCGGCGCAGGCGGGTTTGTTCACTACGTGCAACAAAAAGAGCAACGTGACAAATCCCGTTTCGTCAAGCACCAGACCGCGGCCGGGACAAAACGTGTAGGACGCGAAGATGATCCGTGGACACGCGGGTTCTCAACGACCGGCGCGACTGGTAAGGAATCCACGGAAAATCAGTTCGGCCGGCAGAAAAAAGACAATGCCTTGGTGGCTACCGAAAAGCCGGAGACCACCGGGGGTATCGATCTGAACCCGGAAATCATGAATCTGCAGATTATGCGCGACGGAAACGGCGTGGCCCTGCCGCTGCCGCAGCAGCCGGTGGAGACGCTGCAGAATATCGAAGGGTTCATTCCGGTCATCATTCAGATGACACCGATTACCAATATGCCGTTGATTCTCGGCCTGGGGATCGACTTCAATCCGACCGAATTCGGCTATGACGCCAAGAATTCGGGCGAGGAACCGCGGGCCCGCCGGGAGGACCTGGAGGCGGACCGGTTGAGCTACCTCAAGTAGTTGAAAATAAAGGCATTATGAGCCGTCCCCGGATGCCGGGGACGGCTCTTTTTCAGGCCGGATTAGGGGGCAGACGGGTCAAAACTAAATTTTGACAACAATCTGGGTGTGCGCTATAATTTATAGGCATACCAGTGGTAACACTATTCCCCAATCCCTAAGACAGATTCCCTGTCGCTTTAGTCCACATTTTTTATTCGACCGTCCGATGACTTGTTTCATCCGGAGGGGATTTTGCATATATTGGCGCTAGTCAAGACATTCACATGGGGATAAAAATATGAAAGACTTCGGGATTTACAAGACACCATTTCGCACACGCGGCATATCCGCCCTGGCGATCCTGGCCTTTATGGCCACCACGATCTTGCCGCCGGACGTTGCCGCACTCACCGTTTCCAAGTCACTCGAGCTACCGCCAGTCGGGAGCATGGTCACGACAACCAAAGACTATCATCCGGCCGTGGTCCAGGGGATGAGTATCGATCCGGAAAATCCGTTGAACTTCACGTTCTACGTCAGCCCCGGTGACAGTCAGCTCGATGAAGCTGCCTTGCGCGAAACATCCGATAAACTTATCAAATATTTTCTGGCGGCGTTAACCACCCCGTCGAACGACCTGTGGGTCAACCTTTCTCCCCATGAAAAGGACCGGATCATCACAGACAAGTTCGGCGCGACCGAAATGGGCCGCGACCTGCTGGCGCAGGACTACATCCTCAAGCAATTATCCGCCTCGCTCATGTATCCCGAAGATGAGCTCGGCAAGGAGTTCTGGAATAGAGTACACGCCAAGGCCGCCGAGAAATTCGGCACCACGCAAATCCCCATGAATGCGTATCACAAGATCTGGATCGTGCCCGACCGCGCCGCCGTTTACGAAAATGCCAGCGGAGCCTTTGTTGTGAGCAGCCGTTTGAAAGTAATGCTGGCAGAAGACTACGTGGCCATGCAACAGGCGGCCGGCCGCGGCAACTATGCCGGGGCCCGGATCGACAGCGGTGAACACAACGCTGTCGTCTCCCAAATTATCCGCGAGGTCCTTGTTCCCGAAATCGAAAAGGAAGTCAATGAAGGGCGGACCTTCGCCAATCTACGCCAGGTTTACAATTCCATGATCCTGGCATCCTGGTTCAAGAACACCTTGAAGGAATCGCTGCTCGGTCAGGTTTATGTCGACCGGGAAAAAGTGTCCGGTGTGGATGTGGATGATCCGCAGATTAAGGAAAAGATTTATGAGCAATACCTGCACGCCTTCAAGAAGGGCGTGTACAACTATATCAAGGAAGAATATGATCCGGTAACCCAGGAAGTGTTGCCCCGGCAATATTTCTCCGGTGGGGCCGGTTTCCAGGGGATCGATCGCGCCGTGTTGGCTGAAACATATACACCGGCCACGTTGCGCCGCGCTCCGGCGGATATCATTACTGCCGTTCAAGATGTCGCGGAAGATGCGGCCGTGATCGCGGTGGATGTGGCCTTGTATGAGGCCGATCCCGCGGGCAAGAATGCGGGGATCATCGCCGACGCCTTCGCCCGTGTTCAGCGGGACGCCGCGGTATTGGCGGACGCAGATTTCGAACGGCTCACCGCGTCACTGGCGCCCTTTGACAGGTCCTATATCGCCGGGTTGTATCAAAAGTACGTCGCGCTACGCCAGGCGGAAGATCAAGGTGCCGAGAAACAAGGATTGGTTATCGGCGGAAACTTCAAACCGTCCGCGCAATTGAGCGAACTCGAACGCCGGGAACTGCTCGGCGCCCGTGACTTTGCCGAGGACATCTTCGGCAAGCAGCGTTACATCGACGCCGCTAAGGATGTCATTCTGATCGCCAATCCGATGAACGGCGGGCTCGGTTCAAGTGTGTCCCGTCAGTCTTATTTGCAGCGCATGACCGGACGCACCGAACTCGGCGCGAAGGGGACGGATCTGTTTTTCCGGGTCGAAGTTGCCGGCTTTGACGCCGACGGCAAGAAGAGAACGGTCATCGAACAAGTCAGCGTCACTGAATTGAAATATATCCAGGCCATCCGCTATGCCAGCAACCTGGGCAATATCGTGATCCAGGAGTTGGTTAACGAAGACAGTATCGGGCCGATGAACCGCTTCCTGGACGAGACGATCTTTCTGACGGACCGGGTCGATCAGCGTCCTGACGCGCCGCGCCGCACTTACCGTCAGGTGATTGCGGAGACGGAAGGTATCGATTTGGCCGAAACGATGATCGAACAGGGTTCGCTGCCGGTCATCGATGTGGCCACCAACAAACTTACCGACGACTATACCGCGCCGGGCGGGCACGGGCAACTGGGTTCGATGGTCCTGCAGGAAGCGCTGACCGCCGATTTGCCGGAAGGCAAGACCGTGATCCGGGCCGTGTACAACGGCGACGGTCCCAACAACAGTGTCAGCAAGAGCATCGTCGGTTTCATGGCCGCCGAAGGCGTGCCGATCGTGATGATTTCGACCACCAAGACCGCGCTGGACAAAAAGGGCGGTTTGATCGGTCTGGAAACTATGCCCAACGGCAGTGTCCGCGCGCAGATGCTGGAGCTGGCCCAGGCCAAGGCCAACGGCCAGGAAAAGATCTTCACCGCGATGGGATTGACCGAAGGGCAGGCAGGAGCCCAGTTCTTCAACACGAATGTGGCCGCGGTCAATTACACCGCGTTGCAGCCGTTCCTGCGCGAACTGCGTGATATCATTGGGGAAGAACAGTTCAATGAGATCGTAACCCCCGACCTGATCCCGAACGAAAAGACCAAGACCGGTGGCCGCAAGGTCATTCAGCTGGAAGGCGCCATGGGCTCGGCGCTGCTGAACCTCAACGGTTTTGTCACCACCACCGATAACGAAGATGTCCAGCGTTTGATGGCGAAGTACGGCTTCAAGCGTCTGTTGACCATCGTCAACGTAGACGAAGAAAACCGGACCCGTTTCTTTACGCCGATCAAATTCGCCTATGACCACGTTCTATATTCCGAGACCGATCACTTCGGTGTCTCGGCCACATCCGGACTGTTGGTCAACCAGGGCGGATCGCATCTGCCGGGATTCGCGACGATGGATCCTTACTATACGGACGTGCAAAACAGTATCGATGCGTTTCAGGGGACCAGCATGCTGGCGCTTGATGAACTGCATCTGCTTGGAAAAGTCAATATGCCCCGCGCCGTACTGGTGGGACATGTCGCTGTAAACAATAAGTCCGGTCAGCTGGTCGATCTTAACAAATTCGTCGATGAGATCGGCAAGACGCCGCAGGGACGCTTGTTGCTGGATAACGTCTACGTGGAAGTGGACGAGTCCGGAGCCTTGGCCCTGGTCCGCCCGATCAATGAAATCGATCTGCAGGCCCGCCTGGCCGGTGATTCCGCCGTGCTGGCCGAGACGGTATCGGACCCGACGATCCTCGAATGGACCACGGGACGTTTCCGTCAACCCACGGAAAAAGCGCCGACACAGACCCTCGCACAGGTGCTCGGACAGATTATTAAGGAATACGATATACGCGGATACGACGGTTTCGGTGATCCGAACACCAATCCGCAGCAGTATGATGAAGTGTTATTGAAGTGGATCGGCCGCACGATGGCCACGGTGGAATTTGAATCGCAGGTCCACCGCGGCAAGCGCGTGAAGCTTGAACCGGGCGACACGTTCGTGATCGCAGGGGACAACGGGCCATCCACGCAGTGGGTCAAGGACAACCTCATATCCGGATTAATGGAAGCAGGCATCAACGTGATCGACCTCGGCGGTTCGCAGGAAGGTGAACAGACGGTCATCTCCGGTCAGCTCTACAAGAGCATCCGCACGCTCGGCGCGCAGGGAGGGCTCTATGTTACCCGCAGCCACGTCGAGATCGGGACCAACGGGATGAAGCCGAATATCGGCGGCATCACGCTGTACGGCGACATGCTGACGGCCATCAAGGAACAGATCCTGAAGGGCGAATATCTGCAGGCCGAAAAGTTGGGAACGCTAGATACGTCCGCCGAAACGCGCGCCCGTTCACGAGAAGCCTACTACACATCTCTGCGCGAAGAATACCAGGGATTGAGACAAGCCATTTCGGCGGCCGGGCTGAAGGTCGCGTTAAACTTCAACGGCGGTTCGTCAGTGGATTACCGCGATATCGGTGAAGAGCTTATCGGTCGCGAGAACATCACTCGCATTATCCGTGCCGAGAGCGACCCGTACAATAAGAACGGCGGTCTGGCTGATCCGTCCCGCGACGACGATACGGCCCTTTCACACCCCAAAGAAAACGTGATCGCCTATTCCAAGGCGCATCCGGATGAGATTATTATCAGCTTCGACCTCGACACCGACCGGGTCAGTATCGTCGTGGACGGCGAACTTTACCTGGGAGACCGGATGTTCTATCCGATCGTCGAGCATCTGTTGACGCTGGATGAATACAGTGAAATTCATAAGACACAACCCATCTGGGTGGATTCGCGCATGCGCAAAGAAGTCGGCCTGCTGACGAGATTCTTCGGCGGGATCGCCAAGAAGCACCCGAAGGGCCATTCCAAGGTCAAGGCAACGATGGATATGCAACTGCTCGAGTTGGCCGAATCCAAGGGATTCACCACGGTCCAGGAGTTTTTGGCGGCCAACCCGGGATACAAGGATGTGCAGGCCGAATACTCGCTGCACATGTTCAAGACCGATCAAAAGGGACAGGCCTTTGACGACGCGCTCGACTTCGGACTGTACTGGCTGAAGGTTTACACGGATCTGATCGCATCACACCGCGAACAGGGGAATGAGTGGGCGCAGACCGGACGGTTCGACGCCTATATCGACCACCTGGTCTCGATCGGCGCGTTCCAGATCTCCGAGCAGCTGAAGGAACAAAGAACGCCGAGCACCGACGACGCCAAGACCACGGTGATGATCGCCATGAAAGACGCGATTGTCGCTGCGCTCAGCGGCCGCGAAGACTTCGCCTATGAAGACCAATGGCGCACCGCCGACAGCAACGCGACGATCAAGCTCGTCAACATCGACGGTGTATTCGATCTGACCACGCCGCAAGGCAATGTCTTCTGGGGCTGGTCCAATACATCACCGAAGGTCGCCTTCGGTGTGCAAAGCGACACGAATACCGATACCGTGGCCCTCACCGAAGCGGTCACGGCTCTGTACATCCACAGCCGCAATCAGATCGACGCGAAGCTGGCGGCGATTGATGATAAAGAAACCAAGGCGCTGCGCGACCTGCTCGGCGAAGAATCTTCGGCCGCGGTCGAGTCCCGCGTCATGGCGAAATTCCCGACGATCCAGTCGGCGGTCGCCGCTCTGACGGGGACCGATCAGGCACAGCTGGCCACACAAAAGCCGGAGACCACCGGGGGTATCGATTTGAACCCGGAACTGCTCGATCTTAAGATCAAGCGCGACGGCAACGGCGTTCCGCTGCCGGCCGTGATGCAACCGGTCGAATCCCTGCAAAACATCAACGGCTTCATTCCCGTCATCATTCAGATGACGCCGGTCAACATGCCGTTGCTGCTGGGGGTTATCGACGACGAGGCGCCGCAACAAGTCGGTTATGACGCCGACAGCGATGACTATGAACCGCAGGCCCGGCTCGACGATTCCGTCCAACCGGCCGCGGATAACGTATCATAATAGAAGAGACCGATGCCGGTCATGTGACGTTAACCAAACGGGGATGACAAATATGTATACATACGGGATGACAAAGAGGAACGGATTTTACCAACGCGGTATCGCGGCCTTGTCTGTGCTGGCCTTTATACTGACATCGATTGTACCGCCCAGTGCCTACGCGCAAGCTCTGCCCGAATCGCTCAACTTGCCGAAACTGGGGACCATGATCGCCGCCACGGAGGGGTATGCCCCGGCGCTGATCCAGGGCGTGTCGGTGAATCCCAAGAATCCCTTGAACTTCACCTTTTATGTCAATCCCGGTGACTCGCATATGAATGAAAAGCAGCTGCTCCGCGAATCCGATCAGCTGATCAAATACTTCCTGACCACCATCACGACGCCGTCGGAAGACCTGTGGGTCAACCTGTCCCCGCTGGAAAAAGACAACATCGTGGCTGATTCATTCGGCGTGACCGACATGGGCCGGGACTTGCTCGCGCAGGACTATGTGCTCAAGCAACTGATGTCATCTTTGATGTACCCGGAAGACGAACTCGGCCAGCAATTCTGGCAACGCGTGCGCGACAAGGCGTATCAAAAATTCGGCACCCGCGACATCCCCGTCGATACCTATAACAAGATCTGGATCGTGCCCGAACGGGCGGCCGTCTACGAAAAGGACGGAACGGCCTTTGTGGTGAAGAGCAAGATGAAGGTCATGCTCGCCCGGGATTACCTGGCGCTGCAGGATTCCGTAGGCCGCTACAACCACGGTTTGCGCCAGGTCGGCGAACAACAACTGAACGAGCAAAGCGAGCTGGTGACGGCGATTATTGAAGAAGTACTCATCCCGGAAATCGAGAAGGAAGTCAATGAAGGCCGCACCTTCGCGCGGCTGCGTCAGGTCTACAACTCCATGGTTCTGGCCGCCTGGTACAAAAACAACCTGAAAGAGTCGCTGCTCGGAAAGGTATATATGGACCAGAACAAGATCGCCGGGGTGGACACCGACGATCCCAAGGTTAAAGAAAAGATTTATCAGCAGTACCTCAAGGCCTTCGGCCGCGGGGTCTACAACTATATCCGTGAGGAATACGACGAAACCACCCAGCAGATGATCCCGCGCCAGTACTATTCCGGCGGGGCCGGTTTTGAAACCATCGGCGAGGTCGTCGCCATTGAAACGTACCGCGAACGGGACCTGGACCGCCTGCCGCGCGACATGGTCGCCGGAATCGGGGAAATTCTTCAGGACGCCGCGCTGATCGCCGTGGATACGGATTTGGTTGAGGCTACGGCTAATAACGAGGCCGTGATCAGCCAGGCCTTTGATACGCCGCCGGCTAAGGCTGATGCCGCGGTATTCGCCGGGCTCAAGCTGGACGATTATCCCACGGTCCGACAATTCGTGGAAGATGAAGTCGGCCTGTTGCAGCCCGACACCAGCAAGGTCGTGGTTGTCGACGCCAAGATGTTCGACCGTTTGCTGGAGCAAACCATCGAACAGGGACTGGTGTACGCCGGTGACGACGGCAACTACTACTATTATTCACACCCCAAAGACACCGCGCGCGCGATCAAACCCACGCGGGTTGCCTCGGACCGCCCGAGTGAGTCAGCGGACCCGTTTATGAACCAGATCAACAGCGAGGAAGCGATCCGGACGATTCTGGAAAAAATGACCGGCGCCCACGAGGGGGAAATCACCTATGTCGTACCGTTCATTAACGGTAAGGCCGGTACGGCCACGGCGTTTCCGGGTGTTCAGGTCACCGACAACGTGCACGTGGTGTTGCAATACTTCTTCCTCTATAACGACCGCCGCACCGGGATCGGCCAGAAGGCCTTGGACCTTATTGAAGAACGGGGCGGGGACTTCTTGAGAATTTCCCATGCGACGCACCCCAAGGGACGGACGCTTGATGAAATCGACCGCACGCCGGAGAACGACGAGCGGATGTTTGTTTATTTCAAAGATTTGACCCATCCGGAAAGGGCTTCGGACGTGCTGCGCGAACGCGGCGACGGTGTGGTCCGCTTATTCGGTTCAGGCTACGGCGGCAACGCGCTGGGGGCCAAGAAATTCTCGCTGCGCTATTTCAACCAGCGCGGTGTGGCCAGCGACGACGAAAGCATGGCGCACCAGTTCATGGCGCTGTACTACAACAAAAAGACCGGCAAGACCTATGGGGTGACCGGGGCATATCCGAGTATGGGCGGGAAGACCAATAACGGGACGATCTATATCGACGAATCCCTGGAAAACGACTGGGCCGTTTATCTGGTCAGTGAGGATTTGGTGCGTTCGTACTTCCGTGAAAATCCGGACGGATCCGTCAGCGAAATGGCGCATAATATCGAACACGGGACGTTCCTGGTTGCCGAAGGGATCAACCGCGTCGAGTTACAGCGCGCGGTCAACGCCATAAAGAAGGGCGGGGTCTTCGGCGTTAATCTGGCCTACAAATTCCGCTATGACGGTGAAACCGGACGCCGGGTGGTGGTGGAATCCTGGTGGGAACGCCATGACAAGGCCCGTCCGGTGCAGGAAGTCCTGCGCGAATATATCGATGAACGTCTGGGCAATCTGTCCGACGCCGACAAGGGTGTGGGCTGGCACGACTGGAAAGGCGAGCCGATCCGCCGCCGTCTGGGACGTCTGTTGATGGGCCGCCGGTTGACGCTCAACGATCTGGAAGTCCTGGAATACGCGCTGCGCGATCCGGCCAAGGCCGCGATCCTTACCGATAAAAAGCAGCAGAGTGAAGACCTCGACGATGAGCAACGCATTTATGATATCGTGATGGAAGTCCTGGATAAGGGCTGGAACGAACCCAACGCGCGGATCAGCGTGCCGATGGAAAACTACGACAACTGGGTCGGTAATATCGGGAATATCGCCGCCGCCGACCGTCCGAACATCGATCCGGACAGCGAACTGGGTTATGAAGTCAACATCCGGAAATTCGGCGGACGTCAGCCGAGCACCGAACCGCTGGTGCGCATCCTGACGACACCGCAGATGGCATTGTATGACGCGATGATGGCCCGCTCCTTGAAGACCGCTGCCGAGGAAAAGGTCGTCGACACCACGCTCGACCGCGGGGAAGATCCGATTGCTCAAAAGCCGTTCTTCGCTACGACGATCGGCCGCTATTTCGATCACCTGTTGCAGCGCGCCAAGCGCGTCGACATTACCTATGCGCACAACAATTTCTTCCGCCAGCATCGCGGACCGGACGGCAGGATCGTCAAGGGTTTTGTGTGGCCGGGCTTCAGCGCGAATTCGCGCATCGACGTGTGGCTTATCAAGTACCGACTCGGACAACTGCGTGACGACGAATACGTGGAAACGCCGATCGGTCTGATCCCGACGCCGGAAGCTTCTTTGTTCGACGGTCTGCGTGAGGAAGAGGGAGGACCGTTAACCAAGGAAAACATTGCCGACCTGACCCGTTTCGACGTGGACGAATGGCGCTGGGAAATCCAGGTGCGCACCAATTTCATCATCAACAAGCTGAAGATGGATATTCCCGACGAGTTGCGTGCCGAACACGAGAAACTCGCCAAGGCGCTCGACTATACATTGCCGGATGAATGGTACCGGGCCAAATCATGGGTGGCCATGGAGACCGAGAAGGCCGAAGCCGACTCGGCCCTGATCGCCGAGGCCGCCGACCGGCGCGGGGAAGTGACCAAGACGGTCGATGAAGACCAGGCCCTGCAGGTCACCGAACGCGAACGGCCGGATACGACAGGGGGTATCGATTTCAACCCGGCCCTATTGGATCTGCAAATCGAGCGGGACGGCGAAGGTGTGCCGCTGCCGGTCTTCGATCAGGTCCCGGCCGTACTGGAGAATGTCCCGGGGTTTGTCCCGGTCATCATCGATATGACGCCGGTCCCGAGCCTGCCGCTGCTGCTGGGGCTTTCCGAAATGGAAAAGAAGCTCTTTGCCGCCGGTGAAGACAGCGAGCAGGAAGCCCGCCGCCGCGGCGACCGTCCGGAAATCCAGGGCGAGCGGCTCAGCCGGTTATACGAGTAATCACGGATCTTAAAGCCTCACCATCCCGCCGGGAAACCCTCCCGGCGGGATTTTTTTGGCCCCATAAAGTGTTTGCATATCAGAGATCTTATATTATCATAGTGACAATCACAGGAACCGTCTAAGCAACGGACAAACAGCCATTTCCGGCCCCTGCCGCCCCGAATGGCCGGGAACAGGGTCCAATAGATCATTTAACAGATATAAACGGCCCCGTAGCTCAGTTGGATAGAGCAACGGCCTTCTAAGCCGTGGGTCGCACGTTCGAATCGTGCCGGGGTCGCTTAGTTTTCGCTACGGGTATCCCGGCCTTGTGAGTGGATACACCCGCGTGTCCGGTCATAAGACATTAAGCTGAAGATCCAGCGGACGCGTTTTTTAACGCCTCAGAATAATCATGGTGCCTACGGACACGCACACGGCGACGGATGAAGACAATTACGCGTACATTTTACGGTCTGCTGATCCTGCTGGTCGTGCTCGCGTCGGCCGGCCTGTTGGCCATACCGTTCTTCGGCCGCGACCTCTTGCAGGACAAGCTCAGCGCCGCCTTCCGCCGGCCGGTGGCTGTGTCCGGGATTTCCTATCACTTTCCGTTCGGACTTAAGCTGCGCCAACTTACCGTCGGGGATTTCGTCAATATCGACCGGATCTATCTGCAGGTGAATCCGTCCACCTTGTTCGGCGACACGGTCCGGCTGACCCAGCTTGATTTAATCGATCCGGTGGTGGTCCTGGAGGACCGCGCGCTGTCCTGGAAACCCGATCCGGACGGGCACCCGTCCGCGGAACAGGCGGAAGAGGAAGAGCCGGAGAGCGTAGCCGGGGCCGGCCCGCGGCGGCTGCTCGACATCGGGCGGGTCAACGTGATTAACGGCCGGCTGGATATCGTTCAGAGCCAGGGACAGCCGGCGCTCAAGGTGGAATTGACCAATGTCCGCGGCCGCTTCGACGCGGTGGCGGTGCCGTGGCGCGCGCGGCGGATGCCGTTCCGTTTCGAGGCGAACGCCGGGATGAATATCCTGCGTTCCGAACTGACCCAGCGCCCGGCCATCGGCAAGGGTTGGGTCGATCCGCGCCGCCAGTTGTTGGAGGGCGAGCTTGTTTTACAGGACCCCAACGGCGCCGACCAGATGAACATGACCCTGCACATCGGCGACAATACGTTGACGGTGGAAGGGAATGTCCATTCCGATCTGGCTGCGGCCCCGCAGGCGCGGACGGAAGGCGAGGTATGGGACCAGGTCGCGCGGCCCGTCGTGAAGCAGCTGACCGATGACCGCGGTGTCCGTTTTGACACGCAGTTTTTCGTGCGGGACCAGCTGGACGAGTTCCGGCTGGATACGATGGAGATCGAGTTCAAAGGCATCGCCTTTCAGCCCGATCCCGCCGAAAAGAAAGTATTGCCCGCGGAATAAAATATGCTAAAATGGAGCGCTAATCAGCCGAAAAGCGCGCCTACCGGTCTTCAGCGCCGGGGATATACAGATTTGTGGTGGCTATAGTTCAGTTGGTAGAACACCTGATTGTGGTTCAGGACGTCGCCGGTTCAAGTCCGGTTAGCCACCCTTTATTTTTCCTTAATTTACGGAGCGAAGCGACGTAAATTAGAGGGAAAAATTAAGCCCTCCGAAGCTCGAACACGAAAGTATTCGAGCGTAGGAGGGCATTTTTGTACCCTGCTTCGCTCCTATTTTGTTTGTGGGGAGCTACGCAGGGTTCAATTCGGCCAACAATTTACGTTCCTCGCTGTCGCTCGTCCGTAAATTGGGCTTCATTGAACAAGGTGATGCCCCGATGCTTCTACGGGGCATCACCAGAAATATCGAAAGGCCAGGCATAATTGCCTGGCCTTTTTTCTTTAATCCATCAACTCCCCACATACACCGCCGACTTAGGACAAAATATGTAATTTATGGCCGGGAGAGGATATGAAGAACGGATCGGATATCATATGACCCTTTATTCTTATTCATAGCTATTTATCCGGTATTAGCGTATACTTATAGCAGATCAATTAGGTAGATATCCTACCGAAGACAGACCTCACCATTTATCCCCCTTGGCAGTCTGCCGGAATTACCGTCTATTTATCGATCTCAGGGTTATAAACAGTCATCTACGTGATATGTACTGTTTTGCGCCCGTAGCAGTGTTGATAACCGCATCGGCAAAGGACGGTGTTATGGAGAAAGGGACTGTAAAGTCATATGACAAGAGCAGCGGCATGGGAATGATCGGCCGCCTGTCGGAAGCGGATGTGAAATTCTTTGCGGATAGCGTTATCGGCAGGGACCGGTTAAGCCTGGCATCAGGTGATTCCGTCTGGTTTGAAGTCGATAATATCAAGTCCCTTCACATCGCGATCAATATCAGGAAAGCTTAGTCAATCTAGCTCACACAGCCCGGAGGGGGTGCTTCATGCCTCGCGGAAAAGTACAGGAATACCATACTGAGAGAGGGCACGGGACTATTCTCGATTTTGGATCCAATCAGCCGATCACGGTGTACGCGAACTATGTTCAGCTTAAACCGGGACAGAATCTTAAGGAAGGAATGGAAGTCGAGTATGAAATACTGAACAACCGCAGCAGCTACCTGGCGATTAATGTAACGATCTTTGAAGAATAGTAACAAGCCTGGCGATCCCGTCCATCAACTCAATTCATAACCGAGGAGCAAAGAGAAAATGAATATATATGTCGGAAATTTATCGTATGACACCCTGGGAGAGGAATTACAGGAGGTGTTCAGTGCCTTCGGAGAGGTCGTGTCCGCCAAGATCATCCGGGACAAGTTTACCGGAGATTCCAAGGGCTTTGGATTTGTAGAAATGCCAAACAGCTCGGAGGCGCAAGCCGCTCTGCAAGGTATCACGGAGATTAAAGGCAGGCAGATCGTGATTAATGAAGCCCGGCCGCTCACCGGCAGAAGTCCTTTCGGCGGCAAGAACGGTCCCTCGCGCAACAAAGGGCCCCGGGGCGGACGAAAGTTTTAGCCAAGGAACAGGTAGATGCCATGACTAAAGAGGAAGCCATTGAGGCGGAGGGGGTCGTCATTAAGGCGTTGTCCAACGCAAAATATGAAGTCCGGATGGAAACAGGTCACGTCATTATCGCGTACCCAGCCGGAAAACTGAGAAAGTTCTATATTAAAATCTTGCCCGGTGACAGCGTGACGGTTGCCATATCCCCCTATGATTTGACCAAGGGTCGTATTACGTACCGGCATAAAAAGTAAACGGCATGTACCCCAAGAAGACAAAGAAAAAGGGCCACGTGAAACAGTACAAATCCGGGAGAATTTGTAAGAAATCCGGGTGCCAAAAGAAACTGAGTATTTACAACTCGGCCGACTACTGTTACGTTCACCGGGAATATATAACCATGATGGGTTGAATCTCCGGGGACACAGTACCTGCTTCCGGTATCGTCGGGATGATTGTATCCGTCGGTTGATAAGGGCATGTTGCCAATGATATGTCTCATGGAAACCGGTTGAATTTAAAAAACCTCCTCAATATTTGATTTTGAGGGGGTTTTTTGTGACAGGCAGTGCTAAAATCTGGCTATGCCATCCCTCGGCGGACAATCGATTCCTTTCAGCGAAATATTAACGGCAGTGACCTATGCCCTGGATTTAACCGAGGGCCAGCCCAAGGGGCATTGTCTGCGCGGCTGCTGGATCGGTTTTCATATCGGCCGCCGGCTTGGATTAGAAGATTATCAGCTTTGGGAGTTGTATTACACGCTCTTATTAAAGGATGCCGGATGCAGCTCCAATGCCGCCCGCCTTTTCCAGCTTTACGGTTCCGACGATCTTAAGATTAAGCACGATTTTAAGACGGTCAATACGCAGAAAATTTCCGAAGTGGTCCGCTTTATCCTGGAACATGCCGGCGTCCATGAAAGCAAGGGAGAGCAATTCCGGCGTATTATGCATCTCGCCGGTAAAGGAAATAAGTTGGCAACGGAGCTCATCCAGACACGTTGCGAGTCCGGGGCCTTGATCGCGAAGCAACTTGGTTTTTCCGACGATGTCGCCGATGGGGTTCGCTTCCTGGATGAACACTATAACGGCAAGGGCCGGCCTGAGGGCTTGCAGGGAAAATCGATCCCTGTCTATTCCCGCATTGCACTGATGGCGCAGGTCATTGATGTTTTTCAGATGATCGGCGGAAAAGCGGCAGCCCTAAGGGAGATTCAGGAGCGCCGCGGGTCATGGTTTGATCCGGATATTGCCGATGCGTTTCGGGAGGTGTCCAGGGACGACCGGTTTTGGGAGACCTTAAACGGAGATGATATCCTGGAATCCGTCATCGGCCTGGAGCCGGCCGACAATGTTATGTTCCTTACGGAAGACCGGCTTGATATTATGGCGGAGGCCTTTGCGAAGATTATCGACTCGAAAAGCCCGTTTACCTACGGCCACAGTTCACGCGTCACGGAGTATGCCATGGCGATGGCGGAAAAGATCGGCATGGATGCCGACCGTCGCCGCTGGTTTAAGCGGGGGGCGCTGTTGCATGATATCGGAAAACTCGGTGTCAGTAATGCTGTTTTGGACAAGCCGGGAAAGTTGACCGATGAGGAATGGGGGCAGATTAAACTCCATCCGAAATATACGGAAGAGATCCTTTCGAAAATAGGGATCTTTAAAGAATTGGCCGTTGTGGCGGCAGCCCATCATGAGCGGCTGGACGGAAAGGGTTATCACAAAGGTTTAAAAGGCGAAGAGATTGTCTTGGAAACCCGGATTTTAACCGTGGCCGACATATACGATGCCTTGGCCGCCAAGCGCCCCTACAGAGATGCCATGGCTGTTGAAAAGGCGCTGGGCATCCTGGATGAAATGCACGCCGGAGGCGCCATCGACGGACAGTGCCTGAGTATTCTGAAGTCCGTGATCTAGGTAGCCCGGAACGCCATCCCTATTGCCGGTATTGCCGGGCGCTGGCTCAACAAAACATTTTTCCCCAAGCGTCCGGTCTGATAGGATAGGGGGGAATCGAAACAGGTATTTTTCAAATCGAGGAGCATTATGAAGTCCGTAGACATCCGAAAGCATATCATTTTGACGCTGTCCTTATTGATTACCCTGCCGGCCGTACAGTCGGAAATCACCCATGCTGCAGAAACGTCACGGGTGGGTATCGACCGCGGCGGACGCTTCGGTCCGCTGATCGCCGAGACTCCTACTTACACCGTCTACTCCCCGGACCTAGAGGAACGGAACGGTCAATATTACTGTCCGGCCCGTTACTCCACGCAACCCGTCTTGACACCCGACGAACGCGCAAATAGCCAACAGGCCAACTGGGACTATCAAAAAAGTCATAAACCTCCTATTTATGCGGAATGGAAGGCCCTGCATGATATTAATCAGCAACATGTGCGCACCCTGCCGTCGATCCTGCGCAACATCTCCCGTGAGGAATACCAGCGGATATTTGATGAGTTGATCCAGGAACAAAAAGATCTGCAGGCCTGGCAGGACGCGGAATACAAACGCATCGAACGGGAAGCGGATGCGCGTATGCAGGGAATCAATCCGCCGTTACGCATCTTCATCATGCATAGACCAGCCGACCCGCTGGCGACGATCATCCCGCTCAACGGGAAATATCCCACCGATACTTATCAGGACGAACTTAAAGCTGTTGTGCAGCCGGCGTTTACCCACTGCCCGGATCTGGAAATGGTGGTGATCAACCACTTCTACGACGCAGCCGTACCGCCTGAAACCACTGATGACATCATCGGCAGGTCTATTATCCACCATACATACATGCTGCGGGACGGTCAGCTGGCCTTGCGCGCCCAGGATAATGATCGCGTCCCGATGTTGTGGTTCGATCCTGGACAAAACACCGATCTGACCTGGGCCACCTACACGGCCAAGAAAGAGGACATATCCCGGGTCAAGGGAGAGTACCGCAAGGATCAATACGACGCCGCCAAACGACAGCCGGGCGTGGTTTATAAACTCGACGACTACTGGTCCCGCTACAAAAACTTCGAGATTGGCCGGCGGATCTTCGATGGGGATTTTAGGAACTTTACGGATACGATCGATTTCAGAGTGACGTTCTCTTCTTTCGCCGAACTGTATTCCACGCGCTGTAAGGACCTAGTCGAGGATTTTACCCACTATCAAATGCCGGTCCGGGATATCAAGAGTACGACTTACTACACAGATGGAACGTTTGATCGGGAGTATGAAACCAACTATATAGATTTTTATATCGACTCACGCTTTACCCCTGAGTGGAAGATTTATTTGCCGGATGTTCAACAATACCTTATGTATCAATCGGCGAAGGCCTATAATGAAATGGGTGGTTTGGAAAGTCTGACGAAAAGCAACTTCGGTGAAAAAATGGCCGCGGGAATTAGTTCGTATCAGCAAATGGAAGTCATCAAGTTTTTTGGCCAGCATGCCTGTGAGAGTGCGACCCTGCAGCAATTGAGTGAAAATTACATCCGCGCCGCAAATAATCGGCCGTCGGTGCAGGACGAGGGGATTCAACTGGCGGGAGCACACAAAGAAAGTGATCCGCCCGGACCCGTCCCGGTGAAGTATGATAATAGCGGATTGATGGAACGCCGCCAGACCGCGGCCCTCGAGCGGGCCCGCGAAGAGGCAGCCAAAGCGGAGGAGGAGCGCCGTTTGCGCGAACAGCCTATTCCGCCGAAGAACACGGGCGCGTATGAAGAATTCCGCCGGATTCAACAAGAGCGAACAGATTACCTGGCCAGTAAGAAACCGGCCAACATGCCGCACACGATCAGCACCCGGCCGCAGACCGGCGAGTCACAGGGAATGAACCCGGCGGCGGATCGGTATGGACAGAATCCCCGTCAGCCGGCCGGAGTACCCGACCGTTCATACGGCCGTCGCGGTACCATGCCCGGCAACGAGGATGTCGCCAGGCAACGGGAAATCCAACAGCAGATTCAGGAACTGTCCAAGCAGCATTCGCAGAGCATGGTGACCGAATCCCAGGAGTTTCAGAGACGCATGCTGGCGGCCCGCACACCCAATGAACGCCGGCGGATTCAGGAAGATTTCCGGCAGCGGCAACTCGAATCCCAGCAAAGGCTCCAGCAGGAGATCCAGCGGCTGCGTGCAGAGCCTTAGGAGGCCAGCATACTTTAAGGTCATACGATTGTTACAAGTACATAGGATAACCCGGAGTCAACGGGTTTAATCCGATGGCACAGATCACTTTAAAACATTTGGCACTTCACTTTTTATTACCATGCCCACAATTTCCCTGGTCCCCATAATCCTGTCTTCGTTTATTGCCGGCTTCGCTATCTTCGTCGGCGGGTGGTTGGCGAGTGTGGCGGAGCGGCGCCTGAAAAGGAGCATCGAATCGTATATCCTGCATTGGACGGTCGCCTTCGGGGGAGGGATCCTGGTGGCGGCGGTGGCGTTTGTGCTGGTGCCCAAGGGGATCGAGCTGTTTTCGGTGCCGTGGCTGATCACGCTTTTTCTGGCCGGGGCGTTGTGCTTCTACCTGATCGATCAGTGGATCGCCAAACGCGGCGGGCTGCTCGCGCAAACCATGGCGATGCTGATGGATTTCATCCCCGAGGCGCTGGCGCTCGGCGCCGTCTTTGCCCACCACCACCGGTTGGGGATCCTGCTGGCCTTCTTTATCGGCTTTCAAAATCTGCCCGAGTCCTTCAACGCCTATTTCGACCTGCGCAAGAGTCAGCAGCCTGCCGGACGCATCCTGACCATATTTTTCTGTCTCAGTTTTCTCGGGCCGCTGCTGGCCGTGACGGGCAACTGTTTCTTGGCGGACGTACCGCGCCTGACCGCGGGGATCATGCTCTTTTCCGCGGGGGGAATCCTTTACCTGATCTTCCAGGACATCGCCCCGGCGTCGAAGATCAACAACCACTGGGAAGCGGCGCTGGGCGCCAACCTGGGATTCATGATCGGGATGGTGGGGGCGAAAATCTTTGCGTAGGCGTGAGAGTCACACCGTATCCGGTCATATCAGTAAATCGGTGACGACCGGTTGAACTTAAGTATTCGAAATGAAGAAACTCGTTTTTCTTGTCCTCATATTTATGGCCGCCTGTATAGGATTGATCGCCATGTCGGCGGGCATTAAACGGGATATTCAGAAAAGATATGATGCCGCCAAGAAGGAGAAAGTCATTCTGCACGGACAGTTCACCGGAGAATGGAGCCAAATAACCTTGGCTATCAAAGATGCGTTGTCGGCACTGGGTTACACAAATATTCAGGAGCACCCGCTGGACCGGTACAACCGGACCAAAAAGGAAATATGGACGAATCCCACCAGCAATCATGTGTACCGCGGGGACGATATCACATTGCCTTCGTACATCCGTGTTCATTTGCGCCGAGAGAACGAGGAATCCGATATCATCCGGTATTCCATAACGCTGTTCCGGATTGAAAGTCCCGACCGGCTGTTCCACAATCTGGATTCGCATTATTCGAAAGAATATCTCACGGGGCCGATACGAAGCCATTTGGAAAGGGAATTTCAAAAATTTGCGATATCAACGGACCCGTCCCAGTTTAAAGTAACTGTTGGATTCAGCCAGTGAACATATATGTGCCTATCGGAAATCCGTAAAAAGGAACATGCCATGCGAACCAATCTTCTTATCTTAATCGCGACACTGACCGCGGTCGTCACCGTGACCTACGCGGCGGACCGGCCGCGGGTGTTCAAACACGAGGTCGACGCCGCCGATATGCGTAAGGCCCGCACCTATGTCCACGCGATCGTTAACAGCGTTCTCGAAGGGGACTTCGATCAGATCCGTAAATACGGGGAGAAGCTGGACGAACTCACCCTGATCAAGGGGGAGATCGATCCTACGCAGTATGAAGGCTCCGAGCGCGCGCGGGCCGAGCAGTTTCTGAAGAACAATGAATATTATCACGCGTCCGTGAAGACCCTGATCAAGGCGGCGTCGGAATACAGCGTGGAAGAGACCTTCAAGGTCGCCGAAGACATTACCCGCAGCTGCGTGGCCTGCCACGCGCAATTCGGCCAAAACCGTTTCCCCGCCTTTCAGCGGATGAGTCCGTCCGGGAACGGAAAAGATTGAGACGTGTGCATCCGCATTTCATGGGAAGAGGAATTATCTGAGGGCAACGCCCGGGAGGCAGGTTATGAAGTGGTATAAGATCAGCACCAACGACGGTACGGCGGATGGATATACGTATGTCGGGGCCTCGGAATACTCGCTGGAGGAACTGGTTCAGCAGGTCCGGGAGGATGTCATGATCAAGTTGGATGACCTGTTGTACAAGGACGAAGGCAAGGTTTACAAATGGGAACACTGGGACGCCTCTTTGATCCCCACCGTCTACATCCATCCCCGGACCGTGTGTTCGATCATGCAATTCAAGGACGATCCGTTGGTGATTGCCAATAACTCTTAGTATGTATTTGAGAAAATATCTGTTCTTCACAATCAGTTTGATTTGTCTTTACGGTTGTGGTCCGTTTAGCCAGGAGTCCCGTCTGGTAGGATCCTACTTCATCCTGTCGCTCGAGTGTACAGGAGATGCTATCTTGCTTAAACGTGATGCGGCGGGACAATCGCCCGTCATTGAGGATTATGTTTTTGCGGTGGGATGGAACGACGATTTTATTATCGCCAAAAGATATAATCGGAGTACTAATTCCGGTAAAGTGGAGTGGTACATTATCAAAGTTGATGGTGACATTATTGTTGGACCTCTGGAACAAGAGGTCTTCGATGAAAAAAGAAAAAACCTAAAGGTTCCGGACGATCTGGATTTTTCCATAGAAGATACGGACTATCTGGAGGCGCTTTGCGGGTCTACAAAACATTGAAAGGCATTTTTTCCAAATGGCGTTTGAATTGGAAGCCTTTCACAATCTTGTGCTCGGTCTGTCTAGCCGGTTGCTCCACCGTGACCGAGATTTACTCTCTGGAAGATCTTCCATGGCGAGCCCAGGGGGGCCCATGGAAGGAATTGACGTATCCGACGGTGTAAATCGGGAGGAGGCCGATAAACTCAGCCGACTTTATCTCTCGGAATTCATCAACGATTGCGGAACATCCGGAGAGATTGATGATAAGGGGGGCTTCTGGGAGGTCGAATTGATCGAAGGTTACGCCGCGGACCGGATGAAGGACAAACTGCGCATCGATAAAGAAACCGGACGTATGACATTAAGGAAGTTTCCGACTGTAATTGGATATGGGGAGATTTGATTCCATTAAACGGACCCGTTGGACCGCCATTCTAGGCCTGATTTTCGTTCTAACTGGCTGCGAATCGTTTACGTCCTATCATTTTATAAACAAAACCGATAGCCCGGTCCTATTATGGGCCAAAGGCCGGAGCGTACACACCAAGGTGGATATTGATACGACGGTTGGGCCGCAGGAAGAACTGTACCTCGGATTGGCGGGCATGGGCAAACATGTCGAAGATCTTGACTCAGTTCTGTGGCATTTTGATGAGTTAGCTGTGACGGATTCGGACGGCCGTTTAATTTTGAACAAAGGCGGCTTTGGGCCGGAGAATCTTGTACTCAAGAAAGGGATGTTTTATTATCACTACTATTTGACTGTCTGGCCGGCGGATACGGAACAGGCCTTATCCGAATACGAATAATTGGTGTCAGAACTCCGCAATCCGAGAAAACGCAATGAGTTACGACTTACACTTCACAACCCCAAAGATCTCCCGCGATCAGTTTGAAGACTATTTCTCAGATAACAATCTCTACACGGTGGAGGACGATCAGGCATGTTATGAGAATAAGGATACGGGAGTATACTTTGTTTTTGAATATAACGATCAGCCTCCGGAGAATGACGAGGATATTGAACATAGTGTCATGTTCAATATGAATTATTGCCGGCCGCACTATTTCGCGTTGGAAGCGGAGCCGGAGGTCTGCCGGTTTATCGAACATTTTTCGTGCGGTATTTATGACGGCCAAAGTCAGGGGATGGAGAGCGGTCCTTATTCCCGGGAGGGGTTTTTAAAGGGATGGAACTATGGTAACGCATTCGGTTATTCGGTCTTATTGAGCGGAGAGCACGCCCCTGAACATATTTGGAGCAGGCCGGGACAAGAGCTTGAGTCGATATGGAGTTGGAACTATCTCAAGCGATCGCGGCAGGAGAGTATCCAAGAGGATATTTTTATTCCCACCATCATGTTTATGATCAAGGACGGGGAATTGGTCACCATCTGCGCGTGGCCGGACGCTATCTCGACCTTGATTCCCCAGGTGGACTACCTGTACATTCCCCGTAAGCAGCTGGCCCCCCGGAAATGGTTCAAGAAAACCGAAGATCAGTGCCTGATTCGGATGTCCGAGGCGGAAGGGATCCTGGGAGAGTACCGAACAGACGGGTATGAAATAGAGGCCTGCAAGCTACCGGCTCCGGTGACCCCCGCAGCGGTCCATGCTTTCGTGAGGGGATTGACCGCGTACTCGGGCAAGTTGGCGGGCGTTCCGGCGGACAAGGTGTTGAATCGGGAGTTGTTAGAGGACGCCAAGAAACCGTAGTCGAAGGGCTGATTAGTATCAGAACTTCGCAAATTTATCTATGGTAAGTGGGTGATGTATAAATCCTTTTTTTTATTCGCTGATTCGCAGTTGCCTGCAAAGGTATTTGAAGAAACGTAATTTAGGAATGAGGAGTTTATGACGGATTCGTTTTATTATTTTATGGTTACGAATGAAAAGGACATATTCGGAGGTCCTCATTATGGTACCCAATATGATTTGAGTGCGGCGTGCCCTGTTTGCGGCAGCGGAGCGGTACGTCAACCGCCCATTTACACAAAGAAACTTGCAAGGTCTTTTGATTTGTACATGACGCTGGACTACGATATATTATTCTCAGACAAGCTAGTAGCGGCCTTTAGGGATGAGGAAATTGACACATTTGATGATGTTATAAGCTGTAAAACCAAAGAAATCCTGCCTTACAAAGTGTTAAGATCACAAGCCGAGTTACCGCGATTTTCCGAAAAATCAAAAGGATTCCAAAGAGAGGATCCGTGTTCGAAATGTGATCAGGACGGATATTTTCATATCCCGCATGTTCCACTGCAACTGCATTATAGAGATGTGAATCCCCGCCTATTGGAATACGATGTTCTATGTACAAGCGAGAAATTTGGACGGGGCAGATTGCGGGAGCCGATAAGTGATAGCGTGTTTGCAAGACCGCTCTATTTAGTCAGTGACAGATTTCGGAGATGTTTGGACTCTTGCAAAGTGAAGGGGTATCAAGTTCAACTTGTAGAAATGGAATAGTATTAGAAAATATAGGAAGATTTCTATCATATGTGTAACGCATTATTGAATCCATGTCGATGAGTTTTGAATCCCACATCCTCACCCCCGACCGCAACAGCTTCCGCCCTTACGGTAAAATCATCGAGTACCCGAACAAGGAAGCCAAGGGGAGGGTGCGGAACTTGTGGCGGATCGTTCACGCCGAGAGCGGACGCACCGGCTGGCGGGTGGCGTATCTGGTGCTGCGGGATAGGACCATCGGCCGGCTGGAATGTCATCCGACATCGGATGAGACCTTCGAACCGGTGCGCGGCCGGGCGTTGATCTTCACCGCCCTGCGCAAAGACTTCGCCGCAATGCGCTGCTTTATCCTCGACAAACCGCTGATCATCCGCAAAGGCGTGTGGCACGGCCTCGTGACCTGCTCACCGGAGACCGAGATCAAGATCACCGAAAACAGCAAAGTGACCTGCCGTTACTGGGAACTGGGCCGGCGCATATCCCGCCCGGAGGAGCTGCCGGATCCGGGGCACATAGAATAATTTCCGCTTTATTGCTTATTTTCGGCCAGAAAGTATAATAACAAGACTCGACGTTTAACCCTAACTCCTCCCGCCCGGAGGAGATTTTTTTTCACCTGAAGTATTGCGCGGCCGACGGCCGCAAGCTGCTCCCGCAGGAATTCCCGCACATGCTAAGACCGAAAATCATCGATACCCTGAAGACCTATTCCTGGAGTCAGTTCAAGAACGACACCATCGCCGGGATCATCGTCGGCATCGTGGCCCTGCCGCTGGCTATTGCCTTCGCTATTGCCTCGGGGGTTTCCCCGGAGAAGGGACTGATTACCGCGGTGGTCGCGGGCGTGATCATTTCGGGGCTGGGCGGCAGCCGCGTACAGATCGGCGGGCCGACCGGGGCGTTCGTGGTGATCGTCTACGACATCGTCCAGAAACACGGGGTGGAGGGGCTGGCGGTGGCCACCCTACTCGGCGGGATCATGCTGTGCATCCTGGGGATGTCGCGGATGGGGGCGGCAATCAAATTCGTGCCGTACCCGGTTATCGTCGGGTTCACGTCGGGCATCGCCGTCATTATCTTTCTGTCGCAGATTAAGGACCTGCTCGGCTTGGAAATCGCGACCATGCCGGCCGAGTTTTTCGGCAAGTGCGGCGAGATCGTCCGCCACCTGCATTCGATCAATCCGTATGCTGCCGCCACGTCCGGTGCGACCATCGTGCTGGTGCTCCTGTTTCTGCGCGTCTCCAAGCGGATCCCGGGTTCGTTCGTGGCGATTATCGCGACCACCGCCGTGGTCCATTGGTTTCAACTGCCGGTAGAGACCATCGGCAGCAAGTTCGGCGAGATCCCGCACACGATCCCCTGGCCGCAGCTGCCGCGTGTCGACGGGGTTAATATCAATGAATTGATCCGCCCCGCCTTCACGATCGCCATGCTGGCCGGGATCGAATCCTTGTTATCGGCGATCGTGGCGGACGGGATGATCGGCGGTAAGCACCGCTCGAATATGGAACTGTTGGCGCAGGGGCTGGCCAATATCGCCTCGCCGCTGTTCGGCGGCATTCCCGCCACCGGGGCGATCGCGCGCACCGCGACCAATGTCCACAACGGCGGCCGCACGCCCGTCGCCGGGATCGTTCACGCCGTCACACTGCTGTTGATCATGCTGGTATTCGGGAAGTGGGCGTCGATGATCCCGTTGGCGACGCTGGCCGGCATCCTGGTGATCGTGGCCTACCGGATGGGGGAGTGGCACTCCTTTGCCATGGTCCTGCGGGCGCCCAAAAGCGATACCCTGGTACTGGTGGTGACCTTCCTGCTGACGGTCATCTTCGACCTGACTGTGGCCATCGAGATCGGCATCGTGTTGGCCGCGTTATTATTTATCCACCGGTTGTCCCAAACGGCCAGCGTGAGCGAGGTGACCGGCGAGTTTTTCAATGAGGAAGACCGGGACGACCCGGACGCGCTCAGCCGCAAGGTCATCCCGCCGGGTATTGAGGTGTTTGAAATCAGCGGACCGTTCTTTTTCGGGATGGCCTCCACGTTTATGGAGACGATGAGCAACATTGAGAAGAATCCGGCGATCCGGATCCTGCGGATGCGGCACGTCTCGAGTATCGACGCGACCGCCCTCAACGCGCTGCGCCGGGTGATTGCCCAGTCCAAACATGCCGGCGTGACCATTTTGTTGTCGGGCGTTCAAAATAACTTGCTGAACCAGCTGAGGACGTCCGGAATCGTGCGGATGATCGGAGAGGAGAATATCCTGGTCAATATCGATCGGGCCCTGGCGCGGGCAGCCGTTCTGACGACGCAGACGGGAAATGCAGGAAATGTATAGAAACGAAACAGATTTAAAACGCCGCGTCGCTGCGGTACCGCCGAGACACCGCTTTCGTTAAAATTCCTCACCGGATTGCCCCAGAATCGCCTTGCCGATATTCTCCGCGATTATTTGATTTCCTTTGGGCGTGCCGTGGCCGAAGATGCCGGCGGCGCGGTCGACGAAGTATTCCTTGTAATGTTCAAGTTGCAGGGCACCCTGAAAGTTTGAGACATTCTCGACAAAGATGATCCGCTCGTAGTTACCGGAGGAGCGGACCATATGCCTCAAGGTGTCCGTATCCCGCAGGGGATACTGGGCCAGCACCGGTCTGACGCCGGCGTCTTCGAGGGCCTTGAGCATGGTGAGATATTGTGTTTGTGTGAATGCATTAACATAGGACGAAGCCGCCGCGTCACGCAGTTTACGAAGTCGGGCAGCACCCGCCTGCTCGCCGGCTTGTTCGTAGCAAGCGAGGAGCAGGCTCAAGCGGTCCTGGTCGGAGGGATTCTTCTGAATGCGCTGTTCGAGCGCGGCCGTGACCGGACGGCTCACGGAGGGAGTGCGGCAGATATTCTCCACCCAGTCATCCGGCCACGAGTAGTAGGGAATGTTGTCCATGATCTGCGCATAGTCCGCGTACTTTCTTTGTGTCCATAAGTTTCGGCCGAGGTTTTCGAACACTTTGGAGCGCACCCGACGAGGCACGTCGGGGGAGGTCAACAACAGCGCGTAGACCTTCTCTTCTTCGGTGTATTGTTTGCGCGCGTTGAGCACCAGCGCGTACATGTATAGCTCCTTGAGTTTCTTGTCCATGCCGTCAAAGGACTCCTTGCGAGGCGTGTTCTTTTTGTCCTCGGGCGGCTCTGAGGCGGACGCCTTTTCGGGTGTACGGCGCGCATTGAGTTCATTGCGGATAATTCTGCCCACCACTTGGACACTTTTCAAGCTGATCCGCGGCGTGCTCCTTTCCACGGCCGTCGTCCGCTTTTTATCGAACAGCCCGAGCATGATCACGACATAGTCCGGCTGATATTCCTTCAGCCATCCGGCCAGTTCCGCGGAGAAGTATGCCGAGTCCTTGCCGGCCTGGGCGACGTTGATCACACGGAACCGGGAGGAGGCATGCCTGTTAAGATACTCCTCCAGCAACCGGGGGTAGGCATGGTCCCCGCCGCCTTGGGTGATCGAGTCGCCGAGGCAGAGTACGGTCTGTTGTGCGGCGGCTCCCATCCGGACTTTATTGATCAGCCACGTATACCATTTTGATGATTGCCCGCCGGCGACAAAGAAGAACTCGAGGGCGACCCAGAAAACGACGACACGCAAACAGAAATGAAAGAGTTTGGTTTTCATGTTTTAGAATTGGAAGTAGATAAATTCCTCGGCCTTTAAGATCCCCCAACCCAGGATCAGATAACCCATAAACGCATATACGATGGTCTGGACCAGCCAGTGCTGACGGTACAAAATCAACAGATCGTTTGTCCGGGCTTGAAAGAATTGCAGGACCAGCAGCGGCCCGACGATCAGACACAGCTGCAATGCCGGCGTGAACACGGTGTGGTCAGGGTAAAAATGCGCGAACAGGCTCCCGGTCATCGCCGCAACCTGGCCCATGGACTGTGCCCGGAAAATCAGCCAGCCGAAACAAACCGCATGAAAAAAAGCCAATGTCTTCAGCCAACGGACCGGCATGCCGTCGTGCGCAGCTGGTTTCTTTATTGCAATGATAACCCGGTGTCCCGCCAACAACAGGCCGTGATAGAGTCCCCAAATCACGAAGGTCCATGCCGCGCCGTGCCATAATCCGCCGAGCGCCATCACCAGTACCAGGTTGCGCAGATTGCGCCACGGCCCGAGCCGCGACCCGCCCAACGGGATGTACAAATAGTCGCGCAGCCATGTTGAGAGGCTGATGTGCCAGCGGCGCCAGAAGTCCTGAGGGTTCTTGGCAAGGTACGGCAAATTGAAATTGAGCATTAACTCGAAACCGAAGAGCTTCGCGACACCGCGTGCGATGTTGGTGTATCCCGCGAAATCACAGAAAATCTGAAAGGCGAAGGCGTAGACCGCGATGAGTACCAGCGCGCCGTTTTGATCGCCGTTCACGGCAAACACCGGATTGACGATCCGGGCCAGATTGTCCGCCACAAACACTTTTTGGAACAGCCCCAAGTAAATCAGATAGCAGCCTTCTTTAAACTGCGTTGAGGAAAAACAACGCGGCGTCTCGATCTGATGAAGCAATCGGTGCGCGCGTTCGATCGGACCGGCCACCAGCTGCGGGAAGAACGCCACGTAGAGAGCGAAATCGAGGAACCGATGCGAGGCCGGATATTTGCGTTGATAGACATCGATGGTGTAGCTCATCGTTTGGAAGGTATAAAAAGAAATGCCCATCGGCAGGATGACGTCCAGCAGTTTGGGATGAAACGTGATGTGAAAGACACCCAGCAGATCGGTCAGACTCCCCACGAAGAATCCGTAATACTTGAAGAATCCCAGAATACCCAGATTCACACCGATACTCAACCACAGAAAAATCCGGCGTCGGGCGGGTGTCTGCGCGCGGTCAATGCCCTTGGCGCAGAAATAGTCATTGAGTGTGGAGATAACAATTAATGATAAAAAACGCCAGTCCCAGCACCCGTAGAAAAAATAACTCGCGGCCAACAGCCAGTAGTTCTGCCGGCGCAGGTGCTTTAGAAAAAAATAGACGGGCAGGACAATACAGAGGAAGGCCAGGAATTCAAAGGAATTGAATAGCATACACGGTGTTATCGCGTTAAGGCTTGCCGGAAGCCGGGATTACCGGTGAGACTTAGACCTTAGCATCCGGTTATGGCCGGGGCAAGGGAATTCTTGATCATAATGTCAGTTGCAGGTCATGTCCGGGTGGCGTCCCGCAGCTGGCGCAGGTGCTCGAGGATAACCGGACCGGCTGCGGCGGTGCGGGTGGGGATGATGGATTGTGTTTGATCGGTGGTCAGCTTGGGCAGGCGTGGACAGTGGATGGTGAGGTCGCGGTGCGTCTTGGCCAGGATGGCGCATAAGGTTTCGCCGGCTTGCTTGGCTGTCGCGTACTCGGCCATGTCGGCGGGAAGTTCTTCGACGAAGACCGTGGACGGATAATAGACGCCGCGCAAACCTCCCGGCACAAGGATTTCGACCAGGGATTGAAAGCCGGTGACATAGAATCGGCAGAAGCGATCGAATACCTCCGCCGAGAACCGTCCCCGGCTTCCCGCGGCGATATACGGCGTGGCAAAATAATACAGATGGGTGGGCTGCCAACCGTTCAGTCCGTCGGTCAGACCATCCGGCGGTGCGGTGACGTCCAGCGGCAGACTTGCGGCCGTGCCGCCGCCGCCGGTGATGTCGGTAACAATTTGTTCGGCATCGTCACGGCCGCGCGTGTAGGTGATCCGCACCTCGGCGCCGCCGGCGGCCAGAAACTTTGCCGCGGTTTCACCGAGACCACGGGAGCCTCCGACGATCAAGGCCCGTTGGCCGCGGAATTCGGTTGAGTCGACCGACTCCTTGTGAAGCGCATACGAACCCTGTCCGCGGAATGTCGGTCGCACCAGCGACCGGATCCCGCCGGTAAAGCGGGGGGCAATGACGTCCATCCATACCATCCGTCGTTCGCAGCGCGTGACGTTGTAGCGCAGAACGGATTCAGATTCGCCCTCAACCGCGTTCAGCCACAGTTCCGAATAGACCGAGTGCAATCCGGGACATTCCACACCGACCAGCCGGGTGGTTGCCAACAGGGTAGCCAAATCGGCAGCGCTCAGCAAGGAGGTCAGCCGCGGAAACATTCGGGCGGCGTCCGCGCGCGGCAGCCGCAAATCGAGGGCGCCCGACTTTCCCGCAATATCCTGTTCGCCGAGGTCGTCCGGCGGGTGCTGGACCGGCCTGGCGTCGGTTATCGCAATAGACTGCGGCGGCGGTCCGGACTCCCAGGAAAAATCGATCGTGGTCGCCGGGCCGTCGGCGGTCATTATTTCCATCCGGGCCTGGTGTTCCCCAATTATTGTTGTCCTCAGACCGACCTCCGATCCCACCCGCACGGGCCGGGAAAAGACGGCCTTCAGCGAACGGATGATCAGCGGAGCATCGGTGTCCGTGAGCCCGCATTCCAGTGCCCATAATAGGGTGTGGATCCCGTGCACAACGGGCGCGCCGAAGAGCAGACGCCGTGCGGCTACTGCGTCCACATGCAGGGGATTGTTGTCCCCGGAGAGTCCGGCAAAGGCAAGTTGATCAGCAAGGGTAAACCGGCGTGTTGTCATGGCGCTATTATATCCTATCGGCAGGGACAAACAAGGAACAAGATACCCCGTCTGAGCGGCCCGCGGCCGGCGACCCGTTTCCGGTCATTTTCGTACGGAATTCAGCGGGAAAAACTGGTACAATATTGCCGTATGAAAAAGATTTTGTGCCTCATATCCGCGCTGTTATGTCTCGCCACACCGGCCGCCGCTCAGTACCCGCGGCTGGCCCCGTCCGTGGAACCGCTGCCCCAGGAGCTGGTCCCCGAGCTGTTTGAGAAGATCGAGACCAAAGAGGAGATCCCGTTGGTGCTGTTGTATCAGGCCCTGGTGGGCCCGCAGACCACGCTGCGCGCCTACGCGGCCACGGCCCTGGGCGAGCACGGCAACCGCACATCCATCGCCTATCTCATCGACGCGCTGGCCGACGATTCGGTCCATGTCGGCGCGAACTACAGGGAAGCAGGCATGGCCACGACCCGTTACCGGGCGAATGAATCCTTGAAGAAACTGACCGGCAAGGATTTCGGGTTTGTATGGAACGATCCCGCGGAACAGCGGCAGGAGGCGATCGCGCGCTGGCGGGATTGGTACAACAAAGGGAGATCGCGGTGAAGGACGTGCCGCTGACCGAGCTCATCGAGCGTTTTCAGCTGCAGCCGCTGGCCCCGGTCCTGGAGGAGGTTCAGCAACCGTGCGTCAAAGGATTCGTGGGTGAAGCGCCGCTCAAGATCGGCGGGTCCAAGATCGGCGGCCGGCCCGACGTGACCGGTGATTTCCGCTGGCCGCAGCGCGAAGACAAACCGCTGGCCTTCATCGCCCAAATCAATCTGGCGGAGATTAACCACGACCAGTTGCCGCCGGCGGGCATGTTGTACTTCTTTTACGATCTGGAAGTCTGGGGCTTCGATCCCGATGACTCGCCATCGATTCGCGTCATTTACGAGGAGCCGGGAGGCGTCTACAACCCGATCCGCCTGCCCACCTTTGAGACCAAGGTCCTTTTCGGTCTGAAGACCAAACTCGTCACACCCACCACCTTCGGCGAATGCCGGATCACTTTTTATGACGGCTATTCGCTGCCGTCGGCCGAAGACAAACGGCTGGAGGAATTCCTCAAGGACGACCGGCTCAGCGATCAGTATTGCGATGCCAAGGAGGCGAGTACCCCGACGGTACAGATGTTCGGCTATCCCAATCCGATACAACAGGACATGATGCAGCTGGAATGCCAGCTCGTCACCAACGGTCTGTACTGCGGAGATACCTCCGGTTACGAAAATCCGCGGGCCCTGGAATTGGCCAAGGGAAAGGACGACTGGGTGCTGTTGTTTCAACTCGACGAACATCCACCGTCGGAGATGGTGTGGGGAGACGCCGGCATGCTGTACTTCTGGATCCGCAAACAAGACCTCGCCGAACGCCGCTTTGAGCGCACCTGGATGATTCTTCAGTGTCATTAAGGTTGATTCCCACCGCTGCGGCGCTGCCCAAGAACACCAAGCCCCCGGTCTCCTCGAGTATAAAGAAGATTCATGAGATTTGTCTTTAACCGGATGGTCCTGTTATGAGCAAACTTTCGGAAGTTGCTTTGCTTTTCTTGAAGCTGGGCTGTGTCGCCTTCGGCGGTCCGGCGGCCCATATTGCGATGATGGAAGACGAGGTGGTCACCAAGCGCAAGTGGATGACACGGGAACATTTTCTCGATCTGGTGGGCGCCACCAATCTGATTCCCGGACCCAACTCGACGGAAATGGCGATTCACTGCGGATTTCACCGGGCGGGCTGGGCCGGACTGATTGCGGCCGGAGTGTGTTTCATCTTTCCGGCGGTGATCATGACCGGCGTATTGGCCTACGGCTACGTGTCGTACGGTCATGTGCCGGCCTGGGAACCGGTCTTCTATGGAATAAGGCCGGCGGTGATCGCGATTATGCTCGGCGCGGTGATCAAGCTGGGGAAGAAGGCGTTGAAAGGTTGGGAGCTAGGCGTGATCGGCGGCGCGGTGCTGATCGGCGCCCTGGCCGGTCTGAGCGAGATCATCGCTATCCTCGGCGGAGGTGTCGCGGGGATGATTTGGTTGAATACCAAGCGCGCTCTGCCGGGGCCCAAGAGCATCGCCCCGCCGGTGTGGCCCGCGCTGGTCTTGCCGACGGCGGCAGCCGCTTCCGTCCCGGCGGTGACGGTCTCCGCCACGCAGGTATTTTTGTCATTCCTAAAGATCGGCTGCGTTTTGTTCGGCAGCGGATATGTTCTGATAGCTTATCTGGAAGGTGAGTTTATTGATCGTCTCGGCTGGTTGACGCGGAGTCAGCTGCTGGACGCGGTGGCGATCGGTCAGTTCACCCCGGGTCCCGTCCTGTCCACCTCAACGTTTATCGGTTATCAAATGCAGGGTGTGACAGGCGCGATCCTGGCCACCTTGGGCATCTTTTTGCCGTCGTTTGTCTTTGTGGCGATACTCAATCCGTATATCCCCAAATTACGCAAATCCGCCTGGGCATCCTGTTTTCTGGACGCCGTCAATGTCAGCGCGGTCGGCATCATGGCTGCGGTGGTCGTCAAGTGGACGGCGGCGGCGGTGACGGACTGGAGGTCCGGTCTGATTGCCGCTTTGAGTATCGCGGTGGTATTGATCGCGCGTCAAACGAATGTCGTGTGGATCGTACTGGGCGGCGCTTTGCTCGGATTGTTGCTGACTTGAGAAACTCCCGGCTAAGGTTACGGCCATGAGCGGGGTTAAACGGAAGGCGCGTCCTGTTAATCAGGGCGCGCCTTCCTTTATAGTGCGGGCGGACCTGCAAAATTATTTTGACATCGGTTAAACAAATGATATACTGTCTCATATGAAGAAGGTGACCCAAAAAGACTTTGAAAAAGAACGGGGGAAGTACCTGGCGTATCTCCGGCAACACGGACTGCGGCTCACGCGGGGGCGCGAGCTGGTCCTGAAGCGGGTGCTGGAAACGCACGGCCACTTTTCGTGCGAGGACTTGGTCAAGCAGTTCAAGGACAGCAAGGAAAACGCCTCGCGCGCCACCATATACCGGGCCATGACGGAATTACTGGAAGCCCAGGTCATCCGTCAGACCGCGTTCGGAAAAAAGCACAATAACTACGAGCACCTTTATGACGAGAAGCCCCACCATCACGCCTTCTGCGTGCGTTCCGGTAAATATTTTGAACTGCCGGATCTCGGGGAAGAAGAGAAGTACCTGCCTATTTTGAAAAAGATGGGTTTTGAAGTCCTGGGCCATGAGGTTCATTTCTACGGAATATCCAAGGAATGCCGGGACAGTTGAGGGCCGGGACAATTTTTTTAACTAATCTTGAGACAGTGTATCAATAAAATGGAGACGCAGGGATGAAACGAGCGTTTTTAATTTTGAGTCTGGCGGGTGCGCTGCTGGGACAAATGCCGGGGACCGCGTTGGCCAAGAAGATTCAGGTCGTGGCAACCATCGGCATGATCTCCGATATCGCCGGAGAAGTCGGCGGCGACCGCGTCGAGGTCCGGGGTCTTATGGGGCCGGGCGTTGACCCGCATTTGTACAAAGCAACGGAAAGTGACGTCAACAAGTTGGCCAAGGCCGATATCATTCTGTACAACGGTCTGAATCTGGAGGCGAAAATGGAGCGGGTCTTCCAGCAGATGCGCCGCGGCAAGAAGACGGTGGCCGTTTGCGAGAATATTGCCGGAAGCAAGCTCCTGGACAGCATTAATTATCCGGGGCACTTCGATCCGCACGTCTGGTTCGACGTGACACTGTGGACCGCTGCCGTCGATGAGGTTACCCGCACGCTGATGGAGTTCGACCCGGACGGCGGGGAATACTACCGGCAACGCGCGGATGTTTACCGCGAACGGCTTGTCGAACTTCACCGCTATGTAACCGGCAGGGCGGGCGAAGTCCCCCCGGAGCAACGGGTGCTGATCACCGCCCACGACGCGTTCCGCTATTTCGGCCGCCAGTACGGCTTTGAGGTCAAAGGCCTGCAGGGGATGAGCACTGAGGCGGAAGCCGGGACCCGGGACGTTATTGAACTTGCGAACTTTATTGTCGCGCGCAGGATCAAGGCGATTTTCGTGGAGTCCTCAGTCCCCGAGCGCAATATCCGCGCGGTCCAGGATGCCGTCCGGGCGCAGGGCTGGAATGTCGTCGTCGGCGGCGAGCTGTTTTCCGACGCGATGGGAAATGCCGGAACGGTCGAAGGGACCTACATCGGTATGGTCACCCATAACATCGATACTATTGTGGACGCGCTTAAGTAAAGGAATATTTATGAACGAGACACCCAAACAACCTCTGGACCGGGCGATCCCCGCGATCGACGTGACCGACCTGACCATGGCCTACCGTGAAAAGCCGGTTTTGTGGGACGTCGACTTTCAGGCCCCGCAGCATCAACTCATGGCTATCGTCGGTCCGAACGGGGCCGGAAAGTCCACCCTGATTAAATCCATATTGGGAATCCTGAAACCGGCGGCCGGCCGCGTGCTCGTGATGGGGCATCAATACCGCCCCGAGTCGCAACTGATCGGTTATGTCCCACAGCGCGGGAGCGTGGACTGGGATTTTCCGACCAATGTCCTGGACGTTGTGATGATGGGGCGTTACGGGCATCTCGGCTGGTTCCGTCAGCCGTCCAAGGATGACCGCAAGCTGGCCGTCGAGTGTCTGGAGAAAGTGGGCATGGTCGATTTCATGCACCGCCAGATCAGCCAGCTGTCCGGCGGACAGCAGCAACGGGTTTTTATCGCGCGCGCGTTTATTCAAGACGCGCCGATTTATTTGATGGACGAACCCTTTGCGGGGGTCGACGCGGCCACGGAAAAAAGCATTATTATGTTGTTGCGGGAGTTGAAGACCAGGGGGAAGACGGTGGTGTGTGTGCATCACGACCTGCAGACGCTCAAGGAATATTTTGATTACGTGATGCTGCTTAACGCGCGCGCCGTCGCCCTGGGTCCGGTGGACGAGGTTCTCACACCGGAAAATCTCCGGCGGTGCTACGGAGGGCGGGCGGCCTTCCTGGCTGGTATCGACGAGGCCCGCCTTGGACGGGGTCCCGATAGTAAATCGTAGTCAAGTGAAGGACATAGCATGGAATTGAATACCTTAACAGAATTCTTCGGGAACTATACGGTCCAGATTGTCATCCTGGGCACGCTGGTCCTGGGCTTGACTTCGGGAGCCCTCGGATCCTTCGCGCTGCTGCGTAAACAAAGTCTGCTAGGCGACGCGATATCGCATGCGACCCTGCCCGGGGTATGTTTGGCGTTTCTGATCACACAGAGTAAATCACCGCTGGTCCTGCTGATCGGAGCCGGGATCGCCGGCTGGACGGGCGCGTTGTTGATCAACTGGATTACGGAAAATTCCCGTTTGAAACAGGATTCGGCACTGGGCATTATCCTTTCGGTATTTTTCGGTTTCGGGCTGGTGCTACTGACCATCGTTCAAAAGCTGCCCACCGCCACCAAAGCCGGACTTGACAAATTTCTCTTCGGTAATGCTTCGACGCTGTTAATCAGCGATGTCAAGGTTATGGCAGTACTGAGCCTGCTGATCGTGGGCGTGCTGATCGCGTTCTGGAAGGAATTCAAGCTGATCGTCTTCGACATTGCCTACGCCCGCAGTCTCGGACTGAATATCCGCTTTCTCAGCACACTGCTCAGCACGCTCATCGTAACGGCGATCGTGATCGGCCTGCAGACGGTGGGGGTCATTTTGATGAGCGCGATGCTCGTCGCGCCCGCGGCCTCGGCCCGGCAATGGACGGACCGGCTGGGCGTGATGGTGGTTCTTTCCGCGCTGATCGGCGCGGTGTGCGGCGTGGGTGGAGCGATCACCAGCAGTTTGATGGTCAAATTACCGACGGGACCGGTGATCGTCGTTTATCTCAGCATATTCGTGCTCGTGTCACTGTTTTTCGCTCCGAACCGGGGCATGGTCTGGGATTTCATCCGCGGGTATCGCCACAAATCGCATTTGCAGCGGGCCACCGTACTCAAGAACCTGCTGCTCTTTTCCGAGATCCAGACCGATCCTTACCACGCCCATGAACTCTCGGCCCTGGACGCCATCGGCCGCGGTCCGTTGCGAAAGACGATGCGTGAATTGTTGCAAAAGGATCTTGTCCGGGAAGCGGAGCATAACAAGTGGGCCCTGACCGAGAAGGGGTTACGCACTGCCCGTAAACTCACCAAAGAAATCGAGGAGCAGCTCAATGTCCCCGCATCAGATTGATGTCCTGGTTCTGGCCAGTCTGGTCAGTTTGGCCTGCGCCTTGCCCGGCGTTTTCTTAGTCCTGCGCAAAGTGGCGCTGATGAGCGACGCGATCAGCCACGCGATTCTGTTCGGGATCGTGGTTGCGTTTTTTGTCGTCAAGAATCTGAATTCACCGCTGCTGGTGTTCGGCGCCGCGATAACGGGCGTGTTGACCGTGGTCCTCACCGAGCTGTTGATCAACTCCGGAAAACTCAAGAAGGATGCCGCGATCGGGCTGGTCTTTCCCTTATTGTTTTCTCTCGGTGTCATCCTGCTGACCCGTTACGCGGGTGACGTGCATCTGGACACGCAATGCGTGTTGTTCGGTGAGATCGCCTTCGCGCCGTTCACCCGGCTCGTCGCGGGGGGGCGGGACTGGGGCCCGCTGGCGACGTGGGTGATCGCGGGCGTGCTGGCGATGAACATCGTTTTTATCGTGGCATTCTACAAGGAATTGAAGCTGACCACTTTTGATCCGGGCCTGGCGGCGGCGCTCGGGTTTTACCCGGCGGTAATCAACTATATCTTCATGACGCTGATCAGTGTGACGGCGGTCGGGGCGTTTGAATCGGTGGGATCGATCTTGGTGGTCGCCCTGATGATCGCACCGCCGGCGGCCGCGTATTTGCTCACCGACCGGCTGAGTCATATGCTGTTTGTCAGTGCGGGGATGGGGGTGTTGTCGGCCATCAGCGGCTATTTTATGGCGCAATGGCTCGATGCGAGTATCGCCGGATCGATGGCCACGATGAGCGGGGTGTTGTTTTTCCTGGCATTTATCTTCGCCCCCGAGCGGGGGATCGTCGCCCGCAGTGTGGTGCGAAAATACGAGAAATGGAATTTCGCCAGCGAGACCCTCGCCGTCCACCTGCTGCAGGCGGAGCAGGCGCATGCCGAAGAGAGCGAGAGCGTGGTCAAGCACATGAACGAGCACATGCTTTGGAACGACGAGTACACCTCCGAGGCTATCGCCCAGGGCCTCAAAGACGGCCTGTTGAAGCGCGACGGCAACCGGCTCAGTCTGACCAAATTGGGCCGTGAAAAGGCGAAAAACAGTCTGTCCCGGGACTGACGCGCGAGCGGCTCAATGCCTTTGCTTCACGAGTTTCACCGTCCTCCTGACATATTCGGATCAGGCCTTCTAAGCTTATATTTGTTAGATGGTTACAGAGTTGATGCCGCTACCTTTCGGTTGACTTCCCCGGTGTCCTATACTAAGCTGAATAGGTAAAACATCTTCAATATATTTGAATTCCCCAATCATTCTTCGCTCTACACAGCTTTAGTGTTGACTGTATTCCCGTGCAGATTTTCTTGATTTCCGTCTGTCCGTGTGTTTAAAGACCGCGGCGGCTTGGCCGGGATCCGAAAGCTGCGATCGTCCATTTAACCGGCGGAATACATTCTTTTTTACCATTTCCCGATGGTCCCGTCAGGGGCGGAAGTCCCTGAGAACTCATCCTCCTTTGAGTCATAAACTGTTGTTTATGCTAAGTTTAGGATTAGGATGAGGCGGGAGGGCCCCGGCCTCGTTTGAGGCCGTCCAGGAGCCCTGCCGGCAATTGGGCAATAGTATTAATAATATGATACAATATACAGTCGCTTCGGCGGCTCCATTGTACAACTTGTGATCTGAAAATAACCCTGATAACCCCATATCCACCCGCCCGCGGGATATACAAGGAGACAGGAATGCATCGGCAAAGTTTTAGGCGTTTTTCCGGCATCAGAAAAGTTATCACCCCGGTACTCATTCTTCCTTTCATCACCAGCTTTATCATTCCACCGCAATTAGCCAGCGCGCAGCAAATCATCAACCCCAATAATCTGAATCTTCCGAAGCTGGGCGCCATGGTGCGTCCGACCGACGCCTATGAACCGGCGCAACTGTTGGGGATTATCGCGCATCCGGATAATCCGCTGGCCTTCGATTTCATTGTCGATCAGGGGGAAGAGCTGCTCGAGGGGCAGGCGTTCAACGAAGAGGCCCGGCGGCTGATTAAGTACTTCTTGGCCAGCCTGACTACGCCGGAAGAAGAGATGTGGGTGAACCTGTCTCCGTATGAGGGTGAGCGGGTCATCCCTTCCAATCTCGGCATCACCGAAATGGGCCGGGACATGCTCGCCCAGGATTACATCCTCAAACAATTGACGGCATCGTTGATGTACCCGGAAGAAGAACTCGGCGGGGAGTTCTGGCAACGGGTGCGTAAACGCGCGATGGAGAAATACGGTCATGCCGATATCCCGATGAACACCTACAACAAGATCTGGATCGTACCCAAGCGCGCGACGGTGTACCAAAGCGGGGCCAGCGCCCTGATTCTCGAAAACGAGTTGCAGGTCATGATCGAGGAAGACTATGTGGCGCTGAACGCGAATCTCGACAACAAGACCTTCGGATTCGACCAGGTCGACAAAGAAGAGGCCGAGGAGATCAGCGGTGTGACTTCCGAGATCATCAAAGAGATCCTGATCCCGGAAATCGAGTATGAGGTCAACAACGGCCGGCACTTCGCCAAGCTGCGCCAGATCGCCAACGCGATGGTCCTGGCGACTTGGTATAAAAAGAATCTTAAAGATACGCTGCTCGGCTACGTGTATGTGGACCAGAACAAGACCCGCGGCATCGACCTCGACGACAAGACGGCGAAAGACCAGATTTATGACCGGTACATTCAGGCGTTCGAGCGCGGCGTGTACAACTATATCAAAGAGGAATATGATCCGCGGGAAGAGCAGATCATTCTCCGCAAGTATTTCTCCGGCGGGCTGGACTGGATCGATTACGATGACCGCACCTCTATATTGGTGCGCGAACAGGGCGCCACGATCCCTGGCCGGCTGGTCGATACGGCCACCGATACCGTCCAGAATAACGACGGACGGCTGCGGCTGGTCGAGAATATCTTCCAGGATACCGGTCCGAATGCCGATATCGATACCATTAATGCCATCGAAAACCTGGCCAGCCGGCCGCTGGATGTCAGTCAAACCGGCTCGACCATATCCCTGAAGCCGAAAATCACACCGTTCAATGTCCGGCGCGACGCCGCCGTATTGGCCACGGACAAGTTCCGCGGCCTCGACCGGAATATCGCCGAGTCGATTCAGCGCACGCTGGTACAGGGCGCGGCCGGATTGGCCGGATTGGCGACGGTGGTCACGCGTGATGATTATGAATTCCAGGCAAAATCACAGGTTCCTGAGCTGATTCGCAACCGCCTGGTCGAACTTTTCCGTGCTAACCCGCAGGTGGCAACCATTTACGTCGACGGGCAGCGGACCGATTTTCCCGATGCCGAGGGGGCCTTGGTGGTCCGGGCCACCAGCCTGGAGTCTCCGTTCAATTTATCCACCGGGACCGCCAACGGGACCAGTTTCGAGGTGTACCAGCGCGACGGGCAACAGCTGAATGTCCGGCTCAGCGGACGGATTATGTGGGGAACCCGCCAGCGCGTGACCTTGTCCGACGGGACGGTGACACAGGATTATCAGCTGACTGAAGACAATCAACTGGTCGAAGTCCCCAAGTTCCGGGAAACCGGGGGGAATGAACTGCGGATGAAAGAGGAAGGTTCTTACTATGCGTTCGGCGGTTTTTCAAAGAACCGTCCGGCCGGTGTTCAAGCCTTTATGCGGGATGTCCTGCCGACGCTCAGCGGCGTCAAGAACCGCAATGCCGAGGCCGTGACCCCGGACAGCTATCTCATCGCCAACAAGAACGGCATGATGGCCAACTGGATGACATGGGGCGAAGCCGCCGGGCTGGCGCAGATCTACGAAGCCGCCGGTGCTGTCACTATGGTCATGACCCCGCAGGGGATGCGCAATGTCTCTGAAATTCCGATGACGGACGAACGGTTGTCCAGCAATGAAGAGGTGTACGTGTTTGCCGGCAGCCGCGAGACTGTCGGGCGGGTGCGTCAATTCCTGAATGCCCGGACCGACGAATATACACAGAATTCCCGCCCGCGTCCGCGTCAACCGCGCAACGGGATCTCCGACGCGGTGTACCGCGAATCATTTGAAACCTATCTGTCGAATGAAGTCAACGTCCCCACCGCGGCCAAGGTAAGTCAGGTGTCGGCATCGGACCTGAAAGGGAGGGCGATCGCCGCGGCCACGGCGGTGACCGAAGCGTTCATCAGTCCGACTCCGATTGAGGAAGGGCTGCTGGACGATAACCAGCGTCAGATTGTCCGGGAATTGAAGGAAAAGTATCCGGACGCGCTGACCCCCGACGGGGAACAGCTGGCCAGCCTGCGCGACGTCTTACGCGGTTACCGCAAGAATCCGGACCGGCCGAAGATTCGCAACGCCTCCGGGGATATGCAGCATCCGCTCGACTTTGCTTTCAACAACATCATTAATTTCGTGCTGCGTCAAAACGGCATCACCGCGATTATCTCGGAAGAAGACGCGACCATCGTCCGTGGCATGGGCCAGGAAAACCTCGACAGCTACCGGCTGGTGGCATTTACCGACCCGATCGACGGCTCGAGCCAGATCGAGGACGGCGGGGCTTTCGGCAGCATTATCGGCATCGGCTTCCTCAAACCCAACGAAACCCTGGAGGCCGGTGAATTCAATCCCCGGGAACGCTTCCTGCTGGGATTTGACCTCGGTTATTCGACGGGAACGACCATCGGCATGTTCAATCTGGCCAACAACGAAGGCCGGCCCGAAGTCGTTCAATTCGGTTTGACGCGCACTGAGGACGACCGCCTGGAGTTCCGCCGTGAATTCACATTTCAAAATTTGATCGACGCGGAGATGGCACAACCTTTCGTTCGCGAAAGTCTCGTTCCGGCAGTCAACCGGGAAAAGCCCGAGGATAGCGCGTTGCATTTGGCCCTGGGCGGTGCCTTTGCCGACAGTTCCCCGCAGTACCGGGTTTTTATGGAATCCCTGATCGACCGTTACGGTATGGTGCCGCAGTACACCGGGGCACTGCAGATCGACGAGAAGCGGTTGTCCACCGTACCGAAGGTGACCCGCGCCGCCGGGGTCGGTTATATCTATCCCACACAATACACGCGTGACCGTGAGACCCAGGAGCTTAAGGCCTCCAAGAAACTGCGGCTCTTTTTCGAAGGTTACTACTACGCCATGAAGCGCCGCGCCATGGGGGCCGAGGTCCTCGACACCGACAAGGTGGAACCGCTCCTTAATGATCGCGCCCGCGGTAACAGCCCGAGCGGGGCCAAGGCGTCGTTTATGTCCGGCAGTTCCTGGATGACGAAGATGTACATGTCCTGGAACGATCATCTTGAACGCAACACCAACCGTGTACCCGACGTGTGGCGGCTTTCGGAAACCGAACTGCGCGCTGAGTTCGGCCGCTTCCTGGATGACTACATTGAAAGTTCACGCCAGATGATACAGGATTTGGTGACTTTGTCCCGGGAGGACGGGCGGCAGACCAAGACTCCGGAACAGGTAAGACGGGCCCTGCTGACCTACGACAGTGTGGACAAGGGCCGCAATTATTTCCCGGATTTGTTCCGCCAAACCAGGGAATCCGCGTATGACCGGCTGTTCCCCAATGACCGGCCCGGCGTGGAAGTGGTCAGTGATTTTGTTCCCACGCCCTTGCCGCGACGGGACCAGGCCATTTTGGCCGACGTGACGGCCGCGGCCGAGGTGGTCGGAACGCAGCCTGAAGTCATTGCCGGCGCCATGATCCAGAGTATGGACCGGCGCACCATTCTCGACGGTTTTGCCGAGGCCGGAGGTATTTCACCCAGCGTGGCCATGGAAAATATGGTTAGGGTGGGGATGGCCCGCCGGCCCGCCGAAGGGGCGAATGTGTACGATTACGAGCTTACGCCGAGATTCTTTCAGGACGATGTGTTGACGGCCTTCCGTGACGCCCAAGTCGCCTCATCGCAGAATCCGGCGGCCACCGATCTGAGTGTCGTCCGTTTACAACGTATTTTATTCAGCAGCGTCGATCAGATGCAAATGTTCCAAACGCTGGCCGGTACCAAAGGTCCGCGGCAGACGGTTCAACAATTGACCCGACGGGAGGCCATGCAGTTGTTGACGACGGCCTGGAACTCCGAAAGGACGAAGGAACAAGTTCGGCTCGGTCGCACCGGGTCGCAGGAACGCTTCGCCCTAGTCCGGCTTATCGATTTGAACGCGCCGGCCGCTTATAAGAACACCAGCCAAATCGACGTAACTTTTTCTACACCGGCCGGATTCTTGGTCAGTTCCGCCATGCTGCAGGCCGTGGAAGAATACCAGCGGGTGTATCAGGCTGAAATCGCGCGCGGTGAATTCAATTACCGGGGAACCGGGACTCGTCAGACCGTCGGCGATTATTTCCGCGATGATTTCATGCCTAACCATTACGACCGTATTCGGGAGTACGTCAATCAGCAATTTGACGGCGGCCGAAATCTCAAGACAATCATCTCCAACGGGATCGGCGCTAACGACCAGTTCATGTGGGCCCTGGTGGATATGTATAACCTCAACCGCGGCGAGAACGATCCGGAATGGATACATGTGACGACCCTGCCCGATCTGGAGGGCGTCGATATGGACCCGGCGACTACATTGTTCATTGATATTTCGCGTTCGGGAAGCACTTGGGAAGGGGTTCAGATCGCCAACCATACCCTGGCGCAGAAGTTTAACAAGCGCATCGTCCTGGCAAATGGCGGTGCCTTAAAAGCCATATCTAACCAGGCCAATGCCGAGCAGGAAGGAGTATCCTTGCAGATCGGTATGCAGCCGGACATCGGCGGGCGCAACATGCACCGCAAGACACCGATCTTCTACACCGCGCAGACCGTCGTCGGGATGTTCGTGCCGCAGATGGACTCGCCGAATTTCGCCCGGCTGCACGATCAGTTCGATAAGCTCAACGATTTCGCCAACCCGCGCAGCCTGTCGGTCAACGCGGCCAAGTTCCTGCACGGGATGATGGAGTTGAAATCCGCGGACCCGCGTAAAACGATCAGCCATGTATCGTTTGTCACCAACACGGACCGGACGCGCATTATGGGGACCGAGTTGGAACAATACTTTATGGAAGGGTCCAACAGTCAGAATGCCATCTCGTTCGAAAAGCATGATTTGTCCGACACGACCTATGAACCGCCCGAGATCCTGACCATTACGGCCAATTCCCCCAAGGCCCAGAAGACGGTGGTCATGGCGCTGCTGGACCGCGCCGCGCCAAATTTCGAGGAAGCCAACGCACGTGTCGAGGCCTTAAAGGCGAATATGCCGGTGATGAAGTTCATCGTCGACGGTTCCGTCGGCGACATGAACGGCATCGATCCGCTGCAACAGGCGGCCTGGGATATTTTTACCACGGACTTCAGCACGGCCTTCACGTCGTTTCTGCGGGTGGACAACAACATGAACCCCAACGTCAAGGTCGTCCGAACCAGGACTCCCGAGTACACGGCACAGTGGCCGGACACGGCACGCCGTTATGAGACGGACCTGATCGGTTCCGGTCAGACGGATCTGCTTTTCAGTTTCGGACGTCCCGGTACGGAAGAAGACAGCGCCATCGGGGTCCCGGACAAACAAGTCGCCATCGGTACCGTAGAGGACGCGCAGCGGGAAGGCGCGGCCCTGGCCGAGCGGTTGTTCGAATCGGGAGATGCCCGCGGACGCGACCGGATGAATTTCTTTGCCGGGACGCAGCAGCTGGATAGGTTCGCCAGGGAATTGCGTCTGAGTACTTATCTTTCTCCGCTGGGCACCCGTTACGGATTCATCACGGAAACCGGGGTGTATCCATTGCGCGCCCACAAAGGCCACGAAGCCACCCTGTCCTCCCGCTCCCCCGAAGAATTGGCCGCCGGCAAGTCTCCGCTGCTGGCCAATCTGTCCATCAATTTCTTTATGAATCAGCGGTTGCTGGACGGCGATCAGGCGTTCTATAACCAAACTTTTCAGAACGTAACCGGCCTCGATCAATTTGACAACGTTAACGGGGCCAATATTCACCAGACTAACGACTCGATGACGTTTCCCAACATTGAACGGGCGGCCCAGGTTTCGCCGACCGGGCTGTTTGAATTCGAACGCATGACGCCGGCCGTGTCCGAAAAGGTCCGGGCCTTCCATCAGGCCTTCGTGACCCGGATGAGCGAGTTGTATGATACCCGTCCGGACTTTGCTTTGCTGGCCGATCAAACCCGTGATCAAAACACCCGTGCCGACGCGGCCCGGCTGGCGATCAGCCGGCTGGCGGATGAGGCCGAGGACACCTTGAGCGCCTTGCGCGAACTCCTGCAAGAACGCTTCGGCCGTCTGGCCAACCTTTTTGAAGGGGTCCGTTACGAGTTTACCGCTGAGGAGATCGCTTTGATGACCGTCGAAATTGAAGGGCTTCTGCAGGATCGTCTGCGCACCCCGGGCGTCGGTTATGTCGATGTTGTTGTTCAGGCCTTTGAGCTCTCCAGCAGCCGCGACGATGACGGTAATTTCCTTGTGCGCCCGATTGAGTTCGTCGCCTTTCTCAGCGGCGCTGAAAACATTCCTCTCACGCCGGTCGAGGTAGTGGAGACGTTGCGGAATTCACAGCTGCTTTCAGTGCGGATGATCGCCGCGGCTGCCGCGCGCGGACAATTAGTGGTCCGGGCGGACAGCTATGCCTTGGCCGTGCGGTCTCCCGACAATATCAGCGCTGCCGAAATCCGCGGCATCGAGCAGGCCACGATGACGCGCTTGCGGGAGTCCGAAGTCAGCACCCTCGCCGACATCCTGTTGACCCGGGACCAACTGCGGCAACGGTATGCCGTTGAACAAGCGGATGAATTGCAGCAAATCAGTGCGGCGGCAGCCGAGTATAATTTTGCGCTGCCGGGTACGCCGGGCAGTACCTTGTTGGTAACCAGCGGTGAGGTCCTAAACCTGCTCATCGACGAGATGAACCTGGTGTTAATGGCGTTGAATCAGGATTCGGTGAGCCGCTACACGGAAATCCGCCGGGCCCTGGACGAAGCGACCGGAGGACGGACCGCCGATGTGATCCGTTCGGGAGAAAACTACGAGGTGGACGTGGTGGAACTGGTCCGCAATCTGGGCACTCTGACGGGCGGCTCGGTGGAGAATATCAACCTCGCGTTTTCGATCCCGTCCGCGTCGGACTTCCTGAAGCACATCGCCAATGTCTCGGAAGTCAACCGGCGGTCCCAGGAACCGGCTGAAACGGTCACCGTGGCCGCGGCCGACGCCGCCGTTACCGCGGAGGTCAAGCCGGATACCACCGGGGGTATCGATCTCAACCCGCGCATGCTCGACCTGCAAATCAAGCGCGACAGTGAAGGCATCCCGCTGCCGGTCAATCAGCAGCCGCTGGAAAACATGAATGTCACCGGTTTCGTGCCGCTTATCATCAATGTGACGCCCATGACCAATCTCCCGCTGCTGTTCGGCATGAATGAATCCGACCAGCCGCCGCAGCAGGAATTCGGATTGGGCACGGCCGCTTCGCCCGAAGAATCGGCCGGGATCGTCATTCCGCAGGAGGCAGAACTGGGCCTTTTGCGGTAATCCATCGGGGATAGTTCCATCGAGAGACCCTGTCCCGGTCCGCTAAGGCGGAGCAGCGGACAGGGTTTTTTGTCGGTCGCCGGAGCCGAAGAGCGGGCGCGGGACCGGGATGGCATCCTATTTGGGAGAGATTTCGCTGGCCAGCCCCGGGCATTCGTATATAATAATATTTATTAAATCCTAACCCGTTTACCATCAGGTACATTTCCACCGGCATCATGATTAATATCGGACTTATCGGCTGCGGATATTGGGGACCCAATCTGTTGCGCAATTTTATGGATTGCCCCGAAAGCCAGGTGTTTGCTGTGGCCGATCTGGACGAGTCCCGCCTTGCCTACGTTCGCGAAAAGTATCCGTCCATTCATACCACTACGGACTATACGGCCTTGTTCAATCCGGGGGTCGACGCGGTGGTCATCGCCACGCAACCGCGGACTCATTACCGGTTGGCCAAAGAGGCTTTGCTGCAGGGAAAGCATGTGCTGGTCGAGAAGCCGCTGGCCAAATCGGTGGCGGAGGCGGAGGAATTGGTCGCGCTGGCCGCCGAACGCGGGCTGAAGCTGATGGTCGGCCATACTTTTGAATACAACGCGGCGGTTCGTGAGCTTAAGAAGCAAATCCAGGTGGGGACGGTGGGCAAACCGTATTATCTCTATTCCCAACGGTTGAACTTCGGGGTTGTCCGCCAGGACGTTAATGCGCTGTGGAATCTCGCGCCGCATGATGTGTCGATTTTGATTTACCTGCTGGAGGCCATGCCGTTGTCGGTATCGTGCCGGGGTTTTGACTTTATTCAGCCGGGTATTCAGGACATCGTTTTCATGGTACTCAAGTTTCCCGATAACGTGGTGGCCCATGTGCAGGTCAGCTGGCTCGATCCAAGCAAAGTCCGTAAAATGACCGTGGTCGGCAGCGAGAAGATGATCGTCTACAATGACATGGACGAGAACAAGATTCAGGTTTTCGACAAGGGAATCAAGGTCGAAAACAAGGGGGAATCGCTGGGCCCTTACGACGATTTTGAGAAATACAAACTGATTAAGCGGGCGGGGGATGTGCATTATCCGCCGCTGGAGTTTTCCGAACCACTCAAGGATGAATGTCTGGACTTCGTCCGGAGTATTATCGATGACCGCGCGCCGCTGACGGACGGCCAAAACGGTTTGCGTGTCGTGCGTGTGTTGGAAACCGCGCAGGACTCGATGGATCTGCACGGCGTGGCCCTGGACGTCCGCCGGACCTCACCTAACAGAAAACAACCTTCACTGACACCCTAAACACACCGGAACCCATGACCATGATTCCTCTTGTCGATCTGAAAAGGCAGTATGCCTTAATCAAGGATGAAATCAAACAGGCCGTCGATCAATCGATCGACAGCATGCAGTTTATCAACGGACCGCAGATCAAGGCCTTCGAGGCCGAATTCGCGCGGTTCTCGGGAGCGCGGCACGGCATCGGCGCCAGCTCCGGCACTACGGCCCTTCAGCTGGCCTTAAAGGCGCTCGATATCGGACCGGGTGACGAGGTGATCACCGTGCCGAATACATTTATCGCCACGACCGAGGCGATCACCCACAGCGGAGCGCGGGTGGTCTTCGCGGACGTCGATGAGCGCACCTATAATATCGACCCCGCTGCCATCGAGGCCGCGATTACACCCAAGACCAAGGCCGTGATCGGTGTGCACCTTTATGGACAGCCGTGTGATATTGCGGCCGTCACCGCGGTGGCCGACCGGCACGGATTGAAAGTGATCTTTGATTCGGCCCAGGCACATTTGGCGGAATTCGGGGGAGAGCCCATCGGCCGTTACGGCGACGTGATCTGTTACAGTTTTTATCCGGGCAAGAATCTCGGAGCCTACGGGGACGGCGGGATCGCCTTAACCAATGACGAAGAGCTGGGCCGGAAGATGTTCATGCTGGCCGATCACGGCCGGCTGGACAAGTACGAGCATCTCATGGAAGGTTTTAACTTCCGCCTGTCGGAAGTGCAGGCCGCGATCCTCAACGTGAAACTCAAGTATCTGCCGGAGTGGACCCGCAGCCGCCAGCAATGCGCCGCGCGATACGACAAAATGCTCACCGAATTGTCCATCACGCCGCCCTATCGTGATGAACGTTGCACGCATGTTTATCACCTGTACGTGATCCGCGTTCCCAACCGGGACGCGGTGAAGTCATATCTCAATGAACGCGGCATCGGTGCCGGCGTTCACTATCCGATCTGTTTGCATCTTCAGCAGGCCTACGCGCATTTCGGACACCAGCCCGGAGACTTTCCGGTGGCGGAAAGGTGTGCCTCCGAGATCCTGTCTCTGCCGATGTTTCCGGAATTGACTCCCGACGATCAGCTCACCGTGATCTCGACGCTCAAAGAGGCCCTCGCCGCGTGCGGAGGAAGCGCGCAGCATGTATAGAGATAAAAAGATCTCGCTGGTGATTCCCGCCTACAACGAAGAAAAGCTCATCAAGCCGACCTTGGAGAACGTCCCGCAACTCATCGACCGCATTTATGTGGTCAATGACTGCAGTCCGGACAAGCTCGCCGACGTGGTCAACGAATTGGCCAAGAAGGACAAGCGCGTCACGCTGATCAATCATGAAGAAAATCAGGGGCCGGGCGGGGCGATTATCACCGGTTACCTGCAGTCCAACAAGGACGGTTATGATATCGCGGTTGTGGTCGGCGGTGACTATCAAATGCCGCTTGATGAGGTCGAGCATTTCCTCGACCCGTTAATCGATAAGGAAGCGGATTACACCAAGGGCAACCGGTTTTTCGTGTGGGACAAGACGCGGGAGAAAATGCCGAAGATCCGTATTTTCGGAAATATCGTGATCACCGCCATGACCAAGATCGCCTCCGGCTATTACAAGATTATGGATGTGGTCGACGGCTACACGGCGATTACCAAAGAGGCGATCGACAAGGTCGACTGGAAGATCGCTTGGAAGCGGTACGGTTATCCGATGGATTTTCTCATCCGGTTGAACGCCTACGGCATCCGGGTCAAGGATGTGCCGCGCACGCCGATTTACCTGGAAGGTGAACGCCAGTCGCAAATCAAGGGGCCGCGCTACGCGCTGCGCGTGTCGCCGATGCTGATCCGCGGATTTTTTTGGCGGATGTATTTCAAGTACATCTATCTCGATTTTCACCCCTTGGTGTTCTTCTTTTTCTGCGGGATCATCTTGTTTCCCTTCGGATTGGCCTTGGGATTCGAGCAGATCTATCGCGAATTATTCGGCGGCGGCGCCACCGGGCCCAAGGCCATCCTCTGCGCGATGTCGATCATCACCGGGCTGCAGTTTTTATTGTTCGGGATGTGGTTCGACATGGAAATGAGCAAATAGAAGGGAGGCGCACGTGCGTATTGTCGTCGATATCGGCCATCCCGCCCACGTACATTTCTTCAAACATTTTATCCACGAATCCCGCCGGCAGGGGCACGAGATCCTTATCACGGCCGCGGATAAGGACATCGCCTTCGATCTGCTCGACGATTACAAATTCGAGTACATCAAGCTCGGGACAACCGGCCGATCGCTGATCCGCAAGGTCATGAGCGTTCCGGTGCTGGACTGGAAACTCTTCCGGGCGGTCAAGAAGTTCGATCCCGACCTGTTCATGGGGTTGGGTTCCATCCGCGCCACTCACGTGGCCAAGATGCTCGGTAAGCATTCCATCATTTTCAACGATACGGAAGCCACGATAAAGGAACACATCCTTTATTACCCGTTCGCCGACCGCGTGGTCTCACCGCGCTGCTTCGGACGTGATTTCGGCGCCAAGCATATCCGTTACGACGGTTATCATGAACTCGCCTATCTTCACCCCGACCGTTTCCGGCCCGATCCCAAGGTCCTCGAGGAACTGGGCATCGGTCCGCACGAAAACATCTACATTGTGCGCTTTATCGCTTGGGAAGCTACTCATGACATCGGTCAAAAAGGGTTCGACACCGAGGGCAAGCGCGCCATCATTAAGCGGCTCAGCAAGGAGGGGCGGGTCATCATCACTTCCGAGGGGGAGTTGCCGGACGATCTTCACCAGTACCACATGTCGATCAGCCCGACCAAGATGCACGACTTGCTGGCCTTTGCCAGCATGTATGTCGGAGAGGGCGCGACCATGGCTTCGGAGGCGGCGGTACTGGGCGTGCCGGTCGTCTTTTTGAGCACCTTGGTGCATAATTATCTGCATGAGCAGGCCGACGAATATCAGTTGATCCATGTCTTCAATCAGCAGCGTCCGGCCATCGTCAAGATGCGTGAGCTGTTGGCACAACCGGATCTGAAGGAAGAATACCAACGCCGCCGTCAGCGCATGCTGGCCGACAAAGTGGATGTCACGGCGTTTATGCTCGATCTCGTCGACACCTACGCGCGGGATTATATTTTGAGTCATAGATGATTCCGTGTATGCGTAAATGCGTCTATGCGTGAATGCGGGGTTGAGTGGACGATATGTAGATCGCGGCAAGTTTTAGCCGACTTGTACAAAGAATGGCAGATAAATATCAACGCGTATACACATAGACTCATACACGCATAGACGTCAGGCCGATGAATATATTAATAGCCGCCCGGCTCAATTCGGAATACAAACTCAAGACCACGCTGCGGCCGCTGGTCGAGATGGAGGCGGTGGAACATATTTACCTTGTCCGCCGTACGCCCGTCGATATTCCCAAAACCACCTGCTATTGCCCACCCGGCATTCTCGCCCGGTTCACCCTGACGGCCGAACTCTACCGTTTGCTGACGATCTTCACCCTGTGCGTGTTCAAAAAGGTCCATCTGTTGATGGGTATTCATTTTGTGCTGCATTGCGTGTACACGGCGTTGGCCGGGATGCTCTTCCGTATTCCGGTGATGATGCTGATCATTGAAAGCCCCGATAAATACCGCGCGCATTTCCTCTTTAATTATTTTCTGCGGCGGGCCGATTTGATCGGCGTGCGCGGCAATCATTCCCGGGAGTACATTGCGGAAACAGCCGGCATCGACGCCGGAAAAATATTCATCACGCCGGATGTCCATGACTTTGACAAGGCCCGGCCGCCTTCCGATACGGTCAAGAACTACGATTTGATTTTCATCGGTTACTACACCGTGGCCAAGCGCATCGATATCCTGCTGGAGGTGATGCGGCGGCTGCGCGAGCGGATGCCTCATGTGCGCCTGGCCCTGGTCGGCGACGGGCCTTTGCGGGAAATGGTTTGTGACACCATCCGCCGGTTCGGACTGGAGGATACAGTCGACCGGCTCGGTTTTGTCGACAGCATCTACCCGTATTTGCACCAGTCCCGGGTGTTTCTGATGACATCGCAGACCGAAGGATTACCGACCGTCCTGCTGGAGGCCCTGGGCTGCGGACTGCCGTTTATCGTCCCGGACGTGGGGGATATGCGGGATTTTGCCGTCGATGAGGAAAATGCCTTGTTGTATGAGCCGCTGAATGTGGAGCAGTGCGTAGCGGCGTGCGAGCGGCTGCTCAGCGACCCGGCACTTTACCGGCGGCTGGCCTTGGGCGCGCGGGAGATGCTGGCCGTCAAACGTCAGCAACATACCCCGGACTCCGTACGCCGTTTGTGGCAGGAACGCCTGGAGGGAGTGGTCCGATGACCGGGCAGGACCGTGAACGTGGGTGGGTTTACGCCATCATGGCCGCGGCCGTTGTGCTCTGGGTGGTGATGTTCCGCCCGTTTTACAGCGGCGATATCCGGCTTTTTCCGGACGGCTACTCATACTTTCACTGGACCAAGTTTTACTTCGATTCCATCAGCACAGGCAGTTATCCGCTGTGGGATCCGTTCGTCAACTGGGGATTTCCGGTCGGTTTTAAGATCCGCTTTCTCGGCGAGTTCAATCCGCTGCTGCTGATTGCCTTCTTGCCTTACAAACTCGGGGTCCCGTACCCGACGGCGTATTTTCTCTATGCGGTGGCCTATTTTCTGGTGGGGATGTTCGGGTTTTATCTGATCTGCCGGCGGCTGCTCCCGGGCCGGTGGTGGGCGTGTTTCGGATTTATCCTGCTGTTGTTTTCCAATCTCGGCATCGCGGTCTTTTTCAACTATTGTGAGGTCGTGCTTTTGGTGCCCGGGATCTGGTTTTTTTATTTCTGGCTGCGCTTTCACGAACGTCCGGCGCGGGCACCGTTTTTGGGGATGATTTTCAGTTTGATGCTCATCCTGGTGTCGTATATGCCGTTTTATTTCATGACCGTCTTCGGGACGTTCGCGGCGGCGGCATTGGTTTTATATGTGCCGCGGCTGCGGGAGATCTTCGCCGGCTACGGCCAGTTCATCGCGCGGCACCCGGTCCTGATCGTGACCAGCGCGGCGTTGCTGATCGCGGCAGCGGCCCCCGGGTACATCACCTACCGGGAGACTTCATCGACGGAGTTCAGTTACGCCCACCGTCAGGCCGACTCCGAGGACAGCGCGGTGACGACCGGCATCAGCATGGTCAACGCCGGGAGCATCCTCGGCCCGCTGACCCCGCGCAAGCTTTTCGACGGCCTGCGTTACACCGACAACTATCTTTCGTATTACTTTCTGTCGATCATCATCTATCCCATGCTGTTGACGGGCCTGTTTCAACCGTTGTCCCGGCGGCTGGTGATCTGCTTCTTCGTGCCCGCGGTGATGATGTTGATCACGTTGACCGACGCTACGCCGGTCCTGGAATTTCTATATGAGCGTGTATTTTACTTCCGGCTGATCCGAAATATCTTCTATCTGTTTTATCTGACGGTCCCGTTTGTCGTGCTGTTTGGCTTGTTGCAATGGCAAGCCTGGTGGACGGATATCGCCCGCCGGCGCCGGACCGCCGCGATCTGGTTTACGGGCTGCTGTCTGGTGACCGGCGGGATACTGCTGGGTTGCGAAGAAGTGCTGCCCAGCCAATACACCGCGCTCGTCTTGTTCTGGGCCGCGGTGATGCTCAAGGTGAGTGGACGGCTTGACGGCCGCGACGAGATCTTTTGGACGGGATTGATCGTGATCGCATTGATCCAACCGGTCAGTGTGTACCGCCACTATTTGAGTAACGTGAAGGGCGATCGCGCGACGGTTTATCCGCGCGGGATACAGACCCCGGCATTCTTTTATGAGCGGCCCCGTGCCGGCCAGGATCCGGACTTCTCCGACGACGTCATGCCCGAGACCTCGGGTTTCCTGGCAGAAAAATTCGCCGGAACCGCACCGGCCGCGCTGCTTCAGCAACAACTGCCGGCCGACAACCTCAGCGCCTACACACAGTACAAGATCATGCTCTATACCAATGCCGCGGTGATGGATCCCCAACGCATCGCCTGGCCGGCCGTGGGAGCGCGTTTGTTCGAGATCCTGCCGCCGGCGATCGTCTTTGATCAGGGCGCGGCCGCCGGATCGCTGCCCGGACAGCGCCCGTATGTCGCGCGCGGTGAAAATCCCCGGCTGACCGTCACCGGGTTCGGAGTGAATTACATTACCCTGCATACGGATTTTCCGGACCGCCGGTTCCTCGTTTACAACGACAGTTACCACAGCGGCTGGCGGGCCGAAGTCAACGGACGGGCGGCGCCGGTTTATCAGGCAAATATCGCCTTTAAGGGATTGTGGTTGGAGCCCGGCAAGAATACGGTGCATATGCGTTACGGGTCACGCTGGCTGGAGATCTGTTACTTTTTGCTGACCATGATCTTTGCTGCGGTTATGGCACTGATTGCGGTTTGGTTCCGGCGCGACGGGAGGAGGTCCGCCTGTGGATAGGATCCTCGGTCTGCTCAACCGTTGTGTGACCTTGTATATCGGCCTTGCGGCGGTGTGCGCGGTGCTGATCGATCCGGCGGCGGCGCGTATCAAGATCCTGAATTTCGACCGTAATGCCGCCCGCGAGGTCAACCGCTTTGCGCTGCGGCCGGATGTGCCTTTCGATGACGAAGTGTTTTATCAGGCGGCCGCCTATCATCGCGGGCTGGTGCGGTTGTTGCCGGACCAGACGCTCAGCTACGGCGCCTTGGGCTACATTCAGGCGCAGCGTCAAAGTTTCAGGAAGGCGGCGCGGGCCTTTGAAAAGGCGGCGGCCCATCATCCCGATCTCTTCGGGTTTCACTTTAACCGCGGTTTGGTGTATTATCAGCTAGGCGACTCGGCGCGAGCCCGGGCGGCTTTGCGCCAGGCAGTCAACACCCCGCCGGCCCCGTCTGTGGCCCACGACCGTTTGATTGCCGGACGCATGTTTCGCGATCCCAAACTGCGTGAAGCCTGGCTCTCCGAGCGGGTGTACCGGCTGAAAAACGCTCATGAATTCGCGGTGCGGTTACTGTCGGCGATCGATTCCGGGCAGCGCGTGGTCGTCGACAGCGGGCAATATTTCTACTACGTCCCGCCGGTGGAAACCGGCGTGATCCCGCTGCAAAGTCTGGTCGGGGGAACAAACAGTCCCTGACTTGTAAGGAGGAAGCATGTCCAGACGACAGATCGGAATATTTCTCGCCATGATCGTGGTGCTGGGGTTTGTTTTTGCCCGCGTCGCGTATCTCAAAGAGCATGTCCGGCCGCTGCGTGAGATCCTCAAGGAACGGGAAAAGCAGGAGGACCGAATTCGGTACCGCGCGACCGCGCCGGTCATTCAGTCCATACACAAGCAGCTGATGGCTCTCCGCGACGACTTTCCGGAGCTTTCCGGGTACGGGCCCGGGAATCTCTTTGTCGAGGCCGATTATGCCGTCGGCTGGCAGAATCAGCGGCGGATTCTTTATAACAGTCTGCTGCAAAACAATGACCGTCCGGCCCCGGACGGCATCAAGCTTCACGTTTCTTTTTGTTCCCGTAACGGTCCATACTACTGCAGTTATGGACAAATATTCGGTAAGTACTACATTTGGCAGGAAAACAAGATCCGGAACCTGGGCATTTCACTGACCTGTTCCATTGATTCCAGCAATCCGGCCCTGCTGCGTGAAATCAGCCGCATTTGCGACGAAACCGCCGGCGGCACGATGGAGATCATTCAACAACAAAATATCGATCATTTAAGAACGGAGAGACCATGAATTTGACACGCTCACTCAAGGTTGGTTTATTGTTCGTCCTGACGGCATGGTTGCAGGGATGCTTCCCCTCCTTTGATCATCCGGTCGTCGAGCTGAATGCCGCCGCGCGGGACGAGCGGTTGCTCGGATTATGGGAGGCGGATATGGACTACTTCAAAGATATGCAGAAGGGGGATTGCGGATTCCTGCTTTTTCTTCCCTGTGATGCCGGATACTGTATTACGATGTACACCGTAGAGGAAGGCCGGGGAGACGCCGTCCATCTCACCGGTTACGCCCAAGTGATCGATTCCATCGGGTATCTCAACTATCAGTATTACGAGGTCGATTCCCAAGAGGAAGGTCATCACCTTCTTCAGTACCAGTTGCTGGCTGACGGAAACCTTGTGCTCAATTTGGTCGACAACAAGAAATTGGAGGAGGCCATTGCCGCCGGGACTATTGCAGGGACGGTGAGCGAGGAGCCGGACACATTCTGGTCCGTTAAAGACGTTCGCGTCTCTTCCAGCCGTGAAGAACTCCTCAGGTTCTTAAAAGAGCACGATATCTTTACCAGCCAACCCTTTGGGGTATTTCGGCAGACGCCGGATGCCATGGTCGAAAAGGTCAAAAAGGCCCTGTGGGAGACGTCCGCCGGGCCGGCAGCGGAATCCGAAAAATAAGGCACAATTGGTGCAACTTTTTGTGGGAGAGGCCTGTCTAAGAAATATCGCGTACGCCGGCCGTATGCGCGAAGCGAATTTCCGGGAAATCGGCCGTAACCCGCAAGCCCCGACAACATGATTAATCTATGATCAAAAGCCTCCTCACCTACTTTGTCGACCGCCATTTGCTGACCAATATGATCTTTATCGGCGTCCTGGTCGGGGGCGTGGTCAGCTGGCAAAACATCAAAAAAGAAGAGCTTCCGGACGTCACCTTTGACCGGGTCCGCATATCCGCCAGCTACCCCGGGGCCACGGCCGAAGAAGTCGAGCATTTCGTCACCAAGGAAATAGAAGAGGCTGTTGAAGGCCTGGACGGGGTTTACCGGGTCACCAGTTCCTCCAGCCAAGGCAGTTCCAGCGTGACCGTGGAACTCGAACAGGATTATCCCCGCCGGGATGAAGCCATCACCGAGATCCGCAACGCGGTGTCGGACGTTAACCTGCCTGAGGACATCCGCGACGATCCTTCGGTCCGCGTTTTCGAAACATCGAAGAAAGCCATTTTGGATGTCGCGCTGATTTATACCGGGGCGCACCTGCTTGATTTGGAAAAAAGGCAGCAGCTGCAAAAGTACGCCAACGCGCTGGAGAATCAGCTGGTCAATCTTAAGGAAGTCAACAGCGTCAACCGTTCCGGTTACTTTCAGGAAGAGATCCAGATCAAAGTCGACCCCCAGCAGCTTATCCGCTACGACATTCCCCTCAGTCAGGTCAAACGCGAAATCACCAATAACCATGCCCGCCAGCCCGCCGGTCACATCGAGATCAAAAACGAACCCAAGGTCACGATCAACGCCCAGCTCGATACCCCCGAAAAGCTCAAGGCCCTGTATGTCCAGGCCGGGTTCGAAGGCCAGGCAATTCCTCTCGATGATATCGCCGAAGTCAAACGCGGGTTCGACCGCGGCAAGGAGATTACCAAGGTCAACGGTCACGAGTGCGTCATGTTCAATGTGGTCAAGAACAGCTCCGCGGGGATTCTTGAGGCCCTCGACGCGGTAAACGTAGGCGTGGATGAGTTCAAGAAGAATTATCTGAAGGACGTCCCGATCGACATCGTGCTGCTGGACGACGAATCGATCGATGTGCGCAACCGGTTATCGATCATTTCGCTTAACGGCGCGATGGGATTTACCCTGATCCTGTTCGCGCTGTTTCTGTTTCTCAATAAACGTTCCGGATTCTGGGTGGCGATGGGGATTCCGTTTACCATCTGCTTCACCCTGATTTGCGGGTGGCTGATGGGTTATACCATCAATAACACCACGTTGGCCGCCGTGATCATCGTGATGGGGATCGTGGTGGACGACGCCATTGTCGTGGCCGAGTATATCGGCCGGCTGCGCGCGTCGGGGATGTCTTCACGGGATGCCGCCGTCGAGGGGACATCGCAGGTCTTTTTGCCGATACTCGCCAGCATCGTTACCACCTGTGTCGCCTTTATCCCGTTATTTTATTTCGAGGGAAGGCACGCGCAGATGAACAAGTTCATTCCGCCGATTATTTTTCTGATGCTCGGCGCGAGTCTGTTCGAATCTTTGTTTATCCTGCCGGGGCACATGCATTTCGAGCTTCCTAAAATGGGTCGGCGGAGCAACGGCACGCCTGTTCCGTTGGCGAAGAAAAAGGGACATTGGTTCGACAAAGTGGAAAATTGGTACGGAAATATGTTGCGGCGGTTGCTGCCGTTTAAGTACCTGATTTTCATCATATTCGTCGGTATGCTGGTTTTCTCCGGCTGGATCTGGAATAGCAAAATGAAGTTCGTCATGTTTCCCAATGAAGAAACCCGGGACATCGTCCTTTCGGGATACGCGGACAAGACCGCCGACCGTTTCGATACGGCGGAATTGACTCGCAAGATCGAAGATGTTTTCAAGCCCTACATCGGTCAAGAGGTGGTCGGTTACCGCACGGAAATCGCCCGCAGCCGGCGGGGCGGATCGGTGGAGGAGAACAGGTTCCGGATGATTGTCGAGATCGTTCCCAAAGAAAAACGTCAAAAGTCCGCCGATGATCTTATCGCCGTTTGGAAGCCGAAAATCGAGGCCGTCGAAGGGCTGAACAAGCTGGTGTTTCAAAAAAGCCGGTGGGGCCAGGACAGCGGCAGTCCGGTCGAGGTGCTGATTCAGGAGAATAATGATGCCCTGCGCGACACCGCTGCCAAACGGCTGGCCGAATTGATGAAACAGAATCCGAACCTGATCAATGTGGAAATCGACGAGCCGATCCGTGTCGCCGAGCATAAGGTGGATTTTAAGCGGGAGAAAGTCAAACGCCTCGGGGTTAATCCGGCGGACATTGCCGCCACATTCCGTTCGGCGCTGGAGGGTTCGGTGTTGTACGAGTTCCCTAACGGCGATGAGGAGGTGGATGTCCGCTTGACGGTCAAGGACGACGCTAAGCAGGACTTGCAGTCCATTCTAGATATTCCCGTCGAAAATCAACGGAATTATTTGGTGCCTTTACGGGATTTGGTCAACATCGAAGATACCCAAACGCCGAATTCCATTTCCCGCCGTGACGGCAAACGGACAACCACGGTGTTCGCCGACATCAAGGCGAAGAAGAAAAAGATTACGCCGCTGGAGATCGCCGCCCAGCTGGAACAGGAAGTATTTCCGCAGGTCATCAAAGACCAGCCGTCGACGACACTTTCCTTTACCGGTGAAATTTACGATTCACGTGAGGCAACGCGCGGATTTGCCAATGCAACGATTATGGTCGTTTTTCTTATTTTCACGATTCTGGCAGTTTTGTATAATTCTTTAACCCGGCCGCTGATCATCATGCTCGCCATCCCGTTTGGACTGGTCGGTGTTATCTTGGCGTTCTGGCTGCATGGGAAGGTCTTGTTCGGATTCTTCGCGGCGGTGGGAACGCTCGGTCTGGCGGGTGTCGTTATCAATGACTCCATCATTATGTTGGCGAAGCTCGATAAGGATTTCTGCGCCGTTACCCGGCAGCAGATCAACGGCCAAATCGCGGATATCGCCAAGACCCGTCTGCGCGCGGTGATCCTCACCACAATCACGACCGTGGCCGGCGTGCTGCCCACGGCGTACGGTCTGGCGGGATACGATGCCATGCTGGCGGAAATGATGCTGGCGCTGGCCTGGGGCCTGGTCTTCGGAACCCTGATTACGTTAATCCTTATCCCGTGCCTGTACGCGGCCCTGCAGAGTATCGGATTGAGGCTCAAATCCATGGTCAACGGGGACGACGAACAAAAAGAAGAGAAGGATCCATGCGAAAAACCTGCTTATCACTAATCCTGATTGCGGCCTGCGCGTTGACGGCCAGCGCCGGGAAGGCCGGCGCCGCGGACGGCGGCCCTGCCCTTTCGATGGATGAGTTCATCACACTGGCCACGGCCCGCGACACGGAGTTCGAGGCGATCCTGATCGATGAGCTGACACTCAAGTACCAGAAGGACCTGCGCCTGCCGGCGCGCGATCTGGTCCTGTCGGTCAAACAACAGCACGAATTTTATCCGAACCAGGACCGTAATTCCCCGGACACCACCGTCGGGTTGAGCAAACTCTTTCCCTATACCGGCACCGAAGCGGAGGTGAGTTATGAAGCAGGCGCCTCGCTCGGTTCAGCCCGCGAGAGCGGAGAGTTGTCGTTTTCCATAGCCCAGCCGATTGCCGAGAACGCGTTCGGCCGTTCGACCCGCTTGCTCGACAAGATCGTCGGACTGGAAGTGGAGGTGGCGCGGCATCAAATCACCGAGGCCTACGAAGACTACCTGGCCACCATCATGCTTGCCTATTACGACTGGTACGCAGACTATGAAAATTATCAGATCAGCCGCAGGTCCTATGAAGAAAACTTGAAGCTCCTGGACAATATGAACGACCGTGCCAGTCAGAAGATCGCGTTGCCGATCGACGTCAACAAGGTCAAGCTGCAGGTCCTATCCCGCCAGGAGCGCATGATCGAGTTCGAAGAACGGTACCGAAACAGCACCAATGTGATCGCACGGATGATCCGGCGCACTGACGATTTCGACTTTATTCCGGCCCGGCCGCCGGTCGCGGCTGACCTGCCGGAGGAATTCAAGCAGCGGTTTCAGACTTTTCATGACGACAGCCGGACGTTTTCCATACTGAACAAACTGGAAAACCTCAGTTCTCTGGAAGTCGCGCGCGAAGCCGATGATCTGTTGCCGTCCATCAATCTGATCGCCGGATATACCGTCTCCGGTGACGATTACGGGATCGATAATGAGGACAACTTCGTGTACGCGGGCATCGAACTGGAATGGCCGTTCGGTGATCAGGTGGATAAAGCGGAGTACGAGGTTTCCCAAATCGCGGACGACCGGCAAAAGCTGATCACCACCAATACATATTACCGGATTTACACTCAACTGCAGAACCTCGACCTGCAGATCGAAAGGGAAAAGAGCCTGGGGAAGATCGCGGATGAACGCATTACCCTGGCCGCGTCCATCCTGGAGGATGAAACCGAAAACTACTCGTTCGGCAAGGTTACCCTCAATGACTACATCCAGGCTTTCAATGACCTGGACAGCAACCGTTTCAACAAAATTGAACGGGACGTCACCTACCGGAAACTGGTGGTGGAATGGCTGCGCCTCACCGACCAGCTCGTCACCCCGGCCGGCGTGGTGCGCCGGGACCGGCCCCCGCAGCTATTCGGGACCGCGCTGGTCAATCCGGACGTCTGGCAGCGGCTGCGGCACGCGCTGGCGGCCCTGCCGGAACGGATCGGCGAGGTGTTCGGCCGCCCGCCTTCTCACCAATAACCCAAAACATTTGATTTCAGATATTTATGAGAATACGTCCGCGTCCGCCTGCGGCCGGAAAAACGTCCGGGGGCCGCCTTTTTGCCTTCCGGGGACAAAATAAGGTTTGCCATCACCATACGGTCTATATATAATACACTTCTTATCTGCACCTGTAATAGTAGTAATAAAGGAGTTCTCATGGGAGCAACACACGTAACCCAACAAAATTTCGAGGGCGAAGTCCTCAAATCCTCCGTACCGGTTCTGGTCGATTTTTGGGCCGAATGGTGCGGACCTTGTAAAATGATCGCGCCGATCGTGGACGAGCTGGCCGACGAGTTGTCCGACAAGCTCAAGGTGACCAAACTCAACGTCGACGATGCCCAGGAAATAGCCGCCAAGTACAACATCATGTCGATTCCCACATTGCTCATCTTCAAGGGCGGCGAGCCGGTCGAACAGATCGTCGGCGCCATGTCCAAAGATCAGCTGCTCGAAAAAATCAATCCGCAGCTGAGCTAAACCATCCGATTGTCCCAATATGCCCTATGTTGATTGAGTTTTGTCACGCCAAGATTACGTATGCCACGATCACCCAGGCCGAGCTGTTTTACGAGGGCAGCATCACCCTGGACCGCGATATCCTTGAGGCCGCCGATATCGTCCCGGGTCAAAAGGTCCAGATCGTCAACCTGAACAACGGCCAGCGGTTTGATACCTACACGATCGCCGGAGAGGCCGGCAGCGGTACGGTTTGCCTGAACGGACCGGCCGCGCGCCTGGGAGTGGTGGGCGACCGGATCCATATTCTCAGTTACGCCCTGATTGAACGCCACAAGGCCCGCGACATGAGTACCCGGGTGGTCGCGCTGGACGCGAACAACAAGATTTCATGATGAACCTGCCGATTCCTCAGTTGACGATCCGTTTGTACGGAGATCCCTGCTTGCGGGAAAAATGCGAGCCGGTGGAGGAGATCGGCATCGTTGAGAAGCTGTTGGTCGAGGCCATGATCGATACCATGGACCGTCATAAGGGCATCGGTTTGGCCGCGCCCCAGGTCGGAATCAACAAAAGGATTCTGGTCGCCGATATCGGCGACGGCCCGGTGGCCATGATCAATCCGGTCATCAAGGAGATCAAGGGAGAGGCGGTGATGGAGGAGGGGTGTCTGAGCATCCCCGAGGTCAACGTGAATGTGACCCGTCCCGCGGTCATCAAGGTCCGCTATACCGATTTGAACAACAAGCCCCGTGAACGCAAGTTCAAGGAGCTGATGGCGCGGGTGATCCTGCATGAAAATGATCACCTGGACGGCAAACTGATTACCGATTATGCCACCGCCGAAGAATTGAAGAAATACGCCGAAATCCTGAAGAAACTCGAAGATCTGCAGCAAAAGAAATCCGGTTAACCGGCATTTTCAGCATTTTGTGAGCAGGAGCCCAGTATGAACCCATCCGCGCAAACCAAACCCGGACGCATCTCTGTGTTGCCCGAGTGGTTCCGTCAGCCGCTTCCGGACATGGACAAGATCCGCCGCATGAAGCAGGACTTCCGCGCCGCGGGCCTGCATACCGTGTGTGAGAGCGCGCGCTGCCCGAATATCGGACAGTGTTGGGGACAGGGCGTGGCGACCTTTATGATCCTGGGTGAAATCTGCACGCGGGCGTGCCGGTTCTGCGCGGTCAAGGCCGGACGGCCGATGGAAGTCGACACCGGGGAGCCGCGCAAAGTCGCCGAGGCCGTTCGTGATCTGCGGTTGCGCTATGTTGTCATTACGTCCGTCGCTCGTGACGACATTCCGGACGAGGGGGCGGAACATTTCTATCAAACCATCGGTGCGATCCGCGAACTCAGCCCGCAGACCAGGATCGAAGTTCTGATACCGGATTTTTCCAACAAGACCGCCAGTATCCGCCGGCTCATCGAGGCCCGGCCCGAGGTGGTCAGCCACAATATCGAAAGCGTGCGCCGCGTTTCGAAAGAAATTCGTCCCCAAGCCCAGTACGACCGGTCACTGGCCGTGTTGCGGAATTTCAAGGACATGGACGCGGCGCTGTTCACCAAGTCGAGTTTTATGGTCGGTTTCGGCGAGACGCATGACGAAATTGAAGAGGTCATGCGTGACCTGCTTTCGGCCGGAGTCGATATCCTCACCATCGGACAGTACCTGCAACCCACACAGCTTAAGCGGCATCTTCCCGTTGAAAAGTTCTACACCCCGCAGGAGTTCGATTTTTACAAGCAATTCGGATTACAGCTGGGCTTCAAACACGTTATGAGCGGACCGCTGGTCCGCAGTTCCTATATCGCCGAAGAAGGCTATAAGGAGTGTTTTGCCAAATCCGGTTAAGCGCCCATGAAGAATGTTCTCAATTATTTCCTGCGCATCGGCATCAGTCTGCTTTTGCTGTGGTGGATCTTCAAGCATATCGACACCGAGCAGACCCTGGCCGTGGTCAAGTCCGCGGATATGCGTTATCTCGCGGTCGCCTTTCTGCTTTTCTTTACCACTTACGTCCTGACGTTTTACCGCTGGACCCTGTTCATCAAGGGCATGGACCTGCAGGCGCCGGAACGCGAGATCTTCCGTTATTTTTGCATCGGCACGTTCGGAAACCTTTTTTTGCCCAGCGCCATCGGCGGGGACGCCATCAAGATTGTCGGCCTGTGCCGTATCGTGCATCACAAGGCCAAGGTGGTGGGTTCGATTCTGCTGGACCGGTTGAGCGGTTATGCCGGCCTGGTCATCGTGATGATCATCGCCTGCATTTTCGGCTGGGAGCATATTCAGGAGCCGGGCATCCTGATCCCGATCCTCTTCGTTATTCCCGGGACTATTGTCGTGGCCCTGGTCCTGTTCAACGAAAAAATCTACGAGTTTTGCTGCCGGATCTTTGACCGAATCCCTAAAATCAAGAACGCGTTGATGCAGATGCACTATGATATCGCGCTGATGAAGAATCATCCCGGCCACGGATATGGCGGGATCTTCCTGTCGTGCCTGTCGCACGTCTGTTTGGCGCTGCTGTCCTACTTTATCGCCGTCGGGTTGCATCAGGAGGTGAGCGTGATCCACTTCCTGATCTTTTTTCCGTTGATCAGTGTGGCTTCGGCGCTGCCGTCCCTGGGCGGGCTCGGTGTCCGCGAGGTGGCCGCGGTATATTTCTTCGGCAAGATCGGGATCGAATCGGGAACGGCCGCGAGCATCACGCTGATGACCTACGTCTTTATGGTGGTGGTGGGGCTGATCGGCGGAGCGATTTATGTCACTACATTATCTGCTGGACGGGTACAACATCCTGCACCAGATCCCGGGGCTCCTGCATCAGGAGGTTGACCAGCAGCGGCTGGTCCTGGTGCGGGAAATCGAGCGCGCCAGTCCGCACGGCAGCGGACGCAACCGGGTGACGTTGATTTTTGACGGCCGGCCGGGTTCGGTCCCCGCGATCCAGTCCGCGGCGGTCAAGGTCATTTTCAGCATGGACCGCAGCGCGGATGAAAGGATCCTCGAGACGGTGCAGGCGTCCAAGAACGCCCGCCAGCTCATTGTCGTCACCGATGACCGCGCCCTGCAGTACGCGGTCCGGGCCGAAGGCGCCCAAGTGCTGGGTGTGAACGAGTTTTTGGCCCGGTTACGGTCGCCGGGAGGAGGGAAACAGCCGCGTGCCGGGAAAACCCTGACCAAGGCGGAAGTCGAGCGCATCAACAAGGAGCTCGAGGAGCGCTGGCTGAAGGGAGACGAATCCGGAGGCAACGCATAACTTGTTCCCATAAAAATATTTATCAACGGTCAATCTTTGGTTATAATACGGGATCGCATGAAAACACTGATTCATTCGCTGACTGGATTTATCAAGGGAACCGGTGATGCTCTTTGGTTTTTGGGGGATGTTGTTCTGGGAAACATCCTGTGTTTTCGCGTCCGCATCGGCGAGGTGCTGAAACAGATTTATGAGCAAGGCGTGCAGTCGGTGGTGATTATCTCGCTGACCGCGCTGGCTTCCGGTGTGGTGCTGGCCCTGCAGGGGTATGCGGCCATCAGCCGTTTTGGTGCCAAGGAAGTGGTTCCGTTGATGGTCGGGCTGACCCTGGTGCGTGAGTTGGGACCGGTCTTTGCCGCGCTGGTATTTTCCGGCAAAGCCGGGGCGCGCATTACCGCGGAACTCGGCACGATGAACGTCAACGACCAGATCGTGGCCACGCGGACGATGGGGGTGGACCCGGTCGAATTTTTGGTCGTCCCCCGGTTTCTGGCGACCGTACTCGTATTGCCTATACTGACTATTCTGGCCGAAATTATCGGGATCGCCGGCGGCTATTTTATCGGGGTATATGAGGCGCATGTGCCCGGACAGTTTTATCTCAATCTGACCTTCGAAGCGATCCGCTGGGTCGATTTCTTCAGCGGCTTCATCAAAGTCTTTTTCTTCTCGTTTTTTATCGCTTGGATCTGTTGCTATCAGGGCTACACGACCCGTGGGGGATCGCTTGGCGTGGGACGGTTCACGACCAAAGCGGTGGCCTACTCGTATATAACGATTATCATTTCGAACGCGTTTTTGACCAAGTTTATCTTAACCCTCTGGGGTTAGAAAGGACTGCATGCGTACGAACCGTAGCCGTTGGCTCTTGTTCCTAATCCTCACTGTTCCGTTGACGGGATGTGTCTCCACCGCTCCCGGCGGAAACAAGGGGCATTTGCCGACGTATCCGTTCACGAAAATTGAACCCGAATGGATCCGCAACGGGGAGCCGGTGGACTTTGAAGGCGAACTGTGGTTTCCTCAGGACGGTATCGAAAGCCTGACGGACCAGGAAGTCCTGCCCGTGGGAAATTACCGGGACGTGCAGCTGTTTGTCGATAAAGTCGACGTCCGTCCCTTTGACCGGGTGTATACCAAATTTGGCGTCAACAAATACCGGTATTTTGAAAGAACCAAGACCGGCGTCAAATGATCGAGTTGACCGGCGTCTGCAAGAGTTTCAACGGACAGGTGATCCTGGATCATGTCAACCTGAAGGTCGCCGCCGGAGAAATCCTGGTTATCCTCGGTGAAAGCGGGACAGGCAAGAGCGTTCTTTTAAAACACATGATCGGTCTGATCCGGCCGGACGCGGGCGAGGTAAAGATCGAGGGGAAGAACATCGCGCATTACACGGAACGAAAACTGCTCAAATTACGCAGAGACATCGGATTCGTGTTCCAGGAAGGCGCGCTTTACGATTTCATGAACTGCTACGATAATATCGCCTTTCCGCTTCGCGAACATACGAAATTGAAAGAAAAGGAAATTTCCGATAAAATCGGTAAGGTGTTGACGCTTTTGGATCTGAAGAAGGTGGAGGCCAAGATGCCCGCGGAGTTGAGCGGGGGGATGAAAAAGCGGGTGGCCTTGGCGCGGGCGATCGTACTGGATTCCAAGATTCTATTTTGTGACGAGCCGACGTCCGGGCTGGATCCCATCCGCAGCCGCGACATTTCAAATTTAATCCGGGACATTTCCCGGCAGTTGCACTGCACGACCGTGATTACGTCGCATGACGTGCGCAACGCCTTGCGCTTGGCGGACCGCATTATCCTCATCGCCAAAGGCCGCATCGTCTTTGACGGCAAGGGTGATGAATTCCGGGGTTCGGACAAAAAAGAAATCCAGGAGTTCTTGGTCTAGGGAGACACATGGACAGTAAAGATTTCGCGAAAAGTTTTCTGGCGGGATTATTCTTTATTCTCGGGATCGGACTGATTGCCGCCTTTATCATCACGCTGGGAAAAGATAAGGGCCTGGCCCAGGAAAAATTCCAGATTCAGGTGGTGTTTAAGGAAATCGGCGGCCTCACCGAAGGCGCGCCTGTCCGTTTGTCGGGCGTCAATGTGGGCACGGTGGGGAATATTGATTTTTTGGACCAGCCGCTGCAGGGGCGAAACGTGATCGTGACCGTGAATATCCTCCAGCGGTTCCGCAAGCAGTTCGATAACGGCATCCACTTCAAGATCATAACGGACGGCGTGCTGGGTGAGAAGCTCATCGTCATCAACATTGTCGAAAACAAGCCGTCCACCGATCTCACCGCGCCGTTGATCGGAGAGGACCCGCTGGAAGTGGGGGACCTGGCCGAGACGTTTTCCTCGAGTGCCGAGGCATTTACCCTGGCCGCGGAACAGATCAGTCAGGCGGATTTGCAGGGTGTCACACAGGGCTTGACCGAGGCCTCCCAGTCGCTGGTGGGGACATCCGAAGGTCTGAATCAGGTGCTGGAGGAACTTTACGATATCACCCGCAAATCGAAGCGGATTTTCGACCGGATCGAGCAAAAAGTCATTGACGGTGAGCTGTTTAAGGTCTTCTAACCGCGTCCCGGACGCGTTCCGGGTCGTCAAATAAACGCCGGAAAGGGTCAACATGTTTATCGTGGGAAATTTTTTAATTGCTGTGGCGACAATAATTGGTATAATCCTTTGGCTATTAACATGGTTGATTGTCATCCGCGCCCTGATCAGCTGGGTCAATCCCGATCCCTATAACCCGATCGTGGTCTTTCTGCAGCGGTCCACCGATCCCCTGCTGGAGCCGATCCGCCGCCAGTTGCCGCGGATGCAGGTCGACTTTTCGCCGTTTATCGCGATTTTGGTGATTATTTTTGTTCGGGTATTCCTCGTTGCGTCCCTTACCGATTTAGGCCTGCGCTTAAAGAGCGAGGCGCGTCAGTCCCGGATTATCAAGGCCGGCGTTATGCCGTTGGACCAGGGCGGCACAGCGGATGACATGATGTATCGATAAACAGCTTAGTGAAGGAGTACGTGATGTTCGATAAAGTGAAGCAAATGATGGAAATGAAGCGGCAGGCCGATACCATTAAGAAGGAATTGGAATCGACCTTTGTGGAAGTCGAGGAGATTAACGGGTTACGCATCCGTATCAGCGGAGCCCAGAAATTCAAGGGCATTCAATTCGACGAGAAGTTTTTGGAAGGCCGTGACAATGCCCGTTTGGAAAAGGACCTGCTGCGCTGCCTCAACGCCGCTATCAAAAAATCGCAGCAAGTGGCTGCCGAAAAAATGAAATCAGTTATGCCGGGTGGCTTTCCCGGTATGTAATCCGTCTTCGGAAAGGAGCAAGGGATGCCTTACGATCAGTCACTCGACGTGGCCAAATTCAAAGAAACGAAAGATTTCGGAGAGACCCGCATCACGGTGGGGGTGTACTCCTACAATGAGGGAGCGGTTAAGCTGCAACTCTCGCGGGAAAATATGAACGCGAACGAAGAATGGCGGTTTGCCAAGCTCGGACGGATGACCAAGGAAGAGGCCCAGGAGATCATTCCGATCATGACCAAGGCCGTGGAACAGATGTAACAACGCTCAACTCAGGAAGGGGAATTGCATGTCGGATGACATATACCTGACGCGTGCCTGCTATCAGAAATTTTGTGACGAACTGGAGCGGCTTAAGAAAGATTCACTGAAGATCGCCACTCAGATCGATGAAGCCCGCCAATTAGGCGACCTGAAGGAGAATGCGGAGTATCACGCGGCCAAAGAGGCGCAGGCCCATAATGCCGCGCGTCAGCGGGATCTGAAGGGCAAGATCAGTATGGCGAAGATCATCGAGGATCAGGATATCCCCGGTGACAAGATTTATATCGGCGCGATCGTCACTCTGAAGGATTTGGAAACGGACGAAGAAATGACCTATCAGATGGTGTCGCCCGAGGAGGCCAGCTACGAAGATAATAAGTTATCCATCTTCGCGCCGATCGGGAAGGGTCTGATGGGCCAGCCGGAAGGCGTGGAGGTGAATATCAAAGTCCCGGCCGGTACGTTGCAGTATAAAATTCTTAAGATCGCAAGACCGAAGTAGCAAGTTTGATTCAGCGCAATTAAAAAAACCCTCACCCGCACGGCGGATGAGGGTTTTTTTGTAAATGACGGGCCAACTTTTGTTTGAATTTCATTGTTCCGGTCCCGGCTTTATGTTACCTTTGGATCATGGATATAAAGGCCATCCTGCATGAAGCTGTTCAGAAAGGCGCATCGGATTTACACATTACCGTCGGACTTCCCCCGACCCTGCGCTGGATGGGCAAGCTTGTCTGTTTGGGACAGACGCCTTTATCGGCCAACGACACCGAGACCCTTGCCGCCGGACTGATGACGCAGGACCAGGAAACCAAACTTTATCAAACCCGTGAACTGGATTTTACGTACGCCCTGGAGGACTCCCAACGCTTCCGGGTGAACATCTATTTTCAGCGTGGGCACATCGGGATCGCCGTGCGGATGATCCCGCAGGAAATTCCCAGTCCGCAGGAAATCGAACTGACTCCGGAAGTCGTGGCCTTGACTCACCTGAAAAACGGACTGGTCCTGGTGACCGGGCCGACCGGCAGCGGCAAATCTACTACGCTGGCGGCTTTGATCAATCACATCAACAAAAATCACAACAAGCATATCATTACGATTGAAGATCCGATCGAGTTCGTTTATAAGAACGAGAAATCGATGATCAACCAGCGGGAGGTGGGTTCCGACACCCATAGTTTCAGCAACGCGCTGAAATCCGTTTTGCGCGAGGACCCGGACGTCATTCTGGTAGGGGAGATGCGGGATCTGGAAACCATTACCGCCACGTTGACCATTGCCGAAACCGGTCACCTCGCCTTTGCCACCTTGCACACCAATGATGTCTCCCAGACCATCGACCGGATTATCGACGTCTTTCCGCCGCATCAGCAGTCGCAGATCCGCATGGTGCTCAGTGTGGTCTTGAAGGGCATCATATGTCAGCAATTATTGCCTACCGCTGACGGCTCCGGACGCGTGGCGGCCCGCGAGATTCTGTTCTGCGACACGGCTATCGGCAATATTATCAGAGAAGGCAAGACCCAGCAGATCGCCTCACGCATCCAGACCGGCGGCAGTCTGGGGATGCGCACATTGGACGCGGACATCCAGCGCCTGCTGGAGGCCAACCTCATTTCCTACGAAACGGCGCAAGAGTATTCCACACACAAGAATTTCTGATCCGGCGACGACAGGATCCGCCGCCGGGGATTATCACGGCGATGATTGTTGACAGGTTAACAGTTGAGTAGTATACTATCGTCAAGGAAAGGATAGCCAATGGCCGTTGACCTCTCGCAATACGGGATCGACCGCGATCCCGACAAAATCCACGAGCAGTTGATTTATACCACCGCGCTCATCTACAATGTCCTGAACAGTGACATCTCCACCTATCTCGCACAGTTCGATATGACACCCGGAAAGCTCAATGTCTTGGTGGCTATACAACATCACGGCGGCGAGGAAGGCCTTCCCCAGGTCCAGATCAGCCGTCATCTGATCGTCACCAAATCCAATATGACCAAACACCTGGACAAGCTCGAACGCGAGGGACTGATTACGCGGTCTTCCCGTCCGGGGGACCGGCGGGTCAAGATCGTGCGCATTACGCCCAAGGCCCAAAAGTTGCTGGACGGATTGTGGGAACGCTACAATCAGCGTTTGCAGGAACTCACCCGGAAGCTCAGCCCGGCTAAACAAAAACAGCTGGCCGGTTTACTCATGGAGTGGTTCGGTGGTCTGGTGGAAGGGGTTAATCCATGAGGATCGCGCTGATGGCCCCGGCCGGGGCCATGCATCGCTTTAACGGAAGTTTTTCCAAGGCGCTGCACTACGCGCCGCTCACACTGACGACCCTGGCCGGATTGGTCCCCGCCGAACTTCACGCCGACGTTCAAATCTTTGATGAGACCGTGGAATACCTCCCGCTGGCCCCGCGTGCGGACATCATCGGACTGACGGTGATTACCGGCACCAGCCGGCGCGCCTATTGCTGGGCCGATTATTACCGGAGCCTGGGGATCACCGTAGTTCTCGGCGGGCCGCACGTCTCGCTGATGCCGGCTGAGGCCAAGGAGCACGCCGACGCGGTGGTCATCGGCTACGCGGAACAGACCTGGCCGCAGCTTTTACGTGATTTTAAATCCAAGGCATTGCGCCCGTATTATCAACCCGGTCCCGGCTTTACGCTGGCCGGCCGGCCGCGACCGCGGCGTGATTTGCTAAAGGCGGAACGTTACATCACCGCCAATACGGTGGAGACCAGCCGCGGCTGCGTGCATTCCTGCCGCTTTTGCGTGACGCCTGCCATGACCGGACAGATCCTGACGACCCGGCCGGTCAAAGAAGTCATCGCGGAGATCGAAGCCCTGCCCGGACGCGAGGTGGTCTTTGTCGACGTGAATCTCATTGCCAATCCCCGTCATGCCAAAGAATTATTTCGCGAACTGATCCCATTAAAAAAGAAATGGTTCGGTCTGATGACGGTCAATATCGGCCGCCACAAAGAACTTTTTGAGCTCATGGTCAAGAGCGGGTGCAAAGGCGTTCTCATCGGTTTTGAGACCTTCGATCCCCCGTCGCTAAAAAGCATCGACAAAGGATTCAACCGGGTGGAGGAATATGAAACCCTGGTCCGCCGTCTGCATGATGCCGGGATCATCATCAACGGGACCTTTTGTCTGGGTACGGACGGCGACGACAAGTCTGTCTTCGCGCGGACCCACGAGACGATTCAGCGTTTGAAGATCGACCTGCCGCGTTTCTCGGTGATGACGCCGTTTCCCGGTACGCCGTTGTTTAGGACGCTGGATGCGCAGGGACGTATCATCGACCGGAATTGGGCCAACTATGATGTCGAACATTGCGTGATCCGTCCCAAGCATATGACGCCGCTCGAACTGGAAGCGGGGCTGGAGTGGACGTGGAAACAGACGTACTCGCTTCCGGCAATTGCCAAACGTATCGCGGGTTTCAACTCCCGCTTGGCGTTGAATATTCCCGTCAATCTCGGTTACCGCCGCTATGCGGCGCGGCTGACCGATTTTCCCAAACGCGTGATGATGGATACGTCGGATATTCCCGCTCATGAAGAAAATCACCTTTATCTATCCGGCCATCGGTAAAAAACCGGGGCAAAAGTATATCCGCACCTGGAAAATGGAGCCGCTGCCCATCGCGACCCTGGCCGCGCTGACCCCTGAACATGTCGAGAAGGAATTGTTCGACGACCGGCTGGAGCTCATCAATTACGACACGGCCACCGATCTGGTGGCCATTACCGTCGAAACCTACACGGCGCGGCGGGCGTACCATATCGCCGACCGGTTCCGCGAACGGGGAGTGAGAGTCGTACTGGGCGGTTACCATCCGACGCATCTTCCCGACGAAGCCGCCGAGCACGCCGACGCCGTGGTCGTCGGCAATGCCGAAAGCGTCTGGGAGCAGGTCCTCAAGGACGCGGGGAACGGCGGGATGAAGAAACGCTATCACGGCCGCAGCGGAGAATTCCGTGTACTGCCGGACCGGCGTATCTTTCGAGGAAAGAAATACCTTAAACTCGGGCTGGTGGAAACCGGCCGCGGCTGTCCGTTTCAATGCGAGTTTTGTCATATCACGACGTATTACGGAGCCCGCTATCACAATCGGCCGGTTGCGGATGTGGTGGCCGACGTCAAGGGTTCCGGACGCCGGTTGTTCTTCTTTTGCGACGACAATTTTGTCGCCAATCCGCATTACACCATAGAACTCTGCCGGGAGCTGCGCAAGCTCAACATCCGGTTCGCCGGACAGGGGACGCTGACCATGGCCAAGAATCCGGAATTGCTGCGGGAACTGCGCCGGGCCGGCTGTGTGCTGCTGCTGATCGGTTTTGAGTCGATGGCCGACGAAAACCTGCAGGGCGTGGGGAAGGCGTGGATGAACACCATCGGTGAGCGCGGTGAACTGGTGGACCGCATCCATGCCGAGGGCATCAGCATTTACGCGAGCTTTATTTTCGGTCTTGATCATGACACTCACGCGACGTTCGACCAGGCGGTCGCCTTCGCGCTCGAGAAAAAATTTTACTACGCGGCCTTCAATCATCTCCTGCCGTTTCCGGAAACGCCGTTGTACCGGCGGCTGCAGGAACAAAACCGGCTGTTGAATCCGCGCTGGTGGCTCGACGGCGAATACCGCTACGGAGACATCGCCTTTCAGCCGGGGCATATGTCCCCGCAGGAACTCACCGAGGGCTGCCTGCAGGCGCGGCGCCGGTTTTTTTCCTACCCGTCGATCGCCAAACGGGCCGTGCGTTTGCTGCGGCGTTATCCGTCGCTGTCTTTCTTGTGGGTCTATCTGCATTCGAATCTGAATCTGAAAGATGAAGTCGAAGGAAAATTTAACCTGCCGTTGGGAAAAGGGCTGGATGAGCTCCCGAAGTGATAAATACGTGATCGAACCGGCGCGGCCGGAGGACGGACAGGAGTTACTGCGTATCCTCGAGCAAGTGCCGTATCCGGGCCGGGTGTCACTGACTTATACCCGCCGGCCCGATGCCTACCGTTCGTTTTACAAGGAAGGCGAGGAGGTGCGGCTGTTCGTCTGCCGCGATCGCCGGGCCGGCCGGATTGCCGGGCTGGGCGCGACGACGATCCGGGATGTGTACATCAACGGTGATCCGCGCCGCGTGGCGTACCTGTTCGGACTAAAAGTCGCTCCGGACTATCGGGGTCGCTTCCCGTTGTTACCCGACTGTTATGCGTATCTGTACGACTATCTGCAAAAGAAAGACGTCGAGTTGACCTTTACCACGATCCTGTCCGGTAATGATGACGCGCGTCAACTGCTCGAGAAGAAACGGAGCGTGATGCCGGCCTACGAAGCCTTCGGCCGTTATGAAACTTACGCGCTGCGCAACAGGCCGGCATCGAACACGGCCTCCGGGCGGCGCATCCGTGCGGCGGTCAAAGACGACATCCCGGCGCTGGTCCGCTTTCTGAACAGGGAGGCGCAAAAGCATAATTTCTTTCCGGTGAGCCGCGCGCGTGACTGGACCGGTATCCTCGACAACGGTTTGACCATCGCGGACGTATTCGTGATGGAGGAGGGCGCGGAGATTATCGCTGCCGGAGCCGTATGGGACCAGTCCGCGTACAAGCAGTATGTGGTGAACAGCTACAGCGGTGGGCTGAAACTGCTGGCGGCGCTGCCGTGGGTGACCCGGTTATGCGGTCTGCCGCCGCTGCCCGCGCCCGGCGAGACGGTGCGCTTCTATACGCTCGGCCGGTGGGCGGTCCGCGATAACGATGCGCGGATTTTCGACACTTTTCTCGATCAAATCATGCAATCCGCCGCCGCTTACCCTCTGTGTCTGGTAGGTGTCCACGAAGGACACCCGTTGCGCGAACGCCTGCAGCGCCGGCGGTACGTGCGTTATGACAGCGAGGTGTACCTGGTCAACTGGGAATCAAAGTCCAGTCCCGTCAACGATCTCAAACCGCTGACGGTTTATCTGGAGTGCGGGGCGTTATGATACTTACCCATAAAATTCTGCCGGTCGATCTCTTAGCTGCGGACGCGGTCGAGCGGATGTTCGGTCTGATGGATAAATACTACGGAAACATGCAGCGGGACAATTTTGTACGCGACCTCGCGCGTAAGGACGGTGCCTTGCTGGTCTTCGACGCCGGCGGAGAGATTTGCGGTTTTACCACCTACGCGATGTTTCATACCGAGTTCGCTTCGGGGCCGCTGTCGGTACTCTATTCGGGCGATACCGTGATCGATGAACGCTATTGGGGATCAATGGCCACCACGCGCCTGTTCACCGCGCTGCTCGGCGATTGCCTGCGGAGCGCACCGCACGAACTGTACTGGTTCCTGCTGTCGAAAGGCGTACGCACCTATCAACTGTTGCCGCTTTATTTCCGTAAGTTTTATCCGTGCAGCGGCGAGGCCACGCCGCCGCGTGAGGCGGGTATGATCGACTACCTGGCCGAGCTGCAGTTCGCCGATCAATACCGGCCACATTCCGGTGTGGTCCGCTTCGGTGCCGGCGGAGATTACCTGCGGGACAACTTTGACCGCCGGCTCAAGAGCGGCGACCAGCGGCATGCCGAGTATTTTTATAAAATCAATCCCGGTTACCGGCACGGCGATAATCTGCCGTGTATCGCCCGGATCAGTCCGGATAATTTTCAACCGATCGTCAGCCGCTGGCTGCAAACCATTACCCGCTATGAATTCTCCCAAACATTTACTGAATGAAGTGTGCTTCGCTGCGACTCTCGGGGCGCATCGCCATTTTCGCGACAATTTAAACCGTATAAGGGACACGCAGTGGCGTATTCTTAAAGACCTGCTGGCGGCCAACCGCTCGTCGGAATTCGGACGCCGTTTCGGATTTGACCGGATCCACAACGTTGACGCCTACCGGTCCGCCGTGCCCGTAATGACCTATGAGGAGTACCGACCATGGATCGAGCGGATCGCCGCCGGGGAACACGGCGTACTCACCCGTGAAAAAGTCCGGCTGCTTCAGCCGACCGGAGGGAGCAGCGGCGGATCAAAATTAATTCCCTACACGCCGGCCCTGCAGCGCGAATTCCGGGCGGGTATTTTACCGTGGTGGCATGACTTGTACCGGCAGTTTCCCGACTTGCGCCGGACGCGGGCTTATTGGTCGATTACCCCCGCGGGCCATACCCCGCAGGCGACGGGACCTGTACCGATCGGATTCGACCAGGATGCGGAATATTTCGGCTGGCGCGGGGCTTTGCTCGGCGGGACCTTTGCTGTACCCGCGGCTGTGTCCGGCCTGCGGCATTTGGAGAACTACAAGTATCTCACCGCGTACTACCTGTTGAAGTGCGCCGACCTCGGGTTGATCTCCGTGTGGAACCCGACATTCCTGACCCTGCTGTTGCGTGACATCGAGCAGTATTATGATCAAATCGTCGAAGATCTCACCAACGGGGAGATCAGTCTTCCGGCGGGAGAAGACATCAGCCGGCTGCGGCGTCATATGCGGCCGGACCCTGAACGGGCCGCTGAACTCAAGTCGGTGCGCACCACCGACGGGAGGCAAGGCTTCAACGCGGTCTGGAAAAAACTCAAGGTGATCTCGTGCTGGACGGACGCCGCGGCCGCGGACTACGCACGGCCGCTGCGCAAGGCATTTCCCCGCGCCAAGATCCAGGGCAAAGGGTTGCTGGCGACCGAAGCGGTCGTCACGATCCCGTGGAGCGCCGCCCGCGGGAATGTGCCGGCGTACACGGGACACTTCCTGGAATTCCTGGAAGAGTCCACGCAGCAGTCGTGTCTGACTCACGAACTGCGCGCCGGCGAAACGTACCGCGTGGTGGTGTCGACCGGCGGCGGGCTTTACCGCTACGACATCGGCGACCGGGTTCAGGTGACCGGACTCGCGTCGGGGGTGCCGCTGCTGGCCTTTCTCGGGCGGGACAATGTGGTCGACCTGGTCGGAGAGAAACTGGAGGAGAGCCACGTTCACAAGGTGATTAGTGATATCCTCGCCCGGATGAACATTGACACACGCTTTGTCATGCTGGCGCCGGAGCGCATTGACGGCGGAGGATATTACGTTCTGTATATAGAAACCCAGGAGCCGGAACTCGACAGTTTGTTGCGGCAGGCCCGTGTCATGATCGATACCGCCTTGAAGGACAATATGCAATACGCGCACGCGCGCAACATCGGTCAGTTGCAGCCTCTCAAGGTTTTTCATATCCGCGCCACCGGCGACCGCAGTTACTATCAGCGTTGTCTGCAGGAGGGACAGCGGATGGGCGACATCAAACCCGCGATTCTCGACCGGCGTACCGGTTGGGAGGATTTCTTCCGGGGACGCATGCTGGAAAATGAATCCGCTGGGGTGGTCGAGCCGGGACAGGTGGCCAAAGGGGGGAAGGGCTGATGCGCATCGCGTTTGTCCGTCCCAACATGACGGCCGCCCGTTCCACGGATGCGATGCAGCCGCTTGCCTTTGCCATCCTGGCAGGCCTGACTCCTCCGGAACATGACATCCGTCTATTTGACGAGCGGTTGGAAGAAATCGATTTCGATCACCCCGCCGATATCGTCGCCATTACCGTGGAGACCTACACCGCGCGCCGGGCATATCAGATTGCCGACCGGTTTCGCGAGCGCGGCGTACTGGTGGTGATGGGCGGGTATCATCCGACCTTTCTGCCGGAGGAGGCGTTGCGGCACGCCGACGCGGTGATCATCGGCGATGCCGAAGGAGTATGGGAGCGGATCCTGGACGACCTGCGCGCCGGAGCATTGCGTCCGCAATACCGCCAACGGTTCTTTCCGGACTTGTCCGGATTACGATATGATCGCCGGATTTTCGCGGGAAAAGATTACGTTCAGGTCAAACCGGTGCAGTACAGCCGCGGCTGCCGGTTCGCCTGCGACTTTTGCTCCATCCACGCGTTTTACGGCGCTAACCTCCGGCAACGGCCCGTCGCCGAAGTCGCCGCGGAGATCGACGGGCTGGGCGGCGGGCATGTGTTTATCGTGGACGATAATATCTTTGTCGACCCGGGGAAGGCCGAAGAACTCTTCCGCGCGCTTATCCCGCTCAACATTAAATGGTCCTGCCAGGTCACTATCGATATCGTCCGCCATCCGCATCTGTTGAAGTTGATGCAGCAAAGCGGCTGTGAGGTCGTGCTGATCGGTTTTGAATCCCTCAACGAAGACAATCTCCGTCAGATGAAGAAGCACTGGAATGTGCGTCACGGCGGATACGCCGAGGGGGTGCGCCGTCTGCAGGAATACGGTTTTATGATCTACGGCACGTTCGTCCTCGGCTACGACCATGATACACGCGACGCCTTCGACGTCACGCTCGAGTTCGCGCTGCGCGAGAATTTTTGTCTGGCCAATTTCAATCCGCTCACCCCGATGCCGGGCACGTCCCTGTACGAACGGCTGCGGGCCGAAGGGCGGTTGCTGCACGAACGCTGGTGGACCGATCCGGATTTCCGGTACGGCGAAGCCACCTACCGGCCGAAGAACATGACGCCGGACGAATTAACCCAAGGCTGTTACCGCGCGCGGACCGGTTTCAACCGCTACCGGTCGATTATCAAACGGCTGTTCGATACGCCTGTGAATCACCGCAATCTCGACCGGCTGGGATTCTATCTCGCCAGTAATTTCATATCCCGCCGGGAGATCCATAAAAAACAGGGGATGAGCCTGGGCTGATGAAGATCACATTGATCAAACCGAACATCGGACGACTCGCGCACAGCCTGTATGTGGATGAAGGGCGTATGGAACCGCTGCAGCTGGGCGTGATCGCGGGATTGACCCCGCCGGACGTGGAGGTGGTTTTGTTCGATGACCGGATGGAGGCCATCGATTACGATGATCCCACCGACCTCGCGGCCATCACCGTCGAGACCTACACCGCCCGCCGGGCGTATGAAATCGCCGCGGCGTTCCGGGAGCGGGGCGTGCCGGTGGTCATGGGCGGTATGCACGCCACGCTGATCCCGGATGAGGTCCGGCGGCACTGCGACGCGCTTTTTATCGGCGACGCGGAATTGATGTGGCACGAGGTGGTGGCGGACGCCCGCCGCGGTAAATTGAAAAAGGAATACCGCGCCCGGCCCGGCCGGCCGCAACCAGGAACGCTCACGCGCCGCGACATTTTCAAGGGCAAGGGCTACCTGCCTGTGTCCTTGATGCAGTTCAGCCGCGGCTGCCGCTTTGCCTGTAATTTTTGCGCGATCAGCGTGTTTTTCAACAAGACGCATTTCATTCGCGATGTGAAGGAGGTCGTCAAAGAGATCGAGTCGCAAGAGCGCAAGCTCGTCTTTTTTGTCGACGACAATATTTTGTCCAACCATGAAGCCGCCAAGATTCTGTGCCGCGAACTGATCCCGCTGAAGATCCGCTGGATCTCGCAGGCCTCGATCGACATGACCCGGGACCGCGAGCTGATGCGGCTGCTGGTCAAGAGCGGCTGTCTGGGCAACGTCATCGGATTTGAATCCATTGACCCCGACAACCTGCGGTCGATGAAAAAGTCCTCCAATTTTATCGGCGGATTTGACGACTACCGGACGCCGCTGAAGATCATCCGTGAGTACGGTCTGCAGACCTGGGCGGCATTCACGCTGGGGCATGATCATGACACGATTGAGTCGGTCAAGGCCACGGCGCGTTTTGCCATCGAGAACAAATTCTGTTTCGGCGCCTTTAATATTCTGATGCCCTACCCGAACACCCCGTTGTACGGGAAATTGGAGCGGGAGGGACGGCTGCTCTATGACGGCAAGTGGTGGCTGCATCCGGAGTACCGGTTCAATTACTGCGCCTTCCGGCCGGCGCGTATGAGTCCGGCGGAGCTGACCTCGGCCTGTTTTCAGGCTCGCCGCGAATTCAACAGCCTGGGCTCAATTATCTCACGCGGTCTCGATCCGGCGACCAATATGCGCTCTTTATACCGATTTTTGTTTTACATGACTTACAATCCGTTGTACCGTAAGGAGACGTTCAAGAAACAGGGGATGCGGTTCGGTCTGAGCAATCACCGCGCGGCCGAGCGCATGGACCTGTTGAACGTGTAAACCTATGAACCGATTCTTCCAAATCTACCAGTACGCCGTCCCGGCGGTGCTGTTCCCCGCCGGATATGTTCTGTGGCTGCAGCGCTTCGGCGGCAACCATGCCCTGGCGTGTCTGGTCCTGTCGTTGCCGGTGGTCTTCGGGTACGTCATTCCGGGGATCGGCACCAATTATCTGAAGCTGTGGGAGTTCAATACGTGCGTGCGCGTCGGCCGTTACCGGCCGCATCACGGTTTTGTCTTCGGCACGGCGGTGAGCCTGTTCGGGCTGTTGTGTCATGATCCGGGCACCAATACGGTCAGCTTTACGGGTTTGCTGCGCGCCGGATTTATCCTCGGCAGCGTGATGGCCTTTTGGAACTGGCTGTACGACACGATTGCCGTGAAGGCGGATTTCATCCGGATCCATAAACCACCGCACTATCACGGTGTCAGCACCGAGGCGGTTATTATGGAATACGCGCCGATCCTGTTCGGTGTGTTCGGATTTTGTTACGGGATCTTTGTGAACCTGACTTACCATTATCTTTTTCAACTCAACCAGGGCCAGCTTTACTGGCCGTTCCTGTTTTGGGGAAATCTCAGTGTCCTGGTGATGCCGGTGTTCGTCTTTTGCTGTTTTTCGCTGGGTAAGTACGGGAAGTTCGGGATCGAATCAATCTTAAAAGGAGGGGAGAGATGAATTCCAAGGCAGTGGGATTACTGAAGATTTTCCTGTGGTTTATCTGTTTGTTCCACATCGTTGTCGGGATCGGTTTAAACGTGTGGCCGGAGATGGCGTCGCACATGGCCAAACTGTACGGGGTCAAGGTCCCGTTGACGCCGCAGTTGGTGTATCTGCTGAAGCCATTGGGTGCGTTTATGTTCGCGCTGGGGTTGTTCGCCATGACGGCGGCCAAGGACCCGCGCAAGCATATCTCGACCGTTTACATCTTTGCGACGCTGTTTACGATCCGCGGAATGCACCGGTTGATTTTTCAGGATGATATTCAGCGGCTCTTTATGATCCCGTCCCAAAAGCTGATGACCGGTATGGCGGTGTTTATCGCGATGGCGGTCTTGCTGTTGGTCCTGGGCATGGCGGTCGGTAACCGCGGTTCCGCCGACTAAACGGAGGCCCGCCGCCGTGGACAAAGATCTTTTTCTCATCCTGTCGCTCGGCTGTCAGTTTGCCTTTCTGGCCGCCGATCTCATCGAACGCCGGCTCACCCGCGACCGGCGCCACGGCGCAGAGCCGCTCAAGCCCGCGTCGCTGATGTTTCTGATCGGCGTTATCTTCGTCTACGGCGTGATCCAGTTCGGCGGACTGGCATTGATTCCCAAGACCGAGATTCTCCTCGATGGGATACGCCGGCACCTGACCCTGCCGGCGCTGCGGCCCTCCGCATCACAAACCCTAACCGTATTCCAGTGGACGTTGCTCGGCATCGCCGGATTTTACATCGCCGGTTTCTGGGATTACATTGTACATCGCTTCCTGAGCCACAGCCGGCCGTTGTGGTTCACCCATGAATATCATCACCTGCCCAATGAACTCTGCCTCGGTCTGCCCGGCTTGTGCGTGCGGCCGTTCGTGGTCGTGGCGGTGCTGCCGTCGACGATCGGGACGCTGGTGACAATGTGCGCGGGCCTGGCGCTGCTGGGCCTCGACCGGCTGCCGTTGATGCCCCTGGTCTACGCGGTGATCTTCGCGCAGATGCTCATCCTGCTGGCCACGCATTCATCCTTCTTTTTGCAATTCCCCCGGATCCATCATATATTGAAATACACCGCGATCACCACGCCGCAGGAGCACGAGCTGCATCACACGGTGGACTTGAAAGGCAATTACGGAAATTTCACCGTGTTGTGGGACAGGGTATTCGGAACGTATCTTGATCCCATGCAGGCCGAAAACCAGGGCCATCAGCTCGGTCTGGCGTACGACCAGGACTTTCTCGGCGCGATCACCATGGGTAAGTGGAAACTCCCCGCCGACCTGCGGGAGCGGTTTCAGGTGGGGAGGTATTGCAATATTGAGCCAAGTGGCGGGGAAAAACGATAAGGGTGTATGCGTTGGTATCAGTCCGCCATTTTGCATTATCGACCACTCATCCCGCATAGACGCATACACGCATAAACGCATACACAAAAGCATTTCCTGATGAATACCAAACGCGACATCTGGATCTGTTCGTTACTCGGCTTAGCCGCGCTGATCGTGCGCATGCTGCTCATCAGCAAGGGGCCGTTCAGTCCGGAGTCGTTGAACCTGGCACTGAAGGCCGAACAGACCGTCGATACCCTGCAGCTGCAGTACATGTTCGGCACGGGTTACCCGCTGACGATGATCATCACCGCGGCGGCGGTCTTTGCCGGACGGTTCCTCGGCATCGACGATCCGGTGCTGTCCGCGAACCTGATGAGCGTCTACGCCAGCGCGCTGTCGGTGCCGTTTTTGTATCTGTTCGTCAAACGGTTGCTGGATGTGCCCGCCGGGATTATCACCGCGCTGATGTTCGCGCTGTGTCCGATCTACATGGGGGTCTCGGTGTATGGCAAGGGCCACGCGCCGGCGATGTTGTGCGGCTTTGCCAGTCTGTGGCTGCTGGCGAAGTATCTGGAGTCACGCGACGCCGGGCAGCTGTTCGTGAGTGCGCTGTTGATCGGCGGCATGGGCGCGGCGCGCGTGCAGGACATGGTGCTGCTGATGCCGGCGGCGGTCATGCTGATGGTCCTCGGGAACGGAGAAGGGACCAGGCCCAAGGGCAGGGAACTGCTCGCGGACGTTTGTATTTTCGGGATAACGGCGGCGGTGACGGTGGTCACGTTTCATCTGCCGTTTCTGACCGAGGACCGGCGCGCGGCCTACTTCGCACAGTATCACAACTTCCGGCAGCTTTCTGTGTCCGACCTACGGGACCAAAACACGGCGCTCTCCCTGCGGTTGTACCGCGACTGGTTTATGATCAACTTCAGCGGCTGGGGACTGCTGGCGGCGGCGGCCGGCCTGGGGTTGATGCTGCGGACGCACTGGCGCGTGGCGGTCTTCAGCCTGTTGTGGTTTGTGTGCCCGGCCGGATTTTATATGATTATCGATACCACCATCCCGCGCTTTTTTACCATCCTAGTCCCGCCGGTCCTGATCCTGTCCGGCTTTTTTTTCGCATACGGTTATCGCCGCGGGGATACGGTGACGGCGGTCCTCGGCACGGTGATCGCCCTGCTGATTTCGGGAGCAACTTTCTTTAACGTCTATCCGGTCCTTGCCGAACGCCACCGTCATGCGCATGTTTCCGAGTACGTTCAGTGGGTGAAAGCCCGGGTTCCGCCGAATGCCGTGATCATCGCCAAGGACGATTTCATCTTTTACGAACATTACGGCGGCTTTGAGACGATGCCCCGGCCCAATCCCATGGGAGCGGATTATCAGCAACGTTACGCCACTTACCGTGAACGGCTCAGTGACATGATTCGCCGGGGCGTGCCGGTGTATGTCAGCGGCGTGGGGCTGTACAGTTATGATCCAGGACGGACCCTATCGCGATATCTTGGCAGGTATTTTGAATTCCGCGAAGTCGGCAGGCACCCGTATGAGATCTATCATGCCGGGGAATTGAAGACGGTGGTGTTTGAGGACCCGTTGTATCGGGTGGTGTTGAAGTGAGTGTATGCATGTATGAGTATATGCGTGGATCCGGGGTTGAGTGGGCGGTCTCGGGCGGAGTCTGGTACAATAGGCGGATGAAACGGTGGGTACAAATTTCAGGAATCTTGCTTTCTATCGGTATCTTTGGCTCCATGGCTTATTTCTGGTTTCAGGAAGAATATGCCGTAACGGGTTATATCGCTGCCGGAATTTTTTTTGTCAGTTATGGTGGCCGTATCATTTATGCTCTTGTTTATGAAAAGAAGACAGGCAGGACGCCGGTAGATGAGTAGCGGAAAACCGCTGGAGATCCGCGCGGTGTGGCTCAGGGGATATTGTTATATTTATCTTCTATATGTCGGGGTTGCGATGACCGTTCTTTTCAGTCACCCGACGCTGCTGGTTATGGTTGAATCCGGAACTTACCTTTTGAGCGGCTTGGGGATTTGGGGATTGGCTCATCGGAAACGGATTTTTACGCGTCTGTTTTGGGTATTCTGGACGATTATGATGGCCCTTAAATTCGTTTGGTATGATTTGTTGAGCGGCGCGACATCTTACAATTTATTTCAAGCCCCGCGAGACGTGAGGTTATTCAATCTTATGTTATTTATCCTGATTCAGGTTCTTCCCGTCATTTGTGTCGCTTGTTATTCTTATGTCCATCCCCGCTTGCGAGGTCCTGCCCGATGAACGACCGGGAGTTTCGTGAGTACATTGAAGAGTCTTATCGATGGCTGGAAGAACGGCAGCAGGCCCTGCAGCAGGATTATCCTCTGGCGCAAAGCCGTTTCGGCGGCTTTGATCAGGCGTCGGGAACGTTGCAGTTGATCACCTCCGGGCAGGAGGAACTCTTGTTCCGGTATATTCAGATCGCTTCGTGGTCCAAGGCCAAGCAGACCTTTATGTGGGGGTGGGGGAACCAAACGGTGGACGAAGAACGCCGCAACGATTCCGCCCGGCTGAAGGAACTGGCCGCGAAGACCGCACTAGACCTGTTTGAGAAGCCCGTGTTCGTCGCCGACCCCGAGATGACCCGCGAGATGATCACCTTAGCCGCCCGCCATCTCGACGCCAAAGGCATTTACCGCGCCGAGCTGGGAGAACTGTACATCTTTTTTGCGTTGATGGAAGTTACGAATTCGTAGGCGGAGACGTTTCGACTGGTTTATGCCGCATCCACAACCCCACAAACACCCAAAACATCACCGACGGTAAAGTCGCGTACATTAAACGGTGGAGGCTGACCTGCAGCCACCAGAAGATGCGGGTGTTGTCGAAGTAGGTGTTCACGAAGTAGTAGGCGCTGATTACGAGGATGTAGCCTAAGAGAAAGACGGGGATGATGATCAGGTGGCGGCGGAAGCAGCGGCTGGCGCCTAACAGAATTCCCAGCACCAGTAGAATCCACAGTCCGTTCCACGTCGGACTGACCAGCTCGACCAGGATAAAACTGAATATTGCCCTCAGCCGGAACCAGCTCACCGGGTTGGTGTCCGACACCAGCCCGTTGATAAACGTCGTGCTCTTGGGCGCGACAAACAAGGTAAAGACCACCGTCACGATCCCGGCGGCCATCGCGGCCGTATACAGATTGATCAGAACGCGTTTGTCCGGTTTGTTTTTATAGAAGAAATATCCCGCCGCGAGCACCCCGATGATCCCCGCCGCCATCAGCCCTTCGCCTTTGGAAAAACTCAGAAACCCCAGCGCGCTCCCCGCGGCGACCGCATATCCCGGATTGTTTTCAAGCTTCGCCAGCACCACACACACCACCGCCGCCAACAAGTAGTAGGCGACGACGATGTCCGCGTACTGGCTGAGCGAGAGCTTGACGTACATCGTGGAGGTCAACAGGATGATCCCGCTAAGGATGGCAAAGGGCGAGCGCGTGACCCGCGCGATGGCAGCGTACATAAGGCCCACCGTGGCGAAACTGAAGACAAACGCGGTGGTCACCGGCGTGATAAACTCCGGGTCTTTTTTGAAGATCCAGCCCCAGCAATTGATCAGCGGCAGCTGCAGCGGATAATGCGGGCTTGAGCGCCACAGCACCGGATCGAAGATCGTGGTCCAGCCGTGATCGGAGAGAAACAGGATCTTGGCCTTAAGATTCCACGTCGCCCACGCGTCCCATCCGCCGTAAACATAAAAGTGGCCGTGCCGCCACAATGGATACGCGCCGGCGCACAGGATCAGGTAAGGAATGATCTGCGACCAGTGAAAGTCGCGCAGGTTGATCCATTTCCCTATCCGGCCGCGCACCCGCCACGCCGCCCACGCCGACAGCCCGGCGAGTGCCAGCAGGTTGCCGCCGAGGATAAATCCCGGCGAGAATCTCTTGAATATCATGAATGCCCAAAAGGTGATCTGCGCGCTGACACCGAGTCCGATACCCAACGCCAAAAACACGTGCAGACCGGGAGGAAGCGGACGGTCGCGGTCCTGGAGGCAGGTGAGCAACAGATAGCCGAGGGTGAATGATATAAGGTAAGGCAAGTATGTGGTGAACATGTTTAAGCGGGCAAGATATTTCGAAATCCGGAATCCGAATATCGAAGGAATATCGAAAATCGCATTACCGAATATTCAAACCGGTTATTTCGATATTCGGTCATTAGGTGATTCGAACTTCCTTCGGATTTCGATATTCGATATTCGAAATTAATCAATGGATACATATTATCCGATAACTGTTCAACAATTATCTGATTCTCCGCGCCAGGATCATCCCGAACTTGTTCGCCCGCAGCGGCAGGGCGTTGAGTTGTTTTAATTTGATGCCGGCGCTTTTGGGGTTGCTGCACACCAGCAGCACGAATTCATGGTCCATGTTGTCCAGCTCGAGTACCGTCGGCGCCAGCACGTACTGGGCGTGGGCGAAGAGCTTGTGGGCGTGCTCATTGAGTTCGAGGTTTTCGTCGGAGTAGTAACCGATGCGGTCGATGCCGGAGGTAAACTCTTCCAGTCCGCTGAACTGATAACCGATCTTCTGATGCGACAGGACCTTGCTCAGGCCGTTGATGCGATTGATTTCCTCGCTGAGGCCGATATAGAGTTCGCCGAAACCGGCTACATTCTGCACGAGCACCGCGCTGATCAGCACGCAAAAGACCCACTGCGGCCAGCCGCGCGGGATAAAATCAGCGGGTGACACTTTCACGCGATTCCTCGGGTTGCGGTTCCTGAATCATGGCTTCCTCCGGCGGTCCGGCCTGCTCCTCGTCGCGTTGTTCCCCATGTTGTGCCGCGGGGAGCGGTTCCGCGGGCGGCTGGTACCGGTAGCGGTGGATCGCCCAGTTGACGGCAAACAAGACCGTCGGCAGCAGGTAAAAGAGAATCCGCGGCAGGGTACTTTTCAGCCGCCAGCCCAGGTCAAAGTTCACCGTGGTCAGATAGATCACCAGCAGCACACCCAGGTACGAGGCGAAGAAGCCGAGATAGATCTTATTTTCTTTGTGAAACAACCGCCGGTTGGCGAGCACGGCCAGGCCGAGCACAAACCACCACATCAACGCCCACCGCTGATGCGTCAATTCTTTACCCAGCGCCTGGGCGGTGATCGTCAGTCCGTTCATATTCAGGTATTCCATCTCGGCGCCGGCCGCCCCGCCGAAGATATCCTTGTTGGCCGGGGCGAGAAAGAGTTTGAGGATCACGGTGGCGGATGAGGTCACCGCATAGCCGAGCAACAGGCAGGGGACCAGCAACAGGTCCTGCTTTTTCTGCGCGGCCGGGACGCGCCGGCAGAGCAGGTAGAGTCCGAAGGATCCGGTCAGCAGGATCGACATCACCAGGCCCTCGTTTTTGGTAAAGCTCATCAGCCCCATCACCAGACCGCTGACGGTCGCCATCCCGCGGCAGCGGTGAAGCACTGTGAGGTTCAGGCACACCACCGAGGCCAGCAGGTAAAAGGCGAGGACGGTATCGGCGTACTGCGAGGTCCCCTGAAAGACATAGAACGGATTGACCAGCAGCAGGAACGAGGCGAAGAAGGCGACATACGCGGGGGCGACCTGGCGCAGGGCGCCGAACAATAACCACACGATCAGCATTGAAAAGACGACACCGGTGATCAGCGGGACCACCGCCTGCGCGGTCTGGCTCAGCGCGAACTGGTGGACATTGATAAAGGGGAGTAACAGCGGATAGTCCGGCTGGGTATACCAGTGCAGCCGGGTGAAGATGTCCTTCCAGTGTTCCCCGCTGCCGATCAGGAACTTCATCTTCATGTTGTACAGGGCCCACGCGTCCCATTCGCCGTACGGATGGCGGTAGGCTATAAAGACGATCACGTACAGGGCCAGTCCCCACAGGACCCACGCGGGGATCGACCATAGGTTAAAGCGCCACTTCAGGCCGCGCGCCTGCGCGGCGAGCGTCCGGGCGTTGATCCCGACCAGGACCAGGACGGCCCCGCCGGTCAGTTCCGCGATCATCCCGCGGCCGAAGCCGCCGAAGAGCAGGAATCCGTAATAGGTGAGGATCGCGTTCAAACCGATCCCCAGCCCGGCCGAGAGGACCAGGGTGAGCGGACCGTTGAGACGGTTGACGCCCTTGAGGACCGTCATCAGGGTCAGATAACCCAGGGCCAGCGAAGCGAGTAAGGGGATTGCGGCCGTCATTCGGTCTGCTCCGCCAGCACCGGGCCGTATTCACTGGAAAATTTGGGGGCCGCGCGCATCGATTTCATGGTGAACCAGGCGTACACCGGTTTGCTGTAGTCGAGGATGAGCATTTTATGCTCGGTGTCGTTGAGCCGTAACACCGTGGGGGCGAGCATGTACTGCGCTTGCAGAAAGAAGCCGTCGTTCTTTTCTTCGGACATATCCTTGTTGGTGAGGTATCCCAGCTCGCGGACATCGGTCAGGTAGGGTTTAAATTGCACGAACTGGGTACCCGGTTCGATCACCGGGATGCCCCGCATGCGTGATTTGACCATATAATTGGCAAAAAGAAAGAAGGAGGTGACCGCGCACAGGATCACGCTGGCGGCGAGGGCACAGTTTTCGGCTGTCAGGATTTTTTTCAGCATGGAAAGACGGTCAATTCTCGGAAGCTTGCCTCCATTATACAGACGCGCCCGGGTGCGGACAAGGGGCGTCTTGGATTCCGGTTTAGGGGCGTTTGACGGGGGATTTCCAAAAGAAACCCTTTGTGAAAAAACTTTTCCTCAGTATAATAGAAAAAAAATACACCCGGCACCGCCGGGATCCGCCAAAACCGGAAAAATTCCTTATCCCACACCCATCTATAGAGAAAGCAGGTTCAACCGTGATCAATGTCGGCGTCATCGGATGCGGCCACTGGGGCCCTAACCATATCCGTATTTTCTCCCAGCTTCCCGATTCCAATACCCTCATGTGCGCGGATCTCGATCAAAACCGGCTGACCCAGCTCTCCCAACAGTACGTCGGGTTGAAGACGACCACCGACTACAAGGATATCCTGTCCAACCCCGACATCGACGCGGTGTGCGTCTCGGCCCCGACCAACCTGCATTACGAACTGAGCAAGGAGTCCCTGGAGGCCGGCAAGCACGTGCTGTGCGAAAAGCCGCTGGCCCTGACCGCGGCCGAGTGCGAGGAACTGCAGGAAGTGGCCACGGCGCACGACAAGATCATGATGGTCGGCCACGTCTTTGTCTTTAACGCCGGGATCGTGTGGTTGAAGAAGCTGATCGAATCAGGGGACCTGGGCAACATTTACTACGCCTATGCCACCCGGACCAACCTGGGGCCGTTCCGCTACGACGTCAACGCGCTGTGGGACCTGGCGCCGCACGATATCTCCATCTTTAATTACTTGTTTGACGCGCCCCCGTTGAACGTCTCGGCCCGTGGACAAACCTATCTCGATCATTCCCTGGAGGACCTCGCCTTCGCGACGCTGGAGTATCCCCAGAAGATCATCGCCAATATCCACGTCAGCTGGCTCGATCCGAAGAAAGTCCGCCAGATCACCATCGTCGGCGACAAGAAGATGGTGGTGTGGGACGATCTCGACAATGTCGGTCCGATCAAATTATACGACAAGCACGTCGAGAAGACCTCGACCTACTACGCCACCTACGGGGAATTTCAGATGCTGTCGCGTGAAGGCAGCATCACCATTCCCAAGATCGGGTTCAGCGAACCGCTCAAGGAGCAGGGACGATATTTTATCGAATGCATCAAGGAGAACCGGCTGCCGGACAAGGCCGACGCCGAAAAAGGCCGCCAAGTCGTCGCCACTCTGCACGCGATCCAGAAGTCGATGCAGCTGCAGGGGAGCCATGTGGTGCTGGATGAGACGTCGGAAGTGACGCAGTAGTGAGCATCGAGGGAATCTGTCATTTAAATCCGAATATCGAATGCTCGAGACAAATCCGAATCAGCAAATTTTCGAATCAACTAAACCGCTAATTTGGGAAATTTAATAATTCTAAAATTTGAATTTGTCTCGAAAATTCGAATATTCGATATTTTGACCAAATCGGAGTCCTCATGAAGTACTTCAAACACGACCACGCCCTTGTCAGCGACGGTGCCAAGATCGGCAAGAAGACCCGCATCTGGGCCTTTTCCAACGTTCAGGAAGGCGCGGTGATCGGTGAACACTGTAATGTCTGCGACGGCTGTTTTGTCGAAAAGGGAACGGTGATCGGCAATCACGTGACGATCAAGAATAACGTGGCGGTCTTCGAAGGGGTGGTCATCGAAGACCATGTGTTCATCGGCGCCAATACGACCTTCATCAATGACCGTTATCCGCGCAACCACCAGGACCGCGAATGGGTGATGGAGAAGACGGTGATCAAGAAAGGCGCCACGATCGGCGCGGGGTCGACGCTGTTGTGCGGACTGACCGTGGGGGAATACGCCTTTGTCGGGGCGGGCGCCCTGGTGACCCGCGATGTGCCGCCCTACGCGATTTGTTACGGCCATCCGGCCGAGCTGCACGGTCATGTGTGCCAGTGCGGGAAAAAGCTCAGCTATGACCTCGAATGCGACTTGTGCGGGCGGAAATACAAAAACATCAAACACGGATTAGAACCCCTTGAATAAAGTCCTGGTCTGCCCGATTGCTTTTAATGAACACGTGAAACTTAAGAGCGTCATCGAACGTTTTCTTGCCTGCGACTCCTACGGTCAGGTCGACTATCTGGTGATGGACGATTGTTCCACCGACGGCACGACCGAACTGATTCAAAGCTACGCCGGCCGCGGCGTGCAGACGATCCGTCATGAACGTCAGTCCGGCGTGGGCGCGGCGATCCGCACCGCCATCCGGCATGCTCGCCAGCAAGGTTATGAGTGTTTGGCCATCATGGCGGGTAATGACAAGGACAATCCGCAGGAGCTGCCGCGGATCATTGACCCCATTCTCAAAGAGGGGTATGATTTTGTGCAGGGGTCGCGCTATTTGGGCGGCGGGGGGACCGGCGGCGACATGCCGTTTTACCGGAAGCTCGCCACCCGCATGCACCCGGTCCTGATGTCGATGATCACCGGGCGCCGGGTTACCGACTCTACGAACGGATTTCGCGCGTTCCGCCTGACGGTCCTTGACGACGCACGGATCAATCTCGACCAGCCGTGGCTGGACAAATATGAGCTCGAGCCGTACCTGATGTTCAAGGCGATCAAGCTGGGGTACAAATTTACCGAGGCCCCGGTCACCAAGATTTATCCGGCCAAAAAGCTGGGATACACGAAGATGAAACCGATCACCGGCTGGTGGAGCATCCTGCGCCCGTTGATTTTTTTAGGGCTGGGGATCAAGAAGTAACGGGATCAACCCGCAAACAAAGGATGGGAGTGATGAAAAAAACAATCGCTTTGTTGCTTGTGTTGTTATGTGCCGGATGCAGCTATGAAGGCAAGACATTCGAGGATTATATGGATGATCCGGGATCGATCCTGAAGGACCCGCACTACGGCAGCTATCAGGAAAAGCGGGACGCGCTGGAAAGCCAGTACCTGCATAAGAAGATCACTTATCCCGAGTACCAGGAAAAGCTCAAGGCGCTCGACGATAAGTACAGCCAGGAAGTGGAAGAACGTACCCGGATCATCGAGTCGGACTATTGATCCGGCCGCCAACCCGTTAACCCAACGAACACATTATGCGACTATACGGCAAAAATCCCGTCATCGAAAGGTTACGGGCCAATCCCAAAAGTATCCGCAAGATCACCCTGCAGCGCGGGCTCAGTGAAGCCACGATAATCGGTAAAAAAGCCCGGCAGTGGGGTATCCCCGTCCGCGTGGTCGAGAAGTCCAAAATTCTCAAGATGACCCGCAATTCCAACGCCCAGGGCGTCATCATCGACATCGACGATCCGGAATACGTTGCTTACGACGAGTTGCTGGAATACGCCCTGAAGAAAAAGCGGGTGCTGGTTTTTCTGGATGAGTTGAACGATCCGCAAAACTTGGGCGCGATCATCCGCAGCCTGGGTTGTCTGGGCCACTTTTCGCTGGTGCTGCCCACGCACAAGTCTGTCAAGATCACCGAGGCTGTGCTGCGCGTGGCCTCCGGCGGGGAGAATTATGTACAGTTCGGGATCGTGTCGAATCTCAACAAGGCCATCCGCCAGGCCAAAGACGAAGGGTTCCATATTGCCGGGACGGTCGTCGAAGGCGGGGAGCCCTTGGACGCCGTGGACCTGCCTTTTCCGCTGGGCGTGGTGATCGGGTCCGAACAGAAGGGGATCCGCGACGTCACCAAGAAGGTGCTGGATGTCCGGATCAGCATCCCCATGCACGTCAACACCGTGACCTTTAACGCGGCCGCCGCCGCCTCGATCATTTGTTATGAAATCACCAAGCAACGCCGGCAGAAAAAATAAAGAGATACGCAAGGCCCTGGATTTTTTTGCCGAGGCCGGTCTGCTCAAACACATCAAACGCAGCGGCTGGTGGGTGGCGGGCATCAAGGACCCCGAGAGTGTGGCCGAGCACTGTTTTCGCTGCGCAATCATGGCTTACTACATCGCGCATGTGGAGTCCGCCGATCCGCACAAGGCCATGACCATGGCGCTGTTCAACGATATCCACGAGGCGCGCATCAACGATCTGCACAAAATGGGCCATCACTATATCGATTTCCGGGAGGCGGAGAAGCACGTTTTTCAGGACCAGATGCAGGACCTGCATCACAGCGTGCAATCCGAGATGACCGTCTTCCGGCGGGAGTATGAAGCCCAGGTCACGGCTGAGAGCATCATCGCCCGCGACGCCGACATCCTCGAATGTCTCATTCAGGCCAAGGAGTACTACGATAACGGGTACACCAAGGCCAAGAAATTCTTCCAGCGGGCCCCCCAACACCTCAAGACCAAAACAGCCAAGGCCCTGTGGACCGAAATCAAGGCCTGGGACAGCGGCCTGTGGTGGGAAGAGGTCGTCAAGTTTGAGCGCTAGAACGCGGAATCTTCGAAGCAAATATAAGTCCCACAAAGGTTTACAAGACCAAAAAATGCAATTTTCGATTAACCGGCGGTTGAATAGTGGTAAAATGTTACCAACCGAAAGCATAAACCGTCGTTTACGGGCCGAGGTTTTGCCATGAAGCGGATCGGGATGGCCGCCAGCCGGATCTCCAAAGGCGATGTACGGCTGTATAACATTTATGTCGTTCTCATTTCGGTAACGTTCTCGATATTGTTGTTTTTTATCGCGGGAATGGCCGTGATCCTGGCCATCGGCATCATCATGGTCTTCGGTCCGGAAACCATGACCCAGGAATTGCGCAACAACTGGCAGACGGTGACCCGGATGTGCGTCCAGGCCCTGCTGGTGGCGGTACTGGTTTTTAATGTGGTCGGGATGGTAATCAATATGAAAATCGTGAAACGCAAGAAATAGGACATGACCAAAGAAGCCGTCGATTTTCCGCAACTGATCGAAAATGTCCAGACCTGCCTCGCGCGCTTGACGGCGGGGACCAAACCCCGCATGGTCTATATGAACAGTTTTATGTGCCGGCTGTTCGGTTATCAAGCCGAGGACGTCCCCAAAGTCCTGCTCGAGAATTTATTCGCCGATCGCAAGGAATACCTCGCCTTCCGCCGCGCCTTGATGCGCGACGGGCATATCGAGAAACAGGATTTCGAATTGAAAGGCCGGCGCAACAAGCCGGTCTGGTGTTCCGTATCCGCGAAGATCCTGTACGCGGACAAAGGCAAGGCCGTAGGGATCGATCTGCACGCCGAGGATATCTCCCGCAGCAAGCGCCGTGAGGAAGAGCTGATCGAGTCGAAGGACCTCTTCCAAACCGTCTTCAACAATACCGCCGCAGCCATCACCGTCACCGATAAAAATGAACAACTCGTGGCCTGGAACCCTTATGCCGAGACCCTGTTGGGCATGGACCGCGAGGACCTGTTCAATAAACCGATCAAGGATCTGTATCCGGAATCCGAGTGGAAACGGCTGCGTTCGTTCAAGATCGACCGCCAGGGGATCAAGGACGATATCGAGACCAAGATTTTCCGCAAGGACGGCACGCTGCGCGAAGTTAACCTTTCGGTAACGGTCCTGAAGGATTTGGAAGGCCACACGATCGGCTCGATCGGAATTATCCGCGATATCACGCAGCAGAAAATCGCCGAGCGCAAGATCCGCGAGTCCGAAAACAAGATCCGTGTCATTCTCGACAACTCGGCCGCCGGGATCATCCTGACCGACGAAAAAGACCGCATCGTCTCGTGGAACAAATTCACCGAAGGTTTGTTTGCGATGAAGAAGAAGGACCTGTATTTAAAGCATGTCAGTTGTCTCTACCCGAAGGAAGAATGGGCCAAGATCGACGTGATCGACATTCAAAAGAGCGGCGCTTTGCATCACTTCGAGACCAAGATCAGCACCAAGGCCGGCGACACCATCGATGTGGATCTTTCCGTGACGGTGCTGCAGGACCCCGAGGAACGCGTCACCGGTTCGGTCAGCATCATTCAGGACATTACCAAACAGAAACGCACCCAGGAGATGCTGTTACAGGCCAAACTCGCCGCGGAAGAAGCGAGCAACGCCAAGTCACTGTTTTTGGCCAATATGTCTCACGAAGTGCGCACGCCCATCAATACGGTCATCGGCATGATCGATCTGACCCTCGACAGCCAGCTGACGGCCGAACAAAAGGAAAATCTCGAGGTCGCCAAGGACGCATCAGTCAACCTGCTCGGTTTGCTGAACGATATCCTCGACCTGTCGCGCGTGGAGGCCGGGAAGATCAGCCTTGAGTATATTGAATTTCATCTGCACAATGTCGCGCAAAGCGTGGTCAAGGGCATGTCGGTGCTGGCGCGCAACAAGAATCTTGAGACCAAACTCATTGTGCATAAAGAGGTGCCGCAGCTCGTCGAAGGCGATCCGGTCCGTCTGCGCCAGGTCCTGGTCAACCTGCTGAACAACGCGATCAAATTCACGCACAAGGGCACCATCACTGCCGAGATCAAGGTGGCCTCCCAGGACGGGGACGACGTGATCATCCTGTTTTCCGTGATCGACGACGGGATCGGAATCCCCAAATCCAAGCAGGAAAAAATCTTCGACATCTTTTCCCAGGCCGACGACTCCACCACGCGGCGTTTCGGCGGGACCGGTCTCGGTTTGGCGATCTCCAAACGCCTGACCGAGATGATGGGCGGACGCATTTGGGTGGAAAGCGAAGAGGGCCGGGGCAGCACGTTCCATTTCACGGCGCGCCTGAAGCTGGGCAAACATTCGTCGCTGGCCTCGGTCAACGAAATGGAATTTGTGGATGTGGACGAAAACGCCCTGCGCGAACGTCTGAAAGGCATCAAGGTCCTGCTGGCCGAAGACAACCTGGTCAATCAAAAGATCGCCATCAAGGTTCTTGAGAAGCAAGGCTGGCTGGTGGTGGCGGTTGAAAACGGACAGGATGCCGTGGACAAGGTGTTGCACGAGAATTTTGACGTGGTCCTGATGGATGCCAATATGCCCATTCTCGACGGGCTGGAGGCCACCAAATTGATCCGCGACAATGAACGCAAAACCGGCAAGCACGTTCCTATTATTGCCCTGACCGCCCGGGCGATGCAAGACGACAAAATGCGCTGTCTCAACGCCGGGATGGACGGTTATGTGGCCAAGCCGATTAATCGCAAGGAGCTGTTTTTAACCATTGGGACGATTATCAATAAAGGAAGGGAAAAAGATGAGTGACGAGATTATCGACGTGCCGGAATTCTTGGACCGGGTGATGGAGGATAAGGACCTGCTGAAGGAACTGCTCGACATCTTTTCCGCGGACTATGTCCAGAAGCGCCAGGACCTGGGAAAGGCGGTGGAGACCAAGGATTTTGAGACCATTCGCAGCGTGGCCCATTCTTTAAAAGGCGCCTCGGGAAATATTTCCGCCAAACCCTTGCGCGAGGTTTGCGTGATACTGGAGAAAAAGGGAAAGGAATCGGACGGCGAGGGGCTCGAGGCACTGCTGATCGATCTGGACAAACAGTACGCCGCGCTGGAAGAGCGCATGAAGACCCTCAAAGAAGAACTCTAAATGATGCAACCGCTCGGTTTCATCACCCGGACCCCGTGGGTCACCGGTTGTTTTTTTCTGCTGCTGGCGCTCATCGCCTACGGCAACGCCATCCACCATCCGTTTGTCCACGATGACGTCGTGTTCATCCTCAATAATCCGCACATTCGGGACCTGAGTCCGGCCAGTGTGTTCCAGCCGAAGATCATCGAAGGACCTGCCGCGGGACTCATCAACGTTTATTATCGCCCGCTCATCGAGTTGTATTATCGTCTGGTGTTTGCCGTCTTCGGGAGCAATGCCTGGGGATTTCATCTGATCAATATTCTGCTCCACGGGATGAACGGATTTCTCCTGTACCGGCTGCTGGGCCGCGCGCGTCTGCTGCCGCCGGAGGGCGCGCTGTTTGTGGCCGCGCTGTTTGTCGTGCATCCTGTCCAGACCGAGGCGGTGGCGTGTATTTCCGGGATCTCGAATCTGTTGTTGCTGACCGTGATGCTCGGCTGCTTTTTGTGTTATCTGCGCGGCAGCGAACCGGACGGCGGCGGCGCGCTGGCAGTGAGTGTCGGATTGCTGCTGACGGGCTGTCTTATTAAAGAGCAGATGATCGTATTGCCCGTGGTGATCCTGCTCTACGAGGGGCTCAATTTAGCCGGAGGACAACGGCGGTGGGGAAAGTGTCTGACGCTGTTCGGCGCGCTGGCCGTTTATTTTCTGCTGCGCCGCGCGTTGCTGGGGATGGCCGTCACCGGGATCTTCGACTCGCGCGGGGAATATCTCCTGCGCTTCCTGGCCATCCCGCGTTCTCTGTTAACGTATTTGCAAATCATCCTGTGGCCGGCGGGCCTGCACTATTACCGTTCGCTCGATGTTCTGCAAACCAATACGTGGGCGTGGGCGGTGGCGGCGGTCTTGCTGGTGATCGTCACCGCGGTCATCCGGCGGATGCCGTCCGAACCGCGGCGGGTGATGTTGTTCGGGGCCGGCTGGTTTATTATTACGCTGCTGCCGATGTTGAACATCGTGCCGCTGGTCAACGAGTACTCGACCATCCTGAATTTCGAACACTTCGTGTACATCCCGGTGATCGGCCTGCTCACGGCGCTGACCGTGTTCGTCCGCGAACGGGGGGCCGCCGCGGCGCGCATTCTCCCGGCAGCGGCCGTGGGACTGGTCCTCGTGAACGTGCCGCTGACGTGGCGTCAGAATACATTCTGGCGCTCGGAGACCGCGTTGTTTACGCGGACCCTGCGGTTCCAGGAGTCGGGCCGCGTGCGCATGCTGCTGGGCAAGGCCCTGTATTTTCAGCGAGACTATCCGGCAGCGATCAACGAGTACCATAAGGCCCTGGCGATCATGAAGGATTACGCGGGCAAGACACCGCTGCCGGCCGTGCGCGAGTTTTACCGCGGTTTTATGAAGGGTATTTACTTTGATCTCGCCCATTGTCACGAGGCTTTGCAAAATCCGGGCACAGCTATTACAATGTACGATCAGGCCCTGGCCATCGACCCGCGGGATATTGTCCTTTACAATAATCTTGCGGTCGTTTACATTAAGGAAAAAAATTTCACCGCCGCCGCCGGTTTGCTCGAAAAGGCGCTGGGCCTCGATCCGGCCAGCCCGCTGACCAGGCAAAATCTGGCTTATTGTTACGTCCAGCTCGGCCGCCGGGCGGAGGCGGACGCGTTATTCCGTTCCGAAAGGGTTTCCGATTATGAATAATCCAGCCATGATTGTCGGTGTCATCGTCTTTATCGTGCTGACGATCCTGATGTTCGAAGTCCTGTTGCTGCCCGAAGTCAAGAAACGGCAGAAGAAGGACAGAAAACCGCGCAAACACGTTCCCGGGGAAGAGGAACTCAAACTCAAGGAAGCCCTGGAGCGGGCCGACAAGCGTGAGCGCGGCCTGAAAGAGGATGTCGAGGAAGTGGAAAAACGTCTCAAGAAGACCGAGGAAGAATTGACCGACGAAAAGTCCAAGGTCAAAAAGCTGCAGGAGAAACTGATTACCGAACGCGGCTGGCACGAAAAAGAGGCGGAAGAGACCCACAAAAAGAATAAAGAAATCCAGCAGATGCGCGAGGATTTTCAAAAAGAGCAGGAAAATTTCAGCAAGGAACACACCTCCATGCTTAAGCTGGAGCATGCCCACCGCGACCTCAAGAATCAGTATCAGGACCTGCACAATGAGAAGCGCGCCCTGGAACGGGAAGGATCCCTGCTCAAGGGTAAGCTGGAAGAGTACCGCCGCGAGATCGCCCACCTCAAAAAGGACCTCGCCGTCGTCCAGAAGAAAAAGGAAGAGGAGACCTTCGTCGCCAAGTCCGAGTACGGCCGGCTGGAGAAGGAACTGGAGAAGGTCCGCAAAGAACTGGAACGGGCGCAGCGGGAAATCGAATCCAAACCCCCGTCCTGAGCTAGGTAAATAAGATTATGTCCCGAAGGACCAGCCCTTTCTCCCGGCGGACCGACTGGCCGCGTCAGACCAACCGTATCACCCGCGTCCATGAAGAGCTTAAAGAACAAAACATCCAGATCGTCGATCTGACGGTGTCCAATCCGACGCACTGCGGCCTGGCCGCTCCGCCAGAGTTCTTGGACGCCTTGCGCGATCCGGCGGGACTGGAATACGCGGCGGACGCGCACGGGTTACTCAGCGCCCGGGAAGCCGTGGCCGGACTGTTCGCGCGGCGCGGGCTGACGGTCGATCCCCGCGATCTGTTCCTGACGGCATCGACATCCGAGGCCTACGGCTTTGTGTTCCGCCTGCTGGCCGATCCCGGCGACACCATTTTATTTCCGACGCCGAGCTATCCGCTCTTTCATTTTCTGGGTGAGATCAACGACGTGGAGCTCGGTTTTTATCCGCTGACCTACCGGGACGGCTGGCACATCGATATGGCGGGATTGGTGGAGGCCCTGCATCCCCGGGTCAAGGCCCTGGTCACCGTCAATCCCAACAATCCCACCGGATCCTACCTGAGTGAGGAAGAGCGGCGGCATCTCAACAAGATCGCGGCCGAGCGGGACATGGCATTGATCAGCGATGAAGTCTTCTATGAGTTCCCCTTGGGAGACGCGCCGGGGGCGAGCCTGGCGGGCAACGCGCCGGCCCTCACGTTTACGCTGGGCGGTCTGTCCAAGTTTTTGGGTCTGCCCCAGATGAAGCTGGCGTGGATCCTGCTCAGCGGCCCTGATCACCTGGCGGCGGAGGCCCGCCAGCGGCTGGAGATCATCGCCGACACCTACCTGTCGGTCAATACGCCGGTCCAGTGCGCGCTGCCCGCGTGGCTCCGTCAGGCGGACACCGTGCAGGCGCCGATTCTCCGGCGGGTGCGGGAGAACTGGGAGTATCTTAACCGGGAGGCAGCCGGGTTGCGGGGCACACAGGTGTTGCGCGCCGAGGGCGGCTGGTATGCCGTCTTGAAGGTCGCGCCGGTCCGCAGCGAAGAGGAGTGGGTGCTGAAGCTGTTGTCCAAATATCACGTCTTTGTGCATCCCGGATTCTTTTACGACTTTGAGGACGGCCCCTGCCTAGTGGTCAGTCTGCTGGTCCCGCCGGACGATTTTCGCGAGGGAATCGGCCGCGTCCTGAGCCGTGTGGAACAGCAAGGCGGGGCCTGACACGACGGAAAATCCAGCCATTCCTTGAAAAGTCAACGCGATTTGCTAATATGAAGAAAATTTGGATCCTTCTATGAAACCTCAATCACTGAAAATATTGGTCGCTGAAGATGAACCGGATGTCCTGAACGTCATGTGCAAGGCCGTGGCGCGGGAAGGGTATAACGTGGTGACCGCCGCGGACGGGGAAGAGGCCTGGCAAAAAATCCAGACCGAAATCCCCGACATGATCCTGCTGGACATCAACATGCCTGTCAAAAACGGTTTTGAGGTGCTTAAACTGGTGCGCGAAAATCCATCCGGGGACAAATGGCAGCCGGTGATCATTGTCTCGGCGCGTTCGGAGCTCAATGATATCCGCAACAGTTACAACCTCGAAGCCGACCACTATATCGCCAAACCCTGTCAAATGGACGATGTGCTGAAGGCCATCCGGCTGATGGCCGCCCTGATCCCGCAACACAAAAAGCCGTCGGAAATGCACGACTAACCGCGGCGCCGGTGGATATGCCATGAAAATCATCGCTACCGTCATCATCTGTGTCATCGGCCTGGTGGTTTTTGTCCATATCCTGGAAACAAAATCCGTCTTTGTCCCGGCCAAGGAAATCCTGCGTACGCCCAAGGAGCTCGGGATCCCGTTTGAGGACGTGTGGCTGCAGGTGACGGTGCCGGCGGACTTCAAGATCCACGGCTGGTGGGTCAGCCGGGAGGACCAGCGCAAGACGATCCTGTTCTTGCACGGCAACGCGGGCAACATCAGCGACCGCCTGGACAAGATCAATATGTTCAACCGCATGGGTCTGAACGTCCTGATCATCGACTATCAGGGTTACGGACGCAGTGAGGGAATTCCGACCGAGGACGGGATGTACGCCGATGCGCAGGCCGCATACTTTTTCCTGACGCGGGAAAAAGGCATCGCCCCGGAAGATATATTCCTGTACGGCGCCTCGCTCGGCGGGGCCGCGGCCGTGGATGTGGCCGCCAAGAATCCCATCGGCGGATTGATCCTTGATTCGACCTTTACCAGCGCCCGGGACATGGCCCGTCATATTTTTCCGTTTGTGCCGACATTCCTGGTAAAGGTTAAGCTGGATTCGCATTTGAAGATCAAGGCGGTGGCGGCGCCCAAGCTGTTTTTTCACAGCAAAGCGGACGACACCGTCCCGTACCGGTTCGGACGCAAGCTGTACGAAGCGGCCGCCGGGAAGAAGAAATTTGTTGATATCGAGGGCGGACACAATGACGGGCACGTTCACTCCGAAGACATCTTCGTAAAGGAGATCCATGACTTCATCACCGGACAATAAGCGGACGGCCATGCCGTTTCTGCGCACGCAAGGGCAGCGTATCTTCGATGAGCACGGGCGCGAAACGCGGCTGCATGGCGTGAATCTGGGAGGCTGGCTGATGATGGAGGCGTATTTCATGTTTGCCCCGAACCGCCCGCTGCATCTCTTTGAAAAGAACTTTCAGCGTGTCCTGGGGGCCAAGGCCCTGGAGGAATTTCATCATGAGTTCCGGCGCAATTTCATCCGCGAAGAAGATTTCGACGCGATCCAGAAACTGGGATGCAACTGCATTCGGTTGCCGTTTCATTACCGAGTCGTCGAGCCGGTCGCGATGAAACCCGGCGGTAAGGATGTCCGCTATTTAGACAAGGCGATCGGCTGGGCGCGCGAACGCGGAATTTATGTCATTCTCGACCTGCATGCGGCTCCGGGATCGCAAAATCACGACTGGCATTCGGACAGCGACGGCAAGGCGCAGTTCTGGACCTCCCCGCGAAACCAACAGCGCGCGCTCAAGATCTGGCAGTTCCTGGCCGACCGTTACAAAGACGAAAGCGCGGTCGCGGGATATGACCTGTTAAATGAAACCGTTTTGTCCGACCCGGTCAAACTGAACCGTTTCTATGCCGCCGCGATCGAGCGCATCCGCAGCATCGATAAGAAACACATCATCTTCGTGGAAGGAAATAACTGGGCGCAGGATATCGAGTGCCTCGACGTATTTGAGGACGACAACTACGCGTTAAGCATCCACAATTACGAACCGCTGGATTTTACGTTTAATTTCGTGCCGTTCTTGCGTTATCCGTTGCGGCGGGCCAAGGCGCCGTGGAACCGGGTGATCCTGACCAAGAACCTGCAACGCTACGCGCAGACCGCGGCCAAGCGGAATCTGCCCGTCCTGGTGGGCGAATTCGGGGTCAACGCGCGGGAGGGCTGGTACGGGGAGGACCGCTGGCTGGCGGACACCCTGACGGCTTACGACAAGTTCGAGTTCCACTGGACTTACTGGACTTACAAGGCAGTCAAGAACTATACGTTTCCCGACGGGCTCTTAAGTTACCGTCCCAATCCGCCGTGGGTCCGCCGCGAAGGACCGGTGACCGGCTGGGAGACGTACGCGGGCCTGTGGCCCAAGCACAAAAAAGAGATGGCGGCATCCTGGCGGACCGAGGCCTTCACGCCCAATCCGCAATTGATCAAGGTATTTAAAGCGCATGTCCGATAAAATCAGCAGTTTGAGCAATCCCAAGGTTAAGCAGGTGGTCCGCCTGCGTCAGCGCCGCGCGCGTGACGAGGCTGGTCTGACGATCATCGAAGGCGCCAAGGAGCTGGCCACCGCCGCGCAGGCAGCACCGGAGATTCACCGGGTCTTTTATTGTCCCGAGCTGTTGAATCCCCAGGAGCATGCCATCATGGAGCATCCCGCGTTTATCAGCGCGGAGCGGCATGAGACCACCCGCGATGTGTATCACAAAATGGCCTACGGGGACCGCGACTCGGGAATTCTCGCCGTGTGCGCGACCCCGCGGTTCGAACTGAGCCGCATGCGTCCGGCGGCGCGTGCGTTATTGCTCGTGCTGGAGGGCGTGGAGAAACCCGGTAATCTCGGTGCGGTGGTGCGCACGGCCGACGGGGCCGGCGTCGGCGGCGTATTGGTGTGCGGAGTCAAGACCGACATCTTCAATCCGAACGTGATCCGCGCGAGCCTGGGCACGGTCTTCTCTTTGCCGGTGGTCTCGTGCAGCAATGAGGAGGCGCTGGATTTTCTACGGGCGCACAATTTTACCGTCACGGCGACGCTGCCGGACGCGCGGCACCTCTATTTTAAAGCCGATCTCAACCGTCGTTGCGCGATTGTCCTGGGAAGCGAGGAGAAGGGATTGACCTCCTTTTGGGTCGAGGCCGCCGACGAAAAAGTCAAACTGCCGATGAAGGGCCGGGCCGATTCACTGAATGTTTCGGTGACGGCTGCGGTGATGTGTTATGAAGCGCTCCGCCAGCGACAAAAATAGCGTCCGTCTCCAGGTTTTCCTTTCACACAACGGTGTCAGCTCCCGGCGCAAGGCCATGGACATCGTTAAAAGCGGCCGTGTTGCGGTAAACGGAACGGTGGTGACCGAGCCGTCCACCCCCGTCCGGCCGGGCCGGGACAAGATCACCCTGGACGGGCACGCCGTGTCGTCCAAGGGGATGGAGTACATCCTGCTCAACAAATCCGCCGGCTATGCCACCACCAAGGAAGTCCGTCTCGATGAGGACAATGTTTTCCGTCTGCTGCCCCGCAAATTCCATCACCTCTCCCCGGTGGGCCGATTGGACAAGAACACGGAAGGTCTGCTATTATTGACCAATGACGGGGACACGGCCTACCGGTTGACGCATCCCAAATTTCGCGTCGAAAAGACCTATATCGTGCAGGTGGAGGGGGACATCAAACCCCCGAAAATAAAACGGCTGATCAGCGGGGTCATGATTGACGACCGCAAAACCGCCCGGGCGCGGGTCTTCCGGGTGCGCCGCGGCAAAGAGTCCTCCGAATTCTTTATGACGATACATGAGGGCCGCAAACGGCAGATCCGCCGGATGTGCGAAAAGGTCGGGCACAAGGTGCTCAACCTGAAACGCATCGGCCAGGGTCCCTTGCAGCTCGGCAATTTGGCCTCCGGACAGTGGCGTCCGTTGACCCGCACCGAAGTTCAACTGATTACGCAAAGCGACTGACATGATTACCATCAATAGTCTCACCATGGGCTTCACCCAACGGACGCTGTTCAAGGACGTCACCTTCAGCATTTTTCCGAATGAAAAAATCGGTCTGACCGGACCCAACGGGGCGGGGAAGACCACGTTGTTTTCCATCATCCGCGGCGAGCGCGAGGCCCTCGCCGGCGAGATCCAGGTCCAGAAAGGCATCAATATCGGATATCTCCCGCAGGAAGCAAAGTTCCAATCCGAACGCACCGTCATGCAGGAATTGACCGAAGGAGACGACCGGATCAAGGCCCTGCGCCGGGAGAAGCGCAAACTCGAAGATGAAAACAAGGCCGCGTCCAACCGCTACGGCGACGTGCTCGAAGAACTCGAGGCCCTGGGCATTTATGAACTCGAACACCGCGCCGAAAAGATCCTGTCCGGTCTGGGTTTTAAGCCCGAAGATTTCGACCGGCCCATCCAGCATCTCAGCGGGGGATGGCAGATGCGCACCCTGCTGGCCAAACTGCTGACGTATCCGTACGATCTGCTGCTGCTCGACGAGCCCACCAATTATCTCGATCTGGACGCCACCTTGTGGTTGAAAGACTATCTGAAAAGTTATTCCGGATCGTTTGTGTTGATTTCCCATGACCGGGTCTTTCTGAATGAAGTGACCAATTACACCATCGTTCTGGAAGGGGCCGGCATGACCAAGATCAAAGGAAACTATGAATTTTACGAGGAGCAGAAAGGCGTCAACCTGAAAACGCTCGAGAAGAAGCAAAAGGTGATCGAGAAGAAGCGCAAACAGCTGGAGCGTTTTACCCAGCGTTTTCACGCGCAACCCAACCGGGCCGCCGCAGTCCGCAACAAGCGCAAGCAGATCGAACGACTGGAAAATATCGAACTTCCGCAGGACCAGAAGAGTATCGGGGAATTCGAATTCGCCGAGGCCCCGGCCAGCGGTTATGTGGTGGAACACCTTAAAGGCGTCAGCAAGTCCTACGGCGAAAAGCGTGTCTACGCTGATCTCGATATGGAGGTGTTGCGCGGTCAGAAAATCTGCCTGGTCGGTCCCAACGGGGCGGGGAAGTCGACTTTGCTCAAGATGCTGGCCGGTGTAGTCGATCCCGACGGCGGCGAGATCCGGCTTGGGCATCAGGTGGAACGCGGTTACTTTTCGCAATCCCGTCTCGATGTGCTCAATCCCACGCGTAACGCTTTTGAAGAGGTGGCAAGCGCGGCGCCGCAGGGGGTCCAGTCCGTCCGGGTGCGCAGTCTGCTGGGGCTCTTTAATTTTCAGGGTGACGACGTGTTTAAACCGGTCAAGGTCCTCTCCGGCGGGGAGAAGAGCCGGGTGATCCTGGCGCGGCTGCTGATCCATCCGCCGAACTTCATGCTGCTCGACGAGCCTACCACCCACCTGGACCTGGACGGCGTCAGGGCGTTGACCAAGGCCTTTCAGAAGTACACCGGCACCGTGGTCTTTATCAGTCACGATCTGTATTTTATCCGCGAGATCGCCGACCATATCGTCGAGGTCCGCGACGGCACCATCAAGACCTTTCCCGGCGGCCTCAATTATTATCTCGACAAAAGAGGGCTGGCCGGTCTCGGCGGCGGGGCCCCATCGCCGCATGTCACGGAAGACGACCGCGCGGCGGACAAACCGGGCAAGTCATCCGGAAAGAAAGGCGGCGGAAACCAGGCTTCCGCAAAAACGAAAGACGAGAAGCCGAATTTGAAGGAATTGCGCGAGCAGCACAAGGCCGCCAAGAAGCGCATTTCTCAAATCAAGAATCAGCTCAAGAATCTCGAACAGGAACAAAAGGACCTGGAGACGGAAAGCTACGCGAAGTCCCGTCACCTTTCCAAGCAGTTCGACAAAGGCGATCCCGAGATGCTCAAAGAGTACGGCCGCCGACTGAAAGAGATCCAGACCCGGCAGCGTGAGATCGAAAGTGATATCAAAAAGCTCAAAGATGAGCGCGACCGGATCACCCGCTGATGAAACTAAAGGCCGACCTCCACGATATTTATTCAGACGGCGGGAAACTCCAGCAGGCCCTGCGGGACATTATGGAGGAAGCGGTGGCCGTCCGTGCCAAACAGGTGGAGATCATTCCCGGCAAAGGCAGCGGCCAGCTGAAAAAGCATGTGCTGAGGTATCTGGAGAAGAATTACAAGGGCGTGTATCACCGGATTGAGAAGGACGATAAAAACTGGGGGCGGATTTTCGTTCACTTCCGCTGGACGTGACATTGTGCTAGAATGACCAAAATGCACCGACCGCTAATTCTGTGTGTGATTCTCACGGCAACGGTTCCGGCCGTCACCGGATGTCACAGTCTCGGGCATGTGGATGAGCTGTGGTTGCTCAAGCAGTACGGCGACGAAGCCGATGCCATGGACGAAGACGTTGATGTTGCCGAGGCCGAGTACCGGCAGATCCGGGAAGACGCGGACAACGGCCGGCTGGCGGCGGGGATGGATCGGGATACGGTCCGTGAGCGCTATGGCGATCCGGTTTATGTCCAGGATCCCGCGGACCGGCACGGGGCAGCCGTCATGTGGATGTACCGCCGGCCGGTTCATTTTTTTGATTCCGACCGTGTTCTGTTATATTTTAGTAAGGAAGGGCGGCTCATTGAGCACGCCGTGCAGCACCATCAACCGGTTTCCGGTGAGTGACCCGGAACGATAGACAGCAGCGGTCCTTCAGGGACCCCCAACCGTTTACATCAGGAGGTTGACATGGGCAAATCCGGCAAAAAACCACGCATGAAATTCGACGCCAAGAAATTCGAGGCAGGTGCCGACAACGAACGGAAGAAGGAAAAAGACTGGGGGTTTGACGAGATCGCCCGGTCCAAAACCAAACGGCGGTAATGCCCCGGGCTGTCATCCACACATTCTACCAGCGGCTTTACGAAACCTTCGGTCCCCAGCATTGGTGGCCGGGGGAGACCCCGTTTGAAGTCATCATCGGGGCCATCCTTACGCAAAATACCAACTGGCGCAACGTGGAGCGCGCCCTCACCAACTTAAAGAATCACAAGGCGCTGACACCCCGGGCCCTGCGGCGCATGCCGGCGGGAGACCTGGCGGCTCTCATCAGGCCGGCCGGCTATTTTAACGTCAAGGCCCGGCGGGTGAAGAACTTTATTGATTACCTGTACAATAATTACAACGGCGATCTGGAGGGTATGGCCGCCGTTCCGACGCGCGAACTGCGCGCGGAGATTTTGACCGTCAACGGGATCGGTCCGGAGACCGCTGATTCCATTTTACTGTACGCCTTTGACCGTCCGGTCTTTGTGATCGACGCGTACACCAAGCGCCTCCTCTACCGGCACGGGCTGATCGACCGCGACACGGATTACGCCGCCATGCAGGCCTTGTTCGTGCGGCATTTGGATGAGGACCGGCAGTTATTTAACGAGTATCACGCGCTGATTGTCAGGATCGGAAAGGATTTCTGCAAACCGGTGCCGCGCTGCGAACAATGTCCGTTGAACGGCATTGCCTATTCGCTTCGCGATCGCTGCGAACGCTGTTTCCGGGTCTTGCAGAATACGGGACAACGCGGGAAGAGGAGACAGGGCGGCTCGGTGTGCGGCGGCTGTCAGGAGCCGGGGGTTTCTTCGCGATGATATTTCAGCCACTCCTCACTGTGATTCTTGATCCAGTCGATGGCAGCCGTGGCGAAGCCGATATCATGGCCTTTTTTCTCGCTTTCAATCCATTTATGCTTGCGGATTTCTTCCCGCACTTTTTCATTGGAGAAGAAAGGGGACTTCTCAAACATGACAGAACTCCTTTCCGCGATTGGGGAATTTTTAGTATACTAAACTCACAGGATATTTCAATCCTTGATATAAAAAATCAGGCAGAATCGGAATTATCGGAAGCGCGCGGCGGTTCCGTTTTCCGTCGACAAAGGACAACCGAATGACCATAGCCATAGTCATCTTGTTAATTGCCAACACCTTGCTGTTGTTATTCCTGTTAACACAGATGAACAACCGCCGGCAGGAACAGGACCGCATCGAACGCAACATCCGCGAAGAGATGGCGGCCAACCGCAAGGAGCTGGGAGACAATCTCGGTAAGTTTTCCGAACAATTTCTCCGGCTGACCCAAATGAACGAGGAAAAGCTGGAGCGGGTGCGCGATACCCTGCAAAAAAACTTGCAGTCCTTGCAGGAAGACAATAATCAGAAATTGGAAAGAATGCGCGAGACCGTGGATGAGAAGCTGCAGTCCACCCTGGAGAAGCGGCTGGGCGATTCCTTCAAGCTGGTCAGCGACCGTTTGGAACAGGTCCACAAGGGGCTGGGCGAGATGCAGAATCTGGCGACCGGTGTCGGGGACCTGAAGAAGGTGCTGACCAACGTCAAGACGCGCGGGACGTGGGGCGAGATCCAGCTGGAGAATCTGCTCGACCAGATCCTCACGCCGGACCAGTACGAAAAGAATGTGGCGACCAAGAAAGGCAGCCGCGATCCGGTCGAGTTCGCCATCAAACTCCCCGGCCAGGACGACGGCACGGCGGTGTACATCCCGATCGACGCCAAGTTTCCCAAGGAAGATTATGAGCGCTTATTAGCCGCGCAGGAACAGGCCGACCCAGCGGCCGTGGAGGAATTTGCCAAGGCGATCGAAAACCGCATCAAGACGGAGGCCAAGAAGATCCGCGAGAAATACATCGATCCGCCCAACACCACGGACTTCGGGATTCTGTATCTGCCCATTGAAGGATTATATGCCGAGGTGCTGCGCCGGCCGGGGCTGACCGATACCCTGCAGCGCGACTACCGCATCACCGTGGCCGGGCCGACCATCATCGCCGCGCTGCTGAATTCCCTGCAGATGGGCTTCCGCACGCTGGCCGTCGAAAAACGCGCCAGCGAAGTGTGGACGCTGCTGGGGACGGTGAAGAAAGAGTTCGGAAAGTTCGGCGATATTCTCGAGAAGACGCAGAAAAAGCTTCAGGAAGCGTCCAACACAATCGAACAGGCCGGCCGCAAGAGCCGCAATATTGAACGTAAACTCGGCAAGGTCCAGGAACTGCCGTCCACCCCCAAAGAGGAGATTCCATCCGTTGACGACTTCGAAGACACGCAACTCTTTGACGACTCGCCCACTGTTCGATGACTTTTTCCCGGAAAATGTGACGGTCCTGGTCAGCACCCGCGACGAGGATTTTATGTTGCATCATCCCCAGGACCCGTTCTCCGTGCGCCAGCAGGACGCCCTGCGCGCGGGCGCCGGATTGGATCCCCGCCGGATATGCAACGTCAGGCAGGTGCACGGCCACCGGATTATCCGCTTCCACGAAACCGTGCTTCCGCTGGCCGAGGCCGACGGACTGATCACCGATATTCCCGGCCTGGGACTTGCGGTACGCACCGCCGATTGCCTGCCGTTGATTTTGCATGACCCCCGGATCCCGGCAGTGGGCCTGGTCCACGCCGGCTGGCGGGGCACTGCCGCGCGGATCGGTCCGGCTGCCGTGGCGGCGATGACCGCGGCCTACGGAACCGATCCGGAGCGTCTGCGGGTCGCTTTCGGTCCGTGCATCCGTATGCAGCAGTATGAAGTCGGTCCGGAGTTCCGGGAAATCTTTCCGGACGAGGTCACTCTGATCAGCGGCCGCCTGCACTTCGACCTGGCGCTGGCCAACCGGCGCCAGCTGCGGCAAGCGGGCGTCCGTCCCGAAAACATCGTGGACTGCGGGATCTGCACCTTCGCCGATACGCACTATCACTCGTTCCGGCGCGACGGCGAGGCGGCCGGGCGGATCCTGACCATCGTTCAAATCAAGGAGTAACTCATGTACATCGTGGTGCTGATGACCTGTCCCAATGCCGATGAGGCGAAGACGATCGTGGACACACTGCTCAACGAAAAACTCATCGCCTGCGCCAATCTGGTGAACCCGGTCCGTTCGCTGTACTGGTGGGAAGGGAAAGTCAATAACGACGAGGAAGTTTTGGTCGTGATGAAAACCCGGCAGGACCTTTTTGCCGGCTTGGAAAAGACGGTCAAATCGCTGCACAGTTACTCGGTGCCGGAGATCATCGCGCTGCCGATCGCGGCCGGGAATCAGGATTATCTCGACTGGATCGATCAATCCACGGGAGGAATCGAAAGATGAACCGACGCTGGAAAGGACTGGCCGGTATTCTGCTGGGAGCCGCCCTGCTGACGGTTGCCGTGCCGGTGACGGGCATGGACCCGTTATTGCTGCGCGGCCCCAACCCGTTGATCGGCAAACCGCTGGCTGATTTTGAAATTCACGATATCGAAGGGCAAAAGAAAGCCTTCTCCGCCGTGCGCGGCGACAAGCGGGGCATCATGATATTCTGGGCGACCTGGTGCCCGCACTGCCGTACCCAGCTCGACGTGATCCGGCGCAACCATCAAAGGCTCTTGGACAGCGGGGTGACGCTGATGCTGGTCAACGTGGGGGAGAGCCGTGATCAGGCCCGGGCGTACCTGGTGCAGGCGGGCTTGCCGCTGAAGGAAGGGTATTTGGATCAAGACGGTTCGGTTTCGAACAAGCTGGGTGTCAACGGATTGCCGACGTATATCTTCCTGGACGAAAACGGCGTGGTCGCCGCCGTCCAGCATCAACTGCCGCAGACATTGAGCGAGGTTTATTAACGAATCTATTGGCTTGTACTCTGTAGCGCCTGTTGTTCGGCCTGGCGGCGGGCGAGGTTGTTGTCGAGGTTGGATTCCACCCGCAGGGTGGTCATAAATTCGGTAAAGGTCTGATTTTTACGTTCCTGCAGGAGGGCCTCTTCGATGCCGACGCGCTGCTCGGGCAGCTTATCGGGATCGGCCGGTGTCTTGTTGTCCAGATGTAAAATGGCAAAACCCTTGGTTTGGTCGATCACCTCGCTGACGGGGGCCTCCTTGGTGAGGTCGAAGGCCGCGTTTTCAAATTCCTTCGAGATACCGATAATCGGCAGGTATTGCCCGCGGCTGAAATCCGGCGACTGATAGAGATTGAGGCCGAGGTCCTTGGCCAGCTGCGCGAAATCCGCGGCCGGGCTTTCGGCAAACGCCGCTGAGATTTTTTCCCGGGCTTCCCGGGTCTTTTCCTTGGCCACTTCCCTGGCCTTCTCCAGTAAATAAGAATCCTTCACTTTGTTTTTCACTTCCTCGTAGTCCGGAATATACGCGTCGCGGCGTTCGGTCACGTTGACCAGGACCATGCCGTTGGGTGTTTCGAACGGTTCCGGGATCGTGTCGGTGGTCAGGCGGAACACGTCCTGAAACATCTCGAACGGCCAGCCCAGGCTCATGTCGGGCTGGTCGATGTTGAAGAAACCGGTCTCCTGGATCTTCAGTGAGTTGGCTGCGGCCACCTCGCGCAGGTTCGGATTGATCAGGGTTTCGGTATAGATCTCGTCCGCCCGGTCACGGACCGCCTGCTGGGCCGCAAAATCATCGTCCCCTTCGCCGGCGAGGGGGTCGTCGATATCATCGGCCGGTTCGTTATCCAGCGACAGTTTCATGTCCAATTCTTCCGGTTCCTTCTCGGGGAAGGGGAGGAGGACGTACTCGACGTTGATCGCCGCCGGGATCATGAAGGCCGGGGGATTGGCTTCGTAATGCGCGCGCGCGCCCGCTTCGTCGTACATGTCTTCATTTTTGTACTTACCGGGCTCCACCAGGACATAACTCACCTGGACCTTCTGGTTGCGCCGCTGGTATTCCGCGGCGATTTCGTCCGCGGAGATGTTGACATCCCGCGTGGCCTGATCGTAGAGCAGCTGCATCTTCAGATTTTCCCGGATGCCTTCCTCAAAATCGCGCGGGTTGACGCGCAGGTATTTGAGGACCTGTTCATACATGATGCTGTCGAAGTGTCCGTTGCGGTGAAAGTTCTGATTCTCCTGAATGCTCTTGATGACCATGTCATCGTAAACCCTGATATTGCGCTTGTCCGCTTCGTGCAGCAGGATCAAACGGTCCCAGGTCCGGGATTCCAGGTTGAGGTAAGGTTTCAGCTCATGGAATTTGTCTCCGTATTGCATAAGCGACTGGATTTCCACGTTGCGATAAGCATCCAGGAAATCAGAGCGGGAAACTGTTTGGCGGAATATCTTGCCGGCGACATCGGGGTTTCCTTGTCCGGTGATCAGGTAGGCCGTGCCGAAAAATCCGAATGAGAGGATGATCAGGATCGCGACCGCCCAGATAAACTTCTTCTTCAATTCCTTGTTACGAAAGAGTTTCAGCATGAGGGCTCCTCAATATTTATGCTTGTCAAATGTCGTTTTTCTGATATATTGGGGCATTCGCGGGCGCGAAGCCGGAGGTATTAACCACGGATTATAACCACGAATACCTAGTTTGACAAGGAATTTTCGGATCCTGGGGAGGTTCCCGGCCGCGCTTGCCCGCAGAGAGCAATGATATTATACTTGGTGTGTGTCTTGTTGAAATGTCTTTACAAGCCAATTCGCCGCAGTTATAATGAAGCTCTTTTTACGCTATCACCGACGAAAGTAAAGACGCTAACCATATGAAGAAACTGAAATTAGGCCTGCCGAAAGGCAGTCTGCAAGACGCGACGATAAAGATTTTCGAACGGGCCGGCTTTAAAATTGTGGTACGCAGCCGCTCGTATTTTCCCAGCATTGACGATGCCGAGATCGAACCGGTTCTGTTGCGCGCCCAGGAAATGAGCCGCTACGTGGAAGACCGCACGCTCGACTGCGGGATCACCGGGGCCGACTGGGTTTTGGAAAACGGCTCAAAGGTCAAATCGCTGGCCGAACTGCAATATTCGAAGCAGACCGAAAACAAGGTCCGATGGGTCCTGGCTGTGCCGGAGAGCTCGAAGATCAAGTCGGTAAAAGATTTGGCCGGCAAGAAGATCGCCACGGAAGTCGTCGGCATCACCAGGAAGTATCTTAAGCAGCACAAGGTCCAGGCTGATGTCGAGTTTAGTTGGGGGGCCACCGAAGCTAAGGTCACCTCGGGCCTGGTCGACGCGATCGTCGAATTGACCGAGACCGGCAGCAGTCTGCGGGCGAACAAACTGCGCATCGTAGAAACGCTGTGCGAATCGAACACCCAGTTCATTGCCAACAAAGAGGCCTGCGCCGACGAGTGGAAGCGGTCCAAGATGGAACAGATTATCATGCTGCTCCACGGCGCGCTGGCGGCCAGCAACATGGTCGGCCTGAAGATGAATATCCTGGAGAAGAATTTCGAGAAGGTCCGCAGTTTGCTGCCTTCTCTTAAAGAACCAACCGTGTCGCACTTGAGCGATCCGAAATGGCTGGCGGTCGAAACGGTCATCAGCGAGAATGTCGTCCGGGTCCTGATCCCGCGCTTGAAGATGGCGGGGGCGGAAGGAATTATAGAATATCCATTGAACAAACTCATCCACTAGAGGTAAGATTAAGGTAAACGTATGCCGTGCGGTAAGAAAAGAAAAAAAAGAAAAATCAGAACGCATAAGCGTAAAAAGCTCAGAAAGTCCCTGAGACACCTGAAGAAACGCGACTGGAAGTAATTCCGGTCTCCGATCCCAACACAGGCACGATCAACAAAGGCGGGTCCCATGCCAAAAGCGATAATGAAGTCACTCACGATCAGCTTCGGACTACTCTTGTTGATGTGCGCTCCCGTGCGGACCGCCGACGCGTTTGTATTTCAGGACCGGATCGCGACCTATAAGGCTGTGGCGCATTACGCCATGGGCCAGGTATTCGACTTGCTCGGCCAGACCACCAAGGCCGTTCAGGAGTACGAAATGGCCGCGCAGTTCGACGAGGCGAGCTATCTGATCCACCTCCGTTTGGGGGCGGATTACGCCCGTCTGGACATGCTCACCAAGGCGAAAGATGAGCTCCAGCTGGTCGGCAAATACAATCCGGATGACCTGCAGTCCCACTATCTGCTTGCCCTGATCCATTCCACCGAAAAAGACTACGACGCCGCCGCCCACGAGTACGAATACATCCTCAAGACTTTCTCCGAGGCGGAACCCGGTAATATCGAGATCTACGGCTACCTCGGCCAGCTATACTATTCCCAAAAAAAGTACAAAAATGCGATTGAGCAGTTCGAGAAGATTCTGCAGCTCGAGCCGGACAATCCCGATGTGCTTTACCTGCTCGGTTCGCTCTATCTGGAAATCGACGATCAGCGCAAGGCCATCGAGATGCTGAAGGAATCGATCAAGATCAAGCCGAATCACGACGGGAGTCTGAACACGCTGGGTTATATTTACGCCGAGAGCAATCAAAATCTCGGCGAGGCCGAATCGCTGGTGCTGCAGGCGCTCGAGGAAAGCCCCAACAACGGCGCTTACCTGGACAGCCTTGGGTGGGTTTACTACAAGCGCGAGAAATACCAGGAAGCCCTGGACGCCTTCGAGCGGGCGAATGCAGTTATGAAAGACCCGGTGATCTACGAACATATGGGCGACGTTTACTACAAACTCAATCAGTTTGAGAAGGCGATCGAATACTGGGAGTTGTCGCTGGATCTGTTGCCTGACCAGAAATCCATAATCAAGAAGATCGACGCCGCCAAGAGCATTCAGGTCCGCAATACCGAGGAAAATTCCGAGGTTGACTCTCAGTAATCCGCGCAATGCCCCAGATCTCCGTCAAAGCCCCTGCCAAAGTTAATCTTTATCTCAAAGTCATCGACAAACGTCCCGACGGGTTTCACGACATCGTCACCGTGTTCGAACGCATCAATCTGGTCGACCGGTTGAGCTTCAAGACCAACCGCAGCGGCCGGATTACCATCACCTGCGACCATCCGCACGTCCCCACGGGCCCCAAAAATCTGGTCTACCGCACCGCCGAGATTATCCGGAAGGAGTACCGCATCACCGCGGGGGTGGACATCGCCATAGCCAAAGTCATCCCGGTGGCGGCCGGCCTGGCCGGCGGCTCGACCAATGCCGCCGCCGCCATCACCGGCCTGAACCGTTTGTGGGGGCTGAAAATGTCCCGGGATGAGATGGTGGATGTCGGCCGGCGCATCGGCAGCGACGTTCCGTTCTTTCTTTACGACGCCAGTTGGGGCCTGGGAACGGGCCGCGGAGACTGCATCGAAACCCTCCCGATCGGGCGCCGATTGTGGCACATTTTGGTGGTTCCCAAGATCAAAATGTATACTCCCAAAGTGTACGGGCACATAAAGATACCGAAAAACGGCCGGTCGCGGACAGGGACTTCCCGGGGGGGGAGGAATATGTTGACAAATATAGATGATAATGCTAATATTCTTCTTCACCACTTACCCAAAAGTGACGTTGCAACGATTAGTTCTTTGTTATATAACGACTTGGAGAAAGTTGTTGTACAGATTTGTCCCAAGATCAATAAACTAAAAGAGAGACTCAAGTCCTTGGGCGCGCAGGGTGTTACCGTTTCCGGTAGCGGCCCGAGCGTGTACGGGTTGACGGATTCCCAACAAGCAGCCAAGCAAATACAAGCCCACTTAGCGTCGCGTTATTCTCAGGTATTTGTCGTACGGACTCTATGATTCTTCGCCGGTGCCAGTAACCCGCGTAAGGGAAGGAGTGAAAATGGAGATTACAGAAATACGGGTATTTCCAAAAGAAGGGCCAGACAAGAAGTTAAAAGCTTACACGACCGTGACGTTCGACAATTCCTTTGTGGTGCGCAATATCAAGATCATCCAGGGATCCAGTGGCCTCTTTATCGCCATGCCTTCACGTAAACTGAAATCCGCTTGTCAGAAATGCGGATTCAAAAACGAGGTGGGCAGCAAATTCTGTAATCAATGCGGCACCGCGATCCGTGGCGCCACTCAAGATTTCGATACCGACGACAGATCTGATGCCAAATCCGAACACAGGGATATCGCGCATCCGATAACCCAGCAGTTTCGTGATTATCTTCAGTCCCAAATCCTACAAGCGTATGAGCGGGAGATTACGGCAGAGCATCGAAGTGAATATAGTTCCATTGGCGAGGCTTCCTGAAGACCCAGCCGCAATTACCGAATTTAAAAAGATCTATTGCCCGGTGGTGTAATTGGCAACACAGCAGAATTTGGATCTGCTTTTCCAGGTTCGAGTCCTGGCTGGGCAGTACTTTTGTAGCGACGACCAGACGCAGCAGTTGAACTGACAGGATTTCTTTGAGACGAACATGACAGACCTGAAGACAATCATTTTGGCCGCAGGAAAAGGGACGCGAATGAAATCCGCTGTCCCTAAAGTTTTGCATCCGGTCTGCGGTAAGCCGATGATCGAGTACGTTCTCGACGTGGCCAAGGCCGCCGGTTCCAAGGAATTGATTGTCGTCCTGGGTCACATGATCACGGCGGTCCGCGAACAGCTTCCTCCCGAAGTTGTCACGCTCGAACAGAAAAAGCTATTAGGCACGGCCGACGCCGTCAAGACCACCTCCAGTCACCTCAAGTCGTTTAAGGGTGACGTTTTGATTTTATGCGGCGATACGCCGTTGCTGACCAAGGAAACCGTCCGCGCGCTGGTCAAAAAACACCGCGGATCCCAGGCCGTCTGCACCTTCCTGACGGCCGTTGTTCATGACCCTCAGGGATACGGCCGGGTCATCCGCGACATGGACGGCAAAGCGGTCGCGATCCGCGAGGACAAGGACGCCGTCGGATTCGAACGCCAGATCGCCGAGATCAATTCCGGCGTTTATTGCATCAATGCCCCGGCGCTTTTCGCGGCGCTGGACAAGGTTCGGCAGAACAAGGCCAAGAAAGAATTTTACCTCACGGATATCATCGAGATATTCACGCAGGACGGACAGACCGTGGAAACGGTCGCCACCGAAAATTTTAAGGAAGCGCTGGGCGTCAACAGCCGGATCGATCTGGCCCAGTCGCAGGAAATCATCCGCCGGCGGATCCTCGACAGGCTGATGCTCGCGGGCGTCACCATCGTCGATCCCGCCTCCACGCATATCGATGCGGATGTGAAGATCGGCCGGGATACCGTAGTCCGGCCGTTTTCTGTCATTGAGAACAATGTGCGCATTGGCAGCGGGTGTTTGATCGGCCCGTTCGCGCGGATCAGGCCGGGCAGCCGGATCGGGGATGACGTCGAGGTCGGCAATTTCACCGAGGTATCCCGGACTAAAATCGGCCGCGCGACACTGATGAAACACTTCGGATTTCTGGGCGATGCTACCGTCGGCGCCAACGCCAACATCGGAGCCGGGACGGTAACCGCGAATTATGACGGGGCGGAAAAGCATCCGACCAAAATCGGCGACGGTGCGTTTATCGGATCGGACGCGATATTGGTCGCCCCGGTGAAGGTCGGGAAAAAAGCGGTGATCGGGGCCGCGAGCGTGGTCGTCCGGTCAACCATACCCGACGGAGCGACGGTGGTCGGAACACCGGCCCGGGTGATTAAGAAAGCAAGGAGTCAATGAACGGTTTAGCCATCTTGTACGGAAACGCCAATGTGCCGCTGGCCAAAGGCATCTGCAAGCATTTGGATATCAGTCCCACCAAAATGACGGTGGGGCGGTTTAGCGAAGGGGAGATCCGGGTCGCGATCGAGGAGAATATCCGGGGCAAGGACGTATTTATCGTCCAGCCCACCTGCCCGCCTACCAATGACAATTTGATGGAACTGCTGATTATGGTCGACGCGGTGCGCCGGGCGTCCGCCAAACGTGTCACAGCGGTTCTCCCGTATTACGGTTACGCGCGGCAGGACCGCAAGGACGCGCCGCGGGTACCTATTACGGCCAAGCTGGTCGCCAATCTGATTGTGGCGGCCGGGGCCAAGCGCGTGCTGACCATGGACCTGCACGCGAACCAGATCCAGGGATTTTTCGACATACCGGTCGATCACCTGTATGCCATCAACACGCTGTGCGATTATTTCAGCGAGAAAAAGCTCAAGAATCTCGTGGTCGTTTCACCGGATGTGGGCGGGATCAAGATGGCGCGCGCGTATGCCAAGCGGCTCAAGGCCGGCCTGGCGATCGTCGACAAGCGGCGCATGTCCCCGGACAAAACCGAGGTGATGCACATCTTGGGTAACGTTAAGGGCAAGAACGTCATTCTCGTCGACGATATCGTCGCCACCGCGGGGTCGCTGGTCGAGGCCATCGACGTGCTGAAGAAGAAAGGCGTCAAGGATGTGTACGCGGCCATCAGTCACGGCATATTGTCCGGGCCCGCGGCCGACCGGATCAAGAATTGCAAGGAATTGAAAGAGCTCGTCACCACCGACAGTATTCCGTTGTCGGCGAAGGCGCGCAAAGTCAAGAGCATCAAGCAAGTTACCATCGCCTCTTTGCTGGCCGAGGCGATCCAGAGAATACATAACGAAGAATCGATCAGTTGCTTGTTCGATGAAACCACGCGATAAACAAGGGGTAGAGGAACGATGGAAGAAATTCAGTTAGACGTACAACTCAGAAACGAAACCGGACGGCGGAATGTGAAGGCGGTTCGGCGGGAAGATTTCGTCCCGGCGATCGTCTATGGCGAAGAGAAGGAACCGACATCGATCAAAGTGGACCGCCGTACCTACGAAAAGATTATGCGCGCACATGCCGGACAAAGTGTGGTGTTCCACCTGAATGTCATGGACGGGGACAAGAAGCTGCGCGACTACGCGGCGATCGTCAAGGAAGAACAGCTTCACCCCGTGGCGGAATCCCTGCTGCATCTGGATTTTCAACGGATCAACCTTAAGGAAGAGCTGGAGATCGAGGTTCAGGTGATCTGTGTGGGCGAAGCCATCGGCGTCAAACGCGACGGGGGATCGCTCGATCAGCCACTGCATGATCTGGAAATCGTCTGTTTGCCGACCAACATTCCGGAAAAGATCGAGGTCGACGTCAGCCACCTTGAGATCGGGGACGCGATTCACGTCAGCGACATCAAGCTCCCGGCAAAGGTTACGACCAAAATGGACCCGGAAACCATGGTCGCCTCGGTCGTGCCTCCGATGAAGTCGGAAGATGAAATCTCGGCGGAAGGTGGAGAAGTTACCGAACCGGAAGTCACCAAGGAAAAATCCGAAAGCAAAGCGGAATCGAAACCAGATTCCAAAAAAGAGTAACGTGCCTTGCTCTTCTTTCGCAAGAAAGAACCGGCCAGCCAGGCCAACATGAAAATCATCGCGGGACTAGGCAATCCCGGTGGCGAATACGAGTTCACGCGCCACAACCTCGGCTTCTTGACGGTTACCCGTCTGGCCGAGCAGCATAATTTGAAATTACGCAAAAGTTCTTTTACAAACGGGTTAACGGCGGAGGGTAAATGGGACGGTCATCCGTTCAGTCTGCTGATGCCGCTGACCTATATGAACAAATCCGGATACGCCGTCCGGCAGGCGCTTGCCCATTACGGCGCCGCCAACACCTCGTTGTTGGTGGTTTGTGACGATTTAAACCTGCCTTACAACCGCATGCGGCTGAGGCCCAACGGCAGCGACGGCGGTAATAACGGATTGAAGTCGATCATCTCCCAGTTGAACAGCAAGGAGTTTTCACGGCTGCGCATGGGAATCGGGCGGCCGGCAAGCGGAGATGAAAACGTGGACTTTGTCCTCGGTGAATTCGACGCACGGGAAAAAGAAGAACTTCCGAATTTCATAAAAGAAGCAACGGAATGTTGCGGTGTCTGGCTGAAAGAAGGAATCGAGAAGGCAATGGATCAATTCAACCAAAGGAAGGAAAATGGAACAAAGTAATTCAGCGAACAAGTACGAACTCATGGCGATCGTTGACGCCCATTTGTCCCAGGATGACAAGGATGCAATCGTCAAAGATGTTTGCGATACCGTCACCAAGGCCAAAGGGAACATCGTCAACACACAAATCTGGTTCGAGAAACAGAAGTTATCTTTCGAGATCAAGAAAAAGACGGAAGGCACCTACTACCTGATCAATTTCGAGGCCCCCAAGGCGTCTGTCGCCAGTATCCGGGGTGAGATGAGACTCAAGGAACAACTCCTGCGTTACCTGATCCTTGAAGTCGAAGCGTTTGCCAGTAAAGAAGCGGCACAGGTGTAAGCCCTCCCCTCGGTTCCGAGGACAGGCAATCCCGTAATATTAACAGCTTTACCTGATCAGTAAGGAGATATACATGGCGAACCTCAACAAAGTATTCCTGATTGGAAACCTGACACGTGATCCTGAATTGAGATATACGCCCGGCGGGACAGCCGTAGCGAATTTGGGGATCGCTGTCAATCGCCGTTTTAAAGACAGCTCCGGTGAACTGAAGGAAGAGGTCTGCTTCCTGACCGTTACGGTGTGGGACAAACAGGCCGAGGCCTGCTGCCAATATTTGACCAAGGGACGCCCCGTATTCGTGGAAGGCGTTCTTCAGTCACGCTTTTGGGAAACCACCGACGGACAAAAACGGAGCGCGATCGACGTACGGGCGGAACGCGTCCAATTCTTGGGAACCTACAGCAACGGTTCCGGCAAGGGTAAATCTCACGACGATGACGCCGACACTGAAATGGTGGATGTGGGAAGTCATCAAAGCGATGCTATAAAACCTGAAGACATTATCTGGGACGATTAATACGGAGAGTATCAATGACGGCATACCGAAAAAGAAGAAAGTTCAGCGGCCGCGGAAAGATTTCGGCCAAGTACGTGTTGCCCAAAGAGGCGGTGATCGATTACAAAAACCTGTCACTCATTCAGAAGTACGTAAATGAGCGCGGTAAGTTGATCCCGCGCCGGATTACCGGCGTAACGGCGAAGGAACAGCGTAATATCGCCGTAGCGGTTAAGCGGGCACGGTTTATGGGGTTGCTGACGACGGGCGCGGCCCGGCGATAAGCGCTGCTGAAACGACATTAACAAACAACCAAACATAGCATAGGACAGCATTATGAAAGTCATACTGCGGCAGGATGTGAGAAATCTGGGACGGGTGGGCGACGTCGTAAAGGTCAAGGACGGCCATGCCCGTAATTTGTTACTCCCCAAGGATATGGCTTATCTCGCCACACCGGAAAACCTGAAGCGTATTGAGAAGCAGAAAAAACTGCATGCCGAACAATACGCCAAGAAGAAGGAAGAGTCTCTGGAACTGGCCGAAAAAATGGCCAAGGCGTCCTACACGGTCAGTGTGGAGGCCAACGAGCAGGAAAAGCTGTACGGTTCCATTCACGAAGGCGATGTGGTGAAGGCCCTGGAAGCCGAAGGTTTCACCGTCGACAAGAAGGATATCGCCTTTGAGCAACCGATCGAAGAGCTCGGAATTTTTGAAGTCGGTGTTACACTCCATCCGGAAGTGACGGCAAAGATAAGACTATGGGTAACCCGGAAGTAAAAGTCCCTCCTCAAAATATCGAAGCGGAACGGTGCGTCCTCGGGTCGATGATGATCGACGAAGAGGCGATCGGAACGGCCGTGGAGATACTGCAAGAGGATTGGTTTTACAACGAGGCTCATCGCACCATTTTTTCGGCGCTGGTCGATCTTTACAATGACCGCAAAAACGTCGACCTGATCACGGTCACCGATAAGCTGACCGCCCAGGGACAGTTGGACAAGGTCGGCGGCGTCGCCTACATCTCGTCTGTCATTGATACCGTCCCCACCTCGGCGAACGTCGGACATTACGCCAATATCGTCAAAGAAAAAGGCATACTGCGCCGGCTCATCAAGAACGCCACCCAAATCGTCAGCGACAGTTATGAAGCCAAAGGCAAGATCGAAGATATAGTCGACGACGCCGAACGGCTTATTTTCGAGGTCGCCGATCTCAAGCAGCAACAGCAATCCTATCATATCAAGGACTTGGTCAAGGACGGGATCGAGAAGATCGATTACCTCTACCAGCGCAAGGAAAGCCTGACCGGCGTTCCGACCGGCTTTGTCGACGTCGATAAAATGACGTCGGGCTTGCAGCCCTCTGACTTAATCATCGTGGCCGCGCGGCCGTCCATGGGCAAGACCGCTTTTGCCATCACGATCGCGGAAAATTTCGCGCTGAAGTACAGCGGCGGGGTCGCCATTTTCAGTCTGGAAATGTCAAAGGAACAGCTGGTCCAGCGGATGCTGTGTTCCCAGGCCCGGGTGGACGCGCACAAGGTGCGTTCCGGGTTTTTGTCGCCGTCGGACTGGCCGCTGCTGACCAAGGCCGCCGCGGATTTATCCAACGCCAAGATCTTCATCGACGATACTCCGGCGATCTCGGCACTGGAATTGCGCGCCAAGGCGCGCCGCCTGAAGGCCAATCACGACATCCAGCTCATTCTGCTCGACTATATTCAGCTTATGCGCGGCTCGGCGCGTTCCGAGAGCCGGCAGCAGGAGATCTCGGAAATATCACGCTCCCTGAAGGCGCTCGCCCGTGAGTTGAATGTCCCGATGATCGCGCTCAGCCAGTTGTCGCGTCTGGTCGAACAACGCCAGGACCACCGGCCGCAGCTGTCCGACCTGCGGGAATCGGGAGCCATCGAACAGGACGCGGACGTCGTCATTCTGCTGATGCGGGAAGAATACTACAACCCGACCGAAGACAACCGCGGCGTCGCCGACATCATTCTCGCCAAACAACGCAACGGACCCGTTGGCACCGTTAAACTTTCATTCCTCAAGGAATTCGTCCGTTTCGAAAATCTGGCAACGGCCGAAAACTTTGCAACTGTTGATTGACACGCCAAAGTATTGCCCATATAATCAACGAAACATATGCCATACATGAGACAGTTATTCATATATACAACTATATCTGCCCTAATACTTTGCACCTTGCCCGTGCCGGTCATGGCCCAGTCGAAGGGGGCCGGAGTGATGTCCGAAAAGGTGCGTCCCGTCAAATCCATCGACGTCATCGGTAACAAGACCATCAGCATCGCCACCATCCTGTCGAAAATCAAGACCCGGGTCGGACAGGACTACCTGCAGGGCGTGGTCAGCGACGACCTGAAGCGCCTGTACAACACCGGCTATTTTTCCGATATCCGTGTCGACCGCGAGCTGGACGGCGAGGGGTACCGGGTGAAAATCTTCGTGGAAGAGAAGCCGATCATCGAAGAAATCACCTTTACCAAGACCAAACAGATCAAGCGCAAGACCCTGGAGAAGAAGCTCAAATCCAAAGTCGGCAAGTTTTTGGACAACAAGGTCCTGCGGGATGACGAAAAGACGCTCAAAGAGTTCTATGAAAAGAAGGGGCTGACCACCGCCGAAATCGCGGCCGAGACCTTTGTTGATGAAGTCACCAACAAGGCCAGCATTCATTTTGTGGTCCGCGAGGGCCAGAAGATCCGGATCCAGGACATCAACATCTTCGGGAACGATTCTTATAATGACGGCAAGATCGGCAAGGTCATCAAGAGCAAACCCAAGATTTGGATCATCCGTTCGGGATATCTCCAGGAGGACGTGCTTAAGGAAGATATGGACCGGATCGTCGCGTTTTACGAGCAGAACGGCTACATTGACGCCACGGCTACCTATGAAGTCGATTACCTTTACAAAGGGAACATCGACGTCGACATCACCATCAAAGAAGGCCGGCGCTACTCCGTCGGCGACATATCCATCGCCGGCAATGAAATCCTGTCCGACCGGGAGATCGCCAAGGCCATGGAGAATATCAGCGAAGGCGGCGTGTTCAGCCGTGAGAAACTCAGCCTGGATGTGTCATCCATCCGCACGCTGTATTTCGATCGCGGCTATATTTTTGCCCGCGTGAACGAAACCACATCACTTGATCCGAATTCCGGCGAAGTCGCTGTCTCGATCGACATCGAAGAGGGCAACCTCGCCTACGTCGAACGCATCAAGATCGAAGGCAACACCCGCACCAAGGACAATGTCATCCGGCGGGAACTTAAACTGTTTCCGGGTGACCGCTTCGACGGTGAGGAAATCCGCAAGAGCAAGGAACGGCTCAATCAGCTCGGATACTTCGAAGACGTCACGTTCGACATCGAGGATACCGAATCCAACGACCGCAAGGACTTGGTGGTTCAGGTCAAAGAAGCCAAGACCGGGACCTTCAGTTTCGGGGGCGGGTTCAGTACGGTCGACCGTATCGTCGGGTTCGTCGAACTCGAACAGCGTAATTTCGATATCGCCAACTGGCCGACGTTTACCGGTGGCGGACAACAGTTGCAGTTGCGGGCCGAGACCGGATCCTCGCGCAATAACTACCGGCTCAGTTTTACCGAGCCGTGGATGTTCGGCCGGCCGCTCTCCGGCGGTTTCGACGTTTACCGCAGCGAGCGCGACCGCGAAGACGATACCGGGTATGCCTACGATGAAAACCGCACCGGCGGTGTATTACGGCTGGGCAAACGCTTTAATGATCTGTATTCAGGAAACGTGTCTTACAAACTGGAAGAGGTCCAGATCAGCAATATCGAATCCGGGGTTTCCGCGGAGTTGCGGGCCGAGGAAGGGGATAATGTCATCAGCGCGATCGGCGTGTCCGTGGCGCGCGATACCCGCAACAGCTACGTCAATCCGACCAAGGGTCTGATCGTGCGCAACACCGTCGATTTGGCCGGCAGCTGGCTGGGCGGAGACCAAGATTTTATCCGTTACCAGTTCAACACATCTTATTTCATACCATTGATTTGGGACTCGGTGTTGCAGTTCCGTTTGCGGGCCGGTGTCGTCAATGACATTGCCGATTCCACCCGGGTGCCGATTTTCGAGCGTTTCTTCGCGGGGGGCGCCCGCTCTATCCGCGGTTACGACGAACGGGATGTCGGCCCGCTGGATTCGGTCACTCTGGACCCCATCGGCGGGGAATCCTTGCTCGTGGGGAACATTGAGTATACAATACCTTTAATTCAGTACATCAAACTGGCAGCTTTTTATGATGTCGGTAACGTCTGGGCCGACATTGACGATTTTGGGTCGGGGGATTATAAAGGCGGCGTTGGGCTTGGACTTCGGATCAAGACCCCCATCGGCCCGATCAATTTGGACTACGGATATCCGCTTGACGACGTTCCCACGGAGCCTGACAAGGAAGGCAAGTTTTACTTCAGCGTGAGTCGCGGATTCTAACAAAGGAGGATTCAATGAAACTAAAACATATAATGACCGGATTCGTGTTGGTCGCCCTGATGGCCTCTCCCGCATTGGCCAAGGACAAATTGGGTTACGTCGACCTCAGCCGGCTTTTCGATGAGTACTATAAGACGCAGGACTATGATGCGACTCTGGAAGGCCAGCACAAAAACTTTGAGCAGGAACGCAATACCAAGATCGAATCCATCCGGGAAGCGCAGGGCAAGTTGGGCCTGTTGAACGAAGAGAAGAAGGCGGAACTTGAGGAACAGATCGAACAGATGAAGGCGGATCTGCTCGAATTCGATCGGCAGAAAAAGGCCGACCTGACCAAGGAACGCAATGAAAAGATCCGAGAGATCCTGCTGGAGATCGAGAATGAGGTGAGCTCCTACGCCGATAAGGAAGGCTACGCGATGATTCTCAATGATCGCGTTCTGGTATACGGGAACCCGGCGATCGATTTGACCGAGCAGATTCTCGAGAAATTGAATACCCGGAAGTAAGATTTAACGGTAAAAAATTAACGCACGACCCCCGATGAAACAGAGGACAACCGTCCTCTGTTTTTTCGGCATAAGGGACATGCGCGGCGCGCCCCGACGGCATCGGGCGCGGGCCGCCCCGACAGCGATTATGAAGAAGACACTTGAAGAATTGGCAGCGATGATCGGCGGCGAAGTGGTGGGTGACGGCGGCGTGGAGATTTCGGGAATGAACGGGATCCGTGAGGCCGCGCCCGGAGAGATCACTTTTGTAACTAACGCGAAATACGCGACGCTGGCGGCGAAGACCCAGGCCTCGGCGCTGATTTATCCCCGCGACATGGAACTGCCGGCCAAGCCCGTGATCCGTACCGACGATCCGGCGGCGGCGTTCGCGCAGTTATTACCCGTATTCACCGACCCGGAGACCTATGAACCCAGCGGGATTCATCCGTCGGCCCACGTGGCCGAAGACGCCCGGCTGGGCAAGGACGTCACACTCGGACCCAATGTGGTCATCGAGCCGAAAGTCGTCATCGGAGACGGCGTTACCGTCGGGGCAAACAGTTTCATCGGTTTCAAGGCACGCATCGGCGCCGGCACGCATTTGTATCCCAATGTCACGGTGTGTTCGAAGTCCGTGCTGGGCGATCGGGTCAAGGTCTTCAGCGGAACGGTGATCGGCTCCGACGGATTCGGGTTCGAGAACGTCAACGGCGCGCACCAAAAGATTCCGCAGATGGGTATTGTTCTCATCGAGGATGACGTGGAGATCGGCGCCAATGTCACCATCGACCGCGCCCGTTTCAGCAAGACGGTGATCGGCCGCGGTTCCAAGATCGATAATCTGGTTCAAATCGCGCACAACGTGATCATCGGCGAGCACTGCATCATCGTGGCGCAGGTCGGCATCAGCGGCAGCACCATCGTCGGCAAGAATGCCATTCTCGCCGGGCAGGCCGGCATTGCCGGTCATCTCACCATCGGCGCCAATACCGTGGTGGCGGCCCAGGCCGGCGTCACCGGATCGTTGCCGCCCAACAGCATGGTCAGCGGTTACCCGGCCAAGCCGCATGAACACGCCAAACGCGTCAACGCGCACGTGCAAAAATTACCCGAGTACGTCCGCCGCATCAAGAAACTTGAGTCCAAACACCCACAAGAGGAAAGCTAAGCATCATGTCGTCCCGTCATCAAAAAACGATTGCACAGGAAACCACTCTCAGCGGGGTCGGTCTGCACACCGGCAACGAAGTTACGATTACTCTTAAACCGGCACCGGTCAACAGCGGGATCCGTTTTCAGCGGATCGATCTGCCGCTTAAACCCGTCATCAAAGCTGATTGGGAAAACCTTTGTCCCGACGCCAAGATCCCGCGCTGCACGACCATCGGCCGCGGCGAAGGCGTGGTACATACGATCGAGCATTTGATGAGCGCACTGGCCGGCAGCGGGATCACCAATTTGCACGTCGACATCAACGGCAATGAGCTGCCCGGTTGCGACGGCAGCGCCCAGGGATTTCTCGACGCCTTGAAAGCGGCCGGGATACAGACCCAAGATGCCGAGCAGGATACCTTCAATGTCACCAAACCGGTGGGCGTCTCGCAGAACGGATCGTCGATTTTTATTTCTCCGGCGGATGATCTGCGTATTTCTTATGTCCTGGATTACCGCCATCCGCTGCTGCATTCCCAGTTCCGCGAATTCGTGATCGATGAAGAAACCTACGGCCAGCAGATCGCGCCCAGCCGCACCTTCTGTCTGCAGCGCGAGGCCGAGGAACTCATCAATCAGGGCTTGGGCAAGGGCGCGAATTATCAGAATACTTTAGTAGTGGGAGAGAACGGCGTCCTGGAGAACAACGTGCGCTTTGAAGACGAGTTCGTGAGACACAAGATTCTGGACATCATCGGTGATTTGTACCTGCTTGGAGCGCCCCTGAAGGGCCATATTTTCGCCGTCAAGAGCGGGCACGAGCTCAACGCCCGCCTGGTCCGGAAAATGGCGGCCCAGCTGAAGGCCCAGCAGGCCCGGAGTGAGCGGACGGACCTCGATTTCAGCGGATTTCGTGAATTCGACATCCAGGCGATTCAGCAGGTCCTGCCGCACCGCTATCCGTTTCTGCTGGTAGACCGGGTGGTCGAGATCGAGCACGGCAAACGGGCACTCGGTATCAAGAATGTGACCATCAACGACGGCTTTTTTCAGGGCCATTTCCCGACCCGGCCGGTCATGCCGGGCGTTTTGATGGTGGAAGCCATGGCCCAGACCGGGGGCGTAGTTGTCTTGACGAATCCCGCTCATCGTGGTAAATTAGCATTTTTTATGGCCGCCAATAATGTCAAGTTCCGAAAAGTGGTAACGCCGGGAGATCAGCTGTTGATGGAAGTGGAAGTCCTGAAGGATAAGAGCCGTGTGGCCGAGATTCACGCCGTGTCCCGCGTCGACGGGGAAATCGTCGCGGAGGCCGATATGACCTTCTTTTTTACCGACGCCACCTACCTGGAGTGATCCTCAAAACGACTCCGAAAAAAACCGATTAAATGTTTGGCAAGGGCCGATATTGCGCTAAAATAAATATCGACTTACACTTATGGAAAATATCAAAATCCACAAAACAGCCGTCATCAACCCCGGGGCCAAGATTTCCCCGGGCGTATCCATCGGGCCGTACTCGATCGTCGATGGGGACGTCACCCTCGGTGACAATGTCCGTATCGGCAGCCACTGCGTCATCACCGGCCAAACCAAAATCGGAGCCAACTGCAAGATTTTTACCGGGGCCGTTATCGGCAGCGCCCCCCAGGACCGGAAGTATTCCACGGACGATAATGTCTATCTGAATATCGGAGAGAACAACGTGATCCGGGAGTATGTCACGATGAATCCCGGGACCCTGGACGGCGGCGGCAAGACGATCGTGGGCAGCAACAATTTGTTTATGGCCTACGCCCATGTGGCTCACGACTGCGTGATCGGTAACAACTGCGTTATGGCGAATGCCGCCACACTGGCCGGTCACGTGACCCTGGAAGACAACGCCGTCATCGGAGGACTCAGCGCCGTGCATCAGTTTGTCAGACTGGGCCGGCTTTCCATAGTGGGAGGCTGCTCCCGCGTGGTCCAGGATGTCCCCCCGTTCGCCATGGTGGTGGGGCACCCGGTCAAGGTGATCCGTACCAACGCCGTGGGGCTCCAGCGCGCCCAGATTCCCGAGGAATCCGTCCGGTTATTGAACAGGGCCTACAAGATCCTGTTCCGTCAGGGGCTTCCCAAGACCCGCGCCATTGAAAAGGTGGAGAGCGAAGTCGAGATGTGTCCCGAGGTGGAACACCTGATCTTCTTCTGCAAAACCACCAAACGCGGCCTCTGCAGTTAATCTACGAAATCATGACAGCCTTAAGGCGTATGCGATTCACCGTCAAAGTGCATACGGACCTTGGGCATTTTTTTAATCCATGAACAGCCACAAGCGTCTCGGTCTCATCGCCGGCAACGGCAAGTTTCCCATTATGTTCGCCCGCGAGGCCCGCTCGATGGACTATGAAATCATCGCCGCGGGTGTTAAGGGGGACACGTCCATCCTGCTCAAACCGTTCGTCGACAAGATGAGTACCTTTCACGTCAGCGAGCTCGAACAGCTCTGCGCGTATTTCCGGTCGGAGAATGTCAATAAGGCCATTATGGCCGGGCAGGTCAATCCCGATAATCTGTTCCGGGAACAGATGAGTGAGGACGACGGGTTGTGGAAGCTGTTTAACGCCATCCAGGACCGCAAGGCCGACACGATCTTCACGGCCGTGGCCGAGAAACTCAGCGAGTACGACATCGAACTGATCGACTCGACCTTTTTGATCCAGAACCACCTCGCGCCGCAAGGGACACTGACCCGGCGCGCCCCGACCCTTAATGAGCTCGATGACATCAGCTTCGGCCGCGAAATCGCCAAGGCGATGGGCGGTATCGATGTCGGGCAGACGGTGGTGGTCAAGGACAAGGCCATCGTCGCCATCGAGGCGATGGAGGGCACCGACCGGACCATCCTGCGCGGCGGCCAGATCGCGAAGCAGGGTGCGGTGGTGGTCAAGATGAGCAAACCCGATCAGGACCTGCGTTTCGACGTGCCCGTGGTCGGCCCGCGAACCATCCGCCACATGCGCAAATCCCGCTGCGCCTGCCTGGCCATCGAATCCGCCAAGACCATCATCATCGATCAGGACAAGACCGTCCGGCTGGCCGATAAGGCCGGTATCTGTATCGTCGCGGTCTGATCAACACCCCGCGAGACAGGCCGGCAAGGCGTGCCGACCGGCCCGGTGAGGGAGGTCCGGCCCCGCGGAAAACGGCCCCAATCGCCGCGAAACCCCTCCTAAGCACCCGTTGACACTATATCCCTTTTTCTATATAATCGTATACTCATTATAAAAATTAGTAATATAATAAGTACCAAACGAAAGCGTATTGTATGAAACCGGATGAAATTAAAGAGGTTAGGCTGGCCAAGGCGGAAAATCTGCAGGCGGCCGGCATCGACCCCTATGGCGTAAAATTCACTCCGTCCCATTGCGTGGCGGATATCCTCACCGATTTTCAACCTGATCAGGAAGTGGCGGTAGCCGGCCGGATCATGGCCCAGCGCAGCATGGGCAAGGTTGTCTTCGCCGATCTGGAAGACCAGTCGGGCAAGGTTCAGTTGTTCATCAGGCTGGCGGACCCTGACGGCCCGTTGACCAAGGCGGTCAAGTCTCTGGACATCGGCGACATCATCGGCGTGAAGGGCATCACCTTCACCACCAAGATGGGCCAGGACAGCATCAATGTCAGCGAAGTGACCTTTCTGACCAAGTCCCTGGCCACCTTGCCGGAAAAATGGCACGGCCTGAAGGACGTCGAAGTCCGTTACCGCCAGCGGTATGTCGATCTCATCGCCAACAAGAACGTGCGTGACGTGTTCACCAAGCGCAGCCGGATCGTGTCATACATCCGCCGGCTGCTGGACGAGCGCGGATTTCTCGAGGTTGAGACGCCCATGTTGCAGCCGCTGGCCGGCGGCGCGCGCGGCCGTCCGTTCAAGAGCAAGCACAACGCGTATGACCTGGACGTTTTCCTGCGCATCGCGCCGGAACTGTACCTCAAACGGCTGCTGGTCGGCGGGTTCGAGCGCGTGTATGAAATCAACCGAAACTTCCGCAACGAGGGGGTTTCCACGCGGCACAATCCCGAGTTCACCATGCTCGAGGTGTACCAGGCCTACGGTGATTTTGGGGACATGATGAAGCTCACCGAGGATCTCGTGGCCGGCGCGGCCAAGGAGATCACCGGATCGTATAAAGTGATGTACCAGGGCCGGGAGATCAACTTTGAACCGCCCTGGGAACGGCGCAGTTTCGCGCAGATCATGAAGGAAAAGTTCGACATTAATCCCGAAGATGAAGCCCCGGTGATGCTCGACAAGGTCAAGGCGCACAAAGGCGGATCAGTCAAGATCGACAAACTGACCCGGTCGGCCGTCATGAAGATCGCCGAAGACCTGCTGGAAGAAGACGAGATCACCGATCCGGTCTTCTTTACCGATTACTTCACGTTCCTCTGCCCGCTGGCCAAGACGGTTCCGGAGAATCCGGCCATCTCGGCCCGCTTCGAGGCGTTTATCGCGGGTATGGAGGTCGGCAATGCGTATTCGGAGTTGAACGACCCCAGCGAACAACGCCGCCGGCTGCTGGAAGATCTCGAGGATGACGTCGAGACCGGCAACCGCTCCGTGGACGAAGACTTTCTGACCGCTTTGGAGTACGGCATGCCGCCGGCCGGCGGTCTGGGTATCGGGATCGACCGCCTGGTCATGTTGTTGACCGACTCACCGTCGATCCGCGATGTGATCCTGTTTCCGCTGATGAAGCCGCTGCCGGTCAGAGGTGAAGAGCCGACAGCCGCGGCCGTCGAACAGGAATAGCCCCGCGCGGGATCCGCCCATCGAAGGAGGGCGCATGCATTACGAAAACTGGATCAGTTACCGTTACCTGAAGGCCAAGCAGGGCGGATTTCTCCGCTTCCTGCATTTCATTTCCGTGGCCGGTGTGGCCACCGGTGTCATGGCCCTGATCGTGGTGATCTCGGTTATGACCGGTTTCGGCAATACCCTGCGCGAACGCATCATCGGGACCTCTCCGCACATTACCGTCGAGAAAGAGACCGGTCTCACCGACTATCAGGACCTGCGTGAACAATTGTTGCGCATCCCCGAGATCAAGACCGCCACGGCGTATCTGCAGGGAAATATCTATCTGGAGAGTCACGGTCAAAGCATGGCGTTGATCCTGCGCGGCGACCAGGTGCAGAGCCAGGCACAGACGACACGCATGGCCGAGTTCCTCAAGAAGGGCAACGTTGACGAACTCAAGAACGGCCGGATCTTTATCGGCACCGAACTGGCGCGCTTCTTCGGTTTCGATATCGGCGATCTGGTCACGCTGATCTCCCCGGGGACCGGGATCTCCGGCGAAGGCTGGCGGCATAGCGTCGAGATTGCCGGCATCTTCGAGACAGGGATGAGCGACCTCGATCAGAGTCTGATCGTCAGCAACATTGCCACCGCGCAGAAGCTGTTTAATATCAAGGACGACCGCGTCCACGGCATCGGGGTGCAGTTGCAGGACCCGTACAAAGCCGACGAGATCAAAAAAAAGGTTTACGCGCGCTTCGGCTTTAAGTACGCCGTCAAGACATGGACCGACACCAACCGCGGGCTGTTTCAGGCCTTGAAGCTGGAAAAGCTCGGTCTGTTTCTGGTCCTGACGCTGATGGTCCTGGTGGCGTCGTTCAATATCATCAGCACCCTGATCGTGACGGTCACCAGCAAGGTCCATGACATCGGGGTGCTGCAGTCGATCGGCGTGTCCAAGGCGTCGATCCGTCGGATCTTCACGCGGCAGGGGATTTACATCGGGCTGCGCGGGATCATGTGGGGCGTCGTGTTGGGGCTGAGCATCTGCTACATCCTCAAGACCTATGTGGAAGTCCCGCAGAGTGTGTACGGCGTGGACCGGGTGCCGGTGGAGGTCGAACTCTTCGACATGCTGTGGATCATCGGCTGCGCGTTTGTCATCAGTTACTTGGCGTCGATTTACCCGTCCTCCAAGGCCGCCAGCCTGGAGCCGGTCGACGCCCTGCGTTACGAATAAATGAAGGGCCGGATATGATCATAATGCAAGCCCATAAATTACGTAAAGAGTACCGCCAGGCCAAGAGCAAACTGGAGGTCCTCAAAGGGATCGATTTCCAGGTGAACATCGGCGAGGTCGTCGCGGTGGTCGGTCCGTCAGGCGCGGGCAAGTCGACGCTGCTGCACATCCTCGGCGGACTGGACGAGCCGACCGGCGGCAAGGTGCTGCTCGACGGCGAAGACCTGTACCGGATCCGCGACGTGGAACGGGCGCGCCTGCGTAACGAGAAGATCGGCTTTATCTTCCAGTTTTACCATTTATTGCCGGAGTTCAGCGCACTGGAAAACGTGATGCTGCCCGCGCTCGTCAAAGGCGATATCAAGCGGTCGAGATCCGCAAGCGGGCCCTCGTCGCTGCTCGCGCAAATCGGCCTGAAGAACCGCATCCGCACAAACCCAGCCAGCTGTCCGGCGGGGAACAACAGCGCGTAGCCATCGCCCGGGGCGCTTATCAACGACGAAAGTGGTCCTGTCCGATGAGCCGACCGGGAACCTGGACTCCGCCAGCAGCAGGGAGATCATCAACCTGTTGATGCTGCTCAATGAACTTAACAACCAGACGATCGTCATCGCCTAACGCACGATAAGGTCCATCGCCAACAATGCCACCGCGTAGTTTATATGAACGACGGTTCGCTGGAGCGCGAAGAGAACAGAAGAAAAAGGGAAAGTCCATGAAAATCTACCTTAACGGAATTTTTGTCGAAAAGAGCAGGCTGTGGTGTCCGTGTTCGATCACGGCCTGTTGTACGGGGACAGGGCGTTTGAAGGGAATCCGCTCCTATAACAGCCTGGTCTTCAAACTGGACGAGCATATCGAACGTCTGTATGAGACCATGCACACGCTGATGATCCGCTGCCGCGCTGAGCAAAGAGGGACATGGCGCAGGCCGTCGTGGGACACGCTCAGGGCCAATAACCTCAAGAACGCCTATATCCGCCTCATCGTCACCCGCGGGGAAGGGGGACCTCGGACTGGACCCCAAAGTGCTTCGACAAGCCGAATGTGATAATTATCACCGATAAAATCACACTGTATCCGAAGCATTGTATATGCACGGCATGAAATTATCACGGTGAGCACCGTGCGCAATCATCGAGGGCGATCAATCCCCCAGGCGGAAGTCTTTGAATTACCTGAACAATATTCTGGCCAAAATCGAGGCCAGCAACGCCGCTTCGCCAGGCTCATCATGCTGGACCACCGGGGATTCGTCGCCGAATGTACCGGGGATAATATCTTTATCATCAAGCAGGGCTGAAATCCGCACGCCCAGCCAGGGGATCCTCAAGGGATCACGCGCCGCCAGAGCGTGCTGGACATCGCTCGGCGAACTGAAACATCCGGCACCAGATGCCTGATGACCGGCACGAAGTTTATATCGCCGACAGATGTTTCCTCACGGGCACCGCCGCGAGAATCATTCCGTTATCAAGGTGGACGGCCGGGTGATCGGCGACGGCAAACCCGGGCCCGGTGACCAAACAGATCATGGATAGAATTCCACACTGCCACTCAAACCCAGGGGACCAAATACTGATGAAATGCGACCTGCAGCTGCAACAAGAGGCGACCGTTCATCTCACCGAAATCGTGGACGACCAGATGTCGGAAATGCATCTGTGCGAGAATGCGCGCGCGAAAAAGTGCGTGCAAATGGAACAACAATTTCGGCCTGTCCGACCTGCTGGCCGGACGACCGACTTCGGCAAGCAGACCAAGACCGCCGACAAGGTCGATCTGAAGTGCCCTGACGTGCGGGATCACCTATGACGATTTCCGCAAATTCGGCCCGGCTCGGCTGCGGCGACTATTACACCGCCTTCCCGCACGCATCTGTCCACACTGCTGAAAAAAGATCCACGGCTCCAATCATCCGCTTCATGCGGTAAGACCACCCCAAACGGATGCCCAAAGCGGCCAAAAAAGGTGGAAGAGTCTGCGGGACCTGAAAAGGCAAACTGCTGGAAGCGATCAGGAGGGAAGACTTTGAGAAGGCCGCGGTCCTGCGCGACAAGATCCGCGAAATCGAATCGAATAAAGACAATGAGACTTGATGAATTTATCGAAAATACCAGGGAGTGGCTGAAAGGCACCGGCGAAGCGCCAACATCGTGATGTCTTCAGCGCATCCGTCTGGCGCGCAATCTGGCCAGCACGCCCTTTCCCAACAAGGCGAGCAAAAAAAGAGCTCAACCAGATCCTGACCACGGTGCCGCATAACGCGATCGAGCAGATCCAGGTATTTCAAAACTCCTCGCTGTTTAAGATCAGCGGAAACCGACAATAATCGACAAGCAGTTCCTGATCGAAGGCGTCCACCTAATCCCAGCCACGACCGCGCGCACCAATCCCGACGGCAAAGCCCGGTCCTGATTTCACGCGAGTCCTGTCTCTGATGATTAACGAGGAGGACCATCTGCGCATCCAGAAGTGATGCAGTCAGGGCTGAACCTCGATCGAGACCTGGGGAGATCATCAACAACATCGATGATAGCGCTGTCCGAGTTCCTGAACTTTTTTCTATTCAATGCACTGGGGTTATCTGACGGCGTGCCCGACGAATACCAGGACAGCCATGCGCGGTTCGGTGATGCTGCATCTGCCGGCGCTGGTCGTGACCAAACAGATCAACAAAGTGATGGCCGCGATCTCCAAAGCTGAACTTCGCCTCGCGCATGGTTCTACGGCGAAGGAACACAGGCCAGCAGCGTAATCTATCAGATTTCAATCAGCTTGTCTCTGAGGACACGGCGAACAGGACGTGCTGCAAAACATCAAAGGACTGATCCGCCAGGTGATCGAACAGGAAGAGCAGGCCCGTCAGGCGCTGATGCTGCAAAACAAGCCGATGCTGGAGGACAAGATCTTCCGTTCCGTCGGGTTGTTGCGCAACGCGCGTATCATCAGCAGTCAGGAAACGGTCGATCTGTTATCGATGGTCCGGCTGGGAACGGATTTGGGGATCCTTAAGAATATTACACGTAAAACCGTCAATGAATTATTCATCACGATTCAGCCCGCGCACCTGCAGAAGATCGGCGGGAAGAAACTCAACGCGGCCGAACGTGATGCCCGCAGAGCGGCCTTGATCCGCAAAAAACTGGGAGGGTCATAAGCATGTTCAATCGATTTACCGAAAGAGCGAGAAAAGTGATCGTTTACGCCAAGGAAGAGGCGCGGCGGTTTAATCATGATTACATCGGCACCGAGCATCTGCTGCTCGGGCTCGTCCGCGAGGGCGAAGGGGTGGCCGCGGCCGTCCTGCAGAAGCTCGGACTGGACCTGGAGACCATCCGCATCGAGGTCGAAAAGCTCGTCCAGCCCGGACCGCAGACGCAGGTCCTCGGCGATATTCCGTTTACCCCGCGCTCCAAAAAGGCGCTGGAGCTCTCCGCCGAAGAGGCGCGGGCGCTCGGCCACAACTATATAGGGACCGAACACCTGCTGCTCGGTCTGGTCAAGGAAGGCGAGGGCATGGCCTACCGCGTGCTGTTGAACCTCGGCCTTGATTTGGGCAAGCTGCGCAACGAGGTGATGGAACTGTTGGGCAGCGGTATCCCCGGATACGGTTCGCAGGAACAGACCAAGACCGACAAGACGCCGGCCATCGACGCCTACGGCCGTAACCTGAACAAGCTGGCCAAGGACGGCAAGCTCGATCCGGTCATCGGCCGTAAGGACGAAATCGACCGCATCCTGCAGATCCTTTCGCGGCGAACCAAAAACAACCCGGTGCTGCTCGGGGAGGCCGGGGTCGGGAAGACGGCGATCGTCGAAGGTCTCGCCCAGAAGATCATCAAGGGCGAAGTCCCGGAAGTGCTGCGCGACAAGACTATCGTCGTGCTCGACTTGGCGCTGATGATCGCCGGCACGAAGTACCGCGGTCAATTCGAAGAGCGCATCAAGGCGATCATGGATGAAATCAAACGTTCCGGCAAGATCATCCTGTTCATCGACGAGCTGCACACGCTGGTCGGGGCCGGGGCGGCGGAAGGCGCGATCGACGCGGCCAACATCCTCAAGCCGGCGCTGGCGCGTGGTGAAATCCAGTGTATCGGCGCCACCACCCTCGATGAATACCGTAAGCATATCGAAAAGGACGCCGCGCTCGAACGGCGCTTTCAAACCATTACCGTGGACCCGCCGTCGGAAGACGAGGCGATCCAGATCCTGCAGGGATTGCGCGACAAGTACGAAGCGCATCACCGCGTGAAATTCTCCGATGAATCGCTGGAGGCCGCGGTGAAATTGTCCGAACGATACATCTCCGGCCGTGCGCTTCCGGACAAGGCTGTCGATATCCTCGACGAAGCCGGCGCACGCGCGCGCCTGGAGGCAATGGTGGTCCCGCCCGACGTGAAGGATTTGGAAGGCGAAATCGAATCGCTGAAGAAGGAAAAGGAAGCGTTCATCAAGAGCCAGGACTTTGAAAAAGCGGCCAAGATGCGCGACAAAGAGCGTGAGACCCGCGACAAACTCGAGGGGATCAAGAACAAGTGGTCGGAAGAGCGCGACAAGGTCTCGATTACCATCGGTTACGAAGAGATCGCGCAGGTGATCTCACAGTGGACCAAGGTGCCGCTGGCCAGTCTTGAAGAAAAGGAATCCAAAAAGCTGCTCAAACTGGAAGAGCATCTCAAAGATGCGGTCGTCGGTCAGGAAGAGGCGATCGCCTCGTTGGCCCGCGCCATCCGCCGTTCACGCGCCGGGATCAAGGATCCGCGCCGGCCGATCGGATCGTTCATCTTTCTCGGACCCACCGGTGTCGGCAAGACACTGCTTGCGCAAACCATCGCGCAATACATGTTCGGCGGCAAAGACTCGCTGATCCAGATCGACATGAGCGAGTACATGGACAAGTTTAACGTCTCGCGCCTGATCGGGGCGCCTCCGGGATACGTCGGATACGAGGAAGGCGGGCAATTGACCGAAAAAGTCCGCCGCCGGCCGTATTCGGTGGTGCTGCTCGACGAGATCGAAAAGGCGCATCCGGACGTCTTCAACCTGTTGCTGCAGGTCTTCGAAGAAGGCCGGCTCACCGACAGCCTCGGCCGCAAGATCGACTTCCGCAACACGATCATCCTGATGACGTCCAACGTCGGAGCCCACATGATCGGCAACCAGACCGGTCTCGGTTTCGCCGAACAGAAGGACGAGGTCACCTACGAGCAGATGAAAGAAAAACTGCTTGAGACCGCGAAGAAGACCTTCAAGCCGGAGTTCCTCAACCGGATCGACGAAATCATCGTCTTCAAGTCCCTGACCAGGGAAAACCTCAAGAACATCGTGCAGCTCGAGATCAAGGGCGTGCTCAACCGGCTCAAGGACAAAGAGATTCAGGTCGAACTCAGTCCCGACGCCTTCGAGCTGTTGATCGAGAAGGGCTTTGATCCGGTTTACGGTGCGCGGCCGCTGAAGCGGACCATTCAGCGTTTGCTGGAAGACCCGCTGGCCGAGGAGATCATCTCCGGCTCCTTCAAAGAGGGCAGCAAGGTCAAGGCCGACCGCAAAGAGGAGGTCCTCGTTTTTCAGACATGAAACCAGCCGTCACCGCCGCCATCCTGATGCTGTCGGTCCTGTTTAGCGGACCGGCGGCCGCCAAACAACTCTTCACCTATGAAGGGGTGCTGAATCTTCAGGAAGCGCGGCTCGACATGAACGTGACGGTGCGGCCCGAGGAAACCCTGCGGTTAACTCTCCTGAAAAAAGACGACCGGCAATTTCATCTCAAGAGCGACTTGTCGCATTTCAAGGCCCTCGCCTTCGACATGAACAGCGAAATGGAGGGAGTGGTCGACGTGCAGCGCGATGCCCGCGGCCGGGTGGAGGCCGTGGTCGGTACCCTGTGGAGCAACTACTCCATCGTCGACGGCAAGCCGATCAAGGAATTGTCGGGCGGTTTCCGCGTCGAAGGGGGACAACTGCATGTGGCCGAACTGCATTTCGGAACGCTCGACCTCAACGGAGTGATGGACCTGTCCGCTCCGTATAAAATGGACTTCGATTTTAACGTGCGGTACATGCCGATGGCCTCATTCCTGAAACTCTGGACCGGCCACAACCACTTCGAAGATTCCCGCGGTGATGTCGTGGGCGTCATCCGCGCGTTGGGCCCGCTGGACCGGGTTTTGCTCAAGGGCAACCTCAAGAGCTACGACGCCATGATAAAGGGCAAGGAGTTTGATTCGATCGTGCTCAACCTGGAAGGCTATTACCCGCAATTCGAGATCGACAAGTCTTCACGCTTGGCCAAGCAGGGCGGCGTCAGTTTCAGTATCGACGGGCGCATCGACCTGGGTGACCTCAAGTCCTTCAAACGGCAGTTGAAACAACTGCATACCGCGCCGCTCGTCAAAGAGTCCGAGTACCTCAAGGAATGGACGATCAAGACGCAGACGGAAACCGGCGCTGAATCGGCCGCGCTGGAATACTTCATCCGCAACGAAGACAAGCTGGGAACGGACGAAGACGAAGAGGACATCATGTTCGGCATCCAGCGTTCCGTTCAATTTTAGACCGGACGCCCGGCGGGCGACTTCTTTATGAAGACGAAAACCGTTTACATTTGTCAGGAATGCGGCGCGCAGTCCGCGCGTTGGCAGGGCAAGTGCCCCAGTTGTAACGCTTGGAATTCCTACGTTGAAGAAACCCTTGTTCCCTCGCCCGGCGGCAAGACGCCGGCGGTCAGCTATCAGGAAGATCCGGTCCTGCTCGATGATATTTCCCTCAATGATGAGAAGCGGTACGTGACCGGCATCGCCGAGCTCGACCGCGTCATGGGCGGCGGCATCGTTCCCGGGTCCGTCACGTTGATCGGCGGCGATCCTGGCATAGGCAAGTCCACGTTGTCGCTGCAGATCGGCTGCGCTTTGTCCGCAGGCGGGCTGAAGGTTCTTTACATCAGCGGCGAAGAGTCGGTCAAGCAGACGAGTATGCGCGCCGGACGGATCAGCCGGGGAGAGACCAAATCTTTGTATATCGTCAACCAGGTCGATCTCAACGCCATCCTCGACTATATCAAAAAGATGCAGCCGCAGGTCGTGGTGATCGATTCGATTCAGGTGGTGTATCAGCCCGAAGTGCAGTCTTCCCCGGGCAGCGTCAGTCAGGTCCGCGAATGCTCGGCTATCCTCACGCACACGGCCAAGCGCCACGGTATCGCGTTGTTCATCATCGGCCATGTCACCAAAGAGGGCATGCTGGCCGGCCCGCGGGTGCTGGAACATATCGTGGATACGGTGCTTTACTTCGAAGGCGAACGCTATTCCACGTACCGGATTTTGCGCGGGACCAAGAACCGTTTCGGGTCCACCAATGAGATCGGGCTCTTTGAGATGATGGCCAACGGACTGAATGAGGTCCCCAATCCGTCGGAGATCTTCCTGTCGGAACGGCCCGACGACACCACCGGCTCGGTAGTGACTCCGATTATCGAAGGGACGCGGCCGTTCCTGGTGGAGGTGCAGGGACTGGTGAGCAATTCGAATTTCAATATGGTCCGGCAAAAGGCGCAGGGCTTCGACGTCAACCGCCTGGCGCTGCTGATCGCGGTGCTCGACAAGCGCCTCGGCCTGAATATGCAAGACAAGGACATCTTTCTCAACGTGGTCGGCGGCGTGAAACTGATGGATCCGGCCGCGGACCTGGCGGTGGCCCTGGCGCTGGCCACGGCGTTGCTGGACAAACCGGTCAACCGTTCGACGGTGGTGATCGGCGAGGTGGGCCTTTCCGGCGAGGTGCGCAGCGTGTCGCAGGTGGCGCTACGGGTAAACGAGGCGCGCAAACTCGGCTTCGAACGCTGCATTCTGCCCAAGAACAATTTGAAGTCCCGGCTGGAAATCGACACCGACGGCATCGAGATCATGCCGGTGGCGACCGCCCGCGAGGCGCTGGATCTGCTCAATGACATAGAGGAAAACCGATGACCCTGACCTTTTTACGTATTCTGTTTATGACCATGAGCGTGCTCGTCGGTTATTACGCAGGCAGCGTTCATAACGACGCGTTGGCCGGCGGTCAGATCGGATTTCTCGGCGGCCTGCTGCTGATCGTACTCGAACGGTCAATGCGCCGTGTCTCGGTGCGCGGTCTGTCGAGCATGGTCTGCGGATTGCTGCTGGGGATCTTTATGGCCAAGATCCTTGCCGATATCCTGTCGCTGTTGCCGCTGGGCCATTACATCCAGTCCGTAACCCGCGTCTCGCTGACTCTGGTCTTTTCGTACCTGGGCGCGGTCATGGCCCTGCGGGGCAAGGACGAGTTTCACCTGATAATCCCGTACGTGAAATTCCGCCGGCAGGATATCAAGGACGGGGTGGTGCTGCTCGACACCAGCGCGATCATCGACGGCCGGGTCATTGACATTTACAAGACCCATTTTCTGGTGGGACGCCTGGTGGTGCCGCGCTTCGTGCTACACGAGATGCAGGCGCTGGCGGATTCCGCCGAGGACATCAAACGCGAACGGGGCCGGCGTGGGCTGGAACTGCTGCGCCTGATGCAGGAGGACCCCAAGGTCGATCTGCATATTCATGAAGACGACATGACCGGTCCCGAACCGGTGGACGCGAAGCTGATCCGCATGGCGCGGATGATGGACGCGCGGATCTGCACCAATGATTTCAATCTCGGCCGGACCGCCGAACTGCAGGGCGTGGACATTCTCAACGTTAACGAACTCATCCAGGCGGTCAAGTCGGTGCTTTTTACCGGGGACAACATCGACGTGAAACTGATTAAGGAAGGCAAGGAGCACGACCAGGCCATCGGCTATATGGAAGACGGTACCATGGTCGTGGTCAGCGGCGCCCGCGAACGCATCGGCCATGAAGTGCGGGTCCAGGTCACCTCAGTCCTGCAAACACAGGCCGGAAAAATGATCTTCGCCAAACTGAGTGGAGGAGCGAACTGATGAAAGCACAAGCCATTATCCCCGCCGCCGGAGAAGGGACCCGCATGGGGTCCGACACTCCCAAGATATTCTTGCCGCTGGCCGGCGTTCCGATGATCGTGCACACGCTACGCGCCTTTGAGGCGTGCGCCTCAGTCGATAAAGTCGTGCTCGTTGTTCATCCTGAATATGCCAGCGAGTACCGCTCGCTCGTCGAAGACCACGGGTTGACCAAGGTCAAGGAATACATCACCGGCGGCGTCCGGCGCAGCGAGTCGGTGGGCAACGGACTGACCTATGTCGATTCCGACTGCGGGATCATCGTGGTGCATGACGGCGCCCGGCCGCTGATCAAACCGAACCTTATCGACAAGGCGGTGGCCCAGTGTGTGACCGACCGGGCGGTGGTACTGGGAGTTCCGGTGAAACAAACGATCAAGAAAATCAATGCGCTCGAAGGGACTGTTGAGCGCACGCTGGAGCGCGAGCAACTGTGGGAGATCCAGACGCCGCAGGTGTTTCACCGCGATCTGCTGGTGGAGGCCTACGAACATGCCAAGAGTTTGGACGTCACCGACGACGCGTCGCTGGTAGAGCAGATCGGCATCAAAGTTAAGGTGATGCAGGGCGACTACTTCAATATCAAAGTCACCACGCCCGATGACGTGGCGATCGCTGAAAAGCTTTTGGCCATGGAGAGTGTCGGCTGATCATGGATATCCGCACCGGACTCGGTTATGACATCCACTGCTTTGCCGCCGGCCGCAAGCTCGTGCTGGGCGGGGTGGAGATCCCGCACGAGTACGGGCTCGAGGGGCACAGCGATGCCGACGTCCTGCTACACGCGCTGTGCGACGCGATCCTCGGTGCGCTCGGCCTTGGCGATATCGGCGAGCATTTTCCCAACACCGATTTACAGTACAAGGACATTTCCAGCCTGCTGCTGCTCGACGAGGTGAACAAGCAGATGCGGGAGGCCGGCTACCGGTTGACCAATGTCGACTGCATGCTGCAGGCCGAGGAACCGAACCTGAAGGATTACAAACCGGCGATGCGCAACCTCATCGCCCTGCGGCTCGACATTCCTTATGAGTCGGTCAATATCAAGGCCACGACCATGGAAGGGATGGGCTCGATCGGCCGCCGCGAAGGCATCGCCGCCTTTGCCACAGTGCTGCTCATTAAGGACTGACACGATGATACTGTTTTTAAAAATTTTTATCGTATTACTGATCTTCACGCTGGCGTTTATCACCGTGATTTACGCGTTTTTCCGTGACGAGATCGTCTCCACACGGGAACGAGATCCGGCGGCCAAGAACGACATCGAGATCATCCTGCTGTATTCCGGCCTGCACGCGGTCGTCTCGCATCGCGTCGCCCACCGGTTGTGGTTGATGAAGCTGAAACTGATCGCCCGGCTGCTCTCGCAGATCTCGCGGTTTTTCACGGGGATCGAGATCCATCCCGGCGCCCGGATCGGCCGCGGCCTGTTTATCGACCACGGGATGGGCGTGGTGATCGGCGAGACGGCGATCGTCGGCGACAACTGCACGCTGTTTCAGGGCGTGACCCTCGGCGGGACCGGCAAGGAGTCCGGCAAGCGGCATCCCACGCTGGGCCAGAATGTGGTCGTCGGCGCCGGCGCCAAGGTGCTCGGCAACATCACTATCGGCGACAACAGTTACGTCGGCGCCAACGCGGTGATCCTCAAACCCGTGCCGGCCAACGCGACCGTCGTCGGCGTGCCCGGTCACATCACCAAGAAAGACGGACACAAGATCGATCCGATGGACCACGTTCACATCTCGGACCCGGTGATGGTGCATATGAAGGACCTGCTCAAACGCATCAAGTGTCTGGAGGACCAGAACAAGGACAAGTAACGCACCTCGAGGGAAGGGAGACAACATGGCCCGCAATGGTTTGCTGATCACGTTCGAAGGACTGGAAGGGTCCGGCAAAAGCACACAGATCGAGCGCAGCTGCGAATACCTTAAAGATAAAGAGCACGACATCCTGTTTTTGCGCGAACCGGGCGGCGTTCCGCTCAGCGAAAAGATCCGCGATATCCTGCTCGACGTCGGCAACACCGACATGACCCACGAGTGCGAGATGCTGCTGTACATGGCGGCGCGCGCCCAGCTGGTCCGCCAAAAGATCATTCCCGCCCTGGACAACGGTCAGACCGTGATCTGCGACCGTTTTCTCGATTCCACGCTGGCCTATCAGGGATACGGCCACGATATGAACGTCGAGTTAATCAAGGACCTCGGTGAGTTCGTTACCGAGGACGTCTCTCCGGATTTGACCATCATCTTCGACATCGATCCGGTCAAGGGATTGGGGCGCATTAAGGGGGCCAAGGACCGCATCGAACAGCGCGACCTGGATTATCACGCCCGCGTCCAGGAAGGATATCATGACATCGCCCGCCAGAATCCGCAGCGCGTCAAGGTGATCGAGTCCGACCGCACCATCGAAGAAGTCTTTGAAAGCGTCCGTCAATATATTGATGATTTGTTGGGGAACGCATGACCGCGATTACCGTCGAACCGCAGCAGGATGTTGTTGAGCGCTTGCTGCGGCTGCACCGGGCCGGACGGCTGGCGCACGGATACCTCTTCACCGGCGCCAAATACGTCGGCAAATCGGAAACGGCCATGGCCATGGCCCGGGAATTGAGTGATCCCATCGACACCCACGTGCTGGAATGCGCGTTCGGCGAAAAGATCAAGATCGATGAGGTGCGTGAAATTCTCGGCCTGATGGGACTGCGGCCGTTCAGCGCGGAAAAGAAGGTCATCATCATCAAGAACGTGGAGCTGATGACCGTGGAAAGCGCCAATATCCTGCTCAAGACGCTGGAAGAGCCCACCCCCAGCAGCCTGATGATCCTGACAACCTCTGTGTACGAGCGGGTTCTGCCCACCATCCGGTCGCGCTGCCATCGGGTCCATTTCCCGACCCCCTGCAAAGAAGTCCTTGCAGAACAACTGAGAAGTCTTTATCATGAAGACACCTCTTCAGCCCATTTTCTAAGCGCCCTGGCCGAGGGCAGCCTCGGGGTGGCGCAGCACTACCGGGAACGCGGCCTGTTCGAACGCAAGAATCACTGGATCAGCCAGTTTGTGTTCGGCCCGTCCGATCCGGATTTTGCCAAAAAGGAGCTGAAGGATCTCAAGGACAAGGAGCTGACCAAGGAATTCCTGGACGTCCTGCTGAGCTGGGTAAGGGACGCGGCGCTGATCTATTCGGGCGTCGCGGACGATCACCTGATTCATCTGGACCGGCGCGATGAGCTCGAACAGTTCGCGCGGCGCTTTCACTTCGATGACCTGGCGGAAATATACGATGAGGTCATCCTGGCGCAAAAAATGCTGGCGGACAATCTGAACTTGAAATTGCCGCTGTTGATTATAAAGGAGAAGATGTCATGGGTAAGCTAGTGCAAGTCCGGCTGGGAGAATACCGCGCGGTAGGATTTTTTGATCTCAACGATGTCGAAGCCGACCGCGACGATTATGTGATATTGGAAGTCGACCGGGGGTCCGAATTCGGCCAGGTCGTTTCCGACGTAAATATGGCGTGCAAAGGCAGCACCGAAAACGCCAAGGGCAAGCTCATCCGCAAGGCCACCGAAGGCGATCTTCGGCAAATCGAAAACAACCGCGGCAAGGCCAAAGACGCGCTCGGCGTCTGCGCCCGCAAGATCACCGACCGCAAACTCGACATGCGCCTCACCAAGGTCGAATACACCTTCGACTGCAGCAAGATCATTTTCTATTTTACCGCCGAAGGCCGTGTGGATTTCCGCGCGCTGGTGAAGGACCTGGCCAAGGTTTTCCGCGTGCGCATCGAACTTAAGCAGATCGGCGTCCGCGACAAGGCCAAGATCGTCGGCGGCTACGGCGTCTGCGGCCGGGAACTGTGCTGTTCGTCGTTCATGAAGGGCTTTCACCCGCTGTCGATCAAGATGGCCAAAGAGCAGGGGCTGCCGCTGAACCCTTCCCGGATCTCCGGGGTGTGCGGCCGGATCAAGTGCTGCATGGCCTATGAATTTCAGGTCTACAAGGAATTCTCCCGCGACCTGCCGCGCATCGGCGAGCGCATCCAGGTCAAGGAAGGCAAGGGCAAGGTGATCGACGTCAATATCCTCAAGCGCCTCGTCAGTATCGAAATGAAGGAAGGGCACGTCGTCAAAACCGAAATCGCCAAGAAATAGTCATGAGCGCCAAGAACTTCTACGTCACCACACCGATATACTATGTCAATGACAAGCCGCACATCGGTCACGCCTACACGACCATCCTGGCCGACGTCATCGCGCGTTTCCACCGCTCCAACAATCAACCTGTTTTTTTCCTGACCGGACTCGACGAGCACGGCCAGAAGGTCCAGCAGGCCGCCGAGAAGCGCGGCATGGACCCGCAGGCCCACTGCGACGACCTGGCCCCGCGATTCCTGCAGTTATGGGAGCGGCTCGAGATTCAATACGACGACTTTATCCGCACCACCGAAGACCGTCATCAAACCATCGTGCAAAAAGTGTTGCAGGACGTCTACGACAAGGGCGACATTTATACCGATGAGTATGAAGGCTGGTATTCGGTCTCCGAAGAGCGTTTTATCACCGACAAGGAAAAAGACTCCGGTGAATTCCGTGACGTGAAGCGGATCAAGGAGAAGAATTATTTCTTTAAGATGAGCAAGTACCAGCAGCGGCTCATCGACCACATCAACGCCAACCCCGATTTCATTCAGCCCGAACACCGCAAGAACGAGATCCTTGGATTTCTGCGTGAACCGCTCAACGACCTGTGCATCTCGCGGCCCAAGGCGCGCATGAGCTGGGGGATCGATTTGCCTTTCGATACCGATTACGTGACCTATGTCTGGTTCGACGCGCTGTTGAATTATGTCTCGGCGCCGGGTTACGGCTCGGACCAAAGCAAGTTTCAGACGTGGTGGCCCGCCAACGTGCATCTGATCGGCAAGGATATCCTGACCACGCACTGCGTGTACTGGCCGACTATGCTGATGGCGATGGGCGTGGAATTGCCGGCCACCGTCTTTGCCCACGGCTGGTGGCTGATGGGCGAGTCCAAGATGAGCAAATCCCTGGGCAACGTGGTCAGTCCGCTGGACCTCATCGAGGAGTACGGCGTCGACGCGGTGCGTTATTATCTGATGAGCGAGATGGTCCTCGGGCAGGACGCCAGCTTCACCATCGAGTCGTTTATCAAGCGTTTCAACAGCGATCTCGCCAACGATTTCGGGAATCTCCTCAACCGGGTCTGCGGGCTGATCGGCAAGTACTTCGAGGCCAAGGTGCCGCAACCGGGCGAGCATACGGCGGCGGACCGGGCCATCATCGACCAGGCCGCCGCGCTCGAGGCGGAAGTCACCCGGCACATCGACAAACTGCAAATCCATTCGGCGATCTTCGCGATCCTGGACTTGGTCGGCAAGACCAACCGTTACATGGAACACGAGGCGCCGTGGAAGGTCGCCAAGGAAGATCTGACCCGGGCCGGGACGATTCTCTACGTCGCCACCGAGGCGCTGCGCGTCGCCGCGCATCACCTCAGTCCGGTCATGCCGGCACGCTGCGGCAAGGTCCTGGGGATCCTCGGCGCCGCCGACAGCGGCGCGGCGTGGGGAGAGCTGAAACCAGGCACCGAACTCCCGGCACCGGAGGCGTTGTTTCCGAGATTAGAGCTTCCGGAGGCGTGAGTCGGGATACGTGATCCGGGATAAGGGATACGAACAGTTTACCATCAAGGACACGACAAGCAGTATACTGTTCGTATCACGTATGGTTCGGCTTCGCTCACCATCTGTACCGATTCACGCAACCAATCCCGAGCGGAGTCGAGGGATCACATATCCCGTATCCCGATAATGCGTAACTCAAGCACACAACTATGCCGATCAGTACAGTAAAGTGGACCCGCAACGAACTCAAGCTCATCGATCAGACCAAGCTTCCCGACGCGCTGAAGTACATTCACTGCCGTGATATTCAGACCGTTTGGAACGCGATCCGGCGGCTGAGCGTGCGAGGGGCGCCGGCTATCGGCGTGGCCGCGGCCTTCGGGGTATTGCTGGAGGCCAATCATTTCAAAGGGAAGACCCGCGACGAATTGATGATCCGTGTGGACGAGGTCTGCAACTATCTGGCCACGGCCCGGCCCACGGCTGTGAATCTGTTTTACGCGCTGGACCGCATGAACATGGTCTTTGCCAAATACCCGGGTGAGACCAGTGTAGCCGTCCTGAAGAAGTTGCTTAAGGATGAGGCCATGGCAATGTACGAGGAGGACCGCCGGGTCTGCCGGCAGATGGGACAACACGGCGCCAAGTTCATCAAACCGCATAACCGGGTCATGACGATCTGCAATGCCGGCGCGCTGGCCACCGTCGATTACGGCACCGCCCTGGGCGTAATGTACGCGGCGCACGAACAGGCCGTCCCGTTTCAGGTCTACGCCTGCGAGACGCGTCCGCTCCTGCAGGGCGCCCGGCTGACCACGTGGGAACTGCGCAAGGCCAAGATCCCGGTGACGGTCATCTGCGACAGCATGGCCGCCACCGTGATGAAACGCGGGCTGATCGACGCCGTTTTTACCGGGGCCGACCGCATTGCCGCCAACGGCGACACCGCCAATAAGATCGGGACCTACAATCTCGCGATCCTGGCCAGGCACCACAAGGTACCGTTCTACGTGGTCGCCCCGAGTTCCACGTTCGATCTGACCATCGCCAACGGCGACGGGATCCCGATCGAGGAGCGGCACCACGACGAAGTGACGCACTTCCGTCACGTGCGCGTGGCGCCGCGCGGGGTGAAGGCGTTCAATCCGGCCTTTGACGTGACCGAGGCGAAATTGATCACCGCGATCATCACCGAGCGCGGCGTGATCGTCAAGCCCGGCCGTGCCAGCGTGAAGAAGGTCCTGCAGCATGACAAAACCTGAAACCCTCAGCGACATCGGCGAGTTCGGCCTCATCGACAAACTGCGCCGGACCGTGTACAGCGGCCGGGCCCGTGTGGCGATCGGCGACGACGCCGCGGTCCTGCCTTACAGCCGCTCCCGCGATGAACTGCTCGCCGCGGACATGCTGGCCGAGGGAGTCCACTTTAAGAAAACAACCGATCCGCGGCTGATCGGACGCAAGGCGGTCAACAGCTGTATCAGCGATATCGCCGCCATGGGCGGCCTGCCCCGCTTCGCGGTGATCTCCCTGGGCGTGCCCGCCCGCCGTCCGGTGAAGGATATCCGTGCGCTCTATGCCGGTATCAACAGCGCCGCCCGCAAATTCGATTGCGGGATCGTCGGCGGAGACACGATCAAAAGCCCGAAACTGATCATCAACGTGGCTATGACCGGTTTGGTGCATCGAAGTCAGCTGGTCCGCCGCAGCGGGGCAAGGCCCGGGCATGTGATCATGGTGACCGGACCGCTGGGCAATTCCCTGAAGTCGGGCCATCATTTGAATTTCACTCCGCGCGTCGACGCGGCGCAGTATCTCGTCAAACATTTCAAACCGTCGGCCATGATCGACGTCTCCGACGGTTTTCTGGCCGACCTCGCGCACATCCTGGAAGAGAGCGGGGTAGGCGCGCGGATCTATGAAGACCGGCTGCCGATGCGCCAAGGCGCAACGCTGCGTGGTGCGCTGTGCGACGGCGAGGACTTCGAGCTGCTGTTTATCCTGACCAAGACCAAGGCGGCCAAACTGCTGACCGCGAAAACACGCGGCCTGCGGTTTTATCCCGTCGGCGAAATAACCGCCAAGGGGCTGACCTTTATGACCAAAAAGACCAGCGCGATCACCCTGAAGCATCGCGGCTACGATCATTACCGCCGATGAAGATCACAACCCGAAAACCGGAAGAAACAGTCGCCGTGGGTAAGGAGCTGGCCCGCCATCTGCAGCCGGGCGACATCATCCTGCTTGTCGGCGATCTCGGCTCAGGCAAGACGACCTTCGTCAAGGGCGTGGCCGCCGGCCTGCGCCTGAAGCCCGACGCGGTGCACAGCCCGACCTTTGTCCTGATGAACATTTACGAAGGCCGGCTCCCGTTGTTTCATTTCGATCTGTACCGTCTCGATCCGGGCGAACAAATGAACGGACTCGGCCTCGACGAGTTTCTCTACGGTGACGGCGTGGCATTGGTCGAATGGGCCGACCGCATGGGCGGCTGGACGCCGCGGGAGTACCTGCGGCTGGACCTGACGCACGGCGGTGAAGAAAAGCGGACCCTGGCGTTGAAGGCCAAGGGCGCGCGTTACCGGCAAATACTCGAAAATTTGAAGGCGGCATCCCGATGAATACACTGGCCATCGACACCTCGACACGCACGCTGAGCCTGGCCCTGGCAATCGACGGGAAGTGCGTGTCTTACCGCAACTTCGTGCTCAACCGGCGCATGGCCGACGCCATCGTCCCGCATATCACCGCCTTTTTACGCCGGCGCGGGCTGGGACTGGACGATATCGGTGCGGTCGTGGCGGGCCGCGGGCCGGGATCGTTTACCAGCCTGCGGGTGGGCGTGGCCACGGTTAAAGGACTATGCTTCGGACGCGACATTCCGGTAGCCGGCATCCCCAGCCCTGACGCGGTTGCCGCCGCGGTCGCCGCAACTTTAGGTAAAACCGACCCCAAGCTGTGTGTGATCAGTGACGCGCGCCGCGGCCTGCTGTACGCCGCGACCTACCGGATAGAAGAGGGGCGGCCGCTCGCCGCCGGCAGCTGTCAATTGCTCCCGTGGAAGGAGCTGCGTCGTCAGTTGACCAAACCCGTGGTCTTTGCCGGCGACGGGGTGACGCTGCACCGCGAGGACATCGTCAAGGCCTTCGGGCCCGACGCGGCCCTGACGGATCCGAAATTCGTGACGCCGCAGGCGCGCTATCTGCTGCCGGCCGGACTCGCCGCCATCAAAGACGGCCGGGCCGCAGACGCGGCGACGCTCGAACCGTTGTACCTGTACGCCGAAGACTGCCAGGTGCGCCCGTGAACCGACGCAACTACAAAAATCCGATGCCGCAGCACGCGACCTGGTGCGAGATCGACCTGGCCGCCATCCGCCATAATTTACGCCAGGTCAAGGAGCTGGCTTCGCGCAACGAATTCTTTCTTCCCGGCCGCAGCGGATCGGAACAGAAAATCAAGACCAGCATGATGGGCGTGCTGTGCGTAATCAAGGCCGACGCCTACGGCCACGGCATGCTTGAGGTGTGCGGAGCCCTGGAAGACGAGGGCGTGGAGATGTTCGGCGTGTCCGACATCAATGAAGGCATCGCCCTGCGCGACCGCGGCATCAAGACACCGGTGCTGTTGTTTGAGAGCACGCTTCCCGAACACATCCCGTTTATCTGCGAATACGACCTGACGCCGACATTGTGTACGCTGGAATTCGCCCGCCGTCTGGACGAGCTGGCGCGCAAACTGGACAAGACCGTGCGCGTGCACATCGAGGTCGACACCGGCATGGGCCGGCTCGGCGTGTGGCATACCGGCGCGCTGGAATTCATCCGCCAGGTCGCGACCCTGCGCAATCTGGTGATCGAGGGGATCTTCACCCATTTTCCGTCCGCCGACACCGACAAAAAATTCACCCGCCAGCAGATCGATCTGATCTACGGCATCATCCTCGAACTCGACCGGGAAGGGCTGATCATCCCGTATGTCCACGCCTGCAACAGCATGGGCCTGCTGGGCTACCACACCAGCGTGATGAATCTGTTCCGGCCGGGGTTAATGGTGTACGGCCAGTACCCGGCCAAACGCGTGCGCGACGTGATCGCGCTGAAACCGGTGCTCACGGTGAAAAGCAAAATCATTTATGTCAAAGAGATTGCCAAGGGCCGCAGCATCTCCTACGGCCGGACCTTCGTCGCCAAGCGCCGGATGACCGTGGCCACCATCCCGATCGGTTATAACGACGGATACCTGCGCGAGTACTCCAACAAAGCGCACGTGCTCATCAACGGCCGCCGCTGCCGGGTGCTGGGCATGGTCACCATGGACCAGATCGTCGTTGATGTGTCCGGAGTCGGCGGTGTGAGCGAAGGCTCCATCGCGACCATCCTCGGCCGGGACGGGGAGGATGAGATCACCGCCGACGAACTCGCCAAGCATGCGCAGACGATCAGCTACGAAATACTCTGCCACTTCGGCAACAGGATGCCGAGAGTGCATCTGGGCGAATAATTGACAGCCGCTTGCAGAAGACTCGGATGGGTTCGCAGATTTTCGGGGGAATTTCGAATATCGAGTTTTCGAAACGGTTCGACTTCGCTCACCGTATCATCAGACTCGTGAAACCGTCCCGAGCCTTGTCGAGGGACAGTATCGAATCTTCGAATCACCGAATGGTCAAAACAGTGCTTTGGGAAATTCGAACATTCGGTGACTCAATATTGTCTCGAATATTCGAGGATTCGATATTCCAACTTAACTGTCCCGGTATGTCCACCTAACACCCCTGCGCGATCCCCAAGAACAAAATAAGTACCCCTATATGCCCGATGAGTATTGACAATCACTTACGATTGATTTACATTTAGCATATAGTCACGGCAACGATGTTGTGACAACCTTAAACGGACATTGAAGCCCGGATTGCCGAACCAACGGCGGCCCGGGTTTTTTTATTGAGGACATCATTTACGGAGCGCAGCGACGTAAATGGACGTCCGAAATGAACCCGACGTAGCTCAAACGCGGAGGCACACGCAGTATGCCGGAGCATTTGAGCGAAGGCGGGTCATATCACTTATCTGGTATCACGGCTTCAGCCGTGATGCTCCCGAAGATTCGATGGTTAATCCGCGGATAGAAGGGAGCGATACGTTCTTTTGGCTGTCCCCGGCCACTTTCCCCGTTAAGATTAACCGTCCAAGACCGTTACCTTGGATATATGACCCAACTTCCCCAATTGGGAGGTTGGGCTTTTGCATTTACAGGAGCATACCAACATGAAGTCATCGCCAACGCACCCGAAATCCCGCTTCAGCCTGCCGTTCCGGCTTATCGCCCAAGTGCTGATTGTGTGCCTCGTCGGCACGGGCATCCCGGCGCCGCGGGAGGCCCACGGCCGCACGGCGCCGGAGATCCCGCGCCTGGGCGAACTGGTCCCGGCCAGCCCGGACTATGCCCCGCCGACCCTGGCCGGACTGAAGATCTATCCGGACAATCCGTTCCGCTTCGATTTTCTCATCGATCCGGGGGATTCCCGTTTGACGCAGGAGGCGCAGCGCGATGAATTCACCCGGCTTATCAAGTATTTTCTGGCGGCGCTGACCATCCCCGAGGACGATCTGTGGGTGAATCTCTCGCCGTTCGAGAAAGACCGCATCATGACCGACGCCTTCGGCCGCACGCAGATGGGGCGCGACATGCTGGTTCAGGACTATATGCTCAAACAGATGTCCGCCTCGGTGATCTATCCCGAGAGCGAGGTCGGAGAGAATTACTGGCGTGAGGTATTCGCGCGGTTTAATCAGGAATTCGGTTCCTCCGAGGTGCCCGTGGAGATGGTCAACAAGGTCTGGGTCGTGCCGCGTGACGCCGAACTGTACGTCGAGGACGGCCGCGTGCTGATCACCGAAAGCCGCCTGGAGGTGATGCTCGGTGAGGATTACCAGGCGCGCCTGCGCGAAGACGCCGTCACGGGCGATTCTGTCGAGGCCGAGGTCGACGGGGAAACCGCGGCCCGTCAGGAATTGTGGCGCCAGCTCTTCCGCGAACACATCCTGCCCGAGGTCGCCCGGGACGTGAATCACGGCCGGAACTTTAACGAACTGCGGCAAATTTACCACGCGGTCATCCTGGCGACGTGGTACCGCCGGCATCTGCGCCAAACACTGTTCGGGCAGATGTATGTCGGACTCGAAAAGACCGATGGTGTGGACATCGCGGACCGTACGGCCAAAGAGAAGATCTATGAGCAGTACCTGAAAGCGATCAAGCGCGGCGTCTACGATTACATCAAAGAAGATTTCGATCCCGTCACGCAGGGCATCATCGCACGCCGCTATTTCTCCGGCGGCATCATGTTTTCCAATCTCGACCGGCGCGAAGGCGTGTACCGCGAGACCCGCGATCCCGGCGTGTTGAGCAAACTCAAGATCACCGCGCGGCAGCATCTCGAGCGCTTGTACTACCTGGTATCGTCGGTGGTGATCTCCAAGGAGGGTGTAGCCAGCTACCAGAAATTGGAGCTGGCCGCCCGTCCGCGGGCCGCCGCCCGGATAAGTTCCGCGATTCCGGTCGAACGCATCAGCCGGCTCTTCCGGCGGACATTCGCCGCGGCACGCTCCAAGGTGCGCGGGGTCGGCCTGCTGGCCGGCGCGGCGTTCCTCGCGACCACGCTCGGTTTGGCGCAGCCTGTTCAGGCGGCGGAGTATACCTATGACGACCAGGGACGTTTCGTGGTAGTGGTGGAGCAGGGCGATGACTTCGGCGAGATCGTGGAAGATCTGCGCATCGCGCACAAGCGCTACGACAACGCGCGCTACACGCCGCCGCTGCGTGGACAATTTTGGGGCCCGGACGGCGCAGTTTACGCCATGGCGCGGTTGATGGAACGCGACGATTTAAGCCTGCATCCGGGCGACGTGCTGGTGATCCCCGGGGATGTGATCTCCGAGGCCACGCAGACCGCTTTGGCCGGGCCCGTGCCGTTTACGCCGCCGGTGCTCACCGGACCGCTGGTCGTCGAAGAGCCGGAGCCCGATCTGACGCCGCTGGAACCGGTCAAGCCCGCCCCCCAATTGCAGGAGCTTACGCCGCCGGACTTCGTCGACACCCCCGAGATCGTCACCGACACCGACGAAGTGGATACCGACCGCATTGTCGAGACCGGTGACGGCGAACGTCTGGACGCGGGCGACAACCGTGAGGAAACACAGATTACCGCGGTCCCGGATTCGTACCCGGGACTGTTCAACCGTTGGACCCTGCTCGGTGTGCTGGGATTGATCGGCGCCGGCGTGATCGGCGTTCTTTTATACCGCAGCCGCAGCGGACGCGCGTTGTCCTCGGAGGAGACAGGACAGGACGAACCCGCGGACCTGCCGCAGGAAGACCCCGGACGGCTGGCGCAACGGCGGATCATCCGGGAGGCCCTGCGCATCCGGGTGCAAAAATTGAGCCTGAACTATTCCGGGCATACCGCCAAACTGCGTCAGGCGGCGGTCGACGTGACCCGGCCGCTGGCCGGTTATCTCGCGGGCCGTTTGAACTCCGTGCTGCCCGACGGACGCGGGGACATCACCGGACTGGTGCAGGAATACGTGACCGCGCCGCTGCGCGACGGGATTGCCGGCGCGATCGAGGCGACGGGTGATTTTGAGGCCATCGAACGGAATCTCGACGCGTGGACCGACGGCCTGGCCGGGACCATTATGGAGCAAGACCTGCCGGCGGCAGAGGTGGAGCGCCGCATCAACACATATATTCAGGAAGAACTTGACCCGCTTGTGATCACGGCTGAATCCGCGGCGGTATCCAAGGTCTCCGCCGAATTGTTCAGTGCCGAATGGATGAACGTTTATCAGGCGCGTATCGAGAGTCTGCTGCGCCGCCGCCTGGCGGACCAGGACGGACTCAACGATCTGCCCGGTTTCCTCAGCGAAACTGCGGCCGCGCTGACGCAGCTCTTCCGTGAGGAAGGATTGATCACCGGCGCCGGCAGTCTCACCTTAAGCGCCGGGTTGTCGGCCGCGCAGGTGGCGGCCGTCATCCGCCGCCACAGTCCGGAATACCGCGGTATGCTCAACCGCGCCTACGCGCACAGCGAGGCGATCCGCGAAGACATCATCACCGCGCTCCTGGACGGGAACATTCTTCCCGAGGGTATCAGCAAGGAAGATGCTCGGACCTATCTGCGTGACGCTACGGGTGTCGAACTCGACCGTATTGTGGAAAGTGAATTCGACCGCCGGACCGGCTACCTGCAGGTGGAGGCGCGCGTCGATGCCTTTGCCGCGGCCGTGGCAGAGAGCCTGGCCGGGGAAGAGCCGGACCTTTCGGCGCAGCAGCGGTTGTTGCGCGGCTTTATCGATTTTGAACTGCGCGACACCGTGACCGCCGCGGTGGCGGCGGCCGAGGAGGCATTGCGCGCGCAATTACTTGGTGCCGATATGCCGCTCGTGTACCGGGCCGCTATGGAAAAGGCGGTGCGCACCGAAGTGGCCGTGGCCAACGGGGCGCCCGTCAATCCGGCGTTGATGTTCGCGCAGGCCGTGGAAAATGTACTCACCGCGCTGAAGGACGACATGAAACTGATCGGCCAGGCGATCATCCCGCCGCCCGAAGAATTGCTCGCGGCGGTCGGTGCCCTGTTCCCTGAACCCGTGACCGCCGGCGTCCCGGATGACCGGCGCCTGCGCGCGCCGCCGTTCGATATCACCCGCGCCGACATCGCGGCCGCCGCGGCCGCTGTCACAATTTATCTCGGCGGGGACGGCTCCGCCGCCGAAGGCCTGTTGCTGGCCGCCAGTCCGTTGTTGTTCCGTGCCGGTGTGACCGCGTCGTACTGGCTGCATGAACTGACGCACGTCGCCGCGGCCGGGCCGTCGGCCGTGACGTCCGCGAACCTGCGCGCCAATGTCCCGTTCGGCGACTGGCTGCGGATGCTCGTCCCGGTCTTCGGGACGGTGCCCGGCGATCTGCACGTCAAGGCGCCCAACACATGGTGGAATCATCTTTCGGCTGTGGGCACGAGCCTGGCGCTGACACTCGGTTTGGCCATGACCGGTCTGTCGGCGGCAGGTGCCCACGCCATCGAACAACTGCAGCTCATCACACCGCTCTTGCTCGGCTCGGCGTTCGTGCTGGCCGGCGCGATACAAACGGACGTGATCGATCCGCTGCTTAAGCGTATCAAGCAAGGCGCGAACTGCTGCGGCGTGGCGATCCTGCTCGGCAAACGCAAAGAAAAGGACGAACCGGTCATCGCCCGGCGTCTGCTAAGCGTGTACAAGCGGATGGGGGAGATCACCAACATCCGCGGACAGCAGGCGGCCGGCGCGGTCATCTCGGCGCGCACCGCCAAGGGCATGAGCACGTTCGTCGGCGACCGCCGCGTCAATCCCAAGCACGGTGATCTGCCTGAAGGGCTGGAGGGACAGATCCGCCGGCATGTCCGTGCCGCGCGGGTGAAGGGCTTCGGCGACACCGGGACCACGATGATGTTCGGTCACTACCGGTACGGGACCACCTCGGCCCCGGCCAAGAAGGAGACCCATCCGCACCGCTTTGTCGAACCGCGTGACGTCCGCTACTGGGAAGTCAGCGACGGACGACTGGAGGCACAGACGCGCGAACTCGAGATCTATATCGTGCACAACGGGGACTTTAATTATTGGAACATGTACGGGACCAAGCACGGCAATTCGCACATCGGCTTCTGGCTCGAACACGTGCTGGGCGTGGTTGACGAAACCCAGGGCGACTCGCCCAAGATTTCCGGGATGATGAACCTGCTGCGTACGCAGGGGATCTTTGGCGCGTCGGCGCGGCTGGCATATTACACGCAGATCGCCACCCGCATCGAGGACGTGTTCGGTGGCCAGCATCCCGCCGACATCCTGCCGGACTTTTCCAAGAGCCTGGTCCAGCCGTCGGAAGACTACATCTTTAAGAAGACCATGGAGGCCAAACGCAACGCGCCCAATACCGCGCTCACCCAGGATGATATCGCTGAGCTGGGTAAGGTGTTCGACGACCTGTTCACCGGGTCGGGCGAGTCGTTGCTGACCTCCGGCGCGGCCCGGCTGGCTGATATGTGGGTCAGCCGCGAACAGGCTGCCGGCGGCGACGAGGTCCTCACCGCGCAGCGGGCCCGTATCGACGCCTTCGCGGCGCGCGCGGCCGAACGGCTGGCCGGAGTATCGCTGACCGCGGCGTGGAGCATCGAACAGCGCGACCGCTTTATCGAGGCGACGCTCGAGGCGTTCTTCATGAACGATGAATTCACCGCTGTGCGCAAGTTTCTGGAAGGCGCGCAGGGGTCGTTCGGCATGGGACTGGCAACCTCGCTCAATCCCGGCGGGGTGGTGGTGGCCGCCGACGGACAGCCGCTGGCCGTGGGGATGGACACCGTCCGCGAGAACATCCTGATCGCCTCGGAATTCTCCGCGCTCAAGGTGCCCGTGGATGACGACGGCACCCGCCTCGATTACCGCTTCGCCCTGAAGCAGGAACCAGGCAAGGGCGAGATCGTGTCCATCGCGCCGGACGGACGGCTGCGGGTCTATTCGCGCGAACGCCGGTCTATGATCGACGACGGAGAAATCACCCGCCGGCTGGTCCCGCTCAAAAATAATCCTTATATCACCGAACTGGCGGTGCTGGACCAGGAAGACCCCGTCGGCAAAGACATTGCCGAGACGGCTGCGGTCTTGGGGCATATCCGCGACGAATGGACCGATCCGGATTCGATGAACCGCCAGAGCCTCGCGGGCCTGCAGGAACAGATCATCCGCAAACACATCCTGCGCCGGATCAAGAAGACGTCGGCCGCCTACGCCGGCATCCACAACGCGCTCAGCCGCAAGGCGCGCGCAGCGGTGCGCGACAGGTTAAACGGTTATCTGCGCGCCGAACTCGGTGAACGCATTCCGTTCGACGATGAACTCTGGAAAAAACTCGGCATGGACCGTTTCACCGGTGAGGTGCAGCACCTGGTAGAGATTGCCCTCGATCAGGCCTTTGCCTGGCACGAGATCAATGAACACATCGGGGCCAAGGCCACTGTGTTCGCACGCCGCCACTCCGCCGGCGTGCTCAGTCTGGATCAGCTGCAGGACGAGATCCATCTCTATGTCGATCACCTGCTCAAGGACACGATCGACGCGGAACTGCAGCGCGCGCAAAGTATGGTCGATGAGATCATCACTCACTGGCAGCCGGTGATCGCCGCAGAGATCGTCTTTGAATGGACGCGCGCCAGGGCCCAGCAGCGCACCGGGGACCTTTCCCCGATCGGCCGCCAGGCGGTCGCGCAGTGGAAGGGGATCTGGCAGAAACTCAATATCCGCCTGACCATGCCGCCCGAGACACCGAAGACCGATGTGCTGGTGACCGGACTGGAAACGAGCCTGTGGATGGGCGAACAATTCGCGCAGGACCTGCAACGGATGTTTCCGGAGATGGTCGTGCGCAGTGAGTCGGCTAACAAGCTGCTCGAGGATCCGCTGTCCACCGGACTCGATGAGGATACCGTCGTGATCGCGGTCAGCCAGTCGGGACAGACCTTTCCGTCGCTCAACGCGACCATCCTCCTCGATAAGATCACCCGCCACAAGGTCTTTGTGGTTACCGGTGAATACGACACGCTTATGGGGCAGGCCGTCGGCCAGGATTTTCAGCCCGAGGCGCGTTTCAGCGGCCGCATTTTTTCCAACTTTACCGGCTTCCGCCACGCGGAGGCCTCCTCGGTGACGGCGACGGCCACGCACGCCACCTTCACCGAGATGCTGATTTACCTTGCTGAGGGACTCCACGACCGGTTTCCCTACGATTCCCCATACGGACTCGCGATTGAAGAAGGCGACGTCGCCGACGTGAAGGCCGCCCGTGACCGCGCGCTGGAAGAGACCGCGCGCATCACCGGCACGGACGCCGACGGAAAGGCGCTGGAGAGTCCGGAACGCAGCCAGATCCTCCAACAGGCGCGCAACTGGGCGCGCAATGTCCTGGACGCGCCGCTGGCGGTGGTCCTCTCGAAAATCAACCTGTACGTGACGGTGGTCAGCGGGTTCTTCGTCTTTCTGTCGATTGCCAAGAGCCTGCCGCTGGTCGGCGGGCTTGCCGGGACGGTCTTTATCGCCAGCTTCCTGCAGGCGATGTACTATGACTACTTCTCGGCGGGCATGAATTACCTGCTGCGCAAGTTTACCGGCCGCGAGATGCTCGACCGCATCGGCAAGCGCACGGTGGTCATCGGCGACAAGGCCTATGTCCATCAATCGCTGGAGGCGTTTCTATCGAAACTCAACTCGCTCAGCCGCGGTATCGTCGGCGTCGATGTTCACGGCGCCAATCCGGGAGATCACATGATCTCGCGATTCGGGCACCGCGTGGTGCGCGGGACCATGATCTGGATCGGCGTCCCCGACGGACGCATGCCGGGACTGCGGCAGAAACAGGCGAGTGTCGAGATGACTGCCAAACAGGGCAAGGGCGTGCGCAACCGCATCCTCGGCCGCGGCATCGGTCCCAACGTGGTGACCGTCGGTCGGCAGCGCATTCACAATCCCAATGTTGCCGACAGCACCATCATCCTGAACGGAGAGGTGAAGACGGACAAACCGGCCCTGGAGACGTTTGTCGAGAACCGCTTTGATTCGATGACCCGGTTGGTTGCCGGGCAGGTGTTCTTTCACGCGATGCAGCGGCGCGTGGCCACCGCCGGCCTGAGCAAACCGTGGCGCTGGCTGTGGTACTGGCGCTGGAATATTCACCGCACGCAAAGCGGACCGCGTATCGCCACCACGCAGAGTCCGGTCGATGCCGAGATTCTGGAACAACTCGATGACCGTCCGATTTATCCCGCGGCGGGCGTGCGCGAGGTCATCCGCCGGCCTGACGGCGGGCAACGCTATGACAGAGATACCGAACCGGTCGACGGGGGAGATGAGGCGCTGTTGGCTGAGCCGGCAACCGTGACCGGGGGCGACGATGTCGGGGGTATCGATCTGCGCGGCGGGACCGTCGAACTCAATGTCACCGAAGGTCTCCCGACGGTGCCGGCCGACACCCTCCCGGCCGGATTTACCATCGATCCCTTGATTATCGAAACGCTTCCGGTCAACGGTTTCACGCCGCTGATCATCGACGTCAGGCCCATCAACGCGATTTACTTCCTCGGAGAAGGGGACGGTAATCGCGATCAGCCCCGGCCCCGGTCCCGCTCTGGGGGACCGGTGGCCGGATACATGGGGGAGGCCGGTACCACGGCAAAAAGTGGTTAGCGGAGGCGCTGGGGTAATCTCGAATATCGAATCTTCGAATATCGAAGGAAATACAAATCCTCGAATATTCGAGACAATACCGAATCACCGAATGTTCGAATTTCCCAAAGCACTGTTTTGACCATTCGGTGATTCGAACATTCTGATTTGTCTCGAGCATTCGAAGATTCGAAATTGTTTTGAAAATTCGAAATTCGGTAATTCGATATTCCTTCGAGATTCGATATTCGGATTTACTTATCACTTGTATGCACGAAATGAGTACCCCGTAAACCGAATGAGTATTGACGCTGCCCCCGATATCGAGTATATTTATTATATTCCCGGCGAGGACGTCGGGAAGACGAGGACATTGACGCCCGAAAGCTCAGCATGAGATTTCGGGCTTTTTCATTGAGGACATCATTTACGGAGCGCAGCGACGTAAATGGACGTCCGAAATGAACCCGACGCAGCTCAAACGCGGAGGCACACGCAGTATGCCGGAGCATTTGAGCGAAGGCGGGTCATGACTCTCTATTTTGTACCTGGACACCGACGCCCAGCGGCTATGAGCCGACCTGGGCTGTTTTATTTTTAAATAGGTGATGACGACTGATGTAACAGAGGTGATGAGTGCTGAGTGATGATCGAATCCCGCGCCACCTGTATCACCACCCATCACCCATCACTCAACACTTTGGGCGCGTCCCAAGATACACCAACCCCCGCCGCATCCCTGCGCGGCGGCCCGTCAACCAGGACCGTCCGGTGACCCCGGACGGTCCCCCGGAGGGCCTGAAGCCCTCCGTGATCGAAAGGAGCATGACCTATGGCACGAACGACAATGACTTCGGCGAATTACACCATGCGTAATCTCGGACACCGCGGCAATGCCGGACTCTTTGGCCAAGCGACCGTCGAAAAAAATCTGATGATCCGTAAGAAATGGCAGGACGGGATGGGGCGAACGGCGAAGGGGTTTCAGATTAGGAAATAGCAAGAGTGTGAGTAGGGACGGGGGACTTGGGATGAGGGACGGGGGATTTATTTCGCCAGCCTCTGATTCTCGTCCCCCCTTGAATCTCGTCCCCCCTTGAATCTCGTCCCTAATCCCTCGTCCCAAGTCCCTAATCCCCAATAATTAACGCACTATCCGTACAAACGTGAAAATAATCACCAATGCCATTGACACCCCCCATCAGTTTTATTAAAGTGTAAAAGTATTCATGGCAAAGGCGTTGTGAATGTGCAACCGGGACACCGATGCCCGAGACGTTTCTTTTGTTGAAACCCTCGGGCTTTTCTTTGCCCGAGCCATGTCTGCCGTCCCTGCTGGACACAGGGGCGTTGATTGAGGAGGCGTTTGATTTTTAACCTCCGGATATCAAACATTGAGAAGGGAAGGCCTCACCGAAGACAGCGGTGGGGCCTTCCTTTTTTGAGTGATAAGTGATCGGGGATCAGTGATCAGACAATGAGGGGCGGAAGATTTTTTTCGAAAGGTAGAAAAAAGTCAGTTAATAAGCTGTCAAGTCATTGATAGACAGCGTTTTACACGATTTAATAGAGTGTGTACCCAAAGGCGGCGGAGGGCCGGTGGCCGCACCTTGTGGACCTGCAGAACGGCGCGGACCTATTGCGAAATTACAGACATTACATTTTTTCTCAATTGGGCAAGGCGGAGGGCAGTAATTGAATAGCCGGGCGTTGACTTACGTCGTGTCCACGGTGATCCTGATCGGCTCAGGCCGTGCGGCGGCCTCGGCCAAGCCGCCGCGCTCCGACAGGCTGGTGACCGCCGCCTCGCCGGAGGATTCCGAAAAGGTGCGCTTTTGGATCAGGAAAAAGAATTCCGGCACCGGACCGCAGGAGCGCCCCTTTCATCAGTTCGATATGATGAACCGCGCGAATCTGTTGTTGCTCACCGATAAGGTCAATGAGGCGCTGTCCTACGTGGAGCGCGAGGAATATCATCTGGCCCTGCAGAAGCTCCGGGTCGAGGTCCTGCGTCGCACCGACGGCTGCGCCCGCACCGGCGCACCCGATGCCGACGATCTGATCACCGACTGTGCGGCCCAGCAGGAAATATATCCGCTGGTCATGGAGACAATTGCTATGATAGAAGCGATCAGGTAAGACTGGTCACTCCATGCAGTGTTGATTCGGCTTAGGGATCAGGGATTGGTGACGGGGGATGAGAACAGTTTGCGTTCAGGTGGCAGGCAAGACACGGATGGAGTTGCCTCTCATCGCCATGATATAACGGTCAAAATCCCTAATCCCCAGTCCCTCGTCCCCAACCCTCCATCCCCCCCCGACCCGTAGAGAAAAATGATGACAGCAACGCATTTTAGTGAAAGAATGGTCATCATTCATTCACACAGAAGGAGAAAGACCCATGAGCAGTTTTTCCGACCTGCGGGACCCGGTCGTCAGTGTCCTGACGTACAGCTCCCTGGCCGTTGTCATCCTGTGCGTCACGGTCGTGGTGGCCCACTACGTCCGCAAAATATTCGTCCGCATCCTGGAGACCGATGCCGACGGCAACCGAATCAAGGCCTCGCAATACTCGTTCCTGAAACACCTGCTGACGGCGCTGATCTACATCCTGGGAACAGGGCTGGCCGTGTCGTTGATCCCGCCGCTGCGCAGCGTTTCGATTTCGCTGTTCGCCGGGTCCGGAGTACTCGCCCTTATCATCGGTTTTGCCGCGCAGCACTCGTTTGCCAATATCGTCAGCGGGATCTTCATCACGATCTTCAAACCCTTCCGCATCGGCGACCGGGTGAAGATGATGGGCAAGGAAATCACCGGCGTGGTGGAGGACATCACGCTGCGCCACACCATCATCCGCACCTTCGAAAACAAGCGCGTGGTCATCCCCAATTCCGTGATCAGCACCGAGCTGGTCGAAAACGCCAATCTCATCGACGACAAGATCTGCAAACTGATCGACATGGGCATCAGCTACGGGTCGGACGTGCAGAAGGCCAAGCGGATCATGCGCGAGGAGGCGGAGAAGCATCCGCTGACCATCGACAACCGGGACGATGAACAGAAGGCGAACAACGACCCGGTGGTGATGACGCGGCTGATCGGCTTCGCCGACTCGTCCGTCACCCTGCGCGCGTGGGTGTGGACCGTGGACCAGCCCTCCGCGTTCCAGCTCGGCTGCGACCTCTACGAAAGCATCAAGGCACGCTTTGAGGCGGAGGGGGTGGAGATACCGTTTCCGCATCGGAAGATTGTTCAATAGGGACGGGGGAAGAGGGGCTTGCGGGCTATACAATCTGGACAACAAGGCATTACAGTCAATATTCTCTAGTCCCCAATCCCTCGTCCCCCGTCCCAACAACAATTCCCTAGCAATCCCCCAGCACAACATATAAAATCAACCTACGCGCCCCATCCCAATCCGGCGCGCTTCCGCTATGGACAATCAATCCCAAGACAACACGATCGACATGGAAGTCACCCTCGGCCGCGGCGGGTCCGGGTATATTAAGGGAAAGCCGTTTCCCCTGGACGGACCGGGCACGGTGCGCGTCGACGGAGAGACGGTGACGTTTACCTCTAAAACCGACCGTGCGCCTACCGCGACCGCCCGGGAGACCCTGACCTTTCAACGCGCCCAGTTCGCCAATGTCGGCATCCGCGCGCGGCAGATCATGTTTTGCCTCTACCCGCCGGGCGGCGACCGCGCCGGTGCGCCGCTGTACATCGGCAGCATCCGCTGCCGCACGCGCGCCGAGGCCGAACAGCTTTTTAAGGCCCTGCCGCGCCAGCTCTCACCGGAAGTCACGAAGATGGCGCTCGACCGCAGCAGTTTTGCCCAAGCGCTTTTTAAGGTCACCCCGCGCGCCTTTGTGACTCCGGCCTTTCTCGTGCTGTGCATCGCCTACTTTGTGATGATGACCGTCCAGGGCGTGCACCTGACACAGCCGCGCATCGACGACCTGATCCACTGGGGCGGGAACTTCGGCCCGGCCACACTCAGCGGTGAATGGTGGCGGCTGGTGTCGAACACGTTCATGCACATCGGACTGATCCATCTGTTTCTGAATATGTGGGTCCTCAACGGGGTGGGCCGGGTAGTCGAGCGGATGTTCGGCAACGCGCTGTTCGCGGTGATCTATCTTGCCGCCGGCGTCTGCGGGAGTCTGGCATCGATGGTGTATCATCCCGAGGTGGTCTCGGCCGGGGCCTCGGGGGCGATCTTCGGGCTGTACGGCGCGCTGCTCGGGTTTTCGCTGCGCCAGCGCCGGGCGATTCCCGTGACCGTCTTTAAGGAACTGCGCAACAGCAGCCTCGCCTTTGTGGGGTACAACGTGGTCTTCGGTTTTACCGTGGCCGGGATCGATAACGCCGCGCACATCGGCGGACTGCTCGGCGGGACATTGCTCGGGTATCTGGCGGCGATGCCGCTCGATATCGGCGTGCGCAAAAAGGCACTCGCTGGCCGCCTGGGTGTGACCGTGGCCGCCGCGCTCGTGGTCTTTGGGCTGTTGGTGTACGCGACCCCGCGGCAGGAATACGCGGGCTACGCGCGCTTTGTGGCGCGCTTTATGAACGAGATGACCGTGGCTCAGGACGCCCAGATGGAGATCGCCACGGGACTGGTGGAGCACCGCGTCCTGGCGGCGGAGGGGGCCGCGCGGCTGGAGGAGGAATGCCTGACGGTGTGGGACAGCCTGTATGAAGAAGGACGGGCCGTGCGTCTGCCGCGGCGCAGTCTGTACCATCAACCGCTCCACGGCCTGACCGAATACGCCCGGCTGCGCGCCGCGGCGCTGCGTGAATTTATCAGCGCCATGCGCACCGACGACAGCAGCCTCATCGGCGCCGGCGCCGTGAGCCGCCGCCTGCGGGAGGCGAATCGGCTGCAGGAGGCGGCGGAAGGCTTGCTTGAGGGCGCCTTGGGTGCGCTGGAGTAGCGAGGGTATATGCGTCTATGCGTGTATGCGTCTATGCGTGTATGCGGGGTTGAGTGGGTGGTATTACGGAAGATCACCGGAGATAGTCGTCATGAAACAACGGGCCTACCACGCATACACGCATAAACCAATAATGTTTAATTAGCACTAACACCCGCATCATGAAACCAACCCCCGTCATCAAGCTCATCGCCTGGATCTACCTCCTGATCGGCATGGAGAACTTTTTCTGGACGATCTTCCGGTTTATCTACGAAGGCCGTCACGGGCACCTCACGCGCACGGGGCTCAACGGGATCCTGGCGCTGATGTTTATCTCCCTGGCCGTGTACCTGTCGCGGCCGCGCGCCGCGCTCGATGAGGGGCGTCCCGAGACGCGCTTCTCGCCGGTGCCGTGGGCGTGGCTGGCCTCGCTGACCTGCGCCGGCATCCAGTACTACCGCTTCGCGGTCTGGACGCAGGGCAACGTCAACAACATCGGCATCTCCGACGCCCTCAGCCACTACTTCACCATCGTCCACATGTACGACACCTGGTTCGCGATGATGGCCTCGCTGGTCCTCGCCCAGGAATACCGCCGCCTGTCCGACACCTTCAAGGCCGGCCGCCGCATCCTGCACTGGGAGATGACGTCGGGGAATTTCCGCTTTAAGGGATGGCTGCGCAAATCACTTTATCTGGAACTCAACACCGAACAGCTGCTGGTCCGCACCAACCTGTTCAGCGTCCGCCGGGTGCCGCTGGCGGATATCAAGGAAGTGCGCGACGTGCCGATGTTCCTGTACCCGCCGTGGGGGATCGGGATCCGTTTTAACGACCCCAAACGCAAACGCGAACGGCAGGTCAATTTTCTTTCCGAGGATTACGCCGCGTGGCTGGCCGCCTTTGAACAGCTGAAGGTCCCGGTCAATGATGAGAGCGGCGTGCGCGGGAAAAAGTTCTTTCTGTACCGCTGGTGGCGTTTTTATACGGTGGCCAAGGCCGCGGTGCGCGCGTTTATGTTTGTGACGGTCGCGATGACGGTGCTGTCGTCGCTGCTGGGGCCGGTGCTGAATAAGGACTACGAGCAGTTCGAGAACCGGCTGTGCCCGCCGGCCGGCAACCGCTTCCGCGCGATGAACCCGCTCGACACGCGTTATCTGCGGCTGAAGAGCCTGAAGGTGGAAGAGGGCAAGATCACGTTGTGGACCGACCTCGAGCTGACCAAGTACCCGCGCGACACGCCCGCGTATTTCAATCACCTGTTCCGCGACAACAAGGCGGTGCTGTATACCAATATTGACCACACCACGGTCCGCTTCCGCGCCCCGGGAACGCGGTTGAAGGAAAGCCCGCAGATGAAGAACGCCGGATTTCTGTACGCCTTTCCCGTTCAGAAGAAGATCGACGGCACGCTGGTGTACCGTTTTGTGTACTTGCTTAATATCAAGGAAGGCGTGCCGTTCCTGGCCAGCATCGACACCGTCTTCAACCCGGCGACGGACAGTATTTATTGGGAGGATGAGCGGTATTTTCGGGGGGAGAATGAGTTTGTAATAACGCGCTGAGGTTCAGCGGTGAGCGGTTGGCGGTTAGAGACTAGAAAGGGTGTAGCGTATAGTGCGTAGTGGAATCAAAGTAGAACCTCGACAGACTGGTCGCTTTTGACTAATCCCGGACAAGAGCGACCTGAACACTCGCCGCTAGCCGCTAAACGCTTTCCGCTGGAAACAGATGTCTCCGACAAGAGGGGTATATGCGTTAATGCGTGTATGCGGGGTTGAATGGGCGATATTGCGGAAGATCACGGAGGATATTCGTCATGAAACAACGGGCCTACCACGCATACACGCATAGACTCATACACGCATACACGAAAACGCGCAAGCTAATCAGCGCTTTTTCAGCTCCTCAAGCCTCTTCTTCTGCCAATACTCCGGCGGGGCCTTGTGGGGTTCGTAGTGATAGATGATTTCGTTCTTTTTCTCGATGAGGTCCAGATCGGCTTTTTCCTTGGTCGCGGTCAGCGCGGCGCTGTGATACTTGCGGATTTCGCGTAATTCCTCATAGTACCGGGCGGTGACTTCCCGGCGTTTTTTGGGTTCGGCCTGATGGTACGCTTGGTGGTAGGCCGCGGTGAGTTCGTCGGTTTCCGTTTTCCACAGCTCGAGGATTTTTTTCCGTTCGTTTCTGGTCCGCTCCAGGTGGTCCACGTCCGCCATGCGCAGTTCGGCCTTGTAATGTCCCCACAGTTCTTTCTTCGTGTACTGCCGCTGCGCGTGCGCCGGCGCGGCGGCCAGCAGGGTGCAAAGCATAATAACAGCGCTGAAGCGCAACAAAAGTTCAGATCTTCCGGTCATCGATGTCTCCTTGGTGGGGGTTGGGCTTGGTGTTGATTATAATACGGATTGGCTTGGGACAATAAGGATTTTAGTACGCGTTGAATGTCGGGGGATAGGTGCGTTGGGAACTGTTGTGTATATGCGTAAATGCGTGTATGCGTATATGCGGGGTTGCGTGGGTGGTATTGCGAAAATTTATCACCATGAAACAACGGGCCGACCACGCATACACCAGTACACAAAACCCGCCAGCCTGACCCCAAGACACCGCCAGTTGCGGTATCTCGTGAATAGGGCTATGATGGAGGGGCCGCTTGCGGCTGGGGGGCGGCCAAATACGGCGACCTGTCCCACTTATCGGGGCAAGTCCACAGTCCCCATTTTTCCGCTAACATTTCGCCGGTACCAGCCCAGCCCTGGAGGTCCTATGAACGTTTCCAAATCGAATTTTCTCGGTCTTTTTCTGTTGGGTCTGTCCCTCGCGGTCGGGATCTCGATCGGGGGGTATTTTATCGGGCAGACGATGTATAACGCGAAGGTGGCGCTCAATACCGCCGAGGCCAAGGGGCTGGCCGAGCGGGAAGTGCAGGCGGACAGGGCGGAATGGAGGGTGTCGTTCTCGGCCACCGGCCGCACCCGCGCCGACGTGCCCAACCTTTATACCCAGGCCGAAGGCACCCAGCAGGTCATCATCGATCTCTTAAAGGCCAGCGGCTTTACCGACAACGAGATCGCCACCGACGCGCTTTCCTATAGTTTCCGCGAATTCCGCAACAACGAACAGATCGTCACCGACCAGGACCACACCATCTCCGGCGCGGTCAGCGTGAGTACCGATAAGGTCCGACTGGTCGGCGCCGCGCGCGCAAAGATGAGCCGGCTGATCGCCGACGGCCACAACATCCTCAGCGGCCAGCCTATTTACCGCTTCACCCGTCTGAATGAAATCAAACCCGAGATGCTGCGCGAAGCCACCAAAAACGCGCGTCTCGCCGCCAACGAATTCGCCGCCAACGCCGGGGTGAAGGTCGGAGGGATCCGCAGCGCGCGGCAGGGTGGGTTTAATATCCGCGACGCGGGGGAGGAATACGGGGATACGCGTAAGATCGATAAGATGGTACGGGTGGTGACGACGATTGATTTTTATTTGGAGAAATAGGGGGCGGAACTAATATTGAATCTTAGAATTATCGAATATTCGAAACAAATCCGAATCTCCGAATACTCGAGACAAATCTGAATCTCTCAATCATCGAATGTTCCAGACTTTCGGTTTGGGAAATTCGATTATTCGGTGATTCGATATTGTCTCGCAAGTTCGGTGATTCGAAATTGTTTGGAGAATTCGAGCATTCGAGATTCTAAATTGAACGCTTTCAGTGCCTTAAACCTTCCGGATTCTCAGATTTAACCTCACATAGAACATAGGATGTTGTATAGCAACTACTTACGGCATACGACCGGACACGCGCCTTAATTGTATTGCCGCCGATACGTGCTATAATTAATAACCCCATCGCAACTTAATATTATCATTATGATAACTATTAAGAGCACCCTCCGGAGACGTCCGGGGGCGGTAATCCTCATACAATTGATGATCATTTCCTTGCTGGGCACGGGTCTGTTTCCGGTCACACCGGTCTATGCCCAGGCTCTTCCCGGCATGCCCGCGCCCGGCACCCGGGTGGGGATCACCCGTTCCTTCGCGCCGCCGGTGATGAAGGGCGTGATGCTCAAAGCCGACAAACCGTTCGAGTTCGACTTTCTGATCGATACCGGGGACAATGCCCTCACCGACTCGGAAGTCGCGGCCGAATCCGAACGGCTGATCAAATACTTCCTCGCCTCGCTCGCCGTCCCGGAAGAAGACCTGTGGGTCAACTTATCCCCTTACGAAAAAGACCAGACCATCCCGCAGACCTTCGGCATCACCGAGATGGGCCGCGACCTGCTGGCGCAGGATTACCTCTTAAAACAACTCACCGCGTCTTTGATGTACCCGGAAGACGCCACCGGCCGCGCGTTCTGGGACCGCGTCTACAAAACCGCGCAGGCACGCTACGGCACCACCGACATCCCGCTGCACACCTTCAACAAGGTGTGGATCGTGCCCGAGGAGGCGGTCGTCTACGAACGCGACAACGCGGCGTTCGTGGTCCGCACCCGCCTGAAGGTCCTGCTCGAGGAAGAATACGTGCGTATGAAGGAAGGCGCGACCAATCAGCGGCTCGGGATCACCGGCGACGGGCAGGGGGGCGGCGTCACCGCCGAGATGGTGCGCGAGGTCCTGATCCCGGAGATCGAACGCGAGGTCAATGAAGGCGCGCACTTCGCGCGGCTGCGGCAGGTCTATCACTCGCTGATCCTCGCCAGCTGGTACAAGCAGGCGATCAAGCGCAGTCTCGTCAACCAGATTTACTCCGGACAAAATAAAATCAGCGGCGTGGACGTGGACGACAAGGAGATCAAGGAAAAGATCTATCAGCAATACCTCGCCGCGTTTCAGAAGGGCGTCTACGATTACATCCGTGAGGACCTCGATCCGGCCACCGGCGAGACGGTCCCGCGCAAATACTTCTCCGGCGGATTCGGACTGAGCGCCACGCCGCGCGTGCTCAAGCGCGTCGACACCGGCGCCGACTTTGCCATGACCGGCGAGGCGCGCATCGTGACCGCGGCCTTTGATCCGGTAGGCGGCACGGCCATTGTCGACGGGGCGGACCAGAGCATGCTCGCCCGGCCGCGGACCCTGACCCTGAACGGCGGCCGCGGCGCGCGCTTCCATACGCGGCTGAATGAAAAGATCTTTGCGGTGATCCCGCAGATGAAGCCCGGTCACTATCTGCGCCTGCGCGACGGGGAGGTGGGACTGGCCCAACTGCAACGCGACCGCCGGCCGTTTCCGCCCAACGCGGTCACGCTCACCGAGGTGCAGCGGGGGCTGGGTATGGATATCGCCGCGCGCGTGGCTCAGCTCGACGCCCTGCGCCGGATGCATCCCGATGATGCCGTGCGTGAGCGGCCGATCACGATCGTCGACTGGCGCGCGGGCCGCGGACGTGTGCTGCGTCAGCTGCGCAGCGAACTGCGCCGACGCGGCATCACCAACGTGCGGCTGGTGGGGCTCAGCGACCGGGCCTATCCCGAATGGAAGGAACTGCCCTCCGGGATCGAGATGATCCTCGATAAAGGCGGGCGCATCGACGCGTATCTGAACAAGGGCGAGGTCGATCTGATCTACAGCTATTCCGGGCTCGGACGGTTCCGCATGAGCCGCACGTATTTCAGCAAGCTCGCGTCATTACTTTCACCGGGCGGGGAGCTGGTGTTCAATCACGGCCGCGACGTGGCCGCTCAGAATTTCAGCGCGGACTTTCAGACCGTCAGCCAGCGCGCGGACGTTTTGCGCCTGCGCAAGAAGACATTTACCGACGCAGAAGTCACCGCCAACGCCGTGTCCCTGGAAGCGGACAGCGCCGTCCTGGCCGCCGGTCCGATTACGCTCGACGAAAACCGCGTGCGCGATACGGTCAACCCCGAGACCCGTGCGAATATGCAGGCGGCGGTGCGCTACTTCAACCGGCAGATCATCTCCGGACGGCTTGGGCAGGACATCCCGCAGATGAACGAGCGGCATTACACGCTGCTGCTGGGCCTGATGGGCTTTGATACCGATCAGATCGGCGATCACATTTATGACCGGCCCGAGGGGATTCTCGCGCAGGTCAACGCGCTGTACGAAAAGCCGGAGGAGATCACCAACGCGGCCTTCAAGATCTACATGGACCTCGGTCTGCGCGTGCAGGACGGCAACAAGGGCTTCCGCCGTATGGGATGGCTGATGCTCAATTACTTCCTGATCCGCCACGGTGTCGAACCGTACTACCTGCGCGGCTTCGAAGGAGTGGAGCTGCCGCGGCTGAGCAAACTGATTTTCGAATCGGTGAGCGACTCGGCACAGTTCGGCGAGGTCGGTTACGCCTTTAACGCGGCGGAGTGGTCGACGAAGTACGGCCGGGCGCACGTGCGCAAGGTCTTCCGCGAAAACGGCATCGCCATGACGCTTGAGGAGGCGCGCACCTGGCGCGCCGCTAAACCCGAATACTTCGAGTATCCCTTCAACCTGCCCGCGGGATTCTGGGATTCGCAGGAGACCACCCGCAACATGCTGCGCGCGGCCTTGTTCGAGATCGACGGCTTCGAGGAGGCCTACCGCGACGGCGACATCAAGACCATGGCCCGGTTGTATCGCAAGGAAGTCATCGATTTCCCCGCCACCGACGGCCGGCAGGGCGGTCAAACTACCTTTTGGAAGGAACGGGGTTACGCCGGCACGCTGCTGAGCAACGCCTATTCTTATTTCGGGAATCAAAAGGGGACGCCGCGGCTGATGCTTCAGCTGGCCTTTCCCGACGTGAAACTCATCGACGAAGAAAATCCCGACGCGCTGTGGCCGATGGAGCTCGAGAAGATGGACTGGTCCGACGCCGCGTTGGGCCGCAAATATATCCTCAACGCCCTGTACCAGGTCCCGGGCTTTCGCGACGCGCACCGGCGCGGGACGATCAAGGAGATGGCGGACCTGTACCGTACCTGGGTCATCGGCTACGCGCCCGAGGACACCGAACGCTTTGAGAACGGCGGGCAGGTGACCTTCTTTATCGAACGCGGCCGGCTCGGCGGTCTGATGAGCAAGAAGCGTGTGTATCTCAAGAGCAAGTCCAACAGCCCGGCGGCCCTGCTGCGTTATGCCGTGCCGGAGCTGATCGACATCAGCAATCCCGACGCGCTCGATCCGGTGGAGGTCGACAAGGGATACTGGGACGAAGAGGACAACGCGCGGCATCATGTGTTCGCGATGCTCGACGCCATCCGCGACGACGAGCTGGGCAGTTTCGCCACCGCGCGCGCCGTGGGGGATATGGACCGGATGGTGGAACTCTACGCCAAGAAGGTCATTCCGTATGAGGCGCCCAACCCCGGACCGCAGCAGCGCGGCGGACAGACGCTGTACTTCTATAAAGTCGGCGGCCTGAAGGCCCTGATGATCCGCGCCAAGCCGTATCTCGAGACTAAAGATTATTACAGCGTGGCCGATGTCCTGCAGAAGTTCTTCCCCAAATTCCTCACCGCGCTGCGCGCCGCCGGCCACAAGGTCGGCAACGGCGACGAAGCGGTGCTGGCCGCGGAGTATGAGATCCCGCCGGAACTGCGTTGGTCCCTGGCCGGGGAATTGCTGCGTCTGTTGAATGAAGGCTTCCGGACCGCCGACGATCTCGCCGTGAATCTGCACACGCGCAACAAATACCGGCTGCTGCAACGGCTCGGTTTTGTCCGCCAGCTCCGGGAGAATGATTTTGAGTGGTCCGAGGCCCTCGCCCGCAAGTCTCCGGCGGTACGCGCCGCGCTGTTTACACGGGCGGAGGTCCTGCGCCAGCCGCTGGGGTTGACCGACGCCGATGATCGCCGGAATATCGGGGCCTGGGTGGCGGCGAACTTCCCCGACGGCGACACCTCGGTCCTGAATGAACTTACGGGCGCGGGCCTGGACATCGTGTTCCGGCTGACCGAGGAAGACCTGCTGCCGGAAGACCCGACCCGCCTGCAGCAATACAATGTGTTATTAGGCAAGACGGTGCGCGGGATCGATCAGGCCGCCGGCCGTATCGCGCGCCGGCTCGACGATGAGCGGCTGGCCGAGCAGATCATGTCGATCAATGAAGACATCAACTATCTGGCGGCGAATGCCGTGGACGCGGTGATGGAGCGCTTCGGGGATGATTACCGCCGGGGTGAGATCCGCTTCCGGATGGCGGTCCGCGACGGGGCATTGTGGATGCAGGTCCTGGACAACGGCACCGGGTTGATGGGCCAGACCCTGCCCCAACTGGTCAGCCAGGACGGACCGTCCCGCAAGGCGGACGGGGAATATTTCGGCGGCAAGGGCGTGGGTTTGAATGTCGCCTACTTCAGCAGCGGGGTGATGGGTTACCGGCTGCTGCTTACCGACCGCGAAGATTTACCGGCCGGCGAGACCGGCGCCGTGCTGAGTTTCCGCATCCCGCTGTCGCAGGGCGCCGATGAGGCGATAACGGTGATCGACGCCGGGCGGCTCCGGCCGGGGGTGCGCGACGCGACGGCGGCGGGCCTGCGGGCGGCCGTGGAGTATCTCAACGAAAGTGTCTTTGCCGGCAACACCGGCGCGGCGGTACGCGCGTTGACCGCCGAGGACTATGCGGCCCTGCTCGACCGGCTCGGCCTGCATTACGGCGCGCGCAAGCAGCACCTCGCCGGTTTGCTCGCGTTCCCGGACCTGCTTAAGAAGGTCAACGCGATCGAGGCCGACCCCGGACGGGTGCCGGCCGAGGCGTTCGGGCTTTATCAGCGTTACAGCGCCGTTGATCTCGGCCGCGGGCTCGGCTACCGGCGCATGGGCTGGCTGCTGCTGAACTATTACCTGGTGCGTAACGGCAGTGTGCCTTACTACATGGACACCGATCACAACATCACCTTTACCCAGCTGTTGAAACATGTCGGCGACCACACCGCCGACGAAGCGGTTTTCGCGCAGAGCAGGGAGCCGCAGACCAAAGGGGGGATCGATCTGACCCCGGACACGCTGCGCGTGGAAGTCCTGCGCGACGACGCGGGACTGCCGGTGCCGTTCACCGACGCGCAGCTGCAGCACATTCATATCGACGGGTTGGTGCCTGTCATCATCAACGTCCAGCCGGTCCTGAATTTACCCTTGCTGTTGGGGCAGGGGGAGCTGCAATTTCAAACGGCGGGGCGGTATTAATTTCGAATATCGAATATCGAAATCCGAACGAATATCGAATCACCGAATGTTCAAAATCCGAAACTATATCGAATCTTCGAATACTCGAGATGGTTCGACTTCGCTCACCATCTGTACCAATTCGCGCATCGAATCCCGAGCGGAGTCGAGGGACCATATCGAATCACCGAATGACCAAATTTACCAAATCGAAAGTTTCAATCATTCGGTGATTCCAAAATTTGAATTTGTCTCGTAAATTCGGTGATTCGGATTTGTTTTAAGTATTCGAACATTCGGTGATTCGGGCTTCCTTCGAAGATTCGAGGATTCGATATTCGAGCTTGATAATCTCCCCGGCAACACGCCGGGGATTTTCTATATTGGGGCGGATGGTGGTATAATGGCCTGATTTGTTGAGAGGTGCGAGCAGCATCCATCACCGCATGCCTGTCCTGAAAACATCACCCTTGTGTATGAATAATAGCATCAAACACATCATCAGTAGGTGTACCGATGCCACCGGCGCCACCGAACGCTCCACCATCCAGCAGCTCTGGTCCGGGTACGGGGTGATCAAGAGATATGAACTGACCGGCGCGGCGGTACCGTCGGTGGTGGTCAAGCATATCTGCCTGAAACAGGACAAGGCGCATCCGCGGGGATGGAATACCGGTCGGTCGCATCAACGTAAATTAAAGTCCTATCACGTGGAGACGGCATGGTATTCCCACTGGAGCCAGCGTTGTGCTGATCCGTGTCACGTCCCGCGCTGTTATGCCTGTGAGGACCACGGCGAGGAGATGCTGATCGTCCTCGAAGACCTCAACGCCTCGGGTTACGCGGGGCGGCGGCAGACGGTCACCATCCAGGAGATCGGCGCCTGCCTGCGCTGGCTCGCGCACTTTCACGCCACGTTCCTGGGCGAGACGCCGGAGGGGTTGTGGGAGACCGGGACGTACTGGCACCTGCAGACGCGGCCGGATGAGCTCGCCGCGCTGGACGACCTTCCCTTAAAACAGGCCGCGGCCGCCATCGACCGCAAACTCAGCGCCTCACCGTTTCAGACCTTTGTCCATGGCGACGCCAAGCTGGCGAATTTCTGTTTTTCCCCTGACGGTACGCGCGTGGCCGCGGTGGACTTTCAATATGTGGGCGGCGGCTGCGGGATGAAGGACGTGGCCTATTTTATCGGCAGCTGCGTGGCCGAAGAAGAGTGCGCCGCGCTGGAGGACGAATTGCTGGGAAAGTATTTCGGATTCCTGCGCGAGGCTGTTAAGGTGTATGAAAAAGACGTCGACCCCCGCGCGCTCGAGGCAGACTGGCGCGCGTTGTACCCGGTGGCGTGGACGGACTTTCACCGCTTCCTCAAAGGATGGTCGCCCGGTCACTGGAAGATCAATGATTATAGTGAGAGGGTTGCCAGACGGACCCTGGCGGGTTTATTGTGAAAGGAAATTTCGAAATCCGAATCTTCGAAATCCGAAACAGTATCGAATATCGAATATTCGAGACAAGAACGAATTACCGAGTGAACAAATTCTCCAAGCCGAAAGTTTCGATCATTCGGTGATTGGGAAACTTAAATTTGTCTCGAACATTCGATGATTCAGGCTTCCTTCGGTATTCGAGTATTCGATATTCGAAATTAAGACGCAAGTATGGAATTAACAAACAAACAACTCAACGACCTGTGCCGCCTGGCTATCCAGGCTGTTCAGGAAGCCGGCCGGATGATCAGCGACAATACGGGCAAGGGCATCGGCTATGAGACGAAGGAAGGCGCCGATAACTTTGCCAGCCAGGTGGTGACCGAGATCGACCGCCGCAGCCAGCAGATCATCCTCGACCGTCTGACGCCGACGCTGGCCGAATTCGACCTCGGCCTGCTCGCCGAGGAAAGCGCCGACGACGGCAGCCGTTTCGTGAAGGATTACTTCTGGAGCATCGATCCGATGGACGGGACACTGCCGTTCATCAAAGACCGCGCTGGGTATTCAGTGTCGATCGCGTTGGTTTCACGTGACGCCGTGCCCTATATCGGTGTGGTGTACGATCCGCGCGCGCATGTCCTGTATTCCGCCGTAAAAGGCGCCGGGGCCTATCGACAGAACGAACGCTGGTTCCCGGACCTGGAGCCCGCGCCGCCGTACGAGGCCGTGGACAAGGGGGGCGCGGTGATGAACGGCTGCTGGGTGCTGGAGAATCCTTCGACGTACTACTTCAAGAATCCCCGGCCGACCCAGGGCGGCGGCTGTGTGTGGGACTATGCCGCGGTGGCGTGCATATATAACGAAGTCGGCGCCTGGGCCACGGATATTTACGGAGCACCGCTGGAGCTGAACCGGCGGGAATCACCTTTCATGAATCACAAGGGCGTGATCTTTGCGGGCAACGCGGACGTCGCCCGCGCATGTCAGCGAACGCCGGAGTCGGCATGAAGAGCCGGTCTTTGATCGCGGTCTGTCTGGTCGCGGCGCTGGCGTTCGGATGGACGCGGAGCGCGCCGGCGGCGGACGACGGTCCGGTGCAATTGACCGCCCGGGACCGCGTTTTGGTGCTGGCCCCGCATCCGGACGATGAGACCATCGGCGCCGGGGGGATCATCCAGGCCGCCGCCCGGATGAAGATCCCGTTGAAGATCGTTTATCTCACCAACGGCGACAGCAATGAGGTCGCCTTTTTGGTCTATAAAAAACGTCCGGTGCTGCGCCGTAACGCGGTCCTGGCGATGGGCGAGATGCGGCGCGTCGAGGCGGTGAAGGCCATGACCCTGCTCGGCGTCCGCCGCGATCAGCTCGTTTTCCTCGGCTATCCCGACGGCGGCACGCTGGTGATGTTCAACCGGTATTGGGACGGCCCGTCGTACAAGGGGGTATTGACCCGTGTGCGTAATGTTCCCTACCCCGAAGCCAAATCCTTTCGCGCGCCGTACACCGGCCAACATGTGCTCAACGACCTGAAGGACATCCTTACCGAGTTCCGTCCCACCAAGATCTTTGTCTCGCATCCGGCCGACACGAATGTGGACCACCGCGCGTTGCCGTTGTATCTGCGGGTCGCCCTGTGGGACGTGGAGGAGCGGATTTCCCGGCCGGAAATTTATCCGTACCTGGTGCACCACCGGAATTTTCCCGACCCGCGGGGATACTGGCCGCAGAAGCCGCTGGACCCGCCGCCGGAGATGGACCTCGGTTCGCAGCGCTGGCGGCGCTTTCCGCTGCCTCCCGCCGATGTGGAACGCAAATTCTCGGCCGTTATGGCCTACCGGAGTCAGGTCAGTTACAATCCGAATTATCTGGTTTCCTTCGCGCGCGGCAATGAACTGTTCGGACGTTATCCGCCGATTGTCCTCAAGCCTGTGGAGGAATCCGCCGTCGCCGGCGATGACAGCGGGACCGCCCTGGAACACGAAGGCGTCCCGGCACAGGGACGGCCGGAGGCCGGTAGGGTCATTTACGCGCGCCGGGGCGACAGTGTGGTCATTACCCTGAGGATTCCGGGAATCGGGGGGCTGCTCAACGGGGCCAACATCTTTCTCAACGGTTACCGCCGCGACGTGCCCTTCGGCGACATGCCGAAGTACCGCATCCATGTGCGCCGCGGGGGAACGGCCAGGGTTTATAACCGCCACAATCCGGTGATGGTCGAAGGCGTCACGGTCACGCGTCAGGGAAATGACCTCACGGTGACGGTGCCGCTGGACATCCTGGAGCGGCCGGAATATATCCTGGCGTGTGTGCGCGGGGGACGGACCGACGGGCCCGACACGGCCACGGCCTGGCGGGTGCTGGAGGTCCCCGATTATGAACGCCGGTGAGGATATCAAGGTCCGCGCCTACGCGCCGGGCGACCGAGACGCGGTGCGGCGCATCAGCCGCGACAGCGCGTTCGCCGGACTGGCACCGCACGGCATGGGCAAGGAGGAATGGCTGGCCGACGCGCTGACGCTGTATTTTACGGACTTCGAACCGCACAGCAGCTTTGTCGCGGTGCGGGGGGATGAGGTACTGGGCTACGTGACGGGCGCTGTGGACGGCGGCCGTATGCGCCGGGTGACGCGGCGGCACATTGTTCCCCGGGTGATCGGGAAATTCATCACGTCCGGTTTTCTCTGCGGCGCCTCCCGCCGCCGTTTGGTCGGCGAAGGCCTGCGGTGCTGGGTCCAGGGTGAGTTCCGGCGTCCGGGTTTCCGCCGCGCGTATCCCGCGGAACTGCACATCAATCTCGACGCCGGGGCGCGGCGCCGGGGAGCAGGGCGCCGGTTGATCACGGCCTTCACCGAATACGCCCGGGCGCAGGGGGTGATCGGTGTTCAGGTGAGCGTATTGTCGGACCCCGCCCGCGATTTTTTCAAAGCGCAGGGTTTTGCGGTCCTGTATCAGACCGAACGCACCTTTCTGCAAAAGACCCGGGACGAAAAGTCACCGTGGTATATAATGGGGAAGAAACTCACGTAGCCGAGTGACAATATTCGACGACGCCCATTAAGCCGTATCAGCTATTCATCTGCTCCTGATCAATGAAAACGGGTTAACAAGTCAGGTAAACCATGCCTTTATTCGGTTTTCTGCTGTTCTGCGGAGTTTGGTTCTTTTCGGTAATTGTATTTACGGTCGGATGGCAGTCGAAATCCTTGATAATAAAGGGATTGTTCGGCATTCCCTTGGCAGTGACGGCCATATTGACCGTCACGATCGTTATTCTTTCGGTAATCGGATTCGTTATCCATTTGCATCCGCCATCAGCTTTCCGGCAAGTATTCGGGCAGTGGCCCTCCGATCGGATTACCGACATTCGTATCGAAGACAGTTGTTTTCTTGACAGTTGTCACACTTATTTGGCATTTAAGACTGACTATAGTGAATTTCAGGAACTAGTGCCCGAGGGCATGGTAAGACTGAGTTACGAGGAATACAATGAGAATATGCCTCGATCCAATCTCGATTCACCGCGGTGGTGGCGGGGTGTTTATTCTCAAACGGAGGATATCCGATTTTTGCGAAGTAGCAAGAATTTTGCCTCTGAGGTGACGACTATGACGTACAATGCCGAGACGAATACCGCGCAATATTTTTATTTCGGGCTGGAGTAAAAGAAGGCGTATTAGAAAGGAGATCTTATGTACACCCCCGACAACCAAGACAAAGTCGAAATCTTGCACGACGCGCCGCAGCCGAAGTCGACGGCGACGGACCCGGTGATCATGGCGCAGGAGGACAAGCTGATCCTTGCCTATTATGAAACCGGTCCGCAGGGGCCGAGTTTCGGGGCGGACGAGGTGGCGATGGTGTGGTTCAAGGGGGTCGTCTCGCACATGTTCGGCCTGCCCACCGACGAGGTGATCGGCGGCCACCCGCTGGCCGGCCGTGGGCTGGAAAATTACCACGTGCACCGGGTAGAGAATTCCTCATGGCTGCGCGCCATGGAAAAGGTCCATTCCGTGCATCCGAAACACGACAGCGAGCGGTTCCTGAAGGGGATGAACCATTACATCTTCACCTTCCACAACTCCACCTTCGAGTGCCTCGCCGAGAGCTTCCGCTTCAAGACGCATGAGACGCATATGGAGGCGGTGAGGCCGCGCATGTTGGAGGAATTGCAGGAGCGAGACTGAGTGCGAGGGTGGTGAGTGATGTGTGGTGAGTGATGATATAACAGGCGCAGGTCGTAATACGACCATCACTCAGCACTCACCACTTCACGCGCGGCATGGAAACATCACCCACGCGCACGGAGAAAGGCAAACATGACCAAATACCCACTCCAAATACTCATCCAACTGCTATTTACCTTAGTGATGTACGCCATGGCCGTACTATTCTTCGGCATATCGCTGATGCCGGGGCTTGCGATGCTTCTGAAGACCTGGGACGCGGTACACACCGCGCCGCTGTGGCAGAAGACGATGTGCCTGGGGTTCGCGCTGTCCGCCGGGTTTTTCCTGTTCGGGATCACGTTGGTCCTGCTGGTGGGGACGTTCCGGATGGTGTCGGGCCTGAAGCTCAAGGAGGGCGAGTACAAGATGCACGAGCCAGAGGCGCTGAAGTGGAGTTTTCTGAGCTGTCTGTACTCGATGATCCGTTATACGTTTATCGACTTTATCCTGCTGACCCCGTTCGCCAACCTGCTGTTCCGGATGCTGGGGGCGAAGCTGGGCAAGAATGTGGCGATCAATTCGTCGTTCGTGTTCGACCATTCCCTGCTGGAGATCGATGACGGTGCGGTGATCGGCGGCGGCGCGATCATCGACGCGCACATCTTCGAGCGCGGGAAGCTCATATTAAGGAAGGTCAAGATCGGCAAACAGGCCTTGATCGGTTCTCACTGCACCCTGATGCCGGGCTGTGAAATAGGAGACAAGGCCATCATCTCGGCGAACGCCTTGTTGCTCAAGGATTCGAAGGTCGAGCCGAGGGATATTTGGGTTGGCATCCCGGCGGAGTCCCTGCGCGCTAAGAAGCGCGCGGAGAGAAATAGGCGCAAAGAGCGGGAGAGTGAGGATACTTGAGTGATGATTTGACAGGCACAGGTTGTAATACGATCATCACCCAGCACTCACCGCTTCTTCCACTCCATAGAACCATCACCCACGCGAAATATACGCACCATGAGCGACCTGATACAAGCCAACGAATCCACTCTGAAAAAAGCCGATCTGTCCGTCCGCATACTCCAGTTCGCGATCATCTTGACCGGCATCGGCTTCACCTGTATGCTGGCTTTGATCGGGGCCGCGCAGAAGTGGCCGGCATTGCTTTTGGCGGCCGGTTACATCGTTTATCTGGTCAACGAACGCTCCGCCTTTGATCGTATCCGGGATGATATCACCCTTGAACCCGCGGCGGCCTGCAAACTCCGGTGCGTCAAACGCACACTGACCCAGGCCTTGGTCGGCGGGCCGGTGGTCATCGCCTTTATCGCCCTGTTCGTGTACAGCGTCAGTGACATCCCGGCGTGGACCGTGGCGCTGCCGCTGGCCGTGATGTGCGCGGCGGACTTCGTCGCGGCGCAGGTGTTGTTCCGGAAATTCGACGCAGTTGAGGGTCGGCCTACGGCATGATGCGCTTGCGCAGCCGCAGGAAATATTGCTCCACCGTGACCGTGGTCAACACCCCGAAAGCCACCGACAGCACGACATAGACCGTACCGAGGATAAGGCCGTTCAGGTACGGTTTTAATTCGAGCAAGGGAAACTTCAAGACGTAGTGCCACAGGTAAATCCCGTAGGAATTCTTCCCGACAAAGCGCAGCCAGGCGGCGCCGGTGAGCAGCAGCACGGCGCGCACCTCCAGCAGCCCCGCGAGGAGCAGGCTGCCCGCGGCCACATAGGCCAGGGTATAGCTGTACCACACGTTCTTGTAAAATTTGAGGACAAAGGAAATGAAAAGCGCCGTGCCGATCCACCAGCACAACCGGCCCGTCCAGCGCCGGATGGTCGGGCCGAGCGCCGTGATATCCCTTTCCAGCACGCGCAGCAGACAGCCGAACATCAGGCCGTCGAAACGGACATGCGTGACCTGCCACGGCAGCGGATCGTTAAGCGATACCAGGTCACGGAAACACCAGGCGCGGATCGCGTTGCCAACGCCGATCAGCAGGACGAGCAGTCCGAGCAGCAGCCGCCGCCGGGCGCCGGCATCCGTCCGCACACGGCAGATCACGGCCAGGAGCATCGGGTACAGGAAGTAAAAATGTTCCTCAACGGCGATCGACCACAGGTGCCCGAAGATGTAGATCGGGTCGACATAGTTATGCAGGAACACGAAGTAGCTCAGCACCGTGCGCGCATCGTAGTCGGCCGGGTGGGACACGAAGGGCATGATCAGAAAACCGGCCGCTAGGATCAGCAGGTAGTGCGGGGCGATCTTGAAGAAGCGCCGCACGTAAAAGCGCTTCATCCGGACCTGGTCATCAAGATCTCCCAGCAACAGCCCGGTGATCAGAAAGCCGCTGATCACAAAGAAGACGTCCACGCCGAGGAAGCCGATGGCGCTCACGCGGATCAGCAGGCGGTGCAGCAGCGGATGGGACACCCATTCCAGCATCCCGAAGGCGGGCAGCGTATGGTGCCAAATCACCCACAACACCGAATAGGCGCGAAAGCCGTCTAGAAAACGGTAGTATTTCATAGGGATCGTCCCCCAACCGGTCAGGTTTGATTCTGCAGGCACTGCGACGGTAGAGGTATCCTAACACAATCGGCAAACGGCGCCAAAAGATCGTTGGGGAAATTGGACCGGGACCGGCCCGGGATTTTCCGGGGGCGTGACGCCACAAACCGGATGATTTATTTTGCGAGCATACAGAGTTAGTGCTACCCTGTAAGTGGTTCGAACCCGCGGGGCAGGCCGGGTCCGTTGGCGTGACCTTGGCGAATCCCTATAGAAAGGAGATTTTCCGCGATGCATATCGGCCGCACCCGTTTTCGCCGGCAGATCCTGACCGAGTTTGCCGCACCCAAGGACAAAAAGTCCGGCAAGGTTGTGATCTTTTGCGCGGGCGTGCCGGGCGCGCCGGAGAAGGACGAGGTCCTCGAATATTTTGCCAGGAAGGGCTATTGGGCGTTCTTTCCGCGCTACCGCGGCTGCTGGGAGAGTCACGGCAAGTTCCTCAAGCATTCGCTCGAGTACGATGTCTTTGCCGTGATCGAAGCGATGCAAAAGCGTTTTAAGGATTTCTGGACGGACAAAAGTTACCGGGTGAAGCCGGAACATATCACCGTGGTGGGTTCGAGCTTCGGCGGGCCGGCCGCGATCCTGGCCACGCTGGATGAACGCGTGGACAAAGCCGTGTGCATCTCACCGGTGGTCGACTGGGTCGCCGAGGACAAGGACGATCCGCTGGAGAATCTCTACAATCTAATCCGCAAGGCCTTCGGCGGGGTGTACCGCATCGACAAAAAGAACTGGAACCGGCTGAAGGACGGGGATTTTTACAATCCGCTGCCGCACATCGACAAATTCGATAAAGACAAGATCATGATCTTCCACGCCGAGGACGACACCATCGTCAAATACAAACCCGTGGCCAAATTCGCCGACAAACTCGGCTGCAAGTTGATCACCTTCGAAAAGGGCGGCCACCTGTCGTCGTCATTGTTATGCAGCGCGGCGAGTTTTCGTAAGGTGGAGCGATTTCTGCACAAATAAGGGATCACCCATCACAACCGACTGGACATAAGGAAACAATGCGCCAAATTTACGTTTTTTCAGTCATGATCCTGGCCGCTAGCATTTGCCTGGTCCGTACGGAAACCATCCATGCGCAGGAGAAGCGCCGGGTGTTTCAGCACCGGGGGGTGTGGGTGGAGAATATCGCCGCCTGTCCGACGGAGATGACCGACCGGATCATCGATCACTTCAAAGAAAAAGGCCGGCAGGTGCGGCTGATCAATATCAATCCGTACAATCCCAATCCAAATAAAGACTGCAAACAGGATTCGCTCTTTTTGGTGCATTTGAAAAAACGGGGCACCGAGTTCCCGTACGAAGGGTACACGCGCTATATCGAACGCAACGGCAGTTTTATTGAGCATTCGTGGGGGGAAGTCGAGGCCCTGCCGTTTCATCTCGACGATCCGCTGCAGCGCGTCTTTGAGGTTATCAAGGGCAGCACGTTTATGACACAGTTGAACTCACACGGCGTCCTGCTGCAGGACGGGACCCGGATAGGCAAGAATGACATGAAGGCGATCATCGAGGAAATCCACATGGCGTACCGGCCGGGCATCGAACGGCACATCGACGGGCCGGTACGGCTCAAGGAAGACGCCGGCGGTCTGGTGACCGCTTCCTTTATGACGGGGAAGGGCCGGCCGGTATGGTACAAACTGAGCAAGGAAGCGGGGTGGTGGAGCATCCTGGACAGCTCGGAGAGCCGCGGCCGGGTGCAGATGCCGCTGCCGGGAAGTTAGACCAAACCGGTAATCGAATCGTAAATGACGCACGGCGACGGCCGTGCCGGAATATAGAGAAGAATGAAACCGAATAATCTTTCGCATGCCGACCGCTGGGCCGCCGCCTACGCGCGCTGGGTGGTGAAGTGGCGCTGGCCGGTGGTGATCGTGTCCCTGGTCGCCGCCGCGCTGGCCGCGTACGGGGCCAAAAACCTGACCTTTTCGCAGGACTACCGCGTGTACTTCGGCGCGGACAATCCCCAGCTGCGCGCCTACGAAGAAATAAATCACCTCTACACCAAGAACGACAATGTCCTGTTCGTGGTCGCTCCCCAGGACGGGGACGTGTTTACCCCCGCTACGCTGCGGGCCGTTCAGGAGATTACCGCGGAGGGGTGGAAGATCCCGTATGCCATCCGGGTCGATTCCATCACCAATTACCAGCACAGTTACGCCGACGGCGATGAGCTGATCGTCGGCGATCTGGTGGACGACCCGGACCGGCTCGCTCCCGACGATCTGCAGCGCGTGCGCGCCATCGCCGTGCACGAACCGCTGCTGGTACACAAGGCGATCTCACCGGAGGGGGACGTTACCGGCGTCAACGTCACGCTGCAGTTTCCCGAGAAGAACGATGACGAACTGCTCGAGTCGGCCGCCGCGGCCCAGGCGATCTTTGACGACTTTGCCAAACGTTATCCGCAGATCGATTTTTATCTCACCGGTTACGCGATGCTCGACAACGCGTTTGCCGTCTCGAGTATCCGCGATTTCACCACGCTCGTGCCGCTGATGTACGTGCTGATGATCGTCACCATCTACCTGCTGCTGCGGTCGTTTACCGGGACGTTCGTCACACTGCTGGTGATGACCCTCTCGGCAGTCATCGCCCTGGGCCTGGCCGGCTGGAGCAAGGTGGCGCTCACGCCGCCGTCGGCCAACTGCCCGACGGCGATCATGATCATGGCCATCGCCGACAGCGTGCATATCCTAGTGACGATGTTCAAGGAAATGGCGGCCGGGCGTGCCAAGCCCGAGGCCATCGCCGAATCGATCCGCATCAACATCCAGCCGGTGATCGTGACCAGTGTATCCACCGCCATCGGGTTTCTGACCATGAACTTCAGCGACGTCCCGCCGTTTCACGATGTGGGCAATATCACCGCCGCCGGGGTGACCGCGGCGCTGGTGCTGTCGGTGCTGCTGCTGCCGGCGCTGATGGCGATCCTGCCCGTCGGGCCGCGCCGCTATCTCGCGCGCGAAAAGCAGGACTTCGCCGGGATCGCCGCGCTGATCGTTCGCCGGCCCAAGCGGATCTTCTGGATCTCCGGCGCGCTCGCTGCCGCGTTGATCAGTCTTATTCCGCTCAATGTCCTCGAAGACCGTTACACCGAGTACTTTGCCAAGTCGATGCATTTCCGGCAGGCCACCGACTTCGCCGAACAGCATCTGGCCGGCGTCTACGACATCCACTATTCGATCGGCGCGGGTGAGAGCGGTGGGGTGAACAATCCGGAATACCTGAGTCATCTCGACGACTTTGCCGCGTGGTTCCGTCGGCAGCCCAGCGTCCGTCATGTGAGCACCTTCAGCGACGTCATGAAGAAGCTCAACCAGAATCTGAACGCCGACGCCCCGGATTTCTACCGTGTCCCTGACGGCCGCGAGCTGGCCGCGCAGTATCTTCTCTTGTATGAAATGTCGCTGCCCTACGGATTGGACCTCAACAACCAGATCAATGTCGATAAATCCGCCACCCGTTTTGTCGTGACACTGGAAAACGTCAGCACCGCGGAACTGTTGCTCATCGCCGAACAGGGTCGGGAGTGGCTACAGACGAACACGCCGGAATACATGCACGCGCGTGCCAGCGGGCCGTCGATGATGTTCGCCGATATCTCGAGCATCAATGTGCGCAGCATGCTCAAGGGAAGCCTGCTGGGGATGGTCGCGATCACCGTGCTGTTGGTGCTGGTCTTCCGCAGTGTCAAATTCGGTCTGTTGAGCATGATCCCCAATATGCTGCCGATCCTGATGGGCTTCGGCGTGTGGGCCCTGATCAACGGCACGGTCAATCTCGGTCTGACCACCGCGCTGGGCATGACCTTCGGGATCGTCGTTGACGATACCATTCATTTCTTAAGCAAATATCTGCGCGCGCGGCGGGAGCAGGGCCTCACGTCCGAGGAGGCGGTGGGCTATGCCTTTCACAATGTCGGCCGGGCGCTGGTGGTCACGACGGTGATCCTGACCGCGGGCTTCGGCCTGCTGTCGCTGTCGTCGTTCGGGATCACTTCGTATATGTCGCGGCTGACCGCGATCGTGATCGTGCTGGCGCTGGCGGCGGACTTCTTTCTGCTGCCGTCGCTGCTCGTCTTTATGGAAGGATCAACCCGGCGGGCCGAATCCGAGGACGGCCCGCTGCTGCAAACCACGAGGTAAGGAGTAGCTCATGACAGCTGTGTGCAAACGATTAGCGGCGGGGACGGTCCTGCTGATGGCTTTTATGGCCGGTCCGGTCTGCGCCGACCCGGCGGCCCGCGGACTGGAGATCGCCCGCGAGGCCGAACGGCGCGACCAGGGGTTCGGCGATTCGCAGGCGGCGATCCGGATGGTCCTCAAGAACCGCCACGGCGAGGAAAGCACGCGCGAGATGCGTACCCGCACGATGGAGGTGGAGGGTGACGGCGACAAGCTGTTCATTATCTTCGACACCCCGCGCGACGTATACGGCACCGCATTCTTAAGTTTCACCCACATCAACGAACCGGACGACCAGTGGCTGTACCTGCCGGCGCTCAAACGCGTCAAGCGGATCTCGAGCAACAACAAATCCGGCCCGTTCGTGGGCAGCGAGTTCGCCTACGAGGACCTCGTCTCCCAGGAAGTCGATAAATACACCTACAAATACCTGCGCGATGAGACGCTCGACGCAACGGCGTGTTTCGTGGTCGAGCGTTACCCCGCCTATGAGCATTCCGGTTACACCAAACAGATCGTCTGGTTCGATCACACCGAGTACCGGCCGCAAAAGGTCGAGTACTATGACCGCAAGGACGAACTTCTTAAGACGCTGACGTTCCGCGACTATCAGCAGTATCGCGACCAGTTCTGGCGGGCCGGGGAGATGTTTATGCAAAACCATCAGACGAGTAAAAGCACCCTGTTGGTGTGGTCCGGCTATGAATTCCAGAACGGCTTCACCGACCGCGACTTCGATACCAACAGTTTGAAACGGGCCCGTTAATAATTTCATCATGCATTCAGCTGTGCGGCGACATCTTTGGCTTATCATTCTCTTCTCGGGGACGGTTGTGTCTGTGGCGCGGGCCGCGGAGATATCCGGCTATGTGGGGGTGGAGGGACGCGCGTTCTTTGAGGATGCCGCCTTTACCGGTCAGCATTCCGGGGCCGTCAATGTGTCGCTGATCGCGCAGCCCGAGTTTCATCAGCGGTGGGAGGATTCCGGACAGAGCGTAACGCTGGTGCCGTTCGTCCGCGTGGACGCGCAGGATAAAGAACGCACGCACCTGGATGTGCGCGAGGGTTTTTGGCGGAAACATACCGATGACTGGCAGCTCAGCGCGGGGGTGCGCAAAGTCTTTTGGGGGACGACCGAGTCACAGCACTTGGTGGACATCATCAACCAGACCGACCTCATCGAGGACCCCGACGGCGAAGACAAGCTCGGTCAGCCCATGGTCCAGCTGTCGCTGTTCCGCGACTTCGGTACGTTCGACTTTTTTCTGCTGCCGTATTTCCGCGAGCGCACGTACCCGGGGCGGCGGGGCCGTCTGCGGACGGGACTGATCGTCGACGGCGAACAGGCGACGTTTGATTCGGACGCGCGTAACACGCACGTGGACTGGGCGGCGCGCTGGTCGCATTATTTCGGGCCGCTCGACATCGGCATCGCGCATTTTCAAGGGACAAGCCGCGAGCCGCGTTTCTTTTTGGGGACGCGCGGCGGCGACCCGGTGCTGGTTCCGCATTACGATCAGATCGACCAAACCAGCGTGGACGCGCAGGTCACCCTGGGCAGCTGGTTATGGAAACTCGAGGCGCTGAACCGCTCCGGCCAGGACGAGACCTTTCAGGCGGGAGTGGGGGGAGTGGAATACACGTTTTTCAATGTGGCCGGGCGCGGCGGGGACCTGGGCCTGCTGATGGAATACCATTATGACTCGCGCGGTGCCGATTCGCTCAGCGTGTTCGAGAACGACTTATTCGCGGGCGGGCGCTTCGCCGCGAACGATACGCAGGACACGCAGTTCGTCGGCGGCATCGTCCAGGATCTCAACAGCCGCACCAACAGCCTCTACTTCGAGGCCTCACGCCGTATCACCGATCACCTCAACATCGAGGCCGAATCGCGTCTCTTCAATCACGTGGACGAAGACGATCCCCTGGCGCCGCTGGCGGGGGATGATTATTTGCAGATGAGGGTGAATTACTTCTTCTAGACTGGCCTGGGTGATGAGTGCTGGGTGCTGAGTGATGATACAGGATGCGAGTGCATGAGGGCAGCCCGGCGCAGATACCAGTACATTTCAACCCGCGCCTGATACGATCATCACTCCTCCCGCAGCTTGAAGACATCACCCGGAGGCAATTCTTGACTTTTTCCGATCCCCGGGGGCTATTAGTGCTATTCTAGTAGCATGCGCATGTACCCATGCCCCTCCTGCCAACAAGACGGCATCACCTGGTTCGGCCGCCGGTATTCGGTCAAGCCGATGCCCACCCAGTGCCGTCATTGCAAACGCCATTTCTATCCCAAGCGCCGCGCCGACAAATATCCCCGGGAACTGATCGTGATGGAAGTCCTGTTTTGGGCGGCGTTTTTGCTCGGTGTCGGATTCAAATTCATCGGCTTCTGGCGCGGCGCCCTCCTGCTGGCCGCCTACGCCTGGCTGAGCGGGGTGATTGCGGAGAAAGTGACGTATATGGTGCCAGGTGGCGAGGAGTAGGGATCGGTGATTTGTGATTTGAACAGTTTTCCAAAGTAAGTTGGGATTTCACTCATAAATTTTATCCTAATTCCAAATTGGCCCAACGGGAGTAATTCCCAATCACTAATCACCAATCCCTAACAGGCCTCAAAGTCCGCTATATGCTATACTATATCCACACCAAGGAGCCTGATATGCGTTCATATTTGATATTACTCGCCGTAGTGAGCCTGTGCGCCGGCTGCGCGACGATGCATGAGCCGGAACTGACTGCGGACCAGGTCAGGCAGATCGATCTGGCAACAGGCGACCAGACGGCCACGGTGCTGGTCAAGGCCCGGCCGGCCGGACAGCAGCAGCTGACGACGTTTTATCAGATCGATATTCCGGACCTCGAACCGGTCCTCGTCTTTAAGGAAAGCAATACCGTGCTGCGGCTCGACGCGGGCACGGTCCCGGTGACGATCACGGCGGTGACCGGCAAGGACAAGTTCGCGGCCCGCGGTGACTTCTTCGGCAAACCCAGCCGCCGCGTTCTCAACCTCAAACCCGGCGACCGCGTTATCTTGGAGTACACGGGACCGTATTGGATGGGGGATTCTGGCAGGCTATACGCGAAGTGAGAGTCAGGGGGGTGAGTTGGGATTGGTGATTAGGGATTGGGGATTTGGAGATTGGACCGTTACTCAATGCAGCGATTTGGGGGCGGTCGCCATTCCGAATGCGGATTACAAGATTGTAATCTCCACACCCACGGCACATCCTGAAAGCAAACTGTTCAAATCCCCAATCACAAATCACTAATCCCCAGTAAGCTCTATTCAAAACTATCCGCATGACCCTACAGCTACATCCGACATTTCTACAATTCCTCCCCCACTTCTGGCAAAACTACTATCTCGCCACCCCGCTGTTCGTGGTGCTCGACGCGATTTTCGGCATCAGTCTGCGGATTCCGTTTCTCGACAACGCGCCTGTGCTAAAATACATTTACTACGCGATGATTTTTTGCTTCGGCCTCGTGATACGCCGCTGGCCGGACACGGCCAAGGGGATTTCGCTGGCCGAATGTTCGGTGTGCGTGACGCTGACCTGCGTCGGCTTTTTGGTCCCGCTGTACTGTCACGACTGGAGCCTGGAGGCGATCGAGCACGCGCGGGATTATTACAACTGGAAAACGATTACCAACTTCGCGGTGACTGGCGGGTTGTTGTATTATTGGTTTTATCAGGCGCAGATTAGATTTAAAATTAACGGTACTGTGGAATGAATGATGGTATGGCTTGCATGGGCGAATGTTAGGTACGATTTTCTCTCATTAAACTGAATTTATAATTGAACCGGTTGTTCTACTGTGACGCCTGGTTTAAATTCGACTCAGTAAGGCTTTATGAACAATCAGGAGATTAAAAAGGAAATAAACGCGTTTGTGCTTTTGATTGAACACGGCGCCGGAAGTTCAGTCGAGAACTTCAAGGAACTGCTACGTGTGCTCGACGCTTTGGCATTGGCAATACATTATGTGAAATATACCTACGACGAAAATGAATTACCCGATCCACCCCGGAGGAGTTACGAGGATGACCGGAAGCTGGCGACTGAGCGATTTCCTGATTTTGGTCATTACAACCGTGTACTCAATGTCGTGGAAAAATTAGGGCACCCAGATTTCGGAATGGGTGACGCTTTCGATGATATAACGGATATTTATGGAGAAATGAAAATGGTACAGTGGCGATGGGACCATAATGGTCCGGATGATGCCTTGTGGTGTTTTAGCGACATGTATGGTTTTCATTGGAAACGGCATTTAAGAAACTTACAGCTCTATTTGTGTGAATGGATGGACTCAGATGGCGACGGAAAGTAGACTTTTGTTTGTCGATTTACAGAACGATGAAGACGCCATGCATATTGCCGTGTGGGCGGCCAACGGTAATTTTCAGGGGATGCAGGATATCTATATTTACCGGGAACAGCTGAATGACTGGGCCTGCGAGCTGACTGAATTCGGAAAGACACCCCAAGACAAGGCGGTCTTTGAATACGGCAGCGACGATCCCAACTTTTATGCCCGGCTGCGCCTGACCGCCTTCATCTACGAATCCCGGGGCGCCTCTGCGCTGGAGGTGTTGATCGACAATCATTCCGAAAGCCCGTACCAATGCCGGGTGGAATTCTGTATCTTCTGCGCCCCGGCCGAACTCAATGAATTAGGCGCGATGATTCTCGATTGGGACACCGGTAAGAACCTGATGATGGAATGGACCGTGGAGAATTCGGTGTGAAGAGGGCCGTGATCATCATCTTGGGCGTGTGCATCCTGTTCGGGGCGCTGGCCGTTACGCGCAATCCGTACAACCGCGATTGGACGCGCGGTGAACTCAGTCACGTGGTGGCTTACAATCTGTGCACCACCGGAAAAATGTTCCCCGACGCCCCGTACGTCGCGCGGCCGCCGGGCTACATTTATTTTATCGCCGCGGTGTTCTCCGCGTCCGAATTTCTAGCCCCGCAATTTTGCTTTATGGAGACGCCGGAAGGTCATGTCCCGGTGAAAACCAATTTGCTGGTCGCGCTCTTCATCGCGCAGATATTCGTCCACGCGGCGAACGCCGTCCTTCTTTATTTATGGGCAGGCAGGTTGATGGACCGGCGGATGGCGCTGGTGATCGCGTTGTGTTTCGGCACGAGCGTCTACTGGTTGTTGCAAATCGCGTCGGTCCATTATGCCGTATGGCATCTTTTCTGGGTGCTTGCGGCCGGATATACCTGGACGCTGGCCTGGCAGGAACGCGAGCGCTCCCTGATGATGGGGCTGAGCGGACTTCTGTGGGGAATCGCCACGCTGGTGCGTCCGGTGACGCTGTTGTTGCCGTTGTTCGCCGTCCCGGCGGCCGTGATCGCGGGCCGGGGGGACAAACACTGGGTGATCCGTTTCACCCTGCTGATCATTCTGGGCATGGCTGTGTTCATCGGGCCGAACACGCTGAGGAATTACCGGCTGACCGGCCGCTGGATTCCGGTCAACGCACAGGCCGCGGCGGCGCTGTGGGGCGGGACCGAACCGCATCCGGGAATCTCTCCCAAGCACTATTTCTGGCCGCGGCTGCTGCCGGAATTCGAGCGGATCTATCGCGGCGTGACCGGCGACAATTATACCTATGCGGGTTATGTGCGGCACAACCTCGCTCTGGAAGATGCCTTCCGCCGTGAGGCGTGGCGCAATATCCGGGAACGGCCCGGTGTTTACGCCGGAAATGTCCTGACAAATTTAAAACTCTTCGCCGTGGGTGTCGACTCCGGAATCCTGAACGGGTATCTGGCCCGCAGACATGGGGAGGACAGAACGGCGACGACGCGGCCTTTCGACGCGCTAATGATTTTACTGACGGTGCTGGCCGGACTGGCGGGGTACGCGGCGTTACGGGCTCGGGATACCCGGCTGCTGGTCCCGGCGGCGGTCCTGTTGTGCTACGGACTGGGCCATGCCCTGACTTATCTGGACATCAATTATTATTATTTCAAGCAGCCGTTCCTGTATCTGGGGGCGGGTTATCTGCTCAGCCGGTTGTGCTGTTCGTCCGACCGGCCGGGAGCGGGGTGGCGGATCGCGGGATACGTCATGACGGGCGCCGTGATTTGTGTAACGGCGATGTCCTGGAGGATATTCTTCTAGGAGGTCCGGCGGACGGACCGTTACCGTCCCATATAATTGCTGTCACTTTTCACCGGCATATCACTTCAAAGTATTTTTAAAACTTTCCTCACCCGGCGATATTTCAGGGCCATCATCCGCTAGTCATCATCCTCTGTCGTACTGAATAAAGCCCAGATCGGCCGGTGATCCGACACTGCCAGTTTGGCGCGGTTGTCGTCGTTGCCGAACATGGTTTCGTCGAAATTCCACACGCCGACCTGGCCGGTGTACTCGCGGACGTAGCGGGTCTCGAACCAGAAATTGTCGTAGAGACTCGTATCGGTGACGGTGGTGCGGACCGGATCGTTCAGCAAGGCCGTCATCGTGGGCAGGCGGTTCAGGTTCGACCAGCCGCGGTCGTCGGGCCCGAAATTGAAGTCGCCTAACAGGATGATATCCTGTTCGCCGGCATCGGCGTTTTGCGCGTATTCATAGACCTTGGCGAGGTGTTCCAGTTCGGGACGGCGCTCGGATTCGCTTTTACCGTAAAGCAGGTGAATGGTCAGCAGGGTGAAGTCAAAGGCCCCGGCGCGGAAGGAAGCGAAATAGGGTTCGCGGATGAACTCGTCGCGCTCATCCGGATACAGCTGTCCGGGCGTTGTCTGGGCGACCTTGTCGGCACGGTAGAGAAAGGCGTAGCGTTCCTTGACCCCGCGGCCGACCGGCGCGCTGATGTCGTAGGCGGCCGGATAACCGCGGCGTTCAAGCAGGGCCACGGTGCGGCGCAGGACGTCTTCGTCGCGCAGTTCCTGGATGGCGGTTATGTCGCACGGTTCGAGCAGATTTGTGATATAATCCAGCTCGTTGTCGTCGCGGCTCTTATTGGAGAAGACGCGGATGTTGAAGGAACACACCCGCAGGTCGTCGCCGCCCGCCATGGCGGTGACAGGCGCGGGCGCCGAAGCGGTCCGTTGTTCCAGAAAGCGCTCGATATCCGCGCGCGGCGCAAAGGCCAGACCGATGGCGGCAATCAGCGCCAACAGCAATAAGGCGTCGGTCAGTCGGGATGATTTCGGTTTGGGACGACGGGGCATGGTGCTTTTTATTGTAAGTTACGTAAGGCATGAAGGAAGGAAAAAGGTGATTATTTTGACTATCCGCTTGGGTGCTGAGTGATGTGTGATGAGTGCTGATCGCGGGGGACGAACTGACATATTTGCCGATACACCGAATACGACCATCACCCATCACCGCATGGACTGCTTGAGTACATCACTCATCACCCTTAAATCCAATCATCACACCCGGAGGAAAATATGAAATACATCGACGGCTTTCTAATCCCCGTCCCCAAAAAGAAACTGGACGAATACAAAAAACTCGCTCGCAAGGCGGGGAAGATCTGGATGGAATATGGCGCGCTGGATTATGTGGAATGTGTTGCCGACGACGTGAAGAAGGGGAAATGGACGTCGTTCCCGCAGGCGGTCAAACAGAAGGACGGCGAGACCGTTGTCTTTTCCTATATCATCTACAAATCCCGCGCCCACCGTGACCGGGTTAATAAAAAGGTCATGGCCGACCCGCGCCTGATGGCGATGTGCGACCCCGGCAACATGCCCTTCGACGGCAAGCGAATGATGTGGGGGGGATTTAAGTCGATGGTGGATATGGCGTGATAAGGGATGAGTGATGTGTGATGAGTGATGATCGCAGGAAGCGCTGGTCACAGGGAGTGTTGGTCGCAGGGAGTGTTGCTCGTGGGAAGTACTGGTCAAATGTACCGAATACGATCATCACTCACCACTTCATACACTTCCTGACGACATCACTCACCACCCGGGAGAATAAATGAGAAAACCAATATTACCGATAACCGCTATCCTGATCCTCCTCGCGCACACGCACGCCCGCGCGCAAGTCGCCATTACAACAGTCCCCACCCAACCACCTTCCGGGCAAACCGACGGGCAGCATCAGGTGAAACGCAATTTCTCGCACCGCGACCTGCCGCCCTTGAATCTCGATATGTTCGCGCTGAGCACGCAGACCGGCGGAGAGTTTTACTTTTGGGGGGAAGGCGAGTTCGGTTCCGAGGCGGCGAGCAAGGTGATCGCCGAATCGGTCCTGTCGACACAGACGCTCCTCTATAAGTACGGGGATATCGACGGGACATGCGAGATCCCGTTTTACGTGGAGAAGTACAAGTACCACTTTACCTTCTTCACCGGTATTCAATCCAAAGACCGTATCGAATTCATCCAACCCGACGGCAGGGTCCTCAAGGACGGCGAAGGCGTGATCGTTTATCCCTTTCAACGTATGCTCATCGCCACGGTCAACGCGCCGCAGGCGGGGGAGTGGACCATCCGACTGTCGGGCAGGGGGAAGTATTTGGTTTCAGTGAGAAAGTGAACTTCAAGGGGCGAGAGTCGGGATACGTGATACGGGATATGTGATACGAACAGTCTGCCGTCAGGAATATTTACGGAGTTTACCTAAGAACTTGGCCCAACGGGCCGTCAACGTATCCCGACTGGCCATCCTATCGCTCCTGAAAGGTTTTAACATTGGTGTTATTGATTGTTAATATTATCATCGCCCTCGTCCTCGCCGGCGGTTGGCTGTTCATGCTGCTGATCCCCGTCGGTATCTGCGCGCAGACTGAGGAGCCGATGGATCTGAAAGATTTTAAGCCGCACGTCTTTCGTTGTCCGAAATGCGCCAAGGAATGGGCGCCGCTGCGGCTGCTCAAACACGTGACCTTTGATCACAAGGAACGCATTGAACGCAAGGTGATCCCGCGGATCGCGGACTGCAACGAATGCGGTGGCCGCGGGGTCGTCTCCGGCGGAATGACGTCCATGCCGCACGCGTTCGAGTTCGACCGGGAGATGCCCGTGCAAACCACGGTCGGCTGTTCGGTGTGCGGCGGGTCGGGCCGGGTGCCGCATCCCGACGGCGATGAAGTGCGGGTGCGGAAGATCCGTTCCTGCAAACACCGCTATACCTATCAATGTCTGTCCTGCACCGGGAAGTTCGACAGTGAATACCGGGTGAATTGGCACAAACCGAAACCGTCCAAGCCGCATGATTCGACTTACGACGGCGTCATTCAGATGGGCATGGCCCGGGGGATGGCCGGTGTTACGGCCCTGGTGTTCGGAGCGGCACTGTATACGGTTATCCGCACGGCGATGTCCACGTATCCGGAATATCCGTTGAAAGAAGATATGATGTGGGCCCTGAATCGGCTCCTGTTCAAGGGGGCGGGCGTGACGCTGTTGGCGATTCCCGGCGGAGCGCTGTTCGGATTGGTGTGCGGTGTGATCAATCTGCCGCTGGCCCGGTTTTTGAAACGCAAAGGATTGCCAAACGCGCTGGTCTGCGGTACAGTGGCGGGTACGGGATTGCTGGCCGCTGCCGATGCGTTTTTTCTCACTGGGCAGGTCCCGGTGTACGCTGCGGATCCCCAGGGCTGGGTGACTGCCTACGGAACCGCCGCCGCCCTGGCCGCGACGGCCTTGCTGTTGGGGCAGGGAGTGTGGGCTCTGGCGCAGAGATGGAATTTATAAGTGATGTGTGATGAGTGGTCCCTCGACTCCGCTCGGGATTGAACTTGCCGATCATTGCAGATGGTGAGCGAAGTCGAACTATGAGGGGTGATCGTATTCGGTGCGTCGGCTTCCTAAAAAGAACTTGTATAATTTTCCAGCGAACAGCACTCAACCCTCACGCACGACTTGGCCGCATCACCCCAGGATGAAGATGAAGCAAACAGTATTCCCGATAAGCGTTATCCTATCCACCGCTATGCTTACCGGTTGCGCCTCACTCAATCCGGTTGCAAACTTGGAGTACGGGCTGATCTATATTCCTTCCCGGGAGATGAAGGCGGATCCGCAGAGCGCGGGACTCGCGTACGAAGATGTCTATCTGAAGACGGCCGACGGGGTGCGGCTCAACGGCTGGTTTCTCAAGGGGCGCGGCGACACGGCGACCATGCTGTTTTTTCACGGCAATGCCGGAAATATCTCGCACCGGATGGAGCGGCTCGCGCTCTTTCGCGATATGGGTTTGAATGTGTTCATCATCGATTACCGCGGCTACGGCCGCAGCAAGGGCCGGCCAACCGAAGAGGGGCTGTATCTTGACGGATTCGCCGCCTATGATTACCTGCTCAAACGGGACGATGTCGATCCCGACCGGATCATCGTCTACGGCGCGTCACTGGGCGGGGCGGTGGCCGTGGAGGTCGCGGCCAAGCGGCCGGTGGCCGGACTGATCGTGGAGGCTTCGTTCACGTCCATCCCGGATGTGGCCAAGCTCCACGTGCCGTGGGTGCCGCGGTCGTGGATCGGGACACGGATGGATTCCCTCACCAAGATCCGCGCCATCGAGGCGCCGAAGCTGATCCTGCACAGCTCCGACGACGAGGTCATCCCGTACCGGATGGCGGAAAGCCTGTTTCGCGCCGCGCCGGAACCGAAATCTTTTATCCCACTGAACGGCAATCACGCCTACGCCTGGCAAACGTCCGGCGACCGTTTTGTGAAGGGGATCGAAGCCTTTTTGATCTTTCACCGGTTTATGTAAATCCGTTTAACGAAGCAGCAGACTTATGCGCGTTGTCATTCTTACCACCATAGCCAATCACGCGGTTTATTACGCGACGCTGGCCGATTATTTCAACGCGAACGGCGGCGCGGTCACCTTTCTGGGCCCGGCGCCCATGTTGACCACCATCCGCGGACTGACCGGCGGCGGGGGGCACGCATTTGTCGAGGCCGACGAGGGCAGGCGGGTGCCGGAGATTATTCGCGGTCACCGGGATGAGATCGGCACGCACGACGCGGCCTTTTTTGATGAGGGTTTCGGCCGGCCGGAACATTATTTCCGAGCGCTGCAAACCGTGTCGGCGCGCGTCCTCAAAATCCAGACCGTTCACAATGTGAATACCCAGCTGCAGCCGCGTTATTATTTGAATTGGGATAATTTCCGCGACAATACCTTTCGCAAACGCAGCATGGGAATGATGGGCGCGCTGTTGGTGTGCAGTCCGGTGCTGAAGGAATACATCCGTGCGCAGACAAACTACGGTGGCGCAGTGTTCAGCATTCCGTTTTTGCGGCCGCAGGAGGCCCCGGACGAGGAACCGGTCAACGGCCGCGTCACCTTTGCCGTACCCGGTGGCATCGATACCAAGCGCCGCCACTATAATCTGGTCCTCGACGCCTTTGTCGACTTGTGGCGAGATGACGTCCCGGCCAATCTCAAGTTCATCGGCCAGGCCGGCTCCGAGGAGTCGGACCGGCGGATAGTCACGCGATGCCGGGAGCTCGGCGCGCAATTCACCGACGGACGGCTGCGCTATTTCGAACGACGGCTGACCGACGCGGAATTCGATGCTGAGATGCGCTCCACCGACGTGATCCTCGCCAATCTGGAGGCCTCTTACGAGATGTCCGGGACCCGCGAGTTGTACGGGCGCACCAAGGAATCCGGCATCACTTATCACATGCTGAATTACGCCAAACCCGCGCTGGTGCCCCGCAACCTGGTGCTGATGCCCCGGCTGGAACGTCAGGTCGCCACGTATACGAATGTTGCCGATTTCACCGCGGCGGCCCGCGCGCTGACCGGCGGGAACGGCCGGCTGCGGGAACGGATCGCCTGCGCCCGCGAAAACGCGCAGTACTACCGGGAATACTTCGACGCCGAATTCGCCGCCTTGGCGCAATGGATGACGGACGGTAACGGTCGCGCGTAAAGGGGTTACGGTTTTATGATTCTAACGTCAGAACCTGCTCATTACGAATTTTGATGCCGGAACTTCGCGATCACCTCACCGACGCACACATAAGGAGAGCGTCCTGAAGAAAATCAAAACAATTATTATTATCCTACTGATCCTCGGATTTCTCCTTGTCCTGGGATCTCAACTGGTGATTATTTGTCAGAATTTTGGTTTAATTAAAGTACTACGGAAAGAAACACGGACGAATGAGTGAACGATTAACAGCTATCAGCAAATATCTCAGCTTCGTGCTCAGGCACAAGCCGCAGGCGATCGGACTTAAACTGGACGCCAACGGTTGGGCGCGGGTCGATGAATTGATCACCTGCGCGGCGCGGGACGGCCGGAAACTCACCCCGGAGCTGATCGCCGCGGTGGTGGCGACCGACCCCAAGCAGCGCTACGCGTTCAGCGAAGACGGCGCGCGTATCCGCGCCAATCAGGGCCACTCGGTCGACGTGGATTTGCAGCTGAAAGAGGAGGAACCGCCCGCGGTCCTGTTTCACGGGACCGCGCGGGCTTCGCTTGAGGCGATTTTAGTGCACGGCTTAAAACCGATGCAACGGCATCACGTTCATCTCTCCGTGGACGAATCCACGGCATACGCGGTCGGCCGGCGTTACGGAGAGCCGGTAATCCTGCGCGTCGACTGCGCGGCCATGCGCGCGGACGGTCACGTCTTTTTCAGGTCCGAAAACGGTGTTTGGCTGACGGATACGGTCCCGGCAAAATTTCTCGCGATTGCCGGGGACAGAACGGGAAGCTAGCAGGAGAGCGGCGGCTTATGATCATCCGGGTCCTTATCCGTGAGGCGTGGTGGAAAGTACTGCTGTTAACGTTGTTGTACGCGTGGTTAAGCGTGGTCAATCACTGGTTCGGCACGTCTTTTTTTATCGCGATCGCCTACGGGATCATCCTCGGACGGATCGTGCCGCGCGCCTTATATCAGGCACAGGTCCCGATCTCCCGAAGGTATCAGCTCACGGCAGTCGTGACGACGCTGATCGGCCTCTATTTTCATTTCGCCTTTTTCTGTTCCTTCAAGTATCTGGAAACGCTGCTGTTTCCCTGGCAGATCTGGGTGGCGCTGCAGGCCATTGCGCAACAGGGAGCCGCCGCGAGCGGTTACTACACGCAGTGGCTCATCGAGTCCGCCGCGGCCGTAATCAGCACGGCTGTCACGGTCCAGCTGATAGATCACTGAACCGCTGTTCGTTCGGGGAGGCCGGTCGCGGTTTGCAATTCTCTGCCCGGAACCCTATAATGACAATCATGCGATACAGCTCACAAAGGAATCCGTTGCGACTGCGAACCGCGCTCATCTTCATCACCGGCCTCTGTCTGCTCTGCCTCGGCGGCTGCGGGGGAAAGAAAGAAAAGGGACCGCCAACGGACGGCTGGAAGATCATCCTGAAGGACGGTAAACAATCCTTGGAATACCGGCTGTCGGTCATGAATGTCTATGTCACCGATCCGGTGGCGGCCGCAGAGTATCCGGAGGCGTTCGAGATCTTCGGGGAAAACGTGCATCTGCTGGGGACCTTTCCGCTGGAGACCCGCATCGGATTCGATTCCAATATCGACGTCCTGTTAAATACACCGATCACCATCAAGATGCAGATGATGAACGCGCGGGACTACAAGATCGAGAACTCCTTTTCTTCAATCATCTTAGACGGCGCCGACCGGAAATACGTCAAAGGAGAAATAATTTTTCGCCAGCGCACCGGCAAGACCACCGGCCGCGACGGCGATATCACCCTCACCGGTGAAATCACCCTCGAAATCGGCACCGGCGCCGACCGCAAGACCCTCACCGGCACCATTAGTGTGCATCCTGTCGCCTGGGGATAGGCGGCTCCCTTAATCTACCATTATAATCGCACCGCGCAATGGACCGCCCGTACGGACCTGCGGATAACGGTAGTAATGGATGGCATCACCGTCGTCCAGGACCATCCGGAAGCAATAGTTGTTTCCGCTCGCGGCCCCGTTGTTTTGAACGACCCAGTCATATTCGAGACGTTGACCGACCGTAGCCGACAACGGGTTGGCGGCGGAATCGTTGGCTTCTTCATAAGAGGCGCGAATGTCGCTGAGTGAAAGCAGGTTTGCCGACAGAGTCGCGCCGTCCGCCGGGGATGCGTTGTCGAAGCCGCGCCAGATGCCGCTGCCGCCGGTTCCGTCCACATCTGTCCAGCTACCGTCGGCCTCGGCCGCGCAATTCGTACTCGCGACGTACTGCAGGGTAAAGGCCTGTTCGCTAGCGCTGAGATCGGTGCCGCCGACTTGGACCGCCATGCGCAGCCGGATGACCTGACCGTTGGTTACCTGTTCGGCCCGGGTATTCTCGGCGGCCAGCGCCGTCGTCGGCTGGACGGCATCGATATTCTCGTATATCCGGTAGTGGGTTTGATCGAAGATGGAGGCGTCGGTCAGGATGGTCCCGGAGCTGGCGTCGAAGGCGACAAGTGCGACACTTTCTGTGGTATGGGTACGGTCGGATCCGGTCCCGTCTTCGTCTGCCGATCCGTAATGCGTGGAGGCGGTGGTGGCCCGGCCGGTCGAGGTGACCGCGTAGCTGCCGTTCCCGCCGTCTTCACCCGACTGGCTGATGACCGTAACCTCCGGCGCGGAGGAGAAGGCGCTGGTGAAGGTGGTCTCGTACCCGTTGCCCGCGTCACAACAGGAGACCGTGTCCACCCCCAGCTGGGTATCAAACTCAACCGCATTGTTTGTTCCGTGTACGCCTTCCTCAAAAGCGATGTAGTCGATGTCCTCGGCGCCGTGGGGTGAGCCGGAGCAGGCATTCCAGCCCACATTGAGAGTCATGCGCATGGTCGAAGTCGTCGGGTCATTGTCCAGTGTCGTCCCGTCATCGATATGGGTTGAGGTCCACGCCGTATCGGAATTGGAGGCGACGGTCGTCAGCACGATCGGGGTCCCGCTGAAGGCCGGGTTGAAGGTCACCGTGGCGGGCGTACCCGAAATGGTATCCGTGTTGCAGAATGTCCCATCGGTGTTTTCCGATCCGGCTTGGACCAACAAGGTCCCTGAGCCGCTGTCCATGCCGAAGGTCCCGGACTCCATGACGATATAGTCGACGGTGGTGGTCGCGGTCAATGATCCGGCGCTGTTGTCGACTTTGACGTCGAATTGTGTGGAAGTTTTGTTACGCACGCGCACTTCGCGCTGGGCATCAGTGTCCGGATCATAACGCGCGGATCCGACCACAACAGGGTTGGTGTAGGTGTTTGTGAAATTGACGGTTTCCCATGTGTTGTTAGTGAGGCTGACCGTGCCGAATTCCCCAATGCGATTGGAATTCACCGCATCAATCGTCAGTTCGGGATAGACGCTGTAGGAATCCAGGGCGCTGCCCGCGGCGGCGTCGTACAGCCGGAAGCAGTAGCTTTGTCCGGTGACCGCGGTCTCGCCGGGAGTTATCGAGTATTCGAGTTCCACCATCTCGTCGGTATCCAATGGACCGCGGCTGCTGCTGGTATCGGCACTATCACGGCCTTCGCCGGTAATACGGCTGTAACTGCCCGGCAGCGTCAGGAAGCCGGTCGAGCTGCTCTCACCGTCCGGGCTGATATGGACCGAATCTACCATCTGGAATTCATCGGTCGTATCGTCGACTCCGGTCCAGGAACTGACCGCGGCACAGGTGGTTACCTTGGGGGCGAATTCGAGTTCATACTGACGACCGGCATCCTCTGCGGCGGCGCCCAGATTGGCCACGGCGATACGGATCCGCCGCGTAACGCCGCGGTCAATGCTGGCGATCGCGTTGGAGTCTTCCACGCCCAAGGTGCCGCTGAGCGTGTTGAGGTCCGAGGCATCGTCGCGCCAAATAAAATGCAGCTGCGTGGAGTCCTCCGCGGCCATCACCAGTGAAGGATAGGTGGCGTATCCGTCAAGTGGGGTGCCGGCGAGGGCGTCACGGACCCGGAAGCAGTAGCGGGTGGCGTCCGCCGCGGTGGCCGTCGGAGTTATGCTGAATTCGAGTTCCGTCACCGTCGATGCGTTGAGCGGTCCGAGGCTGGCGGTCGTGTCGGTGACGTCGCGGCCTTCACCGTTGGTAAAGCTGTACGCTTCGGTATTCGACAGCAGGGTGCCGGTTACTGTTTGACCGTCGGTGAGGTTGGTCGATGCGGACATCGCAAATTCGTCGGCGCTGTCGGCCACACCAACATAGTTGCCGGACGGGATGGCGCCGCAGGTGGTGCTCGCCTCGGCCCACTGGATTTCGTACTGGCGCGCAGCGGACTCAACGGTGTCGCCGGCATTGGCCACGCTCAGGCGTACCCGATACGTGGAGGCGACCTGCGCGTCGGAGAGTTCCGTGCTTTCGGCGGCCAGAAATCCGCCTGAGGAATTCAGCGCCGTGGTATCGTCCCTCCAGCGGTACCGCAGTTGCCGCGTAAAGGGGGTTCCTCCGGGGATGAACAGAGTATCAAGGTTCACCCCTTGTAACGCCATCCGGTCGGCCTGATAAGTGGAATCACTGTTGGTGGCCTCGTTAATTTGGGTGAGTTGGATATACTGGGTACTCGCGAGGCCCGGCATCAGGATTCCGGCAGAGGCGCCGCTGGTCAAGGTCGTCCCCCCGCTGGTCTCTACACCCCGGTTGTATTGACCGAAACCGCCGTAGAGATACAAACCGGATCCGTCGGTCCCCGCGGCGGAGCTGTCGCTGTTCTGCCATTCCCCGAAAAGGGTCTCCCGGGCATCGACCCCCGAACGCGACGCGTACAAGGCGCCGAAGAAAAGGTAGTCACCGTCCGCCTCAATGTTGATCCGTTCGGTGTTAGTGCCGTCGTGATCGAAAGCGGCGGTGTCCTCTTCATCCGCGGTATCCCAGGTGATGTTGGTGCGCGAGTTGCTGAGGTCTTGACCGCCGCCGGTCTCGGTGAGGCGGACGTAATGGGCGTCGTCCGGAAGCTTGGCAATGGTTATCCCGGTCTCGGCGGCGACCACTTGCAGTCCCGTCGGTGTATTCACGCCTTCCCTGCGTATTTGGATCACCAGATCCTGACTGGTGGTGGTTGTCTCGATAATACCGGCATAGGTCGCCATCGAATCTTCGGTGTTATTCGTCCCGCGCTGATAGGCGGTGATCCGCGTGCCCGGGATCTCGGTACCGTCCAGGGTTAGGCGCGTTTCCAGGTTGCCGCGGTTGGTCGTGTCGTTTTGATTGAAGCTGACGTTGGACGTCACCAGATAGTGGCCTTGCGGCCCAAGGGTGATCGTCGCACCGCTGCGGCTAAATGTGCCGGCATCAATCTCATCGTCGGTGGCCAGGGTCAGATCGATGAACGTGCTGGAGGTGAAAGTCTGATTCGACGACGGGCGGGTCCTGATATAGTCCCAGCCGTCATCCAGCTTCAGGACGGAAATGCCAGACTTGTCCGCGCGGCGCCGCACCGTGGCGGAATTGCTGTCGGTGCGTTGCATCTGAATACGGATATCGTCTCCGGCGGAAACATCGATAATTGCCGCGCCCTGATTGTATCCTTCGTCGTTGTTGCCCGCTCGCCGAATATATCCCTGGCCGCGGCCATAGGGAAGATTGGAGCCCGTCGTTTGATTGCGGATCCAGCTTTGCATCTCCGAGCGATTGGTCCCTCCGGAGGTTTCGGTCGGGACGGAGTAGAGGACGAGATAGTGACCGCCCTCTTCGAGATCGATGTCCAGACTGCCCGTTATGGAGAAGCTTCCCGATACAGTCACTTCATCATCCCAGGTCAAGTTGGTGGCCGTCGTGGCGATGGTGTCCAGGCCGGTGATGTCCTTATAAATGGCATAATCACCGGGCGCACCCCAGGTTCGGCCGCTCATAGCCAGCACGGCCAGCAGCAGGGACAGTCCAAGTTGTCGAATGCGTTTAAGCATAATTTTTGTTCGATAGAGACCCTATCGGCAAATTTCTCCCGCACACAGAATGCACCCGAGGCACTCCTCCCGCGGGGAAATTAAAAAAACCGTGATGACTGCCGCAGCTTATTGCCGGGAGTCGGTCACGGTGTGGCCACTTTTTAACAGGACTTTGATCTGGTCAACCAGCTCCGGCGGGAGCTTGCTGAGGTTGGCCAGGGTCCGTTTGCGTACTTTGCCGTCCACGCGATAGGACTCGCGGATCAGCACGCACGGTGGCGAATTCCGGTTTTTAACATACTCTACGTACATGGCTACATTCTATACGTAAAATATTGTCTAATAAACATAAACTGGTACTAATACATGGCTACATAAAAAGACACTGATTGAGCCGGGAGGAGGGAACTGAGATGAGACGCGGTGCGTCTATTATAGTTTAAGATGTTGCTAGTTAATAACTTGAGTAGATTTAGAAAGTCTTGCGGCCGTCCGCTGCGGGGCGGCCTGATCCCATGGGCGCTTGGAATAAACATGGGCCGGCCGGTCGATGGGGACATGTGGGGGAAATAAGGATAAAAAAGAAGCGGCCGACGGTCCCAGGGGGATAAGGGTGGCTGATTCGCGATTCCTCCCCGGCCTCATCGGGGGGAGTGGACGCGCGGAGGTCGCGCGAACCATGACCGTCGGCCGCTTGGTACGGGACTTATATAACCCATCGGGCCTCCCCGATTATTCATTTCGGGAAAGCCCGGTGGATTTCCCTCTTGTGCGGAGGGGGGAACGGGAGGCAGCCGTTGGTACGGACGGGCCGCCGTCCCGGATTATCGACAGTTATCGTGATATTCCCAGTGTCCGCCAAGCTCTTCTTTCACGCGGATGTAATGACTTTCAACAATAACAGTACCGTATTTGGGGTGGGTTTCCTCATGTTCGGGCACGTGTTTTTTTATCCACCGGAATTCCGGCACCCACACACGTTGCTGATCGCAATGATAGTGTTTTACCACCTGTTGGTAGGGACGATGTCGGGTCGCCGGCCGGTAAGAGACCGGTTCCGGCTGGTAGTAGCCGGAGGTCGTACGGTTGGTATATTTATGGCCGGTGACGGCCTCGCCGAATCCACCGACCACGTCGATTTGTCCGCCGCTCACCAAGCGCAGGCCTTCAATAATAGTTAATGCCTTGCCTGCCTTGTCCCATTCGCTGGCATGGCTGACAGAGGCGGTAGATCCGAGGAAAGTTGCGGTGATCAGGATGGTTATTAGTCTTTTCATGAGTTCCCCCTTTCGTAGGAATGTGCGTTGTGCTGCTGTTCGACCTCTTAGACACGGCACGTCCGGGAAAAGTTCCCTGGACACCGGTAAAAATTTCGTGCAGCGAAATAAAACTAAAGTGTTGCGGTATGGACGGTTAAATCAGTTTGAACTGATACCGATTCTTTGCTAGACTGATGAAACCCTGCGGCCGGCAAACATATCCTTGAGACCTATGTCACTTCCTCACGATATTATCAGAATATCCGATACCCTGTGGGAAATCCCCAAGTCCCATGATCCGGAAATGCGCGTTCCCGCCCGGATCTTCGCCACCGAAAAACTTCTGCAAAAAATGGACGAAGCCGTCTTTCAGCAGGCCGTTAACGTCGCCAAGCTGCCCGGCATTCTCAAATACTCTTACTGTATGCCGGACGGGCATTGGGGGTACGGTTTTCCGATCGGCGGGGTGGCGGCCATGGACCCGGAGGAGGGTGTGATTTCTCCGGGCGGCATCGGTTTTGACATCAATTGTGGGATGCGTTTGTGCCTGACCAACCTGACCTTTGATGAGGTCAAACCACACCTGAAGCGGCTGGTGGAGCGCCTGTTCGACCGTGTCCCGTGCGGGGTCGGCCGAAAGGGATTTGTCGAGATATCGAAAAAGGAATTTCCGCGGGTGGCGCGGGAGGGGTCGCGCTGGTGTTTGAACAAGGGATACGGAACTCAACACGATTTGGAGATGACCGAAGAGGGCGGCTGCATTGAGGACGCCGATCCGTCCCGCGTATCCCAGAAGGCGATCGAGCGCGGCTTTCATCAGATCGGTACGCTCGGTTCGGGGAATCACTATCTCGAAATCCAGGTGGCAAAGCCGGAAAACATTTTTGATGAACAAACAGCGCGGGCCTACGGTATCACCATCCCGAACCAGGTCGTGATTATGTTCCACTGCGGCAGCCGCGGGTTCGGGCATCAGATTGCCACCGATTATCTGGAAATTTTCCTGAAGGTCATGCAGAGCAAATACAAACTCAAGGTCAATGACAAGGAGCTAGCCTGCGCGCCGTTCCGTTCGCCGGAAGGGCAGGCCTATTTCGCGGCGATGAAGTGCGCGGTCAACATGGCCTTTGCCAATCGCCAGGTGATCCTCCACCGGGTGCGCGAGGTTTTTTCGGAGGTCTTTTGTAAGTCGCCGCAGGATTTGGGTCTCAGCCAGGTTTACGACGTGGCCCACAATATTGCCAAACTGGAAAAGCATATCGTGGACGGAAAGATGCGCACCGTTCTCGTCCACCGCAAAGGCTCCACGCGCGCCTTTGGGCCGGGTATGGACGGTATTCCGGATGCCTACCGCAAGGTCGGTCAGCCGGTGATCATCGGTGGGAGTATGGAGACGGGATCGTACTTGCTGGCCGGTGTAAAGGGCAACGAGGATGCCTTCTGCACCACCGCGCACGGCAGCGGCCGCACCATGAGCCGCCGGCAGGCGCGTAAACAGTTTCGGGGAGATGATCTGCAGCGGGCGATGGAGGAACGCGGCGTTTACGTTCGCTCGGCTTCCTTTGCCGGACTCGCCGAAGAGGCCGGACTGGCGTACAAGAATATCGACGACGTCACTGAGGCCACCGAACTCTCCGGGATCAGCAAACGGATCGTGCGGCTGGTACCGGTCGGGAATATCAAGGGATAGACGCGATGCCGTACCGGTTTCTGGATGATGTCGCCACCGCAGATATTGCGTTTGAGGCCACAGGCAGGGACCTGAATGAAATCTTCCGGGCCGCCGCCGCCGCGACGCTGGCCGTTATGCTGGAAGATATTCCCGGGCTCGAGGACCGGGTCGAGCGGACGGTCGTATTGGATGCCGACGATCCGCAGGAATTGCTCTTCCGGTTTCTCCAGGAGGTGATCTTTTACAAAGATGCCGAATGCCTCCTGTTGCGTGTGCGGGAGCTCAACGTGACCGGCGACGGCCGGCAACTGCGGGCGGTCATGAGCGGTGAGGCTGTGGATATCGAACGCCATTGTTTGAACGTAGACATAAAAGCGGTCACGTATCACCTTTTTACTTTTAAAGAAACCGCCGAGGGCTATGTCACGACCGTTGTCCTCGACATATAAGGTAGCGAAATGAAATCGGCCAGGGCCAATTCGGAAGAGACGTTGCGGGGATGGATGCAGATTTCCGCAATCAGTCTGCTGATGTTCTCGATCAGTTTCGGACTGATCAAGATGATCGCCCAGAGTCCGTGGACCCAGGCGCGCTTTGAACAGGACCGGCTCATGCAAGAAAATACGGGGCTGCTCGATAAGGTGATCGAAATCCGTCAGGCCGAGGGTCGTCTGGACCCCGACTCGGCGCGGCGGATGACAACGCTGCGGGAGGACTTAGAAAAGGTGAAGGATCGGTTGGCAACCGCCCGGCGGGAGGAACGGCCGGTGGAAGAACGGGAGGCCTTGGCCGGTGAGAGGCAGACAATAAAAAAGGAATTGCGCGCGGTCAAGTTGGATATTGTTAGGAGTACGGCCGCACTTGACGATTCCGCGCACTATGTCACGCTCGCCCGCAAGTGTCTACGCAATATGGATCGGTTGGCGGAACTTGACGCCATGTCCGGGTTTTTCTACTCAACGGGAGGACAGATAATCTTAATACTCACCGGCTTTTTTTTATCGGTGGTGATGTGGCTGGGCATAGGCGGCATAGTCTTTCTCTCCATACTCGGCGGCATCAACACATTGTTGAGTTCGACGTGAGACAGCCGTTGCCCGGAGGAATGGAACAACAGGAAAGGTGAGTGTATGGTGTTAGGAAAGAAGGCGAAACAACTTCGCATGACACTGGTCGTCCCGGATACTCTAAGGGACAAGGTCGTGGTCTCCAAGGCGTATCAATCTTGTGATTCCGAAGGCAAGGTGACCGGATTCGGGGTCGACCTGACCTTCACGGAACTGCGTTTGGCCAAGGCCATCAAATCCGGAGATTTTGCGCTGCTGCAAGGGAAGATCGAAAATACCCTGCGGGCATGGGAGAAGCGTTACGTCCGGCATTTGGACAAAGTGGCCCGGGAGCAGCGGTCCGCGTCCGTAGAGGAATTGACCCGCGAAGCCCAGCAGGCCGCCGTCGATCTGGAAGGTCTGCTGATCAATTCGTTGACCGAAGACGATGCCGTTGACTGGGAGGCCATAAAACGCCAGGATTCTTTCACCGTTGATCCGCAGAACATCACAGGCCAGCAACCTCCGGCCTTTATCCGTTTTGCCGAAAACGGCAAACCGGCCTTGTTTACGCGGTTGTATGAGCCGAAGCAGCCGCAGTTGGCAAAGGTCAAGAAGGAGTTCAGTATTTTCAAACGGATTTTTAACGGCAAACTGATCCGCGCCGAGTTCGAACGTCGCCACAAGGATTGGGAGGTAAAGATCGAGGAAGCCCGCCGGGACAACCGGGAACGGGAAGAGGCGTATCACATCTATTTGCGTGCCTGGGAAGAACTCAAGACGCAGTTCGAGAAGGAAAAAGCCGACAGCAATGCTACGCTCGAAGACATTCGTTTGCGTTATCAAAACAAGAAGCCGCGCGCGATCGAAGAGTATTGTGATCTGGTGCTCAATCATTCCGCCTATCCAGACTTTTTTCCCCACAGCTGGCATCTGGAGTACCGGTCGGCAGAGGCGTTGCTGGTGGTCGACTACGATTTGCCGGTTTTAGACGATCTTCCATCGGTGGCGGCTTACGCCTATGTGAAGTCCGAAGACCAGGTTATTGTCCGGCGGCATCCGGCCGAGTACCTGCGCAAGTTATATGACAGCGTGTGCTATCAGGTGTGCCTGCGCACGATTCACGAGTTGTTCGAGTCGGATGTCATCGGTGCCGTCGATGCCGTGGCGTTCAACGGAATGGTGCGCGTATTCAAGTCCGATCAGAACATAAAAGAAATAAAGGTCATTATGTCGGTGCGCGCCGCCAGGGATCGTTTTCATGATTTCGATCTGACTATGGTCGATCCGCGGGCGACATTCAAGCTGTTGAAAGGCGTCTCCACCGATCATTTATACGAAAATGTTCCTGTCAGACCGGTCGTCACATTGGCCCGCGGGGACCGGCGGGAAATCAGCGAAAATCAACTCGAGCAGGACAGCGCCTAGGCGCATGAGGGAAAGATCATGAGCAAAAGACGCATCGGCATTCTCACCGGTGGAGGGGATTGCGCCGGACTCAACGCGGTTATCCGCGCCGTGACCAAGAAAGCCATCCTTGAGCAGGGCTACGAGGTATTCGGATATGAAGACGGATATGAAGGGGTCATTCACAATCGGTACCGTCCGCTGGCCTTTGACGATGTCTCCGGCATTTTGACTCTGGGCGGAACCATCCTCGGGACATCCAACAAGGCCAATCCTTTCAAGTATGCCGTCAAGGCCGACGGGAAAGTAACCTTTGAAGACCGCTCCCGGGACGCCGTGCACAACATACAAGACCTCGGACTGGAGTGTCTGGTGTGTATCGGCGGCGACGGTACGTTGACGATCGCCAACAAACTGTGCGAGATGGGTGTCCCCGTGGTCGGCGTTCCCAAGACCATCGACAACGACATCCGCGGTACGGATATCACCTTCGGATTTGATTCGGCGGTGGAGATCGTCACCGAAGGGATCGACCGCATTCACAGCACGGCTCAGTCCCATCATCGGGTCATGATCATTGAGGTGATGGGCCGCACCGCCGGGTGGATCGCCCTGCATTCCGGTGTGGCCGGAGGCGGAGACATTATCTTGCTGCCGGAGATACCGTATGACATCAACAAGGTCGCTGAACGCGTTCTCAAACGCGGGAAGGAAGGCAAACGTTTCAGCATCATCGTCGTGGCCGAGGGGGCCAAACCGATCGGCGGAGAGGTCACGGTGAAGAAGATCGTTGAGGACAGTCATGAAAAGGTCCGGTTGGGCGGGATCAGTTTCCGGTTGGTGTCCGATGTCGAGGCGCTGACCGGCCTCGAGGCGCGGGCCGTGGTGATGGGACATCTGCAGCGCGGCGGCACGCCGTCGTCGTTCGACCGGGTGTTGGCCACGCGATTGGGAACGCGGGTCGTCGACATGATCGAGGCCGGGCAGTTCGGACACATGTGCGGCGTGCGCTGTGATGGACTGGTCAACGTCCCGTTGAGCGAAGTCGCCCGAGGGCCGCGACTGGTTGACCCGGCCGATCCGCTGATTCGATCCGCCCGCTCGATCGGCGTTATTTTCGGAGATTGATGGCAAGTGCTGGCGCGCGACTTTACGTATTGACTTTGGCTTAGACACCCGACGATACACAACCAGGAAAAATACTATGGAAGAACTCGAAGAACTTTCTGAGAAGACCCCGGTCAAGCATGTCCGGGACGGATACAAAGGCTGGATTTGCGGAAGAACACGCATGAAGGAATGTTTTACCGGCAACACCGACTGCGATTTTCAATACCGCGTGCAAATTCCCGGAGAGGACCGCCGACGTATCGCGCCGCGGGAGGATTTGGAGATCATACGCGAAGCCGGAGATTTTCCGGAGGTTATTTACGAACATGACCAGCACGATGAAAACGAAAGCTGGCTGCACGCGCTTGGTTACCAGATCACGGGCATGGATTTTAACGAACGGATCACCATTTTGATGAATATCGCGATCCCGATGCGGGGCGAGCGATCCGTCGTGTACAAGCTGACCGGTTTTATGAAGGCGCGCGCCACCAGTCAGGATCGCACCCAACAGTATTATCACGCGTTGTCGGAGTGGAACCGGGACATCAATTTCATTATGAAGAAATTCGACGACAAATGGATCAAGACACACGTAAAGTCGATCCGCAAGAAACTGGAACAGAACGGGTACCATTGGATCGAAGATGAGGAAGTCAAAGACCAATCCGCCTAATCCGCAAAGGGGAGATGCATGCAAAAGATTCTGGTGATGATCGGCGTCCTGATGACAGTAACCGTAACGCAGGCCGCGGCTGAAAACTTGCGCGGGGCGCGCGCCTTGTTCGACATGGTGACGAAGTACGCAAATGTCGAGGAGGAGCCAGTCGAGCGACCGGTGGATGAATGGCGCGCGGCAGTGGCCGCGTACAAGGCGAATCCCCCCGCCGATGCCAGGCAGGCGGCGGCGGACTGGCAGGCCCTTTATTTTCGGTTGTGGGAAGTCCGTGAACCGCAGAACGAGGCGCTTTATGCACCGAATCCGGCATTAAAAGCATTGATCGCGGCCATCCCCGGACCGGAGGCGTGGGGCCATTTGCTGGACCTCCCGGTCCCCGATGGACAACAGGACTCGGCGGCCGGTCAGGTGTGGTGGTACATCACCGGCGCATTGGCCGAGGATGAGGTCCGCATGAACGCGGCGTTGGACGCCCTGGAGACCGGCAGCCGTTCGGGACCGGAATGGCAACAGGAGTACGCGCGCGAGCTGATCCGTTCGATGCGCCGGGAGCTGATGATGGGCCACGGCTCCGCGCAGCCTCAGATCAAACTTTTTATGGAAGCGTTAGTCGCTGAACAAACCGAACGTTCCTTCCATGAGGTCGAGGTCCCGGATTTGGTCACGATTTTAGGTAAGACCGAGGCCAGGGAGCTGCTGATCAAGGCCTTAAAGACCGGGGGGGTGTTGCTTAAAGTTCCGGTCGGTGACGAAACCCGCGCGATGGCGATTAAAACGGCACTGGAAATGATCGACGACATCCGGGAACCGCAGTGGCTGTTGACTATGGAGGTGGGCCCGCAACCGCAGAAACTGTACGAGGCGCTGGAAAAGGAATTCGGCCCGCTGCCGGCCCAGTACCGGTCCGGGGCCGAGGTGGCGGACGGGTCCGATTCCGGGGAACCGCTGAGCATTGGCGAGATGCTGAGCGAGTTTATGGGAATCGACGACGAAGGGAGCGCCGATCCGCCTTACGGATCGCTATACTATTTTCAGGCCCAGGCACGTCCCTACTACATGGTCTCTCTCATGTTGGCCGGGCGGCAAGCGGAGGCGATGGACATCGCTTTTGAGGTGGGACTGCACCGGGACGGCTTGTTGACCGGAGAGATAATGAACTTTATGCAGGAAACCGGTCACACCCGGGAGCTGGTCGGTTTCCTGAAAGAAGTACTTACCGTCCGTCCGCAGCTCGGTTGGTGGGACGTTTACATCGCCCTGGCGGCACAGATGGGTATGCGCGAGGAGCCTGAACAAATGATCAGCGCACGCCTGGCCGACTCAGGGATTGACCCCGATCGCCGGTTGGTTTACCAGGTGCATCTGCTGCGGCTGTACCTCGCCTTTGATGATATCCCCGCGGCTGAGAGTATTGTCGACGGAATCAGTCTGGACCTCACCCGGCGTCCGGTTCTCGATTTGTCCGACTATCAGCAAACAGCCGTGAAGTTGGCCAGGACGCTCACCCGCGCGGGAACGGCACTGGATAAACAGGAGTGGGTGGAACGGGGCCTGGAAATTCTGCGGAAGTTAGCCGGGCGCGGGGGGTTGAACCAATATTTTGACAGCAGCGCCGAACAGACACTGGTTCGCGAGCTCATCCAACTCGACCGGCTTGCCGAGGCCGAGGAAGTGCTGTTCGCGGGGCTGGAACGCTTTCTCAAGCGTCTGAATAACCCGTTGGCGATCGACGGTATGGCCGGATATTGGCAGTACGCCGAGTACCTTCCGCTGCTGGTGGTGGTTTATCACAAGTCAGGTCGCTACGCGGACATCGTGCGGCTGACCGAGCGTATTGCGTTTTGGCAGTACGGCGGTCTGTTCGCGACACTGGAAAAAGGTTTTGTCGATATCGATTTCGGATATCATATCGCGCACGCGCTCTACAAAACCGGCCAGACGGAAAAAGCGGCGGAAATCCTCAAACACCTGATAATGCGCGACGGCGGTTATGACCCGGCTTACGAGGGGTTGGTCAAGATTGTCGGTCCCGGAATCATTCCGTGGCTGGACGAAGTCTATGCGACCGATCATTTCGAAGAGCGTCCGCTTATTTGGAAGGCCCATCTATTGGCGCAGGAAAAACAGTGGGAGGCGGCCCGGTCCGTGATCGAGCAGGCCATAGCTATCGATCCTTCCGACGGAGAACAGGGACAGGGACGCCGGATGCGCGCCTACGCCGTGTTGGCCGTAATTCATCAGGCGTTGGGTGACGCCGAGCAGGCGGTTTTCTATGAAGACGTTGTCAAGGCCATCCGCCAGGCGGAGCAGGCAGATGAGTTGTATGCCGCCGGTTTGGTCACCCGGGCCGTGCGTGAGTACGAGGCCGCGCTGGACCGGTTCGCGGACGCTTACTGTATTCAATCGCGCGCCGCAGTCTATCAGGAATCCCTGGGCAATACCGCAGCTGCCGAAAAACACCTGCGCCGGGCGTATGAACTGATGCCGTCAAGTTTCGGGCAAATGGAAAGCCATTGTTTCGGCTGCGAAAAGGCCTTTGCCACGCTCAACCGGCAGCAAATTGCCGAGGAGGTCTTTCAGTCCTTATTGAAGCAGATGCCCGACAATCCCCGGGTACAATACCTGATGGGATATCTCCGTCAGGAGCAGGGCAGGGCCGAGGCCAAAGATTATTTTTGGCAGGCCGTTCGCCTCGACCCCGATTACATCAATGCCTGGAAGAATCTGCAGCGCCTGAGCGATCACGCCTATGTCCCGGCGGCCGAACAGCAGGAAATTGTCCTGAATCTGCTGCGGCTGGATCCGTATGCCCGGCACAGTTCGCCCGAGTTGGGCCGGGTCCATAGCCTGCGGGCTTTGTGGAGTGTCTCCGCCGGGGCGCCCGCCTTGCCGGTCTCGGCGCAGGGCGAAGTCTATCCGTTTCCTGCCACTCAGGAGCGCCTGGACGGCATGGCCAACGAACAACGGATGATGTTTTACGGGACCGGGGATTCGGACGCGTCCACGGACGTCAGCGTGGATCCGGCACGCCGGCTCAGCGAACACAATGTGTTCGTTCCCCTGTATACACTGGTGAAATACCTGCAATGAGCCGGGACCGATGGCGATCCGCGGCCGGTAAGGATACCGTCATTTGAAACGAACCGTTTACCGACGCAGGCAATTCTTTTTCTTGGGACTGCTCTGTGCGTTCCTGATAACACGTCTGCTGCTGCATCCGTGGGACCAGGAATTTCTCGAGGAATGTCTGGATATCCTGGGCATCGGACTCATCGCGCTGGGATTTATTATGCGCATCGCGGCCAGCGGGTATCTCTTGCAGCGGGCGCAGGGCGGAGAGAACCTGGTCACCGAAGGGCCGTACCGCTTCGTGCGTCACCCCAAGTTCCTGGGCACGTTATTCGTCGTGGCCGGGGTCGTCAGTCTGTTCCTGCATATTTCCTGGTGCCTGTTTTTTCTGTTGATATGGATGTCCGTCTTCATTCCCGATATCACAGCGGAAGAACAGCGTCTTGCCAAACGCTTCGATCAAAAATACGCCCGCTACACGCGGCGCGTTCCCCGGTTTGTACCGGTCCTCAGGTCATGGCTGTGGCTGCCCGATTACTTTCAGATCAGACTGTCCTGGTTCAAGCTCGAACGGTTATCGCTGGTGTCGGCGGTGGCGGTCACTTTGCTGGTCGAGATCCTCATTGACGCGAAACTGTTCGGCCATCAGGAATTGCTGGGAGAATTTATAGAACTGCTGGTGGTCACGGTATCTTACACGCTGGCCGGCGCGTGGTTCTTCCTCCCTGAAATCCGTGAGGCCAAAAGCCTGCGCCCCTTGATCGAAAAGGAATTCGATGCCAACGGCGAGAAGATCTTTGTCTCGCTCTGTTTTGTGACGTTGTTATTCTTCACCGGACTGGTACTGCACATCAAGAGCTATCCGGTGTGGGCGCCGGATTTGTATATCACCCGCGGTTTTCAACACGAGACCTACTTCGCGTTCTGGTTGCAGTTGATGAAAATTGTGAGTTTCTTGGGGGACGCTCCGGTCCGGGTGATGTCGTTCGTGTTGGCGGCGTTATTGTTTTACATCACGCATAACAGGCGGGAGGTGCTCTTTTTGTTTTTTGTCGCGGTGGCCAATGTCATGGCGGGCGCCATCAAATACGCGGTCGGACGCCCGCGGCCGACCGCGGACATGGTCGCGGTCTACCAGAGCGTGCATAATTCCAGCTTTCCCAGCGGACATACCGTCTTCTTCACGATCTTTTACGGGTTTATTATCCTGTCGATGTTCTATGCCCGCAACATCCCATTTCTGATGCGTTGCGTGATCGCGTATGTTTCGATGTTGCTGATCCTCACCATCGGTCTGGCGCGGATTTACATCGGCGTGCATTTCGCCACGGACGTGATCGGCGGGTATATGATCGGTTTTGCCTTCCTGTTGGTGATCATCTACCTGTATATTGGTGACAATATCCGTTACCAGCGGATCCGGGGAGGAGGGCCCGATATGCGGTGACGGCCGTCCGGTCAATCCGCTGACCTCTTTATTTGATATATATGACTATTATGATATACTATTACTACTTAATCAGAACCAGTTGGTTTCCCGCCTAGCATATTCCCCAATCGACGCAGGACTTTAGTATTTCCGAAATTATTTAGTTAACATAAGCAATTGAACAGCAGGGGCTTATGTTCTTATCCTCGATCTGCCAACAGCGAGTAAGTCTATGGCGCCGGGCCGTGAGCGGCCTTACCGCGATCCTCTTTGTGCTCACCGGGAGTCTGCCCGCGGGGGCTGTCCAGGGACTGCCGCGTCCGGGACAAATGGTCCAGCCTTCCGAGACCTACCGGTCACCCGGGCTGCGCGGACTTCGCATCCATCCCGAAAATCCCCTGGAATTTGACTTTATTATCAACAGCGGCGAAGCCGATTTGAATGCCGATGCCTTCAAGGACGAGGCGGGGAAGCTGATCAAATACTTCTTGGCCGCATTGACGATCCCGGAAGATCACCTGTGGGTCAACCTGTCTCCGTATGAGGAAGGGCGGGTCATATCCTCCGGTCTCGGTGCTACCGCGATGGGCCGGGACCTGTTGGAGCAGGATTATTTGTTGAAGCAGTTGTCGGCTTCCCTGATGTATCCCGAAGAGGAATTGGGACGGACATTCTGGCAACGGGTCCATGAGCGTACGCTGCGTACGTATGGAACCACGGCCGTTCCCGGTCAAACATTCCATAAGGTTTGGATCGTCCCCGACAAGGCTGTTGTTTATGAGCGGGCTGGGGGGGCGTACGTGGTGGAACGGCATCTGAAGGTGATGCTGGAGGCGGATTATCAAGCGTCGGAGTATGCAAATCCGGATGCCGGCGCGGTCTCTTCCGGGGAATCCCAAAACGGGGATATCGCGGCGAAGATGGTGCGCGAAATTATCATCCCCGAGATCGAACGCGAGGTGAATCACGGCCGCCACTTCGCGACGCTGCGCCAGATATATGACGCCATGATCCTGGCCACCTGGTACAAGCGTAAACTGCGCGACGGTCTGTTAAACCGGATCTACGTGGACCGCGAAAAGGTCCGCGGCGTGGATATCGATCACCCGCAACAGGTGACAGAAGAAATTTATCAGCAGTATCTGGAGGCCTTTCGCAAAGGGGTGTACGACTTTGTGCGCGAGGACGTGGACCCGGTGAGCCGGGAGACCGTGCCGCGCCGGTATTTCTCCGGCGGTTTGATTTACCGGGGGCGCACGGTGGAGGTGACCACCGACAAGGCGTTGTTGACCGACGAACAGCAACGGCAATTACGGCTGGATGCGGGACGGGACCGCTTGGTCACCGCCATGCTTTTGGAGGTGGAGGCCACGGACGGCGACCAGGCGATGAACGCCGAAGACCCGGCGCCGGACAGTGAGGCGGCGCGGTTGGCGGCAGTGCGGCGCGCGCTCTACCCGGACGGGAGAGTTCAGCCGGTGCGGCTCGCCGACAAACACGGGGACGTGAACAATCTGGTCGTATTAGACCCGGAAGGCCGTAACTTCGGCCATGCCTCCACGTGGAAGGTCAACGGCGGTTCGAATATGGCGGCGCACAGTTTTGATTTGGCCGTCCCCACGGGAAACCGGAAGGTCTCCTTTAATGTCGTCGCGCCTGAGGGGCGCTCTGCCGACGGCCGCGTCTTTACGGCCGCGTTGAACGATATTATCGGACTGCCCGATATAGCCGGCGATCAAATGTTCGCCCGCCCTGATTTATTGACCCGTGATGATCATTCCGTCTCCGGCAATGAGTTTGTAATCCGGCTGGACAATCTCGGCGGATTGAATTCGCTGGTCATCTCGGATTTGAGATTCGGCAGCGGAAAATCAATTAAGGATGAGAAACGCAGCGGCCCCGCCGATCCTACAGCGGCCGCCTACACCAAACAATTTGTGGACGAGGGGCGCGACATTCGCGCGGGCCGCTGGACCAAGAACGGGGAGCCGCGCGTTCGCGCCACCGCCCAGCCGCGCACCGCCGACGGATTGCACGACACGCACAATTATCTGGTGGAGATCGACTCGCATCAGACGGGATTCCGGCCGGGTTCGGTCACCATCGCGTTGAACGAAGGCAACGACGTGGTCATTCATAAAGACCCGGACGTCGACTATGTGATGCTGCGCGTACGGCTTTATTCGGATCATACGGATCTGGGCCATATGCGGCTGGAGGAATTGTACGACGTGTCCGTGTTGGAACACTACGTGGATCTGCAGCAGCGGGAAGAGGACTGGTTCGGCACCGCCACCGCGGAGCAACGCCGGCGATACCAACGACTGGTGAAGAGTCTGCGCAGGCACATGCTCGAGCGCAGCGTCGGCGAGCGTCAACGCCGCCGGATCGCGTTGCTGCGCAGCCGTATCTCAACCCTGGCCGATCAAATCGGTCAGCGGGACGCCGACAAGCAGGCAGCCCTGAATCCGTTGCGTCAGTACGAAGACATCCCGTTCTTTGAAGCGGAACGGTTGCGGACCCTGTTGTATAACGGACAATTCCTGATAACACGCAACGCCGCCATCCTCGCCGGGTCACCGTATTATTTGACGCCTTTCGGCGGAGACGTGATCATCATCCTGCGCGAACTGCTGGGTTATCTGCGGCCGGACGTCGTCCGCGCGCAGTTTTACCAGTTGCTGAAGCTGGTGCGCAACGGGCAGCTCGCGCATGAGGTCGACATCCGTTTTCGCAGCGAAGACGAGCGTCACTTGGACGTCCGTCTGGAATCACCGCGCGTGGACACGGAATTGTTGCTGATGATGTTTGCCGGGACCATGCTGAACCATCCGGAGTATAATATCGACTGGCAGCAGACCGTTACGGGCGACATCACGGCCGCCGAAGCGATCACCGGCGTCGCCCGCTATGTACTCGAACGCGCGCAGAATCTCAGTTCGGCGCAGGACCGCACCGGACTCCTCGGTCCGAAGGATACCGGGACCGCGTTCGATGATCCGCGGCTGGATTGGGAGGATGCTTCGAATTCCAAGGCCTATGGACGCTACAGCCATTTGATCCAGTACCTCGTGCCGTTTGCGTTGCAGGCTATAAACAAGCTGAGTGACAGTCAGAAGGTGGCGTCGGATATCCATGTCAACCCCGCGCTCATCGACGATTGGGTGGGGACCCGCGATATTTTCAACACTTCCGTCGCCCGGGATTACCGGATCGAAGCCTTGATGGAATGGTACCGCTGGCGCATCAAACGGACCGCGGACGGCCGGCGTTTCGTTTTGGCTATGCTGGCGGACGCGCAGGAGTACTACGGATCCGATTTCACCTTCAATCAGGGAAGTGACGACGAATTGCTCGCCTCCATCCGGGAATACCTGGAGGCGCAAATCCCGCAGGGTGATTTCGTCTACCAGTCCAAGGTCCTCGACGCAAGCGGCGATCAGATCCGTGTGGCAGACACCAATCCGCTGATATTTGCCACCTCCACGGCGGATGGGGTGCGCACCGATGAGATAAAACACGGTCTGGATTTGGTCTTTACGCACGTCGCCCTGGGCGGTGTCGGGATGACGGAGGGATCGGTGCAAACCGGTATTCCGACCGTAAAGGGCGCCGACCGCGAGGTCCGCCATCCGGTCCGCATCGCCGGGATCATTCCGTCGACGGATTTGTACGAAATTTATCACCGGAATTATCACGGCATGATCATTTGGCTGTCGATGAACTACAAGCGCCTCAACGGTTTGATCCGGCAGATCAATCATCGCCTTTCGAATGGGGAAGGATTCTCCCAGGACGTCCAAATGATGTACACCGCCGTGGAGCTGTTGCACAATGATATGAACCAGCTGGCCGAGCTTGTCACCGAGGAGACCCTGGAACCGTACATGAACGGGAGCCAGCGCTTTCGCTGGCGGCCGTACGGCAGCAATGTGGAAGTTGACGATGCCGACGGTATTCAGTCGGGTTCGATGCAGGGATTCAACATGATGGCCATGCCCGCGATCGTGAATTTGCGCCGGTTGCGGGAACGGATTGAGGCCCTGCCGCAATCCGGATTCATGTCAGCTGTCGGCATGCGCGCCGGCAGCCTGCGGACAAGGATTCAGGAGAAGCCGTACGCGGTACGCGCGCTGATCCGCGATTGGACACAGCAGCAGGCACCGCTGGCGGATGCCACTCCCCAGACCATCACCGATGACCAGGCGTTACTCAATAAAGTAGGGCGGACAACGAACGAAAATGATGTCGGGGGGATCGACTTGAGTTCCGGCTGGCTGGATTTGCAGATTAAACGCGATCCGAACGGGGTCCCTCTGCCGGTCACCGAGCAACCGCTTGACACCATCCGCGCGGATTTTGAAGGCTTCTATCCGGTGATCATCAACGTAACGCCGGTCAACATCCCGCTGACCTTGGGCCTGTCACCGGATGGACCGGAACCGGCGGAGCAACGTCTTGTCACACGGCCGGGATCTCCATTGGCACGGCGGTAGTGTCGCCGTATTTATCTTCCGAAATTATATTCGATAACAATCAGGCCGATGCCCAGAAACAGTGCCGGCGGGAGCCAGGCGGCCATCGGCGGAGGCAGCAGACCGCCTTTACCGAAGGCGAAGAAGACGGCGGTCAGGACGTAGTAGGCAAACGACACGGCCATGGCGATAAAGACCGAAAAGAAGGTCATGCCTTTGCGGCTCTTGGTCATCAGAGCGAAGGGCAGGCCGAGGAAAATGACCACGAAATTCTGCCACGGGAAGGCCATCTTTTGATGCAGATCGACCCGCAGGTTATTGATCGCGCGGGTGGCTCCGCTCGAGGAGAAACGGTCGATGTATTCGCTGAGTTCCCGCATGTTCATTGAGGACACCTTCACCCGTTGACGCAAAAAGTCTTCGGGATCTTCCTTTATATCCATTAACTTTTCTTTATAGACTTTGACCTTGAGCGGCTGGGATATGCCGGCCTCACCGTAGGTGGTGATGTTGCAGGTGTAGAATTTCCAGACCGGATTCGCCCATTTGCCTTCCAGGGCGACAATCTTTTGCCGGATGCGGGCGTTGTCATCGTATTCGATGATGGTGATCCCGAACAGCTCGTTGGTGCTGGGGTCCATGCGGCTGACATAAAACAACCGGTTGTTCAGACCGTAGAAGGTAAGATTCTTTACGCTTTCCTGTTTGCGGCGGCGCACGTCCGATTCAATCATCATGTTTTCCTGCTTGATTTCACGGGTTGTCTGATAGGACTCGGGCACGAAGCGCTCATTGATCCAGAAGACCAGTATCGAGATCATCAGTCCGAAGCACAGGGCCGGGCGGGTAATTTGCCAAAAGCTCAGACCGCTGGACCGCATCGCGATCAATTCGTTAGAATTCGTCATCCCGCCGAACGCGACCATAACCGCGATCAGGCAGGCGATATAAGACGTTTCCACCAGGATCATCGGGATGTATGCCAGATAATAGCGGAGGATAATTTGTATCGAAACCTCATGCTCGATAAATTCGTCCAGCTTACTGGTACTGTCGATCAGGATGAACAACAGCGTGAAGATGATGAACATCAGCGCGAAGTTCCGCACGATCGATTTCATGATGTAGGATTCTAGGATACGCATCGGTAATTAAGGATCAAGGCGGCCAAACCGGCCACGATATCCGGCATCCACATGATCCATGCCGGGTCCATACCCCCCTTGGAGGCAAGCGCCTCGCAGCCGAGGGTCAGTAAATAATAAATCACCACGCACATCACGGCCAGCAGAATATTGGCCGACTTTTCCCGCCGGTGGGTGATTACCGCGATCGGAAATCCGAGCACCATAAAGAAGAAGGGGGCAAAGGACCAGGTGATCTTCTTATAGAACTCGGTCCGGATCCGGGAGTCTTCGATCATCAATCGCTCCAGCCTTTCCTGCTCGGCCCGAAGTTCCTTGAGCGACATGCTTTTCGGTTTCTTTTTGATTTTATCGTCTTTCTTGGAGAAATCCAGCGTCATGAAGTAAGTATCGAAGTTAAGCTTGTAGAAGCTGTTGGAATTCTCGCCGCCCGGCTCGTCACTGGTCCCGTCGATCAGCTTGAGCTTGATCTTGTCGGTCCCGGGGATCGGCGTGAATTCTCCCTGTCGCGCGATAATCGTCCGTGTCGGACCGTCCTCCTGCGGCTGGTAGATGGTGATATTGTAAAATTTGTTGCCGTCGATTTTATGGATGAAGAGGATCTGACCTTCGAAGGCATCCACGAACATGCCGGGTTCCAACAGGGCCGTGGGATTTTTGACCCCCAGCTGTTTGAGCAGGACCCGCTGTCGGTGATGCGCGTGCGGAACGATCCGGTCGTTAAAGATAAAAGCCACCAGGCTCATCAGCACCCCCAGGACGCAGATGGCAAAGAGGATCCGTCCCAGATGCACACCGCTGGCGCGAATGGCGATAATCTCATTGTCCGCCGACATCCGGCTGAAGGCGATGATGATGCTGATCATGCAGGCGATCGGCAGGGTGTAGCCGACCAGCATCGGTATATACCAGAGAAAAGCCTCCCCGATCGTGGAGAGGGCCACGCCTTTATTGATGACGAGATTGGTCAATCGGACGAGGCTGCCCAGCAGGAACACGCTGTTGAGCAGCAGCATGGAGATGATAAAGGGGACCAGGCACTCTTTGAGGATATAATTTCTCAGAATTCTCATCGGATCGGACAGCCTCAGGCTATGGCAAGGGTTAGGACGGCAACGGTGCCGGCTCCGGCTGATTTGGCGGCATGCGCGGCGGCGGCGGCCGTGGCTCCGGTTGTCAGCAGATCGTCGATGATCAGAATGTTTGCCCCGGAAATTCTTTCGGAAGGATTTATTCTAAAAGCCCCCCTGACATTTGTAAAGCGTTCTTTTCGGCCCAGACTGGACTGGGGGGCGGTCATGCGTGATTTCACAATAACTTTGCGCCACAAGGGTTTACCGAAGAGGCGGGCCAGGGGCTCAGCCAGGAGCTGGGCCTGGTTGTAGCCGCGTTCCCGCAGCCGGGCCGGAGCCAGAGGCATGGGGACGATGGCATCAAACTGGTCGATGTCGAGATTGTAGTGCGCCGCATAATCTAGCATGCGAGCCACAAAGGCGTGCCTCAGGTAGGTCCGTTGCCGGAATTTGAACTGGTGCAGCAGGCCGCGTACATACGGTGTATAGCGGCAGGCCCCCCAGGCAAAATCGAAGGCCGGCGGCTGCTCGCGGCAATGGCGGCAGCGGGGCGGCGGATAGGCATCATCCTGATGGCGGCCGCATGTCACACAAAAAGGCGGGTTGTTCAACGGGATGCGACGGATACAGTCCGGGCACAGCCCGGCGAACGGGCGGTCTTCGAGGGGGGATGAGCGGCATTGGATACATAACGGGGGATAAACCAGGTCCTGAAATCCGTGTAACAGCGACCTGAGCATGGCGGTATTCTAGCACCCGCCCCCGGGGGTGTCAAAGTTTCCGGATCAATGATTGCTTGAACAGCCCAAATCTTACCGATATAATATCATCCAACAAAGGATCTTTATGAAACGAATGGCAGTACTCCTGATATTGCTCCTGTGCTGGACCGGCCCGAGCGAGGCGTTCCTGTATAACCTCAAGATGCTCTCGGAAGTGGAAGTCAGTGCCCTGTCGGACGAAGATCTGAAGAGCACATTTCTCGAGGCCAAAATCGAAGAGAAGGCCAGCGCTGAATTTCATCGGGGAGCGGGGTTTTCCAACGCCAAAGAATACGAAAAACGCAAGCAGCTGTTGCGCTTCATTATTTATCTCCACCGGGAGATGGACAAACGCGGCATTACCCCGGATCCTATCGACAGCTGGTTGAAGTGACCCGCACCAAAGTAATCAGGATGTATTAATAGACCATGGCCTCCGGGACATGGTCGCACCGTTGAACCTTCACCGCAACCCGGACCGGCATCGATCCTGCCCGACCTGTGGATGCCACCTGCATGACGGGGCCACTTCTGTCCGGAAATCAATCCCAGAAAGGACGGTCACCTGTGATGACGCAAGATGCGACCCTCGCAGAGGAGCGACAACAACTCCTCGATCTTATTACTAACGAAGCCTACTTCCGCAAGAAAATCATTCTGTCCAGCGGCAAGGAGAGCGACTATTACATCGATGCCCGGCTGATTACCCTGCAACCGCTGGGCGCGTATCTCTGCGCCCGCCAGATGCTGGACATTATCGGTGACGAACGGCTGGATGCCATAGGCGGACCGACCCTCGGGGCCGATCCGTTGATCGGAGCGATCGGAGTGGTCAGCCTGCAACAGCAACGTCCCGTGCCGAACTTCATTATCCGTAAAGAAGCCAAGGCGCACGGCATGGGTAAACAGATTGAAGGCCCCGTGTTGTCGGCCGGCGACCGGGTGGTCGTCATTGACGACGTGGCCACCACGGGCAAGGCCTTCCTGCATTCTCTGGACGTTCTGCAGGCCATGGATGTCGAGGTGGTCAAATGCGTTTGCGTTGTTGACCGTGAGGAGGGTGCCGCCGAGGCCGTGGCAGCGAAAGGCTCAACGCTGGCGGCGATTTTCCGCGCCTCGGAAATTCATAAACCCTGATCCCGGAGATCTCTGCCCCGATGAAGAAAGTCATCCTCGCATCCGGCTCGGCCCAACGTAAGAATCTCATGCAAATGACGGGCATTTCCTTTGAAGTGCGGCCCAGTGCCGCTCCCGAAGCCGATGCCATCACCACGACCTGCGATGATTTGGTTAAACACAACGCCCTCATTAAAGCGCGGGATATTGCGGCCCGAATCGACAGCGGCGTGGTGATCGGCGCCGACACGGTGGTGTATCTCGGAGACGACCGTCTGGTGCTCAAGCCCAAAGACCTGCAGGAGGCCAAGGAGAAATTGCAGGAGCTGATGGCGGCGCCGCAGTGGGTGTACACCGGAGTTGCGGTGATTGACGTTGAGACCGGCACGGAACAGTGTGAGGTCGAGAAGACCAAGGTCTACATGGACCCGCTCACCGATGCGGAAATTGACCGGTATCATCAGCGTGTCCCGCCGCTGGACAAGGCCGGCGGGTTTGATATCGAAGGTTTGGGCAGCTTGTTCATTCATCGTATCGAAGGGTGCTACACCAATGTGATCGGACTGCCGATGGCCCGGCTGCGCGTGATGCTCAAGAACGCCGGTATCACACTGATCGGACTGATGATGCTGTTCTCGCTCGGCGGCTGCAGCACCGAATACAATGTGGCTACCCGGAAGCAGGAATACTATCTGCATTCCACCGATAAGGAAGTCAATATCGGACAGCGGGTGGCGGCTCAGATCGAGAAAAACTTCGATATGGTCGAGGGTGTCGAAGAGAACCAGCGGGTCCAGGAAATCCTGGACAAGTTGGTCGCCGTATGTGACCGGAAGGACATTGTTTATTCCATCGGTATCATCGACCGCGAAGATATTAATGCCACCGCGCTGCCCGGCGGGTTTATCTTCCTTTTTAAGGGAGTCTTGGATTACGCCACTTCCGATGATCAAGTCGCGGGCGTAATCGCTCACGAAATCGGGCATATCACGGCCAAGCACGGGCTGAAGCGGATGCAGGCCTCTTACGGCGCCCTGTTGCTGCAAATCGCCGCGCTGGAAGCCAACGGCAATGTGGCCGGCGGGGTCAATCTCGCCACGACCTCTTTGTTCATGGAATATTCTCAAGACCATGAATTAGAGGCCGACGAACTTGGTATCAAATATATGAAAAAGGCCGGTTACGATCCCCAGGAAATGATCGGTTTTCTGGAGACCATGGGAGAAGAAACGGACAAGGAAATCCGGCGCTTTTCCTACTGGCGGACTCACCCGCACATCCCCGAACGTATCGCCAACATCAGCCGGCTGATCAAGGGACAGATGGATTTCCGGGATTACATCAGACTTATCGACAGGGTCCATGACGACTACTAGAAAAATAATAATTATTCTCGCCGTCCTGGTCATGACGGCTTGCGCCGGATCGCCTGCCGGTGACCGGGTGTGCTTTGACGGGACATGCTTTCAGGTGGAGCTGGCAACGACCGAGGCCAAGCGGACGCAGGGGCTGATGCACCGGGCTGCACTGCCGGAGGACGCCGGAATGCTTTTTATCTTCGGTGCCGAGCGGCCGTATTCGTTCTGGATGAAGAACTGTTTGATTTCGCTGGATATTATCTGGATGGATTATTCCCGGCGGATTGTCCATATTGAACAGGATGTCCCGCCTTGTCAGGAGGAACCCTGCCCGAGCTACCGGCCCTCCGGCAGCGCCTTGTATGTCCTGGAAGTTAACGCGGGTACGACCGCGCAACTGGGTATTGCCGTCGGAGACCTGGCCGAATTCCGTCTGAAATCATTGTCTACACCATGAAAATATCGCAACGGATAACATTGCTGGTCGTCTTTCTGGTCATCGGGATGATCGTCAATACCTTTACCGGCTTGAGCCAGTTAAAGAAGGTCGGGAATGAATTTCGGCAGGTGGCGGAAGGGGACATGGCGATTACGGAGATTGTGACCGCCGTCGCGCAGCATCAACTGGAAAAGGCCATTCTGTTCGAGCGTCTGCAACGGGTGGCGGAAGAGATTGCCTTTGAGACCATCACCCCGGCCCGCAAGCTCCATCTCTTTGATCATATCGAGGTGACCAAGCGCGGATTCGACTATCTTTCCCAAAAAGTCGGCCGGTTGATTATCGAAGGGCGTAATCTGATTTCCGACTTGCTGCAAAAGGATTTTCCGGAGCGCAAGCGGTCAGAATTGTTGAAGGTGCAAAAAAATCTCGAGGCTATCGAGAAGGCGCACATCAGTTACGACAATTCCGTCGCCGACATGATCGAGCGCGTCAAATCGGAGAAGCTGCAGATTTCTTTTGAGGATTTGTCGACCTTGAGGCGGGACGAATTGCGGTTGTCCAAGGCGATTAAGGAACTCTTATCGCAGGTCCAGGGGTTCACCCGCAACTCGGTCAGCAAGGCCGAGGAGGCCGAGAACGTGGCCGCCGAGATCCTGATCTACACACTGATGTTCACCATCATGATCGGGGCCATCGTGGCGGGCTATCTTATTGTCAGTATCTCCCGGCCGTTGAAGCGCCTTGTCAACGCGGCCAACGCGATCGGCTCCGGACAGCTCGATGTCAAGGTCGCAACCTCTGGGAATGTTGAAATCAACGAGGTATCCACGGCTTTCAATACGATGACCGAACAGTTGTCGGCCGCTCAGACGGAACTGGAAAAGAAAAATCAGGCCTTGGCCAGCAATCTAAAACTGGTTGAAGAGCAGAAACAGGACCTGGAAAAGGTCAACCGTGAGCTCGACAACTTCGTCGGCACAGTGAGTCATGACATCCGTTCCCCGCTGACCGGAATCAGCGGTTATGCCACTATTCTTGATAATCAGTATCACGACAGCTTCGACAAGCGCGGGCAACGCTGCCTGACCGGGATTAAAAACGGCATCGAACGGATGAACAACATGATTATCGACTTGCTGGAATTGACCAAGATATCGCGGGTGAGGAATCCCTATGAGGAAACGGATATGGACAATCTCATCGATTCCATTATCGCCCGTCTGGAGTACCGGATCGCGGAGAAGAACGTCGAGGTCAATATACAGGACAGTATGCCGACCGTTTTCTGCGACCGGATCAAGATCGGCGAAGTTTTCCATAATTTGATCAGCAACGCGTTAAAATTTTCCTCCAAAGTCGACCGTCCGCCGGTGCTCGATATCGGCTTTCATGAGAACAAGGAGGATTACGAATTCTGGGTCAAAGACAACGGAATCGGGATCGCTCCGGAGGACCAGGATAAAGTCTTCGGGATCTTTAAACGGTTGGAAAGCGCCAAGGAATATGAAGGAACCGGTGCGGGTCTCAGCATCGTTAAGGGAATCGTTGAAGAACATAAGGGAAGAATATGGATCAATTCGGAAGTGGAGAAGTATACCGCGTTTCACTTCACCGTTTCCAAGCATTTGGTCAACGAAAGTCATTAGCAGCTGTGAATAACTAAAAGGAGAATGTCGTATGAAAGCAGCGGATTTGTTTGTCAGAGCCCTGGAAAAGGAGGGTGTTGAATATATATTCGGAATCCCAGGTGAAGAGAATCTGGATTTGCTTGAGGCCATCCGGAAATCACGTATCAAACTGGTCATTACCCGCCACGAGCAGGCGGCAGGGTTTATGGCGGCCACCTACGGGCGTCTGACCGGCAAGGCCGGCGTTTGTCTGTCGACCTTGGGCCCCGGCGCCACCAATCTCGTGACCGCCGCGGCTTATGCGCAATTGGGCGCGATGCCTATGCTGATGATCACCGGACAGAAGCCGATCAAGACTTCCAAGCAAGGTCAGTTTCAAATCGTGGACGTGGTGGACATGATGGGCCCGTTGACCAAGTTTACCAAACAGATCGTCGATGGGAACAATATTCCTTCCCGCGTCCGCGAGGCCTTTCGTCTGGCCGAGGAGGAGCGCCCCGGCGCCGTCCATTTGGAATTGCCGGAGGACATTGCGATGGAGCAGACCAGTGCCACGTTATTTTCCGAAAGTATCGTCCGCCGGCCGGTCCCGGAGAAAAAAGTTATCCGTCATGCCGTTGAGCTGATCGAGCAGGCCCGTTCACCGATCGTGTTAATCGGGGCCGGCGCCAACCGTAAATTGACTTCCCGGGTGCTGACCAAATTTGTCGAAGAATTCGGTATTCCGTTTGTGTCGACACAGATGGGAAAAGGGGTTATCGACGAACGGTCACCGCTCTATCTCGGCAATGCCGCGCTGTCGGATAACGATTACGTCCACTGCATGATTGACCGCGCCGATCTTATCATCAATGTCGGGCACGATGTCGTCGAAAAACCTCCATTTTTTATGCATGCCGAAGACAACCGCAAGGTGATCCACGTTAACTTCTTGACCGCCTCAGTCGATCCCGTTTATTTCCCGCAGGTCGAGGTCGTCGGCGATATTGCCAGCAGTATTTCTCAAATCGGCAAGGGGTTGACGAAACAGGAGCACTGGGATTTCGGCGCGATCATGCGCATGCGCAAGGCGGCGGAACAACACATTAAGGGGTCTTTCGATGATCCCCGGTATCCGATTATACCGCAGCGCTTGGTGGCGGATATCCGTGAAGTGATGCCCGAAGACGGAATCATTGCACTCGACAACGGTATTTACAAAATATGGTTCGCCCGCAATTATCCGGCGTACAAGCCGAACACGGTGTTGCTCGACAACGCCCTGGCGTCGATGGGGGCGGGGCTGCCGTCGGCAATGGCCGCCAGCATCGTGTTTCCCCAGCGGAGTGTCCTGGCCATATGCGGGGACGGCGGGTTCATGATGAATTCCCAGGAAATGGAGACCGCGGTTCGGCTTAATCTCAATATCAATGTCCTGATTCTGCGTGATGACGCCTACGGAATGATCAAGTGGAAACAATCCGCGATGCGCTTCGACAGCTTCGGGTTGGATTTCGGCAATCCGGATTTTGTCAAGTATGCGCAAAGTTACGGCGCCCGCGGGCACCGCTTGGAAAAGACCGAGGACTTTACCGGGTTGCTTAAAAAATGTATGGATACCCCCGGCGTCGACTTGATCGACATCCCGGTGGACTATTCGGAGAACGAACGGGTGCTCATCAAAGAGTTGCTCGAGAAAACGTGCCAGTTATAAGGAAGGCGGTGAGCGATGGCCGAAAGACTTGTTGTCAAAGCCCCCTATGATCAGGAGGTGATAAAGGAATTTCCCTTGGATGATTGGGCGGAGATCGAAGGGAAGCTGAAAACGGCTGCGCAGCTGGCGGCGGACAGGCGGAAGGCGTTGCCGATACCGGACCGGATGGCCATTCTGGAACGGTGCGCCGATATCGTGCAGGAGCGCAGCGAGCAATTCGCCCTCGAGGCGGCCCGGGAAGGCGGGAAGCCCCTGGTGGATTCGCGGGTCGAGCTGGTGCGGGCCGTCAACGGTATCCGCGAAGCAGCGCGCAGTATCGGCCAGTTGACCGGTGAGCAGATTCCCATGAAACTCAACGCCGCATCCCAAAACCGGATGGCTTTTACTTTTCGCGAACCGATCGGGGTGGTGGTCGCTATCAGCGCGTTCAATCACCCGTTTAATCTGATCGTTCACCAGGTTATTCCGGCGGTGGCCGTCGGAGCGCCGGTCATTGTCAAGCCGGCGGGTGCCACGCCGATTTCGTGTATCAATCTGCTTGAATGTCTGTACGAAGCGGGGCTGCCCCGGGAATGGGCGCAGCTGACGCTGTGTCCGATTCCACTCGCGGAGAAGTTGGCGACGGACGCCCGGGTCGCGTTTATGAGCTTTATCGGATCAGGCCGGGTCGGCTGGATGTTACGGTCGAAATTGCATCCGGGGGCGCGCTGCGCGCTGGAACACGGCGGCGCCGCGCCGGTAATTGTCGAGCCTGATGCCGACATCGAGGATATGCTTCCACTGCTGGCCAAGGGAGGGATGTATCATGCCGGTCAGGTGTGCGTCAGTGTCCAACGCGTTTTTGTTCACCGGAAAATTCTGGAATCAGTAAGCGATGGTCTGCTCAGACTGTCGGAACGGTTTGTGGTCGGAGATCCCACGGACGAAAAGACGGATATCGGACCGTTGATCCGTGAGGCCGAAGTCGACCGGGTGGATCAATGGGTCCGGGAAGCGGTAGACGGCGGAGCGAAGGTGTTGACTGGCGGTAAAAAGCTGTCCGGCAGTTGTTATGCACCGACCGTCCTTTTGGACCCGCCGGCGGATGCGAAGGTATCCCGGGAAGAGATTTTCGGACCGGTGATCTGTCTGTATAGCTACACCGAACTGGACGAAGCCATCCGTCGCGCCAATGACGTACCGTTTTCCTTCCAGGCAGCCGTATTTACCAAGAATATCGATACGGCGTTCGACGTGGTCAACCGTCTGGAGGCGCTGGTAGTCCTGATCAACGATCATACGGCCTTCCGGGTGGACTGGATGCCGTTCGGGGGGCGCAAGCAGTCGGGCCTCGGGATCGGCGGCATTCTCCCGACCATGCGGGAGATGACGGAGGAAAAAATGTTCGTTTTGCGTTCTTCACGGCTTTAGGTTCGCAAGTCACTAATACATAATGAATTAGAGAATTATCCTGATTCGGACTTAACGGAACTTTTGGGCTAACTCCTTTGTCTAACGGGCGAATCGATTAACAAAGGAGATCATCATGAGACTGACCCGTATCATTACCGCTTTGATCATTCCGGCCGCCATCGGCGTCGGATTTGCTCCGGCCCCCGCGGAAGCCAGCTTTTCCATTTCCTACTCATCAGGGGGGGATTGGGCCTATTACGGGCACAAGCATCGTGGACGGTATGCTGATAAGCGACCCAGGTATTCGGGTTATTATCGGAATAGAGGAAACGGATTTCCCCGCTACGCCCGTCCTTATGCCTACCGCAACTATCCCTATTATTCGACTTCGTATCGGCGTGTTTATGATTTGCCGCGTACAGCCAAATTCGTATGGATCGACGGTTACAAGTATTACACTTATGGCGGTAATTATTACCGGAAAAGCGACTGCGGCACTTACTACATTGTCGTGGATAATCCGCATACCTATCGAGAGCCTCCTCAGGATGAAATCACTCACTATTATGAGGACACCGTATACGAGAGTAACCAGAAAGAATTTGTTGTCCATGTCCGTGGTAAGGACGGCAAACTAGTCACGGTCCGTTTAACCAAGGAAGATGAAGGTTATGTGGGTCCGCAAGGGGAGTTCTATCCTGAATTCCCGAAAGTGGCACAATTGCGGGAAATGTATGCGGATTAAAGAATCTTCTTCGGGGGAATTAGCAGCGACAGCTTGCTCTTAGACAGCTTATGCAGGAAATAGAACGCGAAATATTGGAACGGGCCGCGGCCGGAGATGTGAATGCCTTTGAAGAGGTCTATAAGGCCTACAGCCGATTTGTGTATAATGTGGCCCTGCGCATGTGCCGCAATAACGAGATAGCTCAGGATGTGACCCAAGATGTGTTTATCACGGTGTATGACAAATTTGACAAGTTCCGGTTTGAGTCCTCATTTAAGACTTGGGTGTACCGGATTACCGTTAATACCTCCATCAACACCTTGAAAAAGGGAAGTAAAATGCGGGACAAAAGTGTCAGCTTTGATGATCAATATGATTACGGACAGCCGGCCGACAGCTTGCCGGAGAAGATCCAGCGTGAAGAACAGGCTGCCCTGATCGACCGTTTGTTAGGATACTTGAATACGGATCAACGAACCTGCATTGTTCTGCGGAATATCGAAGGGCTGAGTTATGAAGAGATAGCTGCGGCTTTAAAAATCCCGATCAATACCGTCCGCAGCCGGTTGAAACGAGCGCGTGAGAAACTACTGCAAATTCGAAATGAGGTGATTCCCAATGAAGTGTGAGAAGGTAAAAGAGCTCGTGTTGACGGACTACGTGGATGGACAGCTTGAAACGGCTGAAAAGGTCCGGTTGGTAGAGCATTTGAAGACCTGTGCAAGCTGTCATGAGTTTGCCCAAGCCGTCGAGAAAGAATTGGTGGCGCCGTTTGCCGATTTGGAAAGGCCCGAGGTTCCGCCGGTCGTTTGGCAGAATATCCGGACGGCCATCGTTCCGGAAGAGGAACCTGAACCAGCAGGGCCGGCATTCATCCGATTCTTGGATAATCTGAGATCCTTGCGCCCCGCGTTGTTGATATTGGCGGGGGTAGTTTTCGTCTTTATGCTGTCGACACTCTTCACTAAATCGGCCGGGACTCCGGAGCAGATCGCCCAGCCGCCGGTGATTCAACAGCAGTTGGCAGCGCAGGAAGGCCCGTCGTCCACGGATGAACTAACGGTCGAAACGTACCTTGCCTCCCTTGACGATGATTACGACGATGTGTACGACTTGGCGGAGAACGGGTACGGAACTGCCCTTGAAGAGTATTTTCTATGAGGGAACTTTCCTAAGGCCGCGTTGTCTAAGTTTCGGATGGCAGGGAGATTTCAATAATCAGGAGTCCAAGGAGACCAATCATGAACAGGAAACACAAAAACCAATGGATATGGGCGCTGGCAGGAGCGCTCATACTGATTCACACGGTACCGGCGGTGGCTCAGGATGACACGGCCCGCGAGGACCGCCGGGCCCGTTTCAAGGCCCGCATGGAAGAAAAGATTGAGCAGATGCATGCCGAGCTTGGGCTGAGTCAGGAACAGCAAGAAAAGCTGAAGGCGCACCGTGACGCCAAGATGGAGAAGCGCCAGGACTTTCGCGAGAACATGCGGAACAAACGCCGCGCACTCCGCGAGGAACTGCAGAAACCTGATTTCGACCGCCAGCGCGTTAAAGGTTTGCATGAGGACATCAAGAAGTTGATGAATGAAAGTGCGGATCAGCGCCTGGAGGACATCATGTACGTCCGGGAGATTCTGACACCGGAACAGTACAAAGCTTTCATGGAAAAGAAAGAGGAATTTAAGCAGCGGCGCGGGTCCTGGCGTGATAAAGGATCACACGGCGACCACCCGAAGGGATTCGGAGGGCCGCGCTCCGATCCGGAATTCGATATGCCTCCTGAAGACAGATAGTTGTCCGGCAGGATAAAACTGAAACGAAAGGGACGGGTGAACATCACGCCCGTCCCTTTTTGTTTCCCGGAGGTTATCATGTTCAAAGGCCTATTTTGTTGATAAAATATCTTCATTATGTCCCAGGTCACAGCCATTCTATTTCAATTTTTGGGGGTAGTCAGTTTCCAGATCTTCTGTCAATTACCGTTCGAATGGATATATTTTCCAAAAGGGGAAGAACGGCGGCTGAAAACCGAGCGGCGGGAAATGCTGATTTTTCTGTTTTGCGTCCTGCTTGGCGTTTGCGTGGGTTCGCTTACGCTTTTGATTCTAAAGTACCCGATCATCCAAAGCCGGGCTCTGAATTTCCTGAATTTATTCCTGACGCCCTTTGTGGTCGGCAGGTCCATCAACTGGCTTCACCATCGCCGGCCTTCCGTACGCGAGGCGTATTATCTTTTCGAGAACGTATGGAATGCTTACATATTTGCCTTTTGCATTACCGCCATGCGCTATATACTCATATAAGTTATGGACGAGAATCTGACACCTACTGAAATATTCTATAAAATGCGCAATCAGGCCCTGAACCTGGAGCCTGAGGATATCGGAGTTCATCCTTCCAAGGACCTTAAGCACGTTTACGGTATTCTCATGGAAATCGGCCATCCTGATGGGGTCGTGACCCTGATCGTGCTGGCCGACGGCACGGTCAGCCTCTATTATGAAAATGGCGGCGGCCTGATCGGGGCGGGGGGGGAAGCTGAGGTGCATAAGGCGGCGGAGGAGTTTCTGAAAGTGGTCGAAGGACACCACCGTCATTTTCAGGAGGCGCACGTGGGCAAGCTTCCGGAGGACGGGCAGGTCCTGTTTTATGTGTTGACGTACCGCCGCGGTATCTTGACCGGGGAAGCCAGTGAAACCAAGCTGGGTGACAAGACACACGGCCTTACCGAGGTTTTCTTTGCCGGGCATAATGTCATCAGCGAATTGCGAAGGATCGAAGAGTTTCGTGAGGCTGAATGATGGCGGCCGCTAAGGTCCGCATTTTGATTCCACCCTCTGAAGGCAAGCAGCCGGGGGGAGACCATCCGCCGCTGAAAGATTGGCCGGACGGGTCCGAGGAAATGCTCACGCGGCTGGCCAAAGTTAAATCCGCGGAATGGGAAAAACTCCTCGGGGTGAAAGGCAAGGTCCTCGCGCAGGCGGTAGCCGCCAACCGTGAAATCCGCACCGCCCCTACCCTGCCTGCGATCGAGCGTTATTCCGGAGTGGTCTACACCGCGCTGGATTATCCGAGCCTGAAGAAGAGTGAGCAGGACTTTCTTAACCGGTACGTCCGCATCGTCTCCGCCGTCTTCGGCCTGGTCCGTCCGGACCAGTTGATCCCCGACTACAAATTGAAAATCGATAAGCTGGGCGCCGATAAGCTCTGGTCCGTCCTGACCGTCGCCGAACTGGAGAAAATGTATGTGATCGATCTGCTTCCGAAAGCGCACCGCAAGGCGGTGACTTATGCGTCGGGATGCGCCCCGGAATTTCTCTTTATTAAGGACGGGAAACCCAAACCGGCGGGACACAGCGGCAAACATATTAAAGGCCGCTTTATCCGGTTCCTGGCTGAGCAACAGATCACCGACCCGTCCGGGTTTCACAAATTCCGTGAAGACGGTTTCCGTTTTGTCGACGGTCATTTCGTCAAGAAATTATAAATCCCCCCGCTTGCCAGCTTATGAATGTCAAACGACTGGTGTTGCGTATTGCCATTGTCATTGTGATTACGGGCAGTTACGCATTTTATCTCCAATGGCAGATGCGCCCGCGTATGCGGGAAGTGGTCCGTCTTTATGACAAGGACCGTAAATTATTGGTCCGGAGGTTTATGCGTTACGGTAATCATGGAGAATTCAGTCTGCACTATGCCCCAACGGGCGAGCTGGTCACCGGAGATTGCGCGGATTTCCTGATCCGCGCCGACATAGCTCTGCAGGGGACCTGTGAGGAGGGCAAGTTTGAAGGTCCCATCCGCGGATATGATCATCTAAACCGTATCGCGCTGGAGGGCACATACCGCGACGGTCTCAAGCATGGTGAATTCAGGAGTTATCGAGACGGCCGTTTGAACCGTATACAGAATTTTGACATGGGACAGCTGTCCGGGAGGCAGGAGGATTACTACGCCAACGGCAACATCAACTGTACCGCCACGTATGAGCATCATCACCGCAGCGGTGTTTATAATTGCTACTATCCGGACGGTACCCCGAGGCTCGAGGACTATTTCAGCAACGGTCGCCGGAACGGCTTGCACCGGCGCTGGGATCCCGACGGGAGTCTGGTCTGGGAGATGCCATTTGAAAACGGGCGCGAGGTTTTGCACAGTGAGATTTACCGGGTCCGCTCGGTCATCAGCGGCGACACCATCCTGTTGGACAATGACCGCCGGGTCAGGCTGCTCGGGATCCGGGAAATCCCCGGCACGACCGCGGACAATAAATCAAAGCCGCGGGAGGTTCTCAAAGAGGTCTTGCGGCAGGGTAGCCGTTTCGCGGACGTCCGTCTGGAGTTCCTGGAGCCGCCTGTCGGTGAGGGGGATTGGGAGGCTTATGTTTTCGTGGATACCGGGTATACGCTGGATCAACTGAAAAAGTTGGAGAATTTTGAAGCCCCGGACGACGGGCATTACGATTTTTATCCGGTGCGGCTCAGTCAATTCATTAATGCCACGCTGCTCAAGAAAGGCGTCGTCCGCATCGCCGACATGTCGGCAGATGACCGCTACTATAGTCTGTTCCGGTCACTGGAGCGCAAGTGAGACCGTCATCCTACCAGCTTCCGGTATTTCCCATGGAAGCCCACGGTTCCTGCGGCGGAAGGGCATCACCCTGTTGCAGCAACTCTATCGAAATGCCGTCGGGAGATTTGATGAAGGCCATGTGCCCGTCGCGCGGCGGCCGATTGATGGTCACCCCCGCGTCTTGCAGTTTCTGACAGGTATCGTAAATATTTTCCACGCCATAGGCCAGGTGGCCGAAGTTCCGCCCGCCGCCGTAGACTTCCGGTTCCCAGTTATAGGTCAGTTCCAGCAACGGCGCCTTGTCCTGCTTGGCGCGATCGAGATCCCCCGGCGCGGCGAGAAAGATCAGCGTGAAACGTCCTCTTTCAGATTCGTAACGCCGGGTCTCGATGAGGCCGAGTTTTCCGCAGTAAAAGGCAAGTGAGTCTTCAATATCGGCAATGCGGACCATTGTATGCAGGTACTGCATGTCATTCCTCCTGTTTGGCGGTTATCGCGAAGCCTCACTATAGCATAAATCCTGTGGACGCGAAAATTTGCACTACGGCCGTTGCTTTAGTACAATACAAATCCCCCCGCCGTGATTCCCTCCCAGGAAAGGATTCCGAATGAAGAAAGAAGGTAGGTACTCCACGGCCATCGATCAGTGGCCGCGCGAAGACCGTCCCCGGGAGAAATTGGTCCGCTACGGGGAGCGGGCTTTGAGCAACTCCGAACTGCTGGCCATCCTGATCGGCAGCGGCGTACGCGGCCGCAACGCGGTTGACCTGGCCCGGGAGATCCTTGCCGCGTTCAAGACATTCCGCCGGATGGGAGACAGTGAGTCGGGGGAATGGCAGCGGTTCCACGGTTTGGGACCGGCCAAGACCGCGCAAATCCGGGCGGCGCTCGAGATCGGCCGCCGTTTCCGTGAAGATGAGCGACGCGTCCGGGGCGCCAAGATCCGGTCCTCCGCCGACGCGGTGGCGGTCCTGATGCCCCAGATGCGGGACCTGCCCAAGGAAATCTTTAAGACGATCTATCTGAACGCTTCTCATCATGTATTGCAGATGGTGGATGAGGCCCGCGGGACCGTCAACTACACCACCCCGATTGTTCGGGAAATATTCCATAAAGCCTTGCAATTACATGCAGTTTCGGTCATCTGTGCGCATAATCATCCCTCCGGGGACACCGCGCCCAGCCGGGAAGACCGGGAATTCACCCGGCGGTTGGCGGAGGCGGGCCGGATTATGCAGATTAAGGTCCTTGATCACGTGATTATCGGCGATAACACCTATTTCAGTTTCGCCGATGAGGGATATTTGACGTAGCCGTAAAAGGTGATATGATAACAATTTAAAGATTAACCGCAAGGGAGGGAAAGTCATGACACGTAGCGGAATGCGGCTGTTGGCCGGGATGGCCCTGACGGTAATATTGGCGGCTTGTGGGCAACAATCCGGCGAGAAATACAGCAAGAGCCTGTTGATCGATTCTTACGACCGGCCGCTCGGCAGCCGGCAAGTCGATTTCGGTTCATCCAGCGGTACCCGTATCGAGGTCGCCGGATATTTGGGCGCGAAAAAATGCGGGGCCAAATCGCTGCGGATCAAATATAATCTATTGCAAGGCGGCTATATGTACTGTGCGCGGGGATACCGGCTGGATGCGCCGGGCGCCCTCTGGGACGGACCCCATCCGGAGAAAATCGACTGGAACGCATACAGCGGGTTCAGCGTGCAGGTTTACGGATCGCGGCGCGGACCGATTGCCTTTGACGTTAAAGACAATGACGGCGAACTCCATCGTTTTTTGATAGACGACAATTTTAGCGGCTGGAGAGAAATCTATATTCCGTTCAGCAGCTTGGTATCACGCACGGACTGGCAACCGCAAAACATCACGGTCAACAAGGTCATAGATTTTCCCATCTGGTCCTATCAGTACGAGCCGAAGAATCCCGGAGAGGGACAGGTTTACTTTGATTGCCTGCAGCTGGTCAAGGAGTAATTAATGTCAACAGCGGCACAAGGACCCGAACAATGAATGTTATACGAAAAATTCTGGGAGCGATCATCCTTTTCGTCGACGGACTGACGCGCCCCCGACCAATACAGCGGACCGATGAGGAACGCGCCAAACTTGATGAACAGACACGGAAAATGCAGATCTTTGAATTCCGCACGTGTCCGTTCTGCGTCAAGGTCCGGCGCAACATTCACCGGTTGAACATCAACATCCCGTTACGCGATGCCCGCAACGATCCGGATGCCGCCCGTGAATTAATCGAGGGCGGCGGCAAACGGCAGGTCCCGTGCCTGCGGATCGAAGAGGACGGCCTGGTGAGCTGGATGTATGAATCAAAGGATATCAACGCGTTCCTCAACGAACGGTTTGAGAACGTCACATGAACAGTATGCCACGGAGGACAACCATGAAACGACTGATCACCATCGGATTGATTGCAGCGGCAGTTCAAGCGGCCGGCACGACAGAGGCGGCCAGTATGAGAGACAAATACGTAGCCAATTGCGTCAAGTTTTCCAAGCGGGTCAACCAGCAGATGCGGGCAGACGATAAGCGTCAGAAGCAGGCCTGCGATTGTATCTGTGAAAAAGTCCAGGCCCTCGGCGCCGACGACCAAGCTCTTAAAACGATCATGGAGTATACCCGTGAATACGACTTTACTGTGATACCCAAGCAGCCCACGTTTCAACAGATTCTGCAGGCCCATGTCGATGTTCATCGCGATATCCTGAAGACCCAGGCCGATCTGGAGGAGTTTGTCAAAGGGATGATGAGCTGTTCGTTCGAGGCCAATTAATTCCTCGTTGGCCGGAATCCGTACCGCAACCATCATGATCATTTAACAATTATGGCCCATGCATTTCCCGCGGACTCTCGGGAAATTGACGGCGAAGTGTTTCATCAGAAAAGAGGTGTACCATGTCGGGGAGTCTCTATATTACCTCCACCGAAGACAACAGCGGCAAATCGGTCATCACCCTCGGGGTGATGGATATGCTGCTGCGCAAAACCAACCGGGTCGGATTTTTCCGCCCGGTCGTGGATATCCCGGAGGGCGGCCGCGACCGGGATATCGATTTGATCGCGACTTATTTCGGCCTGGAAGCCCACCACGACGATATGTACGGATTAACGGCGAAGAAACTCGGTGAATTGATGGTGAGAGGCGAAGAGCAGGCGGCGATCGAATGCATCATCGACAAGTATGACCGGCTCCGGGAACGATACGAGTTTATTTTGTGCGAGGGAACCGATTTTAACAGCTCCACCGCCTCTTATGCCTTCGATATCAACGCCGAGATTTGTAACCATCTCGGTTGTCCGGTGCTGCTGGTGGCCGGGGCTTTCGGTAAGACCACCGAGGAGGTGATTCATTCCACACAGCTCGCCCTGGAATCTTTGAAAGAAAAGAAGTGCCAGACCGTCGCCACGATCATCAACCGGGTGACGCCGGAAAACCGCGAACAGGTTCTCAGCGGTATCGGTGCCGCCGAGATCTTTAAAGGCCAAAGTGTTTACACCATTCCCGATCAGCCCTTTCTCACGTATCCGACAGTGGGCGCGGTCGCGGAGTTCATGAATGCCGAGATTCTTTACGGTCATGATCAGTTGCATCGTCACGTCAACGGGATGACGGTGGCGGCCATGCAGTTGCGCAATTTTCTGTCCCGCTTCAAGCACGGATCGCTGGTAATTGTTCCCGGCGATCGTGCCGACGTCATTGTGGCCAGCCTGGCCGTGGTCTGCTCGAGCAGCGCCGAGAAGATTTCCGGGCTGCTGCTCACCGGCGGTCTCAAACCCGAACCGGCCATCGACGATCTGCTCAAGGGGTTTCCGCGCATGGTGCCGATCCTGAGCGTGTCGACCAATACCTTTGAGACGGCCACCACCCTGAATCACATGCCCACCAAAATCAGTCCGCACGACAAACGGAAGATCTCCAGCGCTTTGTCGGTTTTTGAAGATTACGTGGATGCGGAAGACTTGCAGAGTCACATTGTCACCTCACGGGCGGCGATCGTAACCCCGCGTATGTTCGAGTACCGGATCATTCAACGGGCGCGCGGCAACAAACGGCACATTGTCCTGCCGGAAGGTGAAGAGGACCGCATTCTGTGGGCCGCTGAAAATCTGCGCCAGCGTGATATCGTCGATCTGACACTGCTGGGCGACGAGCGCATTATCCGCGACAAGATCTCCCAGCTCGGAATCCACCTCGATGATATCAACATCGTTAATCCGCATACGTCTGCGCTGCTCGACGATTATATCCAGACCTTCTACGAATTGCGCAAACACAAGAACATCAATATGGATATCGCCACCGACTGGATGCATGACGTCAGCTACTACGGGACCATGATGGTCTACAAAGGGCATGCCGATGCGATGGTCTCCGGCGCCGTCCACAGCACACGTTCGACGATCCGACCGGCCCTGGAAATTATCAAGACCATGCCGGGATCGACGATCGTCTCCAGTATATTTTTTATGTGCTTCGAAGACCGCGTGCTGGTGTACGGGGACTGCGCGGTCAACGCCAACCCGAACGCGTCCCAATTGGCGGAAATCGCGATCAGTTCCGCGCAGACCGCCAGGGACTTCGGCATCGAACCCGTCGTGGCGATGCTGTCCTATTCCACCGGCGACTCCGGCCAGGGCGAGGATGTGGAGAGGGTGCGCGAGGCCACGGAACTGGCCCGCGAGCGCGCGAAGAAGGAATATCCGGGACTGAAGATCGAAGGCCCCCTGCAATATGACGCGGCGATCGAGCCGTCGATCGCCCAGACCAAACTTCCGGGCAGCGACGTGGCCGGCAAGGCGACCGTCTTTATCTTCCCGGACCTGAATACCGGCAACAATACATACAAAGCGGTCCAGCGCTCCGCCGGTATCATCGCGGTCGGACCGGTTCTGCAGGGACTGAATCATCCGGTGAATGACCTCAGCCGGGGATGCACCATCCCGGACATCATCAATACCGTGGCCATCACCGCCGTGCAGGCGCAGGTCCGAAAGGCGTCCGCATGATTGTGTTGGTCATCAATACAGGCAGTTCCTCTATCAAGTACGAAGTTTTCGACATGGCAGCGGACCGCCGCATCGGCGGGGGAGCGATCGAAGGCATCGGACAGGGGAAGATTGCCGACCACCGTGCCGGTCTGCGCAGGCTGATCGACGATCTGTTGGATGCCGAGAACGGGATGATCGCGGACCCCGCGCAAATATCGGCGGTCGGTCACCGCGTGGTCCACGGCGGGGAAAGTCTCACCGACCCGGTCGTGGTGGATGACGCCGTCGAGCAAAAGATCGAGGAGAATGTCCCGCTGGCCCCGCTGCACAATCCGGCCAATCTGCTGGGGATTCGCACCGCCCGTGAGATGTTCCCGGCGGTACCGCAGGTGGCCGTTTTTGACACCGCTTTTCACCGGACCATGCCGCAGCGGGCGTATCTGTACGCGTTGCCGTATCATTTGTATGAAGACCTTCGTCTGCGCCGGTACGGCTTTCACGGGACCTCGCATGCCTACGTGACCGAACAGGCCGCCCGGTTGATGGACTGCCCGGTGTCGGCGGTGAATCTGATTACCCTGCACTTGGGAAACGGCGCGAGTGCCGCCGCCGTGCGCGCCGGACAGTGCATCGATACGTCAATGGGTATGACGCCGCTGGAGGGCCTGGTGATGGGGACCCGCTGCGGGGATCTCGATCCTTCCGTGCCGTTTTTTCTCGGTGAACAGACCGGCATGACACCCGCCGACATCAACGCGCTACTCAATAAGGAAAGCGGTCTGAAGGGATTATGCGGGGAAGCGGATATGCGGGAGGTGATCGCCCGGCGCGACGGCGGTGACGCCCGGGCTGCGGCCGCCTTGGAAGTTTACGTGTACCGGCTGCAAAAATATATCGGTGCCTACACCGCGGCGCTGGGGGGCGTGGACGGATTGGTTTTTACCGGCGGAGTCGGTGAACGTTCGGCGCTTATCCGGCAGGAAATCCTTGCCGGTCTGGAACACATCGGCTTACGGCTGGATACGGACCGCAACGCCGCTACGTGCGAGAAAGCGCGGTTCATTCACCGTGACGACGGCGCCGTCAAGATCATGGTCATCCCGACGGACGAAGAACGCCACATCGCGCGCCAGGTTATGCGCGTGCTTTCCGCAAGTTAGTACACCCGCCGGTCATCACGGGAATCTCTCCCTGATAATCCCAAGTAAAAAAAATATAGCGAAGTTTACGCTACGCGTCGCTTCCGGTTATTCGGCGGGGACCTCGCGGGATTCGGGCATAGGCTTTTTTAGGCGGCCTGTTTTAGGGCCTGACTGATGTCGGTGATGATATCATCGACATGTTCGATGCCGACCGAGATTCTCACATAATCCGGTGTGACCCCGGTTTTTTGTTGTTCTTCCTCGGACAGCTGCGAATGCGTGGTGGTGGCCGGATGGATTGCCAGCGTCTTGGCGTCACCGATATTGGCCAGATGTGAAATCAGTTTCAATGCCTCGATGAATTTGCGGCCGGCCTCGGCTCCGCCCTTGATTCCGAACCCGACGATCGCGCCGGCCTGCCCGCCGAGATACTTGTCGGCCAGGGCCTTATATGGGCTTGACGCCAGTCCTGGGTAATTCACCCAATCGACCTGGTCGTGTCCTGCGAGAAACTCGGCCACCTTCTGCGCGTTCTCACAGTGGCGCGGCATCCGCAGGTGCAGCGTTTCCAGCCCTTGCAGAAAGAGGAAAGAGTTAAACGGTGAGAGGGCCGGACCCATCGGGCGCAGCATGGATACCCGGGCCTTGATAATGTAGGCGATATTGCCCAGCGGTTCCAGGGCCTTCACGAAATTCAGGCCGTGGTAGGCCGGGTCATCGTCGGCGATCAGCGGGAATTTACCGTTGGTCCAGTCGAACTTTCCCGAGTCGACGATCACGCCGCCGATCGAATTTCCGTGTCCGCCGATAAACTTGGTCGAAGAATAGACACTGATGTCGGCGCCGTGTTCAAACGGGCGGCAGACATACGGGGTGGCGGTATTATCCACGATGAGCGGCACGCCGTGACGGTGCGCGATGTCAGCCGCCTTGGCGATGTCGAGCACGTTGAGTTTCGGATTTCCCACCACCTCACCGTACACCGCCTTTGTCTTGTCGGTTATCGCTTTTTCCAGTGCACCGTAGTCTTCGGAGCCGACAAAGGTCACCTTGATCCCCATGCGGGGAAACACATTATTGAACAGGGCATAAGTCCCGCCGTACAGATTGTCCATCGAGACGATTTCATCGCCGCACTTGGCAATATTGAGCAGGGAGATCATAATTGCCGACATTCCGCTGGCCAGTCCGACCGCGCCGACACCGCCGTCAAGGGCCGTCATTCTCTTTTCAAAGACATCGGTGGTCGGATTCATCAGGCGCGTGTATATGTTGCCGAACTCCTTTAAGCTGAACAGGTTGGCGGCATGCTCGGTGGACCGGAAATTGTAGGAGGTGGTTTGATAAATGGGGGTGACCCGCGCCCCGGTGGTCGGATCCGGTTCTTGGCCCGCATGGAGCATCAGGGATTCGATTTTGAGTTGATCATCGATTTGCGACATGGCACTATCCTTTCGTGGAAGGTTCAATACGTATCAAAGATCATAGCACACCCGGCGGTCCGAATAAATCCTCCTGTGCAGCAGGGGAGATCCCGGTAGAATTTATATCCGGACATTCTGTTGACTTCACCAAGGGGTTTGTTAGAATTCAGTGTATGACTCCAAATTATGCCGATCAAAATTCTGACAAACGCAAGCACCCACGGATTTCCGGATCGATTATCGAATATTCCTACCTGAGTACGCCGTCTTTTCAGTTAACGGCGTTTCTCAAGGATCTCAGTATGGGCGGGGTATGCATTTATACGCATGATGAAATCCCGCCGGTGACCAATTTATCCCTGCTGATCCACCACTTCAGCGACGAAGCCCCCATCGAAGCGCGCGGGGAAGTCATTTGGCAGCGGCCGTCCAAGGTGGCCGGATGCTTCGACACCGGCATCCGCTTCATCAAACTGGAGCCGGCCGAAGAAGAAAAGTTGATAAATTTTATCGAGACCTTCCTGGAAGGCCACCCTGAGGGCGTGGCCGTGTCGCAGGTGGAGATGTCCACTCCCGAAGGGGTTTACAAACAATTGTACAGTTCGGGAGAGCTGCTGAGTGAGGTCAATGTGATCAACGGAAAGATGCAGGGCCTCAAACGCTACTACTACCGCTCCGGACAGGTCCTTGAGGAACTGAACTGGGTCGACGGTGTGCGCCACGGTCCCCGGCGGTGCTATTATCCCAACGGGCAGCTGTATCTCGAGCAGGAATTCCGCAAGGGCAGGAGTGTCTTCGTGCGCTGGTATTCCCGCGAGGGCCGTCTGATCAAGGAAGTCGCCGAGTAACCGACCGCTTACGGGATAGTGCCGATGGATAACGCGTCCGCCCCGTCAGGACCGCCTCCGTCCAAAACGTATGTCATCGCCCGCCAGCTGTTTTTACGGCTGATGGGAGGGATATACTTTCTCGCCTTTTTATCGCTTACCTATCAGACCAAAGGATTGTGGGGGAAGGAAGGGATTCTTCCCGCCGCTGATTACCTGAATGTCGCGCGTCAATTTTACGCCGGCCGCCATCTGTGGCAGCACCCGACGATCTTCTGGCTGGGCAGCGGGGATGGTGTGCTGCTCGCCGCGTGCTGGGCGGGAATGGGGCTCGGACTGTTGCTGATGTGCGGTCTTCTCCCGGCGGTGACATGCGCGCTGTTATGGATGTTGTATGTGTCGTTCATTTATATCGGTCAGGACTTTCTCAGTTTTCAATGGGATATTCTCCTGGTCGAGGTCGGATTTCTCTGTATTTTCTTCAGCCCGTGGCGGTGGACGCTGTCGTCGCGGCGAGAACCCGTCCCGCGGATCGTCCTGCTGTTGCTGTACGTCGTCCTGTTTAAGGTGATGATGCAATCGGGCCTGGTCAAGCTGCTGAGCAAGGATCCCGCTTGGGCCGACCTCACCGCGATGACCTACCATTACTGGACGCAACCCATTCCCAATCCGGTCAGCTGGTACGCGCATCAACAGCCTCTGTGGCTCCAGAAGTTTTCGTGTTTGATGATGTTCGTTATTGAACTCTTTGTCCCTTGCTGGATATTTTTGGGCCGCTGGATGCGGCGGGCCGCCTTTCTCCCCCTGGTCGGATTGCAGGTGTTGATCCTGTCGACGGGGAACTACTGTTTCTTCAATCTGCTGATGATCGTGTTGTGTGTCCTGTTGCTGGATGACCAGGTCTGGCACCGGCTGCTGCCGGGGAAGCTGTCGGCCGTACTCGACACGGCTGCGGATACCGGTGCCGCGCGCGGGTGGTTCGGCTGGACCAAGTACGGGATATGTATCGGTGTGGCGATCGTCATTACCGTCCTGAATATCGGATTGGGTATCCGCATGTCCTACGGGACAAAAGCGGTGCCGCTCCCGCTGGCGGCCTTGAACAAGGCGTTGTCGCCGTTATTGCTGACCAACAGCTACGGCCTGTTCGCGGTGATGACCAATACCCGTCCGGAGATCGAGATCCAGGGCAGCGCCGACGGGCAGACCTGGAAGACGTATCCGTTCCGGTACAAGGCGGGCCGCCTGGACCGGCGGCCCCCGCAGGTCGCGCCTTATCAGCCGCGGGTGGATTGGCAGATGTGGTTTGCCGGTTTGAGCGGACGGTTGGAGCGGAGCCCGTGGTTTCTGCGCATGATGGAAAGGATCGCCGAAGGAAGTCCGGCGGTTCTCGATCTGCTCGGCGAGAATCCGTTTCCGGACAAACCGCCCAAATTCTTCCGGGCCAGATTGTATCATTACGAATTCACCACGCCCGCGGAACGCGCGGCCACAGGCAACTGGTGGAAGAGGAGTTATCAGCGCATGTATATGCCGGAAGTCTATTTGAAGAAAGCCGGGAGACCGTGATGCCCAAACCCCGCGTACGCCACTGGATTTACTTCTTCGGGGCGGTCGCCGTCCTGCTGAATGCCAAGCAGCCGGTGTGTGCGTTAAGGCCGTGCGACTGGATAGTCCCGTTCTTGCTGCTGTTTGTGATATTGCTGCCGCTGGAGCTCTATTTTCTTATCAGCCGGTCCTACCGAATCAAAGCCTACCTGGATCAGGGGGACCCGCAGAAATTCCTGGAGGAAACGCGCAAGGAATTGGCGGCGGTCCCGGGCGGCACCTGGAAGGACTTTTACAAGCTCAACAGCACCGCCGGCTTGTATTACCTGGGCCGTTTTGAGGAGGCGCTGAAGGTATTGGATGAGGTCCGGCCGCGCAAACTGCATAAACAATACACGGCCCTGTACTTCAACAACAAGCTCGCCAATTTGCTGGGAGCCGGACGGATGCAGGAGGCGGAGCGACTGGTGGAAGAACAGGCGGAAGTTTTCCGGCCTAATCGCCATAACCAAAGATTTTATTTCGCCCTGCAGGCGAATCTCGGGGCCCTGAAATATCACCAGGGGGAACTGGAAGTGGCCCGTCATATGCTGGAAGAGAGCCTGGCGGCACACCGTTTACCGCTGGCCTCAGCGGTGTCCCACTATTACCTGGGATGCATAGCCCGCGACCAGGGCCGGGAAGACGATGCCGCAGTGCACTTTGCGCGCGCCCGGGAATTGGGGGAGCGGACGTTTGTGGCCGCCCGGCTGGCGTAGCGTCACAAAGTTTTTTTTGGGAATACCTGCGCCGGCGTGTATAATTATTACTTATGAATCGCGTCGTCCTATTCCTCAGTCTTGCTATGTTTTCGGCTCCGGGTGTCTTTGCCGATACCGAACCGGTCGAAAGCGAACCTCAACCGTCACGCTGGCAGATGCTCCACGAGGTCGAGCAGCGTAAGGAGGAGCTGTTTGCCGAGTACCAGGAAGAGAAGGAGCGGTTGAAGGAGGAGTACCATGCCGCAGTGGATTTACTGGAACAGGAGCAACCCGAGGACTTTATGCGGCAAAAGGTGCGTCTGGAAAAACAATACAAGGAAGATAAATCGCGGCTGCTGGATGATTTTCGCCGCTACAATGTCGCCCTGAAAAAACGGGAAAGTGCCTTAAAGGGCCGGCAGTATGTACCGTACCGCGAGCTGGGGACCCTCTACCGTCTGCGGCGCGGTTCGGAAAAGGAATCCATCATCGGAACGCGTCCCGATGACAGCGTCAAACGACGCAACTATATACCGGCGGCACCGGTTGCGCAGCGTTCCTATACGGATAAAACGAAGATGGGCATAGATTCCATTCGTTATCGCGGCCGCAGCCGCTAATCCCCGCGCCATTTCTAAACCCAATCCAAACCGTTGTCAGCTGAATACTGTCCATGAATGAGTTTATCCAGTTAACCAATCCCATACTCGAAGATCTGGGGCGTATCCATGTTAACGGCCTGTTGTTGCTGGGACTGGCCCTGCTCGCCGGTACGGTGGGGGGAAAGCTGTTTCAGCGCATCAAGGTGCCGCAGGTCGTCGGTTATATCATCATCGGGATTATTCTGGGTCAATCCGGTTTCAATATCATCAACCGGGAAATGGTCCGCTCCTTGCAGCCGCTGAACAGCCTGGCGCTGGGGACGATCGGTTTTATGATCGGCGGTGAGATCAAGCGCAGCCTGTTGATCAAGTACGGGCGGAAGTTTCTGATTGTCCTGCTGAGTGAGGGATTGGGCGCTTTTCTGCTGGTCTTTTTGTCGATCGGGATCCTGGGGTCGCTGATTTTCGGTCATCCCGAGCTCTATTGGCCGTTGGGGATTCTCATGGGCGCGATCGCCTCGGCCACGGCCCCCGCCGCGACCACGGATGTTCTCTGGGAATTGCGCAGCCGCGGCCCGTTGACGACCATGATCCTCGGCATTGTGGCCATGGACGATGCGCTATCATTGTTTCTGTTCGCGATTGCCAACACCGTGGCTGCGGTGCTTATCGGTCAGCATCACGAGGCATGGTGGATCATCTTTACGCATCCGGTGTACGAGATTATCCTGGCGGTTGTGATCGGCGGGGCGGGCGGGTTTGTACTCGGCAAGACACTGCGGCAGCAAACAGAGAAGGACCGGCTGCTGGCCACGACCTTGGGGATGCTGATGCTCGTGATCGGTGTGTCGCTGGCGGTCGGGGCGGATATGCTGCTGGCGACGATGGCGCTGGGGATCGTCTTGACCAATTACGCGCCCCGTCTCAGTCAGCAAATCTTCGCGGTGGTGCACGGATTCACCCCGCCGATATACACGTTGTTCTTCGTGCTGATCGGGGCGAAGTTCCAGGCGGAGCAGGTGAGTTTCACGGTATTGGTTATCGCGGTGATCTATATCGTCGCGCGGATCGTCGGCAAGATGTACGGGAGTTACCTGGGCGCGAAATGGGCCAATGCGCCGCGCCGCGTGCAGAAAAATCTTCCGCTGTGCCTGTTCAGCCAGGCCGGCGTGGCGATCGGGTTGTCGATCGTTGCTTACCAGACATTCCCCGGGTTTATCGGCGATACGATCGTGGTCGTCATTACGGTATCGACCTTTGTGGTCCAATTGATCGGGCCGATCCTGACGCGCATCGCCGTGACCCGGTCCGAGGAGGCGGGGCTGAATATCACCGAAGACGATTTGATCCGCAAGACGCGAGCCAAGGATATCATGGACGCCCAGCCGCCGTTCATTTACGCCGATACCCCGTTGACGCACATTTTGTCCACGTTTCACAATGACGCCCACCTGTACTATCCGGTCGTCGACAGGGAGCGGCGGATTATCGGCATCATCTCGGTGGATACGATCAAGACCACGGTGCTGGAATCGCTCCTCACCGAGTTCGTGATTGCCGAGGATTTGAAGGAGCCGGTCTTCCAACTGGTTACCGCGGATTGCCCGTTGGACGAGGTCCGGGAGGTGATGGACCGTTACTCTTTGGATTATCTCCCCGTGGTCAAAGATGGTAAAATACTGGTCGGGTTCATCGAGCGCCGCGAGGTGAACAAATACATCCGGGGCAAGATCCTGGAAATGCAACGCAAAAGCGAGGAATTGGATTTTTCCGGCTAGCCTATGACTCTTCAGAATTTGCTTCCGATCCTGATTTCTTTCCTGTTGGCGGTCATTCCGGCCGTCTTTTTGTTGTGGTATTTCCTGCGGCTCGCCGATTCCCGGAAGGGTTCTTCGGCTACCGTCATGAAGATTTTCTTCGCCGGTATCTTCTCCATCTTTCCGGTGGTGGCGATGGAAATCATGATCAGCAAGATCAATGTGTATTACCAGTGGTCGCAGTTTATCTACTACTTCTTTGAAGCCTTTATCGTCGCCGGGCTGGTGGAAGAGTATATCAAGCAGCAGATCGTTAAATTTATGGCGTTCTACCCGGGCCGGATCCACAAGATCATCGACGGCATCGCCTTTACCATTGCGGCATCCCTGGGTTTCGCCTGCATTGAGAATATTCTGTATGTCTTCGGCAATAATTGGGAAACAGCGATCGCGCGCGGAGTCACGTCGGTGCCGCTGCACGCCGTGGCTTCGGGGACGATGGGGTATTATATCGGACTGGCGCGATTCGCCCGCACCAAGGGACAGGAACGGATGTTGTTGAACGTCGGCCTGTGGCAGGCGATCATGATCCACGGCCTGTACAACTTTTTGATTCTGATCTCACCGCTGTTCGGGGCGATGTTCGCGGCCTTCGTCATCCCGATGGTGATTTATCTTTATATCCGTCTGAAAAGCCGGATTTACCAGGCGCAGGAACTCGACCAGGAACTGGAAGGTTCCCTGTGACCCTTATGGGCTGCCCGGACAGCAAGGACTTCGTATGATTCTCAAAGAAATGCCCATGGTGATCGTCGATATCGAAACCACGGGTGGACGCTACTACAATCATCGCATCATCGAGATCGGCATGATCAAGGTCGCCGACGGCCGTCAGGTGGATGAATATCAGGCCCTGATCAATCCGGAATGTCTGATTCCGGGTCCGATCACAACGTTGACCGGCATTACCAACGACATGGTCCGCGACGCACCCGTGTTCCGGGACGTTCACGAGGAAATATACCGGTTTCTGGAAGGGTCGATCTTTGTCGCGCATAACGCGCGTTTCGATTACGGATTCGTGAAGAAGGAATTTGAACGGCTGGACGTGAGGTTCACGGCCAAGGTGCTGTGCAGCGTGCGTTTATCGCGGCGGTTGTTTTCCCGGTTCAAGCGGCATAATCTCTCGACCCTCATGGAGCGCTACGACATCAAGATCGCCAATCGGCACCGGGCCCTGGACGACGCCCGGGCGGTCTGGGAATTCTTCAAGGTGATCTGCGACACCGTCCCGGAGGAACGGCAGGCGCGGGCCATAAAGGATATCATACGCAAGCCGTCGATTCCCCCCAAACTCACCACGGATATCGAGGGCGTGCCCGAGTCCCCGGGCGTCTATTTCTTCATGAACGAGGAAGAGATGCCGTTGTACATCGGTAAGGCCAAGAACCTGCGTTCCCGGATCCTTTCGCATTTTACCGAAAACCTGCATTCCAGCAAGGAAGTGAACATATCCCAGAATGTGGTCCGCATCGACACGGTGTTGACCGAGGGGGAGCTGGCCGCGCTGCTGCTCGAATCCTACTTCATCAAGAGCCAGGCGCCGCTGTATAACCGCCGCTCCCGCCGGCACTGGCGGCTGACCGCGCTGCGGGTGGATACATCCGGCGAGTACCACACCGTTCAACTCGACGACTACAAGGTCCTCGGCCGGGAGGACATGCCCGGGGTGGTGGCGGTCTTCCGCACCAAGCGCGATGCGCAGCGGTTTCTGGAAGGGATAGCCAAAGAGTACCAACTCTGCAAGACCCTGCTCGGGCTTGATAAAAACCGCAACCGGACCGGATGCTTTTACCATCAGATCAAACAATGCCACGGGGCCTGTATCGGACAAGAGCCCGCCGTGAAATATAATCTCCGTTTGCACGAGGCGATGGCCAAACACCGGCGACTGAGCTGGCCGTTCGACGGTCCGGTCATGATCACCGAACAGAACGTCGAAGGCACCTGCGGAGAGGTGATTGTGGTGGACCACTGGATCATTCGAGAGGCGTTCCGTTTTCGCGGTGAAGAAAAGACCCCGCTGTTCGACTGTGATAACTGGTTCGACCTGGACGCCTTTCGCATCCTCTACGGGCATATCAAACGGCAAAAGAATCTGAATTTGAAGGTCATCCGCGAAGAGCAGATTCCGGTCACGCCGGAATCCGCCGGACCGGCATAGTTGGCCTTTTATGTCTGCCCGGCCTCATTCGCCAAAAATTCAATATTTTGATATTGGCCCGCCGCGATCTATAATAAAATAAATTTTAATGAAATCAGCCACGGCCGGCGTCATCTGGGATCAGGATCAAGTTCTGATCGCCAAGCGCCGCAAAGACGAATATTGGGAGTTCCCCGGCGGCAAGATCGAGCCGGGGGAGAGTGCTCAGGAGTGTTTGATTCGCGAGATCCGGGAGGAACTGAGTATCTCCATACGGATTGAGGAGTACCTGGCGCGCATTCAGGGCCGGTTTCGCGGACGGGACATGGACCTGCACGCGTTTCACGCGGTATGGGTTGCCGGTGATCTCGACCTGTCGGTGCACACCGAAGTGCGCCGGATTGATCCGCTGGAATTGCCGCAGTACCGGTTTATTCATGAAGACCGGGAAATCGTTAAGATAATCAAACCGTGAGCGGCGGAGACAGGTGTGTCCCGCCGGTGAAGGGGAGCGCAGTGCTTCCCCGCAATCCAAGGAGGTAGCCCGTGGTAGTGAAACGCAAAACCGCAGGAACATCCGCCCGTAAAACGACGGTGAAGCGCGCGCCGGCCAGGAAGACCGCCGCCAAAAAGACGACGGCTAAAAAGGCGGTTAAGAAGACAACCCGCAAGACCGCGGCTAAGAAAACCACGGCCAAGCGGCCGGCGGTGAAAAAGAAAGTCACTAAGACAAAAAGTACCGCGAAGAAAGCCGTCAAGAAGACGACGGCCAAGAAATCCGCCGTAAAAAAGACTACCAAGAAGGCGGTCACCAAGCCGAAGAAAGACAAGAAGAAAGATAAAAAGCCCAAAAAGGCTAAGGATAAAAAGAAGAAGGATAAAAGAGGGAAGAAGGGCAAGCGCCGGAAATAAATCACAGCGGCGTTTAGATAAATGAAAAGGGCGTCCTCCGCAACGGGGCCGCCCTTTTTTTATGATCAACGTTTGCCGGGCGCTGTTCTTAACCGGCAAAGAGAACTATTATTTCTTCCTGGGACGATAAATGTGGGTAGCTTGACCGAAGAAACTTTCCGCCGCCTCCATAACCGTTTCCGTCAGCGTCGGGTGGGCGTGGATGCTCATCTTGACATCCGTGACCGTGGCGCCCATTTCGATCGCCAAAACCCCCTCGGCGATCATCTCGCCGGCATTCGGGCCGACAATGGCTACACCCAGCACCCGTTCGGTGTCGGCATCGACTATCATTTTAGTCATGCCGTCCACGCGGTTCAGCGTGATCGCCCGTCCCGAAGCGCCCCAGGGAAACTTGACCGCGACATAGTTGATGCCCTGTTCCTTGGCCTCGCCTTCGGTGAGGCCGGCCCAGGCCATTTCGGGATCGGTGAAGACGACGGCCGGGATCGCGTTCGGCTCAAATGCCGCTTTATGGCCGGCGATGTGCTCGACCGCCACACGGCCTTCGTGCGAGGCCTTGTGAGCGAGCATCGGATTGCCCGCGATGTCGCCGATCGCGTAGATTGAGGGGTCGGCTGTTTGCAGCGAGCTGTTGACTTCCACGAAACCGCGGTCATTGACCACGACCTGCGTGTTCTCCAGTCCGATGTCGTCGGAGTTGGGCTTGCGGCCGATCGCCACCAGAATCTTTTCATAAGTTTCTACGATCGCCTTCCCGTCTTTATCCTCCATGGCTACCTTGATCCCGCCGGAGGTTTCTTCCATCTTGGTCACCTTGGTGGAGACCATAATCTTGTCCATGATGGTCGTCAGCCGTTTCTTCAGAATATTCGAAAGGTCCGGGTCCGAGCCGGTCATGATTTGAGGGAGCATTTCGACGACGGAAACTTTACAGCCCATTTCCGCGTAAAACTGACCGAGCTCCAGACCGATGTATCCGCCGCCGATAAGCAGCATGGTCTTGGGGATATTGGCTACTTCCAGCGCGGAGGTTGAATCCAGGACGCGTTCGGAGTCCGGCGCAAAGGGAAGTTTGATGGGACGTGAACCGGTGGCAAGGATCGCTTTGACGTAAGTCAGCGTCTGTTTGCCGCCGTCGACCAGGTCGATGTCGAGCGTGTTGGAATCGACGAAACGGGCGCGGCCCTGGATCATGGTGATTTGGCGCTGCTTGGCCAGCTGTCCGGTCCCGCCGGTCAGGCGGTTGACGACGTCTTCTTTCCAGCCGCGCAGTTTATCGATATCGACTTTGGGCTCGCTGAAGGTCACGCCGAATTCGCTGGCCTCGCGCGCCTCAGAGATCACTTTGGCCGCGTGCAGCAAGGCCTTCGAAGGGATGCAGCCCCGGTACAGACAGACCCCGCCGGGATTTTTTTCCAAATCCACCAGGGTGACGTCCAATCCCAGATCGGCGGCCAGAAAGGCGGCCGCGTATCCGCCGGGACCGCCGCCGATGACCACCAATTGCGTGTCTTTACCGGCCTCTTCCTTGGAAGGAATGGCCGCGTGGTCCGCGGCCGCCGCGGGCTGCGGGGCCACAACTGCCGGTTTAGCCGCCGGTGCCGGGGCGGATTGTGCTGCCGGTGCCTGAGCGGGTGCCGCCGGGGCCGGTTTTTCGGCGGGCGCTGATTCCGCGCCGGCCTCGATGCGCATGATGACCGCGCCGATCTTCACATCTTCGCCGGGACCGACCAGGATTTCCTTGATCACACCGCCGACCGGGGCGGGCACGGGCAGAGAGGCCTTGTCCGTTTCCAGTTCAATGAGTTCGGCCCCTTTAGCAATCTTGTCGCCGACCTTGACCAGCACGCTGACGACGGTTCCGGATTCGATATTTTCGCCCACTTCGGGAAGTATGATGTCTTGCATAGCCGTATCCTAGCACTTCAAAAAATTAATGGTTGATTTGGCGCCGCCGTGAAATGACGACCGGTATCCGTCTTCGTCCGGACCGTTGGTCCCGCCCCGGAACGGTTACTCTGATAGTTCCATCATAAACGGCTGTTCGATCGCGTCGCAGACCCATTTCAGGAAGCGCGCGCCGTCCGCGCCGTCGATGATACGGTGGTCGTATGAAAGGGAGAGAGGGAGCGTGAAACGCGGGACCAGCTGGCTGTTTTCGTAGACCGGTTCCCATCCGCCGCGGGAGACTCCCAGGATCGCCACTTCGGGCCAATTGACGATCGGCGTGAAACTCGTGCCGCCGATGCCGCCAAGGTTGGTGAGCGTCATCGAACCGCCTCTAAGATCGTCCGGCATCACCTTGCGGTCGCGGGCCTTGGCCGCGACAGCCACGACCTCATCGTTGATCTGTAGAATCGTCTTTTTATCCACGTCACGGATCACCGGGACCAACAGCCCGTTGTCCGTATCGACGGCCACACCGATGTTGATAAACTTTTTGTAAACAATTTCGTGGGTCGTCATATCGACGGAGGCATTGAACTGCGGGAAGGTCTTGAGGGCCGAAGCCATGACCTTCAGCAAAAACGGCGTGACCGTGAGTTTGCGGTCCTTGGTCGAGTATTTCTTGCGCAGTTTTTCCAGTTCGGTGATGTCGGCCTTGCCGAACTGCGTGACATGCGGAATGGTTTGCCAGCAGAAAGAGAGGTGATCCGCGGTGACCTGGCGGATCTTGGACATCTTGACCCGTTCGACTTCACCCCAGGTAGAGAAATCCGGGACCGGGCGCTGAGCGAAGCCTCCGCCGCCGCCGGCGGCCGCCTGGTTGAGGGCCTTGGCGTAGGTTTTGACATCGTCCATGGAGATCCGTCCGCCGCGTCCAGTGCCGGGGACCTGCGCGATATCAATTCCGATTTCCCGCGCGAAACGACGTACTGAGGGCGCGGCCGGCACATGCTTCTGCGGTCCCTTGGCCTTGGCGGGAGCGGATTGGGCGGCCGGTTTAGGGGCAGCTGCGGGTTGCGGCGCGGGTTTCGGCGCCGGGGCCGCCTTGGTTGCCGCGGGGGCCTGTGGTTCGGCCTTTTTCGCCGCCGGGCTTCCGAAAGCGCCTTCCTCGATCTTCATCACAACGGAACCGATCGCAACATCCTGTCCTTCGGCGACCAGAATTTCCTTGATAACGCCGTCGACGGGTGAAGGGACGGGGACCGAGGCCTTGTCGGTTTCCAGCTCCAGCAGGTCCTGATCTTTCTTAACCGTGTCGCCCACCGCAACGGCAATGGAGACGATGTTTCCGCGTTCGATATTTTCACCCACCTCGGGGAGTTTGAAATCTAACATGATGCGTACCTGAACTTCCTAACTGATCATGGGGTTGAGTTTATCCGGATTGATCTTCAGGTCCTTGGCGGCCTGTTCGAGGGTCTCGGCCTTGACCTTGCCTTGACGGAAGAGCTGGCCGAGGGTGGTATAGACGATGTGACGGTCATCGACTTCGAAGAAGTCGCGCAGGGCCTGACGTGATTCGCTGCGGCCGAAACCGTCGGTTCCCAGCGAGGCGTACGGGCCCGGGACCCACTTGCCGATCCCGTCGGGCATGATCTTCATGTAATCCGAAGCAAAAATAAAAACGTCACCCTGATTTTCGAGCAAGCGGGTGACGTACGGTCTTTTCGGTTCCTGGTGCGGGTTGAGCATGTTTTCGCGTTCGACCGTCAGGGCCTCGCGGCGCAGCTCATTGTAGCTGGTGACGCTGTAAACGTCGGCGGCGACCCCGTACTTTTCTTCGAGGATCTTCTGCGCCGACAGGACCTGGTTCGTGATCGATCCGCTGCCGAACAAACACGCCTTGACCTTGGCATCAGACTGGGCCGCTCTGAATTTATACATACCTTGGAGGATCCCGTCACGGCTTCCTTCGGGCATCGCCGGCATGACATAGTTTTCATTGCCCACGCTGATGTAGTAGAAGATGTTCTCCTGCTTTTCGTACATCCGGTGGATCCCCTCGCGGATAATAATCGCGATTTCAAAGGCGAAAGAGGGGTCATAGGTGACGCAATTCGGGACCGACGACAACAGGACGTGGCTGTGACCGTCTTGATGCTGCAGACCTTCACCGTTGAGCGTTGTCCGTCCGGCGGTCCCGCCGATCAGAAAACCGCGGCACCGGGAATCTCCCGCCAACCAGATCAGGTCACCCACGCGTTGCGGTCCGAACATGGAGTAGTAGATATAGAACGGAATGGTGTTGATCCCGTAATTGGAATACGCCGTACCGGCCGCGACAAATGACGACATCGATCCGGCCTCGTTGATGCCTTCTTCGAGGATCTGGCCGTCTTTGGCTTCCTTGTAGTAGAGGAGGCTGTCGGCGTCCACGGGTTCGTAGAGCTGACCGACGTGCGAGTAAATCCCGCATTGGCGGAAGAGGGCTTCCATACCGAAGGTCCGCGCTTCGTCGGGGATGATCGGCACGATCAATTTGCCGATCTGTGGATCCTTGAGCATCTTGGTCAGGATCCGCACATAGGCCATAGTTGTGGAGACTTCACGGCCGTCGGTCCCTTTGTAAAATTCCTCGAACAACGACTCCGGCGGCGGAGCGAGCGGTTCGCTGGTTTCACGGCGCGCCGGCAGGTAGCCGCCCAGGGCTTTGCGGCGTTCGTGCATGTATTTCATTTCTTCCGAATCTTCATCCGGCTTGTAGAACGGCGCCGCGGCGACGTCTTCATCGGAGATCGGGATATTGAAACGCGTGCGGAACTGCTTGAGTTCGTCTTCGTTAAGCTTTTTCTGCTGGTGGGTGATGTTTTTCCCCTCGCCGGATTCGCCCAGACCGTAACCCTTGATGGTCTTGGCGAGAATAACGGTCGGCGCGCCTTTGAAGTCGCTGGCGGCCTTGTAGGCGGCGTAGACCTTGACCGGATCATGTCCGCCGCGTTTGAGATGCTCGAGCTGTTCGTCGCTCAAGTGGGCGACCATCTTTTCCAGGCTCGGATGCTTGCCGAAAAAGTCCTTGCGGATGAAGTCTCCGGATTCGACCGAATATTTTTGATACTGTCCGTCCACGCATTCGTGCATGCGCTGGGCCAGCAGGCCGTCTTTGTCGTCTTCGAGAATGGGGTCCCAGTCGCTGCCCCAGATGACCTTGACGACATTCCATTGCGCGCCGCGGAAGAGGGCTTCCAATTCCTGGATGATCTTGGCGTTTCCGCGGACAGGACCGTCCAGGCGCTGCAGGTTACAGTTGATGACAAAAACCAGATTATCGAGCTTTTCGCGTGACGCCACGGTGATCGCGCCCAGCGATTCAGGCTCGTCGCATTCCCCGTCACCCATCATGCACCAGACCTTGGCATCGTCCTTCGGCTTAAGACCGCGGTCTTCGAGGTAACGCATGAAGCGCGCCTGGTAAATCCCGCAAATCGGACCGAGGCCCATCGAGACGGTCGGAAATTGCCAGAAGTTCGGCATCAGCCAGGGGTGCGGATAACTGGAGAGACCCTGCGCCGGCTGCAATTCGCGGCGGAAATTGGTGAGGTTTTCCTCGGTCAACCGGCCTTCCAGGTAGGCCCGGGCGTAGGGGCCGGGTGACGCGTGACCTTGAAAATAGACGAAGTCCCCACAAAACTCATCGGTCCGCGCGCGCCAGAAGTGATTGAATCCCACTTCCGAGAGGGTGGCGGAAGACGCAAATGTGGAAATATGCCCCCCGATGCCCGCTTCGGCACGGTTGCCGCGCACGACCATCGCCATCGCGTTCCAGCGCACGATACTCTTGATGCGCCGTTCGATCTCCCGGCTGCCGGGCATGGACGGTTGGGCCGTGTGATGGATTGTGTTCACATAGGGGGTGTTGACCGTAAAAGGCAGGGTGACGCCCGCGCTCTGGGCGCGCAACTGCAGTTGCTGCAAAATCTTCTGGGCCTGTTCCACGGAGCCGTGGGTCAGGACATAGTCGAGCGAGCTGAGCCACTCCTGGACCTCAATATCATCCAGTTCGGAGGTAGATTGATTGACACTGTCTTGGTTCATGCGATATCCTTCGGATTTGTCTAAATTGATAGCGATTGGACTGTTGATGGTCTTCGGGGAGCCCTAAATGAAATGCTATTGTATTATGCTTTATTTAATTACGCAAGCACATTTTGCGCTACGAAATGCCATTTTTGTGTGGTATAATCGCCGCAACCGTAACGCAGACAAAGCCATTTCGAACGGGCCGCCGCGGCCCGGCAGAGGGGGACAGGGCCCGGACAGGGCCTTTTTTTCATCATGGGACAAACGATCGTCACCAATAAGAAAGCACTCCGCGACTACTTCATCACCGACACCTGGGAGTGCGGGATCGAGCTGATCGGGGCTGAGGTCAAGTCGATCCGGGCCGGTCATGTCAGCTTCAAAGACACCTTCGCCCGGGTGGAAAAGGGACAGGTGCTGCTGTATAACCTCCATATCGAGCCTTACCAGGCCGCCAGCTACGAAAATCTGCCCGCCGACCGGGTGCGCCGGCTGTTGCTGCACAAGCGGGAGATCAAGAAAATGGACCAGGAAGCGACCCTCAAGAGCCAGACGCTGATCCCCACCAAGCTGTACTACAACAATCGCGGACTGGTCAAGGTGGAGGTGGGCCTGGCCAAAGGGAAAAAGCAATACGACAAGCGCGAGGTCATCAAAAAACGTCAGATCGATAAAGACCTCAAGCGCGCGCTGCGCGGGCGCAATCCGCGCTAACACAATGAAATCAAAGTCATTACCTCTGTGGATCATATCCGCCGTCTTCGTCGTTTCCCGGCTCATCGTGTTCGCCTGCGGTGTGCGTTTCGACATCCAGCCGCTCTACAGCGGAATTCAACTGGCCGATCCGGTCCTGCTGAAGACCCGCCTGTGGGAGACATTGTACTATCTCCACGGCCAGCCCCCGCTGTTCAATCTGTTTGTCGGTTCCATCCTGAAGCTTTTTCCGGATAACCACCTGCCGGTCTTTCACGCCCTGTTTATCGCGACCGGCTACCTGCTGGCGGTCGGATTTTACCGGCTGCTGCGCTGTTTCGACATCCCCCGCGGCTGGGCTACCGCCCTGGTCTGCCATTTCATGATCAATCCGGCGGTGATTCTGCTTGAGAATTGGTTGTTTTACACCTATTTCATCCTGGCTATGCTGGTGTGGCTGGCGGTCTTCCTGCACCGGTTTCTGCGGGGCCGCCGGACGCGTGACCTGGTGGCGGTGATGTGGATGATGGGGGTCCTGGTGGGGACCAAGAGTACGTTTCACATCTTGTGGTTTGCACTGATCTGGGCCGGGGCGTTTGTGATCCTACGCAAGGAATGGAAGCGGCTGCTGGTGGCGGGGATCGTCCCGTTTGTACTGATCGCCGCGCTTTATGCCAAAAATTTCTATGTGTTCCGGTCGATGACGACCAGCCGCGCCTGGATGGCGTTCAATCTGCTGGAGATGAGCGCCAAGATGGTGCGTCCCGAGAAGATCGACGAACTCTTCGAGCAGGGCGTCCTGAAGTCGTACCCGGGTGCGGTGGCGAACAAGTCCGGGATTCCGGTCCTTGATGATCTCACCAAACCTTCGTCGGGGGAGAAGAACTGGCACAGCCTGCTGGCCTGGCACTACGCGGATATCGATCTGGAAAACACGCGTTATTTGCTGAAACATTTCCCGGAGTCGTACCGTTATTCGGTCTCCCGCGCTTACCTGATGTATTTTTTCCCGGGGCCCACCGACGTCACGTTTCCCAACCGCCGCTACATTGCCGCCTACGAGAATGGGTATCACTTCATGTTCCGCCGTCTCAACACGATCAACGACGGGAGGCTCTACACGGAAAAGCTCCTGCTATGGCATTCCTTCGACCGGATGAAGTGGGATGATTGGGGGACCAACATGTACGCCATGGTGGTGATGTTTTATATCGGGTCATTGCTCGCCGCCCTGGGATTGGCGGCGGCCGAGTGCCGCCGGCGGCCGGAGAACCTGCCGTTTATCCTGACTATCTTTTTTATGGCCTTCAACATTTTGTATCTGACCACGGGCAGCAATCTGTTTGCCTGGATCGGTGCCAACCGCTACCGGTTCGTGTTGGAGCCGTATTATCTGACGATGTTCGCCGTGGCGGTGGTTGCCTTTCTGCGCCGGCAGCACCGGCCGCGGACCGGGGAAGAAGCCCGCAGCGAAGCTTGATATTTATGTACTATATGGTACAGTATAAACATGAGCCGCACGACCGCTGACAAATCCGACGCCCGTTCCCGGATGATCACCGCCGCCTTCGATCTCTTTCATCAGAAAGGGGTCAGCGCCACCAGCGTGGATGAGATCCTCGCGCATTCCGGCACCGGCAAGAGCCAGTTTTCCCACTACTTCAAGAATAAGGAAGGACTGCTGCACGCCTGCCTGCAGCATTTTCTGGACCAGTTGAAGAACGGCCGGTTGCCGGTCAATTACGAACTGGACAGTTGGGAAGATCTGGAAGCCTGGTTCGGATTCTTTATCGGATTTCAAAACAATACCGGGTGCCGTCGGGGTTGTCCGGTCGCGACGATCGCCAGCGATCTGGAGGCGCACAGCGAGGTGATCCGTCAGGATCTGAAGATGCTCAGTGACTTCACCCAGACCAAGCTGGCCCGGTTCTTCGACAAGATGAAGGCCCGGGGGGAGCTGAGTGCCGCCGCCGATCCCGACGCGCTGGCGGATTACTGCTATTCAATTATGCAGGGCGGGTTGGCCATCTCCAAGATGAACGGGAACACCGCCGCCTTTGAGCGCGCCGCGGCCCAGGCCATGGCACACCTGCGGTCGCTGAGCCCGTAATACGTCGCCGGAATGTTACTTGACAAAAATGTACTAAATAGTACAATTTGAGAAATCGATCATAACCCCGCACAAGGAGGAACATATGCTCACCATCTACGCCCTGGATCTGTCATCGCCCGCACTGAAGGTGCTTTATGTGGCTAATTATCTGGGACTGAAGTACGAACGCAAATGCATCAATCTGGCCGAGGGCGAGGGCCAGAGTGAGGAATACAAGCGGATCCATCCGGCAGGAAAGGTCCCGGCGATCATCGACGGCGATTTTAGTCTGTGGGAAAGCAATGCTATTATCCGTTATCTGGCCGCGAAGGAGAAATCCGACCTTTATCCGGCCGACCTCAAACAACGCGCGCTTGTCGACCAGTGGATGGACTTCGCCGCGCTGCATATTCAAAACGGGATCGGCCGGGTTCTTTGGAACAAGATCATGGCCCCGAAGCTCGGACGGGAGGTTGATGAGAACTCGCTGCAATGCGGGCTGCAGTTCCTGAACCGCTACCTGCCGATCGTCGATGAGCAGCTCGGCAAGACGCCTTATATCGCCGGCGGGAAACTGTCGCTGGCTGATTTTACGCTTTTGGCGCACACCGATCCGCTGGAGGCGATCGAAATCGATGTGAAGAAGTATCCGCATCTGGACAAGTGGCGCCGGCCGCTGCAGTCCGCGGATTTCTTTCAGAAGGTCCACAAGTTTTACGGCGAATCCGCCATGGCCAAGGGCTAAGGCACGGACGATCGGACAGTTGATCACAGACAGGAGGCACTGCGACCACAGCGCGGCTCATCGCGTTCGTCGCGGTGGCTCCTGTTTTTTAGTGATGGCGCTGGCGGGTAATTTCAGCGAGGGTGCGGCAGGCGTCGACGGTGGTGAAGATCCCGACGAGTTTCCCGTTTTGGGTCACCACGGCGCTGCCGTATTGATGTTCGGCCATGGTTTCCACGACCTTGTCGATCGGGGTGTCCGGCTCCACGCTGTAGACGTCGTTGTGGCAGATGTGTTTGACCTGAATGGCGTCGGCGGCTTGGACGATGCTCCGGGCGAGTTTGATGTCGCGGTCGGAAAGGATCCCCACCACGACGTCGCCTTCCATGACGGGCAGATGGCGAATCAGATTGCTTTTCATGAGGTGTTCGGCATCGACGATGGCCTTGTCGGCGTCGATGGAAACGGGATCATAGGACATGTACTTCTGGATTGGGGGGATGTCCTTGCTCATCGGGTCTCCTTTGGAGTTTAAATCATGAAATTGAACCGGTGCGGGACCATGGAGCCGTCATCGGGGCTCTCGGGCGAGGGCTGGTCCTTTTCGCTGTCACCGTATTCTATAAAGGAGACGATCTTTTGGCAAGACTTATACAGGCCGCGTTGATGGGCCTTTTGGACGAGGTCCCGGATTTGCTCCTCCGAGATGGCGTCGGCCTGATGTTCGAGGAAGGTCAGCCAGTATTCGGTAATATCCTCGCGGCGGACGATCTTTAGGGAGGTCACCAGGTATTTCTCCGCTTTCCGGGCCTTTTCCGGGGCGGGCAGGAACTTTACATAGATCCGGCAGCCGTCGCAGGCGAGGGTTTCCATACCTTCGGCCTGGTCGGAGGAGAACAGCGCGAGTTTTCGGTTGATATCACCTTTCATACCTAAATTATAACCTTTCAACGGGATACAGGTATCCGTTCTACTACTCAGTTGAGTCGGTATTTGTACGTAGAGGTTCAATGCGGTTCAGGGAGGGGTGCTGTTGCAATTATCCGGGTTTTTCGATATACTTGATAGCCGCGGTCAACGCGACATCCGGCCCGGAGCCGGCGAACCGATTGAAATTTAATAGTACGACATTTTCGTGTTGGATGCAAGTCTAAGTGGATTAATATCCGAATATCGAATGTTCAAAGGAATACCGAATCTTCAAAGCTCTTGGTTTCCGAGATTTGAACATTTGGTGATTTGAATTTCCTTCGATATTAGAAGATTCGAGATTCGAATTTATCTGCAAGTTGATCTTTGAGAGTATTGGGGGTGATCTGGTATCGACTTACGATGTTTATGTCTTAAGATGCATGTCGAGGACGTTCGGTTGGCCTCGTTAATCATCCGAACACCCAATAAACGGCGAATATGACGCTGTAGCTGAAGCAGAAGCAATTCTCGCTGAAGCGACTCCCGTCTTGGTTTAAAATTAAACCAAGCCCTTTTATAGGTCATGCCTGTGGATTTATAAAAGGACCCTTACAGGCTAGTCCCCTTCAAGTCTAGGGAAGGGCGGCGAAATTAATAGACTGGCGGGCATCAATCCTGTGCATTGGAGTGACGTCCGTGAGACCAAATAATGTACTAAACATGTAGAGGCTTAAGGCAGGCTCGGCAAGGACCGGGGTTCGATTCCCCGCACCTCCACCATTTAGAAAAGACAAACCCGTCTCTCTGGGGTCATTCTCCGGGGTGACGGGTTTTCTTTTTCCCCTTGTTTCTAAAGGGTTTGCGCCCGTTTCACATCTTTCCAAAGCACCTCTCCGCACCATCGATTCTCCCCATCTTCCCGCCTTTCTTTCTCTGTTTGGCCCCTGATTCTCTGTTTTCTCCGGACCAAGTCCGAAGCGCGTCCGGGAAGCTACATCCTTGATTGATATGGGTTTGCGGCTTGTTGCCGTTTTTGGCGGTTGTCTTAGGTCATCTTTCGATGCCGCAACCGGACGTTTTTTTCGAAATCGCCCGCCTCGGCCATGAAAAGAAGCGTGGTCAACTCCGGTTTCCTACCCCCCAAAATAGAAAAGCCGACGCTGATGGTCGGCTCTCTGGGGTGGTCTCCGGTCCGGTCGTCAGTCGGTGGCGAAGCCGAACTGGCGGCGCTGCTCGGTCCAGTCCTCGGGAAAGGTCTGGGTCAGCTTGGCCAGCGAGAGCCCGTTGGGTTCCTCGCCGTTGATCAGGGCTTCGACGATGTCGGGGGCCAGGGTCGTCAGCTTGAGAATGCGGGCCACATACGAGCCATCGACGTCGAGGGTACGGGCAAGCTCGCTGATGGACTTGATCTGGCCGGATTCGAGGATGTCGGCCCAGGAAAAGGCCCTTCCCAGCGCCTGGAGGATGGCGGACTGCACCGGTTCCTGCGCTCCGGTGATTTCTCCATCCAGGGCCTGGGGAGCGATGACCGTCTTGCGGCCGCGCATGCGCCGGATCAGCATCGGGATGTGGATCTGCAGGTTGCCGTTGTCGGCAACGGTAATGGTCGGCTTCATTTTCATCGGCTTGCCCTCCGTTCGGTGACTTCGCATGCCAGACCAGCCAGCTCGGCGATGAGCGTTGTCAGCCCGTTGGTGCGCAGCTCCATGTCGATTCCGGTCTCGCGGATCTCGACCTTATCCACCAGGAGGCGGATGAGCCGGTTTCGCTCCACCGGGAAAAGGTCTTCCCAGAAGCCCTCGACATTCTGGAAGGCCTCCGACACATCCTGTTCCGTGATGCTGTTCCCCTGGTAGGCTCTGCATCGCTCGCTCACATGGGTCAGTTGTTTCGATAGCTCGACCGCCTGGCGATTGACCGTCGTCAGCATCTCGGTCTTGCCCGGCTGATCGCTGCCAGGTTTCATCAGTTCGAGTGCCTGCTCCCGCGCCTGCGACAGCTCCATCTCGAGTTGGGCTTTCTGCTTGAACAACCGCTCCCGCTCCGTCTGCTCGATGTCCCGGGCAGCGAAGTAGGTCTTGGCTACCAGCGTCGGTGTGCGGAACACCGCGCTCAACTGCTCGATCACCGCCTGCTCGATGTCCCCGGCGGGAATCCGTTTGAGCGGGCACCGGCTCACGGTCCGCTTGCTGTCTTTCTGGCAGATGTAATAGGTGTAGTGGCGGCCGTTCTTGCGGGCGTAGGTCGGTCCCATCGCGCATCCGCAGTGGCCGCAGCGGATGACGCCTTTCAGCGGGGCGACCATTTTGGTCCTGGCCATGGAAACCTTGACCGGTTTGTTGTCCTCCAGGATGGCCTGCACCTTGTCCCAGGTCGCCCGGTCGATGATCCCTTCGTGCTCACCGGGGTAGCTGCGGTCCTTGTGGGCGATCTCGCCGATATAGATCCGGTTGTTGAGCAGCCGGTAGATGTGGGCGGTGTTCCATTCGGAGCCCTCGCGCACCTTGCCTTTCTTGGTGGTCCAGGCCTTGGTGCGGTATCCCTGTTCGTTCAATTCCTGGCCCAGCTTCTTGGCCGAGCCGATCTGGATGAAGCGGCGGAAGATGTACTGCACCGTCCTGGCTTCATCTGGGTTGACCAGCAGCTTCTTGTTGTCCCTGTCGACGTCGTATCCGAGGATGGGTACGCCGCCGCAGTATTTCCCCCGGCGCTTGGCTGCCGCCACCTTGTCCCGGATGCGTTCGGCGATGACCTCCCGCTCGTACTGGGCGAAGGTGATCAGGATGCCGAGAAACATCCGGCCGGTGGGATCGGTGGTGCTGAAGTGCTGGGTGACCGAGACGAAGCTGACACCCTTCTCGTTGAAGAGGTCGATCATCTTCATGAAGTCCAGCAGCGAGCGGGACAGCCGGTCGACCTTGTAGACGACGATCACATCGATCTTCCCGGCGTCGATGTCCGCCAGCAGGCGGCGCAGCCCCGGACGCTCCATGTTCCCGCCCGAGAAACCACCATCGTCATAGCGATCCGGCAGAGCCGTCCAGCCCCGCATCCTCTGAGCTTCGATATAGTGTTCCGCCGATTCCCGTTGCGCATCCAACGAGTTGAACTCCTGTTCGAGCCCTTCCTCATGACTCTTGCGTGTGTAAATGGCGCAGCGCAGGGTCTTGTTCTTGCCCGGCGCGACATTGCTGTTATCAAGCATCCGAACCTCCCTCGGCTTTTCTGCCGTAAACCTTCTTCAGTCCGAAAAAGACCTTGCCGTTCCACCTGGTCCCGGTGATCTCCCTGGCCACCGCGCTGAGCGACCGGAAGGTGCGGCCTTCAAACTCGTAGCCATCGGCAAGGACGATCACCTCATAGCGCCGGTCGTTCCAGACCCGCACCAGTCTGGTCCCGGGCAGGATCGCCTCGTTTGATTTCCGCTCTTCTGGGATGCGTCGATTGACAGTGGCGACCGGGTCCTCCTTGGCGGCCTGCTGGAGATGGACCTTGGCCTGCTCGGACAGCCCGCCGTAGAAAAGCTCCTGGATGCGATAAGCCAGCCGCTTGATGAGGAATTGCTTTTTGTACTGGGGCGGCTCTTCTCCGTAGAGGTCGAGCCATTTTTCCCGGAGCTGCTCCAGGGACATGGATTGCAGCAGGGCCATCTGCCGAAGGACCGAGTTTCGGGTTCGGTCCTGATTCTTGCCGCCGGTGGCGGCGTTCTGTAACTCATTCATTTTCAACTCCTTATTTTGGTTTCCGGACGAGTTGTCATGAATGAATGCTCTGTTCCGGCAATGAATCAAGTCCTTCTCCGAGCACAGGGGAAGAATCTTCGAAAACCTCTAACTCATTGCCCACACATGCGTTTTTTGCCTTTCGGCGTAGGACCGCCGTGGCCAGAATGGAGGCGGCTGACTGGAGCCTCGCCTCACCTGACAGGCGGCCGGGTTTGCCGTTTTCGCCAAGGTCATCCGTCCCCGGCACATCATTCATTTCCTGTACATCCAACATCGAACACCTCCGGTTGGACCGGGGGGCTGGATGGCGTGGATGCCAGAAAACGGCGGCGGTCGGGATGCGCGTTCGATGGCACCCACAACCGCCTCAGCTCCGCCTCTGGTCGGTTATCTGGTTTCTAACTGTTCGTCCGGTTTCAAACCGGCTTTCTTCAGGCATTACCTACCGAGGGGCTCATGGAAGTGTCGGAAATCAGGTGTGAGATTATTTCTTGACCTGATGTGCATCAGGTTTATATTATTAGGGTTTGTTGGCGCATTGCGCCTTTTTGTCTTTCAACAGAAATGGAGACTCCATGGGCAAAGCGAAAACGGATGAGATAACGCCGTTGCAGCGAAAAACGCTCGAAGAGATATGTCGTTTCGTCGATGCCAAGGGTTTTCCTCCAACGGTGAAAGAACTGAGTGAGATCTTTGAAATCAGCCCGGCCAGCGCCCACGACCGAATCAATCAACTGGTGCGCAAGGGATACCTGAAGCGAGAGGACGGAAAGTCGCGAGGCATAGCTGTTGCCCGCCGCCCCAGTGAGATGGCTGCCTCTCTGGTTTCAGTTCCTGTTGTGGGTATGGTGGCCGCTGGCCGCCCCATCCTGGCCGAAGAGAACATCACAGGCCAGGTGCTGGTCGAGTCGGACGTCGTTCGTTCCGGACAGCACTTCGCACTCCGTGCGGTGGGGGACAGCATGGTCGGTGCCGGTATCAACGATGGCGATTTGATCATTGTGCGGCAGCAGCCCATCGCCGAGGACGGTGACATCGTTGTGGCGCTGTTCAACGACGAAGCGACCGTTAAGCGGTTGAGAATCAAAGACGAGCTCATCGAATTGGTGCCCGAGAACCCGGAGGTACGGAAGATCCGAATCAGGCCGGAGGATGACCTTCGCGTGTTGGGCAAGGTCGTTGGGTGGAAACGGAATTGATCGAGACAGATATGGAAAAGTAACGACAAAACGAGAGGAGTAACTAATGGCAACTTTCAACCTACGCCGCTTTTCGAAGCCGGAAATGCTCCGGCGAATCGACAGGAAGCATCTCATTGCCTTTCTGGAGCCTCATGCCGCCTATTTTTCAGCTCGCGGCGTAGAGTTGCCACCAGTCCAGCAGGAAAATGGCCTGGACTACAACGCGCTCAGTCACATTTTGCTGACCCCGGACGGCTCAACTCCAGACGACCTTGCAGAGGCCTTGTTCTATGTAAATGAAGTTTCGACTCCTGAAGGATTCGACTCCATTCAGGATGAGATCGCTGGAACGGACATCGACGTGGAAATAGGGGAGAACGCCGCACCGGCAGACTTGGCTATACAGGTCTGGATGGCTGATCGGGAAATCATCGAGAAGGTACACGCCGAACAGTTCTTCATGAACGTCAGGTCCTTCGAGTATTTCAAGACCAAGAAAAACCCGCTGCCAGATTTCGTGCTGCCATCGGAGGAAACCCTCGCGGCCCTTGAAGCCGATCTTGACGAATGGTTTTCTAAGAAGCGTCGGGGCAAGTATTCCAAGGTGTTCGTTTATCCGAAAGAAGGCCACACATGGTTCCTCGTGCGCCACGGGAAGCCCTATGCTCGTGAGGCGGTCATTGAGGCCGGTGAGTCCACCAGTCAGTACTTCCGCCCTGAAAAATTCGACGTGCTTGCCTACAACCCCGTCATTGGGGAGATCCGCATGAACGCCGAAACCAAGGGCGAGAAGGAGCTCTACCGGAAGAAATTCGGGCTGCATCTGTTCGGCAACGAAGAGTTCTTTAGCGAGCGTAGCCGATTCGACCTCGAGCCACTACGGCAGATCGGGGAAGAAGCGCTTCTTTGTGACGACGTGGAAGGCATTGAATACGTCAGACTGAAAGAGGTTCAGTTTTTTTGGGGTGGCGCACACAAGGATATAGAAATCCGGCGATCCGAGGACATGTTCGCTTCTCTCCGAGATCGGGATAAGACCCTTCCCGCTGGAGGCAAGATCGTCAAGGCGAGCTTCCAGATCAAATTCGACGGTTCCAAGACGCCCAGGTCGGTCACCTTGAGTTCAGGTAACCGAGCGCAATTCAAGCGGGATGGTGATGCCGAGGTTATCGAGCGCTGGCTCGGACTCAGGGGCTTTATTGTCGGAGCCGGAGGGGCCTCGGATGAGTGACCCCTTCTGGGCATACCTGGAGACATTGCCTGGAAAGTCGGCGGCGCTGTTCGATTGGGATAAGGCGCTCTCCGGTTGGGACCGGTATCCATTGTTTCGGGACAATTTTCTTCAACTGACCAAGAATCACGCGACCGCTGTGGATTGCCCGACGGAATGTGGCCTGGGATGCCCACGTAGTGTGATCACCCATGCGAAGACCGACATCCGAGCCGTCTGCATCGAAAAAGAACACGCGGCCATCCAACTCTCTCCACGGCAGACGCTGATCTACCGGCTCAAGCAGTCAGCCATCAATGGCGCTATCTGCACGGCCATGGGAATTGAACACCGAGAGGCAAAACTCGATGGCCTGCCCCACACATGGAGACTGGGCGATTTCATACCCACGGCCGGGATGGACTTCCCTGTTGTGCTGACAATGCAGGACAGCAAGGACACGCTGGTAGAGGTCGTCCGATCATTATGCCTTTCGACCCCCAAACCCTTTGTTGTAATAGCGCCCACGCGCCTTCATCTGAGTCCTGCAGTTGAAACACTGCTGGCGCAGAAAGACAGCCTTTTCGTCGCGCTGAACGAAGATCTGTACCTGGGTGATGCGCCACGACTCCTGACCTGTCGGGACAAGACTGAGATATTCGCTCCCCTTATCGATCAGGTGCCTGGGCCGGATTCAGGCGGCACAGTGTTTTTCATGACACCGCCGGGCACCACATGGCCACAAATCAAGATTCAGTTCCGCGATGGCCATACCGTCACAATATGGGCGGGAGACCAGAGCGGTCGATACACCTATACGCAAATGGGAATGGCGAGCAGGAAGAATGGCAATCCAACCGAGCAATGGAAATTGCTTGAGGGGTTTGCCAACTCCAGTGGCGAGATCGACTGGCACAGCCGATACGCCTCGGACAAACTAAAGAAACAAAAGCAAGAGTTGTCGAAGCATCTGCGTGAATTCTTCCGGCTCGATGATGATCCCATCGAATGGGTCAAGGATACAAAAACCTACCGATGCAAGTTCCGCATCTTCCCGGAAGGTGCCGAGGTCTACTGACCACCCTTAATATCCAAGCGAAATTAAAGCCCCGATTCAGGATTCTGGATCGGGGCTTTTTGCGTCTTGGAGGCCCGCCCGGTGAAATTTCACTGGGGCCGGGCAAAAAAAGTTAAAAAATTTTTCCTCTGTAAACCCACCACCAATCAGAGCCTTACGGGCTTTCCTCCTCCTTGAGCCAGGGCGTTTTTCGGGGTCGCAACGAAAATTCGCCAAAGCAGGGTGACAGGTCTGGTGAACACAAAGAGTTCACGACCGCCACCCGGGAAATTCATGCCGGACCTGTCTCCCGGTCGGTCCAGAAATGAAGGAGGTTCGGCATGAACCAGACAAGTAAAGCACACCTCACCCCACCGAAGCGGCGACTCATCGAGTTGATGCAGGACATCAACTTCGGCCGCATCACCAACATTCCGGTCCGCGACGGCGAGCCGGAACTCACCCCTGACACGGTCATCGAGCGCGAGATCAAGCTGGGCGGACAGAGCGGTCCCCGGCCCGAGCGCGACCAGGATGACTTCATCCTCAAGCAAGAGGTCGTGGCGCTGCTGGAGCACCTCGCGCAGATGGGCAGCGGAAAAGTCTGCCTGCTCGAGATCAAGCACGGTCTCCCGTTCCTGATGCGCATCGAGGAACGGGCAGCCTGAACACGTAACGACCTGAACCCTTAGACACTGGACAACAAGCTGGACGCATGGCGGAGGCTGTTGTGGGTGTCGCCGAGCCGAATACGGCAATTGGCGGCGTACCTGCGACCCCTTCGCCCACGCGACAGCTTTGTCCTGTGATCTGGCCCGTGCCGACACCCACGCGGACCTCCTCCTCGCTCCGAGGAGGCCCCGATGGTTTCACAGAATTCTTACGACGGCATCGACAAGTATGCCGCCGACCTCATTCGGCACAAAGCACGTCAACTCGTAGGCAAGGCCGGATTCACCGAGGACGACAGACCCGACCTCGAACAGGAACTGATGATCGATCTGCTGCAGCGGATGCGGCATTTCAATCCCGCCAAGGCCAAGAAGACCACCTTCATGGCCCGGATCGTCGAACGTCACATCTCCACCATTCTGGAGGCCCGGTTCGCCCAATGCCGGGACTGGCGGCTCTGCCAAACCTCACTCAACGAACCCCTCGACAACGGCGAAGGCGACACCACCGAGCGGATCGAGTTCCTGGACAGCGAAGGTTCTCTGGGAGGCGGCACCCGCGAGACAAGGGAGCGCCTCGCCCATGAGATCCGCATGGATCTCGGCCAGGCCATCGCCTCGCTGCCGGAAGAGCTCCGGGATCTGTGCGTGCGCCTGCACGACAGCACCATGGCCGAAGTCGCCCGGGAGATGGGCATTCCCAGAACCACCCTCTACGACCGGCTGAGCAAGCTCCGGGACGCGTTCCGCGAGGCCGGGCTCGAGGACTACCTGTGATCTCCGACGCATCGGCTCCGCCTCCGGTAAGTAAGCACCGTGCCGCATGGTGCGGCTATCCGGGGCCTCGGAAATCAGAACCTGAACAAAAGAGGAGTTCAACCATGACTCACGACACCTACAAGTACCGTTTTGACGAGTCGGTCCCGGCCCAGGAACTGGAAGACACTTTCATGCTGGCGATGCTGGCCGTCGAAAGCCTGCATGGCCGTTCCCGTGTGCGGATGGAGAGCCGGTTCAATCTGGACAAGGCCCGACGCACCTGCGTGATCGACGCCTCCACCGATGTCGGCAGCGACCTCGCCCGCATCTTCACCGGCTTCGCCACCAAGGAATACGGCGAACGCTCGGTCCTGATCGAACGTACCCAGCCGTCGGGCTGCGC
>JACKFL010000004.1 GCA_020632495.1 Candidatus Omnitrophota bacterium | reverse complement strand
GTGAGCAAAGCGAACAAACATCGCGAGCGACAGCGAGCCTCACAATACCAAGTATACAAAGATCACGGAAAAGGCGATCGCGCCCACAATCCCCCCGATCCAGATTGCCGGTTTGGTGGGGAAGGCCTCGGAGCGGAAGCGGCGCAGGATCGAGACCAGCATGATGGCGAAGGCCCCGCCGACAATGAAGCCGAGCAGGGCGCTGACCACGGTCATGCTGATCAGGCGGGAGAGAAAATCCGGCGATTCCCGCAGCGGCTTAAGCAGCGCCACCGGCAGCAGCGCCGGAGAAATCAGTAAATTAATTATCGCCATGGGTGCCTCAAGCCACGAAGGGGGTTTTGACGATGGTAGCGCTTTCCGTGCGCTTGCCAGCGACAATCTCGATGGTCTCGCCCACTTTGGCAACATCCAGCGCCACATAGGCCAGGCCGATATTTTTTTCCAGCACCGGCGAATAGGCGCCACTGGTCACGTAACCGACTTTATTGCCCGATTTATGCACCTCGTAACCGTGACGCGGGATCATGCGCCCGGCCACCTCAAAGCCCATCAGGCGGCGGCTGAGCCCCTGCGCTTTCAATTTGAGCAGCGCATCGCGTCCAATAAAATCGTCTTTATCCAGCTTGGTGATCCAGCCCAGCCCCGCCTCCAGAGGCGCGGTACTCTGATCGATATCATTGCCATAGAGACAGTATTTTTTCTCCAGGCGCAGGGAGTCGCGCGCCCCCAGGCCGATCGGAGCGATGTCAAATTCCTTCCCGGCGGCAAAGACCTGCTCCCAGACTGCCCCGGAATGCTGGCGGTCGAAGTACAGTTCAAATCCCGGTTCCCCGGTATAGCCGGTCGCGGAGATAATCATCTGCACCCCGGCGAGCACGCCTTCGCTAAACCAGTAAAACTTAATTTGAGAGAGATCCACGTCGGTGAGTTTCTGGAGGGTGGCTTCCGCTTGTTTCCCCTGCACCGCCAGCTGGGTGATGCTGTCGCTGATGTTCTCTACCGTCACCCCTTCCAGGCAATTTTCCCGGATCCAGGCTTCATCCTTATCGAGGTTGGAGGCGTTGACCACCAACAGGTAGTGATCGCCGCGATTGTAGACGATCAGGTCGTCGACGATCCCACCATCGGCATAGCACATCGCGCTGTACTGGGCCTGGTTGACGGCGATCTTGGCGGCGTCATTGATGGTGAGGCGGTTGACCATCTCCAGGGCCCGGGGGCCGCGCAGGATGATCTCCCCCATGTGCGACACATCGAAGACGCCCACGGTGGTGCGCACCCGCCGGTGCTCCTCCAGGATGCTGCTGTATTGGATCGGCATCTTAAAGCCGGCAAAATCGACCATCTTGGCGCCCAGGCGCACGTGTTCCTCGTAGAGACCGGTTTTCTTGGGTTCCATAACGTTTCCTTCCGTTTCAAAAGTTCCAGGAAGATAATACGCTTAAGGAAGCAGGAAATTCAATAGAAAAAAAAGATGATTGCTCACTGCGTTCGCGATATTTGTTCGCCGGCGCTCACGATGTTTACTCACTTCGTTCGTGATATTTGTTCACTTCGTTCACGATA
>JACKFL010000003.1 GCA_020632495.1 Candidatus Omnitrophota bacterium | reverse complement strand
GTAGATTTTTCCCTTTGATTCAATTTCTAAAATCGCTATCATGTTAATCAATTTGTGAACAACCGCACTTGGCCTGAGCGCTCTGGCGGCCATCGTTTCATGGATAGCAATAAAATCGATATAGATTAAAGGAAATGCTATGTTCAGGCCAATGACTGTTTGGTTGTGCTGTTGCTGTCTGCTTTCCGGCATTGGCAGCATCCTGGTGGGGCAAACCCGCCCGCTCACCCCGCCGGATACCGTACGTATCGCCCCGGGGGCGACCGACGAGAGCGCCGATACCCTGCATTATCTGCTCGACGAAATCGTGGTCACCGGCACCCGCACCCACAAGAAGATCATCGACATTCCCTATTCGGTGCAGCGGATCGACAACAGTCAGTTCAAATACGACCGCAAGGTGTCGGTCGATGATGTGCTCGGTACCGTGCCGGGGCTCTTCCTGCAGTCGCGCTACGGCAATCATGATGTGCGCATCTCCATCCGCGGTTTCGGCAGCCGCTCCAACAGCGGCATCCGCGGGGTGCGGATTCTTCTCGATGGAATCCCGGAATCGGAACCGGATGGCCAGACCCGCATCGAAGCGATCGATTTCAACTCGGTGGGGAGTATCGAAGTGGTCAAGGGGAACGCCTCATCTCTCTATACCAATGCGCCCGGCGGGGTGATCAACTTTATCAATGATATTGATTTTCCACAGACCTTTGCGGTGAGTTTCAACGATTTCGGCTCTTACAATCTACGCCGCAATGGGTTTAAGACCGGCATCCGCAGCAAGCATTACCGCTTCCTGCTCACCTACAGCTATCACAATGCAGACGGATTTCGGGATCACAGCAAGGATTACTGGCATATTATGAACACCGTGCTGGAGACCAAACCGAATGAGCGTTCCAGCCTGCAGGTGCTGGGTTACTACGTCAACGGCCTGATCCGCCTGCCCGGCTCCCTGACCCGGGCGCAGTTCGATGCCGACCCTTTTCAGGCCAACTCCCGGGACGTTGCCCGCGATGCCAAGCGGGTCACCCAAAAAGGGCGGGTGGGCCTGCGCTTCCGTGCTTTTCTGGATGAGGACCGCCGCCATGAGATGGAGCTGACCACCTACGGCACCATCAAATATTTCGAGCGCACCTCCGGGGTGTACCGGATCATCAACCGTTACGGACTGGGGGCCAGCGGCCGCTATGTGTACCGGAGCCTCCTGGCCGGCCGGGAGAATGAATTCTCCGCCGGGGGCGATCTGCTGCTGCAGACCGGGCCGATCGAATTTTACCAGAACATCAACGGCCGGCGCAGCGATATTCTGACCGGCTTGACCGATGAGACCATTGGTAACAGCGGATTTTATTTCCAGAACGGCTTTAATCTGATGACCAACAAACTCGATCTGTTATTGACCGGCCGCTATGACAAGGTGATCTTCGACCAGAAGAATCAGATCCTCTCGGTGCAAAATGCCCGGCGGCGCTTCGAGGCCTTTACTCCCAAGGCGGCCTTGAATTACAAGCTGATGCCCTCCGTAGCCGTTTACACCTCCTTTGGACGCAGTTTCGAGAGCCCGGCCGGAAACGAGCTGGATAATTTTCCCACCAGCAGTTCCCCGAACATCCTGATCAATCCCGATCTTAAGGCCCAGAAATCGCGTAATTTTGAGCTCGGGATCAAAGGCAACCTGCTCTACCGCGGCACCTCCTTCTTCAATAATATCTATTTCGAAGGAACCTTCTTCAACAGTGTGATCGATGATGAGATCGTTCCTTTTGAACTGTTCGGCGATGTCTTTTTCCGCAATGCCGCCCGCACCAACCGCAGCGGTCTGGAACTGGGGGCCAATGTGGAACTGGTTCCCGGGGTGCGGCTGGAAGGAGCGTATACCTTTTCCGATTTTCAATATGACGAATATAGCGTCAGCCAGCTGGACTCCAGCAGTGGTCTGTACGTCGACCGCAGCGTCGACGGCCGGGTGGTGCCCAGCGTGCCGCGGCATAATCTCTCGCTCAATCTCTCCTTCGAGCAGCGGCTGAGCGGAACGGTGACCGGCTTCATGAAGGGGAACCTGCGCTCGGTGAGCGGGATGTATGCCGACGATCTCAATAGCGCGAAAAGCGAGGGGTATGATGTTCTGAGCATCAACGCCGGCCTGGATCTGAATTTCGGCCGTTTCAACCTGCTGCTGAACGGAGGGGTAAACAATATCACCGACCAGACCTACATCGGGTTTATCAACATCAACTCCCAGACCGGCGAGTTCTTCGAGGCGGGAGAGCCGCGCAACTACTTTGCCGGCGCGCGGCTGGGACTGCGGTTTTGATGCCGGCGGAGCCGGCGATGTTTG
>JACKFL010000002.1 GCA_020632495.1 Candidatus Omnitrophota bacterium | reverse complement strand
GAGCGCCCGCGGGAGATTGCCACGCCGCAAAAGACGCGGCTCGCAATGACGGCACCTGTTTACAGCATGAGAAATCAGTGAAAATCAGTGAAAATCAGTGGATAAAAAAACGCTTTTCAAAATCCTGAAATCGGAATTAAAACCCAAACAGTCTTCCAAAACTTGATGCATGACACAGGCGACATTTTTTTTCTTAGCTAATATTCCCACTGGATTTACGCAAAATTAATTCTGCGGTGTTTTATGTTTCATAAACCCAAGAATGGAGAAATCCATGAAGCATAAAGTATCAGTTTGGAGCGTTGCGGTGCTAACGCTGTTGTTCTTCAGCACCGGCTGGTTAATTGCGCAAACCGGGAAGGAACGTGTGCGCATCAATCCATCGGAGCGGCCGATTCCCGACGCTCGCCATCTCATCCCGCCGCAGCCGCTGGAAGTGGTGCCGCTGCCTTTCTTCGACGATTTTGAAGGGGCGACCACCCTCTGGACTGCCGACGGACAGTTCAATCGCATCCTCGATGCCCAAAACTACCAGGTGCTCAATCCCACCATCAACCCCACCCTGGTGCATCTGCCGGATGACGGCCACCTGCCCGGCGCTTTCAGCGGTCAGCGAATGTGGTGGTTTGGGGAAACGGCTACCGGTACTTTCATCGGTCCGGGGTGGGATACGATTCCCCAGTTTCCCCTGAACGGCGGTACCTCGGCAGACACCCAGACCGGCTCGCTGATCAGCCCGGCGATCGACCTCACCGGGGTATCCCAGGCCAGTCTGCGCTTTCAGACCTGGTGGGAGATCGAAGGCGTCGATGTGGACCAATACGACCTGATGTTCGTGGAGATCTCCCTCGACAATGGAACGACCTTCCTGCCCATCGGCCGCGGCCTGATCAACCCCCTCAACGATGTCGACGGGGAATCCTGGAAGAGCTACAGCTCTGCCGGCCTGGGACTGCCCGGGATCTGGATCGAGCAGCTCTTCGACTTGACGCCCTTTGTGGGAAACATGGCCTACCTGCGTTTCCGCTTCAATACCGAGGATGAGCTCTATAACGGTTTCCGCGGCTGGTTCATCGATGATGTCAGCGTCACGTCCGATGCGCTGCCGGCGCCACAGATTACCGCTATCAATCCCTCTACCTCCGCGCCGTTCGAGCTGGTAACCCTCACCGGGCTGAATTTCGTCAACGGCGCCACGGTGGCAGTGGGCGACTCAGTCACCTCGGCAGTGATCAGCACCAATACCGCTATTTTTGAAGTGCCGTTCCTCCCCCCCGGGCAGTATGACGTTACCCTGACCAACCCCGACGGGCAGTTCGCCACCGTGGTCAACGGCCTGACCATCACCGATCAATTCCCGCCACACATTTTCCTGATCGACCCGGATTCTGCCGAAGTCGGCACATCGGTCGCGGTCACCATCACCGGCGGCAATTTCCAGGCCGGCGCCACGGCGGGGATCGGAACGGTTGCATTGAGCAACCTCACGGTAGTGAACGAATTTACGATCACCGGTGACAGCCCCTCCACCCTGCCGGCCGGTCTTTATAACGTGCGGGTGGTCAATCCGGACGGGCAGTTCGACCAGCTCATCACGGCTTTCCGGGTTTACAGCCCGGTAGGGATCGAAGACGACCTGAACGGCGCGCCGCTGCGCTTCGAATTGGCGCAGAATTATCCCAACCCCTTCAATCCGCAGACGAACATCGACTATTCGCTGGCACAGGGTGGACCGGTAAAGCTGATGGTGTACAATCTGCTTGGCGAGACGGTGGCGGTGCTCGTAAACGAATTCCAGAGCGCCGGGACGCATCGTTATAGCTGGAAGCCGGCAGCGACCATTCCTTCCGGGATCTATCTCTACCGGCTGGAAGCGGGGTCGCTTAGCGCCGTCAAAAAACTGATCTACCTTAAATAGTATGTTCTGCCCAAACGACGCGCAGAGCATACTATTTAACTGATTGTATTTGAGTAGCTATTCCCTTTGTAGCGACACGATGCATCGTGTCGCTACAAAGGAAAAAACGCTCAAAACCTCAATTCTATCGCTCCATCTACCCATCCGCATATTTTTCACAAAAAGCTTGCAACATATCCCTACTTTTCCGTATAATCGCCCATATCGCTCAGGCGGCGGTTGGTATTTCTCACATGGGAAGAGATACCGAAAGCCGCACGGGGTACAATGAAGCGCAGCCCCACAACTTTATTTTCTGGAAGACAATCTCGACGGCAGCAGAAGCCCGCTGCCAGCATGATGTAAGCCAGCGATTCCTGCTTAACAAACAAGGATTGCTGGCTTTTGTATTTGATAACTAAAATGAAGGTATATGAGTAGATGGGATTCGGGATAAATCGGTTTATGAGTTCAATCTCGGTTTTCCCATTAATCCATCAACTCATAAACCCATATACCAAAACCATCTTTACCTGAAGGAGATAATAAATGGGCAAGCAAACATTAACCGGCACCCCCGGCACCGGGCAGCCGACACCGGCGGAGAAGCTGCTCCGCCCGATCCAGTCATTCATTAAAATTGAAGCCTCCGGGGGCATTTTACTGATGGCCCTGACGGCCGTCGCGCTAATCTGGGCCAACTCTCCCTGGGCGGCGGCTTACAACGCCCTGTGGCAGACCCATTTCACAATCGGCCTGGGGAGCTTCATTCTCAACAAACCGCTGATCCTGTGGATCAACGACGGGCTGATGGCAATCTTCTTCTTCGTAGTCGGTTTGGAAATCAAACGGGAAGTCCTCAGCGGGGAGCTGTCCTCGCTGCGTAAGGCGGCGTTACCGATCTCGGCCGCCATCGGTGGTATGGTGGTGCCGGCGGGCATCTACGTGCTGATCGCCGGC
>JACKFL010000019.1 GCA_020632495.1 Candidatus Omnitrophota bacterium | reverse complement strand
GGTGGCGAATGCTCATTTGTATTTGAACGTGGAAGCCTCGCGCCGTCAGTTGGAAGCGATCCTTAACTCGTCGCCCGACCCCGTCATTGTGACGGATCACCGCAACCGTTTGCTGCTTGCCAACCATGCGGCGACATCCGCTTTGGGCGAAAAAATGGACGATGCCAAAAGCGGCATGGAGACCGAGAAGGTTATCAAACTGCGCCCGCTGCTTTCATTGTTACAAAGCACCACTTCCGAAAAACAATCGACGGAGATTCTGCTTCCCGATAACCGCACGTATCTTGCGACCGCTTCGCCGGTCATGGTGGAGGGGCATCAGATCGGGCGCATTTGCATCATGCGTGATGTGACGCATTTCAAGGAACTGGATACGATGAAGTCGGAGTTTGTGGCGACGGTGAGTCACGACCTGCGCTCGCCGCTGACGCTCATGCGCGGATACGCCACCATGCTGGATACGGTCGGTGAGATCAATGAACAGCAGCAGGGATATGTAAAGAAGATCGTCACCGGCGTGGAGAATATGTCGCGGCTGGTGAACAACCTGCTGGACTTGGGACGCATCGAATTCGGTGTTGGTCTTCAGGTCGAGAACGTTTCGGTGTTGGATATCATCGAACGCGTGACAGGCGCGCTTCAACTGCAGGCTTCGCAAAAGAATATCAACCTGAATGTGGAACTGCCCAAGGATATGCCGCACGCGGTACAGGCAGACCAGGCGCTTTTGCATCAGGCTGTCTATAACCTGGTGGAAAATGCCATTAAATATACTCCGCCCAATGGGCGTGTGACGATCCGCACCATATCCCAGCAGGAATATCTTATTTTCGCCATCGAAGACTCTGGGATCGGCATTCCGCCCGAGGATATTCCCCATCTATTCGAAAAGTTCTATCGCGGTAAACAACGCGAAGCGCGCGCCCAGCCGGGTTCGGGTCTGGGTCTGGCGATCGTTTTCTCCATCGCCGAAAGCCATCGCGGACGTGTCTGGGTGGAAAGCACGGTC
>JACKFL010000018.1 GCA_020632495.1 Candidatus Omnitrophota bacterium | reverse complement strand
TTTCGAGCCGTCCGGCGACCCGAAACTGGACAACCGCATGTTATGTCCCTGCAAATTTCTGGATGATGAGATCGCCGAATACGGCACATGTCACTGCACATTGTTTGGCAGCCCAACCCTCTCCAAAGAGGATTGGAAAAAATCCAACCAGCGATTGACAAAGGAATACCGCATCCCGCTCAATTTGAAGGATGGCGTGCTCGATACGCGCGGCATGCCGCTTGATTCACGCCGCTCCCTGCCCGTGCCGGATGCGATGCACCAGTTGAAATCCACATTGAATAATTACCCTGAAAAAGAGTTGAAACTCATCGTGGAACGCGAACAGGAAGCAGTCAACCTCGGCAAGATCGCAACCTATCGCGGATTCGGCGAATTTCACGAAGCCAAAGACAGCCATTACGAAGTGACCGTCACACTTGACGGCTCCACTCCCAAAGGTTCCAGTTCCAGCTGCGGCGGATAACTCAAGCCCGTGACAATCATCCTTAAGAAAACCGTTTTTTATCAATATCTTTTTAAGTGAATTTACTGTAAACTGGGAACACTCCGAAGCCTGACCGCCTAAACGAATCCGCATGGCGGCAGGACAGACAGTTTCTTGTGAATTGTCCCGGTTGGCGCGGAAACGCTCCAGCCCCCCGCATTTGGAAAGGAGAAACAGGCGTCATTGTATTTTCATGAGGCTGTCTCTCTTCCCGGAGACAGCCTCTTTTGTTTGGAGAACCATCATGGACATTCAACCGCTTCTCGAAAAATCCGTCCGCGAACATTCGCATCTTTGTCCGCGCCAGATCCTTGGCGTGCGTATCGGCATAGCTGGCATGAACGCCCTCGGCTTCGACGAACCGCCTGCAAAGAAGCAGCTGCTCGTCATCTCCGAAACGGACGGCTGCTTCGTGGATGGTATCATCGCTGCAACGGACTGCACGGTCGGTCACCGCACATTGCGCGTGGAAGATTACGGCAAAGTCGCCGCCACCTTCGTGGATGCGAAGACCGGACGCGCTGTCCGCGTGGCA
>JACKFL010000017.1 GCA_020632495.1 Candidatus Omnitrophota bacterium | reverse complement strand
GCGGTCGGATGCGACGGGCTGATGTCGGGCACATCCGCGTGACAGGTAATGCAATATTCAGGCTGACCCGTCAACGTGGGAATCAGTTCCACTGGTTTGGGTCCGCGCGAATTTATCCACCAGGCGAAGGCAAGTGTGAGGAGCAGCAGACCGGAAGCAATCGTAAGTAGCTTTTTCATGGGGATTAAGTGAGCACCATCATCAGGGTCAACACAATGATGATAAGTGCGATGGCGATGATGATGATCTGCGCGAGCCGATTGGACTTTGGAAACCAACTTCCAATCTCGGCGTCGGCAGGTTCGGGGAGAATATAAGGGATGAGTGCTGTGAGTGTTAGAACGGCAAAGGGGATCAACACGCCAAAAAGAAATGGATCGCCCCATTTGAGCATTTGCTGAACCCAAAGGAAGAACCACGGCGCGCGCGCCTCTTCGGTGACGATGGGTTTGCCCGTCATTGCGGCTGCGATCGGCGCAGGCAGGAAAATGGACATCAAAATAAGAACGATGCTTACAACAAAAATTTGAAGCACTTCGCGGCGGACGAGTTCATTGCGTGAGATGCGCTCGTTGTCTGTCCGCAACTGCGGCGGCGGGACGGCGATCCCGCCATCGCGACGGACGCGAAACGCGTGCCAGACTCCCAGAATAAGAACGAAGATGGTCAGCCCGAAAATGTGCCAGGTATAAAACCGCAGCAGTGCGGTGTTGCAGGCTTCCCCTCCGCCGACAGCGATGCGGAAAAGAAAGTCACCGATGAGCGGAATGGTCTTGAGAAGGTTCGTCCCGGTGACGAGCGGGTAGCAAATACCCTCGTCCCAGCGTAGGATGTAGCCGGTGAAATCCAGCAGAATGGCTAGGACGAATACTCCCAGCCCGAGCAGATAATTGAAGCGCCGCGGACGTCCGTATGAAGCGGTGAAGACAACGCGTAGGAGATGAATGGCAGAAACGATCAATAATAGCTGTGCCGACCAGTAATGCAGGTTGCGAACAAATCCCCCAAATGGAACGTGATAAGTAATGGTTTGAACCGAAAGCGCCGCCTCCTGTGGATTGGGAACGTAATAGAACATTTCCAGAATTCCCGTCACGCCGAGTATCAGCATCAGGAGGATGGCTGTCCCGCCAGCGCCGAGGGTATGACGCCAGCGCGATTGCACGGCTGGAATGGTCGGTGGA
>JACKFL010000016.1 GCA_020632495.1 Candidatus Omnitrophota bacterium | reverse complement strand
ACGGTCGGATGCGACGGGCTGATGTCGGGCACGTCCGCGTGACAGGTAATGCAATATTCAGGTTGACCCGTCAACGTGGGGATCAATTCCACTGGTTTGGGTCCGCGCGAACTCATCCACCAGGCGAAGGCAAGTGTGAGGAGCAGCAGACCGGAAGCAATCGTAAGTATCTTTTTCATGGGACGATTAAGTGAGCACCATCATCAGGGTCAACACAATGACGATAAGTGCGATGGCGATGATGATGATCTGCGCGAGCCGATTGGACTTTGGAAACCAACTTCCAATGTCGGCGTCGGCAGGTTCGGGGAGAATATAAGGGATGAGTGCTGTGAGTGTTAGAACGGCAAAGGGGATCAGTACGCCAAAAAGAAACGGATCGCCCCATTTGAGCATTTGCTGAACCCAAAGGAAGAACCACGGCGCGCGCGCCTCTTCTGTGACGATGGGTTTGCCCGTCATTGCGGCTGCGATCGGTGCAGGCAGGAAAATGGACATCAAAATAAGAACGATGCTGACTATAAAAATTTGAAGCACTTCACGGCGGACGAGTTCATTGCGTGAGATGCGATCGTTGTCTGTCCGCAACTGTGGCGGCGGGACGGCGATTCCCCCGTCGCGCCGAACGCGAAACGCATGCCAGACTCCCAGAATAAGAACGAAGATGGTCAGCCCGAAAATGTGCCAGGTGTAAAAACGCAGCAATGCGGTGTTGCAGGCTTCCCCTCCACCGACAGCAATGCGAAAAAGGAAGTTACCGATAAGCGGAATGGTCTTGAGCAGATTCGTCCCGGTGACGAGTGGGTAGCAAATGCCTTCGTCCCAGCGCAGGATATAGCCGGTGAAATCCAACAGAATGGCGAGGACGAACACCCCCAGCCCAAGCAGGTAATTGAAGCGGCGCGGACGTCCGTATGAAGCTGTGAAGACAACGCGCAGGAGATGAATGGCGGAAACGATCAATAATAACTGTGCCGACCAGTAATGTAGGTTGCGGACGAATCCCCCAAATGGAACGTGATAAGTAATGGTTTGAACCGAAAGCGCCGCCTCCTGTGGGTTGGGAACGTAATAGAACATTTCCAGAATTCCCGTCACACCAAGTATGAGCATCAGGAGGATGGCTGTCCCGCCAGCGCCGAGGGTATGCCGCCAGCGCGATTGCACGGCTGGAATGGTCGGCGGG
>JACKFL010000015.1 GCA_020632495.1 Candidatus Omnitrophota bacterium | reverse complement strand
ATCGAGCGCATCTTCCGCCATCAGCCCGCGCAGGTCCACTTCCATGCCGGGCGAGGAAGCAGCCGGCAGCGATGAGCGCGATGATGAAGCGCCTTTCTTTGCAGGTTTCTTCTCGCCGTTTGTCTCTTGAACTTCCTGCGACTTTCGGATCAAATCGGACATCTTCGCCCGCACGCGGATCGTCCCGATCTGGACTTCCGCATCAGACTCACCCAAAGCTGTCACTACACCTTCAGCATTCAACGTGCTGACGGTGACCTTCTCGCCCAACTTCACAGACTGATTACTGGATACTGAAGACTGCTCACTCTTCCTTTCAACCGGCGCTTCGACCTTCTCCTCCATCTTTTCCATCTTCTCTTCGATGGCGCGGATGGCTGTCAGCGGTTGGCTGGCTTTCTTCAATTGTGACTTCAACGAGTCGATATTGCGCTTGAGGACGGCAACTTCCAATTCACCTTCGGCGCGGGCTTTGGCGATGGTCTCACGGCGTTCGTCCTCTATTTTCTCAAGGCGTTTTTCCAATTCGAGGTTTTGCGCTTCGAGACGGTTGCGCTGTTTCTCCAGCTTCTCGCGTTCGCGTGAAGTTCGGTTGCGTTCCTTGCGGATGTCATCGAGTAGTTTGTCTGCACGCAGGTCAAGCGGATTGATCTCCGCTTTTGCCGATTCGATGATCGGTTGCGGAAGTCCCAGCTTCTGGGCGATGGCTAAGGCGTTGGACCTGCCAGGGAGACCGATGGTCAACTTGTAGGTAGGGCGAAGCGTCTTGATGTCAAATTCCAATGAAGCATTGACCACGCCCTCCGTCGAATGAGCGAAGGTCTTCAATTCAGGGTAATGTGTCGCAACGAGCGTCATCACACCGACATCGAGCAAATGACTCAGAATTGCGCGCGCGATTGCCGCGCCTTCCTGCGGGTCCGTGCCGGAGCCAAGTTCGTCAAAGATGACCAGTGAATGGTTATCGATCTGCTTCAAGATGCGGATGATGTTGGTGATATGTCCGCTGAACGTGGAAAGCGACTGTTCGATGGATTGCTCATCGCCGATATCAGCATACACCGATTTGAAGAACGGCAGTTCCGAGCCGCTTTGCGCCGGAATGTGAAGTCCGCTTTGCGCCATCATTACCAGCAAACCGACAGTTTTCAGAGAGACAGTCTTTCCGCCGGTATTCGGTCCGGTGATGACAATGGCACGCGTCCCTTCGCGCGGGTCCACGTCAATGGGCACGACCAAGTTTGAGTCGAGCAGCGGGTGGCGGGCTTGGATCAACTTCAAGGTTGGAAGGTTGGAGGTTGCAGGTTGGGCTTCCTTTGACCTTGACCTTTGAACTTTCAACTCATGAATCACCGGCTCACTGGCTTTCAACTCTTCGCCGTATTTTGCTTTTGCAAACGCGAGATCCAGCACGGCGAGATTTTCCACACCGTATTTCAACTCGCTGGCGTGTTCACCGACCACAGCAGAAACTTCCGCGAGGATGCGGCGTTCTTCGTCGCGTTCGGCAAGCTGCAATTCGCGGATTGCGTTGTTGGCTTCCACAATGGGCAGCGGTTCGACGAAGAGCGTCGCGCCGCTGGAGGATTGGTCGTGGATGACCGCTTTGATCTTGCCTTTGAACTCAGACCGCAGTGGAATCACATAACGCCCGTCACGCTGCGTGATGATGGATTCTTGCAGCATGGACGAGGTCTTTGAGTCGGTCACATATTTTTGCAGGCGACTCATCAACCGGTCATGCGCGACGCGGAGGTTGCGGCGGATGTCTGCGAGTTTTACCGAAGCCGAATCCAAAACCTCGCCCCGTTCCGAGAGGACGCGTGAGATGGCATCCACGATGCCGAACGTTTCGGGCAATCCTTCCGCGATCAAGCATAGGCGCGGATATTCGTCCTCTTTTTTCTCGAAGGTTTTCTTTAACTCACGGCTGGCGATCAGCGTGGATTTCACGTCCAGAAGCGCCTGCGGGTCGAGGACTCCGCTGCGGGCGGCGAGGTCCGCTGCCGGGCGGATGTCGTGCGCCGCGCCGATGCTCACATCCTGAATGGATAATAGCTTGCGCGCCTCGGTCGTCTCCGCGAGACGGGAGACGGCGAGGTCGTAAGAGTCCGTCGGATCAAGTTGGCGAGCCAATGCCATCGAAGCGGAAAAATCGCAGAAGCCTGCGAGTTTATCGAGGATCTTGGGGTATTCGAGTACGTTGAGAGTCTTGCTGTCCATAATGAGGATTATACTTGCAACAGACCCTGCTGACAGTTGAACGCTTTCATACTCAACCGTCAGTGGTCAGTTTTTAAATTGGGAGAGGTTGTTATGAAACTCAAGGGTAAAACAGCCATCATCACCGGCGGGACGTCTGGGATCGGCAAGGCGACGGCGCTGCGGTTTGCCGAAGAGGGCGCGGATCTGGTCATTACGGGGCGGCGCGTCAGCTTGGGGAAAGCCGTCGAAGCGGAATGCAGCTCAAAGGGAGTCCGATGCGTTTTTGTAGAGGCGGATCACTCAAAGGTGGAAGACTGTCAGAGAGTCGTTGACATCGCCATTAAGGAATTCGGTCACATCGATATTTTGTTCAACAACGCTGGCATCGTCACCAAGGGAACGGCGGAGACGACGACTGACGAAGTGTGGCAGTCGACGATGGATATCAATATCACGGCGGTGTGGCGGATGAGCAAGTTGGTTTTGCCGCATATGAAAAAGCAGGGGAAGGGTGTGATCGTGAACAACGGCTCGGACTGGTCTGTGGTGGCAAGCAAGGACGCGCTGCCTTATATCGTGAGCAAGGGCGCGGTGGGATTGATGACCAAGGCAATGGCGATGGATCATGCGAGGGACGGTATTCGGGTGAACGCGGTTTGCCCCGGCGATACCTTCGTGGATCGTTGGATGGAGAAAGGCTATTTCGAAGACTCCGATCCGGTGACCCTTGAACAGGCGATTAAAGAGGCGAGCGAATTTATTCCAATGGGACGTTTTGGCAAACCTGAAGAGATCGCAAACGCGGTTCTGTTCCTGGCTTCGGATGAGTCGTCTTATGTGACGGGTCATCTATTGCTGGTGGATGGGGGTAATACAGCGCAGTGATATACTGCTTGAGATTTTTGGCTGCCGCCTGATTGACGGCTGCCATCAGAAGTGATTGGAGAGAAATGCGAAAAAAGATCGTCATTGTAGTCATCGTGCTTGCCTTGCTGGCAGGCGCTTTATATACCGTCAAAGGCACGCGTCTATTCAAAGATTCGCCCAATATCATCATCATTCTTACCGATGACATGGACAACTCCATGATTCCCTACGTGGAAAACGCCAACCGGCTGATCGGCGATCAGGGGGCTGTCTTCAGTAATTATTTCACGCCCACGCCTTTGTGCTGCCCGTCGCGCTCATCCACCTTGCGCGGACAATATTCGCATAACACCGACATCCTTGAGAACTCTCCCGGGTTTGCGCGATTTTTTAAATTGAAGGAAGAAGAAAATACGTTGAATGTCTGGCTGCAGGATGCGGGCTATCGCACTGCGCTATACGGCAAATATCTCAACAACTATCCCGTCAACGCGGGCAGGAATTACGTCCCACCCAATTGGACGGATTGGGGCGCCTTCCTCGGCACCGATTACGAAGGCGATATGTTCTATAACTACACCATGAACGAGAACGGAACGCTGGTCGATTATGGCGATGCGCCCGAAGATTACAGCACGGATGTGATTCGGGATAAATCGCTGAAGTTCATCGACGACAGCGTTGACGCCGGTGCGCCCTTCTTCCTTTTCATTTCGGTGTACTCGCCTCACGGCCCGGCGACGGCTGCTCCACGCCATGAGAATTTATACAACGACCTGATCTATCCGAAGGGACCTTCGTTCGGCGAAGAAGACTTGAGCGATAAGCCGCAGATTATCCGTGCTTTGACCGAGACCGGCGATGATTTCGACGAGAACGACGCCAATGCACTTTTCCGCGCCCGCGTCAGTTCGATCCAGTCTGCGGATGAGTTGACGGCGGATGTAGTCCACTCGCTTGAGCAGAATGGTCAATTGGATAATACCTACATCTTCTTCGTTTCCGATAATGGATTCCATCTTGGCGAACACAAGATTCCCTCAGGCAAGGGGACAGCCTACGAGGAAGATATCCGTGTGCCGATGATGGTTCGTGGACCCGGCATCGTTCCCGGTACAAAAATTTCGCAGATCACCGCCAATATTGATCTCGCTCCCACCATTGCGGACATTGTCAGCGTTGGGACTCCCGATTTCGTGGACGGGCGTTCCTTCCTGCCATGTCTGCTGGGGCAGGACGTTACATGGCGGAATGGACTATTGGTCGAATTCGGTTATGAAATTGAAGACGCCTTCAACTCTGTGCAGAGTATCTCGCTCCCGAATGACTCGCCGCTTATCAAAGACCCTGAGACGGATAACACGCTCGTCGGTGTGGAGGGCGGCGCGTTTCGCGGCATCCGCGGCGAGAATTACATCTATGTGGAATATGCCAATGGCGAACTTGAGTTCTATGACCTTAAAGCCGACCCGTATGAGTTGGAGAATCTGGCTTACAAACTAAGCCCTGAAACGCTCGACACGCTGCATACAAAACTGGAAAGCCTGAAATATTGCGTCGGTTCGGAATGTCAGAGATTGGAAGAAGACCTCCAGATCGAGATAAGTTACACCTCGCCTTGAGCGCTTAGACGTATTGAATAGGAGCTTATATGATCGTTGTTTCAGACATGATGGGAACGCTTACCACCGGCTCGCCTTTCCTTGGACTGGTGGATTGGGTCAAGCATAATCAAAGCAAATTGCGCGCCAATTGGTATATGACGTCCATTGCGCCTTCGTATGTCCTTGCGAAAAGGGGAGTTATCGATTGGCAGAAGTGGGGTCAAAAGCTGATGATCGACAGCCTTGCTTATATCAAGGATGCCACGCCCGAGAATGTGATGCACGCTTCGGAGTGGGTGGTGGAACATGACCTTTGGAAGAAACGCCGCGAGGATGTGGTGGCGCGTCTTGTCAAGCATCGCGAAGACGGTGCCAATGTCTACATTGCCAGCAGCGTGGTGGAACCGTTCATCGAGCCGTTCGCAAAGCGCATCGGCGCGGAGACCATCGGTACGCCCGTTGAGATCGTCGACGGACGGTTACGAATGGTTGGCGGTCTGGTGGCGGATGAGAAGAAGATCGAGCAGGTACTTACCCGTCTCGGCGTGGAGCGTGTGGATGTGGCGTACGGCGACACGATTCTGGATGTCCCTTTGCTGGAGCATGCTGATCGTCCTGTGGCGGTTTACCCTGAAGCAAGATTGAAAAAGATCGCCATGGAACGCGGTTGGGAGATCATCGGCGATACACCCAGTTACGAATGATAAGTAATGACTTAAAAGCTGAAAGGAAGAAAAAGTAATGGAACGAACAACCATTCGCAGATCCAGAAAGAGGCGGGCTGATAACAAGGTCTATTTATGTGCGCCGGTCAACTCGTTGGTGGAGGGCATCTACGAGCAAAACATCCCATTCCATGAAATCCGCAAACACGGTGACATGGGTTTGGGCACGTTCAACGATCTCGACGGCGAAATGATGATGGTGGACGGCGAGATCTATCGCGTGGGTTCGGATGGCAAAGTGAATCTGATCACGGACGACGATGCCTGCACGCCGTTTTCCTGCGTCACGTTCTTTCAGCCTGCCAGCGATGAAATGCTCGAAGGGGAATTGTCTTACGAAGGTTTTTTGCGTTGGATGATGGACCTGATGCCTTCACCGAATATTTTTTATGCTTTTCGCATCACCGGCGATTTCGCTTATGTCAAAACGCGCTCGGTGCCGAAGCAGGAAAATTATCGTCCGTTGGTGGAGGTGGCAGCGGAGCAGCCGACGTTCGAGTTCAATGATGTGAGCGGAAAGATGGTCGGTTTTTATACGCCGTCGTTCATGGCGTCGTTGAGTGTGCCGGGTGTGCATCTGCACTTCCTGACCGATGATAAATCCAGCGGCGGACATTTGCTCGAATGCCGTCCGCGCAGCATAAAACTGGAGTTGCAATATCTGTACACGGTCGAACTTTCCCTGCCCGCCAATCTTGATTATCTGACCTGGGATTTTCAGCGCGATATCGGCAAAGACCTGGATAAAGCAGAGAAGTAAAGCAAAACAGCCGTTTATAAACGGCTGTTTTTTTATTAACCATTTTGGGCGATTTGAAATTGACGCTGCATGCATTAAATTGCTGACATCAAAATTTTGGAGACTTATATGCGAAAACCAAATTGGTCATGGATCGGTATTTTGTTCGGCGTCAGTCTTTTTATTGGATATGTGATCTTTGCGGCAGGTGTTGGCGCGTTCTTTCCGTCCATCAATGTGATATCCAAGCCTTTGCTGTGTTCGGGTGAATATTCCATCGAAACCACAAGTTCTTCCTATCGTCCGGGCGAAACATTTACCTCACATCGTATTTATTGTGATAAAAAAGATATTACCTTGCCGTCGGTCATGTTGACGGGTCTTTTCTTTTCACTCGATACTTTTATTTTGCTTGCCATCCTCAACCGTAACAGTTTATTTCAACCTGAAAATTTTGGTGTGCTGGCAACGGACTTGAAGCAGACGAAAAAATCCGGCGGTAAAGAAAAGAGTCCGCTTGAGCGGATGTCCGAACTCAAGGAGATGCGCGACCGGAATCTGATTTCCGATGTTGAGTACGAACGCAAAAAAGATGAGATCATGAAGGAGTTGTGATGCATAAATACGATGAATTTATTCACAGGGAACTTGCGCCTCACCTCGGACCCGGAGAGGGGATCGAACTCACAGGCTTTCTCTACACTCATTCCTTGAGCCGCGTTGTCATCTCCAGCGGCTTGAGCCTTATCGGCGACGGATATTATTTCGCCGCCCTCACCCGCAGACGTATGTTTGTCATCGCCACCGAAATGGGATTCGCTTCACTAAAAATGCTGAACAAGGAAATGGGCGAGATCCCCTACGCGGATATTGAATCCATTACGCCAAGCGGATTCCTTAACCAGCGGATGATCGCCGTCAAACTTAAAGACGGCAAGACTTTAACTTTCCGCTTGAATACGCTGGCGACTCATTACGCTTCAGGGCAAAAGGAATTTATTGATACGTTGATCCAATTGGCATCAACGTAGGGGCGTGATCGCATTCAACGCCGTTATAAACGTCTCTGCCATCTTATCGATGTTGATCTCTTCTGAAACGATGCGATAAGACTCTTTCCCCATCTCTCGTAAACGCGCTATATCCGATAGCGCGTTTTTCATTGTGTTGACTAACGCAACATAATTCTCCGGCTCGATCTGCCAACCGTTCTCTTCGCGGACCAGGTCATCCTGTGTGCCGTCTCCCTTTGCCACAATGACGGGAAGCCCGTAGCTCATGGCTTCCTGTACGGCGAGTCCGCCTGTGCCGGGGAGAACGAAGATATCTGCCTGTTCAAAATAGGGCTTCAATTCCGCGCCGTGTTTCGCGCCGATAAATTCTGCGGATGGGTAGATTTCCCTCGCCAAAGATTCCAATGCTTCACGCTCGGGTCCGTCACCGACGATCAGCAAACGCGGCGCGGAGTTTATTTCGGCGCAGGCGCGGAGCAATGAGTCAACGCGTTTTCGGGCTTGTAAACGTCCCACAAAAAGAATCGTCGGTTGATGGTTGATGGTTGATGGTCGGGCTGGTATTGCTTCGGTTGGCGCTGGCGAGACTGAATTGTGCGCGACGAAGATTCTCTCGCGCGGAAAACCGAGCGCCGCATATTCATCCGCGCCGCGCTGACTGTATGCGATCATCCCGTCGAATTGATGAAGAAACGCTGCCCTCACCCCTGCCCCTCTCCCATTGGGAGAGGGGAAACCCAAGCCCCAGCCTAGGACTTTCCGTCCGCGGTTGTGCATCCAACTCACGGCGGAGGGTGAGGCGAGATAACGCGGGTTTGCCTCCATGATCAGCGCATCAGGATTCCAATCTTCAAGCCAGTTAATAAATCCGCGTTGATAACAAAAATAAAACGGACCGCCGAGCAGGTGAAGATTATCCGCTTCGACGTGTTTGGCGATTTGCGTTGTGCCGCCTGCGATCATTTCCACGGCGCGGGCTTGACCGGCAAACAGACTCATGCCGCCTTCGCAGTGACCTGCGAGCAGGTCAAAGAATGGCACGCGATAGCTTGGCAGGACGCGTTGCTGCAAACCAAGTTTGCCGTTGAATTTCATTTCACCTCGCAGCGCGTAAAGATAAGAGCGGCATCGTCTTGATATTGCTCACACCATTGATCTGAACTTTGCACGGCGCTGACCAACGCCGGTTGGGTTTGCGCGAGGAATAAAAGATTGATGCCCAGTTTGTCGAGTTCCGCTTCCCAGCCTTCATGCGCGGATTGCACGAAGAGATACGACTCGGCTTGCTCTGCGGTGTAGATGACTTGAATGCGCGTGTCGAACCAGACGGGGCGGGTGGGTACGGCATGGATGAGGTAACTTCCAAAGACAACATCGTTCCACATCGGACCGGGGAGTTGAGGATGCTGATTTAGCCATTCGGCGGCTGCGACCGGTGTGGCGGGACTCACCGCCGGTGGTGAATCTTTCCACCAACTGTCACGCAGACCCGGAAGCAGCATCAATGGCAGGAGCATGAATATCAGACCAAGCAAATAGTTCAACGCGGGCAATTTGACTTCGGGCGTTTGATCGATGCGTTTGGTAATACCTTCAGGCATGAGCGACGCGGTCAGAATGGCAATGATGAACAGATCCCAGATCACATAGCGGACACCTGTCAGCGCCAGCCAGGAAAAAGCGAGGAACAAAATGCCTTCGAAAAGCGAGAGGCGTTTTCTTGCGTAGGCAGCCAGCGGAACAAGCAGGATCAGCCACGCGAAGAAGATGTTCATCTGCCAGCCTTCATTGAGCGGAGGCAGCCACTCAGGGCTGAGGTTGCGGATGCCGGGAGCGGTAAAGGTTCCGATCACCGATTGCCATAATACATATCCGCGCGGGTTGAGAAAGGTAATTGCAAAAGATGCCAGTGCGAACCAGAATAATTTTTTCCTGTCCCCGCTTCCGAAGATAAATGCAATGCCAATAAGTACAAAGAACAAAATGAAAGAACCATGCAGGTTCGCCCATGCCCAACTGATGGGAATGAGCAGCCAAAGCGGTTTGTGATCGTTTTTATTCCACTTCAATAACAGCCACAAGACCGCCACGAACAGCGGATATGCAAAAAGCTGCGGACGGGTTGTCCAGTTGCTGCTGCCGGAGAGACCCGCAATTAGAGTGAGCAAAGTCGCTGTCTGTGCGCCAACGCCGCTTTCTCGCAGGGTCATCCATAATAATGCGTAGGTCGCTCCAATGAGAACTGTGACAAGGAAAACCGTAAATGGGATTTGTCCGGCTTTGTAAACAAGCCAGAACAATGAAGCCGACATCCATGATTGATAGGTAATGGGTTGTCCTGCTTGAATGGAACTGTATGTATCCACGATCGGAACAGCGCCGTGTTCGACCACGTCCCTGCCGAGGCGCAAATACCACCAGTAGTCATGCGGCTGCACAGGCAAAAGAACTGCGATAATTAGCAGCGGAAAGAGTGCAATCGCCAGCCAAAGGAAGTTGTAGGAGCGGGAAGGATTTTTCATGGTTGTTACATAATGGGGCGAGATGACCTCGCCCCTACGGACGTTTATCCAACATGCGGGGCGGAATAAGACGGCGATTTATGCACATGCACAACTTTCCATTTGCCGTCCATCTTCATCATCACGCGGCTTTCGTTATGCGCCGCAACGGTCACGCCAGATTTCAGCGCTGTGCTGATAAGCAATGTATAACTCGCAATGGCTGTATCGCCGTAACGTTGTATCAATAAGTTCGCAAGATCAAAACGCGTCTTGCCGGTTTCTTCCGCGCCAAAAACAGAACCGCGTTCGGCGTTCGAATTCATCATGAACTCATGGAACGGCAGACCATCGATCCGCTGCGGCGTGACCCACCATTCGTAGAGCGTCAGATCCTCTGCGGACGTTTCGTGATACGAAGCGATGTCATTGGTCATGATGCCCTGCAGATGCTTCAATAAAAATTCGTGGACTTCTGAATCCATGCCTAATCCTCCAGCAAAACCTTGAGATACGAATCGACCATTTTATCGAGACCGAACTCGGACTCTGCGCGCCTCCGCGCCGCCACCCGGAATTGACTCTGTTTCTCGAGCACTTCTCCCGCTGACGCTGCCAGCGCGTTCACGTCGGGTGTTTCCAACTTCCACGGGTCGGCTCCGTACGGAACGATGCAGCCAGCATCGTCTGTGACCAGTTCTTTGAGCGAACCGCTGTCGAAACCGATGACGGGGAGTCCGCAAGCCAATGCTTCGATGACCGAATTGGGGCAGGGCGGGTTGACTTCGGCGCAGTACATCAAATGAGATGACCGTGCCAGTTTGGGAATGTCTGCCCGCGGAACCGTGCCAAGAAATTTGACCGGAACGTTGCTTTGCAATTTGCGCTGTGTGGATTCGTCCACTGTGCCAGCGACAACGACTTCCATCGGGTATTTTGCAGACATGATCTCCGCCACACTGACAGCGTGGAACAAGCCGGAGTTAAGTCCGCGCGCGAGGCTTCCTTCCAGTAAAAGCATTCGGTATATATCTGTCGGACGGTCTTGGTCGCCTTCATGCGTGTAAGCATTTAAGTCAACGCCGTTGATAATGACGTTTGCAGGTGCGTTTGCCACGCCATACCAATCTTCCCACCACCGACGGATGAAACGACTTTGGTAAATGACCCTATCCGCAAAGCGTTTGCGGATGGTCGCGAGAATCACATTCCCATACTCTGCGCGGACGCTGTATCTGATTCCCGACCATTTCACGCGCTGCACCCAGTTGATGCCGTCCAACCTTTGGACGACGCGAATGCCCCGTCGGCGAACCCGGTTCAGGTCCAGCAGGAAGCGGGTTCCGGCAATGACGAGAGCCGCGTCAAATTTGTCATCCAGATCATGGGTCACGTCGATGCCGCGGGCTTGTAATCCCTGCTCGAACTTCAGCCGAAAGGATGCCATTCCGCCCGTTCCCTGAACGAATGGTGTGATGCAAATGCGGGTCATGCTGAAAATTATAACCGTAGGGGCAAGGTTATCCCGCTCTTACTTTTATGGTATCCTTCGTCCATCTCATTCGGGAGAATTTGTTCATGTATATTGCCATTGAGGGCGTGATCGGTGTGGGCAAAACCACGCTGGCACGATTGTTGCAGCAGGCTTTTCACGCAGAGGTATTGTTGGAGGTCTTTGAGGAAAACCCGTTCCTCTCCGATTTTTATGGCGATCGCGCGCGGTACGCATTTCAAACCCAGATATTCTTTTTGCTCAGCCGCTATCGTCAGCAAAATAACACCGTACCCGATGCGCTTGCCGCGGGAAAAAATTTGATCTCAGATTACACCTTCGCCAAAGATGCCCTGTTTGCAGGTATCAACCTGAAAGGTGACGAGTTGGAAATGTATCACAAGGTCCATGAGGCATTGGGCGAGAAGATTCCCAAGCCCAACTTGCTGGTCTATTTGCAGGCAACAACCAATACGCTCATGAACCGCATTGCATTCCGCGACCGACCCTATGAGCGCCAGATGGAACGAAGTTATATCGATGAATTGAATCAGGCGTATGAAGAATTCTTTTCGAAGCCGTTCGATCATACGCCCATCTTGAAGATCGACACGAACGATCTGAACATCATCCAGAATGCGGACCATATCAAGTTGATCGAGAACCGCATCCGCGAGACGCTGGGTATGGCGCCCTATCAGCCCGCCCTGCCGATCAAATAGAGAGTCATATGCGCGTTACAAAAGATTCACTTTTACGTATTGCCAAAGAGACCGTTCAGGAACGGGCGTATAACGACCCGGATATTGTGGCGGCGTATCTCACCGGCTCACTGCGGGGAGAACCCATGCTGGGCGGTACCGCGGATATCGACATCGTCTTCGTTCACAAGACAACGCCGACGAAGTCACGCGAGTTTGTTAAACTCACACCCGATTTCCATATCGATATCAGCCGCCGCGCGAAGGATGAGTTCAAGTCTCCGCGTGAATTGCGCGGCGACCCGTGGCTCGGCTTTGAAATGTACGACCCCGTCCTTTTGTATGAACGCGAAAAGTTCTTCGACTTTGTGCAAGCCAGTCTGCGCGCGGGGTTCGAGTTCGAACAGCCGCCGTTGATGCTTCAACGCTGCAACACACTTCTCAGTCACGGGCGCGGCAACTGGATGGACCTCGCCGAGTTCGATGGGGAGGCGCGTCCGAAGGAAGTCCGCAAGTATATGAAATCGCTTTTCCATGCCGTCAACGCCATTGCCGAATTGAACGGTCCGCCTATTTGGGAGCGCAGGCTGCTGCTTGATTTCCCTGCCCGCGCCGAAGCCGCGCAAAGACCCGGCATGGTCGCCGCGGTGTATGGTCTGATCGGCGCAAATAATGCGGACGCTGAAATGGTCAAAAGCTGGCTGCCCGATTGGAAGGAAGCCTTCAAACTCGCCGCGGAAACTCCCGGTGTGGATGTGCGGATTCATCCCGCGCGCTTGAACTATTACGAGAAATCCATCAAGGCGATGCTGGACAGCGACACGCCTCTTGCCGCGCTCTGGCCTGCTCTGCATACCTGGACCTTATCCGCGCAGGTGCTGACTGGCGACCACTTCAAGTTCTGGCAAAATGCCTGCAATTCGCTCGGTCTGCTCGACGGTTTCTCCGAACGCGTCGAAGGCTTGGACCACTTCCTCGACGAGATCGAGATCATGTTCGAGGATATCGCCGCCGCCAACGGTTTGGACGTCCAGCCATCGACAGGGCTGTAAATGCGTGTATAATCAGCGCCGATGTTTCGAGGAAATTACCCGCTCCATCCGCTTGACCCCTGCCGATTAGGCACATTCCTCGTTTTATTTTTTCCTTCTCAAAAAGCCTGACAAATATTTGTCAGGCTTTTTCTTAATAATGGCAAGTCACCTTGAGCCGACAGGCGAAGGGTCTCAAAGATAATCATAGAGATGCTTCGCTGCCGCTCAGCATGACAAATTGGAGAGAAATACATGAACGATTTTACCGATGTGAAACTTGAGATCTTCGTGCCTGAGAGTCATGTGACACAGGTCCGCGATGCGTTGGCGGGGATCGGTGTGGGCGTGATCGGGAAGTACGATCATTGTTTCGCTGTCTCGCAGGTGCAGGGCTCGTTCCGTCCGCTGGAGGGGGCGAATCCGTTCGACGGAAAAATAGGGGAGATCACTTTCAGCGTGGAGTCAAAGATCGAAGTGAATTGCAGGCGCGGGCTGGTGGAAGAGGCGCTCGCCGCTGTGCGGCGGGTCCATCCATATGAGGAACCGCTTATCAACATTTTCCCGTTAGTAAATCATCTTTTCAAAATAAAGAATTAGGAGACCATCAAATGCCAACTGAATCTTCATCCCCTTATCTGCCTTTTGGCGAGAACAAGAACGCCCCGTGGTTTGGAAAGGATATTCTTTCCGTCAAGCAGTTCAGCCGCGAAGACCTGGAATACGTTTTCGGCGTGGCGCACGAAATGCGCGGCATGGTCGAGCGCGTTGGGACGTTCGACCTGCTCAAAGGGAAGATCCTTGCCAATCTTTTTTATGAACCGTCCACGCGTACTTCGTCGTCGTTCACGGCGTCGATGGAACGGCTTGGCGGATCGGTCATTCCGATCAACGAAGTGAAGTATTCATCGGTGTCGAAAGGCGAGAGCCTGCCCGATACCATCCGCACCTTGGAATGTTATGCCGATGTGATCGTGCTGCGCCACCCGGAGACGGGGTCGGCGGCGATTGCGGCGAAGGCGGCGCGTAAACCGGTCATCAACGCGGGCGACGGTGTGGGCGAACATCCCACGCAGGCGCTGCTTGATACGTTTACCATTTTCGAGGAACTCGGCGCCGGTCAGGTTGACGGCATGACCGTGACCATGCTCGGTGACTTGAAGTACGGGCGTACGGTCCACTCGCTGGCGCGGCTGCTTTCGTTGTTCAAGGTCAAGATCAATTATGTCTCACCGGAAATTTTGAAGATGCCGAAGGAAGTCATGGACGAAGTTGGCGCGAAGGGAATTCCGCAGGCGGAATATTCTTCGCTTGAAGAAGTTCTACCTGAAACCGATGTGCTCTACGTGACGCGCGTCCAGAAGGAACGCTTCGAAGCCCCGGCGGATTATGAAAAGGTCAAAGGTGCGTATGTGATCGACCCAGCCGTGATGAAAGCAGCGAAAAAGGAAATGATCGTCATGCATCCGCTGCCGCGTGTAGGCGAGATCAGCCCTGATTTCGATGATGATCCGCGTGCTGCATATTTCCGCCAGATGGAATATGGTTTGTATGTCAGAATGGCGCTGCTGGCGATGGTTTTGGGGAAGGCGTAAACAAGATTAAAAGTTACAGGTTGCAGGATTTACTCTGCAACCTGTAATTTTTAACTTTCAACTTGTAACCAAAATCCTAATCTTCTGCCGCTCTTGCCACTTCTTCCGGCTCGAAAACGACTTCTTCCTTGCCGGTCAGCTTCGCTTCGATCTTCGAGACGATCAGCCGCAGGTGACCGTTATGAGCGACATAGTCCAAGTCGTCGGCTGGGACGGCGAGAATGGGACACAGGGTGAAGTTGTCGATCCAGCCTTCGTAGAGGTCGTTCAGATTTTGCAGGTATTCGGGGGAAATGGTCCGCTCATAATCCCGTCCGCGGCGGTCGATGCGGCTCATGAGCGTATCCACTGAGGCGCGCAGATAAATGACCAGATCAGGCGGGGGCAGGAATTGAATGGCGGTCTCATAAAGATCGCGATAGGTCTGGTGATCGCGGTCAGTCATATTGCCCTGCTGGAACAAGTTATAAGCAAAGATCTCCGCATCTTCATAGACGCTGCGATCCTGAATGACAGAGTTGGGATGCTGTGCAAGGTTGAAGTGCGAGCGCAAACGGTGGGTGAGGAAGAAGACCTGCGAGTGGAACGCCCAGGCGGTCATGTCCCTGTAAAAGTCAGCGAGATAGGGGTTTTGTGTGACGGGTTCGTAGAACGGGTCCCAGCCCATCTGGTCACAAAGCATTTTGACGAGCGTGGATTTTCCAACACCGATATTTCCAGCAATGGCGATGAATCGTTTCATGTGGCATTCTCTCTGAGGTTTTATTTGAGGCTGCCGCGAATGGACGATATCCTCTCATGCTTGTGGGCAGCAGCCGATTATTTGAAGAAGAACGCCGTTATCTTACCACCTCATCGAAAATTGGCGCGGAGTTTTAAGGATAACGTTAACAAAAAAGGGCGGGCATGACGCCCGCCCTGATTAGGATAAGCTTTTATTGATTTGCCAGTTCGGCGTCGATGATCTGGGCAAAGTATTCGATCGGGTAGGCGCCGCCGAGGCGATGCCCGTTGATGAAGAAGGTCGGGGTGCCGCCGACGGCTGGCTCGCCCGTGGAGTCATAGGGCAGGGATGCGGCGTATTCCATATCAGCCTGGATATTGCCTTGATATTTGTGGCTGGTCATACACTCTTCGAAAGCGGGAACATCCAGATTCAAGCTCGCAGCAAGATCGTTATAGAAGGACTGCTCGAGCACGGTCCCGGCTTGGTTGTTCATGCTTTCCTGATTGTCGAACAGCAGGTCGTGATACTCCCAGTAAACGTTCTGGTCACCGGCGCAGAGCGCGGCTTCGGCGCCAGCCATGGCGTTCTGGTGGAACGACAGCGGGAAGTTGCGATAGACGAAGCGGATCTGATCCGGATACGCCTTCATCAGCGCATCATAGACTTGAACATGCCAGCGCCAGCAATACGGGCATTGGTAATCGCTGAATTCGACGATGGTAATCGGCGCATCCGCGGGACCGAGGCTGGGGAAGCCATCCGTGTCGATATCGTAGACGACGGGGAGCGGCGTGGCGGTTGGCTGCGGTGTGACTTCGATGTAGACAGGTCCCTGATTGGCTGCGACGGTGGTTGTTGCTGCGACTGCCGCCTTGCCGCCCCAAAGGACGTATCCCAACAGGAGACCGACAGCAAACGCCAGCACCACCAGCACAGAGTAGAAATGCGTGCGCTTAAAAGTGATGAACTCTTCCGGGTCATCTGCCACGGAGGGGGATTCGATCTCTTCCATCTCTTCGATCGCCTCCGGCTCGGCAGGTGTGGATTTTCTGGATTTTGTGGTTTTAGTTGCCATAGTGGTCGGATTATAGCCTCCTCCCTGCGATTCATGCAAAGGTACTTAAGTTTCTATCATTTGCATCGTTTTTAGGGGATTTGCGTATACTGAGCATGGAGGTTCTTCTTATGACCACTCAGAAACATCATATCCCCTGGTATTTATGGCCCTTCGCCGCCATCTGGAAACTTCTGGCAGTTATCGTTGAAATGACCGGACGTTTTGTAGCAATGGTGCTCGGCGTTGTGCTGCTCGTTGTCGGCGTTCTTATAAGCCTGACGATTGTCGGCGCGATTGTCGGTGTGCCGCTGGCGATCATCGGATTGCTGCTGTTCTTTCGCGGCATGTTCTAAAAAATAACCCGCTTCGGACTTAGCCCGAAGCGGGTTCGTATTTAAGAGGCATCCGCCTTGATTTGAGAATTCTTTCTGAAGCGCAGACTCAAGATGCGGGTCGAGAGTGAGGCGAGGTATTTCCGTATCGGAGGAATTCTCATGATGAGGAAGATCGCGAGGATCAATCCATAGATCAATGGGCGGACGATGTCACCAGAGAAGGTAAAGAAGTCGCCTTTCTTGCTCATGAAGTAGTGGATGACTGCCAGCGGACCGATGATGTAAACGGTTTGATGCAGGCGTTTCCAGTTTTTGCCGAGGCGTTTTTTCCAAATGTCGAACGATGTGATCGCCAGCGGAATGAGCATGAGGAAGGTCGTCAGCCCGACGATGATGTACGGCTTTTCGACGATGGTCTGAAGGATCAGGCTCCAGGCGAGACCATAGTCTAGGTCAACAAAGATGATGACGTGGATGGTGGCATACATGAAGGCGTATAAGCCCAATGTGCGGCGGCGCTTAAGCAGCTCGGGGAATTTGAATAGCGTGTTGAGCGGCGTGCAGAGCAGGGACATCACCAAAAGGGTAATGGCGTGACGTCCCGTGCGTTGTTCAAGTTCCTGGATCGGGTTGATGGAGAATGAACCCATCAGAAGTTCGATGATGATCCATACCAGTGCAGACCAGGCGTACACGTGGATGGCGATCTGAAGAGGGGTATAGCGGGATGATTTTTTCATGATGATTTAATAATTGCCTTTTATATGGACTTCGGAAGTCATATGACTTCCGAAGTCTCTGAATTTCGCAGATGAACTTGCACGGCTTTGGCTAGTAGTTCTCTTTCAAGTCCATTCCTTCATAAAGGTAGGCGACCTGATCTCCGTAGCCGTTGAACATGAGGGTTTCGCGTCGGCTGAGTTCGCCGATGCGGCGTTCGGATGCCTGCGACCAGCGCGGATGATCCACATTCGGGTTGACGTTGGCGTAGAAGCCGTATTCGTTCGGAGCAACTGTGCTCCATAAAGTACTCGGCATTTGATCGGTCAGTTCGATCTTGACGATGGATTTGATGGATTTGAAACCATACTTCCACGGCACGACCAGACGAATGGGTGCGCCGTCCTGATTGGGCATCATTTCGCCGTATAAGCCGGTGGCAAGTATGGCGAGGTCGTTCATGGCTTCGTCGATTCGCAGACCTTCCTGATAGGGCCACGGGTAGAACGGGCTGCTTTGTCCCTTCATTTCTTCGGGGCGATAGACGGATTCAAAGCGGACGTATTTCGCGTCGGAGGTGGGTTCCACCTCATTGAGCAGACTCGCCAGCGGGAAGCCGTTCCACGGGATGACCATGCTCCACGCTTCCACGCAACGCAGGCGGTAGATGCGCTCCTCCTGCGTGAACATTGACAAAAGGTCTTCGATGCCGTAGGTCTTCGGGTTGTTGACCATACCGGTCACTTCCACCGTCCACGGGGTGGGGTTGAAATCCCTTGCAAGGGAGGCAACCGCTTCCTTGTTCGTGCTGAATTCGTAGAAGTTGTTGTAATTGGTGATCTGGTCAAAGGAGTTGGTGGGGTTGCCCAATTCGTCAGTCCCTGCCGTGTGTGTTACATCCGGCATGGCGGAATCGGTGGTCTCCCCGGCTTTTGGGGCGCAGGCGGCAAGCGCCACGCTGCCCGCCACAACTCCAGCGGCTTTGATGAAATCACGGCGTGAGAGAAAAGTCTCTTTGGGCGTGATCTCATAGGAACGAACGGGAACAGATTTGTACGTTTTTGTCATAAAGGTCTCTCCTTCATTATTGGTTCGAATAGGGTTCTGCTAACAGTGCTTGAATTGCGGACTCAGTTTCCTCGTACCTGCCTTCGCCGATGTGAATATAACGGATGTGCCCTTGTTTATCAATGAGATACAGCGTGGGCCAGTAATGGTTATCGTAGGCGCGCCAGGTCTTTCCATTATTGTCCTGTGCCACGGCGTATTCGATGCCGTAATCCAGAACTCTTGCTTTCAGGTTATCCAGGTCCGCTTCGTAGCTGAACTCGGGATAGTGATTGCCGATGATGACCAACCCCTGGTCGCGGTAGGTTTGGTCCCATTCCTTCAACGAAGGGATCACGTGCTGGCAGTTGATGCAGCCGAAGGTCCACATATCGATGATGACGACCTTTCCGCGCAAGTCTGCGAGGCGGAGCGGCGCATCCACATTCAGCCAGGTGTCGTTCGTGAGTTCAGGAGCAGCCCCAAGGTCCGGTAAAGAGGCGTTGACCTGCGGTTGTTCCGTTTCGGCTGGCATGGATTTTTCTGCCGGTGCGGATTCAGTCGCCGCAGTGCAGGCTGTCAAAAAAAGGGTTAGTCCGATAAAAATTCGTTTCATGGTCACCTCAAGTGATGAGGTCATTGTAAAAAAACTTCCTTACGAAAGAATTACGCAAATCTGAGAAATTTATTAGGGCTTTGGAATGTGGAATGTAAATCGGCTGCCGTGCCCGTGTTCAGTTTCGACGTCGATCTCACCGCCGTGCGCCTGTACGATGCCGCGCGAGATGGCAAGCCCAAGCCCGGCTCCGCCTGTGGCGCGGCTGCGGGATTTTTCTCCGCGATAGAAACCATCGAAGATATGAGGAAGGTCTTCGGCGCGGATGCCTTCGCCGGTATCTTCCACGCTCACTTCGACGCCGGAGTTGGTTCGCCGTGCTGTGACCTTGACCTCGCCGTGGGCGGGCGTGTGGCGAATTGCGTTGCTGATCAGGTTGTTGAGCACGCGCCCGATGCGCCGCGTATCCATGCGGACGGGGTCGATGTGCGGGTCGACGCTGCCAGCCAGTTGCACATCCTGACGCGAAGCGAGTTCGGCAAATGTTTCGAGTGTATCGGAAACGAGGTCGGCGAGAGAGGAGTTGTCGAGGTCCAGTTGAATGCCGCCCGCGTTCAATTGCGCCATTTGGAAGAGGTCATCGATCAACGCCGAAAGCGAACGGACATCGCGCTGTGCCGTGTTGAGATAGCGTTTGATCGTTTCGGGGTCGTCCACCACGCCGTCTGCCAGCGCTTCGAGGATCGCGCGAATGGACGCGAGCGGGGTTTGCAGATCATGCCCGACCCAGGCAATCAGATCGGCGCGCATTTTTTCGAGTTCGCGCTGTTTCAAGTCTGCGGTTTCGAGCTGCATTGCCATTTGGTTAAAGGTCGTTGCGAGCATCGCCACTTCGTCGCGTCCCTGCACAGGGACGCGGGTTTTCAAGTCGCCTTCTGCCAGTTGTTCTGCCGCGCCCTTGAGTTGATTGACGCGGTCTGTGATTGTGGAGGAAAGGAAGTATCCCAACGCCATTGCCATTCCGCCCGCGAAAACGAGGAGAACGATTGCAAGTAACAAATCGTGTTGGCTGGCGAACATCATCTGCGCCGAAAACCAGACGTTGAAAAAGGTTAGCAAACTTGAGAGCGCATACGCGCCAAGCAGCGACCAGCGCAATGTGGGGGAGAAGGTCATCCAGCCGAAGCGATAGGCGAGGTATCCCGCCAGCGCCGAGACGAGCGCGGTAATGCCGAGGAAGAGCGCCATCAAGCCGAGTTCGTACATCGGCGGCGACATCATCAAATTGAAAATGCCGAGCGAGATGAGGAAGATCAGCAGGACACCTGCTATGAACCAGAGAATGTTTGAAGATTTCATGGCTCGAATTTATATCCCACACCCCAAACAGTTATTAATTGAGTGGGAGAAGAAGGGTCGAGTTCCAACTTCTCACGCAGGCGGCGGATGTGAACCGTCACTGTGCCGGGGTCGATGTATTCCGCTCCGCCCCAGACCCGGTCCAACAATTGGTCGCGGGTGAAGACCTGTTTTGGGTGACGTGCCAACAGGTAGAGCAGGTCAAATTCCTTGGCAGTCAACTCGATGGAAGATTCCCGAACCGTCACCGCCCGGGTGGAGGGACTGATAAAGATATCCTCAAAGGTCAGGTCACGCTCAGACTCCGCCCCGGCTTGTTCCCGTCCAGTGCGGCGGAGCACCGCCCGCACACGGCTGACCAATTCCTGCGGGCTGAACGGCTTGACCACGTAATCATCCGCGCCCATTTCGAGACCGGCGATGCGGTCGATCTCTTCGCGCCGCGCTGTGACCATGATGATGGGCACGTTCGAGCGGTCTCTCAGCCAGCGGGTGAGGGATAGACCGTCAATTTCGGGCAGCATCAGATCGAGGATGATGAAATCGGGGATCTGTTTTTCGAGAATGGTCATAGCCTGTTTGCCGTCCGCTGCGACCTGCACCTGATAACCGGCACGTTTTAAGTAGAGACTGACCACTTCCGCGAGGCTGGGCTCGTCTTCGACGACGAGAATTTGTATTTCGTTCATGCGGGAAATCATACTTGATTCTCGGTCGGAAGTCATTAACGAAAACTTACCCTTTTACGCCCTGTTCATACTTTCGTAAGAATTTGGCAGGTAATTCGTAAGAAGATTTTTCTAAGATTACGCTTCAAGATAAAACAAGGAGACTCATTGAAAATGAAAATCAGAAACATTCTTTTTAGCGTTACCCTGCTCGCTGCTTTTCTCGTCACTGCCTGTGGAACTTCCACTGGCGAAGACATGATGACGGAAGAACCTCACGGCGCGATGGCAACTGAAGACACGATGCACGGCGACATGATGACCGAAGACGCCCCGATGAACGATGGCTCCATGACCAACGATGCGATGATGGAAACTCCCAACTGGTTCAGCGCCTCGTTGACCAACGTCCATACCGGAGAGGATTTCGCTATACAAGACCTTCAAGGGAAAGTTGTCCTTGTGGAAACGATGGCGGTCTGGTGCTCGAACTGCCTCAAACAACAGGGACAGGTGAAAGAACTTCACAACCTGCTCGGTGAACGCGACGACTTTGTCAGCCTCGGTTTGGATATCGACCCGAACGAAGATTCTGCCAAATTAAAGGGATTTGTCGAAGATAAGGGATTTGACTGGCTCTATGCAGTTTCCCCTGCGGATGTTTCCCGCGAGTTCGCTTCTCTCTACGGCGACCAATTCCTCAACCCGCCTTCCACGCCGATGCTGGTGATCGACCGCCACGGCAACGTCCATCCGCTGCCGTTCGGCATCAAAAGCGCGGACGATCTCTTGAACGCCGTCCAGCCGTATTTAGACGAAGAGATGTAAGTCTTAATTGTCATTCTGAGCGAAGTGAAGAATCTCTACTGTTATTTCAGAGACCTTTCCCCACGGTGCTTCCGCTCAGAATGACATGGATTGACGTTATGGAAACCATCCTCACTTCCCTCTCTCTTGGCTTGCTTGCCACCACCAGCCCGTGTGTGCTGCCGTTGTATCCCGGCTTTCTCGCCTACCTCAGCGGTGGACAGGAAAAGCTCGAAAATAAACCTGCGCGTTATCTGCTCGGTTTTTTTGTTCTGGCTGGCGTATTGACGATGATGCTTGCGCTCGGCGCGATCATTGCGCTTCTGTCCATTTCCATCGGGCAGGCGCTGGCGTTCGTTATTCCAATTGCCGACTTGATCATTATCCTGTTCGGTGTTTTGCTGTTGCTGAATATCAACCCCTTCAAGAAACTTCCGCAAATTCAAGCTCCGCTTGTGTCGCATCCATTCGCGAATGCGTTCATTTATGGTTTGCTTTATGGACCGATTGCCCTGCCCTGTTCCGGTCCGCTGGTGGTGAGCATCTTCGCGCTCTCGCTCACCGTCGGTGATGCGCTCGGCAAGTTGAACGTTTTCCTGTGGTTCGGCTTGGGTTTTGGGATTCCGCTTTTGCTGTTGTCGTTCATCTCCGGCGCGGCGCAGCGCTGGATCACGCGTCAATTCGCAATGCGCGCGCGGCTGATCAACTTCATCAGCGGATTATTGCTTTTGGGAGTCGGGTTCTATGACCTGTACGCCAATTGGGAATTAATTCAGTCGTATTTTTAAAAAATTATTCCGTCATTGCGAGGAGGGTGTTTTTCCCGACGAAGCAATCTTAGATTGGCTTATAAGATTGCTTCGGGCTGACGCCCTCGCAATGACGCAGATGAAATTATGATTATTTTCGACCGACTTCCGTGTCCAAAAAGTTTTAAAGCGAGAACGTTTCGCCTCTCCCGTAGCTGACAATTGAATCGCTTCGGTAAAGCGTGACCTCCCCGCCGCCTTTCACTTCCCAATCGCCGTCCGCATTGTTGACCATCCCAGTGCGTTCATCGATGCCGAGGAGAACGGCTTCGGGGAGCTTTTGTTTTATTTGCCCCGCCCAACCCTTTCCAAAATTATTGTGATGCGGCAGGACGCATGCATTTGGAACCAGATTCAATCCGCGCAATAATTTTCGTTCATGCGGATCATAGTAATGTTCGCACATCACCATCGCCCCGGCGCTGCTCCCAGCGATGACGGCGCCTTGTGCATACGCTTCCATTGCGGCAGACCAGCAAAGACTGTTTGCAAGCGTCTCGCCCAAATGGCGGGGAAAACCTCCCAGTAAATAGATCAGTTTCGAGGTCCGCAAGGAGGCGGCGAAGTTGGCGTCGTTGGCAGATACTGAGTCGATCACATCCACGGTGAAGACGTTCTTCGCGCCCAGACTTTGAAACCATCGCACGCCATTATTTCCCGCACGTTTGTGATTGTTATCCGGCGCGGCGGCGGTTGGGATGATGGCAATGGGCGCGTCAAATCCGCCAGCCAGTTCAATGGCACGCAGATCCGGCTCGGACATCTTTCCGCCAAACTCCGCGCCGCCTTCAAGAAGAAGATAGCCCATTATTCGCCTCTTTCCACATTCACCCGCATTTCCGTTCCATCGGTGCTGACGTCGATCCAACCGTTGCGGTCGGTGCGGAGGAGCGAATAACCTTCGAGCGCGTCAAGCACGTCTTGAGATGGCAGACCGTCCATGTCACCGGCGGCGACATCCAAGACCACCAACTGCGGATTCAGATTTTCGAAAATATCCGGCGGATTGCTGGGGGCGTAGCTGGAGTCCGCGAGCAGGAGTACATCCACTTTGCCAATGGCGTTGCCATATTCGATGGACTCGAATGTCCCTTCGCTGACGCCAATTGGAAGCAGCGCCCGAAAACTTTTATATTCGATGAGCAGCACGCTTCCACGCGGACCTGCAGCCTGTACCTCGATAAATGCGCCTTCTCCCAACTCGAGCCTTTGTCCCGCTTCCGCGCGGCTGACAGGGATTTCATTTTCCGCGAAATACTTGTCCAATGAGCGCGAGGAGAACGAGGCCTGGACGTTTCCGCTCCAAAGGACATTTTCGGGTTCATACCGTTCCACAACGCGCGGAAGCGCGGCAAGCTGTTCTTCTTCTGTGGATGCGATGATGAGCCAATCCAATTTGCGGGTGAAGAAGGGGAGTCTGCGTCCGAGTTCGCTGGAAAGATCCGAGACACTGTCACCGCCGTTGATGAGCACGTTGCGCCCTTCCGGCGTTTGGATGAGGATGGCATCCGCGGAACCGGCTTCGAGGAAAGTGATGTGGAAACGTCCGTCACCAGAGCGGGAGGACGCGCTCCAGAAAAGGACCATGCAAATGAACGCGAACGAGAAAGCAAGCGTCAAGGCAACGGTTCGAAGCGAATCAGCCGCAGACTTGAACCAGTTTTGGATGGCAGACCAGTTGAAGGTCACGAGAAGAAGCGTAGTATATGTCATATAAATAACCCAGAGTGGGACGTCTCCCAGAACGATCACGCCGCCGGGGATGTCGAAAAATTCCACCACGCGGATGGTGTAACCGGCAAAGGGCCACGCGACCCACGCGAGGAGCTGCCCTAGCGGACGGACGACGAGGCTGACGAAAACTGCCAGCCCGCCGAGGATCATCACCGCCGGTTGGACGGGCAGAATGAACGGGTTGGCGATGAACGAGATGAGCGAGATGCGGTTGAAATAATACATCATGAGCGGAATGGTCATGACCTGCGCGGCGAGAGTCAGGATGACGTTTTCGTTGAGGATGTCGATGATGGCGCTGTTATCCTGTTTGGAGATTCTCTCGATGGCGCGGGCGGTGATGTTCGAGAACGGTTCGGCATAAAGGATAAGCCCAAGCGTGGCGAAAAATGAAAGTTGAAAACCAACGTCCCATAAGACGTGTGGATTGCCCAATGCCATTACGACAGCGACAGCCGCCAGTGTGTTGATGCCCGCGTTGCGCCTGCCGACCTGCCGCGCAAAGAGCGAGAAACTTCCCATAATGGCGGCGCGCATCACCGCCGGGTCACCGCCGACGAGAAAGGCGTAGAGAAAAACAAAGATGACCGCAAGAGTTGCGCCAAGCCGTTCGTTCTTTAATAAGGCATTGAATATCGAAAAGAACAAACCCGCAATGATGGCGATATTGAAGCCTGAAATGGCGATGATGTGCGCCGTACCTGTGTTCTTGAACGCGGTTTGAAGACTTTTCGGCAGACCTGTATCCACGCCGAAGAGGATGCCAGCGAGCAGGGAAGCTTCGGGGTCTTGATAGATTTTGTAGGTGTTCTCGATCAGTTTGGCTTTGAAACTGTAAACCAATCTGTAGACGAAATTGCCGTCATTGCCGGGCAGACGGGTGACTTCCGACTTGGTCATGTACGCGTGGATTCCCTGTCGGGCGAGGTAATCGCGATAGGAGAAATCCTCGTTCTCGGGCGGAGTCTTCAACTCCCCGCGCAGGCGGATGCGTTCGCCGTATTCGTATTCTTCGTTCGGCAAAACCCGCACCAGAATCTGACCCGAAACCGGCAGATCGCCGTCGCCCGTGTCCACGGCTTCGACGTTTACTTTGAGGTTGGTGTATGTGTCGCGGTAATCGGGCGGTTCGTCCAAGTAGCCGGTAATGAGCAGGTCATAACTGCGGTCGTTGTAAAAGGCGATGTGGAAGGCGTCAATATTCGGCTGGCGGAATTGGAAGTAGGCGGCGCCGAGAAAGAAGATGGCAGGGAGAAAAAAGTGGTAAGTGGAAAGTGGTTGTTTGGAGGCGGGGAATGTGAAATTAGGGAAACGCCTATGAAGAAAAAGGGAAAGAAGAAAGAGGAGAAGCGCAATCAGCGTCCATGCCCATGCAGGAAGGGGGAGGGAGGCGGCTAGGACGATCCCCGCAAGAAAGGATAGCGACATCCACAATAAAGGCATGAGGTGGATTGTACAACAAAACAAATCTGATGTTTGTCCATGCTTAACTGTGATGAATTATCGTTTATGAAACTCGCTCTAAAGTTATAATTTCCCCATCATGACCGAATCCAAATTCATCCTCGTTACCGGCGCCACCGGGTATGTCGGCGGAAGGCTTGTGCCGAAACTCCTCGAAGCGGGATATCGTGTCCGCTGTCTTGTACGTGACCCGTCACGTTTGCAGGGGCGTGCCTGGGCGCATCAGGTCGAAGTGATGGAAGGGGACGCGCTTGTCCCTGATGATCTCGCCGCGGCAATGAAGGGCATTTCGGTCGCGTATTATCTTGTACATGGAAAACAAGGCAGCAAGGACAGCGCCGAGCGTGATATGCAGGCGGCGCGGAATTTCGCGCAAGCCGCGGAGGATGAGCACATCGAGCAGATCGTCTATCTTGGCGAACTCGTTGACCCCGCTGCGAATCTGTCGCCTTATCTGCGTTCGCGCCATGAAACCGGCTTTGTGCTTCGACACGGCAAAACCCCTGTCACCGAGATCCGCGCCGGTATGATCATTGGCTCGGGATCGGCTTTGTTTGAAATGATCCGCTACCTCACCGAGCGCGAGCCGGTGCTGACCTGTCCCGCGTGGTTCTTTTCGCAGGCACAGCCCATCGCCATTCGGGATGTCCTCTCCTATCTTGTGGATACGCTCAAGACGCCGGAAGCGACCGGTCGAGTCATCGAAGTGGGTGGACCGACGCGCCTCACCTACGCGGACATGCTGCTTGGTTACGCCAAAGAACGGAATCTCCGCCGATGGTTGATCCGCACTCCGTTCTACGCCCCGAAGTTATCCGCGTATTGGGTTCACATGATCACGCCGATCCACTGGCGGGTGGTCGCGCCGCTCATCGAAGGCTTGCGCGCGGAGTTGATCGTCCGCGACGGGACGGCGAAGAAAGTATTCCCGCATATTCAGCCGATCGATTTTCAAACCGCCGTTCATCTCGCGCTTGGACGTGTCCAACGCGATAACGTGGAAACAAGTTGGTCGGATGCACTTGTGGTCGAACTGGGCGACGTGGAACCGTATCGCTTCACTGTGGAAGACGGCTTGTTCATTGAGCGCCGTCAAGTTGTGCTCGATCTGGACCCCGGGACAGTCTTCCGTGCATATACAGGCATCGGCGGCGCTCGCGGCTGGATGTACATGGACTGGGCGTGGGCGATCCGCGGCTGGATGGATAAAGCCATCGGCGGCGTCGGCTTGCGGCGTGGGCGTCGTCATCCCGATGAGATATTCACCGGTGAAGCGCTTGATTTCTGGCGCGTGGAAACCGTGGATGAGAATCACCTTATGCGCCTGCGCGCCGAAATGATAGTCCCCGGCAAAGCCTGGTTGCAATTCGAGTCCACGCCAGTGAATGAGGAAGTGAATAAGACCATTTTCACGGTTACGGCTTACTTTGAGCCTTACGGTTTACCCGGCTTTTTATACTGGTATTCCATGTGGCCCTTCCATAAATTCATCTTCGACGGTCTTACGAACCGCCTCGCCTCCCGCGCCCGTGTCCTTGCCCACGCCTACTAATCACTGTTCACCGATAACTGTCTACTGATTACTATCTACTGATTACTGATCACTGCCTACTGCCCACTTCCCCCTCACACTATGACAAACATACTCTTCCCTCTTCTCGGTTATTTGTTTGGCTCGCTTCCTTTTTCAATTTGGGTTACTCGCTTTGTCAAAAACGTGGATGTGCGCGACGCTGGTTCCGGTCATGCCACCACGACGAATACCATCCGTCAGGCGGGATTTGGATGGGGCGCATTGGTCCTCGTTTTGGATATCGCCAAGGGATTCCTTCCCACCTGGCTCGCGGTTCGTTACTCGGGCGAAGTCTGGGTTGTGGCG
>JACKFL010000014.1 GCA_020632495.1 Candidatus Omnitrophota bacterium | reverse complement strand
GGCGGTTCCTCAACGCTGGGTAGCAGCAAAATCCCTCCTGGAAAATCTGACAGAGCGGTCCCTAAACCCGCTCCAGCTTCACCGGCGGCGTCTTGTTCGCATTCCACTGGCAGACATACACATTCTTGTCCTCATCCACACAGACGTCGTGGCCATGGTTGAACACCTTCGCGGCTCCCGTAGCCTGAAACATAGGCTGCAACACGCCGTCCTTGTATTCGGGCGCTTCCCCGCCTGGGTTGGACAGCACGTTGTCCTTTTGGTCCAGAATGGTCACAAACCCGGTGTTCGGATACCATTTCTGACCTTCCCGGGTGACCGACCAGCAAACGCCGGCATAGAGGTTTTGATCATCCAGTACCGGCCGGCAAACGAAAGCGCCGGGCAGGTTGGCCGTCCGGATATACTTGCCGTCCAGCGTGAAATATTTGAAAGCGTTGTCGTTCCGGCAGGTCACGATGAGCTTCGGATCGGCCGGATCGCGAAGGTCTACCGCCACCCCGTGAGCGTTATTCAGGTTGTAATTCGGATCGTCGTTTTTATGCCCGCCCCAATGCCGGATATACTCGCCGTGGTGGTTGTATTGGATGATATAGTCCGACCCGTAACCGTCGGCGACGTAAAAATCGCCGTTCGGCGCCACCGCCACCTCCGTCGGCTGGAACCGCTCATCGTCCTTGTAAATGCCGATCGTACGCGGATGGCCGATATTGAAAACCACATTCCCGTCGATGGTCGTTTTGACCACTTGCCCGGCCTGCGCCCTGCCCTGGCCCGTCTTGTCCGTATAATAGCCGCAATCTACAATGAAAAGGTAATCTTCGCCGCCTTCATTGGTCAGCGTCAGCCCATGACCGCCCGGGTATTGCGTCCCCCAGTAATCGAGCAACTTTCCGGATTTGTCGAACACCAGGATATTATTGGCCGTATGATCGCCGATCATCAGCAAGCGGCCTTTCTGATCCTGAACCATCTCGTGGCAATTCAGCAACGGGTTGTGCACGGCGCTGATCTTCGCCCAGTCCTTGTACACTTTGTACCGGTATTCGCCGTGCCCAATGATCAGGTCATCCACCGGCCTGGGTTTGTTAATGATGGAAAAACTGAACGCGGGCGCAACCGTCAATCCCGCCGCCGCCGTCGCTGCGGTTTTCAGGAAAGTTCTTCTGTTCTTCATTTTACATGCTTTAGCTTGTTCAAAATTAGATATTCGTTTCTTGTTGAGCAACCGGTTAATCTTGTAATCAAGGATCCAAGGATTCAGTCAAATCAACCTCCGACCCCGACTCTGTCAGCTATAGGCGACTTCGTCGTTCGGAGGCCGTAGCTTCAGCGA
>JACKFL010000013.1 GCA_020632495.1 Candidatus Omnitrophota bacterium | reverse complement strand
CTTGACCTAATAATGAGCCTTAGCCCCTGGGAAGTAAGCTTTTTCTTGCGCGAAAGCTCCGTTATGACTTAACTTCGGCTACGCTCAGTTACCAGACTGACAACTGACAGCGCAGCCATTCAACCTTAAAGCCGTGGATCAGAATTCCGCATTCTTGGGCGTCCGCGGGAAGGGGATCACGTCGCGGATATTGCCCATACCGGTGATGAACTGCACCATCCGCTCAAAGCCCAGGCCGAAGCCCGCGTGCGGAGCGCCGCCGAATTGACGAAGCTGAAGGTACCACCAGAGTTCTTCTTCGGGGATGCCCATTTCGTGGATGCGCGCCACCAGCCGTTCGTGTCGTTCTTCGCGTTGCGACCCGCCGATCACTTCGCCGATATAGGGAAAGAGCACATCCATTGCGGCAACCGTCAGTTCCGGAGCCCCGTCGGTGCCCGGATCGTTTTCGCGCATGTAGAAGGCTTTGATCGACTTGGGATAGTTGCGTACGATGACGGGGCGCTTGAACTCTTTTTCCACCAGGAAGCGTTCGTGCTCGGCCTGGAGGTCGCTGCCCCAGACCGGTTCGAACTCGAACTTGCCTTTTTTGAAGTGGTTGGAACTGCGCAGGATGTTGACGGCTTCGGTGTAGGAAACGCGCGCAAAATCGTTTTCGACCACAAACCGCAGCATTTCGATGAGCCCCATCGGGCGGCGCTTGTCCTGCGGCAGGCTCTTTTCCTCGTCCTTGATCCGTTGATCGAGCAATTGGAGGTCGTCCGGGTAATTGTCCAGGACATGGTTGATCAGGAACTTGACGAAATCCTCCGCCAGGTTCATGTTATTTTCGATGTCAAAGAAAGCCACTTCCGGTTCGATCATCCAGAATTCGGCCAGGTGGCGCGAAGTGTTGGAGTTCTCGGCGCGGAAGGTCGGGCCGAACGTGTACACCTTGCCGATGGCCAGCGCCGCGATCTCGCCCTGCAGCTGCCCGGACACGGTGAGGTTGGTCGATTTCCCGAAGAAGTCCTCTTTCCAGTTGACGGCCCCATCCGGCGTGCGCGGCGGGTTGTCCACGTCCAGCGTCGTTACGCGGAACATTTCGCCGGCGCCTTCGGCGTCGCTGCCCGTAATGATCGGGCTGTGCATATAGTAGAATCCGCGGTCGTTGTAATATTTGTGAATGGCATATGCCACTGCGTGCCGGATCCGGAAAACGGAGCTGAAGGTGGACGTCCGCATGCGGAAATGGGCATTTTCGCGGAGGAATTCCATCGTTTGCTTCTTCGGCTGCAACGGATAGATATCCAGCTTGTTCTCTCCCAGGATCTCGATCGTGTCGGCCTGGAGTTCTACGCTTTGGCCGGCGCCCTGGCTTTCCACCAGCTTGCCGGTAGCCTTGATGCAGGCGTGGAAGCCGATCTTCCTGAAAACAGGCTCAAGGGCCGGGTCTTCCTGGTATTTATCCGGTACGACCACCTGAAAATTCTGGGCGCCTGATCCGTCATTCAGTGCAATGAACCGGTTGGAGCGGAAGGCGCGCACCCATCCCATAACCGTGATTTCAGCCCCGATTCTGGGGTCGCGCAAGATATCGGCAATCTCTGTTCGCAGGATCATTTTTCCCGTTTTTTCATTTGAAGGTGCGAAGATAGGGAGAATTGGGGAATTGCGGCGCCTGTAAACGATTCGCTGCGAATTGAAACGGCGATATGGTGATCGGAAATCTTAAAAATTTTCCACTCACCCCGCTGCTCCCGTATTGCAAATGACAAGTTTCCGGACTATCTTTCGTAGAAAATCAGGGCTTCCATCAAACCAATCGAAAATGATCCTGCTCAACCTGTCAGAGACTACCCTGCCGCTGACCAATCCGGTCCTGAAATTCCTGGTCATTCTGGTGATCATCCTTTTTGCCCCCATCCTGCTGAATAAAATCAAGATCCCGCATTTGCTGGGCCTGATCATTGCGGGTGCGGTTGTGGGTCCGAACGGCATCAACCTGATGACGCGCGACAGCGGGATCATCCTTTCGGGCACAGCGGGATTGCTCTATATCATGTTTCTGGCGGGCCTGGAGATCGACCTGGCGGATTTCCGGAAAAACAGCCGGAAGAGTGTGGTGTTCGGGGCCTTCACCTTTTTCATTCCCATGGCGATCGGGACCGTTTCCAGCGTATACGTTCTCGGCTTTACCCTCATTACTTCCATCCTGCTCGCCAGCATGTACGCCTCGCATACCCTGATCGCCTACCCCATCATCAGCAAACTGGGCGTTGCCAAGAACCGGGCCGTGAACATCACTGTCGGCGGCACCATGATCACCGATACGCTGGCGCTGTTGGTCCTGGCGGTCATCGCAGGAATGACCAAGGGCGAGGTCAGCACCGATTTCTGGATGCGCCTTTCCGTATCCATCCTGGCATTCGGGCTGATTGTATTGCTGATTTTTCCGGTGATCGGGCGATGGTTCTTCAAACGGTTTGAAGACAGCGTATCGCAATACATCTTTGTATTGGTGATGGTCTTTTCAGGAGCGGTGCTCGCCGAGCTGGCCGGCGTGGAAGCCATCATCGGCGCGTTTTTGTCCGGTCTGGCCCTCAACCGGCTCATTCCCCGGACTTCTCCGCTCATGAACCGCGTCGAATTCGTCGGGAATGCCATTTTCATCCCGTTCTTCCTCATCGGCGTCGGCATGCTCATCGACTGGCGGATCTTTTTCCGCGACCCGGCAACCCTCAAGGTGGCCGCTGTGATGACCGTTGTGGCCACTGTCGCCAAGTTTCTGGCCGCCTGGCTGACGCAGCAAACCTTCCGGTTCTCGGCCGACGAGCGGAGGTTGATCTTCGGGCTGAGCAATGCGCAGGCGGCCGCTACCCTGGCCGCCGTACTGGTTGGATACAACATCATCACCGGGACAACCGATACGGGTGAGCCTGTCCGCCTGCTGAATGAATCCGTGCTCAACGGCACTATTGTCATGATCCTGATCACCTGCACCATCGCCTCTTTCTCGGCCCAGAAAGGCGCCCGGAATATCGCGTTGAA
>JACKFL010000012.1 GCA_020632495.1 Candidatus Omnitrophota bacterium | reverse complement strand
GCCCGGCTCGTTTCCACCACCAGCGTCGGCTCCCAGGGTGTGCCGGCCGGCGGAGCGAGCCAGAGGGTTTGCATAACTTTTTGCTCACGCCGTTCTCCGGTTTCAGGGTCCTGAAACGGATACAGCGTGGTGATGACCAACCGGTTGCCGTCCCAGGTCGTTGTGGATACCGGCGGAGCGCCCGTACGACCCATATTGACCGGATTTTCAGTCTGCGAGCCGTCCAGGGCGTAGCGGTAGCGGATCGGCGGCTGCAATTCGCGCGGTACGAAAACCACCCGTTCCACCTCCAGCCGATCGGCGCTGTGTTTGATCGAGATCTTGTCGCCCCAGCCGCTGCCCAGCGTGGGTACAGCCGCCTGGTCTACCCGGCCCAGCGGCGACCGCGTTTCCAGCACGGCGGTCGACCAGGAACCGGAAAAATCGGGGTTGGGCAGGGCGTCGGAGCGGCTTCCCAACGGCTGCCGGTCGGTACGGCTGTACACCGCAAAGGGGCTGCCGCTACCCTTTGCCGGTGGGGCATACGGGTCCGGAGCGTTGGCCGGCACGCGCGGGTAAACCGCCAGGGAGGCCTCATATTCCCGTACAATCCCGTCCATAATGCCGATCACCCAGGGGTAGTAATCCTTGACGTCGGTCTCTTCCTGCGGGTCGGCACGCAGGTCGAACAGGCGCACCAGGTTGTCCGGGTCGGGATCGGGCAGCTCGGTTTGGAAACGGTACCACAATTTCCAGTCGCGCCATTTGACGGCCATCACCTGTCCGGTCCAGTTCATATAGATCGCGCTTTCCCGATCGGAGCGATTCTGTCGGCCTTCCAGGAACGGCAACTGATTGACCCCGTCCGTTGCCCGGTCGGCAGGCACGATTCCCGGCACACCGGCAGCCGCGGCGATCGTGGCAAACAGGTCGACTTCGTGCACCATCTCATTGGAGACCTGCCCTGCCGGTATCCTGCCGGGCCAGCGCACCAGACAGGGCGTGCGGATGCCGCCTTCCATCGCCGTATTGTAATACCCGCGCCAGGGACCGGGCGAACCCCGCCAGGGCCGCCGCATTTCCGCGCCGTTGTCGGTACACCAGATGACCAGGGTGTTGTTGTCGATCTTCAGCCGTTTCAGGGCGTCCAGTATGAGGCCTGTATTGTAGTCCACATCGGCCATGGCGTCCCCCATATCGCCCGCGCCGGTTGTGCCGGCCTTGTCCGGATGCGCCAATGCCGGAAAGTGGAGCTGGGTCATGGGGTAAAAGACGAAAAACGGCTGTTTCTTCCCGGCTTGTTTTTCCATGAAGGCGACGGCGTGTTCTGCCGCTTCCCGGTCGAGGGTGCGCCGGGTGGCCAGGTCGAACGGCTTCACCTTGCGCGCAGGTACCCCGGTGGCTCCTTCCCAGATATACGGCACGGGTTGCCGGGTCGAATCAAACCCCTCAAACGAGGTAAACTGGGAAACATGGCTGGTGCCGGGGATGCCGTACCATTCGTCAAACCCCTGTTGCATGGGTTCCCGCCTGCCTTCCCAGTTCGGGCCGCCCATGTCCCATTTGCCGAACAGTCCGGTAGCATAACCCGCTGAACGGAGGGCCTCCGCCAGCGTCACTTCCCATAAGGTGAGACCCGAAAAATAATTCTCGCCGGTCCGGGTAGCGTACCGGCCGGTCATGATGGCCGCCCGCGAAGGCACGCAGGAATACTCCACATTGAAATTGGTCAGGCGGATCCCTTCCGTTCCGATCCGGTCGATGTTCGGCGTGGGCACGCCCCTTACCCCGCCGTAGGCGCTCACCTCTCCAATGCCGAGGTTATCCGGGAAGATCAGGACGATGTTGGGTTTTTGCTGAGCTTTCGCTGAGACGGAAAAGATGAAAAACAGGAGTGTGAGATGGTATTGGGTGCTTTTTTTCATTGGTAGCGGATAGTATAAAACTTTTGCTTTCTTTTGCTGCTTTTAGCCTGCCAAGCGGTACGCATGGCGATTCATAAAAAATTATAAGCCGGCCGGATTTTCAAATCTTGCATTGATATAATAAACCCGTATCAAAATTCATAAGAGCAACGACCGTCCAAAAGCCTTCCTGAGCTTTCCGGTATATTCATCGATATGGGTCACCGCATGGTCCTCCGCCCAGCGGTACTTGTCGAGGCGATCCAGCAGGTTGATGAGTGTTATTTCCGATTCAATCCTGCGGTATTCGTCTTCATCGATACCCAATCCGGCCAAAAACCAGTTGATCTCTTCCGGCGTAACTTCTTCGGAGGTGATCATATTCCCGATCTCCAGGTGCGGGACGATCCCGATCTCGGCCATTCCCCAGTCGATGAGGAATACTTCGCGGCCCACTACCACATTGCGCAGGCACAAATCCTTGTGGATCAGTCCGTAGGTAAAACTTTTTTGGGTGAGCCGGTGCAGTCTTTCTTTTAAAACCTCGTATTCGCTGCGCTGAAAGATGCCGTTCGCCAACAGGGAATCGCCGTCTTTTTCCAGCAGGCCGATGTTGTAGGCCAGCTGCTTGTGCCAATTCCCATGGAAGGTCAGATGCCTCGCATTCGGGATGTCGATCTCCCGGATGGCGTGGTAGGATGAGGCGTACCGGCCCAGGCGGATCCAGGTTTTTTCCTGCTCGGCCGGTTCGCAGTCGACACCGGGTTTCCCCGCTATGAACGTCTGGATCATGAAATTAAGCCCGGATTCCACCCCGACGGTCAGGGTCTTCGGGGCGGGGATATCGAGTTCGGCGAGCTGATCGAGGCACCATTTCTCTTTTTCGAATTCCAGCTTCCGGTTGGGGTCGTCGTTCATCCGCACAACGTATCGTTCATCCTCCGTACGGACCTTGAATACGCGGTTGACGCAACCCAGCCCGGTAATTTCTTCTATTTCGGGAAGCAGTCCGCCGATTTCGCGTTGGGCGATGGAATGAGCCGTTTCGGGTGTCATGGTTTATGCAAAAGGGCTGTTAAAACCAGCCGGATCCGCCTGTTTTGGTCAAGGGTAAAACCCTGAACCGGTTAATTTGGTTCCGCCACTGCTATATGCCCGCTCGTCAATGGGC
>JACKFL010000011.1 GCA_020632495.1 Candidatus Omnitrophota bacterium | reverse complement strand
TCAGCCACCACCACGCGCCGGATCCACTCGCGGCCGTCTTCGGCCCGGATGCGTAGGTAGTAGGCGCCGGGAGCGATCCGGCTGATGTCCAGCTCGGGTTCCGTGCCGGGTTGCTTCACCGCTTGCAGGACCCGCTCGCCGAGGGCGTTGTGCAACTCAAGCGCAATTTCGCCGGATATTTCCCGGCCGAAGCCGATGTACAACCGGTCGGATGCGGGGTTGGGGAAAACAGTGACCTCATCCGCACCCGGATTAGTCAGCTGGGGCTGGATGCCCGGATCGGGGCCCTGTCCGGTTTTCAGTCCTCCGCCGGTGATCACCACGTGGTCGAAACTGGCGGTTACGACAGCGTTCTGGTTGGTACCCCAGGCGATCAGGCCCACCTCGATGCAGACGTTCATCGGTACCGTTACGGCAAAGGCGTAGGTCCAGTTGACCCCGTTGAAGGAGTGATACCCCCTGAAGAGGTTGCCCGACCGCTCGATCCGCAGCCACCTCGAACCCGGCGTGTTGATGTAAGACGGATAGGACGGCCCGTTGTTGGTATAGCGCACGTACCGCGCCAGGGCATTGGCGCCCTGGTACACGATCGCCACTTTCTTGGCGCCCGGGTCGGCGGTTTCCCGCATGGCGATGCCCGCAAATCCCGGGAGGGTCAGGCCGGCTATGTGGGCCGTGATCGACCCGTCGCCGCAGAAGGTGTACTGGACAAAGCCGCTCTCGTCCATCGTAGCGCTGGGCGTATAACAGCCGCTGGCCGTCATGGTGAAGGTTTCGCTGTCTGTATCGTATTCGGCCGCGTTGCCGTTGCTGCAGCCGATCCCGTCGGGGCCGGCCGACCAGCCGCAGGGCAACCCGCGCACCGTAACCGTCACGGTACAGGAAACACTGTTGCCGTTGACGTCCGTAACCGTGACCGTCGCCGGTTGGGGGCCCAACTGATCACAGGTGAACGCCGTTGGCTCCAGCACGGACGACGCAATGCCGCAATTGTCCGTGGCGCTGAGCAAAATATCCCCCGCTTCAAGCTGCGCCAGGCCTTCCTGGTCCAGCTTCACGTCCTTGTCCGCACAAGTGATCGACGGCGGCTCGTTGTCCGCCACGGTCAGCGCAAGGCTGCATGCCGAAGTTCCCGACCCGTCGGATACCGCCCACTCGATCTCGTATTCGCCTACCGGGAATTCCACCGTGTTTTCATCCGGGTCGGCCCATTCCGTGAAGGGTCCTTCCGGGTCCAGGGTCCGGTACCGGAATTCGAGATTCGATTCGCCGCACAGGCCGGACACCTCCGGCAATTCCAGGGTCACTTCAGCGCTGCACGCGCCTTCCGGAACGGGCACGGTATAGCTATCCGGACAGTCAATGACCGGCAGGGCGTCGTCGTTGAGGATGGTCCCCGCGGCGGTCAGCTCCGGGCTCAAACCGGAGAAAACCACTTCCCGGCCGGCGACCGACAGGTTGCTCAGGACCAACGCGAAGGTTTCATCAGCCTCTATCGCGCAATCCCCGTTTACGGTTACGGAAACCTGCTTCATTTGCTGCCCCGGGGACAACAAATGGCTCCCGGACGCGGATTCGTAATCGCCGTCGCTGTTTTCGTCCGTCGCCGTGCCGTCCTGGGTTTCGTAACCGAATCCGACCGCTTCATCCGAAGGATGGTCCATGGAAATGTCGAAGGTCAGGATGGTGGTTGCGCCGTCGTCGCCTTCCGCAACCGATGGGCTGGAAACGGTGATGGTCGCCTGATCGTCGTTGAGGATCGTACCCGTACCCTCGCCGTCTAGGATGGAGCCGTTGGCCGGGTCGGCCAGAGTCATTTCCACTGTTTCATCCAATTCGACGGTCAGATCGCCGGTCACGAGTACCGTTACGGTCCGGGTCAGGTCGCCGCCGGCCGCGAACGAAGCCGTGCCGCTTGCCAGGGGTTGGTAGTCGGACCCCGAACCCGCCGTGCCGCCCGTCAGGCTGTAATCCACCGAACAATCGTTGGCGTTGTTCGAACGGGAAATGGTGAAGGTCAGTTCAGCGGTACCGCTGTCGCCTTCTTCCACCTCGGGGTCATCTATTGAAAACTGGGTATTGACGATGTTCACCTGGTAATCTTCCACCTCGCCGTCGCCGGCAAGGCCGTTGACGGGCAAAGCCCCTGTGGAGGCAAACCGGAAACGGGCCGAAGTCAGCCCCGTTTCTGCCGAAGCCGGCGTGTTGACGGTGAAGTCGTTATCGCCCGCAACAACCGGCTCTCCGGTCAGGACGTCTTCACCCGGGTCGGCAAAATCGCCGTCGCCGTTGAAGTCGAACCAGGCCGTGATGTAACCGGGGGCGGAAGCGTTGACCGTCACCGTGGCGCCGGTATTGATCACAAATGCGGACGGCAGGGTAACGCCGTCCTCATCGTCGCCTTCCGCGTCGGCATCATCACCGTCTGCATTGGCGGTCGGCTGGCCGTCCGGGTCTCCGTCGATGGAGGCGCCCAGCTGGTAGCCGTATACCGCTTTGTGGGCGGCTGCATTGACGCCGGTTGTAAAATAACCCGCGCCCGAGGCGTCGCCGTAATCCGTTTCGTCATTGCGGATGGTTCCGGTCTGCGGAGCCCCGTCCGTTCCGATGGCGGCCAGCTGGACGGCGGTTGTCCCCGACAGGATGCCGAAAGCCACCGTAAAGGTCTCATCCGGTTCCACCAGGTAATCGCCGTTCACGTCCACCGTGATATCGTGGCTCTCGCCGCTGTTGCCCGTGAAGGTCAGGGAGCTGCCGGCGCCGGCATAATCCAGTCCGGCTGTTGTGGCCGTACCGTCGTTGGTCAGGTAAGCGATGCTGAAGCCGCCCTGTACGGGGTTGTCGAGTGTAGCCCGGAAAGTAAAGGGCGTGGTTCCGGTCTGCCCTTCGTCCTTGTCCGCATCCACCGCGGAAAGGGTGACCGTAGCCGAGTCGTCATTGAGGATCACGCCCTGGGCCGGCGACCCAGAAACGGTTATATCGCCGGGGTCGGCTGTAAGCTGCGACAGGCCCGACAAAACGACCTCGAAGGTCTCGTTGTCTTCCACCTTGTCGTCGGCATCGGCCAGCACGGTGATCACGTGGGATTCACCGGCGGTTCCGGTAAAGGTCAGCGGACTGCCGGCCGTCACATCGAAATCGTCGGCGTCGGTGGCGGTACCGTCATTGACGGCAAAACCGACCTGAAATCCGCCTTGCACGTCGTTGTCAAGCGTTACCATGAACACCAGGTTCAAGGCCGCGCCGGTACCTTCAACCTGGCTGACGGGCGATATGCTCAACACCGCGCTGTCATCATTGGTCAGGGTGCTCTCTACCGGCGACCCCGCGAAGGATACATCCGCCGGGTCCACGCTGACCAGCGACAGCGACAGCAATTCGACCTGGATGGTCTCATCCGGTTCTACTTTGGCATCCCCGTTCACATTGACGGTGAATTCGTGGAATTCGCCGGACGTTCCCGCAAAATCGAGGTATCCGTCATTGTCCTGGTAATCGCCGTCCGCCGTTGTGGCCGATCCGTCATTGGTCTGGTAGCTCACCCGGAGTCCGCCGTCGACGGGGTTGCTCAGGGTCACGCGATAGGTCAGCGGCGTTGGGCCGGAATCGCCTTCGTCGCGGGTTGTCCCGGCGGGCTGGTTCAAGGTCAGCACGGACGTATCGTCATTGGTGATGGTCCCCGTAGCCGCCGATACTCCGCCCAGGTCGTAAAGCGCGCCGTCGGCCAGGGTGACGATCACCGTTTCGTCGGTTTCAACCGTATTGTCCGAAGCGGGATTGACCACGATATCGACGGAAGCGCTGCCGGCCGGAATGGCGACCGGACTGGAAGGAATCCCGGTATAATCAGTACCGGAGGCAGCCGTTCCGGTCACGGCGAAGGTTACCGGCAGGTCGCAGGTCGTGGCGCCGGTGCGGGTCAGGGTATAGATCAGGTTGGCCGCGCCGTCCTCCGGTACGGCGGCGGTGTTCAGGGCTATGCTGACCACCGGTACGAAATTGGCTGCTTTCGGGGTCGGCGGCAAGGCCTGGAACGTATCGGTATTCCGCAGCCCGCCGCTGCCGTTGGGGATCCGCTGGATGGAATGGCAGGCGGCGTTTCCGCCGATATCTTCATTTACCTGGGGTTGTCCTGGATTAAGCAGCGTCAGGAGGCCGGCGTCGTCGGCGTCGTTGGTGTCGTACACGACCGCGTCCACAAGATTGGCCAGGGTCAGCGGCGTATTGGCAGGAAAATCCGCTGCATCACCCACGTAGAGCGCTACCGCATCCTGGCCGTTCTGAAGGGTATTATCGGGGAAGGTTACGCCCACGCCCGGCACGCCTGAATTACCGGCCAGGAAGTATCCGTTGGCATCGGTGGTGAACCCGTCCAGGTCGATTGCGCGGTAGGAAAGGTCATTAGCGCCGTTGTAGAACACGAGCACCAGCCCGTCGAGGCTGACATTGCCTGCGCCGCCGTCGTAGAGCTCCACAAATTCCGCCGCATCGGTTCCGGGGGTATCGCTGTCCAGTTCGTTGATCAGGATCGGGGGTACATCGTCTTCCAGGATCGTACCCGTACCGGCCAGGGTGCCGCCGGCCGGACTGAAGGAGACCTGCCTGCTGGCGGCATTAAAACTGTTCAGCCGCAGGAGGAAGGTTTCATCGCCTTCAAATTTCGTATCGCCGTTAACGGTGACGGTGGCGGTCTGGGTCTGGTTGAGCCCGCCAAGGGCCGTAAACGTCAATGTTCCTGAGTTTGAGATATAATCCCCGTCGGATATGGTGGCTGTACCGTTTACCGTATTATAATTGACGATAACGGGGACATCCACCTCCTTGTCGAGGGTGACCGTAAAATCGAAGGACGTCGTACCCGAATCCCCTTCGTCCATGCTCACGTCGGAGATGGTGATCAGGGCTGCATCATCGTTTTGAATGCCCTGCGACATCGGAGAGCCGAAAAACGAAATGGCAGCCTGCTGGACGGCCGAGGTCATGCTGACATTGCTGATGGCGCCTTCGAAGGTCTCCAGCAGCTCCACGACCTCATCGCCGTTCATATTCACCGTCCAGCTATGGGATTCGAGGTGGTCGCCGGCAAAAGTCAGGACGCCGTCGTTATCCGCATAATCCGAACCTGCGCTTGCCGTCATGTCGTTGGTGGCATAATCCACCTGGAAGCCGTCCTGAACCGGTCCGTTGAGGGTGACGGTGAAGGTGTAGGGTTGTGTCCCTGAGTCCCCTTCAACCAGGATGGTACCGCCGGTCATCACCAGAATGGCAGTATCATCGTTTTTGATCGTGCCCAGACCGTCAGCGTCCGTCAGTACGATGCCGTACGGCGCGCCGGAAAGCGCTAGCTCAAAGGTCTCGTCGTCTTCAACAATAAAATCCTGGACTACGAGGACCGTGACCGTGGCCGTGTTGCTGCCGCCGGCCGTGAAGGGAACCGCCCCGTTGGTAACGGCGACAAAGTCCGTGCCGCTGTCCGCCGTTCCGCCCGATGAATTGGCCGTCAGGGAGAAGTCGTCTTCTGTGGAGGAACGGGTCACGGTGAAGGTAAAACCGGTACCCGGGCCGTTGGTGCCTTCGTCCAGGGTGATATTGTTGATGGCAACCGTCGTGGGTGTTTTGAAACCGAAGTCAACTTTGAGGTCCTCGGCGAAAACGGTGAACGCTTTGGACGCTACGCCGAATCCGACGACCGGTTCGCCGTTATTGTCGTTGTCGTCCAGGTCGGTATCCGGGTCGCCCGCGCCGGAGACCGGACTGGTGACGAGCGGAACGCCCATATTGTACAGCGCGCCGCCGGGTTCAAAATTGGCGGCGGCCACCTCGACGATATAGACACCCGGGCAGACCGCGAAAGCATAACCGCCGTCGCCGCCCAAAAGATTAGCCGTCGTGGTGGAGGCGAAAGGCGCACCGTCGCCCGCATCCAGCATATTGTTGTTGTTGACGTCCTGGTAGAGGTTGACCACCACGCCGTTGATCCCGATATCGCCCGGATTAAAGGCGTTGTTGCGGTCGACGTCGTTGTAGACCCGGTCGCCGATGGTAAATGCGCCGAACGGGGTCAGCGTGGGGTCGGAAGCCCCGGGAAAAGCCGGGTCATCTGTGGACACGGCGGTAAAATTGGTTCCCATCACACTGGCCTGGTTGGATAGGTTGACCGGCGGCTGGGAGCCCGGGGTACAGGCGTCGCTATTGACATCCACGTCGTAGGTAATGACAATGGTTTTGCCCGGCGGCAGGGTGAAGCCCGGGACCGGAAAAGTCTGGGCCGACAGGCTGATGGCTGCCAGGCAGGACGTCAGGACGCCTAGCCACCTGCAATAGAGCTTCAGAGTGCCGCTTTTTTCAGTGAGAGGGTTCACCCTATGATTGTTTGATTGCGTCTTCATGATTGTTTTTTTCTGCACGTTTGTCGAGATCTTTAAACCTGATGTCAGGATGCCCTTTTCCGGTGACCCCGGGTCAGGGCAACGGGTTGGTGGGCAACGGACAGGGCCCCGGCGCCGCGGTGATCGTTCCGCCTCCGGTAGCGAATTCTGCTACCGACGCCCCGGTATTCCCTTTGGCTGTCCAGGTAGCGGCAAATGTGCCGGAGTATCCGGTAACCCTGACACCGGTCGTGCTAAAAGTCCTAACCCGGGCGGCACGGGCCCAGATCCCTGAAACGGTATTGTTATTGGGGTTCAGACATAGCAATTTAGTGCCGCCTGCCGTGGGGTTGACAAAGGCGTTGATCCCGTCGAGGGGAATGCCGGTAATGCCTGAAGCTGTCAGGACGTTGTTGTTCAGGGTTGCATTGATAAGGGCAGCTCCATTACCCTCTACAGCGATATTAATGCCGTCAGAGCCGTTGTTCAAAGCAAGGGTGTTCCCTTCGATCAGCACCGTTGCGACAGAAGCAGAGCCGTCGGAAAGGACCCTGATCCCGTTGAATATCGACCCTCCGGATGAAGGCGTGTTGAACTTCATATCGGGATTGTCCTTGATGCGGCCTTGCACCTGCGAAGTGCCGGCGGCGGATATGGTGACCACATTCTCGTTCTGGGAATACAGCACCGGGTTGTTCATGATGTTGAAATTGACCGTTGAGCCGCCTTCGCCCGCCACCAGGATGCCGGCGCTGTCTCCTCCGTCGTAGTTCATGGTAATCCCGGTGATGTCAAGCTTGGAAACGGTGGAGGTGTTCTGGGCGATCACGCTGATCTGATTGGTCCGGGATTTGAGGAACTGGGAGTTTTCAATATCGAATGAGCCGTTTGCCGAGCCGCTCAGGTAGACCTGAAGGTTATCGGTTGCCGGACTTCCCTGGGAGCGCGTATCGTCAAATGTGCAATTGCTGATGTTGAGGGTTGATGAGCCGGAAGCCAGACTGAACAGGATATTGCGGAGCCTGCCCCGCCGGAAGGTAGATCCCGTGAGGTTGTTGGTCCCGGTCAGGTTATAGGCCTGTATACCCGAGCTGTTGCAATCCACCGTACAGGCAGGTACGCCCGGGTTCTTGCCGCAATCTTCAATGATCACGCCGCTCAGCGTCAGGTTTTGGGAATTGCGGATGTCGATCCCGTCGTCGCCGGCATTTTCAATGGTGCCGCCGTTGATGGCAAAGGAAGTGCCAGCAAACCCGGTGATGTACAATGCATCCCCGTCGCCGTTGTTGTTGCCGGGTTCGTCAACATCTGTGAAAGTCTCAAACCCGCCGGCGTTGTTCATATCCACATTAGCCTGGGCAAAGCTGACGGACCCCGATCCGCCGGTGCTGCGGATGCCCGGAAGGGTGATGTTATTCGGGTTGTTGATGGTGGTGTTGCCAAACTGAACGGCGCCGGTGCAATTGTTCAACAAAATGCCCTCCGCCCGCCGGTTTTGGATGGTGACGGTGGAGGCCGCGCCGAATTTGACCATTGAGGTCGATACCCCTGAAAGGTACATGGATTCCTGGCTGCCTGAAACGGTATTGGTGGACACCGTACCGGTTACGATCAATTGAGGCCCGGAGGTGTTCACCAACCGGACCATGCTGCCGTTTGCATTGAAGGACGTCAGGTTGACGGCCTGGATATCGATGGCGCCGTTGCTGATATTCAATGCCGTCGATCCGTCCGAGGATATGTTTCCGGGCGAGGTACTGCCGATGACCAGCGTGCCGAAGTTGGCCGCGTCAATCAGCGTAGTAGCGCCAAGGTTCACGATCCTGGGGCAGTTCTTGAACGTGAAGGTGCCCGGCGTGTTGTTCAGTTTGATCGCCCCGCCGCTTTCTCCCATATCATCCAGATCCACCGTAAATTGGTCAAAGGTCACGCCGGATGAGGTCGTATTCGATACGTTGAAGGCATAGTTGCCCGTACCCAGATTCCCGTTACTACTAAATGAACCGGACGCCACTGCAATTTTGCCGCTGGTATTGCTCACAAATACAGGAAATCCCGCTCCTCCGGATAAGCCTGCAATGATGTTCAGCGCATTAAAGCTGATGGTATTGGCGCTTCCCGTATTTTCCAGGTAGACTGCCTCCGCGGTTGTCATCGGGAAGGTAGCGTTGCCCAGTTGAAGCGTGCCGGAAAAGCTTATGCCGCCGGTGCCGTTGATGATCTCAATCCCCCGCGCAGTCTGTGCGTAATGATTGAGCGTACCGGCATAGGTCACCGTGGTCGTGCTGTTATTCACGCGGAAGGAAATTCCGCTGATATCGGTGATGATCGAGGAAGCGTTCAGGGCGTTGAAGGCTCCGCTGGAGCCGTTCCCGATATTCACCCCGGCAGTTCCCGATCCCAAGGAAACCGGGCCTGAAAAATTGTAGGTCCCGTCGGCATTATCAAACTGCATCCCGTCGGATGCGGCGGCGCCGGATACGGACAGCCCGCCGCTGAAGGTCAGGGTACCGGTATGGCCGCCGGAAACATCGACCACCGAGCTGTTCCCGCCTGTTTTGGAAATATCCGAAGCGAGCGACATGCCCAGCGAGCCGCCGGTGACCTTGACGAGGTCGGCGCCGGCGTTATTGGCAATTGAACCCGCAACGGAATTGGAGATCGAACCGGCCATATTCGTCAACAACAGCGGGGTGCCGGCAAATCCGGAAGAGGCCAGTTGCCCGAGAGTTGCGTTGACCGTTCCGCCGTTGATCAGGCTGAACAAGCCGCCGCTGCCTGTGATGCCCGCATCGCTGATGTTCAGGGTCCCGACCGTTCCGCCGTTGTCAACATAGGCGTACCCGCTTGTATTACCGACATCGACTCCCTGGACGGTATTGTTCTGGGCGAGGGTAACCCCATTGCCGGACAGATTCTCCAGCACGGGCGGGGCGCCGTTGATGGACGGCAGGAGCACGCTGGCCGGCGCCGGGAAAAAGGGCAGGACGTCCGCCAGATTGCCGCCGCCGGTATGGCCGGAGCCGAACAGCTGCTGGCTGTTCTTCAGGATGAGCCCCTGGGTATAATTGCTGCCGGTATATTTCAGGAATACGACCTGGCCGGGGGCAGGGCCTGAGGCGTTGTTGAAATCATTAGGTGTTTTGAACGGTGAATTCAGCCGGCCGTCGCTGGTTGCGGCAACCGAAGAATTGTCGATGAACCAGATCATGCCGGACACCGCAATGGTCACTAAGCCGACATCCGAGTCCGGTACGCCGCCGCCCACGCCGTTACCGTCCATCAGGCTGTAGGAATAGGTATCGGTCCCGGTAAACCCGGCGGGCGGCGTGTACAGAAAGCCGCCGTCGGATGCGATGACTATGGTCCCTCCCTGACTGGTAGCAAACGAGCCTGCTGCGAGGGTCAGCCCGGGGATATTGTCGTCAAAGTCATTCGCGATCAGCCCGGATCCCGCCGATACATTGATGGGCACGTTGCCCGTACAGGAGTACATATCGGGCACGGCCAGCGGAGAGGACCGGAAGGAGCCGGGCACCAGGGTAGTGCGCGGGTCGGGGGTAACGGTCACTTTCGTACCCGTCGCGCCGCCGCTGCCGGTATTCTGGATGGTGACCTTGTAGCGGATGCGGTCAAGCGCGTCGGCTTTTCCGCTCTGGCCGTTGTCGATGATGATCTCATCGGTCTGTGTCGGCGTCGGAATGGTCGGCGTTTGAGCCATCCCGGCGATCGCCAGCCAACAAAGAGTTGCGGTTTGCAGTATTTTTTTCATTTGTTCACTGTTATTGCACTATATCAGTTTTAATCGTTGATCAACTATGGTAAATCTTGCTTTGCCCTGTTGGTTTCAATGCCGATGAGGATTTAGCTGAGGATGGGTTCGGTGGATGAGACAGGATCTAAACCCGAACGGCCTGAATGCCCGTATCGTTTCGGATTCAAAGTAGAAAATGTCTTGCACGCACTACCCATTGAAAACTCATTCGGTCAGAACGGCTTCAGATCGGCAGGTTTATCTCAAAAGAGGAAAAAAGATGGAAAAATACCTTGGTTCAAGGGGAAATAAACTCCGTTGGCGGAATTTTTTTTGCAGGAGTGACACGACGTAAAGGTAGAGAATTTTTTTTGGCGCAGGCCGGAGTGGGGAAATTAATTTAAGGTGAAAGGATCCAAGTTAAAAGTCAGAGAAGGGACAAGGTAAAACAAAACAGCTA
>JACKFL010000010.1 GCA_020632495.1 Candidatus Omnitrophota bacterium | reverse complement strand
TAGGCCAGGTGCCGCTCGGTGATCCGGTGCAGCAGCCAGGCCTTCACCTGTGCGGCATCGAGGCGGTCGGGACTGCAGTGGTAGTGCGCGGCCAACTGCGCCACCACCGACAGGTAGGCCTGCTGCGTGCGCCGTGCCAATCCGCGCAGCACCATCGCGTCGATCATCTGCTGACGTAAGGGGCTCATGACACTTCTCCTTGAACGCGGGGACATCCCCGGTTTCAAGGTAGGTCGTCGTCGCAGACGTCATGAAAAACGCGGTGGCGCTTGGGTTCGCGGCCACCGCGTCAGCGGTTTAGTTCAACATGTACTGCAAGCTACTGTTTAGAGTCAGGAACTCCAAACAAAGCAGAATAACAAGGCAGAAAAATGCAGCAGCCGCCGGCATAGTGGGGTGATTAGATCCAGGGGGTATGTAAGCGTAGAGCATACCGCCCCACCCAGACGGCTGCTATCTGGACCATATGGCGACTAGCCGCTCCTAGCCAACCTGAGACGTCCGCCCTTCCCAGCGCGAGGACGAACCGTCTGCGAGTGTTTCGACCCGAACCAAAGCCGTCCTATGAGACACAGGAAAGCGGTCGCTCAACGTAAAAGTCACCGGCGCTGCGCGGTTTTATCGCGCAGCGTCCGTGTGGACTGCCGGGTTGGGCGCTACGACTAATAGCGACATGGGTCCGAGTATGGCCCATGATTCGCTTTAGGATCCCAAGAGCAAGCTTTGAACTGAACACCTCGCTGGTCTCGGAACGGGCTGACCGGGGTGCAACCCTTCGGCGCCAATTCCTGCATTCCCCATGGGTCGGCGCCAAGCCTCCAGCGAACTGAAATCTTGGTCATGCAGATATTTGTCAAGAACCGATCGTATGGCCCGTCACACTTGAATCCCTTGGGAACAATTTCTACACAGTGAGTAGCATCCTTCGATACGTACTTTGATTTTTGCGAGCCATTACTGCCTTGTACGCCGGTATCGGATGCTTGTTTGGACTGTGATTGCGAAGTTTGTGAACCCCCACGTTTCCACGCACTCTTTCCACCCTCTTTTCGGCCATTTACTTCGCTTGCGTTGCCAACGTTAGGTCCAGATTGCGTACTGGCGGCACCTGAGTTTGCTGTGACGGAATTTCCTTTCCGGGCAGCAAGATGACATTCGTAAAATTCATCGAGTCCTGGCCAGCCGAGCCCACGCCGATCATTAGACGCACCTATTTGCCCCTCATCTTTCCAAGTATCGCCTGCCTCCGGGCAACCGTTAAATAAGAGATGCCCATTTGGCAGTACGCGCAGTTTTGAACCGCAACCAGCGCTAAACGGCCAACTATATTCAGAAGGGCAGTTCGAAGCAGCGCTGGAGGGTTGATTTCCTTTTGCAGCGGTCGTTTGCGCCCCCCCTTTGCGGGTAGCAAGGTGACAACGCGCCCATTCTTGAAGTTGGGTCTTCTGGTTGAACCCTGAACCCATGTCAACTTTTCCACTTGCAAGGTCTTGGAGGCTGCTTGACGCATACTCGTTACCGTAAGGATTAAGCAACGATGCGGAGGTGTCGTCTGTTCTTTTCCATATCCATGGCCCAGCAGAGGTCTGGTCTCCGCTGAAGGTAGTGGAGCAATTTGAAGCTGCATTGCCGGGGGGGTTTCCTCTAGTTGGGGAAGATGTACTTGCGGACTGTCCCGGAAGTGAGCAAGCGGCGGCCTCAGCAATATCCTCTTCTATATCCTGAACTGCTTCACGAATCTGTCGGAGCCTTTCGTTGGATAGCTTTTCTCCGTCCGACCAAACGCCGGTTCGTAGCGCTTGCTTGGCTTGGCTCTGTACTCCACGCATCCGCTTGAGCCACGCGTCTTTTCCTCCTTGGGAGCTAAACTCCTCCAAGTGTCTATCTGAACACTGCGAAGCCGAAGCCGCTGAAGTAATTGAAAAAATCAATAATGCAATGGTCAAGTATCTAGTACGTCTCATTATTTCCTCCAGAAGAACGACTCAGTGCGGCCCAACGAATAGGGTTTATCCCTCGCGCCGCAAGCGCCGTTCGGTGCGCAGGCGCCTGCCGCGAGGGATAAGCCTTGTTGAACTGAACCGCCGCTCAGGCGGTGATACTGGGGATTCTACGCGCGGGTCATCCACATCGGATAGCGCGCGGCAGGGTCGGGTCAGCAACGAGTATCCGACGCCGCTGAGCCGCTCGCGACCATCGCCGTAATGGGCCGCGATCGGGTGCCGGCCGTGCATCCGGCGTGC
>JACKFL010000001.1 GCA_020632495.1 Candidatus Omnitrophota bacterium | reverse complement strand
TGGCGGAGGGCGAAGGGCGGAGGGCGGAGGGCAGAGGGCGGAGGGTAAACTATCTGATGTTACGTGCTATGCTCCATAATGTAATTCTTGCAGATATTGCGAGGCGTTTCGTACCGAAGCAATCTCCTGCATGGTGCACCCATCTGCAGTTACGCTGGAAGCGATCATCGTGAGATTGCCACGCCGCAAAAGACGTGGCTCGCAATGACGGCACCTGTTTACGCGTAACGCCATAAAATTACTTTAAAATTCGATGCAATAACATTTTTATGCCTATACTCTTCGCCCTTTGCCCTTTGCCCTTCGCCCTTTGCCCTTTGCCCTCCGCTCTTCGCCCTCCGCCATTTGGTTTTCCCCTCGCGCTTGCTTACATTCCGCCTTCATCTGAACCAAGGAAGTGGAAATGACAGTACTGGATTGGCTCATCCTCGGAGGATACCTCGGGGGAATGATCGGCTTAAGCATTTACCTGGGAAAAAATCAGCAGAATCAGGAAGACTATTTCGTCGGCGGGCGGCGGCTGCCCTGGTGGGCGATCGGCATCTCCACCATGGCCACCCAGACCTCGGCGATCAGTTTTATCTCCAAGCCGGCCTTCGTCGCCCTCAAACCGGGGGGCGGGCTTACCTGGCTGCAATATGAGATGGCGGTGCCCCTCGCGATCATTGCAGTGATGATCTTCCTGGTGCCGCTGTTCCGCAAGTTGGAACTGATCAGCGTCTACGAATATCTCGAACACCGCTTCGACGCCTCGATCCGCTACCTGGTCAGCGGGGTGTTTCTGCTCAGCCGGGCTTTTGCTGCCGGTATCGTGGTCTACGCCACCGCTATTGTGCTCTCGGTCTGCCTGGGCATTCCATTGTGGCTGACGATCCTGATCATCGGCGCTGTGACGGTCATCTACGATGTGATCGGCGGTATGCCGGCGGTGGTCTACTCTGATGTGATTCAGATGGTCATCCTGCTCAGCGGGATCGTCATCTGCATCGTGTATGCCGCCGAGCATGTGGGGGGATTCGGGGTCATCCTGAACAGCCTGCCCCCGGAGCGCCTCAATGTGCTTGATATGGCGCATGGTCTCGGCGACGGCTCCGAGACGCCCTTCTGGGGGTTTCTGTTCGGCGGTTTCTTCCTGTTCGTCTCCTACTACGGCACCGACCAGAGCCAGGTGCAGCGGGAGCTCTCAGCGGAATCGATCGACGGCACCAAGCGCTCGCTGTTCATCAACGGCATCTCCCGCTTTCCGCTGGGGGTGCTCTACATCCTGCTGGGCATGGCAGTGGGCGCCGCTTACCAGCTCTCCCCGGAATTGCAGGCGGCGGTGCCGGAGGCCCATCCCGACTATCTGGTGCCCCAGTACATCATGCTGTTTCTTCCCTCCGGCCTGCGCGCCATCCTCTTCGCGGCCTTGCTCGCCGCCACCATGTCGAGCCTCGATTCGGTCTTGAATTCGCTCTCGGCGGCAACCATGCGCGATTTTGTCGGCCGTCTTAGCGTTTTGCCGGCGCACGATCTCCGCGCCGGCAAAATCGTTACCCTGCTGTGGGGTATCTTCATTACCATCTTTGCGTTTTATGCCGACCAGGTTTCCGACACCGTGGTGGAAGCGGTCAACAAGATCGGCTCCGCATTCTACGGCCCGATCTTAGCCGCCTTTCTGATGGGTATCCTCTCGCGCAGCGCCACCACCCGGGCGGTATTTACCGGTATCGTTTCCGGGGTGCTGTTCAACCTGCTGCTCTGGGCGTTCTTTCCCGATGTCTATTGGATGTGGTGGAATGCCATCGGCTGCGCCGTCACCATGCTCCTCACCGGGCTGCACAGCTATCTCTGGCCGAAAGCGCTGCGCAAAGAGATCCTCCCCTACACCCTTACCCGGGGCGAGATCCTTCGCGAAGAGCACTCCTGGCGCTGGGGATACCTGACCTTGCTGCTCTATTTTGTGCTGATCGTGGTGGTGCTGTTCTGGGTGCAGGCAGTGATCGGAGGGGGAAACTGAATTGCACGCATATAGCTCGGATTGCAAAACTGAATTGCACGCAGATTCCACGGATTTAACAGATTTCCACAGATTTCTGAATCAATGGAAAGAACCGCCGCTTTTCAAAGTAGTTTACATAAAAGTCTTATCTGCGTAAATCTGCCCAATCTGTGGAATCTGCGTGCAATTCAATCCCGTGCAATCCCTAAACCGGTGCCAGCCAGTACCCATCTGCCGATTTGAGCACCTCCACATACGCCTTCACCCCGTCTTCCAGGCTGGTAAACGGCGCCTGGTAACCGGCCTGGCGGAGGTTGGCGGTGTCGGCCTGGGTATAGGCCTGGTATTTGCCCTTCAGGGTTTCCGGGAAGGGGATATAGCTGACCTCACAGCGCTCGTAGCAGGTTTGCATGATCCGGGCGATCTTCTCAAAACTTTCCGCGCTGCCGGTACCGCAATTGTAGATGCCGCTGATCTGCGGATGATTGAAAAAAAACATGTTCACATCGGCCACATCCTGCACGTAGATGAAGTCGCGCCGGAATTCCCCGCTGCCTTCAAACAGGCGCAGCTCCCCGGATTGGCGGATCTGGTGATGGAACTGGTATATCACCGACGCCATCTTGCCCTTGTGATTCTCCTGCGGGCCGTAAACGTTGAAATAGCGTAGTCCCACCACCTGCACCGGCAGGTCCGCCCAGCGGCGGCGGAGGTATTGATCGAATTGAAATTTGGAATAAGCGTAGACGTTAAGAGGATTTTCGCAGCCGCGCTCTTCCCGGAAACCGTTGTCGCCGTCGCCGTAAACCGAGGCCGAGGATGCGTAAATAAAACGCGCTTTACGGGCGATGGCAAAATCTAACAGAATCTTACTATATTCGTAATTTACCCGCATCATATACCGCCCATTGTATTCCATGGTATCGGTACAGGCGCCTTGATGGAAAATCGCCTCGATTTCTCCCCGGTTGAAACGCTTGCGCAATTTTAAAAAATCTTCATAATCGATAAAATCGCGGAACCCCAGGCTGTTCAGGTTGCGATGTTTCTCGCCATGCTCCAGGCTGTCGACAATCAATATATCGTCGATTCCCTGCCGATTAAGGCTGCGCACCAAATTACTGCCGATAAATCCGGCCCCGCCGGTCACGATGATCATATCAGAATCCTCCTTGCATATCTTTCGTCGCGGGAAAATAAGGCGGAATTGAGTGCGGGAGAAATGATTTTTAAAATGGAAATGCCAATTAATGGTAAATGCTCAATGGTAAGTGCTCAATGATAAGTGCTTTTGGGAAACGGTAAAGATCAATCGCCTGTAAACCCCGTTAACAATATCGGCCGTTAACCTGGTTTACGATTGTCGAAATCCTGTGGCTTCGAATGATCCGTCAGATCAGGCAACAAATACGGCAGAGCAATTTACTAATCTAATAAAATCAAATTCTTATATCATTTTTTCAAAAATTATTTTCATCAATTATTTACCCGACAGATTTCGGGTATCCGATTTGCAGTTAATCGAAAATGGATGGACAAAGCATCCTTGCAACATTAAGGAAGGAGTCATTTCATGAAAACTATTATGTATCGTCTGTGGTTCGGTTTTTTGCTGCTTGGATTGATCGGCGGCCTGTCGGTTACCGGGTTCGCCCAAAACGATCGCTCGACTTCCCGGCGGTCCAAAACGGTATCGCAAGAAAAGAAGGAGCGCAAAACCGAACGTTCCCGTCAGCAGAATACCGCACCGAAACGGGTCACACCCGAAAAGCGCACTCAGGAACGCCGCACCGTGCAGCGCACACCCGAGCGGAAACGCGATGAGCAGCAGAAAGCTGATCAAAACAAAGCACGCCGCAATGAAGTGCAATCTAATCGCAACCGGCAAACTTCTCCGCAGGTCGATCGCAAGCAGGCAAAACGCAACGATCCGGAACCCAATCGCCAGACCTCACGGCAAGTCGATCGCAATCAGGTGCGGCGCAACGATCCGGAGCCCAATCGCCCAAATCCACCGCAAGTCGATCGTGACCAGGTGCGGCGCAATGATCCGGATCGAAATCGCCCGAATCCCTCCCCGGTTGATCGCAACCGGGTGCGGCGCAATGACCCGGAGCCCAATCGCCCAAATCCACCGCGGGTCGATCGTGACCAGGCGCGGCGGGATGAACCGGCGGATCGTTTCCGTTCACCTCGGCCGGACCGCAGCCGCGATCATGACCGGCGCTTCCGCGACCGGGACCGGGGGCATAACGATCGCCATCGCGGATGGGGTTATGATAAGCGCTACAAGCCTGACCGCAACTGGCATCACCCCTACTGGATCAAACATCATCGTCCCCGGAAAAGATTTTATCTGGAATTCGGCTGGTCACCCTTTTTCTATCTCGACCTGAGGCCGTCGGTTCGCTTCAGCATATACACCCGGCCGCTGATTCACGACCGCACCTACATCGTCTTTACCAAGGAATACGACAGCTACGATTACATGCCGGGCGATGTCATCGGTTATTCGGTGCATATTACCTTCACCGGATATGCCCGGGTCTACAATCATTATTACGACCGATCTCCCGTGCTGGTCCGTCAGTTCCAGGTGGACGCCCAGGAAATGCGCCGGCTGCGGGAAATCCTGGAAACCGGCCGCTATTATGATAACGGAACCTGCTTATACGATACTTATGGTGAAGACGATCATCCGGCTTATGCCACCATCGCCTACCGCCATCGGCCCCACGACCCGATGCGCAGCGTATCCCTGAACCTGGTGGCGCCGGATTATCTCTACCCGGCCTACTTCGTGGATTTCATGGGCGAGATCGATTGGCTGTTGGATGATTGTGGATATTTTTGATGTCTTTTGCCACGAATTTACGCAAATGTTCACAAATTTTTTGCCACGGATGCACACGGATAAACACGAATGAACCGACTGACAACTGACAACTGACAAC